>NZ_JAPHPW010000019.1 GCF_026241515.1 Vibrio sp. 14G-20
AAATCTGCCGGCACTGCCTTCGATGGTTCGAATCCGTCTCCCTCCACCATATTCTCCTTAATTGGAAAATCGAAAAGCCAACTCATTGAGTTGGCTTTTTTCGTTTCTGAACGTTTTATTGATAAGCCCTGCCCTATTAAGGCTAAACTTGAAACCGCTTCTGTCTAAGTCCAACACTTCAAACTTCTATCCGTAGATCTCACAACAAGATTGAACTCTTGAAGCTCACCGAGCGCTCAGTCTCTCCAGACTTCCATGTGGCGTTCACATACCAAGTAAGCAGCGCAACCTAAGCAGTTTGTAGATACATACTCCTCACACTCATCCGCTATTTGTTGTTTCTGTTGTAGTGGTATTTCAGGTTCTAGTATCGGCTCGAAAAACTCAGTCGTCACGATGAACACCTCTATCTTGGTTAAATACCCCTATTGAATATCTAAATAGAATGGGTAACTTGCGTTCAGCCTAACTCACCGTTAGCACAAAGTATCACTCTAAATAATTGTCGTGATGATACCGTTTTCTACCAACGAAAATATCTAAAGAACTACATTTTCTATACCCCGAGGACAAACGCCCTTCTTAAAATTTACAGTTCCAAACAACCGGACACAAAAAAGCCCCTACAGATTTCTCCGTAGGGGCTTTCAATAATCAAAGTAATATCTAGTTAACTCATTTTTAGTTAACTATCGAGATTAACCTTGAATACCAACAATTAGCCAAGGTGCATTGTCAGTAGTTAGATCGCGCTCTAAGTGCCAGATATCAGTGATATCTTCTTCGATGCCATCCGCTGTATCACGGTAACGACCACTAAACTGTAGGCTTAGTTGTGCTTTGCTACCATCGTGGTCAGCGCGAACGATTTCAGCATCAACGTACATTACGTCTGTGTGCTGATCACCGTCTAGCTTGTTACGCTCAGCTTTTAGGTCTTCAAATAGGCTTGGAGACACGTACTCTTCAATCGTGTTTAGCTCGTTGTGGTTCCATGCACCTTGCAGTGTACGGTAGTGCTCACGAGAGCCATTGATGAAGGCCGCTTGATCAAAGCCCGGTGGGTAGTTATGTGGAACATCGCTTTGTGCACCAAAACCAAAGCCACCAGCAGTGCCTTGTGATTGAGGTTGTGCTTGCTCGAAGTTATGAACATTTGGCTGTTGCTGCTTTGGTTGTTCAAACTTGTTCTGACCCATGCCGCCGAATGCTGGCTGTTGACCACGTGCATTCTGCTGATTCATAGAGCCCTGCTTAGCACCCAACATTCCGCGTAGGAATTTAAACGCTAGGAAAGCGATCAGACCCATAATCAGAATATCCATGAACTGGATACCTTCAAATGCGCCACCAAAGAACGCCGCTAATAGACCACCAGCAAGTAGACCACCTAGCAGACCGCCCATAAGGCCTTTCTTGCTAGAGTTCGCCGCTGTGTTCTTACCCGTTTGATCTTGACGGATCGAATTCGTATTTTGTTGTTTTGGTGCTGGAGCCGTTTTAAAGCTTTTGCCAAATGACTTACCACCACCAAACTTTTTCGCTTCCGCGATTGGCGTCACCGCGACTGTTACCAACAGGATCGCGACTAGTGAGAAAAATCGTTTCATTATTATCCTTTATAGGTTTCTTTATCTTTCGACACCTTAATCATACTCGTTAACAAAGAACAATGAAATATTCACGGTGTTTACACATGTATCATAATATTGCGGCTATTAATTGGTTACTTAATTAGCGGAAGGATTGACGGCTATCGGGGAGGGCATTAAAATATTGAACGATGTTCATTTACTAGAAACTAATCATGGCACGCAGAAACGATCACACTCGAGAACAATTAGTTCAGCTGACTTTAAAGACAGTGACAGACTTTTTAGACCAGCACTCTTATCACGAGTTAAGTCTACGTAAAATTGCCAATATGATTGGTTATGTTCCTAGTACATTGGTGAATGTATTCGGCAACTACAACCTACTGCTTTTGCACGTTGTTGCTCAAACATTAGATGAACTGGCGTCTGAATCTGCGGCCGCAGTTGAACAATCGAGCAATCCTCAACAAGCTCTATTCAACCTTGCTTACTGCTACCATGACTTTGCACAGAAACACCCTCACCGTTGGCAGCTTATTTTTGAGCACAACATGAACGGTGAAAACCTTCCTGAATGGCAATCGAACCGTATCGATAAAATGACCGGTATGCTTGAGCAGCTTCTGGTGGCTATTGCTCCTGAACATACAGAAAGCGAAGTCGTTAAAGCCAGCCGTGTATTATGGTCTGGAGTACATGGAATTACTCTACTTAGCGTTGATGATAAGTTTTTTGCTTCTGAGCCTATCGATGGTAAAGAACTGATCAATAACCTAGTCTCAAACTACCTAACCAACTGGTAAGCATCCAAGGAAAGAGAATGAACAACAGCAGCCAATCTTCGCTGTTAACGCAAAAAAGGTTCCTACCCTACTTTATTACCCAATTTCTGGGAGCCTTTAATGACAACATCTTCAAAAATGTTCTGTTACTGTTTGTTGCTTTCGCAAGCGTAGACACGCTGCCTATCTCCAGTAATTTATTCATAAATTTGGCTGCAGGCCTGTTTATTCTGCCCTTCTTCCTATTTTCTGCTTTGGCCGGTGTACTGGCTGATAAATACGAAAAATCTTGGTTTATCCGAAAAGTTAAGCTCCTTGAAGTGGTGATCATGTCACTGGGTGCGATCGGGTTTATCTATGAAAGCTACGGAATATTGCTATTACTGCTGTTTCTAATGGGAACACAAAGTGCCTTCTTTGGCCCTGTAAAATACGCCCTACTTCCACAACAACTAAAGACAAAAGAGCTCGTTTCTGGCAATGCTCTAGTTGAGACCGGTACATTCCTAGCGATTCTGATTGGTACTCTTGGTGCTGGCATTATTGCTTCAGAAGAAGGCGCTAAGCTTATTGCTGCTGTGTGTATCGTGTCATTCGCGGTTCTTGGTTACGTATCAAGCTGCTTTATCCCTGAAGCGCCAAGTAACGCACCTGATTTGAAAGTGAAGTGGCAGCCAGTAAAGCTGACCCGAGCAACACTTGCGATTGCCAAAAAAGACCGCCCAACCTTCCAAGCGCTGATGTCTATTAGTTGGTTCTGGTTCCTTGGCGCGGCTTACCTCACTCAATTCCCGAACTTCACTAAGCTGCACTTAAATGGCACTGAAAGTTCGGTCGCCTTTTTGTTAGCACTGTTCTCGGTAGGCATTGCCATCGGTTCTTTAGCGTGTGACAAGTTATCCAATCACAGAATTGAAATCGGCATAGTGCCAATGGGCAGCTTGGGGATTTCAGTATTTGGCATATTAATGGCGATATCAATTCCTGAATCGCTGCCTGATTTCGGCTCATTCCACCAATTCGTCACCCACTCAGAACTTTGGCCACTGTTTGCTTACTTGCTGCTGCTTGGGATATCTGGCGGTATCTTTATTGTCCCTCTGTATTCCTTGATGCAGTTACGAGCAAAGCCAGATGAGCGAGCGCAAGTCATTGCCGGACTCAACATCTACAACTCACTGTTCATGGTGGGAAGTGCTGTACTAGGCATCGTTTGCCTGAGTGTGTTTGAGCTTTCCATTCCACAATTGTTTGTATTGCTGGCGGCAGGTAACACTTTGGTGATGCTGTACCTGTTTTATCAGGTGCCTATCTATGCGTTCCGCTTTTTCACTTGGGTGGTGACTCACACCATGTATCGTGTAAAGCATAAGAACCTACATCACTTGCCTGAGAAAGGCGGCGCACTAATCGTCTGCAACCATGTGAGTTATATGGATGCACTGCTGTTGAGTGCGGTTTGCCCACGTTTGATTCGCTTTGTGATGGAAGAGGATTACACCAAGTTACCGCCGATTCGACGCTTCTTGAAAAGAGCTGGGGTTATTCCAATCTCCGCGACCAATCGCGGCTCTATTCGTAACGCTTTCAAAGAAGTGGAACAAGCGCTTCATGAAGGTCACATCGTGTGTATCTTCCCTGAAGGTAAACTCACCTCTGATGGTGAAGTGGCAGAGTTCATGCGTGGCATGGAGCTGATTATTAGACGCTCTCCTGTCCCAGTGATTCCAATGGCACTTAAAGGCCTTTGGGGCAGCTACTTTAGCCGCTTCAAAGGACGAGCATGCAAAGGGCTACCAAGCCGTTTCTGGACTAAGCTAGAGATTGAAGCTGGTGAGCCCATTCCACCGAAGGAAGCGACGTGCGAGACACTTCGTCAATCGGTTGCTGAACTCCGTGGATCGCTACAATAACTCGTTAAACTCACGCTTTATTACGCCAAATTCATAGCCATGAACAAACGTTTAGTTTTTCTTAACGTTTGTTCAATTCATTTAGACTTACTTATCATTAAGTTAAGCGTATAGTCTTCGCTATGCTGCCATAACCAGAAATGACAAAAACAATATAATGAAAATGAATAAGTCCATTCCGTTTTATCTTGCTGCTATATTTTGCTTAACCCCATGGGTAAGCTCCCCTACTGCGCTGGTTATCGGTTTTCTACTTGCGAGCTTAGGCTTGGTGCCTGAGAACGTAGAGGTTGGCAAATTAACTAAGAAGCTACTGGCTTACTCTATTGTCGGCTTAGGTTTCGGTATTCAATTCGAGAAAGCGCTAGCAGTAACAGGCGACGGTATTGGTTTGATCATCACTACCATCATCGGCACGCTAGTGATTGGCTGGTTCTTAGCGAAACGTATGGGGCTAGATCGTACCACAGGCTATCTTATCTCTTCTGGCACCGCTATTTGCGGTGGTAGCGCGATTGCAGCTGTAGCTCCAGCCATCAAAGCAGAAGATGAACAGATTGGTTTGGCGTTGGCTACGGTCTTCGTACTGAACTCAGTGGCGCTGTTTCTATTTCCAATGATTGGCCATGCGCTTGAATTAAGCCAACAGACGTTCGGTACTTGGGCGGCAATCGCGATTCACGATACCTCTTCGGTTGTTGGTGCAGCATCAGCTTATGGTGAGGAAGCACTGACTACAGCGACAACACTTAAGCTAGCGCGTGCACTTTGGATCATCCCAATTGCTTTAGTTAGCGCAATGATCTTCAAGAGCGATCAAAAGAAGATTACCGTTCCCTACTTCATTTTCTTCTACTGTGCGGCTATCGCGGTGAGTGACTTATTACCACAGTTTGAGATGGTGTATCAGGGGATCTTTGATGTGTCTAAGCGTGCATTGGTTGTGTGTCTGTTCTTGATTGGCTGTGGCATCTCTGTAGAGAAACTGAAAGCGGCCGGACCAAAGCCATTGATGTTTGGTATTTCGATGTGGGTGATGATTTCTACAGGTTCGTTAGCTTGGTTAACCCTCGCTTAATCTCACGAAAACTGAATCTCTCGCAAAAATAGCGAACAACAAAACAAAAAGGCAAAGCTTGTATGGGCTTTGCCTTTATCGTTTGTTGTCTATATTGACCAAAATACTATTCAAACAGGGGCTTATCACTCTTCTTGCTCTCTCTTTTCATCAAAACCAATACCACAACTAACACGAACGCGGTGAGCTCAGCTAACGAGCGTGTCAGCCCTGACGATGTTATCGCTTGGCCTATCTGCAGTAATACCGCAATGATGAGCGCAATTTTCATAATAAGACCTTATTCTATAATCCGTTATTTATATGGCTTATTATGATGGATGGTTATAAAGATAATAAATTCTGTTTTGAACTATCTAATCGCTAAATTAACTAACCGTCTTCCAATCTAGCAAACCACAAACACCTTCCAGAGATGTGCGGCTTTCTAGTTCCTATGCTGAAACAACCAAGATGCTAAGCCCGACCTAGATACCTTAATGCCCTGCTGCTCTTGCTCAGGTATTTGATAATACTCGATAGGGAATTTGAATCGCTCTAAGCTCCCTTGTAACTGTTTTGCAAACCAGTCTTTGGTCGGTAGTTCATCACAGTCAACGATCGCAATCGGTCTAAAGCCAAATTCACTGTCTTCAATAGGGATCACAAAGGCTTGTTTAACTTCAGGTAATTGGTTGAGTGCTCGCTCAATTTCTTCACAGTGGATATTCTCTCCCCCAGAAATAAACTGGTTATCAGCACGACCAATAATCGATACTTGTTCGCCATCCCATTCGCCGAGGTCTTTGCTGTCGAACCAACCTTGGTCATCCACCAGTGGTGTTAAGTCACCTTGATAGTAATAACCAGAAGCAAGCGTATTTCCGCCAATAAAGATACGTTGATCTTCAATTTTCAACTGGCGTTGGTCGAGAACAAAACCTGCAGTATTACTAGAATCGACTTGCTTCGCGGTCACTGTTGAAGCCGCTTCTGTCATGCCGTATCCAAGCCAAGTTTCAATGCCCATTTGTTGAGCTTCAAGCCCTAGCGCTTCTGGGATATGGCTCCCACCTAACAACACATGAGTTAAAGTAAGTGCTTGCTTACTCTGCAATAACCTATGTAGTTGAGTAGCCACTAAAGAGGCATGACTGCAACCTTCGATGTCTGACTCAAGCTTACCTTGACCTATTTTGATACAACCACCAGCAGCTAGCCAACGATGGACAATCGCTAATCCCGATACGTGGTACATCGGCAAGCTAAGTAGCCAAGTGTTAGCTTGTTCAAAGTTGAAAACGTCGAGTAAACCCTGAGCTGAACATAAGTGTTGCTGCAACGTGTGCGCCACCGCTTTCGGGTTTCCGGTAGAGCCAGAAGTGAATACGATGCTCGCTAAAGATTGAGGATTAAAGTTAGGATTTTCCGGTGTTGTTGGCTTGTCATCACCATCGACCTTAACTTCGCTCAAGCAAAGTAACGTCACCAATATGGTCTTGAGGTCAACAGCATCAGAATGATCTAACCCACAGCTATCTAATAGCCAAAGGTAACGTCTGTCTAACTGACCATAGAGGGATTCAAGCTTCTGCGTTAAACGAGCTTTCGGCTGAGGCATGGTAAACGCACAAACCACACCTAAATTTAAGGCCGCAAGATACACTGGAATCACTTCAGCTTGGTTCTTACCGACAATCGTCAGTACATCACCTGCAGATAGGCCTTGATGAGACAACTGTTGTTGGTACTCACTCACCAGCACAGACACTTGCTGCCAAGTGTAAGCGCGGTTAGGAATCACTAACGCTGTTTGATGTGGGTTCTGCTGCGCCCACTGTACCCAGAGCGGGTGATGATTAGATTGTGGGCGCATCATAAGATAACCAAGTTATAGATTGAGAACGGTCTAAGCCAATCGAACGATCAGACTAAGAAGACCAAATCAATTGTTGCTGTTCAAGCGTTGAAACTGGAAGCTGACAACCCGGCCAAGAGACTTCTAGCTGTTGCTGATACAAGCCAATCGTATCAAGCCCCGGCACTTCATTAGGTAAGTACTGCTGCGCCAATCGAGCAACCTGAGTTAATCCAAGGCTAGACTCTATGCTTGAGCTTAGTACTGGTTTAATACCAAGTTGTTGCGCGCGCTCAATGATAGCAACACAACGCTCTACTGAGCCAATCAAGGTTGGTTTAATCACAACCGCCTTAACACCCGTTAAATCACTAAGATCAAACTCAGGGCTTCGCACCGCTTCTTGTAGTGTCTCATCCCATGCAATCGCCACACCGTGGTCGATGGCAAAGGCCAAGCTGTCTTCTGGTTTCTGACAAGGCTCTTCAATAAAGCTAATACGTTGACGCAGCGAAGGCGAAATGTACTTGATGAACTGCTTGGCTTTTTCAGGCTTCCACGCGCGGTTAGCATCTAGTCTTAGCGTTAAATCAGGAATCGACTCAAGGAATAAGTTCACCAGCATGCCATCACGGATTGCTTCATAAAGGCCAACTTTTACCTTAGCGACCTTCTCACCTTCCATCTCATTAAGCACAGGAATAAGTTCATCAGGGTCACCGGTACATAAAGGTGCAGCTCGGTAGTTACCTTCAGCATTAAGATCGCCTCGTAATTCCATCAATGCCATTGAAAAGCCAAACGCAACTGACGGATATAACTCATCGAATGGGGTGTGGGGTTTGTTGTGACTCCAAAGCTCTAGCTCGTTTTGCAGCTGAATACCGGCTTGCGCAGCATCTTCTTGGCTAAAGCCCGGCAGAGGCGCAACTTCACCAAAACCGGTTTTACCATCACACTCAAGTTGGATGACGTAGCCAACGCGCTCGCTCAGCTTATTATCACGCAGCACTACACCGCTATCCATAGGTAGTTGATAACGATATAGTTTAGCGTGACGTTGGGAATTCATTGAATTCATAAGGTTTCCTAAAAAACGGGAACATCAAAACAAAACGAGCCGCTATTTAGCGACTCATTTTGAAGAGGAGAAAGCTATGGGTTACGCGGAAATTTGTCGAAATCAGGTCGACGCTTCTCGTTAAATGCGTTTCGGCCTTCTTGGCCTTCTTCTGTCATGTAGAACATCATGGTTGCGTTACCCGCCAACTCTTGAAGACCGGCTTGGCCGTCACAGTCTGCGTTTAGTGCGGCTTTCAAGCAACGCAGTGCCATTGGGCTGTGTTGAAGCACTTCACGACACCAACGAACGGTTTCTTTTTCTAGGTCTGCGACAGGAACAACCGTGTTCACGAGGCCCATGTCCAATGCTTCTTGAGCATCGTAGAAACGACACAAGAACCAGATTTCACGCGCTTTCTTTTGGCCAACGATACGAGCCATGTAAGAAGCACCCCAACCGCCATCGAATGAACCTACTTTAGGACCCGTCTGACCGAACTGAGCGTTTTCAGCGGCAATAGTAAGGTCTGCCATCATGTGAAGTACATGACCACCACCGACTGCCCAACCCGATACCGCTGCGATAACTGGTTTTGGACAAGTACGAATTTGACGCTGGAAATCAAGCACGTTCAGGTGGTGTGTACCTGAATCATCTTGATAACCGCCGTAGTCACCACGGATACTTTGGTCACCACCAGAACAGAACGCCTTCTCACCAAGACCCGTCAAAATGATTACGCCAACCTTCTCGTCATAACGAGCATCAGCCAGTGCATTGATCATCTCTTTTACGGTTTGTGGACGGAACGCATTGTGGACTTGAGGACGCGCAATCGTGATTTTCGCAATACCGTCGTCAGACTTATGGTACTGAATATCTTCAAATTGACTGCTTTCATCGCGCCAGTTAACTGCTGCGTAAAGTTCTTCTTCTGTGATGCCTACTGTTTTAGCCATGGTGATTCCCATTGTTCTATTAGAGACCACGACTAACAAATAGTCGTGACGGTGTTGCTCTGCTTTTGATAGTGCTTGATACGAGAGAATCGCTCAGTCAGATTAACGACGACTGGCGATACATTGGATGATCAGGTTGGAAAACAGCTCAGGTTGCTCAAAATGAACATTATGACCAGCGTAATCCACCTGACTATATTCAAAGCCACTATTCTCAGCTAGCTCCATGAATTTACGATCTTTTTCTCCACATACATAATGCAATAAATGCTCATGAGATTTCAATGTGGCACGTAAATCCGGTTGCTTAGCCAACGAAGTAGATAACAACATATTTGCTACGGATACTCCAAGGTTACCACTACGCTTTATGACCAAAGTTTGTCTTTGCTCATGATTTAGTGAAGAAAAGACGCTTTGTTGATACCAATCGTCTAAAACATCTTCAATCGACTGCTGCGCAAAGCGGACAGCCCACTGCGTATCATGCACTAACCTTTGTGTTCGTTCTTCATCACGCTCCAGACCAAAGTTGCCGCCTTCAATAATGACTTTCTCTAGGTTGAGCGTTTCAAAGCAAGGGCTTGTCACCCCATACATGGCGAGCCTGCCTCCCATAGAGTAGCCAATCACCACGATAGGGTAATCTGCAGGGAGGTCATTAAGGGCCAGTTGAGAAATGATGCACTGAACGATTTTCTTGCAGCAATGATCAAAGCCTACCGGATCAATAAAGCGACTTTGTCCGTGCCCGGGTAAATCTATGCAAAGACGAGGAAAATCCTCTAGATATGGATGACATGCGCTCCAATCATCCCCGCTTCCGAGTAAACCATGTAGAAAAACAAGCAAAGGTTTGTCAGAAGATTCCTGTACAGCTGGGTAATAATTGGAGTAAAGCATGTAAAGTCCTTAGGCTAATGCCTCGGTGAGCATTGAACTGAATTGTTTCAGTAAAGTAGACGCTTGTTCGGGAGGCGTCTTAACTTCAACGAGCAAGGTACCCTGACCCTGTTCGAAATGTTGTTCGATAATGGTTTGATAGCAATTCAAAGTTTCTGGCGCCGCATAACCAAGCTGGAATTGCGCAGCGGCATGTTCGAAACCAAAACCATGGGGCATTTGATATAGAGATTGTTTTTGTTGCTCAGGAACGGGCAACAAATCAAAGATCGCACCGCCATCATTGTTGGTCACAACAATCACCATAGGCGTTACATTGTGAGTAAGCAGAGCCAGAGAGTTGAGGTCATACAACAAAGAAGTATCGCCAATCAACATCATCAAGGGGTTCTGGTTAGCTTTCACCACACCCGCAGCCGTCGCCACCAAGCCATCAATGCCTGATGCGCCACGATTACTGTAAACTTGATTCGCAGATATTGATGACAGCATATCCACCAGCCTTACCATCAAACTATTTCCCACAAATAGCTCTCTGTCTTTAAGTCTAGTCGACAAGTCAACTGCAACGCTCAACTCGGTTAGCTGGTCATTATTGGATATTTGCGCCAACGCTAATTGTTGAACCGTATTCGCGATTTCTACCAAAGGTGCAGCCCAACCTGCATGTTGACCTAACAAGGTAGGTAAATGCTGTTCTGACACCCATAACTCGATATCAGCAACGATATGGGTTTGAGGCAGATGATCTTGGTTGATTCGGTGCGAATCTGGTGACACAACAATGTATTGTGATGAGCAGAATGATGAAGCTTGCGACTTTATCCAATGGTTAAGGCGCTTAGAAACAATGCGCTCACCGAACTGAAGGATGAAATCACATTGGTTGAGTTGCGCTTTAGCTACGTCACTCTGCATCCACAGATCATAATGTTTCCAATCACTTGTGACACCTGATTGAGGATCGCAAAAAACTGGCCAACCTAATGCTGCGGCAAACTGCTGAGCTCTTGTCGCTTGTTCAATATCTAGCGAACCGAGAATAACCACACCCTTACGCCCAAGGTACTCACCTAGAGCGATGGGTTGCATGTTCAATTGATTAGGTAAAAACGTTTGGCTGTAACAACTTATTCCCGATTTCCACCCAGCGACACTAGAAGTGTATTCCGCATACATTTCCGCGCTATTCGCAGAATATAGAGGTTCTGGAAACGGACAGTTGATATGAATCGCACCACCAACATTACGTTGTTTCGCCAGCGCGTTATCAACTGATGTCAGTAGCCAGTTCAAAGAAACTTGTGTACTCGGGCTTGGTAGGTTTAAAGTACTTTCAACATGGGAAGAAAAGATACCCTGTTGTTGAATCGCTTGATTGGCACCACAGTCGACCAAGTCGATGGGTCTATCAGAGGTCAGCAAGATCAGCTTCTCGCGTGTCAACCCAGATTCAGCCGTCGCAGGAAGCAAATTCGCCACAGCGGTTCCCGATGTCACAATCACTGCAACCGGCTTATCGCTGGCTTTTGCTAAGCCTAAAGCTAAAAATCCAAGACCACGCTCATCAAAGTGCGTGTGTAAGGTTAACTTGGGGTTCGCTTCAGCTTCGAGAGTTAACGGCGTTGAGCGAGAGCCCGGTGCAACACAAACATGTTCAACGCCATTGCGTGCAAGCTCTTCTAATAATGTTTGACACCAAACTCTATTTAATACGGCTTGGTCGTGATTCATGACGCCACACCCAATGGTGGGTGATCAGAAATGAGGCTGAGTAAAGTCGACATCTTCTTGTTCAGCTCTTGCCACTCATGCTCGGCAACCGATCCCGGCACGATCCCCGCGCCAGCAAATAGCTGTACTTGATCGTTTACAATCAAGGCACTTCGAATCGCCACGCAGAATTCCGCTCTCTGATGACTGATATAACCCACAGAGCCTGCATACCAACCTCGAGCAAACGGTTCGTGTTCAAGAATGAAATCCATCGCCTCTTTACGCGGCAAACCCGCTACCGCAGCAGTTGGCTGTAAGGCAGCAAGTAACTGCACACCATTAACGCCAGTATTAAGCTGAGCATGGATATTGCGCTTAAGATGCTGCACCTTACGCAAACGCACTAGACGAGCGTCTTTTTCAACATCGACTGTTTGAGAGTGAGGAGTGAGACGCTCAATGATGTCGTCGACCACATACTGGTTCTCGTTGAGGTTCTTGCTGTCTTGAGAAAGCCAGTTGGCCAGTTCCATATCCTCAGTAGCACTATCTCCGCGACCAATGGTTCCAGCAAGCGCTTCTGTATCGAGCTCAGTACCGTGTCGGCTATATAAGCGCTCTGGTGTTGATCCAATGAAACTGTGTTTAGAATCTAGCACCAACATAAAGTGGAAACTGTGGTGATTTTGCAGATAGCTGGCTTTAAGTAATTGAGCTGCGCAAATAGGCGCGTCGAGTTGCAGTGTAGTTTTACGCGCTAAAACGACTTTTTTATACTCTTCGTCGCTAATGCCTTTGAGCACTTTATCGACAAGGTTGTCCCATTGCTCTCTTTCTGGAACATGATTGATCTGTTCAATATGGGCAGACAAAGGCGCCAATATCGCGGCTTCCACAGAAAGCTTATTCAGAGCATTAATAGAAGAAACTCGATCAGGGGACAAATTAACCGCCAACGACCAAGTATTGTCAAAGCGGATCAATTCAACTTGAGGAAGGAAGAAAAACGACTCCATGCAGCGACGATTCTTTGCGGTGTGCCCGTCAAACGAGCGTCCACCCCAAATTCGTTGGTCTTCACCAAGAATTGCGTACGCGGGAGCAGGATCAGAAAAAGTGTGCAGTTGACCGAGCGCAACAACCTCTTCACGAGTGTCGCGCGACTGCCAGTAGAACTTAGGAAAGAGCGGTTGAGCATGAAGCCATTCAATAAATGCAAACGATGGTTTTTGCGTTAGAACTTCAACACAACGAACTTCGCTTGCTTGGGCATTTTGTACTCGCTCAATCAAAGCGGAGATAGTTTGTTGGAAATGTGACAAATCGACCTCGTTCACATCTAAATTATTATTATATTAGTTTGATACTTTATGGGCAGTACCCACTTAGATCAAGAATGTACTATATCTTTTCAACATTCCTGTGATTTTAAGCGATCCCACCCCTTTATTCATCTTAGTTAATAACCAAGAAAGCGATTAATTAAAATTTAGAAAAGAGTGACAACAAAAAGACCAAACGTGACACTGAAATGCGACATTCATCAGATTTTTATTCTATCAAACGCCATTTTGCGGTACTTTAATAAAGTATTTAAATTAATTTCAGGAAATCGGCAATGCAAAATATCGGGATGTCGTCAAAACTCAACAGCGTATGCTACGAAATCAGGGGGCCTGTACTCAAACATGCTAAGCGCATGGAAGAAGAAGGGCATAAAATACTAAAGCTTAATATTGGTAACCCCGCCCCATTTGGTTTTGACGCCCCTGATGAAATCCTTGTTGACGTAATCCGTAACCTACCGACATCTCAAGGTTACTGCGACTCAAAAGGCATCTATTCAGCCCGCAAAGCGGTTGTTCAGCACTACCAGAAAAAAGGCCTACGTAACCTTGATGTAGAAGACGTTTACATTGGTAACGGCGCATCAGAGCTTATCGTTATGTCTATGCAGGCGCTACTGGATAATGGCGATGAAATCTTAGTTCCCGCTCCGGACTACCCACTATGGACAGCGTCTGTTGCGCTTTCTGGTGGTACACCGGTTCACTACCTGTGTGATGAAGATGCTGATTGGTATCCAGATTTAGACGACATGCGCGCGAAGATCTCACCAAAGACGCGCGGCATCGTTCTTATCAACCCGAACAACCCAACAGGCGCGGTTTACAGCCGTGATTTCCTATTACAAGTTGTTGAGATTGCTCGCGAGCACGGTTTGATCATCTTCGCCGATGAAATCTACGACAAAGTGCTTTACGACGGTGCAGTACATACTTCAGTTGCAACGCTGGCTGAAGACGTACTAATGGTCACGTTCAACGGCCTATCTAAAGCTTATCGTGTATGTGGTTTCCGTGGTGGTTGGATGTTCTTAACAGGTCCTAAACACCTAGCGAAAGGCTACGTTGAAGGGCTAGAAATGCTGGCCTCAATGCGTTTGTGTGCCAACGTTCCGATGCAACACGCTATCCAAACCGCGCTCGGTGGCTATCAGAGTATCAATGAGCTGATACTTCCGGGTGGTCGACTGCTTGAACAGCGCGACCGTGCATGGGAACTGATCAACAAGATCCCAGGCGTTTCTTGTGTGAAGCCGAAAGGCGCAATGTACTTGTTCCCTAAAATCGACACCAACATGTACAACATCAAAGACGATCAGAAGTTTGTACTCGACTTCCTTAAGCAAGAGAAGGTGTTATTGGTTCAAGGTACAGGCTTCAACTGGCCGAAACCGGATCATTTCCGCATCGTGACTCTGCCGCACATCGAAGATCTAGAAATCGCGATTGGTCGCCTAGAACGCTTCTTGCAAACTTATAGTCAAGACGACCTTATCGACGCTAAATAAACACAATGAAAGGTGGCTACAATTTACTGTTTTAAAAGACTTTAACTTGTATTCATTCACTTCTATGCTTAAAAGGCTCCTGTTTAGGAGCCTTTTTTGTATCCGCTGTCTCGTACTGTTTGAATTAACACAAGATACGAGTGGAGCATTGCTTATACCAATCACAGTAAGTAAGTGTTCAGAAATAGCGCAGGAAAAAAACTTGAGAACAAGGCAGGATTTTTTGGTAAGTAGTTATTCTACAATCAAAAATTCTAACAAAGTTATCGAGCTTTTTAACAAGCTAGGATGACCAGTTATTTACTACGATTGGTACTAAAAGGACGATTATGAACCAAAGCCATTTTTTTGCCCATCTCGCACGCATGAAGCTGATTCAACGTTGGCCTCTAATGCGCTCTGTCTCAAGCGAGAATATTTCAGAACATAGCCTACAGGTGGCTTTCGTCGCACACGCTTTGGCGCTCATCAAAAACAAGAAGTTTGATGGTCAGCTTAACCCAGAGCACATTGCTCTGCTTGGCATGTACCACGATACCAGTGAGGTGCTGACTGGTGATTTGCCAACGCCAGTTAAATACTACAACCCAGACATCGCCCAAGAGTATAAGAAGATAGAAGCCGCAGCAGAACAAAGACTGCTTTCTATGTTGCCAGAAGAGTTCCGAGACGACTTCGCTCCCTTCTTAATATCTGGAACCGCGAGTAAAGAAGAGCAAAACATCGTCAAGCAGGCCGACACCATCTGTGCTTATCTGAAATGCTTGGAAGAGCTCAGTGCCGGCAACCATGAATACGAGCAAGCCAAGCGTCGATTAGAAGAGACACTCGAACAACGCAAAAGCCCAGAAATGGACTACTTTCTCACCACATTTGCTCCCAGCTTCGAATTATCACTAGACGAGATAAGCTAGCTGGGTATAAGTTGTTTTTAATTAGCTAAATAAAATCAATTTGATAGGTGCTATTTTGAATTCTCTACTCGAACCACCCTTTGTACTCGAACAAGAATGGCAGCATCGAAATGACGATGAACATAAAATAAGACGTGACGATCACCGCAGCCCGTATCAGCGTGACCGTGCGCGCGTGCTTCACTCTGCTGCTTTCCGTCGTCTACAAGCTAAAACCCAGATTCATGGTACTACGGTCAATGATTTTCACCGAACACGCCTTACCCACTCGCTCGAAGCCGCACAACTTGGTACCGGCATCGTTGCCCAACTGAAAAAAAAGCAGCCCGAGTTTCGAGACCTATTACCCTCAGACAGTTTGATTGATTCACTTTGCTTGGCTCACGACATCGGTCATCCACCTTATGGACATGGCGGCGAAGTCGCACTCAATTATATGATGCGTGACCACGGAGGCTTTGAAGGCAACGCCCAAACGTTTCGCATTGTCACACAGCTAGAACCTTACACCGAGCATCACGGGATGAACCTATCTCGACGCACTTTGTTAGGCCTTATTAAGTACCCTTCTCTACTGAGTGAGGTTCAAGCTAAATTGCAGTCTGAGCCAGTAAAGCATCAACGACAGCTCCGAGCCAAAGATTGGATGCCAGCCAAAGGCATCTACGATCATGATGAAGAGCTGTTTAACTGGGTATTGGAGCCGCTCTCAAGCTGCGACCAACAGCTTCTCAAACAGAAAAGAAAAGCACACACCGAGCCTCTTGAGCATAATAAGACCAAATATAAGTCACTTGATTGTTCGATTATGGAGCTTGCTGATGACATTGCTTATGGCGTGCACGATTTAGAAGATGCGATTGTGCTTGGTTCAGTGACCAAAGCGCAATGGGTTGAATCTGCTTATCCTCAATTGAAAGAGATGGCCGACCCTTGGATTTGCGAGCACCTAGATTCAATTACCGAAATGCTGTTTTCTGGAGAACAATACCGCCGTAAAGACGCCATTGGCGGAATAGTTAATGCGCTACTGACCAGTATCTCGATTAAGCGAGTCGATGCAGGCTTTGAGAATGTGCTTTTGGCTTACAATGCCGTGCTTGAACCAAGCATGGACGGCACGCTCGAAAAACTGAAACACTTTGTCAGCGAGTTCGTTATTCAAGTGCCACAGGTTCAAGTCATCGAATATAAGGGTCAACAGATCATCATGGACATGTTTGAGGCATTCAGTGCTGACCCTGAACGTTTGTTGCCACTGCCAATCAAGAAGCAATGGCTACAGCATGAAGATGAATCGAGAAAGATGCGCGTGATTACCGATTACATTTCGTCAATGACTGATGATCTTGCACAAAAAATGCATCAACAATTGTTTTCAGCGCATACAGAGTTTTAATTTCTAACTCGTGCTCGTGAAACGGCTTGATCTTAATCTAAGTAGTTTCTCTCAAACACGCCCGGCGGCATTTGATTGATTTGAAACTGAATCATCTGGTCAAATGCCGTTAGCAAAGGGCTAAAGTCTCGGTCATTTTCTAACAAGCTCAACAGGTGATAACCCGCCTCTACAGTCGAAAGGCTGTTTTCACTTGGCGCTTTGCGGATTCGGTAATTACCTTTAAGGTCTTTGGGTAGGTGAACAGTTTGCAACCCGTGCAAGTTACTCGACACCTGCCACATCTTAAATGCCTTCTTCCACGTACCATCCAATAGAATCACACGCATTTTTTTGCTTGGGCATGTTGCAGAATCAACAGATACAGAGTGCTCACTTGGGTACAAAATCACGTGTTGGTAACCCTCATCGGCCAGCAACGCGTTCAATTTTTTATTATCTGAAAAGTCTTCACCGACAAACGTCACACTGTTATTTAGAGATAACGAGAGGATACGCGCCGTTCCCATCGGACGATGCTCTTCTGATGGGTGCTGAAGAATGATAAGCTCAACATTCGATTCGAGTGGTGTAACCCACTGACAAATACAAGCTTTCAAAGCCTTGCTGCATTGGGGGCAATAACGAGACATGGATTTAATGTGTACCCTGTTTTAATTTTCACTTCACTTTTATGCGTCTTATTCCAAATTGAACCAATACAAACTTGGGTCGTTTGGGATAGCAATGCGATTGCCGATGGACAATGGTGGCGAATCCTAACAGGAAATTTTTCACATACCAACACCTCACACCTTCTAATGAATCTAGCAGGCTTGTGGATCATCAGCTACCTGTTTCAACCGAGTAAAAAACAGCTTATTGTTGCTTTGCTAGTGATTAGTTTAGTGACTGGGGGCGCTCTGTTATTTTCGAGTATTCAGATCTACGTTGGCCTATCGGGCACTTTGCATGGACTGTTTGGCTTATTCGCGCTCAGAGAAGCTTTAAACGGTAGGAAATCTAGTTGGCTATTACTATTAGGATTAGTCGCTAAAATCGCTTGGGAGCAGCTTGTTGGCCCTTCTAGTACGACTGGTGAACTGATTAACGCTCGTGTTGCAATTGAAGCCCACCTAGCAGGTGCAATGGCTGGAGGCTTCATAGCTGTCGTTTCATTTCTAATGAATAAAAAAACGGATCAAAGCTGAATTCTTTCGAGATTCTTTTTCACCGTAGCTTCACCTATCCCTTTGACACTCACCAAATCATCAGCAGTCGTAAATGCCCCGTTCTGATCTCTGTAATCGACGATCTCTTTGGCTTTCTTGTCACCTACACCAACCAATAGTGCTGAAAGTTCTTCTGCTGTCGCGGTATTGATGTTGACCGTAATCTCAATGCCATCGTAAAGCTCAGCCTTGGTTGGGCTGTTTGCAAACACAGCAGGGCTTAAAAGCATCAGAAATGAAAGAAATAGTGTTGAATATATCGTGCGCATAAATCGTTCCTTTGTTCAAAAAAGGTAACTTATGCATTTTCCTCGCTAGATAACACAATCACCAGACAAAAATAAAGCGGACCACCTAAGTGACCCGCTTCGTTATACATCTTATTTTCATCAGCTTGTTTGTTGGCTCACAAATCTAAATTAGTGCCTAACAATCATATGTTGATCCTCAGTAGTAAACTCTAACTTGAGCTTGCTACTGAAGGAATCAAACGCTTACTGACCTTGACCCACTACGTAGTATTCAACGTCTGCGTTTTTACGAAGTACGTTTAGTACGTTAGTCAGATCTTGCTGGTTACCAACTCGCTCCAACTGTGCACCAATTTGAGTGCTGTAAGCTGGGTTAATTTCAGCCGTTACTTTAGAAAGCTCAACAACGACGATGTTACCGTCTTGGTCTTTAGATTGACCAAATACCGCTTGGCCTTCTTCTGGTTTCGACAGTGCGAACACAGAAGCTGCAAGTGGAGAGTTACGGTCAATCGTTTCAAGTTCAGTGAACTCAAGGTTGTTGTCCGCTAGCACCGCTTCGTTGCCTTGCTCAAGTTCGTTAACAAGAGATACACCAAGCTCAACCGCTTGTTGCTCTGCTTGTACCGCAGACAGTGCAGCGACAACTTGATCTTTCACTTCAGCTAGAGGAAGAATTGTCTCGTCACGAGTTTCTTCAACACGAACAACAATCACGTGCTCAGGAGCCACTTCGATAACTTCAGAGTTTAGACCGTCTTCTTTCACTTCAGGGCTCAAGATTGCTTGCATAACTGCAGGCGTCATCAGCACTTCTGGAGCGTCAACTTGAGAGATAAAATCTGTTGTTGTGATCTTAGCGTTGATAGCTTCTGCAGAATCATCTAGAGAATCTGGGAATTCAAACGCTACTTTTTCTAGTTCAGTTTGTTGCTCGTAGAACTGATCAACTGCGTGCTGGTCTAGAAGCTCTGTCTTAATCTCTGCCGCTACCTCAGCGTAAGGCTGAGCTTGAGACGCTTTTAGTTCATCTAGCTTGATGATGTGGTAGCCAAAATCAGATTTAACTAGGCCAGTAGTATCACCAATATTCTCAAGAGCGAAAGCCGCGTCTTCGAATGCTGGATCCATAACATCACGTTCGATCCAACCTAGGTCACCGCCAACGTCAGCACTGCCGAAGTCGTCAGATTTCTCTTCCGCTAGCGTAGCAAAATCAGCGCCTGCATTTAGTTCGTCTAGGATAGACTGAGCTTTCGCCTCGTCATCGCCTTGAACTAGAATGTGGCTAACTTTACGTTGCTCTTCAGTTGAGTACTTATCTAGGTGATCTTGGTAGTATTTCTGCGCTTCTTCATCGCTTACTTCAAGCTGAGACTTAAGTGCTTCAGCAGAAAGCTCAATGTAAGATACCTTCGCTTGCTCTGGACGAGTGTAAGCTGCTGGGTTCTCTTGGTAGTACTGTTCGATTTGTTCGTCAGTTAGCTCGATGCCTTTCGCAAGGTCAGCAACAGACAGTGTCACTGTACGAATGTCACGAGTTTGAGCAATCAGTTTACTTTGCGTGTCGATTTCGCCTTGAAGAACAAATTCGCTGCCTTGTAGGGCAGTAACAAGTTGGTTGCGCATTAGATCACGACGCATGTATTCAGCGAAGCTTTCTGCGCTGAAACCTGCACGACGTAGTGCTGATTGGTAAACTTCTTGGTCGAATTGACCAGCCGTTTGGAACTGAGGCATTTCTAGAATCATGGTACGGATTTGAGAATCACTGATTCGTAGGCCTAGAGACTCAGCTTGCTGCTCAAGTAAAACGTCGTTGATCATGCGATCAAGTACTGATTTACGGAAAGACTCTACGTATGCAGGGTCTGCAAGCATTTGAGCGAAGTAATCGCCAAGTTGCGACTGCATACGATTACGTTCGTTTTGGTAAGCCTGTTCGAACTCACCACGAGCAATTTCTGTGTTGCCAACTTTAGCTGCTGCGTTGTTACCGCCACCGGTGATGTAGCTGCCTACACCTGCGAATACGAATGACAGGATAATCAACCCAAGGATAATTTTTACCGCGATGCTATTCACGCCTTCGCGTAATCGATCCATCATAATTTAAGTGCTCTCCGGATATGAAGCATTGGCTTCAAAATAAAAATCTATTCACGCGATATTATCAGAAAAAGAAATGCGCATCAGTAGGATGCGCATAATTTAAATAAGTTCAATGTGCTTTGCACACATACTGTTTAAGAATGAAACATCATTTTTCAAACAGTAAACGCATTTTACTACCTTCCCCTCTTAAAATGGAGGTTTCAGCAGTGAAAATTAGTTACATGCGTCTTTAAGTGCTTTACCCGCTTTGAAGCCAGGTACTTTAGCTTCTGCGATTTGGATCTCTTCACCAGTTTTTGGGTTACGACCTGTACGAGCAGCACGAGTACGAACACTGAAAGTACCAAAGCCAACAAGTGCAACTTGGTCGCCTGATTGTAGCGTTGTGCCAACTGCTTCGATGAATGCGTCTAGAGCGCGGCCAGCTGAAGCTTTAGAGATGTCTGCGTTTTCTGCGATTGATTCTACTAGTTGTGTTTTATTCACTGTTTTTCCCCTATGTGTCATCTGTGACTACTTCTTGATGACTGTACGTTCCATTTTGGTTTTAATTTAGCCGCAAGCCTTATTGCAAAAGGGCTGCCGCTTTGATCAATAACTTAGCGTCCAAAAAAAACGCTGACAAGCCTTTTCGGGCCTATCAGCGTAATTCTTTACTTATTTTTGCTATGCATCACTATTTTTTCACGTCAAACTCGACCCCTGACGGATCTCGTTCTAGCGCTACTTTAAGTACTTCATCAATCCACTGAACCGGAATCACTTTCAAGTCAGCGATTACGTTGTCTGGAATCTCTTCCAAATCACGCTCATTGTCTTTAGGAATCAGTACAGTTTTGATACCGCCACGGTGTGCTGCAAGCAGTTTTTCTTTCAAGCCACCGATAGGTAAAACTTCACCACGAAGGGTAATTTCACCTGTCATACCGACCTCAGCTTTAACAGGGTTACCCGTCAAGCTAGACACTAATGCAGTACACATTGCGATACCCGCACTCGGGCCGTCTTTTGGTGTTGCACCTTCAGGTACGTGAACGTGAATATCACGCTTCTCGTAGAAATCTGAATTAATACCCAGATTTTCCGCACGAGAACGAACCACAGTCATTGCTGCTTGAATCGATTCTTTCATCACATCACCAAGAGAACCGGTTTGCGTTAGCTTACCTTTACCTGGCATTGATTCAGTTTCGATAGTCAGTAGATCGCCACCGACTTGAGTCCACGCTAAACCAGTCACTTGACCGATACGGTTACTCTCATCCGCCTTACCGAAGTCATGACGTTGAACACCCAAGTACTCTTTCAGGTTATCAATGTTAACCGTTACAGACTTAAGGCTGCTGTCTAGCAGGATATTCTTAACTGCTTTACGGCAGATCTTAGAGATTTCACGTTCTAGGTTACGTACACCCGCTTCACGCGTGTAGTAACGAATGATGCCGATGATTGCAGAGTCTTCAATCTCAATCTCATGAGGCTTCAGACCGTTGCGTTGAACTTGCTTGTCCAACAGGTGGCTCTTAGCAATGTTCAGCTTTTCATCTTCTGTGTAACCAGACAGGCGAATTACTTCCATACGGTCCAGTAGTGGGCCAGGAATGTCCATTGAGTTAGACGTTGCCAC
Source organism: Vibrio sp. 14G-20 (assembly GCF_026241515.1). Classification (GTDB taxonomy): domain Bacteria; phylum Pseudomonadota; class Gammaproteobacteria; order Enterobacterales; family Vibrionaceae; genus Vibrio. The sequence goes on from NZ_JAPHPW010000019.1 coordinate 22,218, forward strand.
GAACATCACATCAGACAGATCGTAATCGACTTCTAGATAGTGATCGTTGAATGCGTTGTTTTGCTCAGGGTCTAGAACTTCTAGAAGTGCTGAAGATGGGTCGCCACGCATATCAGAAGACATCTTATCAATCTCATCTAATAGGAACAGTGGGTTCTTAACGCCAACTTTAGACATCTTCTGGATTAATTTACCCGGAAGTGAACCGATGTACGTACGACGGTGACCACGAATCTCAGCTTCATCACGAACGCCACCAAGTGCCATACGTGTGTACTTACGACCCGTTGCCGCTGCAATCGAACGACCTAGCGAGGTTTTACCTACACCTGGAGGACCTACTAGACAAAGGATTGGACCTTTTAGCTTGTTGATACGATTTTGTACTGCCAAGTACTCAAGAATACGTTCTTTAACACGCTCTAAGCCGTAGTGATCTTCGTTTAAGATCTCTTCCGCTTTCGCTAAATTCTTTTTCACTTTTGAACGCTTAGCCCAAGGAACACCCACCATCCAATCAATGTAGCTACGTACTACTGTTGCTTCAGCAGACATTGGCGACATCATTTTCAGTTTTTGCAGTTCTTGCTCGGTTTTTTCACGAGCTTCTTGAGGCATCTTAGAATCTTCGATCTTCTTCTTCAGAGTCTCGAATTCATCAGGTGCGTCGTCCATCTCGCCAAGTTCTTTCTGAATCGCTTTCATTTGCTCATTCAGGTAGTACTCACGCTGAGATTTTTCCATCTGCTTCTTAACGCGGCCACGGATGCGTTTTTCAACTTGCAGGATGTCAATTTCTGACTCCATTTGGCCCATCAAGAATTCCAGACGTTCAGTGACATCTAAGATTTCTAGAACGTGCTGCTTGTCTACCAGTTTAAGTGGCATGTGCGCAGCAATGGTATCAGCAAGGCGAGCCGCCTCATCAATACCGTTCAGAGATGTTAGAACCTCTGGTGGAATCTTTTTGTTTAGCTTAATAAAGCCTTCGAATTGATTGATCGCACTGCGAACAACCACTTCTTGTTCTTTTTCGTCAAGTTCTGAGGTAACAACGTATTCGGCATCCGCTAAGAAGAATTCACTTTCTTTGAACTGGTGAATTTTTGCACGCTGCTGACCTTCAACAAGTACTTTAACCGTACCATCAGGGAGCTTTAGTAACTGAAGAATAGTAGCGACTGTACCTACGTTAAATAGGTCGTCGATTGAAGGCTCATCAGTGTCCGCTTCTTTCTGCGCTACAAGTAGTACTTGTTTGTTAGCTTCCATTGCCGATTCAAGGCATGTAATCGATTTTTCACGACCGACAAACAATGGAATAACCATGTGTGGGTAAACCACTACATCACGTAGAGGTAGCACGGGGATTTCGATACGCTCGGAACGTTCCAAGTTCATATATTTCTCTCTTCCGCTTTAACTTATAAAGCAGTATATGGGGCTTAAACGACTGGATTCAATGGAAGAATAAAAAAAAGGAGGTAATTGCTTACCTCCTTTTTCAATTTGAGTGACTTGTCTAAAAAAGACCTACTCTGCAACAGCTGCTTGATTATCTGAGTTGCTGTAAATCAACAGTGGTTCTGACTCACCATTAATTACCGACTCATCAATCACAACCTTGCTTACATCAGTTGAAGATGGCAGTTCGTACATAGTTTCTAGTAGAACACCCTCCAAGATAGAGCGTAGACCACGAGCACCTGTTTTACGGTTCATTGCTTTCTTAGCAATTGCGCGTAGGGCATCTTCACGGAATTCTAACTCTGTATCCTCAAGCTCAAATAATGCTGCGTACTGTTTTGTCAGTGCATTCTTTGGCTCACATAGGATTTGGATTAGCGCTTCTTCATCAAGCTCTGTCAGTGTTGTTGTCACAGGTAGACGACCAATGAATTCTGGAATCAGACCATATTTCACTAAATCTTCAGGTTCTACTTGAGTGAACAATTCACCAATAGTCTTGGTTTCGTCTTTTGAACGCACTTCTGCGCCAAAACCGATACCTGAACCTGTTTCTACACGTTGTTCAATCACTTTATCTAGGCCTGCAAACGCACCACCACAGATAAATAGGATCTTAGACGTGTCCACTTGCAAGAACTCTTGCTGTGGATGCTTACGACCACCTTGAGGTGGAACTGAAGCAACTGTACCTTCAACAAGTTTTAGTAGAGCTTGCTGTACACCTTCACCAGACACGTCACGCGTTATGGATGGGTTTTCAGCTTTACGAGAAATCTTATCGATTTCATCGATGTAAACAATGCCACGTTCTGCTTTCGCTACGTCGTAATCACATTTCTGAAGCAACTTCTGGATGATGTTTTCAACATCTTCGCCCACGTAACCCGCTTCGGTTAGTGTTGTTGCGTCTGCCATTGTGAAAGGAACGTCTAGGAAACGAGCCAATGTTTCAGCCAGTAGTGTTTTACCACTACCAGTAGGACCGATAAGAAGAATGTTACTCTTACCTAGCTCTACGCCTTCAGCTGTCGTATCACCATTACGTAAACGCTTGTAGTGGTTATAAACTGCAACTGCTAGCACTTTCTTCGCGTATTCTTGACCGATTACATAGTCGTCAAGATGCTCACGAATCTCACGCGGCGTTGGCAGCGATTCAGATTCTTTCTTAGGAAGAACATCTTTAATTTCTTCACGAATAATGTCGTTACAAAGATCGACACATTCATCACAAATGTAAACAGAAGGACCTGCGATTAACTTGCGAACTTCGTGTTGGCTTTTGCCACAGAAAGAGCAGTAAAGCAGTTTACCGCTACCACCCTCTTTGCTTTTGTCTGTCATTCGCTAACCTCTTAGCCTTAACTCTCTATGCTTGAGTGTATATCAATTTGAATCACTTTGCGTTAAACAATTGCCCTGCAATTATTGACCGCGGTGATTAAGAACTGAATCCACCAAGCCGTATTCTACTGCTTGATCAGCAGACATGAAGTTATCACGATCTGTATCGCGCTCAACAACTTCTAGAGGCTGACCAGTGTGCTCTGCCAATAGTTTGTTTAGCTTTTGTTTGATCGTTAGGATTTCTTGCGCGTGAATTTGAATATCAGACGCTTGGCCTTGGAAGCCGCCAAGTGGCTGGTGAATCATTACACGTGAGTTTGGAAGCACGTGACGCTTACCAGGAGTACCACCCGCTAGTAAGAATGCACCCATAGAGCAAGCTTGACCCATACATACTGTGCTCACGTTTGGCTTGATGAACTGCATTGTGTCGTAGATAGACATGCCTGCTGTTACGCTACCGCCAGGTGAGTTGATGTAAAGATAGATATCTTTGTCTGGGTTTTCTGATTCCAAGAAAAGCAGTTGAGCCACGACAAGATTTGCCATGTGGTCTTCCACTTGACCGGTTAAGAAAATGATACGTTCTTTTAATAGACGAGAATAAATATCGTAAGAACGTTCACCACGGGAAGTCTGTTCAACCACCATAGGAACTAGTGCGTCCATAATCGATGGCATTGTGTTTTTTTCTTGGTAGCTCATATTCTTATGTCCCTAAAATAAATGGCCCGAATGATTAAATCATACGGACCATTGTTAGCAGAATTGTTGACCGTACGTCAACCTTCTACGTCAGATATTACTATATTAAGCAGGTTGCTGATTCATTAGCTCGTTGAAGCTAACTTCTTTATCAGAAACTTGAGCTTTAGCGATGATTGCATCAATAGCTTGCTCTTCTAGAGCAACATTGCGCATGTTGTTCATCATTTGCTCGTTTTGCTCGTAGTAAGCAATAACTTCTGTTGGATCTTCGTATGCTGTAGCCATCTCTTCGATGATAGCTTTAACTTTCTCGTCGTCAGCTTTTAGTTCTTCAGTCTTGATTACTTCACCAAGAAGAAGACCTACAACTACGCGACGTTTAGCTTGCTCTTCGAACAGCTCACGTGGAAGTTGGTCAGCAGCTTCAGTGTTGCCACCGAAACGTTGAGCAGCTTGTTGACGTAGAACACCGATTTCTTGATCAATAAGAGCAGAAGGTACGTCGATGTTGTTTTCGTTAACTAGACCGTCGATTGCTTGCTCTTTGATGCGGTTCTTAACAGCTTGCTTAAGCTCACGCTCCATGTTCTTACGAACTTCAGCTTTAAGACCTTCAACGCCGTCAGCAGCACCGAACTTAGAAACGAATTCTTCGTTTAGTTCTGGAAGCTCACGAGCTTCAACTTTGTTCAGCTTGATAGAGAACTTAGCTGCTTTACCTTTTAGGTTTTCAGCGTGGTAATCTTCTGGGAAGTTTACTTCGATTTCGAATTCCATACCTGCTGTTTTACCAACGATACCGTCTTCGAAGCCAGGGATCATGCGACCAGCGCCCATCTCTAGTGGGAAGTTCTCAGCTTTGCCGCCTTCAAACTCTTCACCGTCGATAGAACCAACGAAGTCGATAGTTGCACGAGAACCAGCGTCAGCAGCAGCTTCAACTTCAGTCCAAGTTGCTTGTTGCTTACGTAGAGTTTCGATCATCTCTTCAACGTCAGCTTCTTTAACTTCTACTGCTGGTTTCTCAACAGTGATGTTTTGTAGACCTTTCAGCTCAACTTCTGGGTAAACTTCAAAAGTTGCGTTGAATACTAGGTCAGCGCCTTCGTTGTTTTCAACTGGTGCGAAAGTTGGTGCGCCAGCTGGGTTGATTTTCTCTTTAACGATCGCTTCGATGAAGTGACGTTGCATTACTTCGCCCATCACGTCTTGACGTACTGCTTTGCCGTACATTTTAGCAACCATCTTCATTGGCACTTTGCCTTTACGGAAACCATCGAAACGACGGTTTTTCGCGATGTTGCGTAGTTCAGCTGTAACTGCATCTTCGATGTTAGCAGCAGGAACAGTAATATTAAGACGGCGCTCTAGGCCTTCTAGCGTTTCAACAGTAACTTGCATTATATAAACCTCAAAACTGGCTCAGTAATCTGAGCATATGAGCCGTAACTTAGCTTTAATTCAAAAGCCGACGTTGTTGGCTGCATCCTTGTGTAGTGCTCTATCCGAACACCTAATTTAAAATCGAGCATTGATGTCTGAATTGATTATTCAACCAAACAACAGACTAATCAGCGATATCTTCGTTCTTCACACGTCGATTAAAACGTAATAAAGCTTGTTTTCAGAAACAAGAAAGGTATCTCCGATTAGCCTCAGGACAGAAATTTTAGACGCGACATTCTAGCGATCTGTTTAATCTCTGTCGAGCCGTTCACCTCTGCATGATGATGAATGCTCTAAATTCGTCCAACTAAGTGATACAAAAACGATCAAATCATCACTTAGCACAACAGAAATGGGGACAATAGCGACTTTTTCAAGGGAATCGAGGGCTTTTTTTGCTAAAAACCTTAAAAAGAGATCTTGCTCTTGTTTTACCCCTCAGAGTCGATAACTTTTTCAACAATCCTCGTTACAAACCCTTAACCTACACCCATCTGTTCACTCTCCGCTTTCAGCAAAAACTACCGCTATTTGCTACCATAAACGAGAGAAGACAGGCTTGATTGTTTACCAAAGAAATTAGCGGAGAGCCTTCATGTTTCAAGCTTTTAGAATCCCAAGCCTATTAATGGTCATATACACTTTACTAATGGTGTTTGGCGGTCATTGGGTATGGAACACAAGCCATGAAAGTTTGTTAAATGATCATCAATCTAAGCTGGACCGCTTTTCTGTTCACATTTCAAGTCAATTGGACAAGTTCGCGCACATTCCAGAACTGCTTTCAAAAGACAAAGAGCTGGTCGATGCCCTACACTCACCAAGTAATTCCGCGCAAATCGAGCTGACTAATCGGTATCTAGAGCACGTAAACACAGTAATTCAAGCGTCCGACACTTACCTACTCGACAGTATCGGTACCACCATAGCTGCTAGTAACTGGAACCTGAAACACTCTTTCGTTGGACGTAACTTTGCTTTTCGTCCCTACTATCAACAAGCAATTCTCGGCAATGAAAACCAGTACTTTGCTTTAGGTTCTACCTCGGGAAAGCGAGGTTATTATTATTCTTACCCTGTCTCCTACGCGGCCGAAATCATTGGCGTGATTGTCGTAAAAATGGATTTATCACTGATTGAAGCAAGTTGGAAAGGAAAGCAGAGTTTTTTTGTTGCCGACGATAAAGACCAGATTGTTTTTATGTCGAGCAAGCCTGAATGGTTGTTCAAAAGCCTTCAACCTTTAGATAAAGCGCAAAAAACTCGCATTCAAGAAAGCAGACAATACCTTGATACCAAGATCGAGAGCCTTCACTTTTCAGGAGACTTAGAAAGCGCCACCAGCAGCATTCAATCACCACACCAGCTCGTAAAAGAACGTTTTTTTACTTCATCACGCTTCCTCGATGACCCGAAACTAACTGTCAGAGTATTTTCTCCAACACACATAGTTTGGTGGGATCTCATCGCTTACCTTGTGGTGCTGAGTTTAGTGTTTGCCATTATCTATCTCACGATGCAACTCAACCATCACCGCCAACAAAGGCGTACGCAAATCGATAGGCTACAATCTGAAGCCAAACAAAAACTCGAGTTTCAAGTCCTCGAAAGAACCTCTGAGCTCCATATCGAGATCAAACAGCGTATCGAAACAGAACGGGTGCTCAGGCAAACACAAGATGAGCTTATCCAAGCCGCTAAACTAGCGGTATTGGGTCAAATGTCAGCGAGCATCAGTCACGAACTGAATAACCCACTCGCTGCGATTCGCAGTTATGCCGATAACGGCCGACTGTTTCTTGCAAAAGAAAAGACCGAGCGTGTTGATGACAACCTATCTCGAATTTCATCACTCACCGATCGTATGGCGAAAATTAGCCACCAGCTTCGCTCCTTCGCAAAAAAGTCCACGGCGGAAGAGCTACACACATTGCAGATATTGCCTGTTCTTCATTCCTCTAAAGAGCTGATGAAACCGCAATTGAAAACTGAGCGAGTCAAAGTAAATGAGCTCCCTGAAACCTTCAATGCTTGCGTGCTCGCCAATGCGATTCAACTGGAACAGGTAATCATTAACCTACTGACCAATGCAGTTCAAGCTATGGAAAATCAAGAAGATAAACAATTGGCTATCCTGTTAGAGATTAGGGAATCAAATAATGAACAATCAAAAACTCTGTTGATTCACGTTGATGATAATGGCCCCGGCTTTATGTCACCTTCGACGGGAGATTTTTTTGAACCCTTCCATACCACCAAAAAAAATGGTCTTGGACTCGGGCTATCGATTTCTCAACAAATAATCGGTGGAATTAACGGAAAACTGTTGACCGATAGCAGCCCACAAGGTGGCGCTCGTTTTAGTATCGAACTCCCAATTGTGCCTGATGAGCAACGTGCACGAACAGAACGCACGCAAGCAGATTAAGGCTAACTCATTAAATTAGCTAACTTCACAAGCAAGCAAACTCAACGATAATTAGAACAAAAGAGTAAAGGAATAAACTATGTGTCACGTCTATTTCATTGATGATGAATCCGATCTAAGAATGGCCATTGAGCAAAGCTTTGAACTTGCCGAGATTGACGCCGAATTCTTTCCCGATGCAGAATCTGCGCTGATCGCCATCCAGAAAAATGGTCTTCCCCACGTGATCATTACCGATATCTGTTTGCCGGGTATCTCTGGGCATGACCTACTCAGCACGGTCATGCATAAAGACAAAGAAATCCCGGTCATCATAATCACTGGTCATGGTGATATCTCAATGGCCGTTCAAGCTATCCATAACGGTGCCTATGATTTCATTGAAAAGCCCTTTGCGAATGAACGCTTAATTGAGACGACCAAACGCGCCATCGAAAAACGCCAGTTAACTCTCGAAAACCAAGAACTGAAGCGCTCGTTGAAGGCGAGTAAGGCACTAGGACCGAGAATCATTGGTGACACACAATCTATGACAGAGCTACGTTCTATCATCACCCATGTTGCCGACACCAATGCCGACATCTTGTTATTTGGTGAAACAGGCACAGGTAAAGAGTTGGTTGCACGTTCTCTGCATGAACAAAGCAGTCGTCGAGAGCAAAACTTTGTCGCCGTCAATTGCGGTGCGGTTCCAGAGAACCTGATTGAAAGCGAACTCTATGGACATGAAAAAGGCGCGTTTACTGGCGCAGAAAGTAAACGTGTCGGTAAATTTGAATTTGCTCAAGGCGGAACCCTATTCTTAGATGAAATTGAATCCATGCCGATGCAGGCACAAATTCGCCTACTGCGTGTATTACAGGAACGCGTGATTGAGAGAGTTGGATCCAATAGCTTGGTGCCTCTCGATATTCGAGTGATTGCCGCCACCAAAATCGATCTAAAGAAAGCGGCTGAAGAAGGGACTTTTCGACAAGACCTCTATTACCGACTCAATGTCGTGACCTTAGATTTACCGCCACTAAGAAGTCGCCAAGAAGACATCCCTGCACTGTTTCACCACTTCTTGCTTGTTGCTGCGGCTCGCTATGGGAAAACAGCCCCTGCGCTTCCACAAAAGCAGCTACATGAGCTTCTAGCCCATGATTGGCCGGGAAATGTGCGTGAATTACGTAATACTGCAGAACGTTTTGTGCTTTTAGGTAAGCTTTCTCACTTATCAGACAGCACCGTTGAAACGGCTCAAGAGCTGTCCTTAGCTGAACTGGTGTCTGACTTCGAAAAAAATACGCTGAAGCAAGCACTTATTGAATGTAATGGCAGCATAAAAGAGACCATGGAGAGGCTGCAATTACCAAGGAAAACCCTCTACGATAAGATGCAAAAACACCAGCTAACGAAAGAGTCTTATAAGGTAGAACCAAACTAAATTAGATTTGCGAGCAAGATCACCTATACTTATTTCAATAACAGGATGTTATGCAATAAATATAATAAGGAAGTGGTTATGGGTGAGAAAACGAGAGTACCATCGATTACTGATACTTTTGAGATAGATGGCATTTACTATACCGATCATCACGTCGATTTAAATACGCCAGAATTAGAAGCAAAACGCGCTTTGTATGAGCAGATAAACCCTCAGTCAAATCGTGGCAGAAATATAGATGAGGAGGTCTAACGACCTCCTCATTTTTTATGGATTAAATTCCATGTTAGTGAATGGATCAAATAGCTACTTGGTTATAATTTCCGGCCCCATCAAGGTGGTTGGTAACCATGTAGAAACCCAAGGCACGTAGGTTACGATAATCAAGAACAAGAACATCACGCCTACCCAAGGCAGTGCCGCTTTGACCACGTTCATCATCGACATCTTCGCAACCCCTGCAGTCACAAACAAATTGAGCCCAACTGGCGGGGTTATCATCCCTATCTCCATGTTCACCACCATCATGATACCAAGGTGAATTGGGTCGATACCGAGTGCAATAGCGATTGGGAATACCAACGGCGCAACAATTATCAGCAAGCCTGATGGCTCCATGAACTGCCCACCAATCAAGAGTAGTACGTTCACTACAATCAAGAAGGTAATCGGACCTAAGCCTGCAGAAAGCATAGACTCAGTGATCATTTGAGGGATACGTTCTTCCGTCAGTACATGCTTAAGAATCAGAGCGTTGGCAATGATAAACAGCAACATGATCGTCAGCTTGCCTGCATCGTAAAGCGTATCTTTGGTGTCTTTATGGAAGAAGGTTTGGAACACCTTAACCAGCGCTGGTTTTGTGTTGTTCTTATCCGCAAACGGCCCCATATCTTTATAGATAAAGTTGGCAATAAAGAACGCGTAAACCGCTGCAACAGCCGCTGCTTCGGTCGGAGTAAAGATACCGCCGTAGATACCGCCCAGAATGATGACAATCAGTAACAAGCCCCAGCTTGCATCTTTCGCGGCTGCGAACATCTCGCCCCAACCAACAAATGGCTGTGCAGGAATCTTCTTAATACGCGCCGCAATATAGATAGCAATCATCAACATCACGCCCGCCAACAGGCCTGGAATAACGCCACCTAAGAACATACGACCAACAGATACATCGGTCGCCGCTGCGTATACCACCATCACAATTGAAGGCGGAATCAAGATGCCCAGAGTACCTGCGTTACAGATAACCCCTGCTGCGAACTCTTTTGAGTAGCCGTTTTTGATCATGCCGGCGATAACAATACTACCGATTGCCACTACCGTCGCCGGAGACGAACCAGACAGCGCTGCGAACATCATACATGCCACTACCGATGCCATCGCCAGACCGCCACGGAACCAACCCACCATCGCGATTGCAAAACGGATAATACGTTTCGCCACACCACCTGTAGACATGAAGCTAGAGGCCAAGATAAAGAAAGGTATCGCTAAGAGTGTGTAGTGGCCTGCAAAAGCATTAAACAGCGTTTGTGCGACTGAAGCTAATGACGCATCTGAGTGCATCAATAAGAATATTACACTCGATAAACCTAGAGAAATCGCAATTGGTACACCGACCAACATGAAAGCAATTACCATTAAAAATAGAAATAACATTGCCATGATTAGTCTTCCTTACCGTTGGATTTTGTATCCGACTCACTCGCCTTGCTTGGCTTCGTCGAATCCAATACCGCTGTCGCGCCTTCATCAGAACCCGCTAGCACGTCCGCTTTCAATGCATCCAGCTCTTCTTCGGCTTCGTGCCCAGCAATCATACGGTCGAGTTTGCCTGTTACTACTTGGTAAGCAACTTGAGCAAAACGGAACGTAAGCATTGCCATACCAATCGGCAGCGCCATGTAAGGGATAAAGCGTGGCAGTTTCTCGTATCGTTCGCCTTCATTCAGCCAATCAGCAAGAAACTGAAGCATCTCTGGCATTGGAATATCATCGGTCTCATACCATGCGCGATCGGTCGCGAATGGGTACCAATAGTTCCAAGAACCGATAAGCAGTAAGATTGAAAATGCTAGACAGCTGGTCACCGCGATTAACGCATACACTTTACGTAGCTTTTCAGGGGCAAGGTTGATGATGACATCAACACCAATGTGGAAGTGCTTTTTAACACCATAAGATGCGCCGACCAATACCATCCATGCAAACATGAATACCGTCAGTTCTAATGCCCATAAAATGTTGTCATTGAATGCGTATCGAAATACCACATTGGCAAAAGTAAGTAGCGTCATTGCGCCAAGGAAAAATGCGATTAATGACTCTTCAATCGCATCCGTAACTCTTCCGACTTTGGAAAAAAGAGAGGGGTCCAGTGCTGATTCGCTAGAATTTGGTTGTTCCATTTGAGGCTTTTCCATAATTGACTCCGCTTATAATTGTTTTAATAAAGGGCAGCGGTAGGGAGCCGCCACCCTATAGCGGTGTTATTGGTTTGAAGCTAATGCTGCATCGATAAGATCTGAACCGATGTCTTTTTCAAACTTCTTCCATACTGGTTGAAGTGCCGTTACCCATGCTTGACGCTGTTCAGGCGTCAACGTACGAACCTCACCACCAGCTTCGATGATGTTGTTTTTGTTCGCTAGGTTAACTTTTGAAGATTCCGCGTTACGCGTCTCAGACACTTCTTGAACGATAGTGCCAAGCTGCGTGCGTACATCTTCAGGTAGGTCTTTCCAGAAGTCGTTTGAGGTTACAACTAGGTAATCCAAGATGCCGTGATTGGTTTCAGTCACGCCGTCTTGTACTTCAAAGAACTTCTTACCGTAGATGTTTGACCATGTGTTTTCTTGGCCATCGATAACCTTAGTTTGCAAGCCACCGTACACTTCTTTGAAAGACATCTTCTGTGGGTTAGCGCCTAGCTGTTCAAACTGAGCAACCAATACATCTGATGCTTGAACACGGAATTTCAAACCTTCCGCATCTTCAGGGTTGATAAGAGGTTTGTTCGCCGACATCTGTTTCATGCCATTGTGCCAAAACGCTAGGCCCTGTAGGCCACGACGCTTCATCGCATTCTTCAGTTTTTCACCGGATTCTGAGTTTTGGAAACGGTCAACAGCGTCTACATCTTCAAATAAGAACGGAAGGTCAAAAATGCGGTATTTCTTAGTGAACTTCTCAAATTTAGACAGCGAAGGTGCCGCCATTTGAACATCACCATTTAACAGGGCTTCCAGTACCTTATTATCATCGTAAAGCGTCGAGTTAGGGAAAACTTGCATACAAGCTTTACCATTCATTTCAGTGTTTACTCGCTCTTCTAGTAGAGAAGCGGCAATGCCTTTCGGGTGCTTATCAGTATTGGTTACGTGACTGAATTTAATCACGATTTCACCAGGGTCACAGTTTGCAGCAGCATTAAAACTTGTGAGCGCCAGAGCAGATACAGACAGCAGGGTAAGAGGCTTAAACATTATTATTCTCCTTAGTAAACAAAGCAGCCCTTCAATGGGAACTGCGTGCTTTCACTAAGGCAATTAGCGCGCCATATTGATACAAAACATTAACAAGCCTTTAACCACAAGGCTTCATCATAGTTGCCAACATGAGTCGCTAGCTCTTTGCAAAATTTAATGGGTGGAAAATGACACATAGAATATTTATAAATGGGTGGGAGTTGACCAAAGCATCAGTGATAAATGAGGTCTGACCAAAAGCCCCTTTCACGATGATGCCTTGAAGTAATTTCAACCTATCCTGTAGAGTGCAGCACAACTTAGTCAGATTTACTGATCCACTACTTACCAAGAGTTGCTACCCATGAGTCAGATCTACCATCACCCAGTACAGATTTACTACGAAGATACCGATCACTCAGGTGTGGTTTATCACCCTAACTTCCTTAAATACTTTGAGCGTGCGCGAGAGCATGTGTTGGGCAGCGATAAACTGGCGGAGTTGTGGAATGAGCATGGACTGGGGTTTGCGGTGTATAAAGCCAATATGACCTTTCAAGACGGCGTTGAGTTCGCAGAGATCTGCGATATCCGAACCTCTTTTGAACTCGATGGCAAATACAAAACCTTATGGCGACAAGAGGTATGGCGTAAAGATGCGACCAAACCTGCCGTGATTGGTGATATCGAGATGGTTTGCCTAGATAAAGACAAACAACTTCAGCCTGTACCCGCAGAAGTATTAAAAGCGATGCTTGGCGAAACGAGTTAACTAAGATTGTTAATGGCTGAGAGCGCGAGTGGCTGAAAGTGCGAGTGGTTGAGAGTGCGCCTTGTTCCAGATTAGAAGCTCAAGGTTCTAGTGTAACGAGCGTAAACTCAGCCAAGTAGCTTCGATTTGGGGAAGCACTTCATCTCTAATTGCATAGGAAGCGTTGCACCACCAAGCGTCACGGCAAATCGAAACTGGTTATCCAGTCTTCCTAAACTGCATTGCCAATCTGTTGAAGTATCACCTTGTTCAGCAGCATCCAACCCAACTCCGTTATGTACAATGATTCCATCATGTAACTCTGGTTGTAAGCCCGACGAATAAACTGGCAGTGTTTGTTGATTTAGACTGGAAAAATCGAACGAGAAACTTTTCAACGATGTGGCCAATCCCTTTCCTGTCGCTTTGATGTACGACTCTTTCAGTGCCCACAAATCAAAAAAACGCTCTCTTTGAGATACCTCATCCAGTTCGAGTAAGTCGTTAATCTCAAACTCCGAAAAGTAATGCTTCATGATCGCCGCGATGTTGGTCGAGCTTCTTGCATGTTCTATATCCACCCCAAGCTGTAGTGGTTGCCCTTTCGTTTGGCAGACAGCAATCAGTAAATGATCTTGGCTATGGCTAATATTGAAATTCAGTCTGGTTTTGTGTTGCTGCTCTGCAATCAAGCTTGGTTTGCCTTTTTCACCATACTCAAACCGCCACTCTTCAGCCGTCAAATCAGAGTAGATCGACAACACCTCTCGCAGGTAGTTACGAACATAGAGCGCTTGGATCTGAGATGAAGGCATTCGATAACGCTCAACCTTAGCGACTTCATCGTCGGTCAGTTTCTGTTTAAGGCGCAACACATGCTCAGTACCTTCATCCAAATCGCTTAGAGAACAAAGCCACAAATCAACGACTGGTGTTTCCATCTTTCTAGCACTCACTTCTTAAAAATCACTCTTCATAAAGCCATCAATAAAACATCAAAACGAACAAATTTAACTCACCTATGTTTTGAGAGAAACATAGAGAATTGGGGCAGGAAACACCCTTCATATGCGGACTTAAAACTAATTTTTCAAATAATAACAAATTAAAACACAGATCACACTTAGCCTTACGGAACAGGCATCTATTAAATGTTACTTACAAAAATCTGACATAGATCTCACCAAGTCAAAATATAGAGTATAAACACTAAAAAACAAGTCATACCCATTAATTATCAATAAGTTAATTACATTAAAAATACAAAAATCAAAAACACACAAATTTCATCTGGTCTGAACAGATCATAGTGGCCTCTGGGAGCATTGTATCGGCAACTCACCTCGGGTAGCCTGCTCAACCATTAAACAAATTCACACGTTTTCATTGCGGATAACTGCTTTCCGTTAAGCAGTACTTTGGACAGGATTTAAATGGACATTACCCTCACATTCGAATACCCCCTTCACGCATGAAACACGTTCTCAACGTCTGCAAGTCAATGAACTTCGCACTCCCTATTTCAGTCAGGTGGCCAACTTTCGGCAGCCTTACTCTTCAGCTGCGTTTGCCCAAATCTGTTTCAGATTTATTTTCGATTCAATTAAAAGCGCAGCCTCAAAACACGACATCGCCCTCAGTGATTTCAAGTGGAGACTCATAATGAGCCAACCCGAAAAAAATACACCGGAATCAGTCGACGACACTCGACTTAATAAACGTCTTAAAGACATGCCTATTGCTATCGTTGGTATGGCAAGCATGTTTGCGAACTCTCGTTACTTAAACAAGTTCTGGGATTTGATCAGCGAAAAGATCGATGCAATTACCGAAGTGCCTGATACGCACTGGCGTCCAGAAGATTACTACGATTCAGATCGTACAACGCCAGACAAATCTTACTGTAAGCGCGGCGGTTTCATCCCAGAAGTCGACTTCAACCCTATGGAATTCGGTCTTCCGCCAAATATCCTAGAACTGACTGATACGTCACAGCTGCTTTCTCTGATTGTGGCAAAAGAAGTACTTGAAGATGCAAAACTTCCAGAGGGTTACGATCGCGACAAGATCGGTATTACGCTTGGTGTTGGTGGCGGTCAGAAGATTGCCCAAAGCTTGAATGCTCGTCTGCAATACCCTGTTTTGAAAAAAGTCTTCAAGAGCAGTGGCATCAACGACGCAGACAGCGAAATGCTGATCAAAAAATTCCAAGATCAATACATCCATTGGGAAGAGAACTCATTCCCTGGTTCATTGGGTAACGTAATTTCAGGTCGTATTGCTAACCGCTTTGATCTTGGTGGCATCAACTGTGTGGTAGACGCTGCGTGTGCTGGTTCTCTAGCCGCAATGCGTATGGCTCTAAGTGAGCTGGTTGAAGGCCGCAGTGAAATGATGATCACGGGTGGCGTGTGTACTGATAACTCACCAACCATGTACATGAGCTTCTCGAAAACGCCAGCATTCACCACTAATGAAACCATTCAACCTTTCGACATCGACTCAAAAGGCATGATGATTGGTGAAGGCATCGGCATGGTAGCTCTTAAGCGTCTTGAAGATGCAGAGCGCGATGGCGACAGAATCTACTCCGTGATTAAAGGTGTCGGTTCTTCTTCGGATGGTAAGTTCAAGAGTATCTACGCGCCTCGCCCTGAAGGACAAGCAAAAGCACTGAAACGCGCTTACGATGATGCTGGTTTCGCACCGCACACGCTTGGCCTTTTAGAAGCGCACGGCACAGGTACAGCAGCAGGCGATGTTGCTGAATTTGGCGGCCTAAACTCGGTATTCAGTGAGAACAATGAAGAGAAGCAACACATTGCGTTAGGCTCTGTGAAATCTCAAATTGGTCACACTAAATCAACCGCGGGTACTGCAGGTTTAATCAAAGCTGCATTAGCACTACACCACAAAGTACTGCCGCCAACGATCAACGTATCGGCTCCGAATCCTAAGTTGGATATCGAGAACTCACCGTTCTACCTAAACACACAAACGCGTCCTTGGATGAAACGTGTTGACGGCACACCACGCCGTGCAGGTATCAGCTCATTTGGTTTTGGTGGCACTAACTTCCACGTTGTATTGGAAGAGTACACTCCAGAACACGCTCGCGGTGACAAATACCGTCAGCGCCAAGTACCGCAAACTCTGTTATTCAGCGCAGAATCTCGTCAAGCACTGATCAATGAACTAAAACAGGTTTCAACTCAAACTGCAGATGCTGCGTTCAAGCTGGAAGCGCTTGCTGAGCAACACGCTCTACGCGAAATTGACGCTAAGCATGCTCGTATTGGTTTAGTTGTCACTGACCAAGTAGACCTTCAAGCGCAACTGACTCAAGCGCTTTCTATGCTTGAGAGCCAAACCAAAGCACATTGGCAGATGCCAAACGGCACTAGCTACCGTGAGTCGGCACTGATTGCTGCAAACGGCGCAGGTAAAGTGGCAGCGCTATTTGCAGGTCAAGGTTCGCAGTACCTAAACATGGGTCGCGAGCTTGCTTGTCATTATCCTGAAATGCGCCAACAGCTTGCTCAAGCGGATCAAGTATTTGGTCAGCACAAGAAAACGGCTCTGTCGCAAATTCTGTTCCCAATTCCAACTTTCACACCAGAAGCAACCAAGGCTCAAGAAGCGGTGTTAACCAACACGGCCAATGCGCAAAGTGCGATTGGTACTGTGTCTATGGGTCAGTTCGACATCATGACTCAAGCTGGCTTCAAAGCCGACATGGTCGCAGGTCATAGCTTTGGTGAACTAAGTGCACTATGTGCATCGGGTGTTATCTCGCAAGACGATTACTACCAATTAGCTTTCGCTCGTGGCGATGCGATGGCAGCGACACCTGAACAAGGCGACAGCGGTACTATGTTTGCGGTCATCCTAGACGCAGACAAGCTTCCAGCCGTTGAAAGCTGCATCAGCCAATTTGAAGGCGTGAGTATTGCCAACTACAATGCCCCTACTCAACTGGTTATTGCAGGTCCAACTGCGACGGTTCAACAAGCAGCACAAGCGCTAACAGAACAAGGCTTCAAAGCGATTGCTCTGCCAGTGTCTGGTGCTTTCCACACACCACTTGTTGCTCACGCTCAAAAACCATTTGCTGCTGCAATTGATAAAGCTTCATTCAGCGCTCCAACGCTGCCGCTTTACTCAAACGCAACGGGCAAACTGCACAGCAAAGACGCTAAAGCGATCAAGAAAGCATTCAAACAGCACATGCTGCAATCGGTTCGTTTCAGCGAGCAAATTGAAGCGATGTATGAAGCAGGCGCGCGTGTATTCGTTGAGTTCGGTCCGAAAAACATTCTTCAAAAGCTGGTTGAGAAAACATTGGCTGATAAGAACGAAGAGCTTTACGCAATCAGCATCAACCCAAGCCCTAAAGGCGACAGTGACCAACAGCTTCGTTTAGCTGCGGTTCAACTGTGCGTGGCAGGTGTTTCATTAGACAACATTGACCCTTACCAAGCTGACATTGCTGAACCTGCAAAGGCATCACCAATGAACATCAAGCTGAATGCAACCAACTACATCAGCCCAGCTACTCGTAAGAAAATGGATCAATCATTGGCTTCGGGCAACGTCACCGAAAAGACTGAGATTGTTGAAGTGAAAGTTGAAGTCGAGAAAATCGTGGAAAAAGAAGTGATTAAAACAGAAATCGTTGAAGTACCTGTGGCTGCTCCTCAAGCTTCAAATGTACAACAGTCAGCTGCTCCAGCACCAAGTGCACAAGTAGTAACAGCAGCTCAACAGCCACAAGTGGTTCAAACAGCCCCAGCGACTAGTCAGCCTGCAGCTTCAGTAACCGTTGATGAGTCTTCACTGCAATCGTTCTTCAATGCTCAACAACAAGCAGCAGAAGTACATCAGCAATTCTTGGCGATTCCTCAGCAATACGGTGACACATTCAACACCCTAATGTCTGAGCAAGCGAAAATGGCAACAGCTGGCGTAGCAATTCCTGAGAACCTACAGCGTTCTATGGAGATGTTCCACCAGCACCAAGCTGAAACGCTAAAAGCGCACGCTCATTACCTAGAGATGCAAGCGCACAGCAACAACTCAGCACTTAATATGCTGACGCAAGGTTCAGTGCAAACGGCACAACCCACCTTCGTTGCTTCTGTAAATGCTCAGCCAGCGATTCAAGATCCAGATACTCCAGCAGCTATCGTTCAACAGCCTGTAGCTCAAGTACAAGCGACTTCTGTACAAGCTCAGTCTGTTCAAGCTGCGCCGGTTCAAAATACAACAACTCAGAAAGCTCCAGTACAGAAAGCAGCTCCTGCACCGCAAGTAGCGGCTCAAGCGGCAGCACCGGTTGCAGCTCAACCCTTGCCAGTTAAAGCGCAACCGACTCCTGTGGCTGCACCAGTAGCAGTACAATCAGCCGATGCTGAAAAAGTGATGCTAGAAGTGGTCGCCGAGAAAACGGGTTACCCAACGGAGATGCTTGATCTAGAAATGGACATGGAAGCAGACCTTGGTATCGACTCAATCAAGCGCGTAGAGATCCTTGGTACCGTTCAAGACGAAATGCCGAACCTACCTGAGCTGAACCCTGAAGATTTAGCTGAGTGTCGTACTCTTGGTGAAATCGTTACCTACATGAACAGCAAGATGCCTTCTGGAGTTTCAACTAATGAAGCTGCACCAGTTCAAGCAGCTGCTGTAGTTAATGGTCTTGATGCAAAAATCGTTCAACAAACCATGCTAGAAGTGGTTGCTGAGAAGACAGGTTACCCAACGGAAATGCTTGATCTAGAAATGGATATGGAAGCAGACCTTGGTATCGATTCAATCAAGCGTGTTGAGATTCTTGGTACGGTTCAAGATGAACTGCCTACTCTTCCAGAGCTAAACCCTGAAGATTTAGCTGAGTGTCGCACTCTTGGCGAAATCGTTGCTTACATGAACAGTAAACTTCCGGCTTCTGCTCCTGTAGTCGCTCAACCTGCAGCAACTTCAGTTCAAGCAGTTAGCGGACTAGATGCGGCTGTCGTTCAAAAAACCATGTTAGAAGTAGTAGCAGAGAAAACGGGCTACCCAACTGAAATGCTAGACCTAGCAATGGACATGGAAGCCGACCTTGGTATCGACTCAATCAAGCGTGTTGAAATCCTAGGTACGGTACAAGACGAATTACCGACTCTTCCAGAGCTCAACCCTGAAGATCTCGCAGAGTGTCGCACTCTAGGTGAAATCGTAGCCTACATGAACAGCAAGCTTCCGGCTTCTGCTCCTGTAGCAGCTCAAGCATCTGCACCAGCGCAAGCAGTATCAAACGGTTTAAACGCAGAACAAGTTCAAAGCACAATGCTGAGCGTAGTGGCTGATAAAACGGGCTACCCAACAGAAATGCTCGACCTAGCAATGGACATGGAAGCAGACCTTGGCATCGACTCAATCAAACGTGTTGAGATCCTTGGTACGGTTCAAGACCAGCTACCAACATTGCCAGAGCTAAACCCTGAAGACCTAGCTGAGTGTCGTACTCTTGGCGAAATCGTTGACTACATGAATAGCAAGTTAGCTCCTAGTTCGGAAGCAGCGACAGTAGCTCCTGCTGCAGAAGTAGAGGCAATTGTAGAAAGCGCGAGCAACGACCTAAACCCTGCTCATGTTCAATCCACAATGATGGAAGTGGTTGCCGACAAAACAGGCTACCCAGCAGAAATGCTCGACCTAGCGATGGACATGGAAGCAGATCTTGGTATCGACTCTATCAAACGCGTTGAAATTCTAGGAACGGTTCAAGACCAACTACCAACGCTGCCAGAACTAAACCCTGAAGACTTAGCTGAGTGTCGTACGCTTGGTGAAATCGTTACTTACATGCAAAGCAAGCTATCCGCTGCTGCACCCGTAGTGACTCCAAAAGCTGAGTCAGTAACGCCTATCGCAGAAACAGCGACAGCGGAACTTCCTCCACACAATGAGGTGGCGCTAAAAAAGCTACCAGCGGCAGATAAACTCGTCGATTGTTTCTCAAAAGACGCTTGTGTCGTGATCACAGATGATGGTCACAACGCCGGTGTTCTAGCAGAAAAGTTGACCGCTAACGGCATTCAAGTTGCCGTAGTGCGTAGTGCCCTTTCTGCCGCGTCACCTTTAAACAGTGAAATCGCAAGCTACACACTCAACAGCGTCGATGATGCTGGTGTGACTGCAGTTATTAACGACATCGAAGCAGACCTTAAAACGTCGAACAAAGTGATTGCTGGCTTCATTCACCTACAAGCTATCGTTGATGCAAAACAAAGCAACGAGCAAGCGGTTAACTTGAATGCAGATTCAAGAGCTTCGCTAACCACAGCGTTCTTGTTCGCGAAGCACCTAAATGGCCAACTGAATGCGGTTTCTGGTCGCAGCGTGTTCTTCACGCTAAGCCGTATCGATGGTGGCTTTGGTTACCTAGATGCTAAGCAATTAGCGAATGCAGAACTTAACCAAGCGGCGCTGTCTGGTCTAACTAAGACACTAAGCCATGAATGGTCAAACGTGTTCTGCCGTGCATTGGATGCTGACGCTTCTATTGATGCTCGTCACCTAGCTGAAGCTATCACAGGCGAACTGTTCGATATCGATACCAACACGGTTGAAATCGGCCTTAGCCATGCAGAAAACGGTGAATCTGGTCGTGCAACATTGATTGCTGCAACACCAGGCGCTGCACAAACTAAAAACACAGGCGCTCAACTCACCAAGAGCGACAAAGTTCTGGTGACGGGTGGCGCTAAAGGCGTGACGTTTGAATGTGCACTGACGCTTGCTAAGCAATGTAAGTCTCACTTCATTCTTGCAGGTCGTAGTAAGCATATTACTTCAGCTGAGCTACCTCAGTGGGCACAAGGCAAGCAAGAGAAAGAGCTAAAACCAGCGGCTATCGCTCACCTACAAGCGACGGGTGATAAGCCAACGCCGAAAAAAGTTGATGCCTTGCTAAAACCGGTATTGAGCAGCCTTGAAATCAACGCAGCACTTGCCGCTTTCAACGAGATTGGCGCGAGTGCTGAATACCTAAGCCTAGATGTATCGAACCATGAGTCAGTAGCCAAAACACTGGCGAATTTCGAAGGCATCACAGGTCTTATCCACGGTGCTGGTGTACTGGCTGACAAACACATTCAAGATAAAACACTTGATGAACTAAACATGGTTTACGGCACGAAAGTGGGTGGACTAGAAGCGGTTCTTGGTGGTCTTGATAGCAGCAAGCTAAAACTGATTGCGATGTTCTCTTCGGCGGCAGGTTTCTACGGAAACACAGGTCAAAGTGACTACTCGATGTCGAACGAGATCCTAAACAAAGCGGCTCTACAGCTGTCTGCTCGCAACCCTCAAGCGAAAGTGATGAGCTTCAACTGGGGACCGTGGGACGGTGGCATGGTAAACGCAGCACTGAAACGTATGTTCACAGAGCGCGGTGTTTACGTGATTCCTCTTCAAGCAGGTGCAGAGCTGTTTAGTTCTCAACTACTGAACGAAACTGGCATTCAACTGCTGGTTGGTACGAGCATGCAAGGTTCTGACAACAAGGAAGCTGCTGTAAAAAAGCTTAATGCGGAGTCTGTGCATCTTGCAAAGAGTCCGCTGAATACAAGCATCACTGTGACACGTCGTCTTAACCCGAAGGCATTGCCTTTCATTCAAGATCACTGCATTGCCGGTAACCCAGTGTTACCGACTGTGTGTGCCATCCAATGGATGCGTGAAGTCGCAGAGCAACTGTTAGGGGTGAACGTTAGCGTTCACAACTACAAACTGCTTAAGGGTGTGATTTTTGATACTGATGAAGTGCAAGAGCTGAAACTGGTTCTTTCTTCTGACGCTAAATCAAAAGATCAGCTAAAAGCAGTGATCAGTTGCCAAGGGCGACCACAGTATCAAGCTCAGTTGCAAGTTGCCTCAGTGCAAATGTCTGAAGATGTTCAACAAGCGTCAGTAAAACGCTTTGAAGCCAGCACTTCAACACCTGTAACAACGGCACAAGCTCTATACAGTGACGGCACTCTGTTTCATGGACCAAGATTGCAAGGTATTACCTCAGTTGAACGCTTTGACGACTTAGGCTTATTGGCTCAATGCCGGTTACCTCAGATTGAAAACAGCGACTGCGGATCATTTATTCCGAAGCAAGGTTTTGGTGATAGCCAGCCATTTGCAGAAGATTATTTACTGCAAGCCATGTTGGTATGGGCTCGATTGAAATACGGCGCAGCAAGTCTACCATCTGCGATCAGTGAATTTATTTGTTACGCACCGATGCACAATGGTGACCAAGGTTGGCTAGAGCTGAACGTGATAAAAAGCACGGCTCGTTCACTGCAAGCTGATATCTCGCTTTACCACCAAGATGGTCGTTTAAGCGCTGTAATGAAAGGTGCCAAAGTCACCATCAGCAGGGGATTGAATGACGCATTTTTGCCGAAGTCTAGTTCAGCAGTAGCGAGTAAGCCTAAAGCGGATAAGAAAACAGAAAAGGAGCAATTGTCATAGTGACTGTTCCTACTAATAAAGCGATGCCATTGCGCATCGCTCTTTTAGCTCAGCCAGCAAACGCAGCTGAGCTTTCTGCCGACTTATCACCATCGCTCTCTGAGATGATGACTGTTGTGGTTGATGGCAATTTTAATCAAGCGCTTACTCAAGTAATTGAGGCAGTCAATCAAGGTAGTGTTGTTAAACTTTGTTTGGATTCTCACGCTCTATCCTTAGTGATGTTGAGTGCACTGACCGCTGCTCAAAACAAGATTCACCCACACGCGAATTTAGCGAGTTTTGCAGATGCAGCTATCGAAGATAGCGTTGAGCTTGCTCTGGATATTGCACGCCGCCCCGCGACAGATTTAAGCCATCAACAGCAATACTCAGCACTCTCTGCTTCGCAGCAGTTTGATGAATTGCTGAATATGGTTAATGCGATATCGAGCCGTTCATTACCGAGCCATTCATCAGCTAATAATTACTGGTTCACTGAGCCGAACAAAGCACGTGTTGCTTCATTGACCTTTAATGACGATAGCCAAAACGCAACCAGCCTGATACTGACTCAAGCGACCGGTTTGCAAGAACCAAAACCATTGCTATCGAGCGAACGTTTGATGTTTGTGGTTTCTGGCAATGGCCAAGCTGAATTGGTTTCTCAGTTAACCTTGTTAAGCGCAGAGCTTAAATGCATTAGCGATTCGGCGGACAGCGAAATTGCTATCGCCAGCTTGATGCATTCAAACCTAAGCCACTTCCAAAGCGTTCAGCACAATGCTGGCGTTGGTGCAAACATCGTGATTCAGGCGGCTACAATTGAGGCTGCAATACAAGAGATTACAACGCTAGAAAATGCGTTGCCAAAAGTAATGGCTGACAATAGCCAATACAAAACTCCTGCGGGTAGTTGTTTCTCACCGATGCCTCAAAGCAAAGGTGGCGTTGCATTTGTTTACCCTGGTGTTGGCACGGTTTATCCCGGTATGTTACGTGAATTTCACCACCATTTCCCACAGTTATTTGCTCGTTTAGAGCGCGAAGGTAACTTGAAAGAGATGCTGCAGGCTGAAAAAACCTACGCTGAAGACTCGCAAGAAATGTCACTCAGTGAATTGGCAATTGCCGGTGTGGGCAGTAGTTATCTGTTAACACAACTACTGTGTGATGAATTCAAAGTACAGCCAGACTTCGCTTTGGGTTACTCCAAGGGTGAAGCCTCAATGTGGGCGAGCTTAAATGTTTGGAAAAATCCACATGCGCTGATTGAGATGACTCAGACTAGCCCTATTTTCACGACGGCTATTTCTGGTGAACTCACAGCTGTGCGTCAAGATTGGCAGCTGAACGGCAACGAAAGCATCCAATGGAATAGCTTTGTAGTTCGCAGTGATGCGCAAGCGATTGAAGCTCTATTACCGGAGTTTCCACGTGCTTATCTTGCCATCATCCAAGGTGACACCTGCGTATTAGCTGGTTGTGAAAGCACCTGTCGTGCATTGCTCAAGAAACTGGGTAAACGTGGCATTGCCGCGAATCGTGTTACCGCAATGCACACTACACCAGCATTGAGCCAACATAGCCAAGTGCGTGAGTTTTACACGCAACCACTGTTCGACGAATTGCCAAAGCATATCCGCTTTATCAGCGCAGCTGGCTTGCCAACTGGTGCACCAATCAATATCGACAGCGATAGCATCGCCCTTTCGATTGCCGACACTTTCTGTTCAACGCTGGATTTCACCGCGTTGATCCAGAGTGCACGTCAGCAAGGTGCTCGCCTGTTTGTCGAAGTGGGTGCCGATCGTCAAACCAGCACATTGATCGACAAGATCAACCGCAGCGACAACGTAGCAGACCAGTACTGCTCAATCGCTTCCAATGCCAAAGGTGGTGACGATGTTGTCACGCTCATCAAGTGCATTGGTCAGCTCATTACTCATCAAATCCCACTGTCTGTCGAGCCACTTATTCAAGGGCTAGAACAACAGATCACCGCCGCTAAGCAATTAAGTGGTGTCTCTCAAGGCAGCGCAGTGAATCATCAAGGAGAGCTAGTATGAGTTCTCAATATCAGGCTCAAGCCAAGACTAAGCAGCAAGTGAAGTGCAATAAGATCGCGATTGTCGGTATTGCCAACCTATACCCAGAAGCTGATACACCAAAAGATTTTTGGCAAAACTTGCTGAACAAAAAAGATTCTCGAACCACATTAAGCGCTGAAAAGTTAGGCGCTAAACCTGAAAGCTATCAGGGCGTGCAAGGCGAATCAGACCGCTTTTACTGTGATAAAGGCGGCTACATCGAAAACTTCAATTTCGACAGCAATGGCTACCGCTTAACAGCCGAATCATTCAAAGGTGTCGACCAGAGTTTCCTTTGGGCTTTAGATACCAGTCGCAAGGCTTTAGTCGACGCCGGCATTGATTTAAATGCCGATGTTTTAGAGCGTACAGGCGTGATCATGGGTGCCCTTTCGTTCCCAACCACACGTTCAAACGACCTGTTTCTACCGATGTATCACTCGGTGGTAGAGAAAGCACTACAAGCTAAATTGGCTAATGACCAGTTTTCACTGCTACCAACCAATGAAACGGCTCAAGACCTCAACCCGATCAACGGTGCTGCGGCACACAACGCCTCTAAGTTAGTAGCTGATGCGCTAGGTCTAGGCAACGTGCAACTAAGCCTAGATGCGGCATGTGCAAGTTCAGTCTATTCATTGAAGTTAGCGTGTGATTACTTGAACACGGGCAAAGCCGACATGATGTTGGCAGGTGCAGTATCCGGTGCTGACCCATTCTTCATCAACATGGGTTTTTCCATATTCCACGCTTACCCTGACCACGGTGTGTCGGTTCCGTTTGATAGCAATAGTAAAGGTTTATTTGCTGGCGAAGGCGCTGGTGTTTTAGTGCTAAAACGTTTAGCTGATGCAGAGCGTGATGGCGACAACATCTACGCAGTCGTCAGCGGCATTGGCTTGTCAAACGATGGCCGCGGCCAGTTCGTATTAAGCCCAAACAGCAAAGGACAAGTACAAGCCTTTGAACGCGCTTACGAGGCTTCGAACCTAACCCCAGACAGCATTGAAGTGATTGAGTGTCACGCAACCGGCACACCATTAGGTGACAAGGTTGAGTTGACCTCAATGGAGCGATTCTTTACTGAGAAATTGAATGGTTCTAACCCGCCATTGATTGGCTCTGCTAAGTCAAACCTCGGTCACTTACTGACAGCAGCAGGTATGCCAGGGATCATGAAGATGATCTTCGCTATGAAAGAAGGCGTGCTTCCGCCAAGTATCAACTTGGACAAGCCACTGTCTTCGCCAGAAGGTTTATTTGGTTCTCAGACGCTACCAACACAAGTGCAACCTTGGCCAAGTAAAGCGGGTAACTCAGAGCGCTGCGCAGGTGTGTCTGTATTTGGTTTCGGTGGTTGTAACGCTCACTTGCTGCTTGAAGCGTATTCAGACACCAGTCATGTAAATCAGACTCTAGAGTCAGTTTCTCAAAGTCTACAATCGCCTAATTTAAGCATTACTGGCCTCGCATCGCACTTCGGCTCCCTGCAAAGTATCAATGCACTAAGTACTGCAATTGAGACTAACAAGGATGCTTTCATTGCTTTGCCTAAGAAGCGCTGGAAAGGCTTAGACCAACATCCAGAACTACTGAATCAATTTGGTTTACACGGCATTCCAAACGGAGCGTACATCGATCAATTCGATCTCGATTTCCTACGCTTCAAAGTGCCGCCTAATGAAGATGACCGTTTGATCTCTCAGCAGTTACTACTGATGAAAGTGGCAGATGAAGCCATCAAAGATGCCAAACTCGTGGCAGGCCAAAAGGTTGCAGTGCTCGTTGCGATGGAAACAGAGCTTGAGATGCACCAATTCCGTGGGCGCGTAAACCTGCATAGCCAACTAGCTGACAGCTTTACCAACATGGGTATTGAGCTAACACAAGATGAATACCAATCGCTAGAAACCATTGCGATGGACAGTGTGATGGACGCAGCTAAGCTGAACCAGTACACCAGTTTCATCGGCAATATCATGGCTTCGCGTATCTCTTCATTGTGGGACTTTAACGGCCCTGCCTTTACGATTTCAGCCGCTGAACAGTCGGTTGCTCGTTGTATCGATGTCGCGCAAAACCTAATGTCGCAAGAATCCATGGACGCAGTCGTGATTGCAGCCGTTGACCTTAGTGGCAGTGCAGAGCATGTGATTCTGAAGAACTGCGTAAGCCCAGTGTCACTTGCTCCAAAATTCGGACAACCGCAAGACGGCAGTTGGAATGTAGGCGAAGGCGCAGGTGCAATTGTTCTTGTTGAAGAGAGTCGAGCCATTGGAAACAAAGATACGGCTTACGGCAGCATCAATGCATTGGCCTTTGGTTCAAGCGAGCGTAACAACGCCGTGGCTGATGAGTTATTGACTCAAGTCGGCATGAGCTCGAATGACGTTTCTCTGCTTGAGCTTAACCATGCACATGAATCTTCTCCTATCAGCCTAGGGAACACAAAAACGACTCAAGCGAGCCAACGTGTTGGTCATTGCTCTGCAGCTTCTGGCATGGCCAGCCTACTACACGGCCTGCTCAACCTGAACCTCGTCCCTCTGAATCCAAGCATCCGCTCTAAAAACGCGATTGTTGCCAACATCAGCGAAGGACAATGTTCACAGCTGCTACTAAGCCAATCGAGTGTTGAATCTCAATCACTTTCTGTTCGCTTAAGTAGTGAACTGGCAAGTGATGCTAAGCGTCAATTAGTTAAACAAGTGACTCTTGGTGGTCGCGATATTTATCAACACATCGCAGAGACACCAATCGCTAACCTAGCGCACATTCAACAAAAAGCCTCTGGTAAACAAGCAGTAAGAGTGGCGTCGGTTCCAACGACTGCACATATTCAAGCAGCGATTGCGCAAAAAGAGTTAGAGAAGAAAGCATTAGCGCAGAACGCGGTAGAGCCAGTCATCGAAACTCCTACATCAGTATCCCCTACTCTGGCGCCAACTCGCCACAGTCAGCTAACAGGTAACCACAGCAATATGACTCATGTCCTATCCGCTAAAAATGGCGTATCAAACATCAACGCTAATACGGATGCAGCATCACAGCCATCTGTAACACCACACAACCAAGCCTTTGCTCAAAACCAGCAGGCGGCGCAGCAAGTTCACAAAGCATTCCTGCAGACACGTGCGCAAGGTATGCAGATTGCAGATGCTCTATTAAAAGCACAGCTAAACGCCGTTACGTCTGGCTTAGATAGCAATGCCCTTATTCAACAAACGAATGGCCAACAAACGTCAGCTCAGCCAGTTCAAGCTCAACCGGCTCAGGTTCAGGAAGCACCAATCAACGTACTTGCAACGCCAGCACCCGTGAAACCAATCCGTAAGCCATGCATTTGGGATTACGATGATCTGGTTGAGTACGCGGAAGGTGATATTGCGAACGTGTTTGGCCCTGACTACGCGATCATTGATAGCTACTCGCGTCGCGTTCGTTTACCAACTACCGATTACCTATTGGTATCTCGTGTTACTAAACTCAACGCGACAGTGAACGAATATAAACCAAGCACCATGACTACGGAATACGACATCCCTGTTGATGCGCCGTATCTTGTAGATGGTCAGATCCCTTGGGCTGTTGCGGTTGAATCTGGTCAGTGTGACTTAATGCTGATCAGCTACTTAGGCATTGATTTCGAAAACAAAGGTGAGCGTGTTTATCGCCTACTTGATTGTACGCTGACCTTCCTGGGCGACTTGCCTCGTGGTGGCGATACGCTGCGTTACGATATCTCAATCAATAGCTTTGCTCGCAATGGCGACACGCTGCTGTTCTTCTTCTCGTACGAATGTTTCGTTGGCGACAAGATGATCCTGAAAATGGATAACGGCTGTGCAGGTTTCTTCACTGATGAAGAGCTAGCTGACGGCAAAGGTGTGATTCACACTGAAGACGAAATTAAGGCTCGTAAGCTTGCCACTAAGCAACGCTTCGACCCAATGTTGCACTGCCCTAAAACCCAGTTTAACCACCAAGAACTGCGCCACCTGCTGACTGCAAACATTGCAGAGTGTTTTGGCCCGACTCACCAATCTGATCGCCACCAGCCTTCTCTATGCTTCAGCTCAGAGAAGTTCATGATGATCGAAAAGGTCAGCCGTGTTGAACCGCAAGGCGGCACATGGGGGCTTGGTCTGATTGAAGGTCACAAGCAGCTAGAACCTGAGCACTGGTACTTCCCTTGTCACTTCAAAGATGACTCAGTAATGGCTGGCTCTTTGATGGCAGAAGGTTGTGGTCAACTGCTTCAATTCTTCATGATGCACCTTGGCATGCACACGCTTGTTCAAAATGGTCGTTTCCAACCGCTTGAGAATGCGCCTCAACAAGTACGCTGTCGTGGTCAAGTTCTACCACAATCGGCAGAACTGACTTACCGCATGGAAGTGACCGAGATTGGTCTAAGCCCTCGCCCATACGCGAAAGCCAACATCGATATTTTGCTGAACGGCAAAGTGATTGTTGATTTCCAAAACTTGGGTGTGATGATCAAAGAAGACGAAGAATGCACTCGTTACCTGCCTTCTTTAGAAACAGCTGTCGCGACCCCTGTTATCGAAAACTTGGGCCATAAACCAGCAGTGAACCAACAAGCTTCAGCAAATGCGCCGTTGATGGCACAAATTGAAGACCTAGAAACAGCGCCAAATAAAGGCGTGATTCCTCTTCAACACGTTGAAGCACCGGTGACTCCAGATTACCCGAACCGCACACCCGATACGGTTCCGTTCACGCCATACCACATGTTCGAATTCGCGACTGGTGACATCGAAAAATGTTTCGGCCCTGACTTCTCTATCTACCGTGGAATGATTCCACCACGTACTCCGTGTGGCGATCTGCAGTTAACCACTCGTGTCGTTGAGATTGATGGCAAGCGTGGCGACTTCAAGAAACCTTCATCGTGTATCGCAGAATACGAAGTACCAGAAAACGCATGGTACTTTGATGAAAACAGCCACCATACCTTGATGCCTTATTCGGTGTTGATGGAGATTTCACTGCAGCCAAACGGCTTCATCTCTGGCTACATGGGCACCACTCTGGGCTTCCCAGGTGAAGAACTGTTTTTCCGTAACCTAGACGGCAGCGGCAAAATGCTGCGTAACGTCGACTTACGTGGCAAGACGATCACCAACGATTCTCGCCTGCTTTCAACCGTAATGATGGGTACCAACATCGTACAGAGCTTTAGCTTCGAACTGAGCACAGATGGTGTGCCGTTCTACGAAGGTACAGCGGTATTTGGTTACTTCAAAGGCGCAGCACTGAAAGACCAACTAGGTTTGGACAACGGTAAGGTGACTCACCCTTGGCACGTTGATAACAACCGCACACCGGATGTAAACATCAACCTGCTAGACAAAACGACGCGTTACTTCAATGC
Source organism: Vibrio sp. 14G-20 (assembly GCF_026241515.1). Lineage (GTDB taxonomy): Bacteria > Pseudomonadota > Gammaproteobacteria > Enterobacterales > Vibrionaceae > Vibrio. Next base: position 52,247 of record NZ_JAPHPW010000019.1, read on the forward strand.
ACCTGTCACGTCTACAGGTGAAGTACAAGAGCACTACAAATTGGCTGGCGGTCGTTTGAACTTTATCGATACCGTGCAGATCACTAGTGATGGTGGTAAAGACGGCCTTGGTTACCTATACGCTGAACGTACGATTGACCCAAGCGATTGGTTCTTCCAATTCCACTTCCATCAAGATCCAGTAATGCCAGGTTCTCTAGGTGTCGAAGCAATCATCGAGCTAATGCAAACCTACGCGCTAAACAAAGACCTTGGCGCAGGCTTCCGCAATCCGAAGTTTGGTCAAATCCAATCTGAAGTGAAATGGAAATACCGTGGTCAGATTAACCCTCTGAACAAACAGATGTCTCTGGATGTACACATCACTGCGATTAAAGACGAAGACGGCAAGCGCATCATCGTTGGCGACGCAAACCTGAGCAAAGATGGCCTGCGTATTTACGAAGTGAAAGACATCGCGATTTGTATCGAAGAAGCCCCTGCTAGCGATAAAGCTTCTGGTATCAAGAAAGCATAAGCCGCCATTAGAGACAAAGAATTAGGAAAGAATTTAGTATGACAACTCAAACTACAATTAATAACGAAAAGCTATCTCCGTGGCCTTGGCAGATTGAAGAGAACACAACTCACTTTGATAGCGCGGCAATGTCGACAATCTTAAAAGACTTAAGCCTTGCTTGTTACGTAGTGAACCACCCAGAAAAAGGCTTAGGCGTAAGCCAACAAGCTGAGATTACATCGGGTGATTCAGCAAGTGCAGCGAACAGTCAACCTGTTAGCGCCTTTGCTCCGGCATTGGGCACACAAAGCCTAGGCGACGAAGAGTTTCGTCGCTGCCATGGCGTAAAATACGCGTACTATGCAGGCGCAATGGCTAACGGCATCTCATCTGAAGAGCTTGTAATTGCACTGGGTCAGGCTGGCATTCTTTGTTCATTTGGCGCGGCGGGCTTGATCCCGTCTCGCGTTGAACAAGCGATCAACCGCATTCAAGCAGCGCTACCAAACGGCCCTTACGCGTTTAACCTGATTCACAGCCCAAGTGAACCTGCACTAGAACGTGGCAGTGTAGAGCTGTTTTTGAAGCACAAAGTAAAAACAGTTGAGGCTTCAGCCTTCTTAGGTTTAACACCGCAAATCGTTCACTATCGTGCTGCTGGCCTTAGCCGTGATGCAAAAGGTGAAATCCAGATCGGCAACAAAGTCATCGCAAAAGTGAGCCGTACCGAAGTGGCAAGCAAATTCATGCAGCCTGCTCCTGTGAAAATGCTACAAGCTTTGGTTGATGAAGGTCGAATCACAGCAGAACAGATGGAGCTAGCACAGTTGGTTCCAATGGCGGATGACATTACTGCAGAAGCGGATTCTGGTGGCCACACCGATAACCGCCCTCTGGTTACCCTGTTACCAACGATTCTTGCGTTGAAAGAACAGATCCAAGCTCAGTACCAATTCAAAACACCGCTGCGCGTTGGTTGTGGTGGTGGCGTCGGCACACCTGACGCTGCTCTAGCGACGTTTAACATGGGCGCGGCATACATTGTTACTGGTTCTATCAACCAAGCCTGTGTTGAGGCTGGCGCGAGCGAACACACACGCAAGCTGCTTTCGACAACTGAAATGGCTGACGTAACTATGGCTCCGGCGGCAGACATGTTCGAAATGGGCGTGAAGCTGCAAGTGGTTAAGCGCGGTACCTTGTTCCCAATGCGAGCAAACAAGCTTTACGAAATCTACACGCGTTACGATTCAATTGAAGCGATTCCAGCTGAAGAACGTCAAAAGCTGGAGAAACAGGTATTCCGTTCAACATTGGATGACATCTGGGCAGGTACAGTCGCGCACTTTAACGAGCGTGACCCGAAACAGATCGAACGTGCTGAAGGCAATCCGAAGCGTAAAATGGCACTAATTTTCCGCTGGTACTTGGGCCTTTCTAGCCGCTGGTCAAACACTGGCGAACAAGGTCGTGAAATGGATTACCAAGTATGGGCAGGCCCCGCACTTGGCGCATTCAACGCATGGGCAAAAGACAGCTATCTAGATGATTACCAACAGCGTAATGCGGTCGATCTTGCTAAGCACCTGATGCACGGTGCGGCTTACTTAGCACGTGTTAACCTGCTGACTTCGCAAGGTATCAAACTTGACCCAGAACTAGCACGTTGGAAGCCAACTCAAAGAATGGCGTAAATGAGCTAGTTGACGAGTAACTAATTACTCAGCGACAGGAAACAAAAAAGCGACCTTATCGGGTCGCTTTTCTTTTGGTTGTTCTTTTCGAGCTAGCTAAAAGATTAAGACTTCTGCATACGCTTTTTCAAGCGTGCTAAATCAATTGCACTTGAACGTACAGTCAACTTGATGCACTCGTAGTCGTACTCTTCCTTCACCACACTCATGTTTGAGCGAATCTCACCAATGATGCCTTGTCCAGAATAAGGAATCGTGATCTCTTCTTCGATCATGCCTTGTTCAGCTACACCAACGATATACTTATGCAGTTTGGTGATATCGAGCGGGTCACGAGTCGAGGTCAGCATCGCATCTGGGAATTCTTCAATCAGCTCTAACTGCTCTTCTTCGCTCAATCTATCGCACTTGTTCAGTACCAATAGTTTTTCGCTGCCTTCAACGCCCACTTGCGCTAATACTTCATGTACCACATCAAGCTGTGCGCGGAATGAGACGTCTGAAGCATCAACCACATAAAGCAGTAACGAAGCATCGTGCGCTTCTGCGAGTGTTGAGTGGAATGAAGCAACCAGATCGTGTGGCAGTTTCTTGATGAAACCCACCGTATCTGACACTAGGATACGTGGCTGAGTGATAGGCTGAAGAGCACGAACCGTGGTGTCTAGAGTAGCGAAAAGCTTATCTTCACCGCTCACTTCGGTTGCTGTCATAGCGCGCATCATCGAAGATTTACCCGCGTTGGTGTAGCCAACCAGAGCAACAGTGAAAAGCTCCGAACGCTGTGTGCGTCGGTTCTTCATTTCGTCTTGAACGCTAACCAGCTCACGCTTAAGCGCAGCAATTTGATCACGAACTTTACGGCGGTCTAGCTCTAGCGAAGTTTCACCAGCACCCTGACCCATTTGGCGCTCTTTATCACCGTCGGCCGTTTCACGCAGTCGAGGCACTAGGTAGTTTAGACGAGCGATTTCAACTTGCAGACGTGCGGTACGAGTACGAGCATGACGGCTAAAGATCTCGATGATGATACCAGTACGGTCAAACACCTCGACACCCAAATGCGCTTCTACATTACGCAGCTGAGATGGGCTCAAATCACAGTCAAATACCACTACGTCAGCAGTACCAAACTCCACGTCTTCAGATGGAAGATCATCAAAATCTAACTCATCGATACCAGCGCGAAAATCAAAGGATTCATCGATAAAATCTTCGTCTTCAGCTTCTTCAATCGAACCTTGGTAACCGGTTAAGTGTGCAATTTCTGCAAGCTTACCTGCGCCCAACACATTTTGTCGTTGTGTTGAACTGTGGTGCTGTGATTGTGTACCGACCACTTTAAACCCTAGGGTTGTTACTAAGCGAGCAAGTTCGGCAAGAGACTCTTTTGCTTCATCACCTTTGAAGTCCGGTGTCGTAATAGAAATAAGTAAAGCGTTACTAGCTGAGGGTTTTGCTGTTAGTTTCATGTATTCTTCTGTTTATGCACTAATGTGCAACCTAGTATTTGGTCTAAAGTAGCGCGATCCTACGCTGTTCTCGGTCAGCTTTATAGAGCTAACGGAGGCTATTTAGCGATATTATTGCAGTTAATCCATTTATCTCGTTTATCCCTCTGTTTTCGTGAGGAAATAAAACAGGCTAAAACAACAAAAAAGACAGCATCACGTTACTTATTATAAGTGAGTGATACTGTCTTTGTTTAAGCTTAGCCTCTCATTGAGCTACTGTCTCAAAAAACTAGAAATCAATTCTCGCTTCAGTCTGAGCATCAAAGAATACCGCCTTTGATAAATCAAAATGCAGCGGCGCCATCTGCCCAACTGACACTTCAAATTCTGGCGACAAGCGACAAGCCACTTCTTGGTCGTTCACTTTCACCATCGCAATCGTATCTGGCCCTGTTGGTTCTAGCACTTCTAACTGCAAGTCTAGCTTGGTCGTTGCCGACACATCTTCACTTTCCTGCTCGGTAATATGTTCAGGGCGCAGGCCAATCACCACTTCTTTGCCATCTTGCTCACGCATGCTTTGTGGCAAGCGAATATGGTGCTCTTGTTCAGCCGTACCCGTTACTTTGATGATCGGATTCTGATCATCATCCAAATCCACCATAGTCTTAATGAAGTTCATTGACGGTGACCCCATAAAGCCCGCCACGAACATATTATTTGGCTTGGTGTAGATCTCTTGCGGTGTGCCAAGTTGCTGCAATTCACCATCTTTCATTACTGCGATACGATCAGCCAGAGTCATTGCCTCGATCTGATCATGAGTCACGTAAACAATGGTGGTGTTCAGCTTTTGGTGAAGGCGTTTAATCTGGTGACGCATCTCAACACGCAGCTTGGCATCCAAATTAGAAAGTGGCTCATCGAACAGATACAGCTTAGGACGACGCGCCAAAGCACGCCCCATCGCGACACGTTGACGCTGACCACCAGATAGCTGTGATGGTTTACGATCAAGCAGTTTTTCGATTTGAAGCATTTCAGCAACTCGATTCACTTCTGCATCGATTTCGTCTTGTGGCATCTTACGAATCTTCAAGCCGAAGGCGATATTGCCGCGTACCGTCATGTTTGGATATAACGCGTAAGACTGAAATACCATCGCGATGTCGCGGTCTTTGGGTTCAACCTGAGCCACGTCAACACCATCAATCACGATTTCACCCGAGCTAATATTTTCTAGCCCAGCAATGGTGTTCATTAGGGTGGATTTTCCACACCCCGAAGGGCCGACAAGTATCAAAAATTCCCCCGAATCGATACTGATGTCGATGCCCTTTAACGTTTCGTTGTCCGCGTTGCGATAGGTTTTACGGATCTGTTTTAAATCTAATGTTGCCATGGGTAATTATCCTTTTACTGATCCTGCCGTTAGGCCACGAACAAAATATTTTCCTGCGAAGACATACACCAACAGCGTTGGCAATGCGGCGATGATCGCGGCCGCCATATCGACGTTATATTCTTTAACGCCCGTGCTGGTGTTGACTAAGTTGTTTAATGCCACGGTGATTGGTTGAGTCTCTGAGCCTGAATACACCACCCCGAACAAGAAATCGTTCCAGATAGCAGTGAACTGCCAGATCACCGTCACCATGATGATAGGTGTTGAGATCGGTAATAAGATCTTAAAGAAAATGGTGAAGAAGCCCGCACCATCCAGTTTTGCTGCTTTGATCAATTCATCCGGAATCGAGATGTAGAAGTTACGGAAAAACAGAGTCGTAAACGCCATGCCGTAGATAACATGCACAATCACCAAACCGATGGTCGTGTTTGCTAAACCCATCTTGCCGAGCATGGTCGCCATTGGCAGAAGCACGACTTGGAATGGGATAAAGCAACCAAACAACAACAAACTAAAGAACAGGTTTGAGCCTCGGAACTGCCACTTAGTGACCACATAGCCGTTGAATGCACCGAGTAATGTTGAGATAGCGACCGCTGGAATCACCATTTGGAATGAGTTCCAAAAGTAGCCTTTGATGCCTTCACATTTAACGCCCGTACACGCGGTGTCCCACGCTTTATACCAAGCATCAAACACCCACTCTTTCGGCAAACTCATCAAGTTACCCGCCTTAATGTCTGGCAGAGTTTTGAATGAGGTCAGTACCATTACGAACAATGGCATTAAATAAACTAAGCAGAAGAAAAGCAGTGCTGAATAGATAAACATTCGAGCAAAGTTGATGTTATTCATCATGACTTTTTCTCCCTAAGTTCAGAGTAAAGATAAGGCACGAGAATCGCTAAGATACCGGCAAGCATCATCATCGCACTGGCAGCACCAAGGCCGATTTGTCCACGCGTAAACGAGTGTGCGTACATGAATAGCGCAGGAAGATCCGATGAATAACCTGGGCCACCCGCTGTCATCGCGGTCACAAGGTCGAAACTCTTAATCGCAATGTGTGAGGTGATGATCACCGCACTGAAAACCACAGGACGCAAGCAAGGCAGAATGATTTTGAGATAAATAGTGGGTAAGCTTGCCCCATCAATTTGAGCGGCTTTGATGATTGAAGAATCAATGCCACGAAGACCTGCTAGGAACATCGCCATCACAAAGCCTGAAGACTGCCAAAGCGCCGCAATCACTAAGGTGTAGACCGACATTTCAGAGTCGACCAACCAATCAAATTTAAAGTCGGTAAAGCCCCAATCTTGCATTAGTTTTTCAATACCAAGCCCCGGATTGAGAATCCATTTCCAAGCGGTACCCGTCACGATGAATGACAAGGCCATTGGGTATAAATAGATGGTACGAATCGCGCCTTCTTGGCGGATGTTCTGGTCAAGCAATACCGCCAAGCCCACACCTAACAAGATAGCAATCGCCATGAACAGAAAACCAAACACACCAAGGTTGGTGATTGAGGTTATCCAGCGATCGTTGTCCATCAGCTTTTCATATTGAGCTAAACCGACAAAGTTGAAGCTCGGTAAAAATCGAGAATTCGTGAACGACAGCGCCGCCGTCCAGAATATATAGCCGTAGATACACACCACGGTCACTAACGCAGTCGGCGCCAGTACAATCTTGGGTAACCAATGTTGCAACCTGTCAGCAAAGCTAGGCTTGGGCGCAGGCTGGCTCCTTGTGGGTTTTGGAGTCGACTCAGTCAAAACATGCTCCATAACTTATCCTTGTTGCACAATTGAGCCGATGGCTTACCTCTCGGCACCACATCAGCATCACGCATATTAGAATTGGGAATGAAGAGCAGGTAGACTCCCTAGGAGCCTACCCACCCTGGGGGTTTGGTGTTAAACCAAGTGAGATTAGATAGCCGCTTTCACTGCTTTCGCTAACTTAGCTGCCGCTTCTTTTGGATCGGCATCTTTCTCATTGAAGAAGTTGGTCACTACGTCATAGATAGCGCCTTGAGCGTAACTTGTCGTCGCTAGGCCGTGAGCCATACTCGGAACAAGATCGCCAGATTCAGCACTCGCTTTGAAGGTTGCCATTGAATCCAACGCACATTGGTCGAACTTAGACATGTCCATATCGAGACGTACTGGTATTGAGCCTTTGTTCAGGTTGAAGACTTCTTGGAAATCTTTGGTAAGAATGGTTTTCGCGAGATCTTGCTGCGCTTTTTGGTTCTCTTTGTCACTCAACTCAAAGAACGCAAAGCTATCGATGTTGAAGGTAAATTGGCCGTCAGTGCCCGGAGCTGGTGCACAGATGTAGTCTTTACCCGGCACTTTGCCTGCTGCAGTAAACTCACCTTTCGCCCAGTCACCCATGATTTGCATCGCGGCTTCGCCATTGATAACCATTGAAGTTGCGACGTTCCAATCACGACCTGGAGAGTTGCTGTCGATGTAGTCACGCATCTTTTTAAACTTGGTGAACACTTCCACCATTTTGTCGCCAGATAAAACGTCCATATCAAGATCAACGAACGCTTTGTTGTAGTCTTCACTGCCTAGTACATCAAGTGCTACCGCTTCGAAGACTGTCGCGTCTTGCCAAGGTTGGCCACCGTGAGCCAGAGGAATAAAGCCAGCCGCTTTGATCTTGTCTGCCGCAACAAAGAACTCGTCTAATGTGGTTGGAACTGTTACGCCTGATTTTTCTAAAACAACAGGGTTAGCCCAAAGCCAGTTAACACGGTGAACGTTAACAGGAACCGCTACATATTCGCCGTCCCACTTCATCACTTTAGTGACAACTTCTGGCAGTAGTTCATCCCACTGTTCTTGTTTTGCTGTTGCATCGAGAGACGTTAGAAAACCTAAACCACCCCACTCTTGAATATCATGACCTTTGATCTGCGCTGCAGACGGTGGGTTGCCTGATACTGCTCGCGTTTTCAAAACGGTCATCGCACTTTCACCGCCGCCACCAGCCACTGCAAAGTCTTTCCATGTATGGCCTTGTTCTTCAATCATCTCTTTCAGTACCGCAGCGGATTTTGCTTCGCCACCGGCAGTCCACCAATGGAGCACTTCCACTTCACCAGCTTGAGAAAATGTTGAGGCAGCAAGAAGAGATAGAGTAAGTAGGGTTTTATTGATTTTCATTATTATCTTCCATGTTTAGCGGACTCGACGTCCGGTTCAATAAAGAGTCTACTTATTTTGATTTTTAGGATTGAAACAAAAGGTAAGCCCAATGTAACACAATTGTTACATTACACTTCTAAGCCTCTAGGGATATAGACTTTGGCCTCTAAGCCGCCTTTAGGAGAGTTGCGAATAATGAGATCTCCGCCGTGTCCGTGCAGGATATTTCGGCAGATCCCGAGCCCTAAACCGTGCCCTTGGTCGTCGGTAGCAAGCCTAAAGTATGGTTCAAACACCAGTTCAAGTTTATCTTCAGGAATACCTTTGCCGTGATCTTGAATCGTCACGATAACCCACACCGAATCACTGTTAATATCGACCTCAGCTGATGTTCCATATTTCACCGCGTTGTCGATAAGATTGGTGAGCACACGTTTAATGGCTAGTGGTTTGGCGACTAACGGGTCAACCACAATGGGCTCAAACTCAACCAAGGTTTGATGTTGGTTGTGCAATTCAATCACGGAGAGCATCATCTCATTGAGGTCGATAATGGCGTTATTTTCGTGAAGGTCGGTATCTCTTACCGCTTGTAAAGCGCCCTTAACCATCATCTCAAGCTCATCCAAATCCTTATTGAACTTGTCTTTCTTTACTTCGCTTTCCAATAGCTCGGCTCGTAGTCTAAGCCGAGTGATCGGTGTCTTTAAATCATGAGAGATAGCAGAAAATAGGTGTTCTCTGTCGGCAACGTAGCGACGAATCCGCTGCTGCATTCGATTAAAAGCCCGAGTTGCGGTGACCAGTTCAGTTGCTCCCTCTTCGTTAAGTGGCGGCTGCTGAATATCCATGCTCATCTCGTTCGCTGCCCTTGCGAGTTTTTTAAGCGGGCGCACTTGGCGGCGAATCATTAAGTAGGTCAACACCAATAGAATCAGCGTTGATGAGAGCAAGAAGATCACCTGTTCACGACCGAGAATAGTGTCATCCAGTTTTACGTAAGGTGCAGGCAACAGTGCTGCAATGTAGACCCATTCATGGCTAGCTAGCTCAATTTGCACAACCAGAATCGGAGGATTAAGAGGTTCTAAGGTTAATGTGTGATGTGCCCATGATCGAGGGAGATCGCTCAAGTAGATGTCATTTTTAAGTAATCGAAGATGCTCTGGGCGAGAGAAATCGACACGTACCGATTCCACTTTATTGAGCTTGCTACTCAAGACACTTTCTATGGCTTCTATCGAGGCTGTTTTTAAGCGAGTATCGGGGATCGGTTCAACAATCAAAGCCTCTTTATTGAAGGAGACGAAGAAACGCGTCCCGCCCATATTTCGAATTTGGTCTAACACGATATGGCGATATTTGACGGGCAAAGACTGGAAGAAAGTCACCGTTGAAGCAAACATGTTCGCCATGCTCGATGAGGCCGAACGAATCCCTTCCAATTCCTTATGTTTAGATTCGCTATACCAAATAGAGGTTGCGATACCTTGAGCAATGACCACCGCTAACAAGGTTAATAACAAGGTTCGAGCAACCAAGGAATTTGGCTTTAAACTTCTCAACCACTTCATACGGACTTCTTACTCAGTGCTCATAATGCACAGGCACAGCCAGAATGTAGCCGTTGCCGCGCATGGTTTTGATGTAGTGAGGATACTTGCCACTGTCGCCCAATCGGCTTCTCAAGCGACTTAGCTGCACATCAATGCCACGTTCAAAAGGCAGCGCTTCACGGCCTCTGGTTGCGAATGAGATGGTATCTCGGTCTAACACTTCATTAGGGCGAGTAAGGAACAACATTAACAATGAGAAATCACTGCCCGACAAGTCCATCTCTTCTGAGTTTTCATTGTGGGAAATTCGATGTGCGAGCGTATCGAGCGTCCAATCACCAAAGATGATCTGCTTTGGCAACGCATCATTGGGTTTGTCATCCACGACTTGAACGCGACGTAATAAAGCTTTGATACGCGCCATTAACTGGCGAGGGCTAAACGGCTTAGCGATATAGTCATCCGCACCAATTTCTAAGCCGATGATCTGGTCGGTTTCATCCGATACCGCAGTCAGCATAATGATAGGCACATTCGATTGTTTGCGGACGCGTTGGCACAAGGTAAATCCGTCGTCACCGGGTAGCATCACATCAAGAAGAATCAGGTCAGGGTAACCTTGGCTTTGCAGGTAAGTTTCGAGTTCAACACCATCTCCAACAGAGGAGACATCAAAACCCGATTTTGTGAGGTACTCTTCCAGCAGTTCGCGGATTTCTTGATCATCATCCACCACGAGAATTCGAGTATTTGTTGGCATCGCCCAAACCTATTAAATTTACAACTTATTCACATAGTGTATAGGCAGGTCGAGTGTTTGATTATTGATATGTTTGTAAAATTAGAAGAACAAACAGACAGAGATCACAACTAAGTGACCTCCATCCACTCGTTTGAATAGGCGAATCGATTTACGACGAGCAGCTTATCTCCATCGCTTTACCCCACTCGGGTGGTAACGCAGCAAGGTGTTCGTAGTCAGGGTGTTCCGCATAAGGATCGGCCAACACCACCATTAATGCGTCAATATCACTGCTATCACCACGCTCAGCTTTATCTATCGCCAGCTGAGCAAGGTAATTTCTGAGGATGTATTTAGGGTTTACCTGCCTCATCTTTTCACAGCGCTCGGCTACTGACCTCTCTTCGAGTTCACAGCGTTGCAAATAGTTATCCAGCCATAGCTTTGCGGCCTCGCGATCGAGAACTAAATCAATGACTTCCTGCGCAGGCAAAGTGTCTAGGTTAGACAGCGTTCTAAAGAACCTTGGGTAATCGACTTTGTTTTGCGACATCAATTCGAACATAGACTCAAACAAGCGGCTATCACCTTCATGTTTAGAAAGCAGCCCTAACTTACGACGCATTAACTGGCTGAAATAGCCGTTCATTTGTGGCTCGTATTGTTCTAACGCTGCCTCTAAATCAGCTTTCTCCACCAGCGGCGACAGAGAGTGAGCCAGAGCTGACAGGTTCCACAATCCAATTCTAGGTTGTTGATTGAAAGCGTAACGACCTTGGTAGTCCGAATGATTACAGATCAATCTTGGATCATATTCATCTAGGAAAGCAAACGGACCGTAATCGAAGGTTTGGCCGATAATCGACATGTTATCCGTGTTCATCACCCCATGTGCAAAACCATTCGCTTGCCACAACGCGACCATTTCCGCAGTACGATCGACAATCTCATTGAACATAGCAGCGTAAGGTTTATCAACATCCAAACACTCAGGGAAGTGCCATTCAATGACTTTATCGGCCAGCAACTTATGCTCAGCCAACTGATTGGTATAAAACAGATGTTCAAAGTGACCGAAACGGATGTGTGACTCAGCAGCACGCACCAACAATGCGCCCCACTCTTGCTTCTCTCGATAAACAGGTGTGTCGCTGGTCATCATGGCCAACGCACGTGTGGTTGGGATATTAAGCCCGGCCATCGCCTCGCTACATAAGTACTCACGAACGGTTGATCGAATAACAGCGCGCCCGTCACCCATACGAGAATAAGGCGTTTTACCTGCACCTTTAAGGTGTAAGTCGAACGTTTCACCACTTTTAGCGACAACTTGAGCTAATAACAGCCCTCTGCCATCACCTAAATCAGGGTTATAAGAGCCAAACTGGTGGCCTGCGTATTTCATTGCTACTGGTGAGAATTGCTCAGGTTCAACATTGCCGGATAACGTCTCAAGCAATTCCTCAGAGGCATCCTCAAATAACGGAAATCCGAGTTGATTCGCAAGGTTATGGTTCCATGCGAGCCATTGGACATTGCTGAGCGGTGTAGGTTGAATTGGGGTATAGAACAGTCGAGGTAATGCGGTAAATCGATTGTTAAATGAAATAGAATCCCAGACAGACATGAGAGATACACTGTAGATAAAAGATAACTTAAGATTATCACAGTTTCGTAACAACTTCAGATTGGGTTACGTGTCTAGTTTGTTGAGAGAAGAGAACTTGATTACTTTGCGAAGAGAAAAAACTAAGTGGCTAGCCTGATGAGAAAAGCCACATTTATAAGAGAAAGAGTTCTGACTTTGAAGACTTTTTAACAAGTGATTTCATAATAAAAACTGAAAATATAGAGCCATGAAGCTGACTACATTAGAGCAAGAATACCCACTAGAGAAAGGGTAGAGAAAATCCAAGTACGACTGATTACGCCAAAATTACTGTGTTGAATCATTTCTTGATGCTGCATATGTCTCTCCTTGAGAACGTGATGGTGTAACTACAATATATCGGCTTTTCGCTAAAAGCAGCAAGCACATTAATATTAACCTTTTATGACAGCATCAAGAATATTCTGTAATCATTCACCTCTCTGATAAAACAGAAAATTATGCTCGACTGGTCGTCGAAAGCAGTGCACCAGCCCCAATAAAGACGCCTCCAGTGACACGATTGAAAACCTTGGCTCGACCTTTGGCAAACAACCAATTTGACGACTTCGCACCCAAGTAGGCATACACCAGTAACCAAGACAATTCCATCACTGCGAAGGTCAAAGCAAACACGGTAAATTGTGGAAGCAGAGCGATCGATGGGTCAATGAATTGAGGGAAAAGTGCGGTAAAAAACAAAATCGCCTTCGGATTACTCGCACCAACAATAAAGCCACTAACATAATGCTTTGCAGCGCTCTCTTTAACAGATTGAGACCCGCCTTGTTGAGCAGATAATTGGTCATAATCTTGTTGGCTAGAGCGCAGAGATTTCCAACCGAGGAAGATAAGGTAAGCAGCACCTGTCCATTTTATGACATTAAATACCACTTCAGACGAAGCGATAATCACACCCAAACCGGTAAACGATAACGTCAGAATTCCGGTAATCGCGGTCAAGCTACCCAAGGCAGTAAATATTGATAACTTAAAACCAGATTGCACACCCTTGGTCATGCACAATAAAGAGCTTGGGCCTGGTGATGCCGTTAAGATCAACACCGCTAATAAATAATAAATCCATGTATCAAAGCTCATCGCGAATTCTCCTTAACTCACTAAAACGACTAAATATTAAGCACCAATATGTAATAGCTATTCATATTAAGCAACTAAATATTGATCACGTTCACTCTATGTTGGTTACTTATCCCTTAAATTTCGGCAATAAAAAACGCCATGCATTGCTGCATGGCGTTTAAATTTAAACGTTTCAAATAGAACGTCTTACCAAGTACTAAGCTAAAAACTAGCCGTCATTACCTAGTCTTTGTAGATAGAAAACTCATCAGCGCAAGCAACAAGCTGCTCGCGAGTGATCATGAATACGCCATGACCACCGTTTGAGAATTCAATCCAAGTGAATGGAATCTCAGGGTACTGATCCATCATATGAACCATTGAGTTACCCACTTCACAGATCAGAATACCATCATCAGTTAGGTAATCTGGTGCGTTCGATAGGATACGGCGAACCAATTTCAGACCATCTGTACCTGCTGCTAGGCCAAGCTCAGGCTCGTGAGTAAACTCTTCTGGCAGGCTGTTCATATCTTCTTCATCCACGTAAGGCGGGTTAGATACGATCAGATTGTATTTTTCTTTTGGCAAATCACGGAAAAGGTCTGAACGGATTGGGAACACTTGCTGCTCCATACCGTGATCTTGAACGTTCTGCTCTGCAACTTGCAATGCGTCTGTAGAGATATCAATCGCGTCTACTTCAGCGTCAGGGAATGCGTGAGCACAAGCAATAGCAATACAACCACTACCCGTACACATATCCATGATGCGAGTTGGCTCTTCAGTTAACCAAGGTTGGAATTGAGCTTCGATCAGCTCACCAATTGGAGAGCGAGGCACAAGAACACGTTCATCAACGAAGAACTCAAGACCACAGAACCAAGCTTTGTTGGTTAAGTAAGCCGTTGGTGTACGATCATTAATACGCTTGATTACGCGCTCAACAATACGTAGACGTTCGCTGCTCGTTAGACGAGAGTTCATCACATGCGAAGGAACATCAATCGGCAGATAAAGAGTAGGTAAGATAAGTTGTACTGCCTCATCCCACGCGTTATCAGTGCCGTGACCATAAAATAGGCCCGCTGCGTTAAAGCGGCTAACAGTCCAACGAATCACATCTTGAAGCGTGTGTAGTTCTGATACCGCTTCTTCTACAAAAATCTTATCCAAAATTGTCTCCGAAAAGCGCTACAATACTGCTAATTACGTTTCTAATTAGAATTCATAACCTGATGAGCAAAAAAGACACCGACTTCGATGACGATTTCGCCCTGTTCAACGATGCAGTAAAGGGCGTTAAAAAGTTGCAACAGGATACCATAGTCCAGCAGCCAAAAAGAAATACCAAGCAAAAAGAAATTACTCGAACGGCAAGACAAGCCAGTGATAGCGAGTTTTATTTCTCGGATGAGTTCATTCCGCACCTTAGTGAGGAAGGACCAACACGTTATGCGCGTGATGATGTCTCTAAATATGAAGTCAAGCGACTGCGTCGCGGTGTTTACGTGCCTGACGTGTACCTTGATATGCACGGTATGACACAACAAGAAGCAAAGCGCGAATTAGGAGCTATGATTGCTCACTGCATTAAAGAGAGCGTAGCTTGTGCTTGCGTGCAACATGGTATCGGTAAGCACATTCTTAAACAAAAAGTGCCTCTATGGTTAGCACAACACCCAGATGTAATGGCTTTTCACCAAGCACCTTTAGAATTTGGTGGTAATGGTGCGCTGTTAGTCTTGCTTTCGATTCCTGAGAAATAATTCTGGTTTACGAATTCTCTCACACAAAAAACAACAAAGGGCATCCCAATCATATTGAGATGCCCTTTCTATTTGTCTTCGACTTTGTCATTCGACCGAGTTTAACGAGCTTATGGATTAATGTTCCAAAGTAACTCGCCCTTTTGTGTCTCAAGGTCAAATTCAATACAGGCTAAACCTGACGTTGGGAACATAGGCGGTGCCATGCCCGTTGCAAATTCCGCAGTTAAGTAGCCCACTAGAGGTAAATGAGAAACAAATAAAATGGTCTCTAGTTTTTCTACTTCAGCCATTGCTAAGGTCAAATCAAACACATCGTCGGACATTCCGTAAGGCGTAATATCATCACAGGTTTCTACTTTCTTTCCAGAAAACGCCTGAGAGATCTCTAACCACGTTTCTTGTGCCCTTAAATATGGGCTCACTAGCACTTTATCGAACTGGCTGAACCCCTGCTCATTTGCAGCTTGTGCCACTGCAAGAGAAGCCATTTTCCCGCGCTTGGTCAACGCTCGTTCTGCATCCGAGTTCGCAAAATGTTCTGCTTCACCGTGGCGCATAATGAATATTTTCATGTTCAATCCTGTCTACGTAACATTTCGAAAGTCGATATATCCCATATCAGCGATACGCTACTTAGCGTTTGGCTCTCAAACTAGAGAAACCGCAGTCTATATAAATAATTATATCAAGTCACTTGCTAAAGAGTTCGACTTTCTTAACAATCTTGTTAAAAGAAAATAAATCACTGATAAAAATCGATAAAAGTGATTTAGAAGTCGCCAAAAAGCACTTCATATCCCAAAATATGATCGCGAGGTTTGCACCTTAAATCATCGCGTACATAATTTAAAAACCACCTTCTCTGGAGATGCTCCTGTGCACTTAAGCCCCAATGATGAACATCAATACCGCTACATAACCTTAAAAAACGGGTTACGTGTACTGTTAGTTCAGGACCAAAATGCTCAAAAAGCAGCAGCCGCATTAGCCGTTAATGTAGGGCATTTTGATGACCCTACAGACCGAGAGGGTTTAGCTCACTACTTAGAGCATATGCTATTTTTGGGAACTGAAAAGTATCCAAAGGTCGGAGAGTTTCAAAGTTTTATCAGTCAACATGGTGGTAGTAACAATGCTTGGACCGGAACTGAACACACCTGCTTCTTTTTTGACGTTGAATTAAATGCCTTTGAAACCGCACTCGATCGCTTCAGCCAATTTTTTACCGCCCCCTTGTTCAACGAAGAAGCGTTAGACAAAGAACGCCAAGCCGTTGATTCCGAATACAAGATGAAACTCAACGACGATTCGCGACGCTTGTACCAAGTTACCAAAGAACTGGTCAATCACAATCACCCATTCTCGAAGTTTTCTGTCGGTAATATCGATACGTTGGGCGACAGAAACGGCGAGACGATTCGGCAAGAGATCTTAGCTTTCCACCAACAGCAATACTCAGCCGACTTGATGACGCTGACACTATCTGGCAATCAATCATTAGATGAGATGCAAAGTTGGGTGGAAGATCGCTTTAGTTCTATTACTAATCACGACCTCCAAGGCAAGAAGGTAGAAGTCCCGATTATTGGCGAGTTAAGCACAGGTGTACAAGTCCGTGTTGAGCCGGTTAAGGAAGTACGCAAACTGATCTTAACCTTCCCAATGCCAAGCATGGACGAACACTACGGCGTTAAGCCTTTGTCGTTCTTTGCCCACCTTTTAGGTTACGAAGGTGAAGGCAGTTTGATGATGCAACTCAAAGAGAAAGGCTGGATAACATCCCTCTCTGCCGGTGGTGGCGCGAGTGGCAGCAACTATCGTGATTTCACAGTCAGTTGCTCGTTGACCATTGAAGGTTTAACCAAAACCGATAACATCATCCAAGCGATATTTCAGTACATCAAGTTAGTCGAGCAACAAGGCATCGAGGAGTGGCGCTACCTAGAAAAACGCGCCGTTCTTGAGTCTGCTTTCCGCTTTCAAGAGCCAGCAAGACCGCTTGATGTGGTCAGCCACCTCGTTATCAACATGCAGCACTATCAAGAACAAGATGTGGTGTATGGCGATTACAAAATGTCGCATTTCGATGACGAGTTACAACGTTCATTGCTGCCTTACTTAACCGTCGACAACATGCGAGCGACCATAGTTGCTCAGGGGTTCGAGTATGACAGGGAAGCGAAGTGGTATTTTACGCCCTACTCGGTCACACCTTTTAGCGCAGAACAAGTTCAATGCTTTACGTGCATTAACCCCGGTTGGCAGTTTGAATTGCCAAGCAAAAACCCGTTTATTTGCTACGACTTAGACCCAACTGAGCTAGAAGGTGATGCTAAATACCCACAACTACTGGAAGAGCTCGATGGCTTTAAGCTGTGGCACTTGCAAGATCATCAATTTCGAGTGCCGAAAGGGGTAGTGTATGTTGCTATCGACAGTCCTCACTCGGTCGCTAGCCCGAGAAACATCGTAAAAACTCGCCTATGTGTAGAGATGTTCTTGGATTCACTTGAAAAAGATACCTATCAGGCTGAAATTGCAGGTATGGGTTACAACATGTATACCCATCAAGGCGGCGTGACTCTGACTCTTTCGGGGTTCAGCGAGAAGCAGCCACAGTTGCTCAATATGATCCTTGAGCATTTCCAAGCTCGTAATTTTAGTCCAACACGCTTCGAGACGATCAAGCATCAATTGCTCAGAAATTGGAACAACGCGTCGCAAGATCGCCCTATCTCGCAGCTGTTTAATGCGATGACCGGGATACTTCAGCCAAATAACCCGCCCTATTCTGTGTTGATTGAGGCACTAGAAACGATAGAGGTCGATGAGCTCTCTTCTTTTGTTCAAGCTATTTTGGCGGAACTTCATGTTGAGATGTTTGTATATGGCGACTGGAAAAAATCCGATGCACACAAGATGGCTGAAACGCTGAAAGATGCACTGCGTGTTCAAGATCAGGCTTACGAAGAGTCACTGCGTCCGCTCATCATGCTGGGTGAAAACGGCAGCTTCCAACGTGAAGTGGTGTGTAACCAAGATGATTCGGCAATCGTGGTTTATTACCAATGCCCAGATATTTCGCCTAAAAATATTGCGCTGTACTCACTGGCAAACCATTTGATGTCGGCCACTTTTTTCCATGAAATACGCACAAAACAACAACTGGGCTACATGGTTGGCACAGGTAATATGCCGCTCAACCGACACCCAGGTATTGTGTTGTATGTGCAGTCTCCTAATGCTGCTCCAGCCGACTTATTAGCGTCGATAGATGAGTTCCTTAATGCGTTTTACATGGTGTTGTTGGAGCTTAACGACTATCAATGGCACAGCAGTAAACGCGGCCTCTGGAATCAGATTTCAACACCAGATACGACTTTGCGAGGACGAGCTCAGCGCTTATGGGTTGCGATTGGCAATAAGGATATTGAGTTCAACCAGAGAGAGCGCGTATTGGAAGACCTTAAGGGGTTAACTCGCTCAGACATGATGCGCTTTGTGGTAAGTCAGCTAAAACCTCGCACGGCGAATCGTCTGATTATGCATGCTCATGGTAATGCTCATCAGGAAGAAGATAAGCTGTCGGCAGGAGTGGAAATAGGCTCTATTGATGAGTTTCAGTTGCGTCCTAAAGACTGTGAGCTTGGTTAGTAGTTCTAAATAAAAAAACAGAAGGTTGATGTGGAAGCATCAACCTTTTTTATTGGGTGCAGCACAAAAGCAGATCTCCTATTACGCTCCTTCGTCGCTTTAGGAGATGACGGTAGTTTCAATTGAGAAGTGTTTGACCACCTTTCTTATCAATAAATAACTTACTTTTTATTTCTCGACCATCATTCCCGAGAAGGAGGAACGACTTAATCGGGAGTCTCTTGTTTTTCACACTATCAAAAACAAAAAGCCCACATCAATTGCTTGATATGGGCTTCATAATCAATAGTTTAGAGAATTACTTGTAGAAAGACTCATCCAACCCAGCACGTGTCAGTAGGCCATCACATGGCGCAAAACGATCACCGTACTTCTTAGCAAAGTCGTTCATCATCTCAACCAGTGACTTGATACCAATTTGATCCATGTAACGGAACGGACCACCTAGGAATGGCGGGAAACCGATACCGAAAATCGCACCAATATCGCCATCACGAGGGCTGCGGATAATGCCATCATCTAGACAACGAACCGCTTCATTCAGCATAGGTAACACACAGCGCATCGCAATATCGTTATCACTCAACTTAGGATCTGGTTGCAGCTTAAGCAGCTTGTAAACTGACTTATCCACTTCCTTCTTCTTCCCTTTGTAGGTGTAGAAACCTTTACCGCTCTTACGGCCTTTACGGTTGTCATTCAACAGAATGTCGAACACATCTGGGCCTTGGAAACGGTCGCCAAGCTCATTCACTAAAATCGGAATGATCTTCGCACCGATATCAACACCCACCTCATCTAGCAAGGTAATTGGGCCAACAGGGAAACCGAAGTCCAATAACGTGCTATCGAGCTTTTCAATCGGCTCGTTCGCTAGTAGCAAGTGCGCTGCTTCATTCATGTACGGAGCAAGAATACGGTTCACATAGAAACCGGCCGTATCTTTAACAACAATCGGCGTTTTACCTTGCTTCTTCGCTAATGCAACTACTGTCGAAATCGTCTCTTCTGAGGTTGTTTCATGAGGGATAACCTCAACCAGCGGCATTTTCTCAGCTGGGCTGAAGTAGTGAAGACCGACCACATTTTCTGGGCGCTTCGCCTTCTCTGCAATCTTATGGATTGGCAGTGAAGAAGTATTGGTCGCGAAGATAGTCTCTGGCTTGGCATTGGCTTCGATATCCGCAACCATTGACTGCTTAAGGTCTAGGTCTTCAAACACCGCTTCAATCACCACATCGGTGTGATTAAAACTCGTGAAGTCGATACCACCAGAAAGCTGAAGCATCTTACTTTCGAGGCCCGCTCTGCTCAGAATGCGACGCTTACGCTGCTTATCGAACAACTTGAAGTTGTAGTTAAGCGCGTTCAACACACCTTCATTGGATACGTCTTTAATACGCACAGGCACTTTCGCTTTAGCAACGCTGACATGGCTTATACCTGCGCCCATAAGACCGCCGCCAAGCACACCAACACGCTTAACCGCTTTCGGCTCTGCGTCTGCACCGTGTTCTTTTTTCATTTCCGTCGTTGCAAAGAAAATCGAACGAAGGGCTTTAGATTCAGAAGTCATTACTAGCTCAGAGAAACGCTTGGCTTCATACTGAAGGCCTTTTTCAAAGCCGTTCTCTAGGCCATAACGAATCACATCTAGAATCGCATCTGCTGCTGGGTAATTGCCGCGTGTTTTCTGATTCGTCTTCTTAGACGCTTGTTCAAAAATCACTTTACGACCAAGGCCATTACGTGAAATCAGTTTCTCTTTGGTTGAAGCTTGGTTTTTAGACGCCAGACGCTTACCTTTTTTACTACCCGTATTCTTTTCAACAAAGCTTTTTGCTACTTCAAGCAGGATAGTTTCAGGTACACAAGCATCCACAACACCGAGCGATTTCGCTTTCTTAGCGCGCAGTTGCTTGCCCGTTAGAATTAGGTTGAGCGATGGCAGCAAACCGATAAGGCGAGGCAGACGTTGCGTACCGCCAGAGCCTGGTAACAGACCTAACTGTACTTCTGGTAGCCCAAGACGTGTCTTATCTGAATCGGTACATACGCGGTAATCACACGCCAGTGCGAGCTCTAAGCCGCCACCAAGACATGGGCCGTGAATCGCTGCGACCACTGGGTATGGCAGTTCAGACAGAGTTTGGAACATCTCCTGCCCTTGGCGAGCGAGAGACTGTGCTTCGTCAGCCGTTTTACACGCATCAAGCATTCTTACATCAGCACCAGCGATAAAGTTATCTGGCTTAAGTGAATGAACGATTAAGCCCTTAACTCGGCTCTGCTTTTCTTTTAGCTGCTCGAAGATGGCTTTCATTTCTTCCGCAAAAGCCGCTTGCAGTGTGTTCATTTTCTCGTTTGGCACATCGATCGCTAACCAAGCAATATCTTGCTCGTCGATATTAAGAGTAAATGCAGTCGCTTTCTTTTTGGTTGATTCACTACTTGTCGATTCAATGGCAGTCGCTGAATCTGGTTGAGTGACTACTTCTTTTTCTGTTTTTGCATCAAGAGTCGTAGACATTATTCTACCTCCAAGATCATTGCTGCACCTAAACCACCAGCCGCACAAGCTGTGTTCAGTGCCAAGCCGCCACCGCGACGTTTCAGTTCACGTAATGTTTGAGTCATCATGCGCGCGCCAGTCGCAGCAAACGGGTGTCCGTAAGCAATTGAGCTACCCAGAACGTTGAACTTCTCCATATCAATCTCACCGATCGCTTTGTCGCGGCCAAGATTTTTCTGAGCAAACTCGTCACTTGCAAACATTTTCACATTCGCCAGAACTTGTGCAGCGAATGCTTCGTGCATCTCGATCAGCGTCAAATCTGAAAGCTCTAGGCCTGTGTTCTTTAATACTTGCGAGGTCGCGTAAGTCGGGCCCATCAACATATCTGTTTCAACACCAATCGCTGAGAACGCATAGCCACGGATATAACCAAGCACTTCTAAGCCTAGCTCTTTCGCTTTACCTTCGCGCATCAACATAACCGCAGCGCCACCGTCAGTCAGTGGTGTAGCATTGGCTGCCGTTACACTGCCGTACTTTCTATCAAATGCAGGGCGCAGCTTAGCGTAGCCTTCAACGGTTGAGTCGTGGCGAATGTTGTTGTCTTCCGCTAAATACTTTTTGTAAGGCGCTGGGAACGCCGTCATCACTTCGTCTTTAATCTTGCCTTCTTTCCATGCTTGAGAAGCCAAAGAGTGAGAACGGTGAGCTAGTGCATCTTGAGCTTCGCGAGTAATACCATGTGTCTTCGCCATCTGCTCAGCCGTTTGTCCCATGGATAAACCGGTCGAGTATTCTGCTACAGCAGGCGGTACTGGCATGAGATCTTTAACGGAAAGCGTTTTAAGAATTTTCAGCTTTTGACCCATAGTTTTCGTTTTACTCAGCGCTAATAGATTTGCCGCTAACTTTTTCGAAACACCGATAGGCAATACAGAAGAAGAATCCGCGCCGCCCGCAATACCAACATCAATCGTGCCAGCCATAATACTTTCGGTCACGTTGACTGCTGCTTGGAAGCTGGTCGCACATGCTCGTGTAACACTGTAGGCATCGGTATTGATGTCCATGCCTGTGCCCAATACGATTTCACGCGCAATGTTAGGCGCTTCTGGCATTTGTACGACTTGGCCGAACACGACTTGTTCGATAAGCGCAGGATCAACATCCGTTCTTGCAAGCATTTCGCTCACAACCATTTTGCCTAGGTCAACCGCAGGCACTTGGCTAAATTCTGTGCTCTGACGAGCGAATGGGGTTCGTAATCCAGCGACAACGGCAACACGTTCTCCAGAACGCGTTTTGACTTCCTGTTTGCCCATGGTTTCTCCTTAAAGTTAAGAGGTCTGACCTGAAGCATTGTAAAGAAGTTGTTAATTAAATCAAACGAGCGTTTAAATAAACGTGATACGAGTATCTCACTGTTTGAAAATATAACTGCACATTCAGGCGAACCTTTTTGGGGGAAAGGTTGTCGTAAGAGACTAAACTATTGTAAGCCAAGACTGTTATCGCAATGTAGAGAATGGTTTTCTTGAGGCAAAAAAAAACCACACAAAGCTGTGTGGTCGGAATGTATATAAAGCAATTAACTTAGCGCCAATTGAAATAATCAGTTTCCTGATTAGGAGAAAGTAAAGTCAGCCTTCAAAAGGAAGTGTCGTCTTGCTCAACATGCTAGCCACGAATGACTAACTAGACGACAAGGTGTACTATAGCGAGTTCTAAGCCTTAGATTTTGAAGTAGATCAATTTTAATGTGATTTTACGATTTCCTGCCGATCGTTAGCTCTAAAAATATAAAAACGAAGCACAACGTATAGAGGACAGCTATACGCAGAGCAATTATGGAGGCTCGTGTGTCAATAATAAAAATGTTTGGAAAGAAAACAGCCAAGCGTCCGGTCAACTCTGATATGGACAAACAAAGAAAATACGAAGCACTCGTACGTGCCTATCATCGTGACCTCTTTCGCTACGCCTATTGGTTATGTAAAGACAAAAGCATTGCCGAAGACTTAGTTCAAGAAACTTGCCTTCGTGCATGGAAGTCACTCGATAGCCTTCAAGATGAAAAGGCCGCTAAATCTTGGCTGATTACCATCTTAAGACGCGAGAACGCTCGGCGTTTTGAACGCAAACAGTTTGATCTGGTTGATATCGACGACCACGGTAACGATGCTAGTGTCAGTGATGACCCGCACCATCAGCACCAATGGTTGCAAACCCAGATCATGAGACTTGAAATTGATTACCGTGAACCTCTCTTCTTGCAAGTGATTGGTGGTTTTAGTGGTGATGAGATTGCCGATATTCTCGATCTCAACAAAAACACGGTGATGACACGTTTATTCAGAGCTCGAAATCAGTTGAAAGAGCTGTTGGATACAGAAGAGGCAGAGAGGGGGCAACATAATGGATGATTTGGAATTTCGTCGTCGTGTATTGTCGGAACCTAAACAACGTACACAAGATATTGTTGATGCGGCCGCGAATAGCGAAGCCAATAGTAACTTCTTAGACGATGTACTAGCGCTTGATAAGCAGATCCATTCAGCGATGAATGTGGATGTGCCAGACGATCTTGCTGATCGTATTCTGTTCAATCAGACCTCAAGCGAAGAAAGCAAAGTAGTAAGGCCTACGTTTGCGAGACGTGCAATGGCAATGGCTGCCTCAGTGGCATTTGTTGCTGGGTTATTAGTTGGCCAAGTGAATTGGGGAAATGCATTGGTTTCACCCGCTCAAGCGAGTTTGGTTGATACCGCGATGAAGCATGTTGTTGATGAGAAGAGCTTTGTGAGCTCCATCGATGAACAGGTCACATCGCAGCAGATCAACGCAAAAATGAATCCATTTGCTTTTCAGTTTGATGATGCTTTCCCTTACCACGTTTATTACCTAAACCACTGTGGTTTTGGTAAATCCAACGCGGTACATATGGTCTTCCAAGGCGCAAAAGGCAAAGTAACACTGTTTTTAACCGGTATTCCGACAGACAAACCTATCGACTTTGATGAAGAAGGTATGTCTGGTTCAGTCACACCCGTAGATGGCAGCAGCTTAATCCTTGTGGGTGAAAATGGTGAGGATGTTTCCAAAATCGCCGAAAAGCTGACAAAAATGATCAAACCGATGAGCTAATTCGCTCTTAAAGCCCCGCTACAAAAGGCCCAGCAATTATACCACTGATATTGCTGGGCTTTATTTATAGATAATCCGCAAAACCATTCACACCCCCAATACCTCTAGAGTTAAAACTCTAAAAAATAGCATTTCGCACCATTTTCGTGCCAGATAGGCGTCATTTCCATAACTTTCCACTCAAATTTATCAATGGTCGGATTTGTATATCGTATACTTCCGAATAGGATCAGCCACCATTGAGCAATTGCTCAAATTAATCGCCCTGTAGAGGCGGATATATAAAGGAATAAATGAATGACTACCAACAACACGCGTCTGTTTAAAAAGTCTCTTTTAGCAGTAACAATCACACTGGCGTCTTCGCAAGCGATGGCAGCAGGTTTCCAACTTAACGCACAATCAGCTACCGGCATCGGCCGTGCTTTCGCTGGTGATGCAGTAATCGCAGATAACGCGTCAGTAATGGCACGTAACCCTGCAGCAATGGCACTTTTTGACAAAACTGAGCTTTCTCTTGGTTTTGAAAGCATCACTTCTATGATCGAAGTTAAGGACGCGACGTACACGGCACCAGGCTCGCCAGGTGTTAATGCGGATTACGATGACGTCGGCGATACTTCTATAGCTCCAAACATCCACCTTATCGTACCTGTAAATGACAAGTTTGCATGGGGTGTAAATGCATATTCGAACTTCGGTACAAAAACTGAATTCTCTGATGATTACGTAGCGAACGAGTATGGTGGTTTAACCGACATCATGAGTATCAACTTTGGTTTATCTGGCTCATACCGCCTAAATAACCAATGGAGCTTTGGTGCTGGTCTAGATCTAATTTACGGTCAAGGCACAATGAAACGTGGCGGCACTCCAGTTATTGGCGGCGGTGCAGTAGACCTTCTAGATATCGATAAAGCCGATGGTTGGGGTGTTGGCTTTAACGTCGGCACTGTATATGAACTAGATGAAAACAACCGTTTTGGTCTATCGTACCGTTACAGCCCAGAAATAACAGCTAAAGATGATAAAGGCCAAGAGATCACACTACCTTTACCAGACATGGCTGAATTCTCTGGTTACCACAGAATCGAAGATACCAAGTTTGCTGTTCACTACTCTGTTCAATGGATTGGCTGGGGCGCATTCGATAAAATCGATTTCGAAAATGTCAAGCTAGCTGGTAGCATACCGTACACTGAAAAAGCATACGAATGGCAGGACGGTTGGCACTACGCTATTGGTGGTACTTACTACCTAAATGACACTTGGACACTTCGTACGGGTTACATGTATGACACAAGCGCACAAGACAAGCTGACATCAATCTCAGTACCAGATTCTGACCGCCAATGGTTCTCTGCTGGTTTCACTTACCACATTGACACAGCTTCAAATGTAGACTTTGGCTTTACTTACCTATTGGGTGATGATGTGAAAGTTGATGAGACAAGCGTACCATTTGCGTCAGTTTCAGGTACAACACACGCTGATGCAATTCTACTAGGCCTGCAGTACAGCCGCAGCTTCTAATATAAGCTAAAGCTAGGTTAAAAATCCCCAAAGGGTCGCATTACGCGACCCTTTTTTGTTGCCTAAACCACTGGCCCGCATCGATTTAGGCTTACAGCTGTAGCCTGCAGAGGCAAAATATGCCTACAAGTGTACGCTCAAACTTCGCAACACAGCCGAAACATTCAGACTATTTACCTAATAATTAGTCACATTTACTCATTAAATCCCTAAAACACTGTTTTATTCGAATTTCATTTCTAAAGTAATAACTCTAAAAGTAGAATCACGCCACTAAATACTTATGATTCAGCGAACATAATAATGAAAATGAATAAGACTCTTCTATCTGCTGCAGTGGCAGTTGGACTACTTTCGACTTCTACCGTGACTCACGCGGCAGGTTTTCAACTAGCAGAATACTCAGCAACAGGCCTAGGCCGAGCATACGCTGGTGAAGCCGCGATCGCAGACAACGCTGGTTCACAGTGGCGTAACCCTGCTCTTCTTACTTACTTAGAAGGAACTCAGGTTTCTGTTGGCGCTATCTATGTTGATCCAAATATTGATATCGATGGAACTTCGACTTCAGTTGGTGGTGCTTCAACGACTCCATCAAATTCAAGTGATTTCGCTCACAGCGCAGTAATTCCAAACTTTTATGTTTCTCATAAGTACAATGAAAAATTCGCGTTGGGCTTCGCTGCAGGCACTAACTACGGTATGGAAACCGACCTAGGTAAAGATTTTGGCGGCGCAAACCACGGTAACGAAGCGAGCGTTATCAGTATGGAACTGAACCTAAACGCTGCATACCAAGTACTTGAAAGTCTGTCGATTGGTGGTGGTGTTCGATACATCATGGCTGAAGGTAGCTTTGGGGCCGTTGCTTCATCTACATTAGGTAGTGTAGAAAAAGGGGACACTCTTAAATACATGGAAGGCGATGATACAGCGTGGGGCTGGCAAGTAGGTACCGCTTGGCAAATCAATGAAAATAACCGCTTAGGCTTTACCTATAAGTCTGAAGTTGACCTCACTCTTAAAGGCCACGCAGAAGGTGCAGGCTTCGAACTTCCACAAGGCCAAAAAAGAAGTGGTTCAATGGAACTAGCGCTACCAGCGACTGCTGAGCTAGCGAGCTTCCACCAACTTACAGAAACAGTTGCTATACACGCGAGTATCAACTGGACAAATTGGAGCAGCTTCAAAGAACTTGTTGCTGATTTCCCAACGGAATCAGTGCCAATCAAAGAAGAAAACTGGGAAGACAACTACCGCTTTGCTATTGGTACCACTTACCAAATGACACCTAAGTTAGCTCTACGTTCTGGTATTGCATATGATACTTCAGCAGTAAGCGAAGAGCACCGTACTGCGACGATTCCAGAGACAGACCGTACTTGGTTAAGTATTGGTGCTGGATACCAGTGGTCTGAGCAACTAACGTTAGATGCTGGCTTCACTTACATTCTAGCGAAAGACGCTAAAATGCATGAGTCAGATCTTGGTACATTGCAACCATTTGAACCAGGTGCCGACTATTTTGGTGGAAGCTTCGAAGGCGAAGTGACAGGCAGTATTTGGCTAGTGGGTATTCAAGCGAACTACCGCTTCTAATCTTTTGATTTAATCTAAAGTCAGACGCATTAAAAAGGCTCGATGTTATTATCAACATCGAGCCTTTCTTTTATCTGCAATTAAAAATCTTCTAAATAGCCATCAAGGAAATCTTCTTCTTCAAGATCAACCTCATCAGGTTCTATCTCAGCTTTGAAATCACGACGTTGAATATAAACATCTCGCGTCAATGCATATGGGTCTGGCGAGTTATCCAACAAAGCTTCTTGTGACACTAACTGAGCACGTGTTTCCATGCCTTCAAATGCCCATTTACCTAAGCTCGTCCAGAAGTTCAAGAAAGATAAAGGAACATACAAGCCATCGACGGTTTCAGTCACTTCTCGCGTTGTTAACGGGCCATAACCCGGCACCATAAAGTACGGACCATTCCCTACCCCGTAGTGACCAATCGCATCAGAGAACGACTTATCGTCGTATTTGGTGATCCCCGCTTCGCTGGCAATATCGATTAAGCCTAACAAACCAATCGTTGAGTTAATCCAAAAACGGTTGAAATGATCGACAGCTCTCTCGCCATTACCCATGATCAGGTTGTTCACCATACTTGCAGGTTCGTCTAAGTTGGCTAAAAAGTTGGAGATACCAGAACGCACTGGCACAGGGGTGTAGTCAACATAAGCGAGGGAAACAGGGCGAACTAAATAAGGATCTAGATATTCGTAGTTGATATCCCACATCGCTCGGTTGAAGCCTTCAAAAGGATCATTCGGGTGGGACTCTTCGACGTATTCAGAGGTTTCGAGGTTATCATCGTCAACACTTTCGTCCGGCGCACTTGAACACCCAACCGTTAAGCTTGCGATAAAAAGTAAACTCGAGAGTCTTAAAACACTGGCAGACATATCACCTTTTCCATAAGGAATAATAAAAAAGGCCAGCAATCGCTGGCCTCAATTGTTTGGCTAAGTCTATACCGTTTATCTACAAATCGGAATAGCTAACACCTATGCAAAGTGATGATTAATATTGCTTATTGATATCAATGGTGACTGGAGCGCCCAATTCAACCACTTCACTTTCACCGTACCAATCGCCTTCGCGAGTTGAAACGTTGCCGTCTGTATCAAGCCTAGCTCTAACCATCAGAGTTTCAAGGCTAGACAGCTCTTGTCCTTCCAGCATGCTGTTGCCGTCATCTAGCACAACAGTACGAGGGAAAGTCCCTAGTGGGTAACGAGCGGCTGCGATAGGCATTGGAGAACCATCCGCTCTGTGTACTGACACAATTAACACTGAATTAGGGTCAGCGTTAACGTCAGCAGATAGATCGAGCGTTACAGCAACAGTCTTACCTTGGTCGACACCCATAGTGTCGCCCATTTTCTTCTGAGCACTTTCAATACTGCGCGAAAGCATTTCATAGCGACTGTCTTGTGGACCAATCATCTGTTGCATGATGCTCCAGTACTTCACAGCACCCGGGTAGTCTTGACGCTCAAACGCATCGAACGCTAGCAGTGAGAATACACGAAGGTCGACGTAATCGTTTTGAATCAAACGGCTCAAAATCAAACGAGCTTGGTTCTGATCGGCTTCATCAGGAGAAAGCATCAGTGCTTGCGCGAACCCTAACTGAACATCTTCATTCTTAGGTTCAAGCTTGTAAGCTCTTTCCATAGAATCTTTTGCTGTTTCAGCGTCGCGGTTAGCCAATGCAATACGACCTAGCAGCAACCAACCTGTTGAATCTTTTGGTTGATAATGCAGACGAGTACGAAGCGCTAGAGTCAAATCTTCCAGTTCATCATCCGTTAGTGCTCCACCTTCCGATGACATTAGCTTTTTAGACAATTCAGGAAGGTTCGAACTCACTTCTTGCCAGTGTTGAACTTTGTCCAATGCACCAAACTTAAAGTACATACCATAAGTCACAACGACGACAAGGATGATCGACGGTAAAACTACACCAAGCGTTGAGATTTGAGTCTTCTTCATCTCTTGCTGAGCAGGTACATCATCAAGTAGAGACTGTTTCAAATCAGCAATAAGCTCTTGTTGATTATCAACAAGGCCTTCTTCTGCTTCTACTTCTAACTCGACAAGACGGTCTTTATAGAATGCTTTGTTCAACTCGTCGCGAAGCATTTCGTCATTGTTTGCCTTCTTGTTAATAAAAGGCAGAACAATTAAGAAAATTGCCGCTAGCGAAAGGATAATGGTAGAAATCCAAAATAGAGTCATTACTTCTTATCTCCGTCGTTCTCTTCATCGAGTAACGCTTTTAAGCGAGCTTCTTTGTCTGCATCCCAGTCTTTATCTGACTCTACTGCTGTTTTTGATTTTGACTTTCTGCTTCGTAAAACAATCAAACCAAATCCAAACACAACAACCGCAAACGGACCAATCCAAAGAATTGATGTTGCTAGCGTCAGTGGCGGATTGTAAGTCACAAAGTTACCGTAGCGAGCAATCATGTAATCAATGATATCTTGCTTCGACTTGCCGTCTTTTGTCATCTCGTACACTTTTTGGCGTAAGTCGACCGCGAGTTCAGCGTTCGAATCACCAATCGTGTTGTTCTGACATTTAGGGCAACGCAACGTATTGCTCAACTCTTTGAACTGCTGTTCTTGATCCACAGTATCGAATTCATGAAATTCGATAGGCGCAGCAGCAACTGTCGCTGAGATTGCGAACGTAGCGAATAGCCTAATCAGTGCCTTTCTAATCATTTCGATTCCTCCAACAACTCTTGATACATCGGCTCAAGCGTCGATGCCCAGTTGGTTGGGTTCACGTCACCAACATGGCGGTAACGAACCACGCCGTTGGCATCAATTAAGAATGTCTCAGGAGCGCCATATACGCCAAGGTCAAGACCTAGCATACCGTTGCCATCAAACAGACTGATTAGGTACGGGTTACCCAGTTCTTTTAACCAACCAACTGCTTTGTTGCGGTCATCTTTGTAGTTAAGACCAATGATCTTAACGCCTTGAGCTGCGAGCTTATTCAGGTAAGAGTGCTCTGCATAACAAGTAGGACACCAAGTTGCCCATACGTTAAGAAGCAGTGGCTCACCTTTAAAGATCGCTTGATCATGAAACTTACCTGGTTGTTCTAAGTCTTCTAGACCGAACTCAGGAACAGGCTTACCAATCAATACCGATTCAAGCTTAGTCGGATCATCACCCGACTGGTTGCGCATTAATTGCGTTGCAAAGATTCCAGCTAGAACCATGAACGCAATCAATGGAATGAATAAAATCTTCTTGTTCATTCGAATTAAGCCTCCTGCTCTTCAGCCGACTTTTTTGTTGGCTTACGGAAACGGTAACGACGGTCACTGATAGCAATAGCACCACCAATCGACATAATCAAAGAACCTGCCCAGATCCAACGTACAAATGGTTTGTAGTAGATACGTACAGCCCAAGATTTGTTGTCGTCTAAACGTTCACCCATTGCGATGTAAAGGTCGCGTGTTACGCCACGGTCAATCGCTGCTTCTGTCATCATAGACTTAGCCGTAGTGTAGAAACGTTTTTCAGCGTGAAGCGTGTTGATGTATTTGCCTTCTTTAGTAATTTCAAAGTCAGCAATGTAACCATCGTAGTTAGGACCATCTTTGTCACGAACCCCTGTAAACAGGAAGCTGTATTCTTCAAGCTGGTAGCTTTCACCTGGCGCCAGACGAACATCACGTTCGATGCTGTAGTTTTGCACCATCGCGATACCAATCACTGTCACGGCTAAACCAATGTGACCACACATCATTGCCCAGTGGCTACGAGGTAGCTTAGTTAGACCTTTCAGGAATGTATGACGGTGAGTCGCACGTTCATGCAGCTCAAAGCCGTGCATGAAGATGATCCAGAACGCCATTACCCAACCAGCAAAAGCAGTACCACTGAAGCGGTCAGCCAATAGAGCAACCATTAGCGCACTCAAGCCAAGTGAGAATGCGCCTGAAATCATCATTGGTTTAACGAGCTTAGATAGGTTGTCACGTTTCCAACGGATCAGAGGACCGATACCCAGTAAGAACGAGAACGGGATCATTAACCAGAAGAACAACATATCAAAGAATGGTGCACCGATAGATACCGAGCCCAAGCCTAACTGTTTGTGAACTAATGGCAGTAACGTACCTACTAGCACAACCACGAGTGCTGCAATCAATAAGATATTGTTGCCAAGCAGGGCGTTTTCACGAGAAACCAGATCAAAGTTACCGCGAACACGAACTGATGCGCCTTTAATCGCGAACAACAACAGTGAACCACCAATAACAAAGACTAGGAAACCTAGAATAAACATACCACGAGCCGGATCCGACGCGAATGCGTGAACCGATACCAAGATGCCCGAACGAACTAGGAACGTACCTAGTAAGCTTAGTGAGAATGCAGAGATAGCCAGCAATACTGTCCAAGCTTTAAATGTGCCACGCTTTTCGGTTACTGCTAGTGAGTGCATCAGTGCAGTACCAGCTAACCAAGGCATAAATGAAGCGTTTTCTACTGGATCCCAGAACCACCAGCCACCCCAGCCAAGTTCGTAATAAGCCCACCATGAACCTAGTGCGATACCTACCGTTAGGAATAACCAAGCTGCGATTGTCCAAGGACGCGACCAACGAGCCCATGCCGTATCTAAACGACCGCTCATCAGAGAAGCGATTGCGAAAGAGAACGCAACAGAGAAACCTACATAACCCATGTAAAGCATTGGCGGGTGAATAATCAAACCCGGATCTTGCAGTAGTGGGTTCAAGTCACGGCCATCGACAGGGAAGAAAGGCAATGTACGTAGGAACGGGTTAGACGTTACGATAATGAACAGCAAGAAGCCGACAGTAATCAAACCCATGATAGCCAGTACGCGAGCCACAGACTCTTGAGGCATACCACGGCTAAACGTCGCTACTGCTACCGTCCAACCCGCTTGAATAAGAACCCAAAGCAGTAATGAACCTTCGTGAGCGCCCCAAACCGCCGTAATTCGGTAGTACCAAGGCAGTTGGCTATTCGAGTTACTTGCTACGTATTGAATCGTAAAATCATTGGTGTAGAACGCGTAACACAAGATAAAGAACGAAATCGCTAAGAATCCGAACATACCCCACGACAACGGTCGTGCGCTGTTCATCAATAATGTGTTATTTCGAGCGGCCCCATACAGTGGGAGCACGCTGAGCAGCAATGCAAGTCCCAAGGACAGGATCATCGCAAAATGGCCGATCTCGGCTATCATTGAGCATTTCCTTCTTTTTGTTCAGTCGTGTATTGCAAAGGCTCATGGGTTTTCTTCATTGCTTCCGCAACTTCAGAAGGCATGTACTCTTCATCGTGCTTTGCCAACACCTCAAACGCTTCGATTGTCGTTGCATTTTTAAGAACACCCTGAGCAACAATACCTTGGCCTTCACGGAAAAGATCAGGAAGGATGCCATCGTATAGAATGGTTACTTTAGGGCCTACATCTTGCAAATCAAAGCTTACACGTAGTGATTCATTGTCGCGGCTTACAGAGCCGACTACAACCATGCCACCAATACGCAGGCGTTGACCCACTTCGGGTTTCTTACCATCTTTGCCATTGACCAGCTCAGTTGGTGTGTAGAACAGATCCATGTTCTGGTTAAGTGCGTAAACCATCAATCCAACAGTTGCACTGATACCAAAAAAGATCGCTAAGACAATGCCCAGCCTCTTTTTACGTCTTGGGTTCATAGAGTGTTCTCCATATTTTTTGCTGCATCGATACGAGCTTGACGATCAATCTTAGCTTGTACTTCATTTAGTAATTGCTTACCACGACGAACGCTTACGACCAGTAAAATGATCATCGCGAGGAATGTGATTCCAAATGCACTCCAGACATACGAGGCATAACCTCCCATGGCAAAGAAATCACTCAAAGATTCAAAATACATAATTACCTACCCTACTACGCTTTTTCAGCCGCAAGCTTGCGAACCCATGGACGGTGACTTTCTTTACTGATGATTTCGTTACGGAAACGAACCATAGTCACAGCACCAAAGAAAAAGGCGAAGCCGAAGATGTTAAGAAGAAGCGGCCATAACATGTCACTTGAAATAGAAGGCTTGTCGAACTTAGTGATCGTCGCGCCTTGGTGAAGCGTGTTCCACCACTCTACTGAAAAGTGAATGATAGGTAGGTTGATGACACCAACGATAGCCAAAATGCCGGCCGCTTTCGCTGCTGTTTTTTGGTCGTCAAAAGCGTGGTGTAGTGCAATCACACCCAAGTATAGGAATAGAAGAATCAGCTCTGAGGTTAAACGCGCATCCCAAACCCACCAAGCACCCCACATTGGTTTACCCCAAACAGCGCCGGTTAGTAACGCAATGAAGGTAAATACAGCACCAATAGGTGCCATCGCCAGTGCAGCCATGTCTGATAGCCTTACCTGCCATACCAAACCGATAAAGGCAGCAATTGCCATCGACATGTAAACGCCCATAGACCAAATTGCAGACGGAACATGGATGTAGATGATACGGAAGCTATCGCCTTGTTGGTAATCAGAAGGCGCAAATGCAAGCCCCCACACGGTACCGACGGATAGACACAATAGCGCTAGGATCGAAAACCATGGCAAAAGTTTACCAGCAAGCTGATAAGAGGTTTCTGCTTTGGCATAGGGATGGAGCCATTTCCACATGTTGTAATCTCACTCTTACTTCATATTGCTTACAGCTATTAAAGCTATAATTATAATAATTTTATTTGTCTTGCTTTCAGTTTTATTGACTCTATGAGTCCAATCGACACGTTTGGTTCACATTGGCTATACGATAACGGAACCCCAATCAGTTCACACTCACTCTAAGTGCGGCACTGATCGCAAAAGGCGTCATAGTCATCGCACCCATTAACATTGCCCCAAGCACGGCCAATTGGCCGTTGTATGCAACGCCCAAAGCCGCAGCGTCAATCGCTGACGTCGCGAAGATCAAAATGGGGATGTAAAGCGGCAAGATTAACAGGCTTAACAGGACTCCGCCCTTCTGTAACCCAACGGTTAACGCAACACCAATCGCACCAATAAAACTCAGTGCGGGTGTTCCTACCAGCAAGGTCAACACAACTGAGAGCCATGTATCAAAATCTAAAGACAACAAAACAGCCAACAATGGGCTGATTAGAATCAATGGTAACCCGGTCAACAACCAGTGTGCTATGACCTTGGACAATACTACCAACTGCAACGGGATGGGCATCAGCATCATCTGCTCAAGGGCGCCATCTTGAAAATCATCGCGGAAAAGACGCTCTAAAGAGAGCAATGCAGAGAGCAAAGCGGCCACCCAAACAATACCTGCAGCAATGCGTGCAAGTAGATTTGGCTCAGGGCCAATACTCAAAGGGAATAGAGTTATAACAATGATAAAGAACCACAAAGGGTTAAAGATATCCGCTTGACGTCGAAACGCGATCAGCAGTTCGCGTCGGATAATCGTGGTCATTGAAGAGATCATATTACTCACCCAACTTTATTTTTCTTAGTTTCGGGCTATCAGCAAACATATCTTGGTGTGTGGTTAATAACACAATGCCACCGTTGTCTGCATGCTGAGAAAAAAGAGATTCGAGAACTTTCACGCCCTGCTTATCAATGGCAGTCAGCGGCTCATCGAGAATCCACAACATTTGCTTGCTCAACCAAAGGCGAGCCAACGCAACTCGGCGCTGTTGACCTGCTGAAAGTTGCCCTGCAGGTACATCTTCTCTACCCGCAAGCCCGACTTGAGCCAACGCGTGATAAAGATCGTCTTTGCTTGTACCACCACTGTGAATAGACTGGTAAAAGCTAAGGTTCTCATAAGCACTAAGCTCACGCTTTACGCCAGTTTGGTGACCAAGAAAAAGTAAATTTTGATGATAAACATCTCGACTCGATTCAATAGACTCACCGTCCCAAGAGATAGTGCCGTCATCGCGATCGCCTAAGCCAGTAATAATCCTAAGGAGTGTCGTTTTCCCGGTACCGTTACGACCTTCAACCTGAACCAGCTCACCGGGTTTCAATTGAAAAGACAACGATTCAAACAGAACCCTGTCGTCACGAATAGCAGTTAAATTTGAGACTTCTAGCATAGGTAAATTTAGTCGAGTAATGAGAGTGCTATAGTAGCACACCAATATGGTGACAAAACAGGACTAGGCGTTTTCGATAGTACAAAGTCGGTAAGAAACTGTTACCACTTCATCACAATTTACACATTTCCATCAACAATAAGGATATTGTCGTAGATACAAGCACTTAGAAACATCGTTCCATATAGTTCGAACCTGCAAAAAAAAAGAAGCCGAAGCTTCTTTTAAGAGGAATACGTAATAAACATCAATTGCTCAATACGAATTAAGCGCTCAATTTAACGACGTCGAGGCGGGTCTCTGCGATCGTGAGAGGCATCGAGTTGCTCATTGTACGATGAAGGGTTACTTCTTAACGAAGGGATTTTTTCCTTACCCGCGAGCTTATTCTGTAGAGACATCATCAGCTCAGCTTCTGCTTTAGGTAATTCACACTCTTCGATCAGTTCGTTTATCCCGGCACCAAGCTGAACCATTTTTGTTGCACGCGTGTACAAGCGTCCATCGGTATCAGCATGTTCCAACTCAACAATACGTTCATTCAAGTGCTTTATCAGATCTTGTTGTTCAGTCACTTTCTGGCCAAGGCCAACAACAACAGAGCGAACCTCAAGTAATTGCTTACTCGATTTTTGAAGCTCTTTGTCCAAGTTACGAACTTGTAGGCGTGACTGATCGAGCTGCTTTTGAATCGCACGTTTTACTTTGCTAATCAAAATCACGATGAATAACGTAAAAACCCCAACGCCTGATATCAGAGCGACAGGGCTTAACGGAAGCGCTTCAAACATTATAGGTGAGCCATCTCATCCCATTCGTCTTCGCTTAGTAGTTTGTTTAAATCTACTAAGATAAGTAGCTTGCCATCTCGGTTGCTTACACCTTGGATGAACTTAGCACTTTCATCAGTTCCAACACTTGGTGTTGTGTCGATTTCAGAAGAACGTAGGTAAACCACTTCAGCAACGCTATCTACAAGGATGCCAATTACTTGACGCTCAGATTCAATAACGATAATACGAGTGTTATCTGTGATTTCACCTTGCATCAAACCAAAACGAGAACGAGTGTCGATAACAGTAACAACGTTACCACGTAGGTTGATAA
This sequence comes from Vibrio sp. 14G-20, assembly GCF_026241515.1. GTDB lineage: Bacteria > Pseudomonadota > Gammaproteobacteria > Enterobacterales > Vibrionaceae > Vibrio. Next base: position 88,915 of record NZ_JAPHPW010000019.1, read on the forward strand.
TACCTAGAACGTAATCTGGAGCACCCGGTACTGGAGCAATTTCGCTGTAACGCAATACTTCACGTACTTGCATTACGTTGATGCCGTAAGTTTCTTCTTCTAGCTGGAATGTGACCCATTGAAGTACTTCATCATTCGTTTGCTCTTTTCTTACTTCAACTTCACTCATATGAGACATAGATAATCCTCTTGCCGTCGTTACCGACCACTATTATTAACTTGATGCTTATTACTAGCTTAATGCTTTGACATCTAGCCCTGCGTTTAGCATGGCGATTAATGCTTCAACATGAATCAAAGCACACATTTTTTCTTTTACTATACCAGCGAGCCATGGGCGTTTCCCTGCCATTTCTCGCCAACGTACTTTGCCTGTATTAAGTAGCTCGGTGCCTTTTAGCTCGGTGCCCGCAAGGCCCCACAAGCTCTCTCCAAGCATGACTATATATTGATAGTTTTCTTTGTATTCGTCACCTGATAGTTTCTCAGACATCACCCATTTTGCGGTGTCGACCACATCTAGCTGACTATCGCGGTTGGTTTGTAAACCTAAATACCAAGCTGGCTTACCAATGATATGACTTAACTCTTCGAGGCGATGGATACCGCCAAGCTCATCAAGTGGCACCGCAAAGGTCACGCCGTTTACATCAAAATACAAGACTTGAAAGTCTTCTGTGCGAACCGTACTTTCCCAAGAGGTAAACTGGTCAGCACCTCCGGATTGAGTTTCAGGTTCAATAACTGTTTCGACCTCAGGAACGTTAAGTTCGGACTCAGCAGCCTTAACTTCTACTTGTTCCGTCTCTACCGGTTCAGCTTGTAACTCGTTAATTTGCTGCGATTCAACGGGTGGCTCTGCAACAACTGATAAGTCGGGCTCTGGAAGATTCCAATCTTGAATCTCTGGCTCTTCAAACACTTGAACAGACTCAACCGCGGCATCAAACATTTGCATGTCTGCTTGCTGGGCGATTTTCTGAGTGTTTTGATCCATTAACTCATCGAGATTCAATTCATCAACTACATTGGTTGCCTCTAAGCGACTCAGTAGCTTTTGAACATCCTCAAGATTAGGCACTTCAAACTCAGCTGCGCGAATTTCCGCGTAGCTTGACTGATGACTCGAAAATTGGCGCTCTGGCTCTGGCTCTGGCTCTGGCTCTGGCTCTGGCTCTGGCTCTGGCTCTGG
>NZ_JAPHPW010000001.1 GCF_026241515.1 Vibrio sp. 14G-20
CTCGTATCTCGTATCTCGTATCTCGTATCTCGTATCTCGTATCTCGTATCTCGTAGAAGCATAAAAAAGCCCCAACACGAATGTCGAGGCTTAGAGTATCTTTATCTATGTGGACGTAGAGTAAATCCGCAGCTCACTACTCTTCGCTGTTTTCAGCAAACTTAGATGGCGACATACCAAAATGGTGCTTAAACCTTTGACTGAAATAGGAAGGGTCATTAAAACCAGAATCAAACGCGACGTCTGAGATCTTCTCTCCCGCAAGTAACCGCTCGCACGCATGCTCTAAACGCACTTCATTCAAGTGCTCTTTAAAGGTTTTGTTATAAGCCGATTTAAAGCGTCTCTGTAAGCTTCTCTCTGACATGAACAAGTACTTAGCAGCAGTTGCAGTACTGAACTCTGCATCGGCGTAGTTTTCGCTCACAAGCTGCGACACTCTGTTTTTCCACTCTTGTTCAGCACTCAACCTTTGTTGCTCTGGCGTTGAAGCGGCAAGTTTAATGGTTTCAATCTGCTCAATTGTGCTGGCTTCCAGATTATCCAGCACTTGATATTCAATCGGCCACGAAAGCTGAACCTTATTTTGATAGTCAGAAACAAACGCGTTCAGCTCACCACCACTCTGATTCATCAATAGAGGTAATTTTTCGATATTTAGATCAGTCGATTTTCCGGTATTTTCACTCATGCTTGATGCCAATTTAGGGAAAGGCATCCCATGATCTCGAATCGTAACGACAAGATGCTCCTTCACTTCTTCAACCAGAACCACCATGCTTTGTGACTTAAAGTTTCTCTTGATGATGCTCGCAACCAAGTTGTTGAAAATAATATCGAGATTAAAATACAGCAAGGATACGTATCGTTGTTTGGTATCAACTCTAATATCCAGTTCAATACCTGCTTTGGCTAAATCATCTTGCCAAGCTTTGAGTACCGCTTCTAAGATCAAAATTATATCGTAACTGACCTTCCCTTCTCCTTGAGGTGTATTGCTCAATTGAGCCAAGCCATTTTTCAGCGTTAAGATTGGCGACTTGCCTTTCTCATCATTCCAATTCGGGAGCATCGCAGCAATATGATTAACTTCAGATGAGAGTTCATTTGCTGTGTGCGATACAAGCGCACTCTTAACTGATAGCTGCTTTTTAAGCTGTTGATTGGTCGTCAACAGAATGCGACTTTGGTGCCTCAGTTGATCGGTTTTTAATGCAACTTGCGCTTTTAGGTGTCTATTGGCAAAAGTGACATAACGCGAACGCCAAAAGACCAAGATAGTCACGACACCAATCAACAGCACCAGAGAGCTTGCGGCAGCCCAATTAGTCAGATACCAAGGCTCAGCGATTGAGAAGCTTTGATTCGTTGACACAAAGCGATAATGCGAGTCCTTAACGGGTTTAACTTCCAGTGTATAGTCCCCCGGAAGAAGATGGTCGAGCGTTAACAAGCCTCCTTCAAATTCACTCCAAGGTTCATCGTCGCTCAGGCGATACTCCATCGCGGGGGCAAACGTCGCAGGTAGGATACCCAACTTAAAACTCATAGATGAACCATAAAGGATTTCATCCAAATCAGCTGTCTTGCCACCAAGTGATACGGTTTGCTGATCAACACTGATCTTACTCAGTAATGCTCGACTATGAGGTGTTGTTGATACCAATAACTCATCAGATAACGCACTGACTACGCCATACTTTGATCCAAAAATAAGCCTCGTAGATTGGCTGCCTTCGCTGTCAAACAAGGCACATGCCCCTGCCGCTAGTTCATTGGTGATCAAGCCAAATGGTGAACCGATATGTTTATGCAGTTGCCCATCCAGTCCGTAATAGCTGATACCTTTCGAAGAACCTAACCACACACCATTGTCATCGCTTATTAAGCAATTTGGGCTAATATTGTCTTCAACAAGCGTGACCTCTTGAATAATAGAGCTGTCATAAGGGATTCGATACACGCCATAACTGCTCGCAAACCACTGCGCTCCATCCTTCGCTTTTTCAATATCGACGACTTTGCCAAACCGTTCGCTTGAACGACTAAAGCTAATTCGTTTATCAATGAACGAGTAGAAACCATGGTCTGTTCCTATATAGATGCGACCTAGCAAGCCTACATTGAGAGCGGTGATCTTCGCTGGCAAGAACTTGTCGACTAACCAGTCAGTGCCATAACTCGTCAGTTTCATGGTTTCGATAGATAACGAATACAGGTTTTGCCCAGAGGTCATCCAAAGAACGTTATCAGCCTGAAGCGCAAGGTTCTCAACGTGCACTCCCTCAATCAGCCGTGGTAAATCAAGGGCTTCAGGTTGTAGCGTTTCCGTATTTAGACTAATGATGCCTTCTTCGGTCGCCAACCAAATGGAAGAACCAAAGATCTCAAAATCATTAACAGGGTTAGGGTAAACACGAATTGGATTCTCTTCACTTTCAGAGTCAACCAAGTAAAGCCCCATTGAGGACGCAACCCAAGATACCTGGTCACTAACAGGTTGCACTTTGTTGATCACCACACTGCTCGAGTGCATCCCCATTCCGGTTAATGGTGTTCTTGAGAATGTCTTACTGAACAGTGAAAAGTACCGAATACCATTGTTGGTCGCCACCCACATGCCACCAGCGTGGTCATTTATCAATGAGTATATTTTCTCACCCGGTAACGAGAAGTCTTGGTTAGTCGCTTGTTCGAATCGCGTAATGTGACCCGTAATAAAGTTGTAGCTAATAAGGCCGTGCTCTGTACCAATCCAATACTGGTCCGAAGTTTCGGCCAGTGAGAGCACATGCGACCCTTTAACGATGGTCTCTTTATCTGGGTTCGCGAGATCAATAATCACAGCACCATTTAAGGTACCAATCACTAACTCACGCCGAGCATTCGAAAAGTAAACTGTCTCGATATGATTTTTTTCTGATGCTGTGACATGAGTAAACTCTTGATTCTCTGAAAGGTAAACCCCAGAACTGGTCGCCAGAACCCACTTTGACAATACCCATTCCGCGTCGTTAATCGCAATGTCGCTGCTGTTATTGTACCGGTACAGCTTGAGTAGAGAGTAAGTGTTAAATTCTAGAGATTGAGTGTTGTAGGTATAGAAATTACTGCCGTCAGTGACCCAAATATAATCGCCTGATGCACCGATATTGGTTATTTCAGCGCCGGGACTTAGGCTAAACGCCAATTCGTTGCCAATTCCAGGGTTGTGTCGATACACCTCGTTATCGAAAAATGTCCAAAACTCATCGTTCAGAAACGCAACTCTTTCTGAAGAAAATTGCAGTAAGCTACCCTTTCGAGGGAATAGAGTTCGGCCATCGTAAAAGAGTACTTTTCCATGTACATCATGAACCCAGAGCCCGCCTCCCACACCTAAATACAAGTTTTTGGCCGCAAGAAAATTCCCCTGAGCTTGAACGGGCAAAGGATAGAAAACGGAGGGTGATGTATTTACCGCTAGAACGCTAAATGAAATGCTCATTAACATGAACATTTTGAAGATAATTCGATACAACTCTTAATCCTGAACAGCAACAAAGCATGAAATTTTGGTCACCACAACATCTTATGTTGCTTGACCAAAAACTGAGTTTTTTTGTGCTTATTATTATCTTTCTATTTTAGCGGAAATTAGAAAAGGAGAAAGGAGGTTTGTTATTTGTTGGGAGGTTTTATCTTAGCGGTCACGAAAATGCCGCAAAAAGCGGCATGATTCATAAATTAACGAGAGCAAAGTAGAGTAAAGAATACTCGTTATGACTTATTCCCCGCTTAAGCAACTTGTGTAGCTGTCCGTAAGTTGCTGAAGAAAATCAAAATAACTTCCGCTCTTCACTTCAACCGTTGAGCCGATTGGATCCAGTTGACCTTGCTTCGCGTTACTTCCGCGCGTCACTGACTCAATCACAGCGGGTGTAAATTGAGGCTCAGAAAACACACATTGAACGTTTTCACGTACTATTGTTTTCTTAATGGCGATCAGGCTTTTTGCACCAGGCTTACGCTCTGGACTCACAGTAAAATGACCTAAGTTATTTAGTTCAAACTCTTGCTCAAAGTAACCATACGCATCATGAAAAACGTAGTAACCGTTGTCTTTCACAGGTGCTAGTTGCTCTCGAATAGACTGTTGCTTCTCTTTCAATGTAATCAGGAATGAATCTAGATTCTCTTGGTACGCCATCGCGTTGTCTGGGTCAGATTCAATTAACTTAGCTGAGATGTATTTTGCGGCTACTTCAACTTGATCGATACCTAACCAAAAATGCGGGTCATGGCTACCGTGGTTGTGGCCTTCATGTGCATCGTGGTCATGCTCTTCGTGTCCGAACTCTCGCAAATTAATGTCAGGGATCTCACTGATCTGGATAACGTTCTCTTTTGAACCAATCACCTTAGTTAAGAAAGCTTCTAGATCAGGACCGAACCAAACCACCATATCTGCACTGTGAACTTTTTTGACATCCGACGGTTTGAGCGCATAATCGTGCGGCGAAGCATTGCTGTTCATCAACACATCCGGTTCACTAACGCCTTGCGTTAATTCCGTCACAATCATTTGAATTGGTTTAAAACTTGTTAAAATAGTATTGGCACTTGCAACACTTGGCGCTAAAAGCAAAGTAGCAAGTATAAAAGATGAACGTGACATAATCCCTCGATAATAGAAAAGTAGCTTAGGCTTGAGGTAAATGTTACATTATAACATTAGCGAATTGCAAATGAGTTCTATTCATGGATAACTTAATCCAACTAGATTCTGTGAGCGTCGAATTTGACGGTCGAAAAGTTTTAGACAACATCTCTCTAAATTTAGAGCGTGGCAGAATCACTACCCTAATTGGGCCAAATGGCGCGGGAAAATCAACCTTAGTTAAGGTACTACTAGGGCTCCAACACAAATATTCCGGAAAGATCACCAAATCAAAAAAACTAAAAATTGGTTATGTTCCTCAAAAGCTAAAGCTGAACGACTCTCTACCTCTTAATGTAGAGCGTTTTCTTAAGCTCACAGGAAAATTCAGCAAACAAGAAATTCTAGAATCTTTGATGCTAGTGGGCGCTGAACACCTGATGAAAAGTAACATGCACCAACTGTCTGGTGGCGAAAACCAACGCGTGCTGATCGCTCGCTCTCTATTGAAAAGACCCGATCTGCTCGTTCTTGATGAGCCCGCACAAGGTGTTGATGTACAAGGCCAAATCGATCTTTACGACCTGATCGACTCCATCCGTCACCGCTTTGGTTGCGCTGTGTTTATGGTTTCACACGACTTACACTTAGTGATGGCAAAAACAGACGATGTGATCTGTTTGCACCATCACATCTGCTGTTCTGGCGCACCGGCTGATATTAAACATCACCCTTCTTATATCGCGCTATTTGGAACTGCGGTTCAAGAGAGCTTAGCTTTCTACCACCACCAACATGACCACCATCACCATGACTTGGCAGGCAAGCCAGTTTCCGGGGATGTGCACGACTGCTCCAACCATAAACACGGACATCACCACTAATGCTTGAGTTTCTTCTACCTTCTATTCTTGCAGGCTTAGGCATTGCTCTTATTGCTGGCCCACTGGGTTCGTTCGTGGTGTGGCGCAAGATGGCTTACTTTGGTGACACCCTTGCACACGCCTCTCTAATGGGCTTAGCGCTTGGTTTCCTGTTCAACATTAACTTGTACTTTGCGTTACTGATCTGTTGTTTGATGCTGGCAGTGTTGCTCGTGACATTACAAAAACAAAAACTGGTCGCGACCGATACCCTACTCGGGATTTTGGCGCACAGTGCACTATCACTTGGTTTGGTTGCTGTCAGCTTCTTAGATAATGTTCGTGTTGATCTGATGAGCTACCTATTTGGTGACTTGCTGGCGGTATCTCCGACTGATTTAGTATTCATCTATGCGGGTGCTGCAGTGATAGGATTGGTACTGGCTATCTTTTGGCGACCACTATTATCAACAACCGTTAACGAAGATCTCGCGGCTGTTGACGGCATCAACATTGATTTAATGCGTCTTATTTTGATGCTGCTTGTTGGTATCGTGATTGCTGTCGGTATGAAATTTGTGGGTGCGTTGATTATGACATCGCTACTGATTATTCCTGCAGCAACAGCAAGAAAGTTCTCCAATACACCTGAGCAGATGGCATTCCTCGCATCGATTATTGGCTCTATCTCTGTATTCGGTGGATTAAGCTTGTCTTGGTTCTATGACACGCCTGCAGGCCCTTCTGTGGTTATCAGTGCAGCTGCGATGTTTATGCTATCTCAAATGGTGAAGACCCGAGCGTAGTCATACGATTCGTATCTCGTATCTCGTATCTCGTATCTCGTATCTCGTATCTCAAGAACATAAAAAAGGCTTGGTCAATAATGACCAAGCCTTTTTAATATCGTTCAGTTAGCTTCTATCTCTCTCGATAAAAGTTAGCTGATTACCAACCTGTGATTTCACGTAGGCCTTTACCGATGTCAGCAAGAGACTTAACTGTCTTAACACCTGCTGCTTCTAGTGCTGCGAATTTATCTTCAGCAGTACCTTTACCACCAGAAATGATTGCGCCTGCGTGGCCCATACGTTTACCCGGAGGAGCCGTAACACCAGCGATGTAAGAAACAACTGGCTTAGTTACGTTCGCTTTGATGAACTCAGCCGCTTCTTCTTCCGCAGTACCACCGATTTCACCAATCATTACGATTGCTTCAGTCTCTGGGTCTTCTTGGAAAAGTTTTAGGATATCAATGAAGTTTGAACCTGGAATTGGATCACCACCGATACCAACACATGTAGACTGACCAAAGCCTTCATCTGTTGTTTGCTTAACTGCTTCGTACGTCAGAGTACCGCTGCGAGATACGATACCTACTTTACCCTTCTTGTGGATATGACCAGGCATGATACCAATCTTACACTCGTCTGGAGTGATAAGACCTGGACAGTTAGGACCGATCATGCGAACGCCAGTTTCTTCTAGCTTCACTTTAACGTCGATCATATCTGTTGTAGGGATACCTTCAGTGATCGTTACGATCAGTTCGATACCTGCATCAATCGCTTCTAGGATTGCATCTTTACAGAAAGGAGCTGGTACGTAGATAACTGTTGCTGTTGCGCCAGTTACTTCGACTGCTTCGCGTACTGTGTTGAATACTGGAAGGCCTAGGTGAGTTTGACCACCTTTACCAGGTGAAACACCACCAACCATTTGCGTACCGTATGCGATAGCTTGGTCTGAGTGGAATGTACCTTGACCGCCAGTGAAACCCTGACAGATTACTTTAGTGTCTTTGTTAATTAATACAGACATTATTTAGCCTCCGCAGCAGCAACAACTTTCTGAGCAGCATCTGTTAGAGATTCAGCTGCAATGATATCAACATCAGAATTAGCAAGTACTTCGCGACCTAGGTCTGCGTTGGTACCTTCTAGACGAACAACTACAGGAACTGTTACGCCAACTTCTTTAACCGCACCGATAATACCTTCAGCGATCATGTCACAACGAACGATGCCACCGAAGATGTTTACTAGTACTGCTTTAACATTGTCATCAGAAAGGATGATCTTGAATGCTTCAGCTACACGTTCTTTTGTCGCGCCGCCGCCTACATCAAGGAAGTTTGCTGGCTTGCCGCCGTGCAGGTTTACGATATCCATCGTACCCATCGCAAGGCCTGCACCGTTAACCATACAGCCAACGTTGCCATCTAGTGCTACGTAGTTCAGTTCCCATTGTGCTGCGTGTGCTTCGCGCTCATCTTCTTGAGATGGATCGTGCATTTCACGTAGTTTAGGCTGACGGTACATCGCGTTTGAGTCGATGTTGATCTTGCCGTCTAGACAAAGCAGGTTGCCTTCGCCAGTAATTACAAGCGGGTTGATTTCTAGTAGAGCTAGGTCGTACTGAGAGAACATTTGGCCAAGACCCATGAAGATCTTAACGAACTGTTTAATTTGATCGCCAACTAGACCAAGTTTGAACGCAAGTTCACGGCCTTGGTAAGCTTGAGGGCCCACTAGAGGATCGATCGCTGATTGGTGAATCAACTCTGGAGTTTCTTCAGCGATTTTCTCAATGTCCACACCGCCTTCAGTTGACGCCATGAATACAATTTTGCGCGTTGCACGGTCAACAACAGCACCTAGGTAAAGCTCGTTAGCAATGTTCGATGCTTCTTCAACTAGGATCTTTGTTACAGGCTGACCATTAGCGTCTGTTTGGTAAGTTACTAGGTTTTTGCCTAGCCACTTTTGTGCAAACTCTTTAACGCCTTCTTTCGTATCATGTAGCTCTACGCCGCCCGCTTTACCGCGACCACCAGCGTGTACTTGACACTTAACGACTTTCTTGGCTGTACTGATACGACCTGCAGCTTCGAAAGCTTCTTGTGCAGTATCACATGCGAAACCTTCTGGTACAGGCAAACCGAATTCTGCAAACAGCTGTTTGGCTTGGTATTCATGCAAATTCATTTTGATATTCCGTTTATTTTCCCTTAAGGGATTATTATTTCCATAACGACACAGTTTCCTGTGTTACGTCTGTAGGGTCTTCTCAAATCAACTGCTGTCCATTTTCTAATGGCTTTACAGTTCAAGTGAAGGCCAGACGTTGAGCAGCCTAGCCTTTGAAACTTTTTACGTCTAGCTAACTGGGCTAACTAGACGTTTTAGCGATACTAAACGTCTAATAGCAGACGTGCAGGATCTTCTAGTAGCTCTTTGATGGTCACTAGGAAGCCAACTGATTCACGGCCATCGATTAGACGGTGGTCGTAAGAAAGCGCTAGGTACATCATTGGTAGAATCTCTACCTTGCCATCAACTGCCATTGGACGATCTTGGATTTTGTGCATACCCAAAATTGCCGCTTGAGGCGGGTTGATGATTGGCGTAGACATTAGAGAACCAAATACACCACCGTTTGTGATAGTGAAGTTACCGCCCATCAGTTCATCAACAGTTAGCTTACCGTCACGGCCTTTGATTGCTAGCTCTTTGATGCCTTTTTCAATGTCAGCGAAACCTAGTGTGTCACAGTCTTTCAGTACTGGAGTTACTAGACCACGTGGCGTTGATACTGCCATGCTGATGTCGAAGTAGTTGTGGTAAACGATATCTGTACCATCGATAGAAGCGTTCACTTCTGGGAAACGTTTTAGCGCTTCTGTTACTGCTTTCACGTAGAAAGACATGAAGCCCAGACGCGTGTCGTGACGCTTCTCGAATTGGTCTTTGTACTGCTTACGAAGGTCCATGATTGGCTTCATGTTCACTTCGTTGAAAGTAGTCAGCATTGCTGTGCTGTTCTTCGCTTCTAGAAGACGGTTTGCAACTGTCTTACGTAGGCGAGTCATAGGCACGCGTTTTTGGCTACGAGCCGCTGCTGGCGCTTCAACTGCTGGTGCAGATGCTGCTGCCGGAGCCGCTTTCGCTGCTGCTAGGTGTGCGTCGATGTCTTCACGAGTAATACGACCACCAACACCAGTGCCTTTAACGTCAGCTGGTTGTAGGTTGTGCTCTGCAAGCAGACGACGAACAGCTGGGCTTAATGCGTCGTTGTTCTCTTCTGTTAGCGCAGCTTTATGGCGCTTATCAGGAGATGCTTCTGTATCTTCAGTGGTGTCTTTCGTTGGTTCACCAGCGACAGCACCCGGCTTGATTTTAGCCAGAAGCTGTTTAGAAAGTACCGTAGCACCCTCTTCTTCGATGATAGCTTCCAGAACACCCGCTTCAGGAGCCGGTACTTCTAGAACTACTTTATCTGTTTCGATATCTACAATGACTTCATCACGTGCAACCGCTTCGCCCGGTTTTTTGTGCCAAGTAGCAACTGTCGCATCAGCCACAGATTCAGGTAAATCTGGAACCAGAATTTCAATTGTCATGTGCGTATTTTCCTTTTACTTCTAGTTCTTAAGTAGGGTCAAAGCGTCGTCAACTAACGCTTTTTGTTGTTTCAAGTGTACCGACATATAGCCAACAGCTGGTGATGCTGATGCAGGACGACCTGCGTATTGAATATCAGCACCCACTGGGATAGCAGCTCGGAAATTATGTTGGCTACTGTACCAAGCACCTTGGTTTTGAGGCTCTTCTTGACACCAAACGTAATCGACTACATTTGTGTACTGTGCGATGGCAGCTCTCACGTCCTCATAAGGGAACGGGTAAAGTTGCTCAATACGTACAATAGCGACATCGTCTTGCTCGTTCTTACGTCTTTGGTCAAGCAGGTCAAAGTAAACCTTACCTGAACAGAACACGACGCGTTTTACGTTCTCAGGAGCCAGATCATCAATTTCTGCGATAGCTGGTTGGAACGTGCCTTCTGCCAAATCTTCAAGAGAAGAAGTACACAGAGGGTGACGAAGCAATGACTTAGGTGACATTACAATCAGTGGACGACGCATTGGTCGAACAACCTGACGGCGAATCATGTGGTAAACCTGTGCCGGTGTTGAAGGAACAACAACCTGCATATTTTGTTCAGCACATAACTGAAGGTAACGCTCAAGACGTGCAGAAGAGTGCTCTGGGCCTTGGCCTTCATAACCGTGAGGAAGCAGCATAGTTAAACCACATAGACGTGCCCACTTTTGCTCACCTGATGAAATGAATTGGTCGATAACAACTTGTGCACCGTTTGCGAAGTCACCAAATTGTGCTTCCCAAAGGGTTAGACCGCTTGGCTCTGCTGTTGCATAACCATACTCAAATGCGAGTACCGCTTCTTCAGATAACACAGAATCAAACACTTGGAAAGGCCCTTGTTTATCGTGAATGTTCGCAAGAGGAACATACGTGCTTGCATCTGATTGATTGTGCAATACTGAGTGACGGTGGAAGAACGTACCACGACCTGAATCTTGGCCTGAGATACGAATACGCTTACCGTCATCAACAAGTGTTGCGTAAGCCAAAGTTTCAGCCATACCCCAATCGACTTGTTTCTCACCATTCACCATGGCAGTACGATCGTTGTACAGTTTATTTACTCGGCTTTGCAGCTTATGGCTGTCTGGGTATTGGCAAAGTTTGGTACCAAGCTCTTTCAGGCGCTCGATATCAATCTTGTTATCCCATTCGATGTTCCAGTCGTGACCTAGGTAAGGAGACCAGTCCACAGAGTGAAGTGCCATTGGGCGCCACTCTTTAACCACAACTTCACCATGATCAAGTGCATCACGATATTCGTTAACTAGCTGAGTTGCTGTATCAATACCAAACTCACCGCGCTCCATTAGCACGTCAGCGTAAAGCTTACGTGGTGTTGGGTGCTTCTTGATTTTTTGGTACATCAAAGGCTGTGTTGCATTCGGCTCATCGGCTTCGTTGTGACCGTGGCGACGGTAACAAACCAAATCAATAACAACATCACGCTTAAACGTATTACGGTAATCCAATGCAAGACGCGCAACGAATGCAACCGCTTCTGGATCATCAGAGTTAACGTGGAAAATCGGAGCCTGAACCATCTTCGCGATATCAGTACAGTACATCGTAGAACGAGTATCGCGTGGGTTAGATGTTGTAAAACCAACTTGGTTGTTTACAACGATACGAACCGTACCACCGACACAGAAACCACGAGCTTGAGACATATTAAACGTCTCTTGAACTACACCCTGACCTGCGATAGCTGAGTCACCGTGGATAGTAATAGGAAGTACACGGCTACCGTCATTATCACCAAGGCGATCTTGACGTGCACGTACGGAACCGATAACTACCGGGTTGACGATTTCTAAGTGAGATGGGTTAAATGCTAGTGCTAAGTGAACGTTGCCACCTGGCGTTGCGAAGTCCGCAGAGAAACCTTGGTGGTATTTCACATCACCAGTACCCCACGTGTCATCGTGCTTGCCGGCAAACTCGTCAAACAGGTCTTGTGGCTTTTTACCAAGCACGTTGACCAACATGTTTAGACGACCACGGTGAGCCATACCAACAACAACTTCACGCATGCCTTGTCCACCAGCATGACGAATAATTTCTTTCGTCATTGGGATAAGAGCATCACCACCTTCCAACGAGAAGCGTTTTGCGCCTGGGAATTTAGCACCAAGATAGCGCTCAAGACCTTCAGCAGCAGTTAGCTCTTCTAGGAAAGCTTGCTTTTCTTCTTTGTTGAAAGAGGGTTGACCAGATACAGACTCTAAACGTTGTTGGATCCAACGCTTTTGCTCTGTATTTGTCATGTGCATGTATTCAGCACCAATAGAGCCACAATAAGTTTGCTTTAGAGATTTGTAGAGATCTTTAAGCACCATCGTCTCTTGGCCAATGGCGTAAGAGCCGACGTTAAACGTCTCATTGAGGTCATCTTCGGTAAGAGTGTGGAAAGAAGGGTCCAGTTCATCAACTGTCGCTCTTTTCCATAAACCTAGGGGGTCTAGATTTGCTGCTTGATGCCCTCGGAATCGATAGGCATTAATAAGTTGCAGAACCTTTACTTGTTTCGCATCGACATCTGGATCACTAACTTGGACACTGTAATGCTTTGTTTCTTGAGCGAGTCGACGGAAGTATTCACGAACACGAGAGTGTGGTTGTTCCACTGTCTCTGAAGCTTGCACAGGCAGTTCTTCAAAAACACTTCTCCATTCGTCACTTACCGAATCTGGGTCACTTAGATACAGTTCATAGAGTTCTTCTACGTACGTTGCATTGGCGCCAGCCAAGTGTGAAGACTCGAGCCATGCCTTCATCACGCCGTTGTGCATATTTTCCCTTAACCAGTAGTTTTCACGTTTGCTGCGGTCTATGCCGAGCTATTAAAAGGCCGCCCCAAAACTTCTAGGGCGGCAATTTTTATATAACTTAAACCGAACGATTCACTAGCATGGTCTTGATGTGACCAATCGCTTTCGTCGGATTTAATCCCTTAGGACAAACACTTACACAATTCATGATGCCATGGCAACGAAAAACGCTAAATGCATCATCAAGATCGGACAAACGTTCGTCTGTCGCTGTATCTCGGCTATCAATTAGCCAACGGTACGCTGCAAGCAAGCCTGCTGGTCCGATGAATTTGTCAGGGTTCCACCAGAACGATGGGCATGACGTTGTACAACATGCACACATGATACATTCATACAAACCATCTAAATGAGCACGCTCATCAGGGCTTTGTAAGTTTTCACGAGCCGGTGGCACATTGCCATCAGACACTAAGAATGGCTTCACTTTTTCGTAGTTATCGTAGAACTGAGTCATGTCTACAATCAGGTCACGAACAACGGGTAAGCCAGGTAGTGGGCGAATCACAATTTTGTCTTGGCCAGAAAGCGCAGACAATGGCGTGATACACGCTAGGCCATTTTTACCGTTCATGTTCAAACCATCCGAGCCACATACACCTTCACGGCATGAGCGACGGAATGAGATTGTTGGATCTTGCTCTTTCAACAGAATAAGCGCGTCCAAAAGCATCATGTCTGAACCTTCATCCACCTCTAGGGTGTATTCCTTCATATAAGGCTTCTGGTCGACATCTGGATTGTAACGGTATAAAGAGAAATTCAGTTTCATGGTCATATCTCCTTAGTACGTACGTGCTTTTGGTGGGAACGCTTCACGATGAATAGGTTCCATGTTTACACCACGCTTAGTCATGCTCTCTGACTCTGGATTGTAAAGAGAGTGGCATAGCCATTGCTCATCATCACGGTCAGGGAAATCGAATCGAGCGTGTGCGCCACGGCTCTCTGTACGGAAGTTTGCAGCAACCGCTGTTGCGAATGCCGTTTCCATCAAGTTTTCAAGCTCTAGACACTCAATACGTTGTGTGTTGAACTCTGTAGACTTATCAGATAGGTGTGCATTCTTCAGACGCTCGCGAATCACTTTTAGTTCTTCTAAGCCTTCAGCCATTGCTTTGCCTTCACGGAATACCGAGAAGTTGTTCTGCATACATTGCTGAAGATCTTTACGAATTTGTGCTGGGTCTTCGCCGTCTGTACTGTTTTCCCAACGGTTGTAACGCTCTAGAGAACGCTCAATGTCAGCTTCAGTTGCTGGTTTAGCTTCCTCTTGCTTCTTCAGTGTCTCACCTAGGTGTAGACCTGTCGCACGACCAAATACCACCAAATCAAGCAGTGAGTTACCACCTAGACGGTTGGCACCATGTACTGATACTGATGCGATTTCACCACAAGCAAATAGACCCTGGATTTCAACATCGCTGCCGTCTTCGGTTTGCTTAATAGCTTGACCAGAAACTTGTGTTGGAACACCACCCATCATGTAGTGACATGTAGGGATTACTGGGATTGGCTCTTTCACTGGATCAACGTGAGCGAAGGTACGAGAAAGTTCACATACACCAGGAAGACGAGATTCAAGTGTCTCTTTACCTAGGTGATCAAGCTTCAGCTTGATGTGTGGACCCCAAGGGCCATCGCAGCCGCGACCTTCACGGATTTCAACCATCATTGAACGAGCAACAACATCACGACCCGCTAAGTCTTTAGCGTTTGGTGCGTAACGTTCCATGAAGCGTTCGCCGTCTTTATTGAGAAGATAACCACCTTCACCACGACAACCTTCCGTTACCAATACACCTGCGCCAGCGATACCCGTTGGGTGGAACTGCCACATTTCGATGTCTTGCATAGGAACGCCAGCACGAATTGCCATACCAACACCGTCACCAGTGTTGATGTGTGCGTTAGTTGTAGAAGCGTAGATACGACCAGCACCGCCAGTAGCAAGGATTGTTGCCTTCGCTTTGAAGTAGCAAACTTCGCCCGTTTCCATACAAAGCGCGGTTGTACCTAAGATTGCACCGTCTTCATTCTTAACAAGATCCAGTGCATACCACTCAGAGAAAACCGTCGTTTTGTGCTTAATGTTTTGTTGGTAAAGCGTGTGAAGCAGTGCGTGACCAGTACGGTCGGCTGCAGCTGCGGTACGAGCCGCTTGCTCACCACCAAAGTTTTTAGATTGACCACCAAACGGACGTTGGTAAATAGTGCCGTTCTCGAAACGAGAGAAAGGCAGGCCCATTTTTTCAAGTTCGATTACCGACTCAGGACCGTTTTTACACATGTATTCGATAGCGTCTTGGTCACCGATGTAATCAGAACCTTTAACGGTGTCGTACATGTGTTGTTCCCAATGGTCTTCGTGCGCGTTACCAAGAGCAACAGTGATGCCGCCTTGTGCCGAAACCGTATGAGAACGAGTAGGGAAAACTTTAGAAAGCAATGCACAAGATAGGCCTTGCTCAGAAATTTGCAGTGCGGCACGCATACCTGCACCACCAGCGCCGATAACTACGGCATCAAACTCACGAACAGGAATAGTCACTTACGCACCCCACATAATAAACAGACCAGAGAAAAAATATCCAAGAAGAACTGCAACAACACCGACTTGAAGACCAACACGCAATTTTGCGCATTTGATGTAGTCAGTTAGTACTTGCCATAGGCCGATCCACGCGTGAACCAAAACAGAAGTAAGCGCTAACATGGTGAAAACTTTAGTGAAGGTTCCACCAAAGAATTGCGTCCAAGATGCGTAAGAGATATCACCAGAGAAAGCACAGAAGCTAACTAAGTAGATAGTGTAAAGCGTCATAATGATGGCAGTTGCACGAATCAATAGATAATCGTGGACACCATTACGACCAAAAGTAGAAACGTTGTTTACCATACTAAGATCCCCGCTAGTAGAGACAATACCGCTGTTGCTGCGAATGCAACCTTAGCGCTCTTAGCGCCAGATTCCAGCTCTTCAAAGTGACCAAGGTCCATAAGAAGGTGACGAATACCACCAGCAATGTGGTAAGCCAAAGCGGTTAAAATGCCCCACAGGATAAACTTCACGAAGAAACCGTCGACAATGTCGCTAGCTTCGGCAAAGCCTACTGGGGATGAGAGGGAAGTGGATAGTAACCAAAGCAAAATTCCAATCGCGACAAAAGTTATCACCCCAGACACACGGTGTAGGATGGAAGCTATTGCTGTGATTGGAAAGTGGATGGTCTGTAAATCTAAATTAACAGGTCTTGTCTTTCTTTCTTTCACGGGCTTGCTCACTCAGCTCCATTGAGCATTATGGTCATTAAATAACCTTATGATATTGTTATGGACAAAATTTGATTGCAAACCTTCAAAATTTAACATTAACTTAACAAATAACTGAAGTTGAGCCTTAGATAATTGTAAAATAATTGTTAACAGCTCGATTAAGAAAGACACCTCACATTCCTTCTTAGCCTTGCATTTATAAGGTTTTAACCAAACTTTTCAGCGCCACTATACGGCTGGCAACATTCTAATACAATTGATGTAACAAATAATGCTACACAGACCAGATTTTTAACGAATTTAATGTAAAAAACACTAACAAGTGCACACAAAGCTTCAGAAAAATTGACTTTCCCACGTAAGACCAGTAAAAAAATGGCACATAAACATCCTGGACGGATTAAATAATAAACAAAGGAGATTGTTATGGCGGATAAGAAAGCTACCCTTCACATTGAAGGTCAAGCGCCAATCGAGCTGCCGATTACAGAAGGTGTACTTGGTACTCCAGTGATCGATGTTCGTACACTAGGTTCTAATGGTTTTTTCACTTTTGACCCTGGTTTTCTTGCCACTGCATCCTGTGAGTCTCAAATCACTTTTATTGACGGTGGAAAAGGTATTCTTTTACATCGTGGTTATCCAATTGACCAACTTGCCAATAACGCTGATTACTTAGAAGTATGTTATATACTTCTTTACGGTGAAGCCCCATCTCGAGCTGAGTACGAAAAGTTCAAGACTACCGTGACACGTCACACTATGGTGCATGAGCAAATCGCTAGTTTCTTCCACGGCTTCCGCCGTGACGCTCACCCTATGGCTGTAATGTGTGGTGTTGTAGGCGCTCTAGCGGCGTTTTACCACGACTCACTTGATGTCAACAACGATACACACCGTGAAATTGCGGCATACCGCCTGATTTCAAAAATGCCAACACTAGCTGCAATGTGTTACAAATATTCAATCGGTCAGCCGTTTATCTACCCACGTAACGACCTAGGCTACGCAGAAAACTTCTTACACATGATGTTTGCAAACCCATGTGAAGAGTATGAAGTGAACCCTATCGTCGCTCGTGCAATGGATAAGATTTTCACTCTACATGCTGACCACGAACAGAACGCTTCTACGTCTACAGTGCGTCTTGCTGGTTCATCTGGTGCTAACCCGTTTGCGTGTATCGCAGCAGGTATCGCATCACTTTGGGGCCCAGCTCACGGCGGTGCAAACGAAGCTTGTCTGCGCATGCTTGAAGAGATCGGTAGCGTAGATAACATTGAAGAATACGTTGCGAAAGCAAAAGACAAAGATGACCCATTCCGTTTGATGGGCTTCGGTCACCGTGTTTACAAGAACTACGATCCACGTGCAACAGTAATGCGCGAAGCGTGTCACGAAGTACTTAAAGAGCTAAACATCCAAGACCCACTACTAGACGTAGCTATGGAACTTGAGCGTATCGCTCTTTCTGATGAGTACTTTGTTTCTAAGAAGCTATATCCGAACGTAGATTTCTACTCAGGTATCATTCTGAAAGCAATCGGTATTCCAGTATCTATGTTTACTGTAATCTTCGCGATGTCTCGTACCATCGGTTGGATTGCGCACTGGAACGAAATGCACAGCGATCCAACGAACCGTATCGGTCGTCCTCGTCAGTTGTACACTGGTGAAGAACAGCGTGATTTCCAAGCTCTACACGAGCGCGAATAGTAAAGTTTAGACTTTTCTAATCGATTAAAACCAAAAAGGGTTGATGCATTAGCATCAACCCTTTTTTGTCTTCCAGTATTTCGTCTCACTTCAATGAAGGTACAAATATCCAGAGAGTTACTACCTCTAAATATGGCTACACTGGATTATCGATATCAATAAACTCAACATCCAAGCCATGCTCTTTTGCTAACCACTCACCTAGTGCTTTTACACCGTAGCGTTCAGTTGCGTGGTGGCCAGCAGCAAAATAATGAATGTCTTGCTCGCGTGCTGAGTAGGTTGTGCGCTCTGAAATTTCACCAGAGACAAACGCATCAATATCCTGAGAGGCTGCTAGCTCAATGTAATCTTGACCACCACCCGTACACCAACCAACGGTCGTAATCATTTTGTCTTGGTTTTCTGGAGCGATATGCAGTGGTTTACGATTTAGAACTTGATCGATTTTTGCTGCGAATTCAGCACCTGTCATTGGTGTTTTTAGTTTGCCAAACATAGCAACCGATTGTGGGTGTCCTTCCAAACCGCCTTCAACTTCTATCTCAAGTAACTCTGCCAATTTTGCGTTGTTGCCAAGTTCAGGGTGGATATCAAGCGGTAAGTGATAACCTAAAAGGTTGATGTCATTTTTAATCAGGGTACGAATACGCTTGCCCTTCATGCCACGAATTGCTTCTGACTCGCCTTTCCAGAAAAAGCCGTGATGGACTAACAAAGCGTCTGCGTTCAGTTCTACCGCTTTATCAATCAAGGCTTGAGAAGCTGTCACACCAGTAACGATCCGCTTTACTTCTGTTGCACCTTCAACTTGAAGACCATTAGGACAGTAATCTTTAATCTGCTGTGGCTGCAGTTTTTCGTTAAGTAGCTTTTCTAATTGTAAGTTATTCATTTTTCTTTCCAGCTTACCTTTATAATAACGTCGTTATATCAATTTACGGGTAGAATGTCGAAAGCCCCACGATGAGTTTATGAGGAACAGATGACAGCACTGCAACGTTTTTATCAATGGGTCATCGACTCACCGCCATTACTAGAAATCAAGCCACCGATTTCTGACCTCAGTGCATTCTCAAACCACCAAGATCTCAACGAATCACATACGTATAATGGTAACCCTAGATTAGGCTTTCTCTACCAACATCTATGTGAACAAATCATCATTGCTTCGGATAATTATTCAATCAAGCACGATGAAATTCAAATTAATGTTGAGGGTAGAACGCTAGGTGCTATCGACTTTATTCTCGAAGACGCGAACAACCAAAAGTTAGAACACTGGGAAGTAGCGATTAAGTTTTACCTACTTCACGAGCAGACATGGTTTGGCCCTAACTCTCATGATCAATTGGATAAGAAGCTCGATAGGATGCTCATCCACCAGCTTGGAATGTCATCTTCAGCCGCTTTTATTGAGCAGTACCCAGAGATCGATATCGACTCAAAACATCTCCTCATGCAGGGGCGTCTATACACCAACCCTTTCTTAGAGCAAAACGTACCGAACGAATGTTTGGGCTACGACATTAATTCAAGTCAAGTAAACGGGTTTTGGTGCTATCAAAACCAAGCTCATCTAATTACTGAAGCGCTCTACCCTCTCATCAAAGAGCAATGGGCGGCAGGGACGGATGATTTCAGCGGTAAACCCATCACCGAGTTTGGTGATCGATTTGTACATGGGCAAACCAAGTCTGGGCAATTTTGGTTTGTGATGCCACAAAGTTGGCCACACGGTTAGTCGTCCGATCTAACTCACATACCTTTCCCTCTTATACGAAACCAACACAAATAAAAAGGGTTGATGCTTTCACATCAACCCTTCTTCTATTTACGTAGCAACTCTAGTAATCGAGATTCGATTATAGGCCAGCCGCTGCAAATACTTGGTTCACAATCTCTTGAGCTTCTGCTTCGATTGCTTTCAGGTGCTCTTCACCCTTAAAGCTTTCACAGTAGATCTTGTAGATGTCTTCAGTACCTGATGGGCGAGCAGCAAACCAACCGTTCTCAGTTGTCACTTTAAGTCCACCAATCGCAGCGCCATTACCTGGAGCATGCGTTAAGCGAGCAGTAATCGCATCGCCAGCAAGTGTTTCAGCCGAAACCATCTCTGGAGACAGTTTCTTCAGCACGTCTTTTTGTGCGCCATTTGCTACCGCTTGAATACGGTTGTACTTAGATTCGCCGTGTTTAGCAGCAAGCTCTTCGTAGTATTCTTGTGGGTTCTTACCCGTTACCGCTGTGATCTCAGCCGCAAGTAGGCAAAGAATTAGGCCATCTTTATCTGTTGACCAAGGCGTTCCGTCTTTACGTAAGAAAGATGCACCCGCACTCTCTTCGCCACCGAAACCAAACTGACCGTTGTATAAGCCATCAACGAACCATTTGAAACCAACTGGCACTTCACAAAGTTCACGACCTAGGTCAGCAACAACACGGTCAATCAATGCACTTGATACCAGTGTTTTACCAACAGCAACGTCTTTACCCCAACCTTCACGGTTACGGTATAGGTAATCAATACAAACCGCTAAGAAGTGGTTTGGATTCATCAAACCTTTAGGTGTCACGATACCGTGGCGATCGTAATCTGGATCGTTACCAAACGCTAGAGCGTACTCGTCTTTAAGGGCCAGTAAGCCTGCCATTGCGTATGGAGAAGAACAGTCCATACGAACTACGCCATCTTTATCTAGAGACATGAATTGGAATGAAGGGTCAACCGCTTCACTTACCAGAGTAAGATCTAGATTGTACGCTTTACCAATTTGACGCCAGTAATCAATACCGCTGCCACCCAGTGGATCAACACCAATCTTGATGTTTGCTTTCTGGATCGCTTCCATATCCACAACGTTAACCAAGTCAGCAACGTATGGCGCCACTAGGTCAACTTCTTTTACTAGCTCAGACTGTTTAGCTTGTGCGATAGGCGTACGCTTAACACCTTGCATTTGCTCAGCAATGATGACGTTCGCACGATCTTCAATAGCTTGAGTTAGCTCAGCTTCAGCAGGGCCACCGTGTGTCGGATTGTATTTAATACCGCCGTCTTGAGGTGGGTTATGTGAAGGTGTGATAACAATGCCGTCGGCTTTTTTATCATTTACTAGGTTGTGCGTAAGGATCGCGTGCGAGATGCCTGGTGTTGGAGTAAAGCCATTTTTTTCTTGAATAATAACTTCAACACCGTTCGCTACAAGCACTTCGATAACAGTAGAAAACGCAGGCTCAGAAAGAGCGTGAGTATCTTTACCTAAGAAAAGTGGGCCAGTTGTACCCTGCTCAGCACGAACCTCAGCAACCGCTTGAGCAATCGCTAGAATATGGTTTTCGTTAAATGTTGATTTGTCTGCTGTACCACGGTGACCCGAAGTACCGAATAGAACTTTATGGTCTGGGTTACTAGCATCCGGTTGCTGTAAGAAATAGTTAGTCACTAAAGCCGGAATATTATGAAGATCTTCCTGCTGAGCTTTTTGCCCGGCACGAGGGTGCATAGCCATTTTTCGACATCCTTATATATAAAAATTTAAAAACAAAAAAACCTCATAATATCTTCTTATCCATGGATATTATGAGGTTTAAATCAGATTTCTTTAAATTGAACCTGTTACTTTTTCTATCAATTCTGCTTGGAAATTCATGCGGCTCATAAGCTGCTCAACCATCTGTCTTTTGCGGCTAGTATTATTATTAGTAATAACCCAAAAAGGACTGTGTGGGATCGCTTTGGGCTTGGTTGTATTCCCGTTTGCTAACAACGTCTCTTCATTATCTGCAAAGTAAACACGCTTACGGCCTTTTACTTGAGTTGCTTCTGAAAAGCTTAAAGGGTCGATTTTATGCAGTGTTGATAACACAAGCATGAAACGATCAATGGCTTTCTTTAGTGATGCAAACTCATCTGATATTAGTAGTGAGCGCATTTCTTTAACGCCATCGAACTTCTCTGGAGTAAAGCCTACCTCTTTGCTAACAACGATACCTTTTGGCTCAACGATCTCTTCGATCGGAACCATGCCTTGGCTATCAACCTGTAACAAGCGGCGCAGAATATCTGAAGCGCTTTCGCCAATACGTTCTGTCTGACCCGCAATAAAACGGTATAGGTCCTCATCAACCTCAATTGTTTTCATTCGCTTTTCACAATCTCAATGTTTAAACTCTGGGGGATTATAGCGAGATCCGCGCGGATACTCTACGTCAAACCCACCATGAATAAGATAAAAATGTCAGTACAGCTCAACTATAAAATTGAAGGTAAGGGTCACACCATTGTTTTGATCCATGGATTATTCGGTAATCTGGACAACCTTGGCTTGCTCGCTAGGGATCTAAAAGCCGATCATCAAGTGCTTAGTATCGATCTACGTAACCACGGCCAATCTTTCCATAGTGACACTCACAACTATCAAGCGATGGCACAAGATGTGGTTCAACTGCTGAATGATCTTGAACTAGAAGATGTGACTGTGATTGGTCACTCTATGGGTGGCAAAGTCGCGATGGCGCTAACCCAACATCTCGAACTGCGTAAATTGGTTGTACTGGACATGGCACCGGTTGCGTACACTCAGAGCCGTCACGATAACGTATTCGCCGGCCTGCAAGCCGTGATCGAAGAACAACCAACCTCGCGCTCAGAGGCACTCAAGGTTCTCGCAAAACATATCGAGATTGATGGCGTTCGCCAGTTCTTGACCAAATCTTTATTTAAAACAGAGCAAGATATCATGGAGTGGCGATTTAACGTCGCATCCCTGCTCGCAAATTACGAGCACATCATTGGCTGGGAACCGATCGACAAAACCTCGGTCAAAACCTTGCTAATAAAAGGTGGAGATTCTGACTACCTCACGGCTGAACACCAAACCGCGGTTCAGCAGCAATTTTCTAACGCAAAGGCACACGTCATTGCGAATACGGGTCACTGGCTACACGCAGAAAAGCCAGCTGAAGTACTCAGAGCAATTCGAAAATTCATCGCTTAAGCGCGCTTTTTCATGCAGATAAATGAGAGCTGAGTAATCACTGCACATTAACTTTATCTCGCAACAGTGATATAGTGCGCCCAAGCAAAATTGGTATATAAGGTTCCCATGCTTTACGACTACATGAACATCATTGAATCTGTTGGTTTAGATCTCCTATTTGCCGCGATTTTCTTTTTAATCGGTATGGCAATTAAGGATGTTCTCAAGCAGGGAAATGTTCCTCCATTTGGTCGTCGCATCGTATGGTTAGTACTTTTCCTTGGCTGTGCGGGCTTTATTGCCAAAGGGATTATCCAACTAAGCTGGGAAGGAACTGGGATCTAACGATTCTCTTCCGAACTTTATTACACCGACAACAGACAAAATGAAAGGTAATGATTCTATGGCAAGTGTAGGTCTCTTCTTTGGTAGCGATACAGGTAACACTGAAGCTGTTGCTAAGATGATTCAAAAGCAATTGAGCAAACAGCTCGTTCACGTTCAAGACATTGCAAAAAGCAGCAAAGAAGATATCGATAACTTCGATTTACTGTTGCTTGGTATCCCTACGTGGTACTACGGCGAAGCACAATGTGATTGGGATGACTTTTTCCCAGAGCTAGAAGCTATTGATTTCTCAACTAAGCTTGTTGCTATCTTTGGTTGTGGCGACCAAGAAGATTACGCAGAATACTTCTGTGATGCTATGGGTACTATCCGTGACATCGTTGAAGCAAAAGGCGGTACTATCCTAGGTCACACGTCAACTGAAGGCTACGAATTCGAAGCATCGAAAGGTTTAGTTGAAGGCGATGACAGCCAATTCGTTGGTCTATGTATCGATGAAGACCGTCAACCTGAGCTAACAGATGAGCGCGTATCTAACTGGGTTAAACAAATCCACGAAGAGATGTGCCTAGCTGAGCTAGAAGACTAATTCTCTGATGGTGGTTAATTGTTACAATTAATAACCATTATGTAGATATGAAAAAACCTCCTAATGGGAGGTTTTTTGTTATTTAAAGTTTACTAATTAGCACTCAGCTTTTAATGCTTCTTCATCGTCTCTAAATTGCGGCTTCTTTCTTACATAGAGGGTACGTTGAATTTCTGAAACTACATTCCCCTGCTTATCTTTCACGTGGATAATAAATTCCGGGAAACACTTTTCACCGAGCTGAGTCTGACGATAGATATCGTCAAGTTGCCCTTGGCTTATCTCAAAATCTGCAAACAGATCCGATTGCCCTGGCTTGATGAAGTTAATACTCGCTTCTTTATCCCAAACATAATATCTCTCCCCTAAAATTCCCATTAACATCAATGAGTAAACGGGATCGGTAAGAGAAAAGATACTGCCGCCGTATTGAGTACGATTGGCGTTCTTGTTCCACCAGCGTAGCTTTAATACTGTCTTAACAATTCTAAAATCAGGGCTTATATGAGCAATACGAATACCCGCCCCCCAGAAAGGTGGCCAAATATTGAGTGCGAACTTTACAATGTTCGGTTTGTAGATTTTTGCGAGTTGCTTATTCATAACAACATTCCATGTTCATATCAGAAACACCGTCACCTTGACTGGTCTTACCTCCACTATAAGTGAGATGCTTCTATTTTACAAAACAGATTGTGATGTCAGTGAGTAACCCTTTGAAGTTCGTGGTTTATTGTTATGCCTGACTAAACTATAATGGTATTAATATTGAATTCTGTTAATCGCGGCAGATCATCAACAGGAAAGTATATGTCAGACAATAATCAAGCGCTAAAAGATGCTGGTCTTAAAGTGACCCTTCCACGGCTCAAAATTTTAGAAGTATTACAACAGCCAGACTGCCAACATATTAGTGCTGAAGATTTATATAAGAAGCTGATCGACCTAGGTGAAGAAATCGGTCTTGCAACCGTTTATCGAGTACTTAACCAATTCGATGACGCTGGCATTGTAACTCGCCACCACTTCGAAGGCGGCAAGTCTGTATTTGAACTTTCTACACAGCACCACCACGACCACCTTGTGTGTCTAGACTGTGGCGAAGTGATCGAATTCTCTGATGACATCATCGAAGAAAGACAGAAAGAAATCGCAGAGCGTTACAACGTGAAGCTGACCAACCACAGTTTGTACTTGTACGGAAAAAGTATTACCGGAGATTGCAAAGGCAATCCAGACGCACACAAAGCGAAGAAGTAATGCAGAACGCTGGCTTAGACCGGCGTTTTTATGTAGGGTGGAATCCAACTCGACTGCTATTATTATTCAAGCACAAAAAAACCGGCTCTAAGCCGGTTTTTTATTGGGTCGCTTTTAACAAACTAAGTACTCAAGCATTAAGCTTCAGTTTTACCCCAAGTGTCACGTAGACCAACCGTGCGGTTGAAGACTAGTGCGTCTGCTTTAGAGTCTTTCGAATCCACACAGAAGTAACCTGTACGTTCAAACTGGTACGCTTGCTCTGCCACACCTTCTGCTAGGCTAGGTTCAACAAAACCGTTTAGCGTAACAAGTGATTCAGGGTTTAGCGTTGCAGCGAAGTCATCAGCAGCGGCTGGATTTGCCACTGTGAATAGACGATCGTACAAACGAATCTCAGCAGGCAGCGCTTTATCAGCAGATACCCAGTGGATCACGCCTTTCACTTTGCGGCCATCTGCAGGGTTCTTACCCAATGTTTCATTGTCGTAAGAACAGAAGATAGTCGTAATGTTGCCTTCTGCATCTTTTTCGATACGTTCAGCTTTGATCACGTAAGCGCCACGTAGACGAACTTCTTTACCTAAAACCAAACGCTTGTACTTTTTGTTTGCTTCTTCACGGAAGTCATCACGCTCAATCCAAACTTCACGGGTAAATGGTACTTCACGAGTGCCCATTTCTGGCTTGTTTGGGTGGTTTGCAACCGTTAGCGTTTCTACTGCATCTGCTTCGTAATTTTCGATAACGATCTTAACTGGGTCAAGAACAGCCATTGCACGAGGTGCATTTTCGTTCAGATCATCACGGATGCAAGATTCAAGTGAACCGAACTCAATCATGTTCTCTTGCTTAGTCACGCCAATACGTTTACAGAATTCACGAATCGAGCTTGAAGTAAAACCACGACGACGTAGGCCTGAAATAGTAGGCATACGTGGGTCATCCCAACCTTGAACTAGGTTTTCAACCACAAGTTGGTTCAGCTTACGCTTAGACATCACTGTGTATTCAAGATTCAGGCGGCTAAACTCGTACTGACGAGGCTGGCAATCAATCGTGATGTTATCTAGAACCCAATCGTACAAACGACGGTTATCTTGGAATTCAAGCGTACAGATAGAGTGCGTAATACCTTCCAGCGCATCAGAGATACAGTGAGTAAAGTCGTACATTGGGTAAATGCACCACTTGTCAGCAGTTTGATGGTGGTGAGCAAAACGAACACGGTAGATAACAGGATCGCGCATTACCATGAATGAAGAGCTCATGTCGATCTTAGCACGTAGACACGCTTTACCTTCTTCAAAGCCACCGTCACGCATTTTTTCAAACAACGCTAGGTTCTCTTCTGGGCTACGGTCACGGTATGGGCTCGCTTTACCTGGCTCTTTTAGTGTGCCACGGTACTCACGGATTTGATCAGGACTTAGCTCGTCAACATACGCTAAGCCTTTATTAATTAATTCCACAGCATAAGCGTAAAGCGTATCGAAGTAGTTTGATGAGTAACAAATATCACCAGACCATTCGAAGCCTAACCAGCTTACATCATTCTTAATTGACTCAACGTATTCAACGTCTTCTTTTTCAGGGTTTGTATCATCGAAACGAAGATTACATTGTCCCTGGTAGTCCTGAGCAATACCAAAGTTCAAGCAAATAGATTTAGCGTGACCAATGTGCAGGTAGCCATTTGGCTCCGGCGGGAAACGAGTATGCACGCTACTGTGTGTACCATCCGCTAAATCTTTATCAATAATTTGGCGAATGAAATTCGATGGACGAGCCTCAGCTTCACTCATCTATAGCACCTCTATGTATTTAGTATTGTCAGAGAAAGTTATCTTTCGTCCCCAAGAAAACGGTCGCTTATAGCGCCAGTCAAAGATAGAAAGATCATTGTTGCTAATCATCCACAATTCTTAGCCTTTGCACAATAAGAACCGTCCGTTAATTGCGATTATTTCTGCTATTCGATGAAGAATAGAACGAACCGTGTTCGCTCATCTTAAACTGCAGGCACAAAAAAGCCTCCCATGTGGGAGGCTTTCAATTTGACACTTACTTAAGAGTAACTTTACATCTTAATTAAGTACTTCCCTTACTATGGAAGTTTTACATCAGATAGGTCTTCACCTGCACCGATAGCTTTCATTTCGCCAGCTACGATTTCAGCTAGTGGGCCTAGGATAACCTGTAGGTTATTTTCACCTAGTTTAACCACACCTTTAGCACCTAGTTTCTTAAGAACAACTTCATCTGCAACAGAGCGGTCTTTAAGAGTTAGACGTAGACGAGTGATACAAGCGTCGATTGAAGTTAGGTTGTCGTGACCACCTAGAGCTTTCAGGTATTGACGTGCAAGGTCGCCCTTTGGTGCGTCGCCGGCAGGAGCAGCAACAGCTTCGTCATCATCTTCACGACCTGGCGATTTCAAGTTGAAAGCGCGGATTGCGAAAGAGAAAGTGAAGAAGTATAGAGCACCGAAGCCAAGACCGATTAGTAGTAGTACGAATGGTTTAGTTGCTAGACCCCAGTTCAATACGAAGTCGATAAGACCAGCAGAGAAACCGAAACCGTGCAGAGTACCAAACATGTTAGCAACTACTAGAGACAGACCTGTAAATACAGCGTGCATTGCGTATAGAGCAGGAGCTAGGAATACGAACATGAATTCTAGCGGCTCTGTGATGCCTGTTAGGAATGAACAGAATGCAACTGAGAATAGTGCGCCACCAACTTGGCTACGTTTTTCAGCAGGAGCAGCTAGGTACATTGCAAGTGCAGCACCTGGTAGACCGAACATCATTACTGGGAAGAAACCGTTCATGAATACGCCAGCGCCTTTATCGCCGCCGAAGAAACGGTGTAGGTCGCCAGATTTAACAGTTTCAGTCACTTCTTTAACTACAGTAGTGATTTCTGGAGTTACAGAGTTCGCGAATGTGAATGTGTGCTCTTGGCCAACAACTAGAGTTTTAGCAAGTGCTGGGTCAACACAAAGTTGAGTGATGTTAGCGAATGCGCCTTGACCAGCAACGATGATTTCTTGACATGTACCCATACCGAACCAGAAGTATGAGTTCAATACGTGGTGTAGACCTAC
The DNA here is from genome assembly GCF_026241515.1 of Vibrio sp. 14G-20. Lineage (GTDB taxonomy): Bacteria > Pseudomonadota > Gammaproteobacteria > Enterobacterales > Vibrionaceae > Vibrio. Next base: position 28,062 of record NZ_JAPHPW010000001.1, read on the forward strand.
AGGGATAAGTGCACGGTTAAGAGTACCGTAAACGAATTGGCCGATAGCGCCAGACGTTGATACTGCATGAGCAAGTGCGTCTAGACCAGATTGAACACCAGGCCAAACCACACCAGACACAGCACCTGCAACAAGTGCAAATAGACCGGCCATGATAGGTACTAAACGTTTACCCGCGAAGAAAGCCAGCCACTCAGGAAGGCGTGTTGCATGGAAAGCGTTGTAAGAGTGACCTGCGATGATACCTGCGAAGATACCGCCGAAGAATGACATGTTAACGTCTGCGTTAATTGTCGTTGCTGTAGCAGTTAGTACGAAGTAAGCAACTGCACCAGCAAGACCCGCTGCGCCGTTACCGTCTTTAGAAAGACCAATCGCGATACCTAGACCAAAGAGCAATGGTAGGTTACCGAAGATAGCACCACCAGCTTGCGCCATGAATGGAATATCAAGTAGATCGCCTTGACCTAAACGTAAAAGAAGCGCCGCAATCGGAAGCGTTGCGATTGGTAGCATTAACGCCTTACCAAGCTTCTGTGCATATCCTAGAATATTCACCAGTTGTTTCCCCCTATAGGATTTTTTAGAATTCGTTTGAGAAACTTATTTTAGTCGCTCAATTTAGTCCTGTTCAGTGTATTCAATTAATTTTGCTCCGCAAATTAAAACCTTACCATTTGTGATCCTAATCACCAGTTTTTACCAAATCCAAAGGTTTTTGCTAGCGAGATCATAAAACTTATTTTATCATTCAAAAAAATGGACATTTATAGATAAAATCCAAATCTAATCATTAGGCAAAAAGATGGTATCTCCGAGCTTATAGAGCATCGTGAATAATCATTAACGATGAACCTAAATGTATAATAAAGATCAATTGTTCATATATTTTTCAACAACTTAAATCGCTTCCCATTTTGAAGCCGTTTGCCTAAAAAAGATAAATCGTTACGTAAATGATGCTCGCAAACTAAGTCCGCATTTAGGTAACGAACGAATTTTAAAGATCTCACGAAATAAGGATTAGCTGACTATGTACGCGCTAAGTAACTGTAAAATTTACACTGGTAGTGATGTTCTAACCGATCATGCTGTTGTAATCGAAAACGAACTGATCAAAAAAGTCTGTCCTATCTCTGAATTGCCAGAAGGAATCGAAGTTCGCGACCTAGATGGTGCAAACCTAAGCCCAGGTTTCATTGACCTACAACTGAATGGTTGTGGCGGTGTAATGCTTAACGATGAGATCACTGCAGAAACCATGCAGATCATGCACAAAGCAAACCTGAAATCTGGCTGTACTAGCTTCCTACCGACGCTTATCACCTCTTCAGACGAAGATATGCGTGCGGTTATTACGGCTGCGCGTGAATACCACAACCAGTACCAGAACCAATCTTTAGGTCTGCACCTTGAAGGCCCTTACCTAAACGTTGCGAAAAAAGGTATCCACAGTGTCGATCACATTCGTAAGTCTGACAGCGAAATGATCGAGCTTATCTGTGAAAACCGTGACCTTGTTGCAAAAGTAACATTGGCTCCGGAGCTTAACGACCCAGAACACATCGAACGCCTGCACAAAGCTGGCGTTGTCGTTTCTATTGGCCACACCAACGCAACTTACGCAGAAGCGCGCCAAGGTTTCGAATCTGGTATCACATTCGCTACTCATCTATTCAATGCAATGACGCCAATGGTTGGTCGTGAGCCTGGCGTTGTAGGCGCGATTTACGACACACCAGAGGTTTACGCTGGTATTATTGCGGACGGTTTCCATGTTGATTACGCAAACATCAGAATTGCGCATAAAATCAAGGGAGAAAAGTTGGTATTAGTGACGGATGCCACAGCTCCTGCAGGTGCTGACATGGAATACTTTATTTTTGTCGGTAAGAAAGTATATTACCGAGATGGTAAGTGTGTTGATGAAAACGGCACACTGGGCGGCTCAGCTCTGACTATGATTGAAGCAGTTCAGAATACAGTTGAGCACGCTGGTATCGCTTTAGACGAAGCTCTTCGCATGGCTACGCTATACCCAGCTACGGCTATCGGTGTAGAAAGCAAGCTAGGTCGAATCAAAAAAGGCATGGTTGCAAACCTAGCTGTATTTGACCGAGATTTTAACGTTAAAGCGACTGTTGTTAACGGACAATACGAGCACAATTAAGTATGAATGGCGGACAAATAGGTAACGTAGACTTAGTTAAACAACTAAACAGTGCGGCGGTATACCGACTGATAGACCAACAAGGGCCTATCAGTCGTATACAAGTGGCTGATGTAAGCCAACTCGCACCGGCAAGTGTTACAAAAATTACCCGCCAACTTTTAGAGCGCGGCCTAATTAAAGAGGTTGCGCAGCAAGCGTCTACTGGCGGTAGACGCGCTATCTCCCTAACCACAGAAGTAGAACCTTTTCATTCTGTCGCTGTGCGTTTGGGTCGAGACTACATTCAAATAAGCCTGCATGACCTTGGCGGTCGTGAATTGGCTTTCCAACAACAAGACCTAAATTATTCAGACCAATCAGACCTTACCCAAGGCTTGGTTAATAACCTCAAAGCTTTCATTGCTGAGCATCAGCCAAAGATCGACCAACTGATTGCCATTGGTGTCACTCTTCCTGGCCTAGTTAACCCAACGACCGGTGTTGTTGAGTACATGCCGAATACCGACATAGATAACCTTGCATTAAGCGACATTATTCGCGATACATTCCATGTTGCTTGTTTTGTTGGTAACGATGTTCGAGGAATGGCGCTTGCTGAACACTACTTCGGAGCAAGTAAAGACAGCCAAGATTCTATTTTGGTCAGTGTTCACCGTGGTACAGGTGCAGGTATTATCGTTAATGGTCAGGTTTTCCTTGGTCATAACCGTAACGTGGGTGAAATTGGTCATATCCAAATTGATCCGCTAGGCGAGCAATGCCAATGTGGTAACTTCGGATGTCTTGAAACCGTAGCGGCAAACCCAGCTATCGTTGAACGAGTGCAGAAGCTGATTAAACAAGGCTACGAGTCTTCTTTAACAGAGCTTGAACATATTACGATTCAAGACGTTTGTGACCACGCGATTAATGGTGATGAGCTAGCTAAGCAAAGCTTGGTTCGAGTAGGAAACCAGTTAGGTAAGGCGATCGCTATGACGATTAACTTATTTAACCCTCAAAAAGTTATCATCGCGGGTGATATTACGAAGGCACAAGAGATTGTTTTCCCTGCAATTAAGCGCAATGTAGAGAATCAGTCGTTAACGACTTTCCATAGCGGCTTGCCTATTGTAGCATCACAGATCGATAAACATCCTACGATGGGAGCTTTTGCTATGATTAAGCGCGCCATGCTCAACGGTGTGTTGCTGCAGAAGCTTCTCGAAGACTAGAGAAAAACAATTCTGATTTTCCACGGGCCGTGTTTGTATAAACACGGCCCGTTTTTTTAAGCTAGGGAACTACAACAACAAGTTATGGAACTTATATTAATATCCACTGCGTTTATCGCAGGATTTATTGCTTTAAAGTGTCACCTTCCCCCATTAGTTGGTTTTTTGGTTGCAGGCTTTGGGCTTTTTGCCTTTGGCTTTGAAACCAATGACACCATCATTACTTTAGCTGACCTTGGTGTCACGCTGCTTCTATTTACTATCGGCTTAAAACTCGACATCAAAACCCTACTCTCTAAAGAGATCTGGGCTGGCGCGACAATCCACAACCTTTTGTCCACTCTGTTTTTCGCTGTCGCCCTATTTGGTTTTAAGTTCTTAGGTATTTCATCGCTGGCTGCCATGTCGGTAGAACAGATCGTTCTGCTCGGTTTTGCTCTGTCATTCTCCAGTACGGTATTTGCGGTTAAGACTCTGCAAGAGAAAGGCGAAATGAATGCGACTTACGGAACTCTGGCGATTGGTATCTTGGTCATGCAGGATATCTTCGCCGTAGTATTCCTAACGGCTTCTACAGGTAAAATCCCTGAGTGGTATGCGATTGCTCTGTTTGCCTTGCCCTTACTACGCCCACTGTTCTACAAAGTGCTCGATTGGGTTGGTCATGGTGAGATGCTGGTTCTTTCCGGCATCTTCTTCGCATTAGTCGTAGGTGCTGGTTTATTCCATTTGGTTGGTGTGAAACCAGACCTGGGTGCTCTTGTTCTAGGTATGTTACTTGCGGGTCACCCAAAAGCCTCAGAGCTATCAAAATCGCTGTTTAACCTTAAAGAGCTTTTCCTCGTCTGTTTCTTCTTGAACATTGGTTTGTCAGAGCAACCAACCATTCAAGGCTTTATGCTTGCAATCTTGTTCTTACTGATGCTGCCAGTGAAAGGTGTTCTCTACTTCTTGGTGCTTAACCGCTTCAAGTTCCGTGTTCGAACGTCCCTACTTGCCTCTTTATCACTGTTTAACTACAGCGAATTTGGCCTAATCGTTGGTGGCCTCGCCTTCAAGATGGGTTGGATGTCGGGTGATATCTTAGTTGCCGTCGCGATTGCGGTTTCACTGTCGTTCTTAATCGCTGCACCTTTAAACCGAGCTGGTCACAAGCTTTATCAGCAGTCAGGTAAATGGCTGAAAGAGCACGCGTCAGAAAAGCTTCACCGACGTGATAAGCGAATTGACCCGGGTCGGGCTCAAGTTCTTATTCTTGGTATGGGACGAATTGGTACTGGTGCTTATGACGAATTACGTTCTCGCTACGGTAAAGTGAGCTTAGGTGTCGAAGTTCGTGAAGAAGCTGCGCACAACCACAGAAGCCATGGCAGAAACGTGATTTCTGGCGACGCGACTGACCCAGATTTTTGGGAGCGAATTCTAGATACAGCAAACGTAAAACTGGTGATTTTGGCAATGCCTCACCACCAAGGTAATCAAACCGCTTTAGAGCAATTGAAGTCACGTAACTTTAAAGGCCAAATTGCGGCTATTGCTGAATACCCAGATCAACTCGAAACACTGAAAGAGAATGGCGTTGATGCGGCATTTAACATTTACAGCGAGGCTGGTAGTGGTTTTGCTCGCCACGTTTGCGAACAGTTAAATCCAAATATCAATAAAATCTAGTATTAGACCGTGTTCAACCAAACCTCTCAAAACTGCCTATTTTTCGCACTTTTGAGAGGTTTTTGTTTAAAAAACCAACCGCAATTAAACGCCACCCACCAAAATCACATGTAAATTAGATAATTTCTAACATAACACCCTTTATATTATTTTTTTGCTCACATCCGGTTGCTTTTTTTAGCCAGAATGGCAAATTGAATGCAGTTGATTTGGAAATTATTTAAAAGGAAGTTCTATGTGTTCAGTATTTGGCATTCTCGACATTAAAAGTGATGCCGCAGCACTTCGCCCTATTGCTTTAGAAATGTCTAAAAAGCTTCGTCACCGTGGTCCAGACTGGTCTGGTATCTATGCTGGTGAAAAAGCAATCCTTGCTCATGAGCGTCTTGCTATTGTTGGCTTGAACAGTGGTGCTCAACCACTATACAGCCAAGACAAAAAGCACATTCTTGCAGTAAACGGTGAAATTTATAACCACAAAGAACTTCGCGCACGCTATGAAGATAAGTACCAGTTCCAGACTGATTCTGACTGTGAAGTTATCCTAGCGCTATACCAAGAGATGGGTGCAGACCTTCTAGAAGAGCTTAACGGTATTTTCGCTTTCGTTTTATACGACGAAGAGAAAGACGAGTACCTAGTGGGCCGCGACCATATTGGTATTATTCCGCTTTACCAAGGTTACGATGAGCACGGTAACTACTACGTGGCTTCAGAGATGAAAGCATTGGTTGAAGTATGTAAGACGATCAGTGAATTCCCTCCTGGTAGCTTCTACTCTTCGAAAGATGCAGAACCTCAACGCTACTACATCCGAGATTGGAACGAATACGCTGCCGTTCAAGGCAACAGCACAAGCAAAGAAGAGCTGACTGAAGCACTAGAAGCAGCGGTTAAACGTCAACTAATGACTGACGTTCCTTACGGTGTGCTTCTATCAGGAGGCCTTGATTCATCAATTACTTCAGCAGTCGCTAAACGCTTTGCAGCAATGCGCATCGAAGACGATGAGCAATCTGAAGCTTGGTGGCCACAACTGCACTCATTCGCTGTTGGCCTTGAAGGCGCACCAGATCTTATCGCTGCTCGTGAAGTTGCAGATAAGATTGGTACCGTACACCACGAGATGACTTACACCATTCAGGAAGGCTTAGATGCCATCCGTGATGTTATCTACCACATCGAGACTTACGATGTAACAACGATTCGTGCATCAACGCCGATGTACTTGCTTGCTCGTAAGATCAAGGCAATGGGCATCAAGATGGTACTGTCTGGTGAAGGTGCCGATGAGATCTTTGGTGGTTACCTGTACTTCCATAAAGCGCCAAACGCGAAAGAGTTCCATGAAGAGACAGTACGTAAGCTACTTGCTCTAAGCATGTTCGACTGTGCTCGTGCCAACAAATCGCTAGCGGCATGGGGTGTTGAAGGCCGTGTACCATTCTTGGATAAAGAGTTCATCGATGTCGCAATGCGTCTGAACCCTGAAGACAAGATGTGTGGTAACGGTAAAATGGAAAAACACATCCTGCGTGAATGTTTTGAAGACTACCTACCAGATTCAATCGCATGGCGTCAAAAAGAGCAGTTCTCTGATGGTGTTGGCTACGACTGGATTGACACATTAAAAGCCACGGCTGAAGCAAAAGTAACGGATCAACAAATGGAAGCTGCTAAGTTCCGTTTCCCTTACAACACGCCAACAACCAAAGAAGGTTATGCTTACCGTGAAATCTTTGAGGAGCTATTCCCTCTAGAATCAGCGGCAGAATGTGTACCTGGTGGTCCTTCAGTTGCTTGTTCATCAGCGAAAGCGATTGAGTGGGATGAGTCATTCAAAAACTGTGTCGACCCATCAGGCCGTGCAGTACAAGCCGTTCACAACGACTCTTACTAAAAGATATCTTTTGAATAAATGCTAAACACTAAAAAGGCGCACAATGCGCCTTTTTTATTAAGCCTTATTTTTATTATTGCAGTTATGCGTGAGCTTGAAGCGCCTCGTTCTCGATACTGACGGGCACCAGTTGACTGATCATCTTAACTAACATGATAGAGCGTGCCTCACCATCTTTTTGATGATAGATAGCCTCAATACCAGCAAACTGACCGCTCTTAATTTTCACGACTTGCCCAGACTCAAACTCAATACAACAATCTCCAACTTCGTTACTGCAGCACTTCTCAAACTCTTTGAGTTCAAACACCAAGTCTCCTTGGACCTCGTGTGGCCTTGCGCCAAACTTAATAAAATCGACGACACCACGCGTTGAACGAACAGTAGTAAAACTTGGACCTTGTTCGTAATCAAAGCGTACAAAGATGTAAGATGGGAATAGCGGTTCTTTGACCTGCTTCTCTTTCCCTCTAACGACCTTCTTGACATCGATTTGAGGATAAAAGCACTCTACCCCCTGATTCTCTAAGTGTTGTTGAGCACGCTTCTGATCACCGCGCTTACAATAAAGTAAATACCAACGTTTCATTTTACTAGCCATTTTCTATTTTGGGACATATTACCACAAGCCTAAAACGGTTAATCACCGTTAATAAAATGAATCCTGATAAGCAATAAATTATGCGTAACAGACCAACTTATCAACAAAAAGCCATAGGGACAAAAAGTGGTTAAGCATTGTACAGGGAACATTTACAGATAAAAAGTCGCATTGTTGTAAGCCTATGTATGCTGCACACATAAAGAATATCGTACTATTTATTTTTAAAAACTATCCAACAAGTCAATGAATTCAATCATTAGCATTCGATAATTCTTTTAAAAAGAACATTATGCGCTCAACTCAAAACTGGAAAATTAGTTTGCAGCACGCATTATCTGGGCAACATTTCCAATAAAATCCCATATTTTCATAAACTTATAAAAAATAAGTTATCGTGACCATAAAAGACGGCTATTGCAGATGGTTATTCCGCTCTGTATACATAAGTGACTATAAAATCTTTTAATACCTAAAATTAGTAAAACTTATGCCAAGCAATCACAACATATTTGGCCACCCTAGAGGCCTATTTCTACTCTTTAGCACCGAGCTATGGGAACGTTTCTCCTACTATGCAATGCGTGCAATTCTTGTTTTATTTCTTACCGATACCACTATCAATGGTGGTCTTGGTTGGTCAACAAAAGATGCCCTCGATCTTTATGGTATCTACACAGGCTTAGTCTATATCACGCCATTAATCGGCGGCTGGCTTGCCGATAACTACTTAGGACAACGTAAATCGATCCTAGTAGGCGGTGTATTAATGGCATTAGGTCAATTTACGCTCGCCCTTCCTAACGGCGCGATTGGCTTAGACCAAGTAAATGCTCTTTATCTAGGTTTAGCACTGCTTATCAGTGGTAACGGTATGTTTAAACCAAACATCTCGACCATGGTTGGCGACCTATACCAAGAAGGCGACAACCGACGTGACGGCGCTTTCACCATTTTCTACATGGGCATCAACTTAGGCGCGCTACTGGGTGGCTTAATTTCAGGCGCTGCAGTCGACTCATTCGGTTGGAAAGCTGGCTTCCTAGCCGCTGGTATCGGTATGGTTATTAGCTTAGTTATGCAGTTGACGATGGCTCAATCATGGTTAGGCAATATTGGCTCAGTACCTGCAGCTGCACGAGCGAAAGAGCTAAATAAATCGAAAGAGAAAACACCACTGACTAAAGAAGAGTTCGACAGACTAAAAGTTATTCTGATTATGGGTCTGTTCGTAATTGTTTTCTGGGCTGGTTTTGAACAAGCTGGTGGTCTGATGAACATCTACACTCAGCAATATACTGATCGTATGATTGGTGGTTTTGAAGTCCCAGCAGCATGGTTCCAATCTCTTAACCCATTCTTCATCATCACCCTCGCACCTATCATTGCGGCATTTTGGGTCAAGCTTGGTAAGCGCGAACCAAACTCTCCTGTGAAATTTGCAATGGCTTTGTTCTTCCTAGCTCTAGGCTTTGTGTGCATGATGGGCGCAGTAATGGAGCAAGGTGGCGATCTAACAGTGAAAACATCAATGCTGTGGCTAGTCGGTGCTTTCTTCTTCCATACCCTTGGCGAGCTTTGTCTATCTCCTATTGGCCTGTCGTTGGTCACTAAGTTAGCTCCGCTTCGTCTAGCATCGTTAATGATGGGTACATGGTTTGGTTTCAATGCTGTCGCAAACTACGTAGCTGGCCTTGTGGGTTCTCACGTAGGTGAGCTTGGCGCGATGTCTATCTTCGGTGGTATCGCAATTACAGCGACAATCAGTGGCGTCTTACTGCTTCTTTGTGCTGGCAAACTTGTATCATGGATGCATGGCGTAGAAACCAACATGACGCTTGAAGCAGAACCAAAAGCAGAAACTTCGGTTGCTTAATAGCTAGCTCTATTTCAAGAAGAAACATCGAGATCAAAAAGGGCTGCTCAATGAGCAGCCCTTTTTATCATCTATTCAATCGACATATCGTTAGCGATGAAGTGCCACTAGTTCAGCCATCATATCGATGTGTGAGTCTCTGTCATTGAGACACATAATGTAGCTAAAGTCAGAACCACCAGCATCAATGAACGTCTCTTTACACTGATCTGAAATCTCTTCTAACGTTTCTAAACAATCCACTGAGAATGCGGGCGCCATAATATCGATCTTCTTGATGCCTTTGCTTGGAAGCGTTTCAAGCGTTTCGTCGGTATAAGGCTTCAACCACTCCTCGCGGCCAAATCGAGATTGGTATGTCATGGTGATGTCTTCCGAGGATAACCCTAACTCCGCAGCAAGCAATTTGGTCGTCGCTTCACAATGTTGAGGATAGATATCGCCTTCATCGGCTAACCTTTTAGGGATGCCGTGGAATGAACACACCAAGTGATCGCCTTTGCCATTTTCTTCCCAATGGCTACGAACACTTTCAGCCAGTGCTTTCGCATAACTAGGGTGAGAGTAATAATCTCGAATAAAGCGATAGCTCGGGATAACAGGCATTTGTTTGAAGGCTTTAGTTAAGCCATCAGAAACGGCCGCTGTCGTTGTGCCCGAGTATTGAGGGTATAAAGGCAATACGATGATGTCTTCAACGCCCTGCTCCATTAATTGCTCAACGCCGGTTTTAAGGCTTGGGTTGCCATAAGTCATTCCCAATGCAACCGGCATCTGTAATTTTGTTTGTAGCTTTTCAGCTTGTCTCTGCGAATAAACAAGCAATGGTGAGCCTTCGTCCATCCAAACAGACTGATAAAGCTTAGCCACTTTAGGTGCTCGAATCGGTAGAATCACCCCATGTAAAATAGGACACCAAAGCCAGCGTGTTAAGTTTACCACTCGTTTATCGTGTAAGAATTCACTTAAAAATCGGCGAACGCCAGCTGGAGTCGCGGTATCTGGTGTTCCTAGGTTAACCAGTAAAACGCCCTGCTTTTTATTATTTTCCATAGCTACCTGAGACCAATGTGTGATTTTCTGGAACGTAATATACTAATCTGCATAAGTTTAAGATCATTGTTACGCAACTAAATTTAAGAATAGTCGTTCTTAACCTGAGTTATCGCAACATCACCTTGATCGTTAGCCGCGCGAATCTAAGCCGTAGCGCGGAAATTATGCACAATCGATTTATCTAGATTGGTATATGACTAAAAATTGAAACAAAAAAAGCGACCTTTAAGGTCGCTTCCAATATATCAAATTCTAAAACTGGCTGTTAGCCAATTATGCTAGTGCTTTCTCAAGTTCTGCACTAACTTCAGCAACTTGCTTAGTACCGTCAAACTTAAGGTACTGAGTGTTACCTGCTTCTGCTTCTTTACCGTAGTAAGAGATTAGCGGAGCTGTTTGATCGTGGTATACGCCTAAACGTGCACGAACTGTTTCTTCTTTGTCGTCATCACGTACAACTAGGTCTTCACCAGTTACGTCATCTTTACCTTCTTCTTTAGGTGGGTTGTACACATTATGGTATGTACGACCAGAAGGAAGGTGAGCACGACGACCAGCCATACGCTCAACAATCACATCGTCAGCTACGTCGAATTCAACAACGTAATCAACAGCGATGCCCATTTCTTTTAGGCCATCAGCTTGTGGGATTGTGCGTGGGAAACCGTCTAGTAGGAAACCTTTTTCACAGTCATCTTGAGCAATACGCTCTTTGATAAGACCAAGGATAATTTCATCAGAAACTAGCTGACCAGCGTCGATTACTGATTTTGCTTGCTTACCAAGCTCAGTACCCGCTTTGATAGCAGCACGTAGCATGTCACCAGTTGAAATTTGAGGGATACCAAATTTGTTCATGATGAAGTTAGCTTGAGTACCTTTACCCGCGCCAGGAGCACCTAGAAGAATGATGCGCATGTTTAATCCTCTTATAAAAATTATGATTTATACCGAAGCTCACTATCCCGCCTTTCTGGTTTAATTTAGGTCAAACAAGAGAGGTTAGGTAACAACTGAGGCTAAGCACAACTGTAAACAGAAGCAAAACGGTAAGTTTCGGTATAACGTTTAAAAATCATACAACTGGAGATGGCAGCTTCCTAGCTCCAGCTGATTAGGTCGAGCATTCTATCACATTAATATTCAATTTGGCTGAATTTACGACTAAAGAATGCATCGGCAACATTTGTTGTGACGATAACGGTGACGTTGACCACGTTAGGTCAATTTTCAACGACGTTCATAAAAAAAGCCCGCATTTGCGAGCTTTTTATTACAATTGTTGGCTTAACCTAGAGTCGAAAGACTAACGCTTTGTCAGTAGCTCGTTGATTGCACCCAAAAATTGTGACGGATCTTCCATTGAGCCTTTTTCAGCTAACATAGCCTGGCCAAGGAGTAACTCTACCCAACGGCCGAACGCTTGCTCGTCTGCTTCGTCTGCCATCTGTTTAACCAGAGCGTGCTCAGGGTTGATCTCGAAGATGTACTTCACTTCAGGTGCCGCTTGACCCGCAGCTTCAAGAAGCTTCGCCATTTGCGTACCCATTTCGAAGTCGTCAGTCACAACAACAGCCGGTGTTGTTACTAACTTGAATGTTGTGCGAACTTCTTTAACACGACCACCTAGGTAAGATTGAGTGCGCTCTACAACAGACTTGAATTCTTCTTCTGTCTCTTTTTGCTTCTCTTTCTCTTCTTCACCTTCAAACTTGCTTAGGTCTAAGCCCGCTTTAGTGATCGATTGGAACTGTTTACCGTCGAAGTCAGTCAGGTAGTTCATTACGTATTCATCAATACGATCGTACATTAGAACCACTTCAATACCTTTAGCTTTGAACTGCTCCAAGTGTGGGCTGTTCTTAGCGGCAGCGTAGCTATCTGCTGTCAGGTAGTAAATCTTATCTTGGCCTTCTTTCATGCGCTCAACGTAAGATTCTAGGCTGATGGTTTGTTCTGCAGAATCCACTTCCGTTGACGAGAAACGAAGTAGACCAGCGATCTTCTCTTTGTTCACCATGTCTTCAGCCGGGCCTTCTTTCAAGACTAGGCCGAACTCTTTCCAAAACTCTAGGTACTTATCATTGTCATTCTTCGCCATGCGCTCAAGCATAGTCAGTACACGCTTAGTACATGCGCCACGAAGAGACTGAGTTACCTTGTTATCTTGCAGGATTTCACGAGACACGTTCAATGGCAGATCGTTTGAGTCAATCAAGCCGCGAACAAAACGCATGTAAGATGGCATGAACTGTTCAGCATCATCCATAATAAATACACGCTGCACATAAAGCTTCAAGCCGCTCTTGTGGTCTCGGTTCATCATGTCCCAAGGTGCTTTCGCTGGGATGTAAAGCAGGCTTGTGTAGTCATTCTTACCTTCAACTTTGTTGTGGCTCCAGGTTAGTGGATCAGCAAAGTCGTGAGATACGTGCTTGTAAAACTCTTGGTACTCTTCTTTCTCGATATCAGACTTGTTACGAGTCCAAAGCGCTTGCGCCTTATTTATCTGCTCCCAATGCTTCTCTTCGGTGTCTTTACCTTCGTCATCTTTCACAGCTGTGAAGATAGAAACAGGAATTCCGATGTGGTCAGAATATTTACCGATCACTTCACGCAGACGCCACTCATTTAAGAACTCTTTACCGTCTTCGCGCATATGAAGAATGATGTCAGTACCACGAGACTCTTTAGTGATGTCTTCGATTGTGTAATCGCCTTCGCCGGCAGAGTGCCACTGAACAGCTTCATTGTTCGGCAGGCCAGCTGCACGTGTGCGAACCGTTACCGCGTCTGCAACGATAAATGCAGAATAGAAACCCACACCAAATTGACCAATCAGTTGAGAATCTTTGCTTTGGTCTTCAGACAGCTTTGAGAAAAAGTCTGCAGTGCCTGACTTAGCAATCGTACCTAAATGCTCAATAACGTTGTCGCGGCTCATGCCGATACCGTTATCAGAAATCGTTAAGGTGTTTGCTTCAGCGTTGAATGAAAGTTTTACACCTAGCTCTGCATCACCTTGGTAAAGGTCACCGTTCGATAGAGCTTGAAAACGAAGCTTATCAGCCGCGTCAGAGGCGTTAGAGATAAGCTCACGTAGAAAGATTTCTTTATTTGAATACAGTGAGTGAATCATTAGATGAAGTAGTTGTTTTACTTCAGATTGAAAGCCACGAGTCTCTTTATTTTGCGTTGCCGTTTCGCTCATTTTTACTCCAAAACATCTATACTTTATGTTGAATAATCATAGGGGCGTAACACTTGATGCCACTCTTCTGTTCATTAACATGAGGATGACAAATGTAAATTCAAGGTCAAAAATCATAAAAACACTGTTTTTCTTATTTGTTTTTATTATCCTTGAGCCTGATAAATATAAAAGAACATAAAAGAAACGATGATTTGGTGAAGAATTAACGGAACTTCACCTGAGATTTGTCTATTTAGCCCCAAAACAATCCAAAATAGAAGAATTCAATGAGCAATATCGGCACAAAGTTTATTCTCGCACAGCGGTTCGTATTCGACCCAAACAGCAATTCACTCGTTGATCAAATGAGCGACGGTGAAGTCGTACGTCTTGGTAGCAATGAAAGCCGCATTCTCCTGATGCTATCAGAAAGACCCAATGAAGTTATTACTCGCAATGAATTGCATGAGTACGTTTGGCGAGACCAAGGCTTTGAGGTGGATGACTCAAGCTTAACGCAAGCCGTATCGACTCTGAGAAAAATGCTCAAAGACTCAACCAAATCTCCTGAATTCGTAAAGACAGTACCTAAGCGCGGTTACCAATTTATTGCGACCGTTGAACGTTCTACCCCATTGTCATCAAATGATCAGCCAGTAGCCGCTGAAATTACAGAAAATGACGTGGAACCTATCCTAACGTTTGCAACGCCTATAGCGACTGAAGAATCGATAACTGAAACGGTTGAACCTGAGCCAATTGCAAGAGTTCAAGAGACCAAGGTGGCTGTAGAACCAGCAAATGCTCCTGTTGTGGCTCCGGCTAAAAGCACCAATAAATGGCTAACATTTGGGCTACTGCTTGCCGCTTTCATCATGCCGGTTCTCGTTTTAACGTATACCAACCCGGTAGAGCCCGAGTTCAAAATATTGGCTGAAGTGGATGGCGTAAAGGTTCAATCACCGGTTAATCACCCAGACCTCAGCAGTTGGTTGCCAGCGATAGAGAAGTGTGTATTACGTTACAACACAAATCATACTGGCATGCTAAAGCCGACCGAAGTGATCGCAACAGGTGGACAAGCCAATAACCTTGCCCTCAACTACATTCACTCGCAAGATTACTCGAGCGAAAATGTAACCCTAAGAATTTACGCAAACCAGTCGGATGTAAACGACATTTGTAACGGTGGTCAGTAACATGAAATTAAAAGTATCGATTATTTTACTGGTCCTATCTGCATTTTTGAGTGGTTGGTTATATTGGGGCAGCGATGTAAAAGTAGAGCGCTTGCTCACTCAGCATGAATGGCAGTCAAAACTGGTGACACTAATTAGCGATAACAAGCAAGCTGATTCAATCGGCCCGCTACGTAGAGTTGAACTGTCATCGAATGCGAAATACCTACCAAATGGTACCTATCTGAGAATGTCAGTGGTTAGACTTTACGGAAATCAAACTGAGCCTGCAAATGTCATCAACATCTCTGAGACGGGTCAGTGGGATATTAACGACAACTACTTACTGGTTTCGCCAACGGAGTTTAAAGATGTGACTTCGGCTCAGCGTCAAGATTTTTCAGAAGAACAGCTAGAGCTTATCACCCAAGTCATTAAGATGGACTCAGAGCAAAGCCGCCGCATAGACATCGTTAACCCGAAGGCACTGCTACTGACTAGCTTAAATCACGGTTCAACCGTATTGTTTTCAAACTAAGATAGGATCGCTATTTACTGTTTATGAATAGCTGAATACCATGAAACGGTAAACCAATAGAAAGGGGCATGATGCCCCTTTTTTGTTAGCCGTTGGTATCAAATTACGGATGTAGCATTTTAAGGATTAACCATGAATACGGAACAACCAAATTTGGCGCCATCGAAAGAAGCAGCAGTAAAAGCAACAATCACCATACACTATTGCCGTCAATGCAATTGGATGCTTCGCTCAAGCTGGTTGTGCCAAGAATTGCTGCACACCTTTAGTGAGGAGATAGAACAAGTCAGTCTACACCCTGATACGGGCGGACGATTCGAGATCTTTTGCAATGGAATACAGATTTGGGAAAGAAAAGCAGATGGCGGCTTTCCTGATGCTAAAGTTCTGAAGCAAAGAGTACGAAACATCATTGCTCCAGACAGAGACCTCGGCCACGTAGACTCAAAATAAGCCTTTCACAGCCGATCTAATGATTTAAAGCTGACCACTCACGAGAACATCACCTTCAAGGCTAATGACTTTGAAGGTATTGTTTTCATAGATGCCATAGCTCGCCGCGTGTCCCTCTCGTGGGAATGTCACCGAACTAGGATTAAAGATAAAGATGTCATCTTGGTATTCAGCGACAGGAATATGGGTATGACCGTGTGCAATGATATCGCCCGCCTTCAGCGCAGGGCGTTTATTGGTATTGTACAAATGACCATGCGTTAGGAAGATACGTTGACCTGATTCTAATAGCACCCACGAGTAATCCATCATCATTGGAAAAGACAACAGCATTTGATCCACTTCACTGTCGCAGTTACCACGAACGGCGATGATCTCTTGAGAAAACGCATTCAACTTCTCTGCAACCGCCGGTGGGTTGTATCCTTCTGGAATCGGATTTCTTGGCCCATGATTCAGAATGTCACCCAATAGCACTAAATATTGAGCACCAGACGCTTGGTAGAGTTCTAATACCTTTTCTGTTGCTGGCAGCGAACCGTGTAGGTCTGAAGCAAAAAATAATTTCACACGTACTTCTCCATAAAATTTATGAGCCTATTGTACGTATCTAAATGCTACACGTCATCTCTCGCCATACCGTTGATCACGATATTATTGTAACTAACCATACCGACTATTTTGTTATCACGAACTACTGGCGCGCGACTGATACCAAAGCGTTCAAACAGGCGAGCGCAATACTTTACGTTCATCTCAGCAGACACGCTTAGCGCTGGCTTGGTCATGATTTCATAAACATTGGTTCGCTTCGGAGATCGATTTTTAGCCAACACTTTCTTTGCTATATCATTCATCAATACGATGCCGTATTCATCATCTTCGTGGCGTTTATCGACAATGATTGCCTTCACTTTGTGCTTCTTAGCCATCTCTATCGCTTCTAACACCGTAGTTAGCCCATCGATAATCACATACGTATTGGCCATGACATCGCCTACTCGGATCTTTTCACTGGTACTCATAGCTCATCCTCCACAACCTTTGTTAACGTCTCAACTTGGTGCGCAACGCCTACTGCATCTTCCACATCTATCTGTACTGCAATACCTTGTCCTGACTCTTGGTCGAACTCTCCGACTTCACCGATGGTTTCTAAAATATGTCTCGCCAAATGCTCTTCGACGACAAACAGCAACACATCTTTTTGCACCTCTAACGTTAAGCCAAAAAAGGTGGTTTTTTGGTTTAAGCCTTGCCCTCTGGCGTTGTTAATCACCGTTGCTCCAGTCGCGCCCGCATCACGCGCGGCATCGAGCACAGTGTCGGTCTTGCTCTCTTCTACAAACGCTAAGATAAGTTTAAAGCGCATCTTTGCTCTCCTTAGAGGTGTGTAAACGGTTTAACCATTGCGTTATTTGGGCATAGCCCATCACTGAAATAATCGGAAATAAGCTGGCAAAGGCAATTAAGCCAAAGCCATCAATTACAGGATTTCGTCCAGGTACAGTTGAAGCGAGCCCAAGCCCTAGCGCTGTCACTAAAGGGACTGTCACCGTTGATGTGGTAACACCGCCCGAGTCGTAAGCCAATGGAATAATGAGTTTGGGGGCGTAAAAGGTTTGAATGACCACGACGACATAACCAAAAATGATGTAGTAGTGGATCGGGTCACCCGCAACGATACGGTAACTACCCAGTGAGATACCGATAGCAACCCCCAATGCCACGGCGATCCTCAGCCCATTGACGCTGATACTGCCACCGGAAACTTGGTTTGCCTTAATCGCCACAGCGATCAAAGAAGGCTCGGCTATCGTGGTGCTGAAACCAATACAAAACGCGAAAAGATAGACCCAGTAATAATCAAACCAAGCTAATGAAAGACCAGAACTGATCTTAAACTCCGTCAAAAAGCTGGGTTCGGTGAGCTGCATTGCCATCGTCTCCCCCAAAGGAAACAACGCGAGTTCCAACCCCATCAAAAATAGAGATAAACCTAGGATGACGTAAAAAAAACCGATGAGCACTTTGGCTAGATTATTGACGGGCTTACGCAATACCGCCAACTGAAAACCAAAGATGATCACCGCAATCGGAATCACATCCATCACAGTGCCTAGAAAGGTGTCGATAAATTGCTGCACACTGATCATGTCACCACCATCCCGTACACCATGACAAACATCATCGGCAGAAGTGAAGCAAACGCGATCAATCCAAAGCCATCAATCATAGGATTTCGTCCTTTAATCGCCGAGGCTAAACCCACCCCTAATGCGGTCACTAACGGAACGGTGATCGTCGATGTTGTGACACCGCCAGAGTCGTACGCAATCCCAATAATGTTTTCCGGGGCAAATGCAGTGAGCACCACAACTCCAATATAACCACCGATGATCATGTACTGAATTGGCCAACCTTTTAAGATCCGAAGTACGCCTAATAGAATGGCAATACCGACCGATAACGCCACGGTGAAGCGCAGGCCATCGGCATATTGTTCCCTTTCATCTAAAGAGTTGGGAATAACACCACCTTCAGCTGCAACTTCTGCTGCTTCAGCAGCCACTGCGGTTAACGCGGGTTCGGCAATGGTGGTACCAAAGCCTAAACAAAAAGCGAAGGTCAATAACCAAAACACGCTCCCCTTGCGAGCAAAAGCTTGAGCCATCGACTCGCCAATTGGGAACAGACCCATTTCAAGGCCAAAGATAAAAAAAGTCAGTCCAAAAACCACCAGCACTAAGCCAGTTAGAATAGACAAAAGATGAGGGAGTGGCTCTTGCAAAACAGCAAGCTGGAAGAAAGCAATCACCGCCACGATCGGCAAGAGATCCCTTAGACTACCTAACATGGCTCGAAATAAAGCAAGCACTGCCGTCATCGCAACTCCTAGTCATTGAAATTGTATCTGGTTATTAATTACTAATAATCATGGCAAATCCTTATCATTCCTTATGTGACAAATATTACGCAGTTGGTAACATATCCGAGTAAAGTCCATAAGTGTGATAGCGGTATACATCCTAACTTGATGAATTTAATTTCATTCTTTCGTAAATTGATACGGCGTAATTTGGGTATCACACGATTGAAACCAACTGATCGTTATAGTGATTTTTTCGTATTGATTGGCGATTAAAAACAAGCCATGTCTATAATTATGTTTAATAGGGAGATTGGTATGAAGATATTGTTAACGGGTGGTACGGGATTTATTGGCTCTGAATTGGTCAAAAGTTGGAACACTGACGACGTGACATTGATGACGCGGAGTCCTGAAAAAGCGAAGCAAAACCTAAATCACCTCAACCAGAACAACCTTCATTACATTCAATCTCTTGATGGACTGAGCGATCTCAATGACTTCGATGTAGTGGTCAATCTTGCTGGCGAACCTATCGCTGACAAGCGTTGGAGTACGGAGCAAAAAGAGAGGATCTGTAACAGCCGCTGGCACATTACCGAAAAACTGGTCGAGTTAATTCATGCCAGTAGCAACCCACCGGAGGCTTTCATTAGCGGTTCGGCTGTAGGTTACTATGGTGATCAACAGCAACATCCGTTTGACGAATCACTACAAGTAGAAGATGAAAGCTTTCCTCACAAAGTTTGCGCTCATTGGGAAGAGATAGCCAAGAGAGCACAATCAGAAAGCACACGCGTGATACTACTGCGAACAGGTATTGTACTTGGTGAAAATGGCGGTGCGCTCAAAAAGATGCTTATGCCGTACAAACTCGGAGTTGGTGGACCGCTAGGTTCAGGCGAGCAATACATGCCTTGGATTCACATGCTGGACATGGTGAGAGCCATCAACCACTTATTGTCGATGCCTCACGCTCAAGGGGAATTTAATATGTGTGCCCCGCACCCTGTCACCAACAAACTGTTCAGCAGCACACTCGCCAAGCAACTGCGTCGACCTCATTTCTTATTCACTCCTAAATGGGCAATGTCGCTTCTGATGGGTGAATCTTCTTGTCTGCTCTTTGACAGCATTCGTTCCAAACCAAAGAAGCTCACTGAAATGGGATTTATCTTTAGTTACTCAAGAATCGAACCGGCACTAAAAAACTTGTTACAACATCAAGACTAATTCTTTACTCTAAAGCGATAGAGACTCTAATAAAGGATTAAGTGTGAACAAGTCGATTCTTATCACTGGTTGCTCAACAGGCATTGGCTATACATGTGCTCATGCACTTCAAAAACGCGGCTTTCATGTCATCGCATCTTGCCGTGACCCACAAGATGTTCAACGCCTTCAAGATGAAGGCCTCACTTGTATTCAATTAGATCTTTCCAACCAAGAAAGTATCGAGAATGGCGCCAAGCTTGCCATTGCACTCGCACCTAACGGATTGTATGGGTTATTCAATAACGGCGCTTACGGTCAAGCAGGCGCGCTAGAAGACTTACCGACCCAGGGGCTCAGGGAGCAATTCGAAACCAACTTCTTTGGCTGGCATCATCTTGTTTGTCAGATACTTCCGCACATGCGCGAACGCGGCGAAGGTCGAATCGTACAAAACAGTTCCGTATTAGGCTTTGCGGCCATGAAATATCGTGGTGCTTACAACGCTTCAAAGTTCGCGCTAGAAGGCTGGACAGATACCTTACGTCTAGAACTGCATGGTAGTGATATTCATATCTCGTTATTGCAGCCAGGTCCAATAGAAACCCAATTTAGAAATAATGCTCTGAAAGCCTTCAATAAATGGATC
Organism: Vibrio sp. 14G-20; assembly: GCF_026241515.1. Lineage (GTDB taxonomy): Bacteria > Pseudomonadota > Gammaproteobacteria > Enterobacterales > Vibrionaceae > Vibrio. Next base: position 48,645 of record NZ_JAPHPW010000001.1, read on the forward strand.
ACCATTGCTGGCAGCGCTCATCAAGAAGCTTATCAACAACAAAAAGACCGACTCGAAAAAGAGTCATCGAATAACGCTTTTGTTCTTCCGCCTGAAAGTTGTGTTGAGCCAGTTTATCACGCACTCACCGCAGAGAAACCAAAGCTAAGATATCGAGTGACGACACCTACTAAGGTGTTCGCGGTACTGAAAAGAATTCTACCGAGTCGCTTGCTAGACCCTATTTTGAGAAAAGCAGCATAAATTGCTAACTTTGAATGCACAGTCGCAAACTTTAATGTAACGATGTAATTTTTCCGTAACAATAAGATGTCATGATTATCCTATCCCATCAGTTATTCCCAATTGATGGTTCTACTCTGGAAATCTCATGACTTTAAACCGCCTTAATTGGGTAGGTGTGGGTCTGGCTATTACGTTGTTTATTCTGTTTTGAGTATCTCACGCAATACCTCACTGACCACCTCAATGATTACGCTATGCCTTCTATGTAGAGATAAACATCCTACCAACATCGAAGCATAGCGTTTTTTTATTTTTGTCTCTTTTTATCTGAGATACTCCAGTTAGATCTTGAAGTTACCGACTTATCCCCCCATATTTGCAACGTATCCATAAACAAACCTCAAGGAACGTAAATGCAATCTCCGCATATTGTTGAACTTAATGAGCAGAACTTTCGTCAAGTATTAGAAGGTTCGATGCAGACCCCTGTACTCATCCAATTTTGGGCACCAATGAGCCAAGAGAGCGCCCAAGTCATTCCTGAACTGCAAACATTAACTCAGCAATACAACGGCGCTTTTACTTTAGCTCTGTTGAATTGTGAACAAGAGCAGGCAATAGCTAGCCAATTTGGCGTACAAGCACTCCCTACTATTGCACTGTTTGTTAACGGTCAGCCTGTCGATGGTTTGGGTGGTCCACAAAACATCGAAGCGATTGTTGAAATGTTAGGAAAACATCTTCCTAGCCAAGACGAACTCGCACTGCGTCAGGCTCTCGAACAAATGCAAACAGGCGAGCACGCACAAGCGCTCGCGGCAATGCAACAATTGCCAATAGAACTGACGGGCAAAGGCGAGGTAAAACTGGCGATCGCAGAATGTTTACTAGAAACGCAACAGTTTGATCTAGCTGAAACTCAACTGTCGACTATCCCTCTAGAATATCAAGACAACTACTACAAAGGCTTAGTCGCTAAACTCGAACTGCACAAACAAGCAGCAGACAGCCCTGAAATTCAAGCGCTAGAAACAACGCTACAGCAAAATCCAAGCGATGCTAAAACAGCCTCAGACCTAGCACTTCAATACCACCAAGTGAATCGCAGCGAAGAAGCAATGGATCTTCTATGGTCATTCTTGGCAAAAGACCTCAATACCCTCGATGGTGATATGAAAAAAGAATTCATGGATATCTTAAGCGCACTTGGACAAGGTAATGCAGTTGCGAGCAAATACCGCCGCCAATTGTACTCTCTGCTTTACTAATTCGAACGCTAACAAGTTGATAAGTACTGAGGAAAAATCACCCTGATAAATGATAGAAACCTCAGCAATCTTATCGCATAACGCAAAGTAAAATGGGTCATAAAATCAAGGTTTTATGGCCCATTTTTCGTTTATAAATTTGCTCCGATTTTAAATATGAGCCAGTATCAATAATGAACTATCAAAAACTTAAACTTGCAAAGGATTTTGTATGGCTATTGATACATTGATTACTATTGGCGTCTTTACCGTCGTCGCACTGTTATTTATTTTCGCCGGAGTAAAAACCGTTCCGCAAGGCAATAACTGGACGGTAGAACGCTTCGGTCGCTACACGCATACCCTAAGACCGGGTTTAAACTTGATCATTCCGTTTATTGATAAAGTTGGACAACGCATCAGCATGATGGAGCGTGTTCTCGACATACCAGCTCAAGAGGTCATCTCTAAAGACAACGCGAACGTAGTTATTGATGCGGTGTGTTTTGTTCAGGTTATCGATGCCCCTAAAGCGGCCTATGAAGTGAACGACCTTGAGCACGCGATTCGTAACTTAACCCTCACCAATATCCGTACTGTATTGGGTTCTATGGAACTGGATGAAATGCTCAGCCAGCGTGACATGATCAATACCAAACTGCTGAACATCGTCGATGAAGCAACTAATCCTTGGGGTGTAAAAGTTACGCGTATTGAAATTAAAGACGTGCAACCACCAGCCGATCTTACCGCTGCGATGAATGCTCAAATGAAGGCAGAACGAAACAAACGTGCTGATATTCTAGAGGCCGAAGGCGTAAGACAAGCAGAGATCCTAAAAGCGGAAGGTCACAAGCAGTCAGAGATCCTGAAAGCGGAAGGTGAAAAGCAAGCCGCAATACTTCAAGCAGAAGCTCGTGAACGTGCTGCAGAAGCAGAAGCGAAAGCAACGGAAATGGTATCAACGGCGATTGCTCAAGGTGATATGCAAGCCGTAAACTACTTTATTGCACAAGGCTACACTGACGCACTGAAATCAATTGGCCAAGCAGAAAACGGTAAGATCATCATGCTACCGCTTGAAGCAACAGGCCTAATGGGTTCTGTAGCAGGTATTGCAGAGATGTTTGCGCATAAGAATGACAAAGGTAGTAAGGACTAACTTATGGTCGAATTACTAGAACAAGTAAACCACTGGCACTGGCTAGCATTTGGTCTAGCACTGCTTGCACTTGAACTGGTTGGAACCGCTGGTTACTTTTTATGGATAGGCATATCTGCCATGTTGGTCGGTGCACTTTTGGGTGCTCTACCAATTGGTTGGCAGATGCAATGGCTGTCCTTTGCAAGCTTCTCATTGATCACGACTTGGTTGTGGTGGAGAAGACAACTCTCAAATGACAAGCAATCGGATGCAGGGCGAGAGTTAAACCAAAGAGAAAAGCAACTGGTAGGTCAAACAGCTCGAATCGATACTGACATTCAAAAAGGCAAGTGCCGTATCCGTCTAGGTGATACTACGTGGTCAGCTGTTACTGCCCAAGACTTAGAAGCAGGCACAGAGGTAATCGTCACTGCTGTAGATGGCATAGTATTAACGATTACTCCTAAAGAGTAACTCAAGCATTCCTTATTAAAGCCATAAGTAACCCACTTATGGCTTTTTCTCTACAAGTGAGTCAATGATCGGGCAATGGCTATTTGAGTCACCTGGACATTGTTCAACCCACTCTTTCAATGTTTTCTGAATTGCCAAAAGATCTTCAATTTTTTGGTTTACTTCTTCCAATTTACTCAGCGCTTTTGCTTTAACGTCGGCACTTTCGCGACAAGGATTGTCAGCTAATTCAACAAGTGCACGGCACTCATCGAGTGAAAAACCCGCACTTCTCGCTTTCGCAACTATACCAAGTTCTTTAATCTGCTTCTTCTCGTAGCTTCTATAGCCATTTTCCGAGCGTAAAGGGGCAGTGATAACCCCTTTGTCTTCATAAAGACGAATAGACTTCGTTGATAGATTAGTAAGTTTAGCGGCTTCACTTATGTTCATGATATTACTCTAATAAGCTGATATATCTTCGGCATTAATTACCTTTGAGGTGCTAGCAAATAGTACACCTAGAACACCTCAATGCATAATAAATATAATTTAAGAAAATAAAGTCTGCCACTTATAACTGTTTTACCTTAAATAATGTAAATAACATGCTTTTATAGGTACTTATCACAACAAAAAATCAATAAGTTACTGATTGATATATTTAAATTAACTATTGTTATTTTTTATTGAAAATTTTTATATAACTTTGACCTTTCATCAACCGTATACATAATTGAGTATTAAGCATGGCGTTTAAATGCTGTTTATTTTATTTTTTGGTAAGTATAAAGGATGACAAACATGAAAATTTTAACTTTAGTACTAGCTTCAGTATTTATTTTTTCAGCTCCAGTCTCTATTGCACAAAACAATGCAGGAAAAGTATTTGGTGCAGGTGTTCAGTGCACATTCAGTGACGGAGCGATAAAGCAACTGCCCCGTGAACTGTGCAAAGCATATGGCGGCACACATCAATAATGACAATGGGTAGGTTTAAGTTAATCGTTTCTAAGCCTACCTAAACTTATAGAAATCAGCACCAATAAATGCGTCCCAACCTCTTTGCCACTCAGCTTTGATCATCACCTCCTGAGGCATATCGGCACATTGATCTGTGTACCGTGTTCCTTTTATACCTTTTTCAAACGCTTTATAGGGATTACAAAACTCTAGTTTTCCTTTTTCATAACCAGCAAGATACGCAGGTTCATCAAACTCCACCTTTTCTTTAATATCAGCCAATGAGTCATTATCTATCACGTAGCCACGAGATCCAAAACGCTCCCCCTGACCATACCAAAACTCAGACGCTGTTTTCGGTGAAGAAGTACATGCAGCTAAGCTACAAACCATTAATGTAATTGGAATAATACGTTTCATAAATATCTCCTAAAAGCAAAAAAGCCGGGCAAATGCCCAGCTTTTCTATTTCTTATCTAACTTACTTAACTCCAAAAGGAATTGTTAGTGCTAGTTTGAAATCGGTCTCATCATTGAATCCGTTAGAGTAAACAGCCCAATCATTTGCGTTAGTGTCATTGTAATAGTTAGTGTAGTAGAAGCTAATGTTAGCATCTTTCAGTGCACCAGCTTGAATCGCGTAGTTCGCGAAGAAACTATATGCATACTCTACTAGTTCATCGTAGCCGTCTGCTTTCGCACCCGCGCCATAAGCACCACTTACACCAGCACTGAAGCCTGTACCACCAATATCAGAGAAGTCACGAGATGATGATAGGAAGAACGCATATTCGCCATCGTGGTTAAAGTCAGATCGGTTGTTCCACCAAATATCATAAGCGCCATTAGAGCCACCATAAGCCTCTGTTAAGCGATATGACATATTACCAACATTGCCACGAGTATCTTCAGAATCAGCAACTGTGTATGTTGCTTCTGCACGGAAGCTGTATTGACCCATAGACATAGATGTCAATAACGCAGTTTGGAATGCTGTACTATCAAATTGGTTGTCATCGTCGACTACGTACAATTGAGGAGACCAGTATAGGCCACCATCCGTTGTACCCTTAACTTTAACATGGAAGTTCTTACGATCACCATCTGTCAGAGCACCGTAACCAACGTCAAAAGAAATACCGTTATCTAACGCATAGCGAGCACCTATTGAGTATACTTCACCAGCATCATTACCAGCACCGTCTTGGAATTCGTAAGTTTCTTTGAACCAAGGTGCTTTATAGTTATCGGCCACAACAAGACCAAGAGAAAGATCACCAAAACTAGCTCCAACTTCACCACCGCGGTATGTTCCAGGAGCGAATGACCAGTTAACACCTAATGAGCTTGGTACAGAAGGTTGGAAGTAACCAAGCTGAGCATTTACATTCTCGCCAAACTTAAACTTCATTGCTGCTTTTGCAAATGAAACACCATTGTCAGTGTTATCGCCGCGCCCATCTTCCCAACAGTCTGTAGAATAAACTGAATCACATTGGAAGAAGTTCATCTCGTGACCACCACCCCATTTGCCAGCTTCTTGCCACATATCAAATGTGCTGTATACAACAGCGTCAACACCAACAACGTCCGCTACATAACCAGAGTGGAAGCCTAAATTAGCAAAAATAGAGCCGTGGTCTAAGTTAGCAGTTTTTGCTGTATCGTTACCGTTTGCATCTTTACCAGCTCGGTCACGAGCACGCATGAAAAAGTTTAGGTTACCGCTAATTGTCGACTCAGCGAAGAACTCTGATGCCTGACTTGCATACTCAGGGCCGATAGGATCTTCAGCCATAGCTGGGGCAGCAGAAAGCGCACCTACCATTGCTGCTGTAATCGCAGATACTTTAAAAAATTTGTTTTCCATGGAATAAAACTCCTAAAAATGGATATAGCTGTTTGAATATTCCCCGCCTAAAGTTGGCCGCCGTAGAGAGAAATACCTTTTCTTGTTTGAGAACCCTTAACGCTGAATTCTCTATTTCCTTTCTGGGTATACACATCGTGCATCCATGGCATTAAGACTAACTTCGCACTCAAAAAGATCAATGAGAACTTAATTTTCATCTAAAAAAATATGAGTTGGTGCAAATTTAGTAGGTACTTAGTGATCCAGATCGATAAAATGAAAACCTCACAACCCAAAATGTTAATTCCAAATAAAAACAAAAACTTAAACAAAAACACCTTTTATAAAAATAGATATGACTCGCATTTTAAGTACAACTAGAACAGCATTTCATTAATGTTGAGCACCATCACTGTCCTGATTTGAGACTTCGTATAGGCACAAAATTCTCAACAAACAAAAAGATTGCGAATTTAAAACAAACACAAAAAAGGCACTCCTTTGAAAGGAGTGCCTTTGAGCTTTTTTTATCTGAATTTACTTACGATATAAGGGCAATTAGATCTTCTTCGGTTCTTATTTCGATTCCTAAATCTTGTGCTTTAGTTAGTTTAGAACCCGCAGCTTCACCAGCAAATAAGATATCAGTTTTCTTCGATACGCTACCCGTCACTTTCGCACCTAATGCTTGTAACGCCGCTTTCGCTTCAGTGCGTCCTAGCTGAGACAATGACCCCGTTAACACAACCACCTTACCTTCTAATGGCAATTCTTGATCATCTGCAACTTCTTCGATTACAGGCCAATGCACACCAAGCTCTATCAACTGATCGACAACCGCTCTGTTTTTCTCTTGTGAGAAGAAGGTGGTGATGTGGCTAGCAACGATATCACCAATATCTGACACTTCTACTAACTGTTCATGAGTGGCTGCCTGAACCAGTTCCAGCGTCTTAAAGTGTTGTGCTAGGTTCATCGCTGTCGCTTCACCGACTTCACGAATACCGAGCGAATAGAGGAAACGCGCTAATGTCGTGTCTTTGGCTTTATTCAGCGCACTCACGACGTTTTGTGCTGATTTAGGCCCCATTCGGTCAAGGACAGTAATCACGCCAGCACTGAGCTTAAATAAGTCAGCAGGCGTTTCTACCATTTCACGGTCCACAAGTTGCTCAATTACTTTCACGCCCAGTCCATCAACGTCTAGCGCCTTTCTAGAAACAAAGTGCTTAAGCGCTTCTTTACGCTGAGCCTGACACACCAAACCGCCAGTACAACGCGCTACCGCTTCACCTTCAACACGCTCAACGGCAGAACTACACACAGGGCAAGCATCAGGGAAAACAATGTCTTTCGCAGTCTCAGGACGACGATCTTGTACAACCGCGACGATCTGTGGAATGACATCACCAGCTCGACGAATAATAACGCTATCGCCTACCTTCACACCTAAACGAGCAATCTCATCAGCGTTATGTAGCGTCGCATTACTCACCGTCACACCACCAACAAAGATAGGTTCCAGTTTAGCAACAGGCGTAATAGCGCCCGTACGGCCTACCTGGAACTCAACATCGTTAAGCAGAGTGATCTCTTCCTGCGCTGGGAATTTGTAAGCAATCGCCCAGCGAGGAGCTCTAGCAACAAAGCCAAGCACTTCTTGTGCGGCAATATCGTCGACTTTGATAACCACACCATCAATTTCATAAGCCAGAGCATCGCGACGAGTCATGATATCTTGATAATAAGCCTTTACGTCCTCAAGTGAGCTAAGCTGCTTAGTCTCAGGACACATAGGTAAACCCCAGCCTTTCAGCTGTAAGAAGCGTTGATAGTGGCTATTAGAAAGCTCGGCGCCCTCTACAACACCAACACTGTAGGCATAGAAAGCCAGCGGACGTTTCGCTGTAATGCGCGAATCAAGTTGGCGTAGGCTACCTGCTGCGGCATTACGTGGGTTAACAAAGACTTTTTCGCCTTTCTTCAACGCCATCTCATTTAATTTATCGAAGCCTGCTTTTGGCATGAACACTTCACCACGAACTTCGATACGCTCAGGCCAGCCTTCGCCTTGTAACTTAAGTGGAATCGAACTGATCGTACGTACGTTTTCTGTGATGTTTTCGCCAGTCGCGCCATCACCACGAGTCGCAGCTTGAACTAAGGTGCCATTCACATAGAGCAAGCTCACAGCAAGGCCATCAAGCTTAGGCTCACAACAGAAAGTTTTAAGGTTCGCGGTTGGTGCTCTATCCGACATACGCTTATTAAACGCATCTAAGTCTTCGTCAGAGAATGCATTGTCTAGAGAAAGCATTGGGATTTCGTGAGTCACTTGCGTGAAGCCATCTAAAGGCTGACCGCCAACACGCTGACTTGGTGAATCCACCGTCACAAGCTCTGGGTTCTCTTCTTCGATCTTTAGCAATTGCTGCATTAATCGATCGTACTCGACATCAGGGATCTCAGGGCTATCTTCTACGTAATAACGAACGGCGTGATAATGCAGAGTTTCTCTTAACTGCTCTAAGGTAACTTGAATCGATTCTTTCATATCATTCTCTGTCGTGATTGAAATATCAAAAAGGGCTCCCTTAGGAGCCCTTTTCTATAAATATAGATTATTTACAAGGCTAAACAATACGGCTAGGCATTCGATGCCGTCATAAAGTCTCTGATTTGCTTGCGGTAGTCAGATAAACGGTTTGGTGTCATTAAGTTACGCGACTCATCCAATACGTTTCCGCCCATATCATCAGCAATTTTCTGCGCCGCACTCAGCATCACATTGAAGTTTTGATCAGCTTGACCGTAACAAGGCAACGTCATAAAGAACGAAATACCTTTAGTCGTGAAGTCAGCTGGGTCATCATGTTCTAGAGTGCCTGGCTGCATCATGTTCGCTACGCTGAAAATAACTTTTGGTTCGTCACTCGACTGTGCAAAGCAGTGGTAGATAGACATCTCACCATAAGTTAAACCGTTGTTCTCCATGCTGCGGAAAAGCTCAGAGCCCACGAATGGGATCTCTCCAGCACAGTGAACATTAAGAACGATAACTTCTAAGCCAAGTTCTTCATCTGGTTTCGCTTCTTCAACAGGCGCGCTTTGTGGAGTAACGACTGCTTTCGCAACAACAGGCTCACTTTGAGTGAACGTTTCGTTTGGAACAAGTGGATCATCAACCGTCTCAGAAGTTTCTTCAAACGAACCGTACTGCTCTTTAAAGCCTGCATGGTTTTCTTTTTGTTCGTCGGTCAACTCAAAGCTTGGAACTTCAGGCTCAACAACCTTCTCTTCTTCAAGCTCTTCCGGCTCACTTTCAACCTTGATTGGGTCTTCAACACTGAAAGAAGGAAGATCATTCAATTCGATGTCGTCTTCGTGAGCTTCTTTCATTTGTGGCGCTGTAAGTGGATCTGAATCGATCAGAGGATCAGTCGCAGATGGCGAAACAGCAAAATCCGGTTCTTTACGTTCTTTTCGGATTATCTCAAAATCATCTTCTGGGGCGAATGAACGATTTGGGATAGTTTCTGCTTCATCTAAGCTATCGTTATCAAGCTTACCAAGCGGCTTATCACCAAACTTTGCTTTCCCTTCTTTTTTACTCGTCCACAGACCGTGGAACAATAATGCGGCGATAGCTAGTGCGCCAACAATAATGAGTACAAATCGCAATTCCTGCATTTTTCGCTCTCAGCTTTCTTAGTCAACTAGCGATAAAGACGCTGTCACTAAGTTGGGTTAATTTGGCCAATCTCACTACTCTATCAAAAGTAGCCACTGTTTTAGAACAACTTAATACAATTAGTTCCTTACATGGTGTGATTTTCGCCACGCTTTTTTTCTTAATTTCGGTCGAGTACACTAGACATGTTTGCTATTTAATCAAATTCACATGTGACCTAATTTAAATATGACTATTGAATCTGTTCCACGCTCAGGCTTTGGCTATTTTATTTTCGGAATAAAAATCGCTTTATCACCGAGCATTCGCAAGTTTGTACTACTTCCTTTGATCGCTAACGTGTTGCTTGTTGGTGGTGCCTTGTTTTATATCTTCTCCAATCTAAACACTTGGATTGAAGGTTGGATTGGTGCATTGCCAAGCTTCTTGTCTTGGTTGTCATACATTTTATGGCCGTTACTTGTCTTAACCGTCTTGGCCACGTTCTCGTATTTCTTTAGTACGCTCGCTAACTTCATTGCCGCACCGTTCAACGGTTTACTCGCAGAAAAAGTGGAAGAGTTGCTGAGCGGTAAAAAAGTCAATGACGATGGTTTACTTGATGTTCTCAAAGATACCCCACGTATATTAGCGAGAGAATGGCGCAAACTTGTCTACGTTCTGCCAAAAGCGATCGGTTTATTCCTACTTTTGTTAATTCCAGCACTAGGACAAACCGTTGCACCGTTTTTATGGTTCATCTTCACAGCATGGATGTTAGCAATTCAATACGCCGATTACCCATTCGATAATCATAAAATCAAGTTCGATGACATGAGAAACAATTTGAAACAAAAACAAGGTAAGAGCTACAGCTTTGGCGCGCTTGTTTCTGTGTTCACTACTATTCCAATTTTAAACCTGATTGTGATGCCCGTTGCCGTTTGTGGCGCGACAGCAATGTGGGTTGCTGAGTTTAAAGACCAAGCTCTACGCTCACGTCTATAAGTTCTCGTCTCTAACCCTGCCTATACTTCCTAGTTTCGCCTATCTTTTTGAAGTTCTGATTTCAATAAAGATAGGCGTCAATTCTGCTACATATCTATATGATATAACTTTTTAATCCTTTTACCTTTTTTTCAACTTGTTTAATCTAAATTCAAGCTGAACAAACATCGAAAGACACTAGACGGTAAAGTGATTGATATACTACGTTTAGTTCTGTCATTAAATGAAGGAATATCGCATGAGCAAGATCTACGAAGACAACACCCTAACGATTGGTAACACACCTCTAGTCCGCCTTAACAAAGTAAGCAAAGGTAACGTCCTAGCTAAGATCGAAGCTCGTAACCCAAGCTTCAGTGTTAAGTGCCGTATCGGTTCAAACATGATCTGGGAAGCGGAAAAAGCAGGTACGCTGAAGCCAGGTATCGAGCTTGTTGAACCTACTAGTGGTAACACTGGTGTTGCTCTTGCATTCGTAGCCGCAGCGCGCGGTTACAAGCTAACGCTAACTATGCCTGAGTCAATGAGCCTAGAACGTCGTAAGCTGCTTAAAGCGCTTGGCGCAAACCTAGTGCTAACTGAAGCACCAAAAGGCATGAACGGCGCGATTGCTAAAGCAGAAGAGATTGTTGCTTCAGACCCAGACAAGTACCTACTACTTCAACAGTTCAACAACCCAGCTAACCCACAGATTCACGAGCAGACGACTGGTCCTGAAATTTGGGAAGCAACAGACGGCGAAATCGACGTGTTTGTAGCGGGTGTTGGTACGGGCGGTACTATCACTGGTACAAGTCGTTACATTAAAGGTGAAAAAGGCAAAGCGATTACTTCAGTCGCGGTTGAGCCGGCTGAGTCTCCAGTTATTGCACAAGCGCTTGCAGGTGAAGAAATCAAGCCAGCTCCGCACAAAATTCAAGGTATCGGTGCAGGTTTTATCCCTGGAAACCTAGATTTAGAAATTATTGACCGCGTAGAATCGGTAACTTCTGAAGAAGCGATTGAGATGGCTCAACGCCTAATGAAAGAAGAAGGTATCCTTGCTGGTATCTCATCTGGTGCAGCTGTAGTAGCCGCTAACAGAATCGCAGAACTCCCTGAATTTGCAGGAAAAACTATTGTAACGGTACTACCAAGCTCTGGTGAACGTTACCTAAGTACAGCCCTATTTGCTGGCATCTTTACGGAAAAAGAGAACCAACAATAATATGTGGTCAAATCAATTTTTCGTCCAAAAAAGCCCCGTTTAGGGGCTTTTTTGTTGATCCCTGCCCCACCTTTGGTAATATCGGGTCTGTTTTATTTTTCGCTTCAAAATAAAAGAAGCAATAAACAAATTCTGAAAGTCATGAGTACTCAACAAAAGACGACCATGGCTGGATAAAAATTTATAACCAGTCTAAGTTCTAACACGAACATGGCGTACTAGCCTCTAGCGCATTTGGGCTAAAGCAGTTAAGCTAATCTGGTTACAAACTTACAAAAAATAAATTAATTGGGGTATATAAAATGTACGAGAAGCAAGTAGAAATCACAGCAGAAAACGGTCTTCACACTCGTCCAGCTGCACAGTTCGTTAAAGAAGCAAAATCTTTCGACGCTGACATCACAGTGACTTCTAACGGCAAAAGCGCTAGCGCGAAAAGCCTGTTCAAACTACAAACTTTAGGCCTAGTAAAAGGTACTAACGTTACTATTTCAGCTGAAGGTCCTCAAGCTCAGCAAGCAGTAGACCACCTAGTTGCTCTTATGGATCAACTACACTAATACGGTCTCCTTCTTTCAAAGCCATTTTGCACAGCAAAGTGGCTTTGTTCGAAATAGATAGGAATAAGCGCGACATTAGTCGACGACTTAAAGTCACACACTCTCCCGTTTACAGTTGAACAACTAAGGTAAGGCTATGATTTCAGGCATCCTAGCATCTCCTGGTATTGCTTTCGGTAAAGCACTACTACTTCAAGAAGATGAAATTGTCCTAAACACTCAATCTATCTCTGACGACCAAGTTGAAGCAGAAGTACAGCGTTTCTTTGACGCTCGTAACAAATCTTCTCAACAACTTGAAGTTGTTAAGCAAAAAGCACTTGAAACTTTTGGCGAAGAAAAAGAAGCAATCTTTGAAGGCCACATCATGCTGCTTGAAGATGAAGAGCTAGAAGAAGAGATTTTAGCACTCATCAAGAAAGACAAGATGCACGCAGACAACGCGATCCACACTGTGATCGAAGAGCAAGCTGTTGCACTAGAGTCTCTTGATGATGAGTACCTAAAAGAACGTGCAACTGATATCCGTGATATCGGTACTCGTTTCGTTAAAAATGCACTAGGCATCAACATTGTTTCTCTAGCAGACATCAATGAAGAAGTTATCCTAGTTGCTTACGACCTAACGCCATCAGAAACTGCACAAATCAACCTAGACTACGTTCTTGGTTTCGCTTGTGACATCGGCGGTCGTACATCTCATACTTCAATCATGGCACGTTCTCTTGAGCTTCCAGCTATCGTTGGTACTAACGATATCACTAAGCAAGTTAAGAACGGCGACATGCTTGTGCTAGACGCGATGAACAACAAGATCATCATCAACCCTTCTGAAGCTGAACTAGCAGAAGCTAAGAAAATCAAAGCAGATTTCGAAGCAGAAGCGGCTGAACTAGCAAAACTAAAAGATTTGCATGCTGAAACTCTAGACGGTCACCGTGTAGAAGTTTGCGGCAACATCGGTACAGTAAAAGACTGTGACGGTATCCTGCGTAACGGCGGTGAAGGCGTTGGTCTGTACCGTACTGAATTCCTGTTTATGGACCGTGACGCGCTTCCTACTGAAGAAGAGCAATACGTTGCTTACAAAGAAGTAGCCGAAGCAATGGAAGGCGAGTCAGTGATTATCCGTACTATGGATATCGGTGGCGACAAAGACCTACCATACATGGACCTTCCACAAGAGATGAACCCTTTCCTAGGCTGGCGTGCAGTACGTATCAGCTTGGATCGTCGTGAAATCCTACGTGACCAACTACGTGGTATCCTACGTGCATCTGCACACGGTAAACTACGTATCATGTTCCCAATGATCATTTCTGTTGAAGAGATCCGTGAACTGAAAAAAGCAATCGAAGAGTACAAAGTTGAACTTCGCGCTGAAGGCCTAGCTTTCGATGAAGAAATCGAAATCGGCGTAATGGTTGAGACTCCAGCAGCTGCTGCAATCGCACACCACCTAGCGAAAGAAGTATCTTTCTTCTCTATCGGTACTAACGACCTAACGCAATACACTCTTGCGGTAGACCGTGGTAACGAAATGATTTCTCACCTATACAACCCACTATCTCCTGCTGTTCTTACAGTAATCAAGCAAGTGATCGACGCATCACACGCTGAAGGTAAGTGGACTGGTATGTGTGGTGAGCTTGCTGGTGATGAGCGTGCAACGCTACTTCTTCTTGGTATGGGTCTAGATGAGTTCTCTATGAGCGGTATCTCTATCCCTAAAGTTAAGAAAGTAATCCGTAACTCTAACTTCGCTGAAGTTAAAGCTATGGCTGACGAAGCACTATCTCTACCAACAGCGGCTGAAATTGAAGCTTGCGTAGAAAAGTTCATCGCTGAGAAAACTCAGTAATCGCCAATCGCTTAATAACGTTAGACGGCTAAAAATAGTCGTCTAATTTGTTAGATTGGTATAGTATATTCTACAGAATAAAACTAAACGTTAGGAGCATGACACAATGGGTCTGTTTGACAAACTGAAAAAGCTTGTATCTGATGACAGCGCTGATGCTGGTGCAATCGAAATCATCGCACCTCTTTCTGGTGAAATCGTAAACATCGAAGATGTGCCAGATGTAGTTTTCGCTGAGAAAATCGTTGGTGACGGCATCGCGATCAAACCAGCTGGCGACAAAATGGTAGCTCCAGTTAACGGTACTATCGGTAAGATCTTCGAAACTAACCACGCATTCTCTATCGAGTCTGACGACGGTGTTGAGCTTTTCGTTCACTTCGGTATCGATACTGTTGAACTTAAAGGCGAAGGCTTCACTCGCGTAGCTGAAGAAGGTCAATCTGTTAAAGCTGGTGACACTATCATCACTTTCGACCTAGCGCTTCTAGAAGAGAAAGCGAAATCTACGCTTACTCCAGTTGTTATCTCTAACATGGACGAAATCAAGGAGCTGAACAAGCTTTCTGGTTCTGTAACTGTTGGCGAAACTCCAGTTCTTAAAGTAACTAAGTAATTTCGATTACTTAACTGCTTTAATTAAAACGCTACCTAAGGGTGGCGTTTTTTGTGCCTGCTATATTGCTCAAGTTCCTTAAACAACAGTTCTAACTACCACTCTTCACCTCATTGTAGACAACTCCTCAATAAGCCACAGCAATCCCAATCCTTGATTGCCAACTAACCACCCTACTTTGTTATTGAACCAAGTTAAACGCCATTCTAGGCACAGATCCCGCATGTTAAATCACGCGTTATGACTTCAAGCAGACAACAGATCTCTGATATCTCGCTCGACTCGATTCTGGGATGACGGATAGCGCTCAACTAACTTATAAAAACTTCGCGAATACGAAAAATAAACCTGGAATACCAACCTCTCTTTAAAAGCGAGATTCCTGATACCTCGTTATACTCGGTTCTGGAATGACGATAAAAGCCTTTATTCTAATTGAGCTGTTACTTACTCAAACCAACCGTACTTATTCTACAAAGCAATGGGATCAGCATCTCCCTATCACCGTCATTCCCTACAGTGAGGAACGAACGTGATAGGGAATCTCGCTTTTGGCCTTTACCACTGCCCTAAATTCTCTACTTCGCCAAATTACAGGCAATAAAAAACCCAGCCGAAGCTGGGTCTGTTTAGCGCTCATCTCTCACCACGAGCTAATTTGTGGAAGCCTTGCGTCAACACTATTGGTCAACGTGGCTTTTCAATCGATTAACCTAGTAGGCTAAGTGCCGAGTTCGGTGCTTGCTTCGCTTGAGCAAGAATCGAGCTTGAAGCTTGAGAAAGGATCTGAGACTTAGTCATCTGAGTCGTTTCTTTCGCGAAGTCGGTATCTTTAATACGGCTCTTAGATGCATTAACGTTTTCGTTAATGTTGTCTAAGTTGCTGATTGCGTGGTCGAAACGGTTTTGGAAAGCACCTAGCTCAGCACGGTGGCTGTCTACGTACTTAAGTGCCGCATCGATGACTGCTACAGACTCTTGTGCGCCGCCAACAGATGTTACATCGATAGTATCAACCGTTACGTCTTTAGCCGCTTGAATACCTAGCTCACCAGCAAGACCGCCAGAGAAAGACACATCGCCGCTCACTTTGTTGTTGCCTGTGAACATTTGCAGCTTGCCATCTTCAGTAACAGACGCTTTAACAGAGTCTTGTTGACCGTTGATGTAAGTCGCTAGCTCTTCGATATCGTCACCCGCTTTTGCGCTGATGTCGATCTCTTGTGCTTGACCAAAGTTATCAGTGAACGACAGTTTTAGGTCGTTAGAGCCCGCTTGAACGTTCCAGTCTTTGTCTTTCGCGTTCTCTGTTTGGTAGCTCTTACCACCCATCTGAGCGTTATCAGAGCGCATGTCTTTCAGTTGAAGCATTACCGCTTCACCGTTGTCTGCACCGATTTGGAATGATTTAGTACCGTGAGTACCGTTAAGCAGTTTGTTACCACCAAAAGACGTCGTTTCCGCGATACGGTTTAGTTCGTCGTTCAGTGCTGTTACTTCTTCTTGAATCGCTACACGCTCAGATTTTGAGTTTGAGCCGTTTGAAGATTGTAGAGACAAATCACGCATACGTTGCAGGATGTTCGTTGTCTCATTCATTGCACCTTCAGCAGTTTGTGCAATAGAGATACCGTCGTTCGCGTTACGTACAGCAACATCAAGACCACGACTCTGAACGTTCAAACGGTTAGAGATTTGTAGGCCTGCAGCGTCATCTTTTGCGCTGTTGATTTTAGAACCTGAAGCTAGACGCTCCATTGATGTTTGTTGTGCGCTGTTTGCGTTGTTTAGGTAACGTTGCGCTGTCATCGCTGAAACGTTTGTATTTACATTCACTGCCATGGTGACTTCTCCAATTGATTTTCCGGTATAGCGGTTTCCGACGTCTCGGAAAACCAAGTAGTTATCTCTAAGTTACTTTTAATAACGGCGTGACTGGCGAAACCTTTAGGAAAAAAACAACAAAATTAAAGAAATAGCGATAAAGGAGAAGAAAGCGTGACTGGCAGTAAAATTATCAAAAAAAGATGAGAAAAACGCTAAAGTTGCCGAGAAGTCGGTCGAGCGATAATTTGTATTTTAATTAACCAAATGGACTGATTAAGTTGAAACACCTTTATAAGATTTGAGGTAATTTATTAGCCTAATAGGGTTAAGGCAAGGTTCGGCGCCTGCTTTGCTTGAGCCAGTATTGTGGTGCTCACCTGCTGCAAAATTTGTTGCTTAAGCATTTGAGTGGTTTCTTTGGCGTAATCAGTATCTTTGATTCTGCTGTTTGATGTCGCCAAGTTCTCATGAACATTTTCGAGATTATTAATCGCATGATCAAAGCGGTTTTGCATTGCGCCTAATTCAGAACGATGACTGTCCACATACTTCATGGCAGTGTCTAAAATAGAAACAGCACGTTGCGCACCACCCACATCGGTCACATTGATGTCATCGACTGATTCGTAATAACCCGCCGACATCGAAAGCTCACTGGCTAACGAACCTGAGAAAGAAATCGTGCCTGCGGTATCTTCACCAGACATGTAGATCTGAAGTTGCCCATCATCATTAACCGAAGCCGAAACAAGATCCGTTTGACCATTGATGTAAGTCGCCAACTCTTCAATGTCATCACCCGCTTTAGCATTAATAGTGATCTCTTGAGGCTGACCAAAACGGTCGGTAAACGACATCGTCATATCATTCTGGTTGGATTTCACTTCCCACGAGTCATTGGCCATGCCATTTGCGATATAACTAAAACCGCCCATGTTGATGTCATCGGTACGCATGCTTTTCAGGCCAATTTGCACAGCTTCACCAGAACTGCCACCTATCTGAAATGAGGTACTACCAAAACTACCGTTAAGGAGCTTTTTACCACCAAATGAAGTGGTCTCTGCAATACGATTTAGTTCATCGTTTAATGCGGTAATCTCTTCTTGAATGGCCGTTCTTTCCGACTGACTGTTCGAACCATTACTCGCTTGCAGTGACAAGTCACGCATACGTTGCATGATATTAGTGGTTTCGTTCATCGCGCCTTCGGCAGTTTGCATAATGGATATACCATCATTCGCATTGCGAACAGCGACATCAATACCACTCATCTGCGCCTCTAGACGGTTGGAGATTTGTAGACCTGCAGCATCGTCTTTGGCGCTATTAATACGACTCCCTGAAGCCAAGCGCTCCAAAGATTGGTTCAGCATGTTATTGGCATTAGAGAGATTCCTCTGAGCCACCAGCGCTGAGACATTGGTATTAACAGTTATAGCCATAGACCTTCACTTACAAAAAGATGAATAAATTCACGATTGCTCTTATATCGACCAGTTCATATAAAGCTTTAATAAAAAAGGAGCCCTGAGGCTCCCTTTGTTTATTCTTTTTGAGACGACTTACTTAATCGTTAATGCACTCAACATCTCAGTTGAAGGAGCAAAGTAGTAAGCACCAGTAACAGCTTTAGTAAAGCGAAGCAGTTGGTCTGTTTTACCATCGGTTACGCCGTACATGCTCTCTAACATCGCATCAAAGTTATGACGAACGTTACAGTAAGCAATGAACAGTAAACCATGGTCGCCCGTTGCTGTGCCGTAAGGCAGGCTATGACGAACGATTTTAAGGCCCTTGCCTTCTTCTTTGATATCAACACGGCCAACGTGAGACGCCGCTGGAACATCATCTAGCTCGATAGAATCTGGCTTAGTACGACCAACCACTTTCTCTTGTGCCGATACGTTTAATCGGTTCCAAGCAGGTAGGTTATGCACAAAACGTTGCACCATCACGTAGCTACCACCCGCGAATTCACCTTCAGGTACAATCGCCACTTCAGCGCGCTGTGCGTCTTTCGGGTTTTCAGTGCCATCAACGAAATCAGTCATGTCACGTGAGTCTAGGAAGCGGTAGCCGTAAGTTTCATCAACCACTTCCACGTCTGACGCTACTTCAGATAGCAATTTACGTAGGATGAAGAAGTGCAGATCATGTCGGTTTGAGTGACAGTGAATCAAAACATCAGACAGTGTGCTCGGTGCTGTAACATCACCTTCACCAAGCGCAGGGAAATCAATTAGATCAGAGGGAGCAGCTTGCTCGAACTTATCCCAAAAAGCTTTTGAGAACGCAACCGACGCCGTTAGGTTTGCATCTGGTTGAGTTTGGTTTAGCTCGTCGATTAGAGTCGGAAGCTTTTGAATTTCTGCTAGTACGTTAGCAGTATTAGCGTTCACTTTAAGTTGAACGTAGAGAGCGAAAGGCCCAGCTTCAGGCAAAATAGCACTTTGAACGTTAGGCTGCTCATTTGAAACATTAAGCATAGATTATTCCTTCCAGTTTTAGCTTCTAAGTATAATTGTGAATGGGACAAATGTTTTGATGAGAATCAGTCTTCGAGCTCAACCACTTTAAAGCAATCCCTTGCAGCATGGCTATTGGTTAGATAAAGCGCTAACCACAGCAGCAACAACAAGGTGATGCCATTTGACCAACGGAACCATCCGTTATCCAAATAGATTAAATAAATCGTATGGGAGCCCTGTGCCAAGATAGCCATCATGGTCACCCCACGCCCCCATGACACGACTTTGTTAAGGCGCTTTCTATCTGGAGATCTTAGCCCAAATAACCACATCAGTAGCAAACTAGGAACACTCAACGCAATTCCAACATAAAACATCTGATGGTCTGGGTAGATTATCTCAAGGATATCGGTTCCCGATTCTCGGCTTGCGCCTGCAACAATGAAAACGACCAAGGCTTTCGCAAGAAACAGCCAACCTAACCAGAGCAAGATTGGGGCTTTCAAAAAGCCGTGCTTGTCGTATTGTTCTATGGAGTACCGCACAAATCTCACTTTCACTTATTTTCAAACCAACACTTTAACGCAAATCATTCATACTTAACTAGCTTTGCGTTATCTTAGTAGCCAATCCGTTTTAATTATCGAACTCAGTATGAAAAAGAAAACTAATACGCCGTCTGTTGAATCTCAACAAGAAGCACTGAAGATAGCCAAAGCGACTCAAAAGCCAGCTCAAACCAAAGAACAAACTAAACTGATTGCGCAGGGTATCGAGAAAGGCATCGCACTGTATAAGAAACAGCAAAAAGAACGCAGCCGCCAAGCCGATAAAGCGAAGAAGCGCGTACAGAAAGAGAAGCAGACTCAACAAGCTAACCAAAACCAAGAAGACACGAACGAAACAAGTGTTGATACATCATCAAATCACGCCAATAAACTGCCGTGGTTACTACTGATTGCAAGCTGGGTAGGCTTCGCGATTTATTTGATGCAATAGCAGGGTAAACGTATGAAAAAGGAATTAGCCGCTTTGGCTATGAGTAGCATGTTACTCGGGTGTACCACACCCACATCAACGCCTCATAGTAAAGCGGACAAGGTACAAATGGATTACCATGGCCTGATTAACATCGAGCAGTGTGAGTATAAAGGGGAAGTCACTGGTAGCGAAGGCCACTGGTACAGCTACTTGTTCTTTCCCAATGACACCCTGATTCAAGGTGCGGTGAATGAACTTAAGTCGAATGCCATTGAGCTAGGCGCAGACACCGTTATCTTTACCCTACCTCAAGATTTCAGCACTTCCGTGACTATGCTCGGCACAGCCTACCTGTGTGAGTAAGCAATTAAATCGGCATATCGGTATGCTTCGATTTTATGAAGCCCAAAAGAAAGCCAGCTTTCGCTGGCTTATGCACTAAATCCAAGGCTTGTTGCTATATCGCCTTTACGTTCTAGAACCCACTGACTGTCAAATGGTCCCCAGTCGGATAACTGGTAATAACCATCATTATGACGTCGCCCATCTTGAACAAACATAAGTTCGATACCGATCCCCGGTAACGCCTTGAGTACATCTTGAATAGTACGACGAGGCCAACCCGTTTTTTCGATGAGTTTAGGCACATTTGGCCTATCAAGGCTTTCGACTAACAATGCTAAATATAGCCGCCTTGCAAAAACAGGACTCAACTCCATTGACACCTCCTATATATGTGCAACTCAATTATTTCTTTTTTCGCTGACAACATGTTGAGGCTGATCAATAAGTCTCCAATAGTGACATTTTCTTACTGTTTTTTTTCGCTCAATGAAATATTCCTCACTCTATTTTGTCTGAATTGCTGCTTCCTGATAGGATTCAACTCATAACAATGAAATAAAATCACCCAAAGGAAGAATAATGACTATCACTATGTTTGGTATCCCAAATTGCGACACCATCAAAAAAGCAAAGAAATGGCTCGAAGCTGAAGGTATCGAGTTCGAATTTCACGATTATCGCAAACAAGGCATCACAGAAGAGTTAGTAACAAGCTTCTGTTCAGAGCTTGGTTGGGAGCTTGTGCTAAACAAACGTGGTACGACTTATCGCCAACTTTCTCAAGAGCAAAAAGACACATTAACGGAAGAAAAAGCCGTCGCTCTGCTTGTTGAACAACCAGCAATGATTAAGCGTCCTATCTTGAAAGTCGATGGCAAGCTTCATATTGGCTTCAAAGCAGACCAATACGCTGCTATTTTTGCGTAATCAGCGATATTAGAACAGATAACAAAGCGTTGAACTTCCCTCTGTTCAACGCCTGAAATTAATGACTAGACGTTTTATTTAAACAAGGAATTCAAGGATGACAGATAGCCCAACTTTGGCTCTGGCAAAAGACCTCATTAGCCGTCAATCGGTAACCCCTGAAGACGCGGGCTGCCAAGAACTGATGATTAATCGCTTAAAAGCACTCGGTTTTGAAATCGAAGTAATGGTATTTGAAGATACTACCAACTTTTGGGCTCGTCGTGGTACCGAAGCACCTCTGTTTGCCTTTGCAGGCCACACTGATGTTGTTCCTGCAGGCCCGATTGAGCAGTGGAACACTAAACCATTCGAACCGACTATCGTAGACGGTTTCCTACATGGCCGCGGCGCAGCAGACATGAAAGGCTCTCTGGCTTCAATGATTGTTGCGGTAGAACAGTTCATTGCGGAGCATCCAGACCACACAGGTTCAATCGGTTTCCTCATCACATCGGATGAAGAAGGCCCATTCATCAACGGTACCGTACGTGTTGTTGAAACACTGATGGCACGCGGTGAGAACATCGACATGTGTATTGTTGGTGAACCATCAAGTACTGAGTTTGTGGGTGACGTTGTAAAGAACGGCCGTCGTGGCTCTATCACAGGCGATCTAACGATTAAAGGAACACAAGGTCATGTGGCCTACCCTCACCTAGCAAACAACCCAGTACACAGCTCTCTGCTTGCTATCAATGAGCTGGCAACAACTGAGTGGGACAAAGGTAATAATTACTTCCCACCAACGAGCTTCCAGATTCCAAATGTAAGTGCGGGTACAGGCGCGTCAAACGTGATCCCTGGTGAGTTTAATGTTCAGTTTAACCTGCGTTTTAGCACCGAGTTAAGCAACGACATCATCGTTGAGCGCATCACAACGACACTCGACAAGTATGATTTCGAATACGACCTCAAGTGGACATTCAATGGCGACCCGTTCTTAACAGACGCAGGTTCACTGCTTGATGCTATTGTTGATGCAGTGGGTCACGTCAATGATGTGAAACCAGCATTGCTAACGACTGGCGGTACGTCTGATGGTCGCTTTATCGCACGCATGGGCGGGCAAGTGGTTGAGCTAGGCCCTGTGAATGCAACGATTCACAAGGTTAACGAATGTGTGAAAGTGGCTGATTTAGAAAAGCTAACTGACATGTACGAAAGAACATTAGTGAACCTGTTCGCTAAATAGTCTTTCATCAGCGATTCATTGCATCTAATTATTGAGAGACTCGTTATGACACCAGAGCAGCTTACCGGACAATCAGATTCTCATCTAGAGCCTAGCCTGATCGGCACCAAGACCTTCTTGGTCCACAGTGAGGTTAAAGATGATCTGAACAATTTGATTGAAGCTGCTCAACTCGCTGGTTTTAAAATGGAGATTGCCAGTGGCTTTCGCGACTATGAAAGGCAATCTCTGATTTGGAACCGTAAGTTTTCTGGCGAAGCTCCGATATTAGATTCAGAAAGCCAACCTCTTGATGCTTCAACACTGACTGAACAGCAAAAGCTATCGGCTATCCTGAGATGGTCTGCACTTCCCGGTGCGAGTCGTCATCATTGGGGTTGTGACTTCGATGTCTTTGCTCGCAACCACTTACCTGAAGGCATACAGCTGCAATTAGAACCTTGGGAATACCTTACTGGCCACCAGCAAGCGTTTTACGAGTGGCTATCGGCTCATGCTGCGCAATTTGGGTTCTTCTTTCCTTACAGCCAAGATTTGGGTGGTGTGGCGATAGAACCTTGGCATATTAGCCATTGTAACGTTTCGGAGTCATGTTTATCACAGTTATCTCCCACTTTACTTGGCAAGCAACTCCAATCTAAGCCAATATTAGGGTATGAGATTATTATGGAGCAGCTAGACGAGATCTATGCGCGCTTCGTAGCGAACATCAGCCATTAGGAGCGCTTATGTTGGAGTGGCTTACAAACCCTTGGGTTATCATCATCATCGTAGTTAGCGTTGTGGTGGGTAACATCGCAGCTCTTAAGCAGACCGCCAATATGGATCTGACTGGTCGTGGTAAAACAGAGCGAGACTTAGATAAGCTCAATCGCTTAGATAAGCAGAATCAAGAGAAAGCTCAAAAAGAAGAGTCCAAAGACAGCAAAGACGTTTAGCTTTTTTGCTTTGGTAAACTCGCCTTATTGACCAACAGATTGCAGATAACGAATACAAAAAAAGAGGACACAGTGTGTCCTCTTTTTTATTGGCTTTAGCTCATCACAGAGCTGATTTTACTCAGCTCTAAAACGGCTTAATTTCGACTACTCAGCTTTCGCTTCTTTGTCATCTTTGGTTTGGTCTGCGATATGCGCGAGTACAGGAACCATTGATTTAAGCAGCTCTTCTTCTACTGGTTTACCTGACGCATCCGTTACGTTGATCGACGTACGGTTGCCAAGGTCACCAAATAGGAAGTTGTAAGTGCCTGGCGCTAAGTCGATAGGCTGTAGGCCAATTTCTTCCCAGAATTCATCATCTGGCGCGGCGTACTTAGCTTTCACTGTACCTTGAGACTGGTTGCGCTCTTCAAGCTCAAAGCCCATAGCAGGCAACAAGCTTGGCAGACGCTGCCAAAATACATTGTATGGAGTACGAGCAATAATCACAGGGAAACCACTACGGTCAGCACCCATTGAGATCGGAATACGCTTAACCAACTCTTGCGCTTTCAGCGCCGCTTCAGCACGAAGGTTTTCATCGTACTTAGCCATTACTAGGTTGGTTAGGAACGCGTTGTAACGCTCTTTATTGGTTGCCGTTACTGGCTTCTCTGCAGAGCCTTCACGCCAATCAATCAGGTTAATCTTGAAGCCATGGCGGTTGTTTGCTTGGAAGCGAGAGATAGAGTAGCGGCTGCCAATCTCTACATCTTCATCTTCAGAAACCCAAGTTACCCAATCAGTCTCAATCTCATTCTCTGATTGCTCACGGATGCCGATGCCACGCTGAGTTAGCATGTCTACAGCGGTTTGCCATACACGGTCTGCCTCTTCAGCACGAAGAAGCCATAGTGTCACTTCACCATTTTGACGCTCAGCACGAGCTCCAGGGATCAGCTCAAGCACTTGTTGCGGTGGACGAATATCCACTTCACGACCTGTACCACCACTGAATTCACCGCTTGGGATGTCAAAATTTGGGTAGAACTGAGGCTGAGCATCTTCAGGCAACTGCCATTGTGAAAACTCAGGTGTTTCTAAGTATTCGAAATCATCTTTGGCTTGGCGACGTTGAGTCGGGCTGCCAGAACATGCTGTAAGAACGAAAACAGCCAGTGACCCAATCACTAGCTGGTGAGAATACTTCATTTATACTCCTAAATGCCGAAGGTTCGCTTCGGCATCACTTCATACGTTTTAGTAAATGCACGCTTCAGTCATTGCTTGAGCAACAACAGGTTGAGCTGGTTCTGACAGTTCAGTCAGCGGTAGACGTAAGCCACCTTCAGCAATCAGACCCATTTTATGAACCGCCCATTTTACGGGAATAGGGTTAGACTCAACGAACAAATTCTTGTGTAGAGGCATCAAACGCTCATTGATCGCTTCTGCTTCTTCAAACTTACCTTCTTTCGCCAGTTTGAACATGGTTGCCATATCAGCGGCTGCAACGTTGTTAGTTACAGAGATCACGCCATCGCCACCACGCTTAACAAATTCTAGACCTGTTAAGTCATCACCACTTAGTAAGATAAAGTCTTCGCCACAAAGTTCACGGTGAATTGCAATTCTGTCGAGATCACCCGTCGCATCTTTAAGTGCAACGATGTTTTCGATCTCAGCAAGGCGAGCAACCGTCTCTGGTAACAAGTCTACAGCAGTACGACCCGGTACATTGTATAGGATTTGAGGAACGTCACTTACTTCAGCAATCGCTTTGTAGTGTTGGTACAAACCTTCTTGAGTCGGTTTGTTGTAGTAAGGCGTTACGCTCAAGCAACCAGCAATGCCAGAACCATTTAGCAAACGGCTGAATAGCACAGACTCGTGAGTTGCGTTTGCACCCGTACCAGCGATAACAGGAATACGACCATCAGCAAATTCAACGATCTTATTGACGACTTTGACATGCTCTTCAATTGTGAGTGTTGAAGACTCACCTGTTGTGCCAACCGCAACCAGACCATCACTACCTGCAGCAACATGGTGATCAACCAACTTTTTAAGGCTGTCGAAATCCACTTCGCCATCTGCGTTAAATGGCGTAACTAGCGCAACGATACTTCCTGAAAACATGTCTATCTCCCTTAATTTATTCTTTTTGCATGTTACTGTAAGCCAATCAATAAACACAAGACATTAAAGTGGCTTAGCGGCAACATCTGCAGTAAATATTGTCGTATGTTTGAGGTAAAACGACTTCTAACGGCGTTATACCTGAAATTTGGGTAACCTGCGCTCAATCTAGCGGATAGCGCATCACTGGATGTCAGTAACAAGTAAGCTGTCGCCTCACTTTGTCATCTCTGTTTTTAACGTTCTCAATATTCCTATCATTTGTTACCAATTAGACGCAAGGTGCCTCATAAAAAGCCCCGCCCATACGCTTATTCCTCAGGCTAACTGTGCTAACATGCAAGCATCAATGGAATATATAGAGACGTGATTTTATGACTCAACATCTAGTAATCACAGCTGTGGGCACTGATCGCCCAGGTGTATGCAACCAAGTGGTTCATTTAGTCACCCAATCAGGCTGTAACATTATTGATAGCCGTATCGCTCTGTTTGGCGAAGAATTTACGCTTATCATGCTACTGTCTGGAAAGGCAAATAACATTACCCGCGTTGAAACCACCCTGCCCTTGCTTGGCCAAGAGCACGACTTGATTACGATTATGAAGCGAACCTCGCCTCATGATGTTATTGAGAACTCCTACACGCTAGAAGTTTTCGTTGAGTCAGACGACAAACTCGGCCTAACCGAGCAGTTCACTCAGTTCTTCGCAGACCGAAACATCGGCCTCGACTCGCTTAGCGCGCAAACCATCAATAAGTCCAAGGTTCAGCTCGATAACGACCAATTCCATATCTCTATTACCGCTTCTGTGCAATCAGAATGTAATTTGATGCAGCTACAAGAAGAATTCAATTCGCTGTGTCAGAGCCTATCAGTCCAAGGCTCGCTCAACTTTATCAAAAACAGTCTTTAAAAAGGAAATGTCATGAATACGCTAACGGCTGGAGTTCCAGCACCTGCTTTTTCTCTTCCAGATCAAGATGGCAATATCGTATCTCTTGGTGACTTCAAAGGTAAAAAAGTACTTTTCTACTTCTACCCAAAAGCAATGACTCCAGGTTGTATTGTGCAAGCGGAAGGCCTGCGTGATATCAAAGCACAGCTTGATGACCTAAATGTGGTTGTTTTGGGTGTGAGTGTTGACCCAGTAAAACGCCTACCAAACTTTGTTGCGAAGAAATCTCTAAACTTCACACTGCTGTCTGACGAAGACCACAGCGTTGCTGAACAGTTTGGCGTTTGGGGTGAGAAGAAATTCATGGGTAAAGTATACGATGGTCTGCACCGTATTAGCTTCCTCATTGATGAAGAAGGTCAGATTGAACACGTCTTCAATAAGTTCAAGACTAAGACTCACCACGAAGTGGTTCTCGATTACTTCAATCAAGAAGCTTAATAGTCTGTTTCGGTTAAGGCACTAAGTTGCAGAAAGCTTTTGACCAAATAAACTTCAGAAACACACCAAATTAAAAAGGCCGAATCTTAGTGAGATTCGGCCTTCTTCGTAATGGGTATTCGTTAATGCTTAAACGAAGACACTAATTAATGCGAGTGCTCAGGGTCATCGTCTAATGCATGACTCGGTAAGGCATTCCAAACCGCTTTCACTAGCGTTGCCAGTGGGATTGCAAAGAACACGCCCCAGAACCCCCATAGTCCACCAAACACCAATACCGCAACAATAATCGCGACTGGGTGCAGGTTCACGGCTTCAGAGAACAAAACTGGCACTAACACGTTACCGTCTAGAGCTTGAATGATGCCATAAGCGACTAATAGCCAGTAGAACTGAGGCTCTAGTCCCCATTGGAACAAACCAACAATTGCCACTGGAACCGTCACAGCCGCAGCACCGATATACGGGATTAGAACCGAGAAACCGACCGCGACAGCCAGTAGTGCTGAGTAACGTAAATCCAGAATCGCAAAGGTCACGTAGCTCACGCCACCAACGATTAGAATTTCTAACACTTTCCCTCGAATGTAGTTCGAGATTTGTTGATTCATCTCTACCCAAACCTTGGTCGCTAGACGTCGATTCTTAGGTAGAACACCACTTGCCATTCTGATCATCTCTTCTTTGTCTTTCAAAAGGAAGAAGATAAGCAGTGGTACAAGAATTAGGTAAACCGCTAACGTTGCCAAGCTCACTAATGAAGCTAAAGAGCCTTTCACTACACTTTCACCAAAGCCTAGCGCTTTGTTTTTCGCGTTAGACACAATCGATTCAACGATCTGCAGGTTTGCTAATTCAGGGTAACGCTCAGGAATGGTTGCGATGAACTTCTGTAAGCCACCATACATGCTTGGAATATCATTGATAAGGTTACCTACTTGTTCCCAAATCGTTGGTACTAGACCAAACAGCGCAAGTAACATCACGCTAAAGAACATCATGATCACCAACATCACCGATGGGGTTCTTGGAACACCAAGTCTTTGAAGTTGGGTAACAGGCCACTCAAGTAAGTAAGCCAACACAATGGCCACTAATAATGGCGCAATAAGGTGACCAAAGAAGTAGATGGTAATAAAGCCGAATAGAATGATGGCAACCAAACTGACAGCGTGGGGATCAGAGAAACGTCGTTTATACCAACGATTGACCATTTCAAGCATTTGACTGCAATTCCTTTTTAGTGACGAGGAGATGGTGGTAATTAGAACAAACCTCAGTGACGACGACATAGGTTTGCTTAGATAAAAACGTAACAATATCTTTCATCGAGCTGATGTCAGAGACATAAATTGACAATGTTTGCCCTACTTCTAACTTTACACTGTGACGCTTGGCTAATAATAGCGCCATTGGACAGCGCTCTTGGCGTAAATCTAGAATATTAGGTGTCATTCTTGAGCTCGATGCTTATTATAAGGGTCGTATTGTAATCTGTTTTTGAAAACGCGCCATCATTCATTCATCTTCCTTCATGATAGCGCACGCACTTGGCAAAGGTTAAATCAGATAAAGAACCAATTTGCATCGCACTTGTCTTACTGTCAGAAGAAACGGAGTATTACTGACTAATATGTTTAAACGCGCTCGCTCAATTGCTTGCTTATGCATCGCAGCTACATTAAGCACCCCAACTTTGGCGAATACCAACAGTTTGGAGCTACCAGATATCGGTACCGCTGCTGGCGGCACACTATCTATTGACCAAGAACTTATCTATGGTGATGCCTACATGCGCATCATCAGAAGCAGCCAGCCTATCGTTAATGACCCGGTTCTAAACCTATATATCGATACGTTAGGTCACCGTTTGGTCGCGAACGCGAATGATGTAAAGACACCTTTCCAGTTCTTTATGATCCGTGATCGCAACATCAACGCCTTCGCATTCTTTGGTGGTTACGTTGCTTTGCACTCAGGGCTGTTCCTACACGCGCAATCTGAGAGTGAGCTCGCTTCTGTATTAGCGCACGAAATCGCGCACGTTACCCAACGTCACTTAGCACGTAGTATGGAAGATCAAGCTCGCCGTTCTCCTGCAACCATTGCAGCACTTGCAGCTTCTGTATTGCTAGCGATTGCAGCTCCAGAAGCGGGTATTGCAGCCCTAACGGCAACGACTGCGGGTAATATGCAAAGCCAAATCAACTACACACGTAGTAATGAAAAAGAAGCCGATCGCTTTGGTATCAACACGCTTGCAAAAGCTGGGTTTGATGTGAATGCCATGCCACGTTTCTTTGGCCGTTTGGCTGATGAATATCGCTATGCGAGCACACCACCGCCAATGCTACTAACTCACCCACTACCAGAAGACCGAATTACCGATTCACGCGCTCGTGCTCGCAGCTATCCGCCACTGAAACTGGCCCCATCGCTGGACTACCACTTAGCAAGAGCCCGCATTGTCGCGCGCTATGCTGGCATTAATAATGATGCTGCTCTTGATTGGTTTGAGCGTCAGCTGAAAAAAGCCCCTAAAGCTTTGGTTCCGTCATTAGAGTATGGTCAAGCACTGGTTTACCTAGATTCTAAAAAATTAGACAAAGCGGAGCCCATTCTGAACAAGCTGATTAACAGCGACCCAACCAACCTGTTTTATCTAGATGCTATTTCGGATCTGCACATTGAACAGAAAAAGCCTGAGATTGCGATTAAAGAACTTAAATCAGCACTGGTTCGTCAACCAAACAACCCGGTTCTGACCATTAACTACGCCAACGCAATGATTGAAAATGAAGACCTACAGGAAGCCGTTCGCGTATTGCAACGTTACACGCACGATAATCCGAACGACACCAATGGCTGGCACCTTCTTTCAAAAGTCAATACGAGCCTTGGTAATAGCGACGAAGAACTGGCTGCTCGTGCAGAAATTTTGGCTCTGCAAGCCAACTGGAACAAAGCGATTCAGTACTACACGCAAGCAAGCCAAATCGCAGAATTAGGAAGCCTAAAACAAGCACGCTACGACGCTCGAATTGATCAGCTAATGATTCAGAGAGAACGATTCTTATCGCTACAATAGTATGTTTACTGGTAACAGCTCGTTACCAGAATAAAAAGAAAGCTCAACGTTACACAAAAAAGAAGTCACCTCTGGTGGCTTCAGCTAAACAATTAAATCAAAAATAATAATGAGGAAGAACCATGTCTGTCGTGATTTATCATAACCCACGCTGCTCAAAGAGCCGTCAAACTCTAGAAGTGCTTCAGGAAAACGGCGTACAGCCAGAGGTAATCAAATACCTAGAGACTCCATTAACAGTTGAACAGCTGAAAGTACTGTTCACTCAGCTTGGTTTTGAGAGTGTTCGTGACATGATGCGTACCAAAGAAGCGGATTACAAAGAAGCAAACCTTGGTGATGCTTCGGTTACCGATGAAGATCTTTTCGCCGCGATGGCAACCAATCCAAAACTGTTTGAGCGCCCAGTCGTTGTCGCGAACAACAAAGCGAAGATTGGTCGTCCACCAGAGCAAGTGCTAGAGATTCTGTAATCCAATATGAGCATTAACATTCTTGTCCTTTACTACAGCCGCCACGGCAACACACAAGCTCTAGCAAGGCAGATTGCACGAGGGGTTGAATCCACCCCGAACTGCGAAGCCATGCTAAGAACGGTGAACCACGTGTACACGGTAGAGGAGCAGCCTGATTCGCGCTATCAACCAACCGATCCTATTGCAACATTACAAGAGTTACGCTCTTGTGATGGTTTGGCGCTGGGCAGTCCAGTTTGGTTTGGCAATATGGCCGGGCCAATGAAGCATTTTTGGGATAGCACGACATCACTTTGGGTCAATGGCGATCTTATCGATAAGCCCGCTTGTGTTTTTACCTCTTCTTCATCACTGCATGGTGGTCAAGAGACGACACAGCAAAGCATGATGTTACCTCTACTTCACCATGGCATGTTAGTCGTGGGGATTCCCTACTCAGAACCTGCGCTGCACACCACTCAAACTGGTGGCACACCTTACGGTGCCAGCAGTACAGGAGAGAGCGCTTCGCTTAGCAAAGAAGAGATTGAGTTGGCGCAGAACCTAGGCAAACGCTTAGCACGTATCGCCATCAACCAGAAAGGGATCTCTCAATGATGTATATGCCAGAGAAGGCGATGTCTCCCAAAACTAAGCTGTTTCGCTACCTTGCATTAGCGGGCAACTTGTTGCTTTTACTGTGGGTGGTTGCTTGGCAGATGACGCTTTCACCACACCCTCACCTGAGTAATGTAACACTTGCTATTGCTTGGGCTGTTCCTCTTTTATTGCCATTACCGGGGATTTTAGCGGGCAAACCCTATACGCATGCTTGGGCGAACTTTGTCTTAATGCTCTACTTCCTACACGCATTAACTATTTTGTATGTAGACGGTGGCGAGCGCTTATTAGCTGCTGTAGAACTGCTTCTGACGACTTTAGGCTTCGCGGGTAATATTTTATTTACCCGCTTTCGAGCCAAAGAGTTGGGTATCAAGCTTAAGCGCCTTTCTGAAGTAGAAAAGACAGAGAAAGCTAAGTTCGAACAGTAACCTAGATTAAGTTGTCCTGTTCTAGTACCAATAGAAAAAGTGACAACAAACAAAAAGCCCTGCGAGATTGCTCTGGCAGGGCTTTTTTCATAAATTCATTTCAATCGGTCATGTCAGAAGACAATCACTAGCGAACCCATTCGTATACTAAGCTTGGCTTAGCATGCACTGGTGCAGTAGCTGTTAGTTCTACAGCGTCAGATTCTTCTAGCGTTACGTCAGACGTGTTCGTTAGCTCAACATCCGCTTCAGTTGATAACTCGCTACCTTTGATGACTTGAACACTTGAGTCCGCTTCGTTAGCTGTAGCAGCTGCTGAATCATCGCCTACAGACATGGTGTTGTCTTGCGTTTCAAATTCAGGGCTCACTTCAGGTTCAATGTAAGATTCTTCAACCTTCGCAACTTGGCGAATACTTGCTACTTCTTGCTCAAACTCTTGTTGAGTCGACAATAAGTGAATTCGGAAAGTGACTTCGTTGTTCTGAATCTTGAGGATATCTAGGCTTGCCACCGAGTTTAGACGCTTAAGTGCGTTCTCCAACTGGAAGAAGTCCTGAGCATTATTCAGGCTAATAAACTGCGTTAAAATCGATTCTGATGACTCACTCGCTACCGTCACAGCACTTTTGCCTGCGTAGTAGTTACTGATTTGGTCGACTAACTTCTTAGAAGTCGTAGCGCTGTTACCCGATAGCGAACCACTTACAGGCGATGTTGGTGAACTCGTCAATTGACTTGGTTTTTGATCGTATAGAGCCCAACGTAGACCTGAAGATTGAGCCTTTATCACCAACACAGCATCAACAGGATAACGCTGACTCGCTTTACTGATTGGCGTAACAAAGCTGCCCCACAAATCAGAAGTCGCAATACCGGTAATATCGTCAAAATCACCCACAGGCAGCGTTAGAGGCAAGCCACGCTCTTTTGCGTTTGCTTGTAAGCCTGCGGCCAACTGTGAGTTAGAGTGTTCCCATACGATGTTCTTGTCGTAGTTGTCCTCTTCCACCAGCCAAACAAGGATGTTTGAACGCGTGTCAGGCCAGTAAGGTAACTGTGCTTGAGTCAGTAGAGAACGGATTTGAGCGCCGTTAAAACGCATACGCAATGTTGATTGGTCATTGCTTTCGCCAAAACTCATTTGAGACATGTACTGCGAACTCTTGCGCATCGCCTTTTGAATCGTCTCATTCGAAGCGACATCAGTTTGGCCAGTCGCACGTATCAATACCTGCTCCATACCTGTATTTCTTGCCACTTGTTCTGGCTGTTTGTCTTCAGCGTTAATCGCAACTTCAGCACTAAAAATATCTACTTGAGTTAAGGCATAACTCGGAGAGGCTAATAGTCCCATCAACAACAATGCTATGTAGCGCATACTGATCCTAATATTCAAATCTTGTGCCTAGATGATAAGCAACTATGGATTGTGGGGCAAGGTCGATAGCGCCCACTGTGTTTAATAACCACAAAATATCACCTGGCCATGATAAATCGCTCACTTATCAACGGAATTTTTCGGGCTTAGATGGCTATAAAACATCACTAAGATAAATAAATTTGATCTATCTGGTGTAGCAATCGATTGCTAAGTGATAGAATCCCGCGAATTTTATTTTTCACTTTTCATATAACGACCATTTTAAGGACATATCATGAAAAATGCTTTGCAAGGTGCGCAAATGCTGTTCGTAGCTTTTGGTGCGCTTGTACTTGTGCCGCTGCTAACAGGACTTGATCCTAACGTTGCACTCTTTGGCGCGGGTATCGGTACCCTTTTATTCCAACTTATTACACGCCGTTCAGTGCCAATCTTCTTAGCGTCTTCTTTCGCATTCATCGCGCCTATCATGTTTGGTATTCAAACTTGGGGTGTAGGTGCAACCATGGGCGGCCTTATGGCGGCAGGTGTTGTGTATGTACTAATGGGCGCATTAATAAAAGTTCGTGGTGTTGGCTTCATCCATAAACTGCTTCCACCTGTCGTGGTTGGCCCAGTGATCATGGTTATCGGTTTAGGGCTTGCGCCTGTTGCGGTTAACATGGCACTAGGTAAGACTGGTGATGGTGCGGTTCAGCTTGTTGATGCAGACGCAGCACTGTGGATCTCTTCGATTTCACTGCTAGTAACGATTGTCATCAGTGTGTTCTCAAAAGGCTTCCTTAAACTACTACCAATCTTCGGTGGTATTGTTGCAGGTTACATCACCAGCTTGGTGTATGGCGCAGTAGATTTCACGCCAGTAGCTCAAGCATCTTGGCTAGCACTGCCTAACTTCACAGCACCTGAGTTCAACATCAACGCTATCTTCTTCATGGTATTTGTTGCGATTGCACCTGCTGTTGAGCACGTTGGTGACATGCTTGCTATCTCTAACGTAACCGGCAAAGACTACCTTAAGAAGCCTGGCTTACATCGCACTATCACTGGCGACGGTGTAGCAACAATTGCAGCTTCTATGCTGGGCGCGCCACCAAACACGACTTACAGTGAAGTAACAGGCGCAGTAATGCTGACCAAAGCATTCAACCCTGTAATCATGACTTGGGCTGCGGTCACTGCCATCGTTCTTGCATTGGTTGGCAAGCTAGGCGCACTGCTTCAAACGATCCCAGTTCCTGTGATGGGCGGCATCATGATTCTACTGTTTGGCTCTATCGCAACCGTAGGCTTGAATACTCTAATTCAGAACAAAGTTGACCTACACAAATCACGCAACCTTGTGATTGTGGGCATTACGTTAGTATTTGGTATCGGCGGCATGGCATTTGGCATCGGCGACTTTAGCCTACAAGGCGTAAGCTTATGTGGCATCGTAGCGATTCTACTGAACCTAGTTCTTCCAGATGAGCTAGGTGATAACACTGTGGTAGATAAAGCTCAAATCGATTAATCAATCGATAAGGCTAGATTCAAAAGAATCACAAACCAACAAGATCAAAAAAGGGAGAGCATCGAATGCTCTCCCTTTTTATTAATACAACTAATTCAGCGATTTAAGATACTGTTCAGAGTCTCTTAAGCTGGAGCCGAATTACTTAGTACCGAAGATCTTATCACCAGCATCGCCAAGACCAGGAACAATGTAGCCCTTGTCGTTTAGCTTCTCATCGATTGCAGCCGTGTATAGCTCTACGTCTGGGTGCGCTTTTTCTAGAGCAGCGATACCTTCAGGAGCCGCTACAAGCACAAGAATCTTAAAGTGCTTACAACCTTTCTCTTTCATCAGGTCGATAGTTGCGATCATAGAACCACCAGTCGCAAGCATTGGGTCTACCACTAGAGCGATACGCTCATCGATGTTAGATGCAAGCTTGTTGAAGTATGGTACTGGCTCAAGTGTTTCTTCGTCGCGGTAGATACCAACAACGCTGATACGTGCACTTGGGATGTGCTCAAGAACACCGTCCATCATGCCTAGACCAGCACGTAGGATTGGCACTACAGTTACTTTTTTACCTTTAATTTGGTCAACTTCTACTGGACCGTTCCAACCGTTAATCGTCACACGCTCAGTTTCAAAGTCTGATGTCGCTTCGTATGTTAGAAGGCTACCCACTTCTGTCGCTAGCTCACGAAAACGCTTAGTGCTAATCTCACCTTCACGCATCAGGCCAATTTTATGTTTTACTAGCGGGTGTTTCACTTCAACAACTTTCATTTCCAACTCCGGCAATATTTAAACAAACCTGTAGATTATACACGAACTCTAAGGTTATTTCAGAATCTTTATTCTAATAAAAAAAACCGCGCAAACGTTTGCTCTTGGTAATCAAGCCCTGTTAGAATAGCGCCGTTTTCACATCCAACTTAAGTTCGAGGACTATCCCGTGAGTGGTAATACTTCTTCTCTAAGCTACAAAGACGCTGGTGTTGATATCGACGCAGGTAATGCACTAGTAGACCGTATTAAAGGTGCTGTTAAACGCACTCGTCGCCCTGAAGTAATGGGCGGTATTGGTGGCTTTGGCGCCCTATGTGAACTTCCAACGAAATACAAAGAGCCGGTACTTGTTTCAGGTACTGATGGTGTTGGTACTAAACTTCGCCTTGCTTTGGATCTGAAAAAACACGACACCATTGGTATCGACCTAGTGGCAATGTGTGTGAACGACTTAATCGTTCAAGGTGGTGAGCCGCTATTCTTCCTAGACTACTACGCAACGGGTAAGCTAGACGTAGATACAGCAGCAGACGTTGTTTCTGGTATTGCTGAAGGCTGTGTTCAAGCTGGCTGCGCACTCATCGGTGGTGAAACTGCTGAAATGCCGGGCATGTACGAAGGCGACGACTACGACGTAGCTGGCTTCTGTGTTGGTGTTGTAGAAAAAGCTGACATCATCGACGGTACTAAAGTAGCAGCAGGCGACGCACTTATCGCTGTTGGTTCAAGTGGCCCACACTCAAATGGTTACTCTTTAATTCGTAAAGTTCTAGAAGTTTCTGGTGCTGATAAGAGTGAAGAACTAGAAGGTCGCACTATCGGTGAGCACCTACTCGAACCAACTAAGATTTACATCAAATCAGCGCTTAAGATGATTGCAGAGCATGACATCCATGCTATCTCGCACATCACAGGTGGTGGTTTCTGGGAAAACATCCCACGCGTACTTCCTGAAGGGACTAAAGCAGTCATTGATGGCAAGAGCTGGGAATGGCCTGCTATCTTCAACTGGCTACAAGAGAAAGGTAACGTGGAGACATTTGAAATGTACCGCACTTTCAACTGTGGTGTAGGTCTAGTTGTTGCCCTACCTAAAGATCAAGCAGACGCTGCTGTTGAACTACTGAAAGCTGAAGGCGAAAACGCTTGGGTTATCGGTGAGATCGCAAACGCTGAAGCTGGCGAAGAGCAAGTTGAAATCAAATAAGTGATACGTTCACTTACTTAGTTAATCAATGAGGACCTAATGGTCCTCATTTTGCTATTTAGCCCGCAGAAAACCTTAGTTTATGTAGGTAATATAGATACCAATCGTAGTAAGTAACTGGTCATCCTAGCTTGTTAAAACGCTCGATCACGTCGTTAGAAATTTTGATTGTAGGATAACTACTTATCTAAAATCTCTGCCTCGTTCTCAAGCCTTTTTCCTGCGCTATTTATGAGCACTTACTTACTGTGATTGGTATAAACTCCAGTTAATCAATCGTATGACCCACTCTATGAAAAACAATCACTCAAATAAAAACAGTCACTCTAAGAAAAACATCGTTGTGTTAGTTTCAGGAAGCGGAAGCAACTTACAGGCAATTTTGGATGCCTGCGATAGCGATATGATTGATGCATCGGTTAAAGCTGTCTTCTCAAACAAAGCAGAGGCTTTTGGATTAGAACGAGCGAAAACCGCAGGTGTTGACGCTCATTCAGTGAATCCAAAAGACTTTGGTTCACGTGAAGAGTTTGACCATGAATTGATGGTTCAGATCGATGCTTACCAGCCAGATTTAATCGTACTCGCTGGCTACATGCGAATCCTGAGTTCAGAGTTTGTTCGTCACTATGCAGGGAAAATGGTCAACATCCACCCTTCCCTGTTACCGAAATACCCAGGCCTACACACCCACCAGCGTGCCATTGATGCACAAGATAAAGAGCACGGGACTAGCGTTCACTTTGTTACCGAGGAACTAGATGGTGGCCCAGTGATCTTACAGGCTAAGGTTCCGGTATTTGAAGATGATGATGCTGATATTCTGGCAAGCCGCGTGCTTACTCAAGAACACTGCATTTACCCTATGGTCTGCAAATGGTTCGCGGAAGAACGTTTGTCAATGCTAAACGGGCAAGCTGTCTTAGACGATAAGGTATTAGGTAAGCACGGTTACGCAGAAGAGTAGTGCCAAGAATATAGGACAAAAAAGGCCGTTAACTAATTGAGTACAGTAAACGGCCTTTCTTTTATCAGTAAACAGATGTTTAGCTTAATGGTTCAGTAGGAGCTTGGCTCGCGACCTTTTTAGGTGCGTAAGCAACATCTTGCAACGCCTGATGGTTGTTGCCAATCAGTTCACCAAAATGAAACAGTGCGTATTCACCCGGCTTCATCCTAAACCACTTTTCATTGTCGGTAAGAGGTTGAGTTGCGACGACCGTCACCACATCATTCGGTGTGGTCTCTTCTTGGAAGTTAATCTCAACATCTTCATCAATTAAGCTCGCTTTACCAAAAGGTGCACGTCTGGTTATCCAGTACAAATGGTTAGTACAGTAAGTCATCACGTACTCTCCATCACTCAACAACATGTTAAACACGCCTTTCTCGCGTAGCTTGTCGCAACACTCAGCCACGAAACGAAACATACCTTCCATGTCTTGAGGTGGCTCAGGAAAACGCTCTTCAAGTTGTTTCAGTAGCCAACAAAAAGAGAGTTCACTGTCCGTTTCACCGACAGGTCTAAAACGCCCACTCACCAGATCATCGTAATCGGATAATTGACCATTGTGAGCAAAGGTCCAGTATCGCCCCCAAAGCTCACGGGTAAAAGGGTGTGTATTTTCTAGATTAACGCCACCACGGTTAGCTTGACGGATATGACTGACAACAGCTTGGCTTTTAATTGGGTAGTTTTGAACCAACTCAGCGATCTTAGATTCACAGCTAGGGTTAGGATCTTTAAATGTACGAAAACCCTTTCCTTCATAGAAGGTGATACCCCAGCCATCACGATGCGGGCCAGTATTGCCTCCACGCTGCATAAGACCAGTAAAGCTAAAACAAATATCAGTTGGCACATTCGCGCTCATACCGAGCAATTCACACATGGTTTAATCTACTCCCTATTAAAACCAATGGAGCCACAAACCTGAGCTCCAAATATCTGTAAAACTATTATTCCATCTCTTTTTCGACAAGCTGAATCACAATATGAATGATCTTAATGTGAATCTCTTGGATACGGTCTGCGTAACCAAAGTGTGGCACTCGGATTTCGATATCCGCACAACCCGCCATTTTACCGCCATCTTTACCCGTCAATGCAATCGTCTTCATGCCTTTCGCTTGAGCGGCTTCAATTGCTTTTAGAATATTGGCAGAGTTACCTGAAGTCGACAGACCAAACAACACATCACCTTTACGACCTACTGCTTCCACATAACGAGAAAATACGTGGTCGTAACCAAAGTCATTACTCACACAAGACAGGTGGCTTGGATCTGAAATCGCAATGCCAGCGTAACCTGGACGGTTTTCACGGTATCGGCCAGTAAGCTCTTCAGCGAAGTGCATTGCATCACAGTGTGAACCACCATTACCACAAGAAAGCACTTTGCCCTCTTGCTTGAATGAGTCAGCAATTAGTTTTGCCGCCGCTTCAATTTGAGCGATGTTATGGTCATCACTCAAAAACTTGTTCAGAACATCAGCAGCTTCGTTTAATTCACTTTTGATTAGGTCTTGGTACATAAGGCTTATCTCTTATTTTTTTGACGCAACTTAAAGCGCGTGAAATGAGAACTGAGGGTTTTCCCCTCTTTATAGCTGAGTTTACCCACAAACATGAAATAGTGTCGACACTTAAGCCCAAAGATTGCCACCTTTATTAGGGTCTCACTGCCGATCCGTCCAAATATTCGCCACCAACCTCTCACAATTAGAATTTTAACTCTATTGAGATCACTTTTTATTCACCTTGGAGTTTTACAAATATTTAATATTTTGTTTACACTTAACTGGTTAGACCTCTTACCTAAAACTTAATAACAATAAGTGATCTCTGAAAAGGAAATCGATCATGAACATATTGCTCTCCCTACTCGGCATGACCGCCATCTTAGGCGTCTGTCTTTACCATAGAGTTAGTCTGGTACGTGCATTAATTGTATTAACTGGCGCAATGGTAGCATTAACACTGTTTGGCGGCGTGGCAGTCACTGGCTGGCTTTGCTACGTGTTAGCCGTTGCGATCTTTGCTGTACCTACCATTCGTCAGACCTTAATCAGCCAAAAAGCACTCTCTTTATTTAAGAAAGTTCTACCAGCGATGTCTCAGACAGAAAAAGAAGCACTAGAAGCGGGTACGGTATGGTGGGAAGCAGAGCTGTTCAAAGGCAAACCTGAATGGAAGAAGCTTCAGAACATTGCTGACCCGAAGCTATCTGAAGCTGAGCAAGCGTTTTTAGATGGCCCAGTTAATGAAGTGTGCGAAATGGTCAACGATTACCAAGTCACTCATGAGCTTGCTGATTTGCCACCAGAAGTATGGCAATACCTGAAAGGCCATAAATTCTTCGCCATGATCATCAAGAAAAAGTACGGCGGCTTAGAGTTCTCAGCTTACGCTCAATCTTTGGTTCTACAGAAGCTAACGGGTGTTTCTAGTGTATTGTCATCGACGGTTGGCGTACCTAACTCATTAGGCCCTGGTGAGCTATTGCAACACTATGGAACAGAAGAACAAAGAAACCACTACCTGCCGCGCCTAGCGGAAGGTAAAGAGATCCCTTGTTTTGCTCTAACTAGCCCGGAAGCTGGCTCAGATGCAGGCTCAATCCCTGATTACGGCATTGTATGTAAAGGAGATTGGCAAGGCGAAGAAGTACTTGGAATGCGTTTAACATGGAACAAGCGTTATATCACTCTTGCTCCTGTCGCGACCGTTTTAGGGTTAGCCTTTAAACTACGTGATCCTGATGGTCTGCTTGGAGACAAACAAGATCTTGGTATTACTTGTGCGTTGATTCCAACGGATTTAAAAGGCGTTGAGATTGGCAACCGTCACTTTCCGCTTAACGTTCCGTTCCAAAATGGCCCAACGCAAGGCGATGACCTTTTTGTGCCTATAGACTTCATCATTGGTGGCCAGAAAATGGCAGGTCAAGGCTGGCGCATGCTGGTTGAGTGTTTGTCGGTTGGCCGTGGTATCACACTGCCTTCAAACTCGACAGGTGGTATCAAGTCGGCTGCGCTGGCAACTGGCGCTTACGCTCGTATCCGCCGTCAGTTCAAACAACCAATTGGTCGTATGGAAGGGGTTGAAGAGCCACTTGCACGCCTGGCCGGTAACGCTTATGTAATGGACGCTGCGAGTAACCTAACCGTTGCGGGCATCGACCTTGGCGAAAAGCCTTCGGTTATCTCTGCAATCGTTAAGTACCACTGTACTCACCGTGGCCAACGCAGCATCATTGATGCGATGGATATCGTCGGCGGTAAAGGCATTTGCTTAGGCCCATCAAACTTCCTAGCTCGTGGCTACCAAGGCTCACCTATCGCGATAACGGTTGAAGGCGCAAACATCCTGACTCGTTCAATGATCATCTATGGTCAAGGTGCGATTCGCTGCCACCCTTACGTACTGAACGAAATGGAAGCGGCTTATTCTGAAAGCAGCGATGCGCTTGATAAGTTTGATTCTGCGTTAGCAGGACACGTTAGCTTTACTATGAGTAACCTAGTCCGCAGCTTGTGGTTTGGTTTAACCGATGGCCGTGGTTCAGATACGCCAACGCCAGCCAATAAAACTGACAAGCAAACACAACGTTACTACCAACAACTGAACCGCTACAGTGCAAACCTAGCGCTATTGTCTGATATTTCAATGGCTGTATTAGGCGGTTCACTGAAACGCAGAGAGCGCCTATCTGCAAGGCTGGGCGACATCCTGAGTCAATTGTATTTAGGTTCAGCAACACTGAAACGCTTTGAAAGCGAAGGCAGCCACGCTGAAGATCTACCGCTAGTACATTGGGGGATGCAAGATAGCTTACGTCAAACTGAGGTGGCGATTGATGAGTTCTTGGCGAACTTCCCTAATCCAGTAGTTGGTCGTCTGTTACGTGTTGTATTAATGCCATTTGGTCGCATTCGCCGTGCACCAAACGACAAGCTAGATAGCCA
Organism: Vibrio sp. 14G-20; assembly: GCF_026241515.1. Lineage (GTDB taxonomy): Bacteria > Pseudomonadota > Gammaproteobacteria > Enterobacterales > Vibrionaceae > Vibrio. The sequence continues at coordinate 90,133 of NZ_JAPHPW010000001.1, forward strand.
AGTAGCGCATATTATTCAAACGCCGAGCGAAACACGTTCACGTATCGGCCGTGGTCAATACTTAGAAGCAACTGAACATAACCCAGTAGGTAAGATTGAGAAAGCACTCGAAGTGATTCTTCAAGCTGAGCCACTGTTCGAGAAAGTTTGTAAAGAGACGCATCAAAAACGTGCCTTCTTACGACTTGATCTTGTCGCTCAATTGGGGCTTGAGAAAGGTATCTTAACGCAAGAAGAGGCAAACCTTTTGATTAGCGCTGAGGAACATAGACTGTACACGATTAACGTGGATGACTTCTCACCAGAGGAGCTTGCAGCAAAGTCGCAGTACCCAGACCAATCGATTGATAACGTCGCTTAAGACCAGAAAAAGAAATAAAAACGGGACTCCTATGAGTCCCGTTTTTTTGTTCATGATTTCGCTGACACAAATTCCAATGCTTTATCTAGCGGCTTATTCTCTCTAGCCAGCATAATCATTTAAGCGAGTTACTTGGGCGCCTTGAGCTGCATCTCTGGTTGAGCTTTTTTCTTCGCCTTAACCTTACGAACCACAAACCAAATCAATAAGCCCAATAGAATCGCGACCACATTCCCCACCGCAATAATGATCATACTGCGCTGTCTGTCATCTTCACGTTTTTGGAGGATCATCAACTCTGTTGCGATACGCTTCTGTTCAGCAAGTGCTTCTTCTTGAAGACGTCGTGATTCTGCTAAGTCGATATCTTCAACAACGCTGTACGACTGCTCGGTAATTGGAAAGATCAGCGGGCGCTGACTTGAAGCATCAGTGGCGTAAACCATTCCTGACCAATTATAAATCCCCAAATCGCCATTGTAAGGCACCTCTAGAGCGACTTTCATTGCGTCGACTTCAGCTTGGCCCTGCCTGTACGTTACATAATCATCAGGTGCTTTATGCTCAACGTGAACCGCTAAAGAGCTCGGTGCGATCATGCCTTGCTCACCAGACACCACAATAGTGTGAGGTAAGCCCTCTTTTCGAGACTGAATGAAAGTAGTGGTGATCGGTGTTGGGTAAACTAAGACTTCCTGTTCTTGCGCTCGCAAAAACACGCCATTGCCAGAAGTAATACGCGCGCGGTATTTGCCAGGCTCGATATCAATTGGCAAAGAGACAGTGAACACACCATCTCCGGCTTTTTCATCAAGATCAGCGCCATCATCGGCAAACTCGCCCATAACAACAGGCACTGGGCGTGCTTCTCTCACTAAAGACTCTTCGTTTTCGACAAACTTAGTAAATGTCACCTTGAGCTTCACGCGATCCAGAAAATCACGCAGCACAAGAGGCTTTCCATCTGAGGTCAAACGAGCGGTAAATTTGATATGTTCGGTTTGATACAACTTATCTGGGAACTCATTAGCATCCAAAACAAGATGAGACAGCAGCTTGATATTGTTCTTAGGGGAAACTTTACCTATCGCTTGCCAAGGGCCGGGCATCGGATTGTCGATAGAGATAATGTCCATGGACGATTCTTCGTACCAACGGACATTATCAGCATTGCGCCAAGAGTAGTATTTCTTGCCATCAGGGCGAACCAAAACGACAGGTTTAGAGTTATCGGCTCGATAAATCACAAAGGTGACTTGTTCAATACTGGGGTCAACTCGAAAACGGTTGTCCAATAAACTCATTACAGATTCCGTTGCTGCATGTAGACTAAAACTTAACAGCAATAAGTAACCGGTAGCCAATACCCTTAACATACTTTCTCCCTACTGACGCCAAAGGCAGCTTCCGCTTTTCTCGACGAGGTCTAAACGATTTTGATGCGCTTCTACTTCATCGGCCGTAGCTCGTAAAACCTTTAGGGATTTTCGACCACTTTCTACTCTTCGTATACTTTCTGCTTCGCCTTCTTGTTGGCCAGCGTTAAATTGCAGCGAAGTTTGTCCACCCGTCATCAATAAGTAGACGTCGGCTAGGATCTCCGCATCGAGCAATGCGCCGTGGAGAGTACGGTGCGAGTTATCAATACCATAACGGTCACATAAGATATCTAGGTTGTTTCTTTTACCTGGGAATATCTTCTTCGCCATTGCCAAGGTATCGGTGACTTTGCAGTAGTCATCCGTTTTACCTATCGCTGGATTAAGCTTCTCAAACTCATAGTCCATAAAGCCCGTATCGAAGGGCGCATTATGAGCCACCAGCTCCGCACCTTTGATAAAGTCGAGAAACTCTTTATGTATATCTTGGTATTCAGGCTTATCAATCAAGAATTCATCGGTAATACCGTGAACGCCAATCGCCTCTTCTTGAATCGCACGATCGGGCTTGATGTAGACGTGGAAATGACGCCCGGTCAACCTACGGTTGATGATCTCTACTGCACCAATTTCAACGATGCGGTGGCCCATATAGTGAGGGCCACCCTCTGTATTCATACCGGTGGTTTCGGTATCGAGTACAACAATGCGCTTATTTTCGTTCGAACTGTTTTTTTCGTTCGTGCTTTGTTCTGGAGTGCTACTGGTATTCATAAGGATAACTGTGTCAGACTATGCCGATAATGTGCTTGAGGTAATAGTATCAAATCATGACGAAACAAGTTGAAATTTTCACTGATGGTTCTTGTTTGGGCAACCCTGGTCCCGGTGGCTATGGCATCGTACTTCGCTACAAGAAAGTCGAGAAGACGCTAGCAGAAGGCTTCACGCTAACAACCAATAACCGCATGGAAATGCTCGCCGCTGTCGTGGCTCTCCAAGCCCTCAAAGAACCTTGCTCTGTGATTCTGACCACAGATAGCCAATACGTGCGTCAAGGCATCACACAGTGGATTCATAACTGGAAAAAGCGTGACTGGAAAACAGCCGACAAGAAACCGGTTAAAAATGCCGATCTGTGGCAAAGGCTCGATAAAGAAACCGCTCGCCATAGCGTTGATTGGCGCTGGGTAAAAGGACACGCGGGACACAGAGAAAACGAAATGTGTGATGATTTAGCGCGAAATGCAGCGGAGAATCCGACTCAAGAAGATACGGGCTATCAACCAAGCTAACCGCTTTTTAAATTAGACGCACATTTCAGAAAGCGATTTATAATTTCTCAATCGAATTGATAGATGAAAAGCCGACAACTAGTCGGCTTTTTCTGTTTTTAGCGGATATGACGCTTTGGCTGAATCCATTGTACGGCGCGTATTGGTTCTAAAACTGGCTCCAACAGGCGAGAAACGTCGCTTAAGGTGCCAATGTGGTTTGATGGGTTTTAGCGGGTAAGTACGTTTACGAGCAACAATAAAGTATTGGCTTCCGGCGAAGGATGCACAACCACCTAAGCTGTTCTCCAACCACGTCCACATCGCTTGATACTTACTCATCGGAAACAGTGCGTAGGTGTCACAATGAATTACTTCATAGTTAAGTACACCTAACCAGTCTTTAATTCGACTTGGCGTGTACATACGCCCACTCCAGGGTAAGCTGTTCTTTCGCCAAGGCATCAAACTGGCAAGCCCAGTGACACTGATTGGGTTGAAGCCAGTGATAATGATATAGCCATCGTCCATCATCACTCGATCGACTTCTCTCAATAATCGATGCGGGTCATTGCTATAATCTAGCTGATGACTCAGTACTACAACATCAAAGCTTTTCTCCAAAAAGGGTAAATTATAGCCATCCGCTATCACATTATGTAATGGGTTCTGGATATCTAGGTTTACTTGATGTTGAATGTTGCATGTGCAGCTAGAAATCTCACTACTGAGGCCACCGAGCTTGAGCATATGGTAACCAAATAGCTTTGGGCACCACTCATCGAGTCGAGTTTGAATAGATTCTCTCAACCAGTCCCCATTGTGCAATTGCGCCCAAGTGTAAGGACGTTCAAACTTCTTTCTGCTACGTGCTGGCTTCATCAATAATCTGTCTCACTTATTCTGTCGCACTAAAAGTGACTGGAGAACCAATAATGTTACATATCAAAAGCATACCTGCATTTAACGACAATTACATCTGGCTGATTCAAAATAGCGATCGCCGTTGTGCTGTCGTCGACCCTGGTGATGCGGCTCCAGTATTAGAGTACTTGGCACATCATGAGCTAACTTTAGATGCAATCTTGATTACACACCACCACCATGATCACATTGGTGGCGTTCCAGAATTAGTAAGGCAACACCCTGGCGTTGATGTAGTGGGCCCAAAGAACGAACCGATCCCAACGTTGACTCACCCTGTCGACGATGGTGACCAGTTAGAGCTGTTTGGCGAAGTCTTTCTAGTACTTGGGCTGAGTGGCCACACCGCGGGTCACATTGGTTATGTGGGTGATGCCAAACTGTTTTGTGGTGATGTGCTGTTCTCTGCGGGTTGTGGCCGAATCATGGAAGGCACGCCACAACAGATGTTCGATGCGCTGAATAAGATCACAGCGCTCCCTCAAGAAACCGAAGTGTATTGTGCACATGAGTACACTGCAGCCAATATCGCTTTCGCATTAGCGGTTGAGCCTGATAACCAACATTTACAGCAATATCGCGACCAAGTGAACCGACTTCGCGCTCAAAATAAGTCGACCATCCCCACAAATTTGAGACAAGAGAAGTTTGTGAACCCCTTCCTGCGCTATACCGAGCCAAGTGTAATGAAATCAGTGTCTAATCGCACCGAAAACACCGATCCTCTGTCAGTGTTCACCGCTTTACGTACGTGGAAGAACGAATTTTAACAAATCCAGACTTGTCACTCATAGGGGGTGGCAAGTATTATCATCGGCCGTTTATTAAAAAGGCTGTAACATGCGAGTTAAGTACAGCTGGGCTTTGGTACTACTACTTTCTGGTTGCCAATTAACTCAGTCAGAGAATCCAGACCAAGCTTCCGAGCAAACCAACACATCTCCTACTAAAGAAGTTTCTCAAACGAACGTTTCATCAGAAGCGACCAAAGAAGAACCAAAGGTTGAAGCACCTGTCGTTACTCCACAAACACAAGAAGATGTTTGGAAACGTATTGCGATGCAACTTGAAATGGAAGTACCCGACCAAAAGAAGGTCGATTACTACCGAACTTGGTATCTAAAGCACCCTAGTCATCTAAAAACCGTCTCACAACGTGCTGAACCCTTCCTTTATTTGATCACCACTAAGATTGAAGAAAAAGGCTTACCACTAGAATTGGCCTTGTTGCCGGTTGTAGAAAGTTCTTTCGATGCGTTCGCCTACTCTCATGGCAGCGCTGCAGGTCTATGGCAATTTATTTCTGGCACAGGCAAAGATTACGGACTAGAACAGAACTTCTGGTACGACGGTCGTCGTGATGTCGCCGCCTCTACCGATGCTGCATTGGATTTCCTATCAGACCTCAACAGACGTTTCGATGGCGATTGGAATCATGCCATTGCTGCCTATAACAGTGGCGGTGGTCGTGTAAGCAGTGCTATCCGCAAGAACAAGAAGCTGGGTAAGCCAATCGACTTCTTCTCTTTGGATTTACCAAAAGAGACCAGCAGCTACGTACCTAAGCTACTTGCACTGGCTGACGTGATTGCCAACCAAGAAAAGTATGGCATCGACATTCCTGCAATCCCTAACAAGCCGGTATTGACTCTGGTTAACCCGGACGAACAACTTGATCTGGCGATTGCGGCAAACTACGCAGGCATTCCGGTAAAAGAGCTGCAAGGCTACAACCCAGCTTATAACCAATGGGCGACGGCACCAGAAAAGCATCAGCAATTATTGCTTCCTCTAAGCTCTGTTGAGAAGTTCAACAAAGAAGTGGCGGCCAATAAAGGCAAAGGCATGAAGTTGGTGCGTTATAAAGTGCAATCTGGCGATAGCATCAGCGTACTGGCGAGTAAATACAACACCACCAGCAAAGTGATTCGTTCTGCAAACGGGATGAGCAACAACAATATCCGTATTGGTCAGCACCTACTTATCCCAACCTCAACCAAAGACGACAAAACGTACGCACTAAGCGCTTCAAACCGCCTAGCAAGCACACAGTCGAAGAGTCGAGGCCAATATAAGCTTAATCATACGGTAAAAAGTGGTGACAGCCTGTGGACGATTGCGCGCGCAAATAAGGTATCTCACCAATCACTGGCTAAGTGGAATGGCATGGGACCACGCGACACGCTTAGAGTTGGTCAAGAACTGGTCATTTGGAAGAATGGTTCAGACGGCGCCATCATCCGTACGATCTTCTATAACGTAAGATCGGGTGACACAGTCAGCGGTATTGCATCAAAGTTCAAAGTTAAAAGTGCAGATGTTGTAAAATGGAACACTTTGCAGAACAAGAAATACTTACAGCCAGGACAAAAACTGAAGCTGTATGTTGATGTAACTAAGGTAAGTGTATGAACCCGTCAAGTAACCCACTCGTCATGCTGTTGGATATATTCCGTTCGCCAACAGCTTGTTTCTTAGCGCTTTATCAGCGAAGTGCTTGGGGATGGCAACCCTACGTCGTATTAATGCTCAGCCCATTTTTATTTTGGGGTGCCTATTTTTCGAATGTAGATTTTGCATGGTTAAGTGCAGAGCTATCGCAGCAACTGGCTCAAACGAACCCTGACCAATTGGCGTTACTTGACAGCAATACCTTACTCGCAAGTGAAATCATCAGCGACGTATTTGGCCGAACATTAACCATCGTTCTATTGGCATTCTGGTTTAACCTAGCAACCAAGCCAAGCCAACATCAGCACAGCTTTTGGCGATGGTTTGCAGCGGCATCGGTTGTTATATTCCCAGCTGTTTTAGGTGATGTAGCAAGCTACGCAAGCCTGATACTCAAGCATGGACATGTGATGAACTACGCTGCCGACTTGAACAGCTTAAATGGCTTAATCAAGTTACCGCTAACCAATGATTGGTCACAGTTTTCTAGCTCATTACCACTGCTTCTGCCATGGTACATCGTGCTAGGTTATGCTGCGGTATTAACGTGGACTGAGTTTGAACGCGGGCAAGCGCTTGTGATTTCAGGCTTACCATGGGTTGGCTACTACCTAATCTGGGCGCTCTACATTTTAATCTTTTAAGTTGAAGAGATAAGGCTAGCGAAAACTCTCTAGCCTATTTGCTCCGTTAGATTACCCAACGTAACCACCGTGCGAATAGTTAAGCTCCAATAGCTAATAACTATTTAGCCTTAAAGGTCACTCGCATAGGGTTATGATCAGAAGCGTCCGTAATAGGCGCTTTTGCTTTTTCTACCTCTAGCCCTCGATAGAATACGTGGTCGAGCACTAGCCCTGTAATGAACTGAGTTCTGTTATCTGGCTCAAAGGCAACTTCCGTCAAACCAACCTTCTCCAACGCATCTTTCAATACAGCAAAGCGAGCTTCACTCCAGCTATTAAAGTCCCCAGCAAAAATAACAGGCCCACGATACTTTTGCAGATTGTCGGTTAAGCTCTTGAGCTGAGCCTCGTAATCTTCCGTACCAAAGGTAAAGTTCACAGCATGGATATTAATCACAGCCAGCTCTTCGCCATTGCTTAGTTGGTAACGCGACCAAAGCGCGGATTTAGGCAGTTGAAGCCAAGGTTCTTCATGAGTATAAGCACAAGCTTCAATCGGTAAATGAGTTGCTAGGTTGAGTACCCCAGCACTTTGCTCAAAGGCTTCAAACGCATTCACACGAGTGCTACCCCACTGTCCGCTCGTTACCCATTGGCGAAGTCCTTCTGTCATACTCGCTTCTTGCAGCAAGACTAAATCGCTACCTGCCGACAGCTTATTTAACTCACTCTGCCAATTATTTCGGTTTTGCTTATAGATATTCCACACCGTAATGTCTAAGCCATCAGACACATCAATCGCTTTCGGTGCAGAGTTTTGGTAGCAGCTGTAGATGTCGTTACTGGTACTTTGAGAGGAAGTGATCAGGTTGGGTTTATTCGGGATCACGAAGATAAAATGAAAACTAACGACAGCAAGCGTTATCAATAGCGTGATAACAACGATGGTTCTCTTAAACATACAACACCCTACCAGAAATGAAAAAGGAGCGATAAACGCTCCTTTTAGGGTAATAGTTTTTTTATACGGCGTCTTCGTCTTCTTCGCCAGTACGAATACGTACCACACGTTCAACTTCAGTAATGAAGATCTTACCGTCACCAATTTTACCTGTTTGAGCCGTCTCGATGATGGTATCAACACATTGGTCAGCCACTTCGTCGGTCACAACGATTTCTAGTTTCACTTTAGGTAAAAAGTCGACCATGTACTCTGCGCCGCGGTATAGCTCAGTATGACCTTTTTGACGTCCAAAGCCTTTAACTTCAGATACTGTCATACCCGTAATACCCACTTCTGCAAGTGCTTCACGTACATCATCAAGTTTGAATGGCTTGATAATGGCTTCAATCTTTTTCATGTTCATCCCTTAAACTGTGCGAATGGCTCATTATCGGTTAGCTATAGTAAACATTCAATGAAAAAAGCCAGAGCTTTAAAGCTCTGGCTCGAAATTTATCATCTTGTTTAATCAGCGCTTTGAGAAGGTTTTACTTAAGGCTTGCGTAGTAAGCGGCTAGATTCGCGATGTCTTCATCACTCAGCATTGAAGCTTGAGCCTGCATTACAGCGGCCAAACCACCAGTGCGCTGGTTGGTCTTGTATGCCTTAATTGATGAAGCGATGTATTGCTCGTTTTGACCTTTAAGGTTTGGATAGCCTGGGATCACTGCGATACCGTCTGCACCATGACATGCCGCACAGATTGCTGCTTTAGCTTGACCCGCAGCAACATCAGCCGCCAGAGCGTTACCACTCAATAGTCCAAATCCAAGAACTAATCCTAGTGTAATTTTCTTCATTGCATATTCCATTAATTATTTTTATTAAAGTGACGTCGAATTGTGACACAAACTTTTTCTACTTGCTCCAAAGCGCTTCACAATCTTGACCTTCGTAGTTTTTATCTACGAATAAGCCTAAAACAGCGATCACTCGATCGCCATCCATTAGTATCGGCGTTCTGCGTCTTAACCAACTGGGTACTTGGTACTCTTGAAACAACTTCTTCAGCTTCCTGCTATGACCGCGCCCAACAGGATGCGCAGATAATCCTTCAGGGCTGAAGATCACTCGTAGCGCTCCGCTTGAGTCCTTCAAACTGAAGTTTTGTGAATCGCTACCATTCGATACAGCATCACTCTGTGATGGCATTAATTGTAAATCCCCTAAACCATCGGGCAGTTCCAAGCTATCACCAAGCCCAACATCAGCTTGCCAACTAGACAAGTCTTTAGTCTCTTTCACTATGTAGAGCTGATGATTAAAACGCCTAACCTCAACATCACTCAACACCAGTTTAGGGTTGGCATCCGCCTGAGCACACGCTACTTCATTCCAGATAAGCTTGAGCTGCTTTTGACTCGGCATTGCTTGATTACAATGACTCAACCACATTCTTAGCAGTCGTGCTCGTAACAAGTCTGAGTGTTGAGATAACGCCTCAATGTTTAAGCTCTGGCTATCTCCCAAAGCTTGCTGAAAGTGTGATTCAAGCAACTCATCGAGCAATAACTCTTGCTCCGCACAAAGCCGAGCACTGCGACTGACCGACTCACGAAAGCTCGGCCAACGCTCGGTCAGCACCGGAGTCACTTGGTGGCGAATAAAGTTACGGTCGAAACGCACATCCTGATTACTTTCATCTTCGACCCAAGTTAAGCCCATGTCATGAGCGGCTGCTTCAATCTCGGTTCGGGTTACCGATAGCATAGGGCGAACAATATGAGCATCAGTAAACGGCATGACTTCAGCCATTGAAGAGAGGCCTTTCGGACCACTGCCGCGCTTTAACGCTAACAGGAAAGTTTCTACTTGGTCATCGATGTGTTGACCAGTGACAAGTACATCGCCGTATTGAATGTGTTGTTTGAAGGCCTGGTATCGAGCATCTCTGGCAAGCTTTTCTATGCTTTCCCCACAGTTAACATCCAGCGACACTCGCTCAATAGCTAGTGGAATAGACAAAGCATTACACCATATTTGGCATTGTTCTACCCAGAGATCTGCATTCTTGCTTAGGCCATGATGAACATGAACCGCATGGCACTCAATCTCGTGCGCTTGAGCATATTGAGCGGATAACTCCAACAACACTCGTGAATCAACACCACCACTGAAAGCGACCACCAACCTACGAGGCTTAAGTGAGCTTTGGTTAAGTACGGATGTGAAGGTTTCGATTAGGTGCGTCATGAGGCGAATAAACCAAGAGGTCGTGTGTGAAGGGATAATGTTTTAATAATAAAAAAGGGTTGGCACTGAGTCCAACCCTTTCATCAACTTGTTACGTTAAGCAGGCCTTATTGATAAGGCAGCCTATCAGCAGTAGCCGTAGCTCATTAGACGCTGGTAACGACGCTCAAGAAGCGTTTCGTTATCAAACTGCTCTAGCTCTTCTAGCTGTTTAACTAGCATGTCTTTCATGTTCTGAGCAGTCTGTACTGGGTCACGGTGCGCGCCACCTAGAGGCTCAGGAATGATTTCGTCGATAAGCTCAAGCTCTTTAAGACGAGGAGCAATTAGGCCCATCGCTTCTGCTGCTTGTGGTGCTTTGTCTGAATCACGCCATAAGATTGAAGCACAACCTTCTGGAGAGATTACTGAGTACGTAGAGTACTGAAGCATGTTCACGTAGTCACCAACACCAATCGCTAGTGCACCACCAGAACCGCCTTCACCTACAACGTTACAGATAACTGGAACAGAAAGACCAGCCATAACCTTTAGGTTTTTCGCGATAGCTTCAGATTGACCACGCTCTTCAGCACCAACACCTGGGTATGCGCCCGCTGTGTCGATGAAAGTAATGATAGGCATGTTGAAACGCTCAGCGGTTTCCATTAGACGTAGCGCCTTACGGTAACCTTCTGGCTTTGGCATACCAAAGTTACGGATCACTTTCTCTTTTGTCTCACGACCTTTCTGGTGACCAATAACCATAACAGGACGGCCATTTAGACGAGCCATACCACCCACAATAGCTTTGTCGTCAGCGTAAGCGCGATCGCCCGCCATCTCTTCAAACTCTGTGAATGCATGCTCCAGGTAATCTTTGGTGTAAGGACGCTGAGGGTGACGAGCAAGTTGAGCTACCTGCCATGCACCTAAGTCACTAAAGATTTTCTGTTTAAGCTCTAAGCTTTTTTTCTCTAGTTGTTCGATTTCTTTGTCTAGATCTACCGCTGTGTCACCACCGTGACGCGAAACGTCACGTAGCGCTTCGATTTTTGCTTCAAGTTCAGCGATAGGCTTTTCAAATTCTAGAAAGTTCAGGCTCATCTATGAATCCTTGTTGATTCAGCTCCGCATTCGCGAAGCTAAATTTTAGTTAAATTCGAGTTCTACTTGGCGATTTCCAAGCAGCTGTTTTAATTCGTCTAGTAATGTATCACTTGGCGTCACACGCCATTCTGTGCCCAATGTTAACCGCGCTCTAGCGTCGGCACGCTGGTAGTATACATTGACTGGGACCGTTCCGGCTCTATAAGGTTCTAAGATTTGACTAAAGCGTTCAAAAAATTGACCGTTAATTTGGGATTGGTCGATAGATATCGACACCCCACGAGCATATTTCTCACGGGCGCTTCCTAAGTCCATGACCTCGCGCGCGGACATTTTAAGCCCGCCATTGAAATCATCAAAGCTGACCTGTCCGGAAACGACCACAATTTTGTCTTTTTCGAGCAATTCTGCGTAGCGATCGAGCGCATCTGAGAACAACATCACTTCCATTCGGCCCGAACGGTCATCAAGTGTCATCAAACCGATTCGCGTACCGCGCTTCGTCGTCATCACTCTAGCAGCAATCACCAAGCCCGCAATTGTTAGTGATTGGTCACGACGCGTTGGCGTCGCATCTTTTAAGCGACAGCTGGTGTATTTCGCTAACTCTTTGATGTAAGCGTTAACCGGGTGACCCGTTAAATACAAGCCAAGCGTTTCACGTTCACCCTCAAGCCAAACCTTCTCAGGCCATTTAGGCACTTGGGTATACTTGTGCTCAACCTCTTCCGGAGCGTCGGTCAACACACCAAACATATCAGATTGACCAAAAGACTCGGCATGGTGATGTTGGCTCGCCGCCTTCACCGCATCTTTCAAAGATGCCATCATTGCCGCTCGGTGAGGACCTAATCTATCTAAGGCTCCGGATAGAATCAACTTTTCGATAACACGTTTATTAACCTTCTTCAGGTCAAGGCGTGCACAGAAGTCGAATAAGTCTTTAAAGTAACCGCCTTTGTTTCGCGCTTCAATGATCGCTTCAATAGGGCCTTCACCGACCCCTTTGATCGCACCGATGCCATAAACAATCGCGCCATCTTCATCGACGTTAAAGCGGTACAGACCCGAGTTGATATCTGGTGGTAAAAGCTTGAGCTTCATACGGAAACATTCATCAACAAGGCCGATAACCTTCTCAGTGTTATCCATATCCGCCGTCATTACCGCAGCCATAAATTCCGCTGGGTAGTGCGTTTTCAGCCATAGCGTTTGATAAGAAACCAGTGCGTATGCTGCGGAGTGAGATTTGTTAAAGCCGTAGCCCGCAAATTTCTCTACCAAGTCAAAGATCTTCATGGCTAGTTCACCATCAACACCATTGGCTTCAGCACCCTCTTTAAAGGTACCACGCTGCTTTGCCATCTCTTCTGGCTTTTTCTTACCCATCGCACGACGCAACATATCCGCTCCGCCAAGCGTATAGCCAGCAAGGATCTGTGCGATTTGCATTACCTGTTCTTGATACAGGATGATGCCGTAGGTAGGTTCTAGTGTCTCTTTAAGCGATTCGTGCTGCCACGTTTCATCAGGGTAAGAAACCGCTTCTCGGCCGTGTTTACGGTCGATAAAGTTATCTACCATGCCTGATTGCAGAGGGCCCGGACGGAACAGGGCTACCAATGCGATAATATCTTCAAAACAGTCCGGTTGTAGACGTTTGATCAGGTCTTTCATACCACGCGATTCCAGCTGGAATACCGCGGTGGTTTCAGAATTTTGTAATAGGTTAAATGACGCTTGGTCATCAAGAGGAATCGACTCGATACGAACCGGCTCTTTACCCTCTTTCTTCAGGCGAGGGTTTACGAGGCCTAACGCCCAATCGATGATGGTCAGAGTACGTAGACCCAAGAAGTCGAACTTAACCAAACCAGCGGTTTCAACGTCATTCTTATCGAATTGCGTTACCGGGAAGTTACCTTCTGCGTCGGCATAGATTGGCGCAAAATCAGTGATCGTGGTGGGTGAGATAACAACACCACCTGCGTGCTTACCGGCATTTCGCGTACAACCTTCAAGGATGCGACACTTATCAATCAGCTCACGAACTTCTTCATCGCCATCGTAAAGCTCTGGCAATGCAGGTTCAGCAAGGAATGCTTTCTCTAGCGTCATACCCGGATCTGGCGGTACAAGCTTTGAAATTCGATCGACGAAACCAAACGGGTGACCCAGTACACGGCCTACGTCGCGGATTACCGCTTTTGCCGCCATAGTACCAAAGGTGATAATCTGAGAAACGGCATCACGACCGTACATCTCAGCAACGTGATCAATAACTTGATCACGCTTATCCATACAGAAGTCGATATCGAAATCGGGCATGGATACACGTTCTGGGTTCAAGAAACGTTCGAAAAGGAGATCGTATTCAAGTGGATCAAGATCGGTGATATCAAGTGCGTAAGCCACCAAAGAACCGGCACCAGAACCACGCCCAGGACCTACGGGCACATCGTTGTCTTTTGACCACTGGATGAACTCCATTACGATCAAGAAGTAGCCCGGGAACCCCATGTTATTGACAACTTCGAGCTCGATCTTGAGTCGCTCATCGTATTCCGGCCTGCGCTCTGCACGCACTTTTTCATCTGGAAATAGGAACGCTAGACGTCGCTCAAGGCCTTCTTCTGACTTCTTGATCAAGAAGTCTTCAATCGCCAAACCTTCCGTTGGGAAGTTAGGCAGGAAGTATTCGCCTAATCGAACGGTTACATTACAACGCTTGGCAATCTCAACACTGTTTTCCAATGCTTCAGGGATGTCTGAGAACAGCTCACACATCTCTTCTTCGCTACGTAGGTACTGTTGTGGGCTGTAGTTTTTTGGTCGACGTGGATCAACCATCGTGAAGCCGTCGTGAATCGCTACACGGATTTCATGAGCATCAAAAAGATCTTCAGAAATAAATACCACTTCGTTGGTCGCGACAACTGGCAGGTCTTCTTGCTCGGCCAGTTCTAGCGCAAAGTGCAGATAAGACTCTTCATCAGGACGTCCTGTACGGATCAGTTCCAAATAAAAACGGTCGGCAAAGTGTGTTTTGTAAAACTCGACACTACTTGCAACCAACTCATGGTTGCCTTTTAGCAACGCCTTACCAACCTCACCTTCTTTCGCACCCGATAAAAGAATCAGGCCTTCAGCATGTTCAATCAACCACTCTTTATCAATAACAGGCTGATGTTGAACATGACCACGAAGGTAAGCTTTCGAGATAAGCAACGTTAGGTTGTTATAACCTTTATTATCCGTTGCGATAACGGTGAGCTTAGTCAACTCGTCACCGAACTCCGGAGACTGCATCAAGAAGTCAGCACCAATAATAGGTTTAACCCCACACCCATGGGCAGTACCGTAAAACTTCACCAAACCACACAGGTTGGTAAAGTCGGTCAATGCTAGAGCAGGCATACCCATTTCAGCAACTTTTTTAACTAATGGCGGCACCTTAGAGAGGCCATCCACCATCGAAAAGTCACTGTGTACGCGTAGGTGAACAAATTTTGGATCTGACATTATTTTTCCTGATTTCTAGGTTTTAGCCTAGGATTACAACTGTGTGTATTCTATTTTTTTCTACCGCAAGTTAGCAACTTTATTCGCTGCCAAACTCTAGTTAATATAAAGCTCTAATCTATACCAAGAACACGTTTTACTGGCTTAAAGCTCTTACGGTAATGCTCAGTTACACCATGTTTTTCAATCGCTTCGAAATGCGCCTTGGTCGGGTAACCTTTATGTTTAGCAAAACCAAACTCTGGATGAAGTTTATCAAGATCTTCCATCTCTTGGTCACGAACCACTTTAGCGATGATAGACGCTGCGCTGATTTCAGCAACTCGCAAATCCCCTTTTACAATTGCCAAACCATCCATAGGTAATTCTGGAACACGGTTACCATCGATCAGAGCCATATCTGGCTGAATGCTAAGTCCTGCAATAGCACGCTGCATCGCTACCATGGTTGCTTGTAGAATATTTAACTCATCGATTTCTTGTGGGGAACAACGGCCCACAGACCACGCCAAAGCTTTCTCTTTGATTTCAGGAAGCAACGCAAGACGCTTTTTCTCAGACAGTTTCTTTGAGTCGTTCAAACCTTCGATAGGATTGTTTGGATCGAGGATAACTGCAGCAGTGACCACGTCGCCAACCAAAGGACCACGTCCGACTTCATCCACGCCAGCAAACAAGTGGTAGCCTTGCGGGTATTCAAATGGAGGAAGCTCTTTTTTCTCTTTTACTGCCATAACTAATCTCTTAATGTTCTGTAAGTAAGCGCTTTATGCTTCAACAAAAGGTCGGTCAATCAATTTCAATACTGCGTTAGCGGCTTGTTTGTCTGCGTCTTTGCGGATCCAATGATGCATCTCGGTAAAGCGTTCGATCAAGGCACTGTTATCGGCTGATAGCATCTTATCGACAGACGGGAACAAAAAGTCTGGGTGGCACTCTTCAAGAATATGCTCTTTCACGATCTCCTCACCAGCCAAAATATTCGGCAGTGACACAAACTCAGTGATCGCCAATTTCTTAACAATGTAACCCGTCAGCTTATTTACTTTGTAACCAACCACCATAGGGCGTTTAAGTAACATACATTCAAGAGCCACGGTACCTGAAGCCAAAAGCACAGAATCAGCAGCGGTAATCACGTTGGTTGCCGTATCTTCGACTAACGTGAATTCAAGCTCAGGTGCGGTCGATTGCCAGATTTCAGTAAACTGCTTTTTACGCTGCTCATTAACGAGCGCAACAACAAAATTGATGTCCGGATACTTCTGTTTAATACGCTGGCAAGTTTCGATAAATGGTTGAGCAATCAAACCCATCTCACCACCACGACTGCCCGGCAATACTGCTAACCACTGCTTGTCTTGATCAAGACCTAAAAACTCTCGAGCATCTTGTTTACTTGGTTCTAAAGGAATCGCGTCTGCCAGCGTGTGGCCAACAAACTCACAGGCAACGTTATATTTATCGTAAAACGCTTTTTCGAACGGCAAGAAAGCTAGGACTAAGTCGGTTGCTTTGTCAATTTTAAAGATACGCTTTGGACGCCAAGCCCATACTGAAGGACTCACGTAATGCACCGTTTTGATGCCGGCTTTCTTAAGGTCTAACTCAAGTCTTAGGTTGAAGTCAGGTGCATCGATACCCACAAAAACATCTGGCGGGTTTTGAGTGAAATACTTCACCAGCTCCGCTTTCACTTTTAATAAGCGAGGTAAACGACCAAGTACTTCAACTAAGCCCATGACAGCCAGCTCTTCCATCTCAAAAAGAGACTCACAACCAAGCGCCTTCATTTTTGGTCCGCCAATACCGACAAATTCAACATTCGGGTATTGTGATTTGATTGCTTTGATAAAACCTTCGCCAAGCGTGTCACCAGAGAGTTCTCCGACAACGATACCTACGCGCAGAGGTTCATTCGAAACAAAGTCCGAGCTATTGGTTTGTGTTTCTTGCTGTGCCATATTTTTCAATTCCCTTGTTGCCTAAAACAAAAAAGACCGCCTAACAAGTAGCGATCTTTTTGTTATACCATTCTGATGAAGTAATGATTGTCATACTCACATTGATTGGTACATAACCACATCAAGTATTAACGAATAATACCGCGCTCAGAGTTCTCTAGCATTTCTAGCATAGGCGCTACCGAAGTAAACTCTTTTGCCATTTCAACTAAAGCCGCTTTCGCTTCTTCAAGTGTTTTACCTGAACGGTATAATTCTTTGTACGCTTTCTGTAGTGCACGAATTTCAGGTTTCTCAAATCCGTTACGCTTCAAGCCTACTAAGTTAAGACCGAATGGAGCAGCGTGGTTACCCTGTGCAAGCACGTACGGCAGTACATCTTGAACAACAGCTGAACAGCCACCAATGTAAGCGTAAGCACCAATCGAACAGAACGGGTGAATCGCAGAAAGTGCCATTACACCAGCGTAGTCGCCAACAGTTACGTGACCGCCAAGGATAGCGTTGTTACCAATGTGAGTGTGGTTACCAACAATAACATCGTGCGCTACGTGAGCATTAACACAAAGTAAGTTGTCATCACCAATCACTGTGGTTGCTTTGTCTTGAACCGTACCACGATGGATTTGAACCGCTTCACGGATCACGTTGCGATCACCGATCACAACGGTTGTCTCTTCACCGCCGTATTTCTTGTCTTGATTTTCTTCACCAATAACAGCGTGTGGGAAGATGCGATTTTCTTTACCAATGGTTGTATGACCTTTGATCACAACATGCGACATCACTTCAGTGTCGTCACCAATTGTCACGTTACCAGCAATGTAAGTGAAAGGCCCAACCGTCACGTTAGCACCGATAGTTACATCACCTTCGATTACTGCTGCCGGGTGAATTTTCGCTGTTTCATGAATCATATTAAAACTCTCTACGAGCACATTTAAGTTCAGCTGAACATACAACCACGCCGTCAACTTTAGCAACGCCGTTAAACGATGCGATGCCACGACGCTCTTTTAAGAATTCAACTTCGATAACCAGTTGGTCACCAGGTACCACTGGCTTACGGAATTTAGCTTTATCTACGCTAGCAAAGTAGTACAACTCGTTACCAGAAGGCGCACCGAAAGATTTAAATGCTAGAAGGCCCGTGGCTTGTGCCATTGCTTCTAAGATCAGCACGCCTGGGAATACAGGAAGTTGAGGGAAGTGGCCTGTGAACTGAGGTTCGTTAACAGAGACATTCTTAATCGCGGTCAGTGTTTTTTCTTTTTCAAAGCTAGTCACACGATCAACCATTAAGAATGGGTAGCGATGAGGTAATAGTTCCTGAATTTCAGTAATGTTCATCGTTGTCTGTTCAGTAGTCAAAGTCGTATTCCTATGTATATTCTTTATTTAATTAGAAGGATTATAAACGAAAAAGACTCGCTGTACGCGAGCCTTTTATTAGAAATGCTGGAATTATGATTCCGCGCTCTTCTCAATAAGTTTTTCAACGGTTTTCAAACGCTTGTTCATTTCATCAATACGATGAACACGCGTTGCTGTTTTACGCCAATCTTTGTTCGGCTGTAAAGGAATACCCGAAGAGTACATGCCTTTCTCAGTGATGCTGCGCATTACCATACCCATACCGGTAATCGTAACACCGTCAACGATTTCAATGTGACCATTAATCACACAGCCACCACCAATAATACAGTACTTACCTATCGTTGTGCTGCCAGCCACAATAGTACCACCTGCAAGGGCAGAACCATATCCGATGTGAACGTTGTGAGCAATTTGAAGTTGGTTATCTAAGATAACATTATCTTCAATCACAGTATCGTCTAACGCGCCACGATCGATGGTTGTACACGCGCCAATTTCTACGCGATTACCAATACGAACTGAACCGACTTGTGGAATCTTAACCCACTCGCCTTTCTCGTTTGCATAGCCAAAGCCATCAGAGCCAACGACAGTGCTTGATTGGATCAAACAAGCATCGCCAATAACAACTTCATGGTAAATGCTTACATTTGCCCACAACTTAGTGCCGGAGCCAATCTTTGCGTTTTTACCAATAAAGCAACCTGCACCGATGATTACATCGTCACCAAGAACAACACCAGACTCAATCACAGCGTTTGCACCAATAGACACGTTTTGTCCAATAGTTGCATCGCCTGCAATTGAAGCTGAATCAGCAATAGCCGCAGCGGGTGCTGGAGTAGTATCAAGCGCTTGAGCAACTTTAGCAAAAGCAACGTAAGGGTCATTAACCACAATCACGTTAGTCTTACACAGTTCACGCTCACTCTCTTTAACCATAATAGCGGATGCTTTACAGTCACCTAAGTGCTTGCTGTACTTCACGTTAGAAATGAACGTAATGTTACCTTCTTGCGCTTTATCCATAGGAGCGACTGCTGAAACGGTAATAGTACCATCTCCGTGTAGCTCTCCCCCGGTAATCGTTGCCAATTCGGCTAAAGTCAGATTCTTCATAAAACTTATTTCAGTGCTTTAATTACTTTCTCAGAGATGTTGTATTCTGGCTTGCCGTATTGCAGAGCTTGAATATCAACGATCATGTCGTAGCCTTCTTTCTCTGCAACTTTCGTTACAGCATCTTGAATCACTTTGAATAGCTTCTGCTTCTCTTGTGCTTCACGACGTTGGCTTGCTTTTTCTAGTGCTTGAGCTTTGATCTTGTATTTGCTGTCTAGCTGGCCTACTTCGATACGTAGCTTCTCAACTTCGTCAGGGCCTAGTAGTTCGCCATCACGCTTAAGCTTTTCAATCTTAGTCTTTGCTTCAGCTTGAATACTCTGTAGTTCAGCCGCTTTATCTTTGAACTCTTCCTGCATTTTTTGAAGAACAACTTCACGCTGAGGTAAAGCCTGGAATACTTGTGCAGTGTTTACATAACCCACTTTTTGCGCAGCTTCGGCAGCTGTTGCAAAAAAAGAAGAGCTAAGAACTACAAGGCCTAAACCTGCTGCTTTAATCATATTTTTCAAAATATTGTCCTTTAAATATTAGAAAGTTCTACCAATGGTAAATGTGAAGAATTCCTCATCATCACCTTCGTAAACTTTAATTGGTTTCGCTAGAGAGAAAACCAGTGGGCCCATTGGTGACATCCATTGAAGAGCGGCACCATAAGATGAGCGATAATTGGTTGGATCAGAATAATCGTAGTAGTACTTGCTGCCACTGTTAGGTGCGCCACGATCTACGAACTCGGTATCCCATACACTTGCCATGTCGAAGAAGACGCTGGTTCGAATTTGGCTACGCGCTTCATCAGAAGCAAACGGCGTAGGTACGATTAACTCTAAACTTGCTAAGGCAACCGCGTTACCACCTACAGAATCATCCGTAGCGGTATCGTAGGTTGGGTTGTTACCCGTACTGCTTCCGTAAACAGCTTTCGGGCCTGCCGAGTTAGAACCAAAACCACGTAGAGTAGTAAAACCACCCGCGTAGTAGTTCTCGTAGAATGGGAACAAGTTATCATTACCATCCGTTTGACCATAACCATTACCATAGCCTAATCGGCCACGCATCAATAGTGTGAACTCATGCTTTTTGGTCAGCGGGATGTAATGTTTTACATCGTACTGCATTTTGAAGTACTGAGCATCAGAGCCTGGTACTGTCATTTTAGCGAAAGCACGTTGGTGGTTACCCTCGGTTGGGAAGAAACCACGGTTAAGATTGTTACGAGTCCAAGAGATATTGATATCGAAGTCATTGGTTAGGATGTGTTCGTCACCATATTGGTTAATACTTCTCGCGAATTGTTCAACTTGGATATAGGTCGGAACGTTACCGATCTTGTTGTGCGTATAGCCAACACCAAACTCAAGACGGTTCAGCTCATCCATAGGGAAACCCCATGTTAGGCTAGTACCGTAACTTTGGTTGGTATAGTCGACAATGCCCGCTTCAGATGCTTCAAATTCGTTGTAGAAGATCTTACCGCCTAAACTCACACCATCAAGGTTCCAGTATGGGTCACGGTAGTCTAAGCTCACGTTCTTTTGGTAGTCGTTCATCATGGCACTTACGCCAACACGATTACCTGAACCCGCAAAGTTATCTTGCTGTAAACCAACTTGGAAGCTGACACCTGATTCAGTACCGTAGCCAACACCAAAGTTGATGCTGCCCGAGTTTGCTTCCTTAACGTTGTAAACCAAATCAACTTGATCTTCACTACCTGGGACTCGTACGGTTTGTACATCCACAGTTTCAAAGTAACCTAAACGGTTCAGGCGACTCTTACCGGTATCAATCGATCTCGAGTTAAGCCAACTTCCTTCCATCTGACGCATCTCGCGACGTAACACTTCATCTTTGGTTGAGTTGTTACCCGTAAAACGAATATCACGAACGTAGATACGACTCCCCGCTTCTACATTGATCACTAACGAAACTTCTTTGGTTTCATCATCAAATTCTGGAATAGTGCGAACTTGTGGGTAGGCATAGCCAGATTCACCAAGAATTCGTTTTACATTCTCTTCCAAAGACGTTACCGAGGAGCCGTTATAAGTATCGCCGTCTTCAAATGGCACTAACGCTTCGAAATCAGCCTCTCGGCCGATTAGCTCACCACGGAAAGAGACATCTTTAACGGTGTAAGCTTCGCCTTCATCAAGGCCAAGTGTGATGTAAACACCTTTCTTGTCTGGAGAGATCGCCACCTGAGTTGAGTCCACCTTAAACTTAAGGTAACCACGATCAAGGTAGTAAGATTTCAGCGCTTCAATATCACCGGCTAATACTTGCTTCTGGTATTTTTCATCCGCCAGGAAATTCCACCATGCAACATCAACATTCAGGTTGAAACGACTTAGGAGTTCAGCGTCAGAGAAAACTTCGTTACCGATAAAGTTGATTTGCTGGATCTTAGCTGATACGCCTTCAGTAAACACAAATTTAAGGTCAGAACGGTTGCGAGGCAAAGGCGTCACAACCGCTTTTACTGTCGCGTTGTACTTACCAACACTGTAGTAAAAATCTTCAAGGCCTTTCTCAATGTTACTCAGTGTAGTGCGGTCAAGGGCTTCACCTTCACGAACACCAGACGCATCTAGGTTCTGCTGAAGTTGCTCTTCTTTGATCGCTTTGTTACCCGAGAATGAAATGCTCGCGATAGTCGGTCGTTCTTTCACTTGAACAACTAAAACACCTTCATCGCGAAGGACTTTAACGTCCTCAAAGTTACCTGAAGCATACAATGCACGAATGATCTCAGACACATCGCTTTCATCCACTTCATCGCCAATACGCACTGGCATTTTGAGTAGAGCAGCACCAAGTGCAACACGCTGTAAACCTTCGATCTTGATATCTTGAACCACAAAGTTTTGTGCTCCGTTCGCAGCCACGCTAGTGGCCAATAGACTTGCGAACAGAATTTGCTTAATCGCCATACTTATTCTAATTATTCCTTGCTACTACCAATTCCTGTGAGAAACCATTCACAGACGAGTAAAGTCATTAAATATTGCCAGAGCCATCAAAGAGAAGAGGATTGCACCTCCCACTCTGTATCCAATTTCCTGAATTTTTTCAGGAACAGGTTTACGAGTAACAGCCTCAATAGCGAAAAACAGCAAATGTCCGCCATCAAGCATAGGCAGCGGAACCAAATTAATAATCCCTAAGTTAACACTAATCAGAGCCAAAAAGCCTAAGAAATAAACCAAACCGTAATCGGCGGTTGTCCCTGCACCTTTAGCTATTGAAATCGGGCCACTTAAGTTATTCAAGCCAACATCACCAACAATGAGCTTCTTAAGCATTGTCAGCGTCAACCCAATGATCTGACCTGTTTTATCAAATGCTTTTCCTACAGACTCAATTACACCAAATTGTAACTCAAAGCGATAATCTTCTGGCCATTCTGCGACTTCTGGAGCAATACCTGCATAGCCGATTGTGGAACCATCAGAAAGCTCGCGGCTTTTTGGCGTCATAACTAATGACTGTTCAGTACCATTTCGTAAGACCACAAGGTCCAAGGATGTCATCGGATTCGAACGGATTAACTCAACAACCGACTGCCACTGTTCAATAGGCTGCCCATTAATCTCAACAATTTTGTCGCCAGCCTCTACTCCGGCATCGTATGCCGCACCGTCATCAATGACTTGAGCAAGCACTGTCGATATCTCTGGAGAATACGGTCTAAAACCCAGCGTTGTCATTGCAGATTCAGTTTCTGGGTTAAACGACCAGTCTGAAATATCCAATATCATCTGTTGTTCAAAGCCGATATCGTCTTGAGAGGCAACCGTTACAGTCATCGATTGGTCACCAATATGCGATATCAAACCCATATTGACTGATTCCCAATCTGCGGTTTTGATTCCTGAAATAGATTTAAGTTCCATTCCAGTTTCAATTCCGGCTTGTGCAGCAATAGATTGCGGAGTAACTTCACCAATTACGGGTTTAACTGCCGGTACGCCAATCAAAAATACTAGCCAATACGCAAAAACGGCAAAGATAAAATTAAACGCAGGACCTGCCCCAACTATTGCAGTTCTTTTCCACAATGGCTTCTTATCAAAAGCGTATTGTTGTTCTTCTTCAGAAAGATCGTCTACACGACCATCAAGCATCTTAACGTAACCGCCTAATGGAATGACAGACAAGCTGTACTCTGTGCCATCACGGCCAACTTTACTCCAGATTGATTTACCAAAACCAATCGAGAATTTCTCAACTTTTACACCACAGCGGCGAGCAACCCAGAAGTGTCCAAATTCATGAACAGCGACCAGAATACCAAGCGCTACAATAAAGGATGCGAAGTTCCACAGAATTCCAGTCATGCTAGCTGCTCTTTAATAAATTGAATGGCTATTTGACGAGACATATTATCGAGCTCGAGAAGGCTTTCCAAGCTATCTAAGCCCTCAGAGTTATGTTGTTCACATACTTTGCTCATAACATGCTCGTTAATAATAGCAATATCGGTAAACTTCACTCGATTGTTCAAGAAAGCATCGACTGCAATTTCGTTTGCCGCGTTAATTGCTGTTGTAGCATGCTGTCCTAGGTAGCAAGCTTCAATTGCTAATCTTAAACATGGATAACGGCTAAAATCTGGTTCTAGGAAAGTAAGCTCGCCCACTTTGGTGAAATCCAGAGGCTTAACACCCGCTTCTGTGCGCTCAGGGTAAGACATCGTCAAAGCAATTGGCGTCGCCATATCAGGTTCGCCCATTTGAGCAAGCACAGAGCCATCTTTGTACTGGACCATAGAATGAATCACAGACTGAGGATGGATAATCACTTTCAACTGTTCTTGAGAGGCATTAAATAACCATTTCGCCTCAATGTACTCTAAGCCCTTATTCATCATAGTTGCTGAATCGACCGAGATCTTAGGACCCATAGACCAATTAGGGTGTGCGATAGCGCGCTCAGGAGTAACGGATTCAAGCTCTGTAACATCGGTATAGCGGAAAGGACCGCCAGAACCCGTCAAGAGAATATGGTTGATACCACTATCTTCCAGATTACAACGACCTAGATGGGTTTGTACATTTTTCGGTAAGCATTGAAAGATAGCATTGTGCTCACTATCAACAGGAAGTAGCTCAGCGCCATATTTTTCTACTGCGTCGATGAACAACTGTCCTGACATCACTAAGGCTTCTTTATTTGCAAGCAAGATACGCTTCCCAGCCTTTACCGCAGACATAGTAGGAAGTAAACCTGCGGCACCAACAATAGCAGCCATTACCGTGTCCACTTCCTCTAGAGAAGCAACCAGACACATGCCTTCAGTGCCTGAAAGTACTTTTACGTTAGGATAACTGGCGGACAACACCTCAGTCAGTTGAGAGGCTGCATCAGGACAAGCCATAGCAACATAGCTTGGTTTCCACTTTTCAACTAGCGCCAGCATCTTTTCAACATTCGAACCAGCAGCCAGTGCAACCACTGAATAGAGATCTGGGTTTTGCTCAACGACTTTCAGTGTACTTGCACCAATTGAGCCGGTTGCACCAAGGATAGTTAGATTTCGCATCACATATGACCGTAGAAATGTAGTAAAGGGCAGAATCACTGCCCTTTTTATTAGAATGCTAAATAAAGCAGAGCAAAGACAGGGAATGCAGCTGTTAAGCTATCTATTCTATCTAGTATACCACCATGACCAGGAATCAGATTACTGCTGTCTTTCACCCCAGAAACACGCTTAAACATGCTTTCAACAAGGTCACCTAGAACAGAAATAACAACAGTCACAAGGGTAATAACAATCATGTGAAGTGAACTGGTGAATTGGATGTCAAACAAGTCAGCAAAGATCCAAGCCACGATCACCGCAGTAATAATACCCCCAATAAGACCTTCAATCGTCTTGTTCGGGCTCACCGCTGGTGCCATTTTGCGCTTACCAAAACTCTTTCCTGAAAAATAAGCACCGCTGTCCGCAGCCCAAACAAGCAAGCAAACAAACATCACCAATTTTGCACCGTGGTAAGGATCAACATCGATACCGTTAGCACGTAGGATAACCACACTCCAGAAGAATGGCAGTAGAGTTAGCACACCAAAGGCATGACGAAGAAGAGAAGAGTCTTTCCATGCGGGCATAGACTTAGGATAAGTCACCGCCATGCCACTCGCGATTACCCACCAAATCGAGCCAATCGTTAGGATGGCGTAGTGAGCAGTAGACAAGTTATTAAGGCTAAATGCATCAAAAGGGATAAAAGCAAAACTTGCAGCACTAACCACAACCGTTGGAATCAACGCTAAATAACGCGATTTGCTTTCAACAAACTGAGTCCACTCCCAAAAACCCAATAGCGAGATTACCGCTAGTGAAAGAATAAATGTAGGAAGTGATAACTCGAAAATACCTAGAATAACTAGGGGAGCTAAAATCAACGCCGTAATAATTCGTTGTTTCAAACCAAAAAATCCTTATTAACTGTCCATCAGAGCTTTAATTTGCTCACCAGTGCATCCAAAACGACGCTCACGGTTCACAAACCAAGTCACAGCTTCTACTAAGCTGTCTTCATTAAAGTCTGGCCAGAATTGTTCAGTGAAATACATTTCGGCGTAAGCCAACTGCCAAAGCATAAAATTACTAATGCGGCATTCGCCACTGGTACGGATAAGTAGATCGACTTCAGGAATATCTGCCATCGTCAGGTGCTGTGTAATCATAGCTTCATCAATGTCATCTACATTAATATCGCCAGACTTTACCTGTTGAGCAATAGAGGTCATTGCTTGCTGAATATCCCACTTACCGCCGTAGTTAGCCGCAATATTAATAACCATACCGGTATTGGTGCTAGTCAAAGCTTCCGCTTCTTCTATCTTCTTTTGTAGTCGATCATTGAAACGACTTTTATCACCGATAACACGAAGTTGTAGATTATTTTTATGAAGCTTTTTTACTTCACTCGACAGCACTGAAATAAACAGTTCCATCAAGATACCGACTTCTTCTTCAGGACGACGCCAGTTCTCGCTACTAAACGCAAAAAGAGTAACGGCTTTAATGCCAAGTCTGGCTGCAGAAGAGATAGTTTTACGAACGGCTTGAACACCGTTTTTATGGCCAAAAACGCGAGGCTTGCCCTTAGCTTTTGCCCAACGACCATTACCATCCATAATGATAGCAATGTGTTTAGGAAGAGAGTCTGTGAACGCTTGAGAATTATGCATAAAAGAGTGAATCAAATTCTAATAGTCGAACAGAGTAGCATAAAAAAACGCTGCACCGTGAGTACAGCGTTTTTCCGGAAAGAAAAGAATATGGAAAATTAAACTTCCATCAACTCTTTTTCTTTAACAACTAGAACTTCGTCTACGTTCTTAACCGCAGCGTCAGTTAGCTTTTGAATTTCGTCTTGTGCTTTACGATCTTCATCTTCAGAGATTTCTTTGTCTTTAAGAAGTGCTTTTAGATCACCATTTGCATCACGACGGATGTTACGGATAGCAACACGGCCACCTTCAGCTTCGCCACGAACGATTTTAACTAGGTCTTTACGACGCTCTTCCGTTAGCGGTGGAAGTGGAACACGGATAACTGTACCCGCAGACATAGGGTTTAGGCCTAGGTCAGATGTCAGGATTGCTTTTTCAACTAGAGGAGTCAGTGTTTTATCAAACACTGTAATAGCTAGTGTACGTGCATCTTCAGCGATAACGTTAGCTACTTGAGTCAAAGGCGTTGGAGCACCGTAGTACTCAACAGTAAGACCAGAAAGTAAGCTCGGGTGCGCACGGCCTGTACGAATCTTTTGCAGGCTGTTTTTTAGTGCATCAACACTTTTTACCATGCGCTCTTGAGCGTCTTTTTTGATTTCGTTAATCACAATTTCACCTTGATTATGTTCTTTCTTCAAGAAAGCTTTTTATTTGGAGTGATAAGGATAAGCTTACCAAAGTATAACACCTCAGTAAGCCCGAAAAATTAGTCAGCGTCGCTGATTAATGTACCTTCAGTTTCACCCATAACCACGCGACGTAGTGCGCCTGGTTTATTCATGTTAAATACACGGATTGGCATTTTGTGATCACGTGCTAGCGTAAATGCAGCCAAATCCATTACTTTCAATTCTTTCTCAAGAATCGTGTTGTAAGACAAAGTATCATACAGCTCTGCGTCTGGGTTTGCTACTGGGTCAGCAGTAAATACACCATCTACTTTCGTCGCTTTTAGAACTACGTCAGCTTCGATTTCGATACCACGTAGACACGCAGCAGAATCTGTAGTGAAGAATGGGTTACCAGTACCTGCAGAGAAGATCACAACACGACCTTGACGTAGTTGGCTGATTGCATCTGCCCAATTGTAATCGTCACATACACCTTTAAGAGGGATTGCAGACATTACACGTGCGTTTACGTAAGCACGGTGTAGAGCGTCACGCATTGCAAGGCCGTTCATTACCGTTGCAAGCATACCCATGTGGTCACCAACAACGCGGTTCATACCTGCTTCAGCAAGGCCTGCGCCACGGAAAAGGTTACCGCCACCGATAACAACACCTACTTGAACACCTAGTTCAACCAATTCTTTTACTTCTTGAGCCATACGATCAAGGATCGTCGGGTCAATACCAAAACCTTCTTCGCCTTGTAGTGCTTCACCGCTAAGTTTTAACAGAATACGTTGATACGCCGGTTTAGGGTTCGTAGTCATGGAGTTTACCTTCCAAAGAGTTGATGATTAACAGTCATGGATGAAAACTGATTAGCTCAGTTCGCATTCATAACAGCTAAAAGCCAAAAATAATTCACTATTCATAAAAAGACCGCAGCATTTGCCACGGTCTTTTTTTAATCAATACGCTAAGGATTAACCTTTTTGTACCGCTGCAACTTCGTCTGCGAAGCTCATTTCAGCAGCTTTCTCGATACCTTCACCAACTTCTAAACGAACGAAGGTAGTAACTGATGCGCCTTTCTCTTTAAGAATGTCAGCAACAGTTTTCTTAGGTTCCATGATGAAAGCTTGACCAGTAAGAGATACTTCGCCCGTGAATTTCTTCATACGGCCGATAACCATTTTCTCAGCGATCTCTTGTGGTTTGCCTTCGTTCATAGCGATTTCTACTTGAACAGCTTTTTCTTTTTCTACTACGTCAGCAGGTACGTCAGATGGGTTAACGTACTCAGGCTTAGAAGCAGCAACGTGCATAGCGATGTGCTTAAGCGTTTCAGCTTCGCCTTCACCAGCAACAACAACACCGATTTTCTCGCCGTGACGGTAAGAAGCTAGTGCAACACCTTCAACAAGCTCAACGCGACGGATGCCGATGTTCTCACCGATCTTAGTTACTAGAGCGATACGTGCATCTTCAAACTTAGCTTGAAGAGCAGTGATGTCTAGACGTTCAGCTAGAGCCGCTTCAGCAACTTCGTTAGCGAATGCAAGGAAACCTGCATCTTTAGCTACGAAATCAGTTTGGCAGTTCACTTCAAGAAGAGCAGCAACGCCAGCTTCTTCTTTAATGATGATTGTGCCTTCTGCAGCAACGTTACCAGCTTTTTTAGCTGCTTTCGCTGCGCCAGATTTACGCATATTTTCAATTGCTAGCTCGATGTCGCCTTCAGCAGCAACAAGCGCTTTTTTACATTCCATCATGCCCGCTGCTGTGCGTTCACGAAGTTCTTTAACTAGAGCTGCAGTTACAGTTGCCATTCTCTATTCCTTAGTAAATTCTAAAAAAGATAAAAAACAGGGGCCTAAATAATTGGCCCCTGATATTGACTGTATTCAGTCCGTTAAGCCATCGATTATGACCGCTTAATATGAACTAAATATGGCTCAGAGCCGCTATTATTCAGCTTCTACAAAACCGTCTTTTTCAGCAGCTACAGCAGCAACATCTTTGTTACGACCTTCTTTAACCGCGTCTGCAGCAGCGTTTAGGTAAAGCTGTACTGCACGGATTGCATCATCGTTACCTGGGATAACGAAGTCAACGCCGTCTGGGTTAGAGTTAGTATCAACTACAGCGTAAACTGGGATACCTAGGTTGTTTGCTTCTTTAACTGCGATGTGTTCGTGATCAGCATCGATAACGAATAGAGCGTCTGGAAGGCCGCCCATGTTCTTGATACCACCAAGAGACTTCTCTAGCTTCTCCATTTCACGAGTGCGCATTAGAGCTTCTTTCTTAGTAAGCTTGTCGAAAGTACCGTCTTGAGCTTGCGCTTCAAGTTCTTTCAGACGCTTGATAGACTGACGAACAGTTTTGTAGTTCGTTAGCATACCGCCTAACCAGCGGTTGTTAACGTAGAACTGGTTGCTGTTGATAGCAGCTTCTTTAACAGCTTCAGATGCAGCGCGCTTAGTACCAACGAAAAGAACTTTACCTTTCTTCTCACCAACTTTAGCAATCTCTGCTAGAGCTTCGTTGAACATTGGTACAGTTTTTTCTAGGTTGATGATATGAACCTTGCTACGAGCACCAAAGATGAATGGCTTCATTTTTGGGTTCCAGTAACGAGTTTGGTGACCGAAGTGAACACCAGCTTTAAGCATATCGCGCATTGATACAGTTGCCATTTTAAAATCCTCTATGGGGTTAGGCCTCCACATTCCCCATGAATCCGACCCCTAACAACTAACCACTTTACAGCCGTTAATTTGTGTTGTTGAGGCACCCCGGAACATGTGTCGGAATGTGTGTGATTTAAAGATATAAGTTAGTGGACACGAAGCTTGTTTCGCCAATTGGAGAAAACAGTCCTGATGTCCGGCGCGCTTTATACCATATTTTGTCCATCTATGGCTAGAAAAAAATATAAAAATGGCGGTTGCTATACTGATCTTTGACGCTGTATTTCTCCTATAAATAGTATCAATAACGCAAGAGGTAATCGGCTTAAAGTTGAACACTATTCAATCACGCTTAATAGTATCCACCAGCATTATATAGGTATCAGAATGTTGCGCTAAAATGCTGCACTGCTAGAATAGCCCCAATATGCACACTTAGGTGCTACCAAATTAAGAGATATGCAATGGCTGTAAAAATTAAAACTGCTGAAGAAATTCAAAAAATGCGCGTTGCCGGTAAGCTGGCTTCTGAAATTCTAGAGATGATTGAACCTCATATCCAAGCAGGTACCACGACAGAAGAACTGAACAAAATCTGTCATGAATACGCTCTAGAAAGAGGCGCATACTCAGCACCACTTGATTACCACGGTTTCCCTAAGTCAATCTGTACGTCTATCAACCACATTGTGTGCCACGGCATTCCTGCATCACAAGATGAGACAGGTAGCACAGGTCAATTCAAACCTGCGGTACTAAAAGATGGCGACATTCTTAACGTTGATATCACAGTAATCATCCCTGATGACGAAAACGCTGACCTAAGCACTCGCCCGCAAGGTTACCACGGTGACACGTCTAAGATGTTCCTTGTGGGTGAAGTTTCTCCAGCAAACAAACGTCTATGTATGGTTGCTCAAGAAGCACTTTACGAAGGCATGCGCCAAGTAAAACCTGGTGTTCAGCTTGGTCAAATCGGTACGGCTATCGAGAAGTACATCAAAACAAACAATAAAAACAACCCACGCGCTAAGTTCTCTATTGTTAAAGATTACTGTGGTCACGGTATCGGTTCTGAGTTCCATGAAGACCCACAAGTGGTTCACTACAAGAACAGCGATCGCACAGTGCTAAAAGCAGGCATGTGTTTCACTATCGAGCCAATGATCAACGCTGGTAAGTTTGGCTGTCGTCTCGACGACGAAGATAGCTGGACAGTATACACTGCAGACAGCAAGAACTCGGCTCAATGGGAACACACCCTTGTTGTAACTGATACTGGTTGTGAAGTACTAACACTGCGCAGCGATGATACAATCCCACGTATCATGAAAAACGCTTAGTTCACCGAACTGAACGCATCAGCCTTTTAAAAATATCCTCGCATTGTCGAGGATATTTTTTTATCCGCTCAATTTCGATTTTCCATCAGCTTCTGTTAAATTGTTTACTATTCTCATTTGCTTGCACGGATAGCAGACTATGCCTTATCAATGCCCCCTTACGTTCAATGACGAACAAATTGAAATCTGCGAATTAAAAAATCAGCTCGAAATCTTCACACAGTATCAAAAAAATGAATTTCTGAACCACCACCCTGTCACCGACTTGGTTCTACTGCGCTCCGAATACATGGATTTACTTCTCAATCGTTTGTGGGAGAACTTCGGATTCAACAAACTGCCTCATATTTCACTTGTTGCAGTGGGCGGTTACGGTCGTGGTGAACTGCATCCTTTGTCCGACATTGATATTCTCATCGTCTCACAAAAAACATTGCCACCAGCGCTAGGTGAAAAAGTCAGCCAATTCATCACCCTACTCTGGGATCTAAGATTAGAAGTCGGCCATGCCGTGCGTACCATTGCCGAATGTCTTGAGATCGGTATTGATGATTTAACCGTTGCGACCAACCTTCAAGAATCTCGCTTGCTGTGTGGCAGTGAAGACACCTTCCAAGAACTAAAACTGAAGATTCACTCTGATTCATTTTGGCCAAGTGAAACCTTCTACAAAGCTAAAATTCAAGAACAAAGAGAACGCCACGCTCGCTACCACGACACCACCTACAATCTAGAACCGGACATTAAATCAACTCCGGGTGGACTCAGAGACATCCACACCCTGAGCTGGGTTGCCCGTCGCCATTTCGGCGCGACCTCTTTGTTAGAAATGAGCAAGTACGGTTTTCTTACTGACGCGGAATATCGTGAGTTAGTTGAGTGCCAAGATTTCTTGTGGCGTGTTCGCTTTGCATTGCACATTGAACTGCGCCGTTACGACAACCGCCTCACTTTTGCCCATCAAGCTCAAGTCGCTGAACATCTGGGTTATACGGGCGAAGGAAACCGCGGTGTTGAGATGATGATGAAGGAGTTCTACCGAACCCTTCGTCGTGTTGCTGAACTCAATAAGATGCTGCTCAAGCTATTCGATCAAGCGATCATCAATGGCGGTCAGACCCAAGACGCTGAGATTCTCGATAGTGACTTCCAACGTCGAGGCGCATTGATCGAAGCACGTAAGCCAGCCCTATTCCAAGCAAGACCAGAAACCATTCTCGATATGTTCATCCACATTGCGAATGACTCTTCAATCGAAGGGGTTAGTCCCCCAACATTGCGACAACTGCGAACGGCGCGTCGTCGATTGAACCGATTCCTGCATACCATTCCTGAAGCTCGTGACAAGTTCATGGATCTAGTTCGCCACCCTAATGCCCTGCACAAAGCTTTTAGCCTAATGCATAAACTGGGCGTACTCTCGGCATACTTACCGCAGTGGAGCCAGATCGTTGGCCAGATGCAGTTTGACCTATTCCATGTTTACACCGTTGATGAACACAGTATTCGCTTGCTCAAGCACATCAACCGATTTGGTCAAATCGAAAACCACGATAAGCACCCTATCTGTTGTGAAGTTTACCCACGCGTACAGAAAAAAGAGTTGCTGATCCTTGCCGCTATTTTCCACGACATAGGTAAAGGCCGTGGTGGAGACCACTCCGAAATCGGTGCGGTTGAAGCTTACTCTTTCTGTATCGAACACGGGTTATCAAAACCAGAAGCAAAACAAGTCGCATGGCTCGTTCAGAATCACCTATTGATGTCTGTCACCGCCCAACGCCGCGATATCTACGACCCCGATGTGATTACAGAGTTCGCCAAGAAAGTACGTGATGAAGAATCATTAGAGCTACTGGTGTGTTTAACCGTCGCCGACATCTGTGCAACCAACCCGGAGCTATGGAACAGTTGGAAACGCACCCTGTTAGCAGAGCTATTCCACTCAACACAACGTGCACTTCGCCGCGGCTTGGAAAACCCAGTCGATGTGAGAGACCGTATTCGTCACAATCAACAGATGGCATCAGCTCTACTGCGTAAAGAAGGCTTCACAGCTCGTGAGATTGAAGTCCTTTGGCAACGTTTCAAAGCCGATTACTTCTTGCGTCACACACACAAACAAATCGCTTGGCACTGTGAGCACTTACTTCGCCTGGAAGACCCAAGCCAACCGCTCGTACTGATCAGCAAAAAAGCGACGCGTGGTGGCACTGAAGTGTTCGTTTACTGTAAAGACCAAGCAGCACTGTTTGCGACCGTGGTTGCCGAACTCGACAGACGTAACTTTAACGTTCACGACGCGCAGGTCATGGTCAGCAAAGATGGCCATGTTTTAGATACCTTTATCGTACTGGACCAACATGGTGAAGCCATCGATGAAGCAAGACACAAGGCAGTTGCTAAGCATCTAACCCATGTACTGGCTGATGGCCGTCCAACTAAGATTAAGACACGTCGCACGCCACGTAACTTGCAGCACTTTAAGGTCAAAACCTTAGTTGAGTTCCTACCAACCAAGAGTAAAAAGCGCACCTTAATGGAGTTAAGAGCTCTAGACACACCGGGACTATTAGCTCAGGTCGGTGCTACCTTCGCTGAGTTAGACATTAATTTACACGGCGCGAAAATCACTACTATTGGTGAACGAGCAGAAGATTTGTTCATTCTGACCAGTGAAGTGGGAGGAAGACTTTCTGAAGAGCAAGAGCAAGCGCTAAGAGAAAGATTAACAGAACATGTTTCGGAACTTGCGCCTTAAAAATAGAATCTAACCATCGAATAAGTGTGGACAAAGATAGAGAGCGATCTTGTCCACAACTTACAATCAATTCCCAGGTATCAACTATCTAGCTCGTCGCTAGGCTGCTACATTGATTAAGTCAATTACATAAAAGTATTACATTCATAAACTAGAGGTCGCTTATGTATCCAAACCTCACTGGCTTAGGTATCCACGAACCTAAACAGATTGAACGTTACTCCCTTCGCCAAGAAGCCCACAAAGATATTCTTAAGATTTACTTCCGTAAGCAGAAAGGCGAACTGTTCGCGAAAAGCGTTAAGTTTAAGTATCCACGACAAGTGAAAAGTGTGCTTGTTAGCGGTGGCAACAATCAATACAAAGAAGTGACCGAGATAAACCGTAATCTCACACTTGTAATTGATGAGCTCAATAAGATCACCAAGCCGATTCCAACCGCAGAAGTCGATGTGAAACAGAAAATTCTTACTGACTTACGCCACCTAGAAAAAGTGGTATCGAGTAAGATCGCAGAGATCGAAGCGGATCTAGAAAAGCTAAAATGATCCCGAGAATAGACAACTAACAACCACATTAGTTGTTCCACTCAGATCACACAGACATCAAAAAGGGCTGATATCACTATCAGCCCTTTGTTTTTTCTACTGTCTACGTTGACTAGACGCGTGTGTTTACTTAGACAAACGCGCTTCAGCATTCACTAAGTTGGTATCCCACTCAAAGGTTTCAAACAACCTTAGCCACGTTTCATCTAGGCTAGCTTTCATTACTAATTCTTTCTTTGTAAAAGGGTGAATGAAACGCAGCTCAGAAGCATGCAGCAACAGACGGTGCGAATCTAAATCATCACGAAACAGTCGGTTATGCTTACCATCACCATGTGAAGTATCGCCAACGATTGGGTGTCTTAGGTGAGCCATGTGACGACGCAGCTGATGTTTGCGCCCCGTCTTTGGCATCATCTCAACTAAGCAATAACGACTGGTAGGGAAACGGCCTGTTGAATACGGCACTTCGACTTTCGCTAACGGCTCGTAAACAGTGATTGCTTCTTGTGGTTCTTTATCTTCTTTCGCGAACTTATCTGCGATCTTATCTAACTCAACCTTAAGCGCATAATCGAGCGTATCGCCCTCTTCTATCCAGCCACGAACAATTGCATGATAAGTCTTTTGCATCTCATGGTTAGCGAACATTGGCATCACCTCAGAGGCAACCTCACTCGATAGAGCAAACACCAATACGCCAGATGTTGGTCGGTCTAAGCGATGTAGAGGGAAGACGTGCTGACCAATTTGGTCGCGCAGTGTCTGCATCACAAATTGAGTCTCGTGTTTATCCAACCATGAGCGATGTACTAGCATTCCCGCCGGCTTATTCACCGCGACAAAATACTCATCTTGATAAATGATCTCTAACATTACGCACATACCTCATCAATGCTCAGAATCGTCACTAGCAGTTCAGCTTTGTCTGCCTCATTTTTCCACACTTCACTAAAATAAGGATGAATCGCAAAGCCTTTAGGTAGACTCATTTGGGCATCCATCATTGCGCTAATCTTAACGATGAAGATCCACTGCAACCACTCTTCCGGTTGTAACGAATCAATCGCGAAAGGTTCAACACTTGCAAGCGCCTCATCCGAGGGAGGAAGAGCGCTCCACAGAGAACATTGGCGCATTTGTTGTTCTAATTGTTGAAGTAAAAGAGGTAACTTTGTGGCAGCTGTCATTTTTCACCAAGTTATTTATCTAGTGACCTTGAAATTGGGGCATAGAGTACCATCTATTTAGGAAAGAAAGTTAGGAGCTTTATTACTATGGAAACGATTCACACGCTCACACAGTTACTCAAGAATAGCGGTTGCCAATACGATATCTACGACCTAGGTCGTCGCATTCAGAAGATCGACAACACCTTATTCTCTGATGTTGAGCAAGGGAAACAGCCGTACCCATTTCCACTTCAGAAACAAGCTCACTTAGCCATTAGTTACTGGAACGAACACAAGCAACCTTGGATTTGGTTTCTAAAGTTCAAGCTGGACGAAAGAGGCCTATTGCATCAAGGCGATGTAGGCAACTTCCTTAAGTTTGTTATCGAAGCAATGGGCACACGTTTAAACGGCGAGATCAGCGAAGAGCAGCAACAAAAGCTGTCTAACAACCCATACACGTTCAAGCCTTCAGAAGACAAGATGGCCGTGTTCCATAGCCAAGTCAGAGCAGGTTTAGACCTAGCGACGAGCCAATACTACGAACATGCTCAACACTACTTCACTGGCGCTCTAGGCTGGGACAACTGGAAAACGGTTGGTCTTCAAGGCATCACCGACATGTGTGCTCGCCTAGGCAGCCAACAAAACGGTGTCGCGATTCGAAAAGCGCTAAATAAACTACCATCAGAACCTTTATACGCAACACTAGGGGCACTTGAGCATACGCAAATCAATGACAAGCTCGCTCAACGCTTACAAGAGATGGCAGAGAATGAGATCAACAGCCAAGAACCTGATCTGTTCTTGCTGTCAGCCTTGGTTCGTGCCCTTTCTGGTGCTGAGCAAAGCACAACGAATGCCGTAATTAACCAAGTTCTGGCTAGCCCACGCTTAAGCCACCAAGAGGTGTTAATTGGCTTGGCTGGTCGTAGCTGGCATGCACTACAAGACCCAGCGATTGCTGAGCAATTCTTGCTGCGTCTCGCACAAACGGGTAATCAAAACCTGTTCAATCAATTGTTTGCAGATTTAGTGATGATTCCGACTCTGAGAATGGTATTTTTACCGCTACTGAACTCGAACCCATCACCAGAACTTGCCAATGCACTTGTTGAATTACAACAAGCGGCTAAGTCGCAATAGAAACTAAATAGAACCGAACAATAGCTCGTAAGAAAAAACTCAAATCACGAACGGAATAGAAAGATAAAAAGGAAGTATGGATTAAATGATAGATAACTTATTGGCTATTTTGTTTCTGTGCTTCTTTTGCTTTCTGTTTTGGCAGCAGCGCAGGCAATCTGAGCTTGCGAAAGCTGCCATTGCGAGAAAGTGTAAAGAGCTAGACCTACAATTATTAAGTGTCGCCTTCAGTGGTCATAAACTTAAGATGCGCCATGAGCTCAACACTATTTGGCGCTGGCACACCGTGTACCAATTCGAGTTTTCGGCGTTGGGTGATGACCTGTACCAAGGGAAACTGACAATGGTAGGTTTCCGTTCTATGCGGTTTGAGCTACAGCCTCATAGAATGTAACGTCGCAATACTCGGTATAACGATACTCATGATAAGGGCCAAACTGATCTTGTTTGGTCTCTTTAAATGCAAAACCTAATTTTTCTAATAGCTTAATAGATGGGTTGTGGCCGACATTCACAGTCGCAACAACATTCGTTAGACGCTCTTCAAAACGCACCAAACTAAAGAAAGGCCTTAGTACCTCACTAGCAAAGCCTTGATTCCAGTAATCTTTATCCAAAATAAAGCCAAGTTCATGCTTACCCTTTTCCGATGAAACAAAGACATGTCCAAGATATTCACGGGTTTGGTTGTGGATGATCGCGCGGCAAAAGCCGACGTTATCTTGCAGTATTTCTTGAAAAAGATGCTTCGCAGAGGCGACAGAGTGAGGCCCGTTCATTTCAGCACGATTAATGGGGCAGCAATTTAACTTGATAAATTCGAGTTCTAGCTGTTCAGTATAAGGTACCAACAGCGTTCTTGAGGTTGCTATCGTCATAAAACACTCCTTGTGTTGACCATTAGCAGAAAAGCAGATGTTGCGCTCTTAGACGAAAAAGAGACGTCTAGATAGAGAAAAGCCTCAGGAAAAGAAAAGCCCCGACACCGAAGTGTCAGGGCTAGGGTCTTACTCGCAGCAGTCCGGCTACTAATTAATGCTCCATGCATCATCCATAATAGTGGCTGTAATCCTTCAGCTCTTTCCTTTACTTCGCCGTCCTAGCGGTGTCCAATCATCCTGAAAGCTAACAATCCTAGTTAGCGCACATCACTTGTTCCGTGAGCGGTGTCCTTTACATCGTCCTGATGCTAATCCAACCCTTTAATCCTAAAGGTGTCCATTGTCATTCCGTTGCAGCTAACTTCCTGTTAACTGACTGTATCCCTACAATGTCCTTACGCTCCATGCTTGATCACTCAATCCTAAGTAACCAAATCTTCATCCTGAAGATAACCAAATCCTTGGTGCTTTCCTGTTCCGTGTCAGAATCCTTCCGACAAGGTTTAATTTACGCGATTTAGGATTTCGGACAATAGATTTGTATCACATTTTGAATTCAAGAAAGTTGTTAATTATATAAAACAATTAAAATTCAACACTTTAACTATATGCACTTCAATGTCTCTAACGATGTATTCGTGTTATCTCACAGCCTTTGTAAGAGATCTCTCACACGGCATGGGATGTTTTATGATTCGCTATCATCCACCGGAGCGAGTAAAATGACCAAAGACTAAAAATGGAGGTCAACATGCTGACAAAAGATGTGTCTGAAGAGTTGAAATCAGTGCTTGAAGGACTGCAAGCGCAAGGAAAAGAGCCGACTGTTGCTTTAGTTAAAGCTCGTATGAGCACATCTGTGCCGATGCCTGCTTTGATCACAACTATCAAGAGCTGGAAAAGTGCGAATCGAGTACCTAAAGTGGAAGTCGCAACACAAGAAGAGCCAGCACTAGACCGTGTTAGCCAACTGGAAAAACAAATCCTTGAACTTACTGCTCGCGTAGCCACGCTTGAAGCCAAACTAACTGAATAATAAGTTAACCGAGCAATAAGTTGACCGGTAAATAAGCTAACAGAGAAATAGAACACTATGAAGATATGGGTTGATGCGGACGCTTGTCCCAAGGTTATCCGAGAAACCATCGTACGCGCAGCTGAGCGCACAGGGGTGGAATGTACCTTTGTCGCGAACCATTTGGTTCCCGTTCCCAAGCGTAATAACATTCACTCAATTCAAGTCCCAAGCGGGTTTGATATTGCAGATGATGAAATAGTAAAACGCACGGAACCCGGCGATCTAGTGATAACCTCAGACATCCCTCTGGCTGATGAAGTGATCACCAAAGGTGCGCTTGCTTTAAGCTCTCGCGGGGAGCTTTACACCAAAGAAACCATCAAAGCACGTCTCAACATTCGTGATTTCATGGATACTATGCGTTCAAGTGGTATTCAAACTGGCGGACCAAGTACCCTTTCTCAAACCGACCGTCGTGAGTTCGCCAACCACCTCGATCGCCTGCTAGCTAAACGCTAAACGCAGTCTTTCTAATGACGACAACTTTAGAAATCGTCACTTAGTAGATGCAGCCCCGATGAAATTTTAATCGACATACTCCGTTCTTGATATTTATTACAATAACGGAGTATTGCTTATGATTCGTCGAATCGCCCTCTCGCTATCCATTCTTTTTTGCAGCACTCAACTTTCCTTCGCCGAGGAAAGCTTTGCTGATGAAGGCTTTGCCCATAAAGATTTCGCCGATGAAGAATACGGAATCATAGGTGGCGGTATCACCTATGGTGAAAGTGTTTTCTCCACTAAAAGTTCTCCTCAACTCGGTGCAACACCCAACCTCTTCTATTCCGGCCCGAAAGGCTTTATTGATGGCAGCCTAGTCAATTGGCAACTGCTACCTTATGTGGGGTTATCAGGAAACTGGCGCTTTGCAGAGGTGTCAGACACTTTTGTAGACCTACCTAACGGCATTCAAGACCGAGATGGTAATGGAGAGCTAGGGATAACTTTAGGCACGGTAGGCGCACGCCTGACCTATTTACACGACGTGACTTCAGAGCATAACGGCTATGAAGTTCAGCTTCACTTAGGCAAAACGCTAGAAACGTGGACGCAACCTTTCACTATTACGCCTTACATAGAAATCGACTATCGAGACAAAAAGCTCTCAAATCATCTTTACAGTATTTCTAACGCAGAGGCTTCTTCCACTGGGTTGAGTCAATTTGATTCTGGGTCAACCTTTGTCTATCAAGCCGGGTTAATCGGACTCTATGAGTTCACACCCACTTGGATTGGTATCGCACGAGCAGACTTGATTCATCACGACAGCGACAGCGCGTTGATCCAACGAGATTTAGGTTGGTCGTTTGAATTAGGGGTAACCTATCGTTTTGCGGGGTTGTAAGTTTGTAGGCTGCAATAATTTGTAGGCTCCAATAATTTGCAGGTTCCAATAAAAAGAGCCTGCATCAATGCAGGCCCTTTGGTATCACATAATTTATTCAGTTGATAGCGAATCAAAATGTTCGCCCATCACTGCTTACTAAGGCGTGTAGTACGTTGCAGCACCCGGACCTACTGGTAAGCCAAATACGAATACCCAAACGTAGAACATTAAGCTCCAACCAACCAAGAATACTAATGAGTATGGAAGCATAGTTGCAATCAGAGTACCGATACCTAGGTTCTTCATGTAACGCGTAGCTACAGCTAGGATAAGACCGAAGTAGCTCATCATTGGAGTAATAATGTTTGTTGTTGAGTCACCGATACGGTAAGCCGCTTGAATCGTTTCAGGTGCATAGCCTACTAGCATTAGCATTGGAACGAAGATAGGTGCTGTTACAGCCCACTGAGCAGAAGCGGAACCGATCATCAGGTTAATGAAGCCACACATTAGGATGAATGCGAAGAACAACATTGGACCTGTTAGGCCGATATCCTGTAGGAACGTAGCACCTGCAACTGCGAATACTTGACCGAAGTTAGTCCACTTGAAGAAAGCAACAAACTGAGCAGCGAAGAACACAAGTACGATGTACATGCCCATTGAAGACATAGACTTAGACATTGCATTGATAACATCACGGTCTGTTTTCATTGTACCGGTAACTTTACCGTAAACAAAACCAGGAACTGCGAAGAATACGAAGATGAACGCTACAATACTTTTCAGGAATGGAGAACCTGAAACCGTACCTGCTGCTGAACGTAGAACACCATCAGCTGGAACAATCGTCCATGCAAGAAGTGCAGAAACCGCTAATACTGCGATACCCGCAAGCTTAAGGCCTTTCTTCTCAACGTCTGTTAGCTTGCCCATTGAATCATTTGATAAATCTTCAGACGCTTCTTCGTCGTTGTATTTACCCAGTTTTGGTTCAACAATCTTCTCAGTTACAAATGCACCTGTAATCGCGATGAAGAAAGTAGAAACAAACATGAAGTACCAGTTTGATTCAGGACCAACGTTGTAAGTCGGGTCGATCATTTGTGCTGCTGTTGTGGTAATACCAGAAAGCAGTGGATCAACCGTACCGATTAGAAGGTTTGCAGAGTAACCACCAGATACACCAGCAAATGCTGCCGCTAGACCAGCTAATGGGTGACGACCCAAAGAGTGGAAAAGCATTGCTGCAAGCGGGATAAGTACTACATAACCAAGCTCTGAAGCCGTGTTAGAGATAATACCGGCAAAAACTACGGTTACCGTAACCATGCGCTTAGATGCGCCCATTACCATGCCACGCATCGCCGCAGATAATAAACCTGAGTGCTCAGCAATCGCTACACCTAGCATTGCAACAAGCACGGTACCTAATGGCGCAAAGCCAACAAAGTTTGTCACTAGATTAGTAACTATGAGCTGTAAGCCTTCAGCATTAAGTAAGCTTACAACGTAGATCATGCCGTCAGCAGCACGACCTGGAGCACCTTCTGGACGAGGGTCCATAACAGATACTTCAAAATATCCAGCGATACCTGAAGTAACTAGAATAGCGACACAGAAGATTGCGAAAAGAGTGATCGGGTGGGGTAATAGATTCCCCAAATACTCAACACCATCGAGAAAACGGGTAAAAATAGGTTTCTTTGGCGAGTTGTTTTTTATTGAAGCTGATGAACTCATCAGTTCCCTCCTTGTAGTGATTCCTATGCAATTGTGACAAAAATGTTCAAATTGCCAGCGAAGGGTACGCGACAAAATTATCAATTAGAAATTCAAAATGTTACAAAATGTGTAACAAACGACGACTTTTAACTCTATTTGAGCAATTGATTAGCAAATAAATCCATATTAAATACAAAATCTAGATTTATAATTCACAAATACACATTCACCACAAATATAAACAAAGATGTAACCTATTGATTCACTTGAAAATAAAACACATCGTACGCTAAATAAATACTCTATCTTTAACCAGGTTCCTCTCGAGGAAAAAGAAAAGCAGGCAAATGAATGACGTTTGACTTTCCCCTCGTTTTTTACACACGTGTCACATCCAATTGACGGCTTATTTCTGAACTGCTTTGAATCTCGGATTGGTTTTGCAGATAACATAGTGACGGCCTCGGCGCTTTACTATCTGACAATCTGGGTGACGGCTCTTTGCACTTTTCAGTGATTTCACGACTTTCATTTATTTCGCTCCCTTACCTAATTGACCAAAACGACGAGTAAAGTTCGCAACACGTCCCTCTTTATGTAGCACTCTCTGTTTACCGGTATAGAAAGGGTGCGACTTTGACGACACTTCAATGGTGAAGTAAGGATAAGTATTGCCATCTTCCCATTCAATAGTGCGATCTGTTTTCAGCGTAGAGCCTATTAAGAAGTACTCATCGACACTGGTGTCATGAAAGACTACAGGACGGTAATCTGGATGGATATTTGGTTTCATTGTCTTTCTCTAAATGATTAATTTGTTATGTTATAACATTTCAAATGATAATCATTATCAAAAGAAAAACAAGCTAATTTATGATATTTTTCCACCATAGATCGTAATTAGAGAGCGTCTGCTCATGTACTCCATTGAACCTATTGGCTTTATAGAGTCTCCTTATAAAGAGAAGTTCGCCGTGCCAAGGCAACCTAGATTGGTGCCAACATCCACCTCAAGAGTCAGGCTGGTTGATGCGGCAAACTGCCTTGAATCAGTTCGTAACATCGAACAATTCAGCCATGTGTGGCTGCTATTTCTATTCGACAAGAACCTTGAAGCGGGCTGGAAACCAACAGTGAGACCACCTCGACTCGGTGGTAATGAACGCATAGGTGTGTTCGCATCACGTGCGACATTCAGACCGAATGGGATTGGTATGTCCGCGGTTGAGCTCAAAGGTGTCTCTCAAGAGAAGGGGCAGACTTGGTTGGATTTGGGCAGTGTCGATCTCGTAGACGGCACGCCGATCATCGACATCAAACCTTATATCCCCTACTCGGATGCGATTCCGGGTGCACTTGGAGGCTTTGCCGCCGATGAACCTGAAGTGCTAGACGTGAACTTTTCACAGCAAGCCCAAGCGAAACTGGCACAACACCCGCAGGCACGCCATATCATTCAGGTGATCAAAGAAGTGCTTGGTCAAGATCCACGCCCTGCCTATAAAAAAAGCAAGCCGGACAGTAAGGAATATGCGGTAAATTTGTTCGATCTTAACGTGAAATTCGTTGTTGAGGCGCTTTTCATCAATGTAACTGACATTGAACGCTTTTGAGATCCCAAATAGGCTGATATTATATGCGGCTATATCAGATTTGCTGTCGTCACTCACTGCAGCAAATTTTCTTTTATCAATGATGAAACGGATACCATAGAATGCGTACCAGTAACTACCTTCTTTCTACTCTGAAAGAGACTCCAAACGACGCAGAAGTTATCAGCCACCAGCTGATGCTACGTGCAGGTATGATCCGTAAGCTAGCTTCAGGTTTATATACTTGGCTACCTACTGGTCTACGTGTACTGCGTAAAGTCGAAAATATCGTTCGCCAAGAGATCGATAATGCAGGTGCCGTTGAAATCTTGATGCCCGTAGTTCAACCGTTTGAGCTTTGGGAAGAGACTGGCCGTTCTGAAAAGATGGGCCCTGAGCTACTTCGTTTCACAGACCGTCACTCTCGTCCGTTCGTTCTTAGCCCAACAGCTGAAGAAGTAGTAACGAGCCTAGTACGTAACGAGATCAGCTCTTACAAACAGCTACCTCTAAACCTGTACCAAATCCAGACTAAATTCCGTGATGAGCGCCGCCCTCGTTTTGGCGTAATGCGTGCACGTGAATTCTCTATGATGGATGCGTACAGCTTTGATATCGACAAAGAAGGCTTAGAAAAGTCTTACCAAGCGATGCACGATGCTTACTGTAAAGCATTCGACCGCATGGGCCTTGAGTACCGTCCAGTATTGGCAGACTCTGGCGCAATCGGCGGCAGCGGCTCTCAAGAGTTCCACGTTCTTGCTGAAAGCGGCGAAGACCTAATCGCATTCTCTTCTGAGTCTGATTACGCAGCGAACATCGAGAAAGCAGAAGCACTAGCTCCTACTGAAGAAGTTGCAGCGCCTACTCAAGAGATGGAACTGGTTGATACGCCAAACGCAAAAACAATTGCTGAACTTGTAGAACAACACGGTCTAGCAATCGAGAAGACAGTGAAGACTCTATTCGTTAAAGCTTCTGATGAAGTAGACGCTGATATCATCGCGCTAATCATCCGTGGTGACCACGAGCTTAACGAAGTGAAAGCAGAGAACCTTCCA
The DNA here is from genome assembly GCF_026241515.1 of Vibrio sp. 14G-20. GTDB lineage: Bacteria > Pseudomonadota > Gammaproteobacteria > Enterobacterales > Vibrionaceae > Vibrio. The sequence goes on from NZ_JAPHPW010000001.1 coordinate 134,616, forward strand.
CAGGTTGCTTCTCCACTAGAGATGGCTTCTGAAGAAGAAATCCGTGCACTTGTTGGTGCAGGTCCTGGTTCACTTGGCCCTGTTGGTCTAGAGCTACCATTCATCGTTGACCGCTCTGTTGCTGTAATGAGTGACTTCGGCGCTGGCGCAAACGTAGATGGTAAGCACTACTTCGGCATCAACTGGGGTCGTGACGTTGAGCTTGCTCAAGTTGAAGACCTACGTAACGTTGTTGAAGGCGACCTTAGCCCATGTGGTCAAGGTACAATCCAACTTAAGCGCGGTATCGAAGTTGGTCACATCTTCCAGCTAGGTAACACTTACTCGAAAGCAATGAACTGTAACGTGCTTGGTCCTGATGGTAAGAGCGTAATCCTAGAAATGGGTTGTTACGGTATCGGTGTTTCACGTGTTGTTGCATCTGCTATCGAGCAAAACCACGATAAATTCGGTATCACTTGGCCAGACGCACTAGCGCCGTTCCAAGTTGCTATCGTACCAATGAACATGCACAAATCTGAGCGCGTTAAAGAAGCCGCTGAGAAGCTATACGCTGAATTAACGGCTATGGGTATCGAAGTACTATTTGATGACCGTAAAGAGCGCCCTGGTGTTATGTTTAAAGATATCGAGCTAGTGGGTATTCCGCACACTATCGTTATCGGTGATCGCAGCATGGACGAAGGTAACTTCGAATACAAAAACCGTCGTACTGGTGATAAAGAAGCTATCGCAATGGACACGGTTATCGAGCACCTTAAGGCTCAACTAGCTTAGTAATCCGATTACTGACTAGATAAACATTGAAAGGCTGCCATTAGGTGGCCTTTTTTGTACCTGTCGTTTCCCTTTAAATTCTCTTCTATTTATCACTAGAGTAAATAACGTAAGTTAATCCCCTGTTCATCTTCAAATCCGTATATTGGTGTCATCAACTTTTTGGACATGCTCACCATTGGAGGTATCGATGGATATCAAAAGCTTACTGAACCAAGCACTTAAATCAGATCTCGTAAAACAAGGCACTCAGAAACTTTCCCAAGGATCTTCGAGTTTAAGTAGCCTTTCAAAAAGCAGTAACAGCGATGGCAAGAGTAGCAGTAAGAGCACACTAGGCGCCTTCGGTGCAGGCGCAGTTGGCGGAGGACTCTTAGGTGCGTTAATGGGCTCGAAGAAAACCAAGAAAATGGGTAAGAAAGCCGCTGGTATTAGTGGCGCAGCAGCACTTGGTGCTCTCGCTTATAAGGTCTACAACGACTATCAGTCTAAACAAGGCCAGACACCCAATGTCGAGCAGGCTCAATTTGATGAGAACGATTCAAACCATAGCGTACTGATTCTAAGATCGATGATTGCAGCATCCAAAGCCGATGGCCATGTCGATGAAGAGGAGATGGCCAAGATCGAGCAAGCTGTCGAAAACATGGGCGCCGATTATCAACTGACGAAATTGGTATCTGAAGAGCTGCACAAACCGCTCGACCCAAGCGAAATCGCTCAATTGGCAACGTCACCTCAACAGGCGAGTGAGATCTACTTAGCTTCTTTGATTGTGGCCGACGAACAAAACTTCATGGAAAAGGCGTACCTGAAAGAGCTCGCGAAGCAACTCAACCTTGCTGATGAAGTCACCTATCAACTTGAACAACAAGTATCTAGCTAATCGGTAAGTACCAAACGAAGCAGTAAAGAACGGCCTAAGCAGCGAACTAACCAAGTGAGATCTTGAGCAAGGACAAACTAACTCTGAACTTGATCAGATCCACTTTGTTTTTGCTTATCTCTATGTGTATATTGAGATCAGTTATCATTTGGTTAGGTATAAAAATGAAAGTATACGATTGTTGTGATTTGGTGCGTGAACTGTATTCTCAAATTGGCAGTGGCGACCAAGGCTATATCCCTAAAGCGATCACCTGCGCGGTAAAAACATTGAATGACCTTGCTGCAGATGAATCTCTTCCTAAAGAAGCGCGTGAGCGTGCAGCATTTGCCGCTGCAAACCTACTGATCTCAGATTTCGAGGACTAATATGAACCTCGCTAATTTTGAAAAGATGGATCCTGTAATGTTGATGAGCATCGTCAACATGAAGCTACGTGACGACTTCGGTGGTGATTTGGATCGAGTGGTCAACTTCTACGAGATCGACAAAGCAGCATTGATCGCTAAACTTGCGTCTGCTGGTTTTGAATTCCTCCCAGAAGCCAAACAGTTTCGATAGTCATTTAGAACAAACTTGATTTTGAAAGACCAACCTCAGTGTTGGTCTTTTTTATTGGTGATACTTATTGGATAAACATGTAGTTAGCCAGTTATAAATTATCTGTCTACATCTATACTTTTATATCTTAGAGTCAACGAACGCTCCTTGAACCAAAGCGTATTGTTGTATAGGCTACCTAAAATAGCCTATACAACTCATCACCCAATCTGATGATAGCGAAGGATTAACAATGAAAAGACTCGGACTTTTGGCAGTTTTCGCCGCAACACTGACTGCAGGTTGCGCTTCAAATACACAGCAAGACAACTTTCGTGAAGCCTCTTTTGAGCTGTGTAATACCGAAGTCGATATTTACTCAGTAAGCCATGATGAAAGAGTACGCATTGTCTGCTCTGATGGCTCTAAATTCGCGATAAACAACGAAGACACGCTAGAAGTGATGCGTGATATCAATATTGACTACTGTGATGGCGAAGGCTTAGGCAAATTCAACGAGAGCCGCCATTATTACTCATTCAAATGTAAGTCTGGCACTCTGCTAAGCATCAGAAAGTAAAACCAATATAAGAAAACCACAAAGGGTTGATGTACAAAAATCAGCCCTTTTTAGTACCCGCAATAACCAATCTTCAAAAACAAAAAAAAGCCCCAACAGGGACCTTTTAAATCATTTTTCAAAGTAGTCGTTTGAAATTCTAGGAGAGCTTACGGATGTAAGTGAGCATGCTCGACAGCGTAGTACGTCAAAAACAAAAAGGCTCCCAACAGGAGCCTTTCAAATCGTATTTTTCAATCAAATAGCTTTAGTTCAAGGAAAAGGCGCGGAGTTTACAAACACCTTTATCTAGAAACAAAAAGGGACTCAATGAGCCCCTTTAAATGTGTTTTTCAAAGTAGTCATTTGAAATTCTAGGAGAGCACGCGGAGCTTACGGATGTAAGTGAGCATGCTCGACAACGAAGTTCAAATGACTACGAAGAAAAATTAAGCGTAAACAGGTAGACGCTTACAAATTTCTAATACTTTTGCTTTCGTTGCTTCGATAACAGACTCATCGCCCATGTTATCAAGAATGTCACACATCCAGCCAGCAAGAGCTTTCGCGTCTGCTTCAGAGAAACCACGACGAGTAATAGAAGGAGAGCCGATACGAATACCAGACGTAACGAATGGGCTACGTGGGTCGTTTGGTACTGAGTTCTTGTTAACAGTGATGTTAGCTGAACCTAGTGCTGCGTCTGCTTCTTTACCTGTGATGTCTTTGTCGATTAGGTCAACTAGGAACAAGTGGTTCTCTGTAGAACCTGAAACGATGTTGTAACCACGTGCTAAGAATTCAGCAACCATTGCTTTTGCATTAGCCACTACGCGAGCTTGGTACTCTTTGAATTCTGGCTCTAGAGCTTCTTTGAACGCTACTGCTTTACCAGCGATAACGTGCATTAGAGGACCACCTTGGCCGCCAGGGAATACTGCTGAGTTTAGTTTCTTGTAAAGGTCTTCGCCTTCGTTAGAAAGGATAAGACCGCCACGAGGACCAGCAAGCGTTTTGTGCGTTGTCGTTGTTACAACGTGAGCATGTGGAACTGGGTTCGGGTAAACGCCTGCAGCGATTAGACCAGCAACGTGAGCCATATCTACGAAGAAGTAAGCACCTACTTTGTCAGCGATTTCACGCATGCGCTTCCAATCACAAACTTGAGAGTAAGCTGAAAAACCACCGATGATCATCTTAGGCTTGTGCTCGATAGCTAGCGCTTCCATCTCTTCGTAATCGATTTGACCTGCTTCATCGATACCGTAAGGAATGATGTTGTAAAGCTTACCAGAGAAGTTTACTGGAGAACCGTGAGTTAGGTGACCACCGTGCGCAAGGCTCATACCTAGAACAGTATCGCCAGCATTCAGTAGTGCCATGTATACAGCGTTGTTTGCTTGAGAACCTGAGTGAGGTTGTACGTTTGCGTATTGAGCGCCAAACAGTTCACATGCACGTTCGATTGCTAGAGTTTCAACTTTATCTACGTACTCACAACCACCGTAGTAACGCTTACCTGGGTAGCCTTCAGCGTATTTGTTTGTAAGTTGAGAACCTTGAGCTTCCATTACACGTGGGCTTGTGTAGTTTTCTGAAGCGATAAGTTCGATGTGCTCTTCCTGACGAAGAGTTTCTTCTTGGATAGCTGCGAATAGATCCGCATCGTAATCAGCAATGTTCATGTCACGCTTAAGCATCTGTATCTCCTGACTCAGATTGTACTGAAAGTTTCAAAAAAACCACACAACGACCGAAAGCAAACGTTTCCGTCACCGTTTTGATGTGACGCATTCTACATAATTTGATCTAGGTCATAAAGAGCTAATTGCAATTTTATCATGCAGTTTTTTCATAATCACATATAAGATTCATCATGGTTATTTAGCTTATCCAACCAAAGATGACGCTTACTGTCAATTTTACGCTTTACACCCTGTAAAACGCAGATTACATAGGTTTACCTTAATTTTGCACCTCAAGCTACCGAAAGCTAAGGTTTTTCTCTACTATGCACGCCCTTATTGGTTAGGTAATTATAAAAACGATGGAAAAACACTCACGTAAAGAAGATTGGGTAGCGATTCTCACTGGCACGTTTTTAGTGGCGTTAGGCGTCTTCTTTTTACAGTCAGCGAACCTGCTTACCGGTGGTACTACTGGCTTGGCTCTGCTTTTGAGTCAATTCTTGCCTGTAACCTTTGGTATTTTATACTTTGTTGCTAATTGTCCATTTTACTTATTGGCATGGAAACGATTTGGCCGTAGCTTTGCTATTAGCAGTGCGATTTCTGGTGCTTTAGTGTCTGTGTTTGCCGATCATTTATACTTAGTTATCTCGCTAGAAGTTCATAACGAGATCTATTGTGCTGTTGCAGGCGGCCTGTTGATGGGCTTAGGTATGCTAATCCTATTCCGTCACCGCTCAAGCTTGGGTGGCTTCAACGTACTGTGCTTGTTTATCCAAGACCGCTACGGTATCTCGGTAGGTAAAACCCAAATGGCTATTGATGCGTGTATTCTGTTTGCATCGTTCTTCTTTGTGTCACCTTGGGTAATTGCCGTATCTGTTTTAGGCACCGCAGTATTGAACATCGTATTGGCAATGAACCACAAGCCTACTCGTTATTCGGTCAACTACGCGTCTTAGCGCTTACTAGCTGCCCTATGTTGTTAGTATCTGGTGCTTTAGCTTCCAGCTATGCAGGCAGAAACATTATGACCAATACATCACTAAAATAAAAAGGCTTTGGGGAGCACTCCAAAGCCTTTTTTAAATGCCTAAATCTTTAGGGGGACGTAATAATTAGGTTTGTTAAAATAGAAACAATGTTACTCTTCAATCAAGAGAATACGAGTCTCGTAAGGACGTAAGACTTGATGATGTAAGGCTACTGAAGTGTTAGCTTCTTGATAGTTAGACAACAAACTCTTCGCCTTCCTCATATCAAAACGTTCCGGTAAAACGCACTCCGCCTCTTCACCATAATAGTTGTTAATACACAGCAAGGTTTGCCCTTCGCTCTCACGTGCATACGCAAAAATGGATGAGTGCTCAGGCAATAGATCTTGATAACTACCATGAGTAATCACAGGTACTTCTTTGCGCAATTCAATCAAGCTCTTGTAGAAGTAAAAAACAGAGTCTTTGTCTTCCAATGCTTGCTCGGCGTTGATCTCAGTGTAGTTATTAGCAACATCTAACCATGGCTGTGATTGTGAAAAGCCTGCGTAAGTTTCATTGTTCCATTGCATTGGCGTGCGAGAGTTATCACGAGATTTCTGCGCTAAAATCGCCATCATATCTTGATGCGCCACACCATCACGGTTCACCATGATGTCGTACATATTGGTACTCTCAACATCACGATACTGGCTAATTTCAGTATAGCCAGGGTTGGTCATGCCAATCTCTTCACCTTGATAGATGTAAGGTGTGCCTTGCATCATATGCACAGACGCGGCAAGCATCTTGGCTGATTCAACGCGATATTGCTGATCGTTACCTAAGCGGCTCACCACTCTAGGTTGGTCGTGGTTACACCAGAATAGTGCGCCCCAACCTTTTCCGTTCAATCCCGTTTGCCAGTGATTGAAGATCGATTTGAGCTGTAAGAAGTCAAACGGAGCATTAGTCCACTTCTCACCATTAGTGTAATCGACCTTAAGGTGGTGGAAGTTAAACACCATCGATAACTCACTGTTATCAACGTTTGAGTATTGCTGGCAGTGTTCCAACGTGGTTGAAGACATCTCGCCGACGGTCACGCTACCGTACTTCTGAAATACGGCTTCGCTGATCTCTTTCAGATATTCGTGCACACGTGGACCATCGGTGTAAAAACGACGACCATCACCGATATCATCATTAGGGAAATCTTGCTGCTTTGAAATCAGGTTGATCACGTCCAAGCGGAAACCATCAACGCCCTTCTCTGCCCAGAAGCTGATAACGTCTTTCACTTCTTCGCGTACAACCGGGTTCTCCCAATTGAGGTCAGCCTGTTCTTTGGCGAACAGGTGTAGGAAGTATTGCCCAGTCGCATCATCTAGTTCCCACGCATTACCACCGAACTTAGACTGCCAGTTAGTTGGTGCTTGACCACCTACGGGATCTTTCCAAATATAGTAATCGCGGTACTGGCTGTTTTTGTCGCCCAAAGCAGATTGAAACCATGCATGCTCTGTCGAGGTATGGTTTACCACGATATCCATCACGATACGGATACCACGTTGGTGCGCTTCAGACAGCAATAAGTCGAAGTCTTCCATGGTGCCGAATTGAGGATTAATCGCGTAGTAGTCTGAGATATCGTAACCATTATCGATCATAGGAGATGCGTAAACCGGGGTTAGCCAAATCGCATCGACACTCAAATGTTTGAGGTAATCCAGTTTCGAAATGATCCCTTTGATATCGCCAGTACCCTTACTGCCACTGTCGCAGAAGCTCTTTGGGTAGATTTGATAGATGGTCGCGGTTTTCCACCAGCTTTCATCATGTTCAGTCATCGCCATCTCTAACACTCACTTACCAGAAAATATAAAATAAAAATCACCATGCAAATCATGGTCGAATAGCCGTTATACCAATCACAGTAAGTAAGTGTTCAGAAATAGCGCAGGAAAAAGGCTTGAGAACAAGGCGTAATTTTTTGATAAGTAGTTATTCTACAATCAAAAATTATAACGCAGTTATCGAGCGTTTTAACCAGCTAGGATGACCAGTTAGTTACTACGATTGGTATTATTCCTAAGAGAAAAGCGATAACTCACATTGAAGTCATCGCTTATTAAATGCATTACGCGTTCGCGGTTTCTAACTCACCCTTTGATTGGGCTCGCTTGTAGAAGAACAGGGTTAGCGTTATAGGCAGTACTATCGCCACCAGCATCGCAACTAGATAAATCGACCAATATTGAGGTTGAATCGATAGAATGCCCGGCAAGCCGCCAACACCGATACCATTCGCCATCACACCCGCGCTGCCACAGATTGCGGCTGCAACAGCACTACCAATCATTGCGCTCAGCATTGGGAATTTGTATTTAAGGTTGATGCCGTACATCGCAGGCTCTGTTACACCTAAGTAGGCTGAGATTGCCGCAGGAACCGAGATGTCTCGCTCACCTTCACGCTTACTCAAGATAATGATGCCCACTACTGCCGATGCTTGTGCAATGTTTGATAGTGCAATCAAAGGCCAGATTGGTGTGCCGCCTAAGTCTTGCATCAGTTGCAGATCCACCGCGTTAGTGGTGTGGTGAATACCCGTGATAACCAAAGGTGCGTAAAGGAAGCCAAATACTACAGAACCAAGAATCGCAAAGTCGCCTGTCATTGCCGCTTTAGCTGCGAATGCCACACCATCGCCTAACATACGACCGAATGGGCCAATGAAAGCGTGCGCTAGAATCACAGACAAAATAATAGATACAAATGGCACAACCACTAAGTACAAGTAAGCTGGGACGATGCGCTTAAGATTGGTTTCAATGAACGCCAAAGCCACACCCGCTAACATTGCAGGGATCACCTGAGCCTGATAACCGACCTTCTCAATCACAAACAGTCCAAAATCCCATACCTCAGGTACCGATTTACCTATCATGTATGCGTTCATGAGCTGTGGTGAAACCAAAGTCACACCGAGCGTGATACCCAAAATAGGGGTTCCGCCGAGCTTTTTAACCGTTGCCCAACACACACCAACCGGTAGGAAGAAGAAAATAGCTTCGCCGATCAACCATAAGAAAGAGTGAACGGTTGCCCAGAATTGACTGATTTCAACGAGGGTTTTGCCGTCGAACATGCGAATGTCGCCAATCACATTACGGAAACCAAGAATCAAACCACCAGTAATAATGGCAGGCAGCAGTGGTACGAAAATTTCGGCTAAATGGGAGATACCACGCTCAAGGAAGTTCATATTTTGACGAGCAGCCAGCTTCGCCTCATCTTTTGATGATGTCTCTTTACCTGTCTGTTCAATCAGAAGTGCGTACACTTCATCAACTTCAGTGCCAATCACAACTTGGAATTGGCCTGCGTTAGTAAAACAGCCTTTTACTAGCTTCAGTTTTTCGAGTTCAGCTTTGTTGGCCTGCTCTGTATCGTTCAATACAAAACGCAGTCGAGTCAGACAGTGGCTGACACTCGCAATGTTTTCTTTACCACCGACTAACTCGATAAGACGCGCAACGTCTTGCTTCGCTATCTTACTCATACTACCCCACCCTGGTTTCATTCAATTACTCATCTAAACCATGCAGCTATAACTACTCAGATTTAGATTTATGGGAACATTCCCAATTACGGTTATTATAATGCCCGTATGAATGGCAAATTAAAATGGGAACAGTCCCATTAATTGAAAGAGATCACACTCTAATTTTAATCTAAGCGGTTCAATTTCGCTTAATTGAGTGGATTATAGAATAGGGGATTGGGTGTGATGAGAGACCTCTGAATTACCTAAAAGCTGAGAGATCAATAGATTAGCAGCCAGCTTACCTGCAGATTGGTAACCAGGATCAATGCTAAATACTCGCGGGAATAAGAAAGAGAGAAGATCATTACCGCCAACGCCAGTTACAACCACGTCTTCACGTTGTAGTTCTTGCAGACGCTTGATCACGCCAAGAGCCAATGTGTCACTGGCACAAACAAGCGCTTGAGTCGTAGGGCTCAGTACCTCATCCACCAGCTGATAAGCGCTTTCATGATGAAGCTGCCCAGTACGATAGTTTGCAATCACTCCGGTGCTTTCACACCAATCAAGATAAGCCTTAAGACGCAGTTCACCGGTTGATTTATCACTAGGATCAACACCAATAAAGCCAACGTCAGAGATCCCCTGATCCGATAAATGCGCCAACGCACTATTGATCACCTGCTGGTTATCATAGTTAATCGATGTGACATTCTCGGTATCCAGAGCAATAACCACGGCTTTGTGTTCCCACGCTTCGATCGCTGGAATATCACAATCCGTAAAGCCAAACACAATGATGCCATCCACATTGCGACGCTTTAGAACCTGAAGATGCTCGTTGGTTTTGTCTCTATCGAATTGGCTTTCCATGATCACCACATCGTAATCCGCTCGATACAACTCAGCTAGCATGGTGCTAACGGCTTTGTTTTCAGAGGGAGAATCTAAACGAGAGATGATCACGCCGATGACTTTTTGACTGCCACCGCGCATAGACTGCGCTGACTTTGAAGGCGTGTACCCAGATTCTTGAATTACTCTTTCCACCCTTTCACGGGTTTCAGGTTTCACTTTAGGATCATTGGTCAGAACGCGAGATACGGTTGACTTACCAACACCGGACAGCTTAGCAATATCGAGAATAGTGAGTTTTTTGCTCATAAAAAGTCTAACGTTAAAGGGAAGAGAAGAAAAAGTGAGGGTAGATTCCCTCACTTAACTGTTTGTAAATCCTAGCAGTTCTTACTATGACTTACTTTTGGCAATTTCGATAGACTACGCGACCAAGTTCTAGACGTGCATTGTCACCTTTCGTGCGCAAAGTGATGCTGTTAATCATCTCTGAAGTGCCATCATCTAAGATGTATTTGGTTCCTGAGCCCGCTGGAACTTGAGTCAGGCGGTACTCATTATCAGGCAAGCGTAATACCGCTTTTTCATTATCAAGGTAAGACACATCAAACGAAACGTCAGACTCACATTGATAAGTCACGAATTGATCATCCGATGTTGCGCTATCAGTCTCAGGGGCTGCTGATTTAGAGCACCCAACCAATGCTACCGTACATAGAGATGCTACCAACATAGCTTTCATACTTCGTTCCTCATCTTTATATAGTCAACGACACTTAGCGTATTCACAGGTTCGAAAAACCTAATGTAAGTGCCTAATGATAGGTCCATACCTTAGTGGCAAATAAACGTTTAGCCTTTTAAGAAAGCGGGTACGTCTTTAATGCTATCAAGTACCACGCTAGCCAACGCTTCACCTTTTTCAGTGATTGGTTTACCGGTTCTTACCAAGACTTTAGTGCCAACACCTGCGGCTTCTGCAGCCATCATGTCTTCAGCTTTATCGCCAATCATCACAGAGTTAGCCATATCAATCTTCAGAAAGTCACGAGCAGAAATGAACATGCCTGGCTTTGGCTTACGACATTCACAATCTTGCTTGTAGTCACCAATGCCGTGCTCAGCGTGGTGAGGACAGTAATAAATGCCATCGAGCTCGACACCATTATCAACAAAGTTCCAATCCATCCACTGCGTTAAAGAAAGAAAACGGTCTTCGCTAAACATGCCACGAGCAATGCCTGACTGGTTAGTCACTAGCACCAATAAATAGCCCATATCTTTAAACGCTTTCGCCGCTTCAAACACACCGTCGATGTATTCAAAGTCATGCTCATCATGTACGTAGCCGTGATCAACGTTAATCACACCATCACGATCTAAAAAAACAGCCGGTTTAGACAAAATTCAGTTCTCTATCAACTCTCTATTAATCATTAATTATTACACGCTTTATTTGCTTCATCACTATCTATTTAGTTTTGCGTTCGTTAACGATTTGTTTCTAACCTAGCAATACGATCGACGTTTAGCCGTCTAGACGTAAAAATATCTATTGACTTAGATCATAGAACACCATAGCATCGTCTGTAAATCGAACGAGCTATCGATATATTATTCTGTTTTACCTGCACGAGTTTCCCTATGATTAAAGTGAATCAAGTCAACAAGGTTTTCTATCAAGGCACTAAAGAAATCAATGCCTTAATTGATATCAACCTCCACATTCCTCAAGGTCAAATATTTGGAGTCATCGGCTCTTCAGGTGCAGGCAAAAGTACCCTGATCCGTTGTGTAAATATGTTGGAAGCTCCTACCTCTGGTGAAGTGATTGTTGACGGTATCGACCTAACAAAACTCAGCAAATCAGAACTCAGCGAAGCGCGCCGTAACATTGGCATGATATTCCAACACTTCAACCTGCTGTCTTCTCGTACTGTATTTAACAATGTAGCACTGCCTCTAGAACTTGCCGGTAAAGATAAAGCGATTATTGAAGCGAAAGTGAGCGAGTTACTTGAACTGGTTGGCCTTGCTGATAAGCGTGACACCTACCCTGCAAACCTTAGTGGTGGTCAAAAGCAGCGTGTTGCGATTGCTCGCGCACTGGCCTCTGACCCGAAAGTACTGCTGTGTGATGAAGCGACCAGCGCACTGGATCCAGCAACCACTCAATCTATTCTTGAGCTGCTGCGTGAAATCAACCGCAAGCTGAACATCACTATCCTGCTTATTACTCATGAAATGGATGTAGTGAAAAGCATTTGTCACGAAGTGGCGATCATTGGCGGTGGTGAATTAGTAGAGAAAGGCACAGTCGGTGACATCTTTGCACACCCTAAGACAGAACTAGCACATCAGTTTATACGCTCAACTTTGGATCTGACGATTCCTGAAGATTACCAAGCACGCTTGCAAGAAACTCGCGTAAACAGCAGCTACCCGCTGGTACGCCTTGAGTTTACGGGCGCAACGGTTGATGCTCCGCTAATGACGCAAATCGCACGTAAGTTCAACATCGACGTCAGCATCTTAAGCTCTGACCTTGATTACGCCGGTGGCGTGAAGTTCGGCATGATGGTCGCTGAGCTGTTCGGTAATGAAGCAGATGATAATGCTGCTATCCAATTCCTACGCGACAACAATGTAAAAGTAGAGGTGCTTGGTTATGTCCTTTAGTTTCAACGAGATTGCTGACTGGATCAGCCTTAACGGTAACCTTCTATTAGGCGCAACGGGCGAAACACTTTACATGGTTGCTGTTGCAGGCATTGTTGGCTTTGCTGTCGGTATTCCATTAGGCGTGATTCTACACACGACTAAAAAAGGTGGTCTGTTAGAGAACACCAAAGTAAACAAGATTCTAGGTGCGATTGTGAACGTGGGTCGTTCAGTACCTTTCTTAGTTTTGATGGTTGCGATTATCCCACTGACTAAGATGCTGATTGGTACCTTCATCGGTACAACAGCTGCGATTGTTCCACTAACGATTGGCGCTATCCCATTCGTGGCTCGACTTATCGAGAGTGCACTACTTGAAGTACCAACAGGTCTAGTAGAAGCAGCTCAATCGATGGGTGCAACACCAACACAAATCATCAATAAGGTTCTGCTTCCTGAAGCACTACCGACTATTATCAACTCAGTAACGATTACGCTAGTAACACTGGTGAGCTACTCGGCAATGGCAGGTACGGTTGGTGGTGGTGGCCTAGGTGATGTCGCGATTCGTTACGGATTCCACCGTTACGATGTGACCATCATGGCTGTAACAGTGGTGATGTTGATTGTGCTTGTACAAATTATTCAATCAATCGGTGATTCATTAGTTCGCCGCGTTGACCACAGATAAAGACTCAGCGTTGAAACGCAAACTATCTAAGACAAGAGTCGTCTGAACCAAATTAAATAGATTTATTAAAAGGAGATTATTATGAAATTTAGCCTTAAAGGTTTACTTACTATCGCAGCAGCGGCATCAGCGCTAGTACTAGCAGGTTGTGGTGATAAAGAAGTAGATACTTCTAAAGTAAAAGTTGGCGTAATGGCAGGTGCTGAAGCGCAGGTTGCTGAAGTTGCAGCTAAAGTAGCAAAAGAGCAGTACGGCCTAGACGTTGAACTGGTTACTTTCACGGATTACGTAACACCAAACGCGGCACTGGATGATGGCTCTATCGACATCAATGCATTCCAACACGCACCGTACCTAGATCAGCAAGTGGCTGACCGTGGTTACAAACTGACTATCGCTGGTAACACGTTTGTTTACCCTATCGCTGGTTACTCTAAAGAAGTGAAATCAGTAGACGAAATCCAAGACGGTGCTCGTATTGCTGTACCAAACGACCCTACAAACCTAGGTCGCTCTCTACTTCTTCTTGAGCAACAAGGTCTTCTTGAACTTCGTGAAGGCGCTGGTCTTCTAGCTACAGTTCGCGACATCGTGGGTAACCCTAAGAACCTAACGATTGTTGAACTAGACGCAGCTCAACTGCCGCGTTCTCTTGATGATGTTGCTCTATCTATCATCAACACAACTTACGCGAGCTCTATCAACCTGACTCCACAAAAAGATGGCGTATTCGTTGAAGACAAAGATTCTCCTTACGTAAACCTAATCGTTTCTCGTGAAGACAACCTAAACGCTGAGAACGTACAAAACTTCGTTAAAGCTTACCAAACTGAAGAAGTGTACAACGCAGCTTCTGACATCTTCCAAGGTGGCGTCGTTAAAGGTTGGTAATCAACTAAACGACAGCACTGTATAGATACCCGAAGGGGCTGACATAACGTCAGCCCCTTTTTTATTGATTGCCGTTGGCTAATTACCACCAAGCTTCCACTTGCATGCCGACACTCATTTCGCTGTTTTTACCTTCACCGAAAGCATTGTCGTTTTCAGCATCATTCAGGTAAGTGGCGAAGATACGGAATTCAGGACGAGACCAGAAACCCACTTGCGGAACCCAAGCCTGAGCGACAGTGAACTTACCACCCGCACCGTCTTGGTTATTAATGCTTTCAACAAAGCCACCAATTTCAAGAATGGTACGCATACGCTTGTCCCACTTATAAAGCGGACGGATTACTGCACTGAACGACTCATCATCACTGTTATTCGCACCAACACCCGATGACGCAGCATAACGAACCGTGTGGCCAAATTCGATGTTCTCACCAATCGCAAGCACACCCCAGTTAATCAATCGGAAGCCATCAGCATCGTTGTTGTTTGCATCACGAACGATGCCCTTACCGGTACCAAAGGTTGTCATCTGTTCGGCATAGCCAGAGTTAGCCACTTGGAGAATGGTTTTGTTAAAACCACCCGCTAGGTTTTGATTTAGACTGGCTGTCAGCATCACGCTATCATCCGCGTCTACCGTTTGGCCCTGCTTTTCATTGGCAAAGTTCATATCAATACCGACCTCAAGGTCTGCATTGTTCCACAATGGAATACCCGCATAACGTATATCCGCAATCATGGCTGTGGTCTCTTTGCCATCAAACACATCGCCTGTCACTGTGTCTTGAATCAAAGCCACCGATAATTTACCTGGTCCCATATTGATGTGTTCAACACCCGCACCAATACCGCTTACATCCCAGTAGTAGTTATCAACGATGTGAACATCATGGCGTTGGTAGTAGCGCTCACCCGCCCAAATGCCAATATCCTTGTCTTCAAAAAGCCCTACCGCTTGAACATTGAGTTGAACTACATCAACGCTTTTATCCGCCGCGTTCTCATCTTGGCCTTGCCAGTACGACAACATGGAATCAACTAAAAATGAAACGTCGTCCTCAGCATACACTTCTTTTCTAAAACCAAATTCTCCATACAGGTCATTTTCGTTGCCGAGTCGTCCAACTTTACTCACCTCCCATTTACTATTTGAACCGCCTTCATTACTCAGGCCAACGCCGCCGCGCATGTAGCCATTAAACTCCAATGGCGTGGTTTCATCAGCGTATAAATTAGGTGCAAGTAAAGCAGTAGAGAGTGCAGCAGCAATAGGTAACAGTTTCATCGTCCATTCCTTTCAGATCTAGAATCAGGTTATTATTTATAAATGGGAACATTCCCATGGGATCGATCCCATTTATATTGAGCAGAATATAAATTGAAAGAGAACTGATTGATTATTGTGATCAGGCTAACTATTGAGGTAACTAAAAATTGATGGGTGTTGGATTATTTCAATGAATACATTGGCGCTAAAGAAAGAGCTGAATATCACGTTCTGTGCGTATTTAAAGGGGAAAAGGGTAACGATAAGAGAGTAATAAAGATCGAGCTAAGATAAGTAACGAAGTCACGGCATCGGGGATGACGTAAGGATATAAGCATTTGATATAAAAATATAAATAACATCGGAGCACTAAATTAGCACTCCGATATCTAAAGCATGACGCTTAGATAACCACAAGCAGACTACTTCAGGTGATCCCAAGAGATGTTTGACACCAATCGGCAGTCATCACACTTGAAATAGAAAATATCGTGGATAGGCGCATCTAGCAGCCATTCGCCACCACATTGTGGGCATTTGCGCTCTTTTTCATCTTTCAGGCTGATCCCACCGACACGGTACAAGTAGTAGTAGGTTGGAACCTTAGTCAGATATTCAATGCGCCCTCTTAGGCCCCAACCGCGTTTAAACAACACACTCTTAGTGTCACTGATCTCGGTTAGCGTTGCGTGTTCAGCGCGACAACCACCACCCATTTGTATTTCATCACAGGCTTGCCATTCTGTCTGCCATTTCAATACGGCTTTATGGTCGCCATTGAATGTAGGTGGATTGCGATACAAAGGGATTGGTAGCAAGCTATCACCACTGCGCAGCGGCGAACAGGTGTGCACGAATGTCGTGTATAACACCTGCCAGCTTGGCGTTTCATCTTCTGCCACTTCTTCTGAGTTCAGATCTCGACCTAGCAAACGCATTTTAGGCGCTAGTAGGCTCGCGTTAGACAAGCGATCAAAACACACTTTCACAAAGTCTGAGTGATTACGCGGGTGCAAGCTATCTTGCTCCGGGCACACAACGCGAACATAGAATTCACCATCGCCCATCACGATTGGGAACTCACGACCTAACACTTGTCCGTTATAACGAAGTGCATCCATTAAGCCATTAACAGCCTTGTCGACAGCGCTTACCGTTGTGTTATCAAAACACTCAAATTGAAGTTCTAGTACGTACATCTATTTATACCGCTGGTTGTAACTTTTCTAAGAATTCTGCCAATGTCTCGGCTAGTACATCACGATTTTTGGTGCCTAAGCGCTCTAGAATCACGTTACCCGTTAGGTTACAGATAGAGATCACGTCCAATTCAGCGTCAGTTGCTGCGATGAAAACCGTTGGCTTTAGCTTCAAACGACGTTGAGTCACTAGGTGGCCTAAGATGTTTTCTTGTAGACACTCGAAGTCTTCATCACTCCAAATCTGTAATAACGTCAGATCGTTACCATCAAAAGTTGCGTTCATATCTGCGCTGTATTGTGCGCCGTAGAAAGTTTTGATGTCTTCATGCAGCGTCAACTCGATACCCGTTTCAACGTTAGTGAAATCAGCGAATTGCTCACGTGGATAGTGCTTCCATAACACGGCATCGCCGCTCTTTTCTTCTACACATGGCGATACCACGTCCACCAACTCCTCATTGCGAGGTAAGCTTTGGTGTTGCTGTTGCCACGCGTCAACGTATCGCTGACTAAAAGAAAGTAGTGCGTCTTGAGCACGTTGAGTCATGAAAATCTCCTAAACACAAAATAATAAATAGAATCCGAGCCCTTTCCGTGCCGATTAAGCGATGACTTAATGACAGGGTAATGGGGATTCAGTAAAATCGACCCCATTCTAATCGAATTTGAAACGAAAGTATGAGCAAATATTCTGACGCAAAAGAGCTAGCGGGTTTAACCCTAGGCCAAAAAACTGAGTACTCTAACCAATACGATGCAAGTTTATTGCAACCAGTACCTCGTAGCCTGAATCGTGATGATCTTGCGCTAAACGGTGAACTGCCTTTTGTTGGTCATGATATTTGGACGATGTACGAACTTTCGTGGCTAAACACTAATGGCCTACCGCAAGTCGCCGTGGGTGAAGTTTTCATCCCTGCAACGAGCCCAAACTTAATTGAATCAAAATCTTTCAAGCTGTACCTAAACAGCTATAACCAGACTCAATTTGAAAACTGGGATCAAGTAACTGAGCGATTGACCCAAGATTTGTCAGCATGTGCAGGCGAAACTGTCATTGTGAATGTAAACTCAGTAACCGACTACACCAACCAACCTATCGTAACGATGGAAGGCGACTGTATCGACAACCAAGATATCCGAATCACTAGCTACGACTTTGAAGCATCACTGCTTGAAGGCGCTGCTGGCGAACAAGAAGTGGAAGAAACACTGCACAGCCACCTATTGAAGTCGAACTGTTTGATCACCAACCAACCAGACTGGGGCAGCGTTGAGATCGCATATTCAGGTAAGCAAATTGACCGTGAAGCTCTGCTACGCTATTTAGTTTCTTTCCGTGAACACAACGAATTCCACGAACAATGTGTTGAACGTATCTTCACTGACATCATGAAATACTGTAGCCCATCTAAGCTAACTGTATTTGCTCGTTACACGCGTCGTGGTGGTCTGGATATCAACCCATACCGTTCAACAGAGCAAGATAGACCAAGCCACAACAAGCGTATGGCTCGCCAATAATAGGCTCAAGACACACACTTATTGGAACCTACCTCATCTTTAAAGGGACATTGAAATGCGTTGGTTATACGTCGTTAGCCTATTTATTTTAAGCTTAAGCACATCGGTTAATGCGTCGGTCTATTCATCGGCGCTGCTCAACGAAGCCAATAACTTGGTTGAGATCGAGCCGAGCCAAGCAAAACAAATGGCCAACAGCTACCTAACGCTTCGTGTCCTTTCTGATCAACGCGAGAAAAGCCCTTCGGCGATTTCTCGCGAAGAGACAGACTCTTCGATTCGTACGCCAAACAGCAGCATCGATGCCTACAAGATCTTAGCGAAAGCCGAGTACAACCTTGGCAACATTCGCATTGCAATTCAGCACATCGACAAAGCCTCTGAGCTCGCGAAAACCTATAAGCTTGAGTACCTCAAACTGGATCTAGAGATCCTAAAAGTACGCTTACTTTGGCTAAGTGACAGAAAGTCCGCCAAAGCAAAGGCAGATCTCGCCAATATTGAAGCAAACCTAGAATCGGTGAATAAAACCTTACGTCTGACGGAAGGCATTACCTACCGCTTGATCATGTTGAAAGCCGATATCGCCTCTTACGATAACAAGATCGATGAAGCGGAAAAGTTCTACCAAGAAGCGAAGACCTATCTCGACCAGCGTTACTCTGAAAAAGTGACCATCGACTACCATATCTCGGTCGGTGAATTTTACCTGAACCACAAAGAGTACAACCACGCGCTATCTGAGTTGTTGTATGGCTATTGGAAGTCGGTAGAAGGAAACTTAAGCTCTCGTTTGGCTAAGGTAAACCGCCTACTGGCACAGCTTTTCTTTGAGCGCCAAGTATTAGACAAAGCACTAGAACACCTATCTCAAGCCGCTGATTTTTATGATAACTTTGAAAATTCTCCAGTATTAGCACAAGTGCTTAAGAAAATGGGCGATGTGTACTTTTACCAAGGTAAATACAACCTTGCCCTAGTGCATTTCTTCAACGTCCTGGATCATGAAAGTACTGACCGAGATATCTACCAAGTCATTGATATTCGTCTAAGTTTATCGGCAACATACTTACGTCTTTATAACTACCCTCTTGCAGAGCAGTACCTAACCCGTGCCCTTGAACTGCTGGAGTACACGGACATTCCGAAACTGGAAGGCCGCGCAGCACTGCTATCAGCAGGTTTGGCTTACCATCTGCAAGAGAGCGAAGATGTCATCAAGCATGCGACACGCGCACTTGAGATCTCGCGTCAGGTCGAGAATATGCGTTTATCGCAACGTTCATACTACTTACTCTCTCTAGGTTATGAGCAAGCAGGTCGCCCACAACAGGCGTTGGCTAACCTTAAGCAATACAACAGTCTTGTCTCTTTAGAACAGCAAAAACTCAACCGTGTTGGTGAAGACGCATTCCGACAACAGAAAGAGTTTGCTGAACAAACCCTGCACTACGCAGGCCAAGCGCAAGAGCTAGAGAAATACAAACTGGAACATCGTAAGTTCCAGAAGATCTCGTTCGCCCTATTCTTGTTCAGTATTATCTTGTTCTTCTTTGTGTTGCGTCGCGGCTACATCATTCAAACCTTAGCCAAGGAAGTGGACTCACTGCGCACCGACCTGTTTACGCACTCACGTTCAAAGCTTCCGAACCTAAGAATGCTCAATGCGAAGCTTTCAAATTCATTAGAGCAAACCAGCCAAACCTTTGAGCAATGGCAGATGGGTGAATTGATTCATGAACCACTCAACGACCGTTTACGCTTCGTGATGATTGACTTGCCATTCCTACGCAACATGTACACGCAAAATGGTTATAAAGCGGGTCTCGAGCTCGAAGACGCTTTTGGTGAGTTCTTAAAATCAAAGCTTGAAGGCCCAGCTCGTGTTTACCACTTCTCGGACGCGAACCTGCTTTATATCGAACCTAACTCAGACCGTGATTTATCACCTGAGGCGATGTTCAAAAAGATTCAGTCTTGGGTGAATAACTTCGAACCAGAACGCAACATAAACCGAACCGTTCGCATGGGCATCGCGGATTACCCGTTCTTACCACGCGCTTACACAGCGATTAACGATCAAGAGCTGCTCGACGTGTTATTGATGTCGACCAACCTAGCGCGTGAGATAAGTCTTAAAGAGCGCAGCAGCCAGTGGGTATACCTCAAAGCTATCGACAATGCACCAGCTGCAAGCCTTGCAACCGGTAACATAAGAGAAGCGTGTAAACATGCGATTAATCAAGGGTTAATTAAAATACAATCGTCGTACCAGAATGAGGACAACATCAAAAAAATGCTAAAAGATGACTGATTTGCGAGCGGTTAAGACTTGCAAGTCGTGACCTTATTTTTAGTTTTGTTATTATCGATGTAACGGAATTTCATCAAAATGATCGAGATCGGTCTACGCGGCGCTAATTAATACATCTATGGGCATTCTTGAAAAAGACATTCAGGCGCAACTCCACCAGCTGAAATCTCAGTTGGAGCAGGTCCGTTTGACGCAAAGAGACACCTCGTTCAAATTTATTCGAGAACAGAAAGTTCTAAAACGTATCGTCACATCTTTAAGTGATGCATGTGTTGGCAGTAACAGCCATTTAGATGAAAACCTCATTGCCCTTAGGGAAGAGCTAGAAAAGCAAAAAGACATTAGCTCAATGATCCCAAAGCTGGCAGTATTAGAAAGGATGCTTAAGCAGAAAACGTTGGCTATGGATAAACAGAACGGATATCTGGACGATAGCATTAAGCACAGTGGGGAAACGCTGCAACGCATCACTGGTTTACCAGCGCAGTTGAAACGCGACCTACGAAACTTACTTAGCTTCTCCGAATGCAATGGCAGTCAGAAAGTCGACCATGCCATGAAACTTCTCGGTATTTATGAGCGTGCCATAAAGATTATGGCGAATAACTCGCGCACTCATTTTGCCGACGCTGCGCAGTCTCCAGAGCAAGAACTCCTTTCCGACCTATCAAACGAATTACAACATCTGATCACTGAACTCGACTTCGAGGGTGAATCGGGTGATCTGCTTACCGATATTCGAGCAAAGCTACTACTTGGTGTTTCAACACAAAACCTACTTGAGCTGACACTGCAAATTCTCAAATTGGTCATTGAAGGCACCAATCTAGAGCGTAAAAAGTCTGAACAGTTTATTGATCAGCTGAACTCTTCACTCGCGTCTAGCATCAAAACCGCAGACCAAAATGCCGACCAGAGCCAAAGCTACTTTGAGCACCGCCAAGGTCTGAATTCAGAATTGAATGAGTTAGTTTCTAAAAGCCAAAGCTCAGTGGATAAAGCCACAGACATCGATAGCTTAAAGATGTCGATTAATCCCCTACTCAGTGAAATCGCCTCGCTTTCAGAAAGACTGAATCACGCAGAGCAGAAAGAACAAGCTCTAATAGAGAGAATGAGTTACGGAAAGACTCAGTTAGACTCGCTCTATGAAGTGACCCAAGATTATCGTAAGCGCTTGGAAGATCAGGCTCAGCGTATGCTGCTTGACCCTCTAACGAAGGTGTACAACCGCACTGCTTTTACAGATCGCTTAGAACTGGAATACCGCCGCTGGATTCGCGCGCAGCACTCACTGCGTGTGGTACTTCTAGACATTGATAACTTCAAAGCCATTAACGATAGCTTTGGTTATACGGCAGGCGACAAGGCACTCAAGATCATCGCGAGAACCATCACCAAAGAAACCGGCACCACAGATACTGTGGCTCGCTTTTCTGGTGAAGAGTTTATCTTGTTGCTACCCGAACAAACCGATGAATATTGCCATCAGGTGATTCAAAACATCCAGACTCAAGTTAGCCGCTTACCGTTTAAGTTCCGTGACCAACAAATCACGATTACCTTATGTGCTGCGAGTACTCAATTTAAAGAATCAGATACACCTGAAGAAGTGCTAGAGCGACTCAATAAGACGCTAAATAAAGCAAAACAGCGCGGTACTAACCAACTGGTTTGGAACTAGACCTTTCCTAGGTTTAATTTATTTCATTTTTTCAAATACTTATCACATACCATTTCCCTCAATGTTTGCTAAGCTAATGATTAACATTCGCTTAACAAGCATTCTTGGCAAGCAATGCTGTAAAGTCGCTCTTAAACCAATGTATAGTCGCTCTTAAGCCAATGCATATGAGCTATTAAGCAAGTTTACAAAAGCCATTAAGCAACGCTGTCGTATCCGTTTCGTCTGGTTAACTCTCTCACCCTTAACCAAACACTTTCAACGTTTGCTTCTCACTCTCGAGCCAGAGGGTCACTTCAACGTCCCCTGCTCTTTTCAACAAGGAGGCACTATGATCACTCATATCAGCCCTGCCGGTAGCATGGATTTACTCTCTCAACTTGAGGTTGAGCGTCTTAAGAAAACCGCGTCTAGTGATCTGTACCAACTGTATCGTAACTGTACGTTAGCGGTACTCAACTCAGGTAGCCACACCGACAACTCTAAAGAGTTGCTCGACAAGTATCTGTCGTTCGATGTCGAAGTCGTTCGCCGTGAGCGTGGTATCAAGCTCGAACTGAGCAACCCACCTGAGCATGCCTTTGTCGATGGTGAAATCATCAAGGGCATCCAAGAACACCTATTCTCAGTGTTGCGTGACATTGTTTACGTCAACATGCACTTGGCCGATAACCAAAGGCTCAACCTCACCAACGCCACTCACATCACCAACTTAGTATTTGGTATTTTGAGAAACGCAGGTGCGCTGACGCCGGGCATCGAGCCTAACCTGATTGTATGTTGGGGTGGTCACTCTATTAATGCCAACGAGTACCAATACACTCGTGAAGTAGGTAATGAACTCGGCCTACGCGAACTGAACATCTGTACGGGTTGTGGACCGGGTGCGATGGAAGGCCCAATGAAAGGGGCTGCCATTGGTCACGCAAAACAGCGTTACACCGATCATCGTTACTTAGGGCTAACAGAGCCTTCAATCATTGCTGCTGAGCCACCAAACCCAATCGTGAACGAGCTAGTGATTATGCCAGACATCGAGAAGCGTCTTGAGGCGTTTGTTCGTATGGCGCATGGCATCATCATTTTCCCTGGTGGCCCCGGGACGGCTGAAGAGCTGCTGTACATCTTAGGGATCATGATGCACCCGAATAACGCCGAGCAACCAATGCCGATTGTGTTAACGGGCTCGAAAGAGAGCGAAGCTTACTTCCGTTCGATTGATAAGTTCATTGGTGAAACCTTAGGTCCTGATGCACAAAAACACTATGAGATCGTGATTGATGACCCAGCACGCGCTGCGAAGATCATGAAGCAAGCGATGCCAGATGTGCGCTCTCACCGTAAAGAGACCGGCGATGCCTACAGCTACAACTGGTCACTGCATATTGAACCTGAGTTCCAATTGCCATTCGACCCGACTCATGAGTCTATGGCGGCACTCGACCTGCACATGGACCAAAAAACAGAGAGCCTAGCAGCGAATTTACGTAAAGCGTTCTCTGGCATAGTGGCAGGTAACGTCAAAGCTGAAGGTATTCTAGAAATAGAAAAACATGGCCCATTCATCATCGATGGCGACAAAGAGCTGATGACCAAAATGGACCAACTGCTGAATGACTTTGTTGAACAGCATCGAATGAAACTGCCGGGCGGTACGGACTATGTGCCTTGTTATAAAATTGCGCCGAGCGATTAGTTACACTCACTCATTGCAACCAAGTCACAGATAACCAATTGGCAGGCATAAAGTTAATCAGGTTATGACGTTTACGTTGCTAACGTTTCAACTCACCAAGTGATACGTTACTATAAGGGGCTAGCAGCCCCTTTTTTATTGCCTATTTAGTGGAAACTTATGTCTATCCATCTTGTTATCATCGATGCCTTAAACCTCATCCGACGCGTGCACTCTGTTCAGCCGGATCCAACCGATATAGCAAGAACCATCACCACGACAACTCGTACTCTCAATAAAATCCTTTCTGAGTCTAAGCCAACCCACATCATCGCAGTGTTTGATCATCACTTACAAGATCGAGGCTGGCGCGCTGAAGTACTTCCTGCCTATAAGCAGAATCGTAAACCGATGCCAGAACCACTGATGCAGGGCCTTGATGCGATACAACAAGCTTGGTGGGAATTAGGTATCGATTCACTACTATCAGATGGCGATGAGGCGGATGATCTAGTCGCAACATTGGCAAAGAAAGTGGCCGACCACGGAGAAACCGTCACCATCATTTCGACGGATAAAGGCTACTGCCAACTGCTATCACCTACCCTGCAGATCCGTGATTACTTCCAACATCGATGGTTGGATAAACCCTTTATCGAAGCTGAGTTTGGCGTAAAGCCTGAACAACTTGCTGATTACTGGGGCTTAACGGGTGTGAGCTCTAGCCAAGTGCCGGGGATTCCAGGTGTCGGCCCGAAAGCGGCAAAAGAGATACTAACCACCTACCCTGATATTGAAACCGCCTATCAAGCAGAAGACCTGCCGAAGAAATATCGCAAGAAGTTCGATGAACATATCGAATCAGCTCGCTTGTGTAAGCTGGTTTCGGCTCTGAAAACAGACATTGATTTAGGTTTTAACCTGCAAGACATTCGCTACGAAGCGAACGCTTAACTCTCATATACAAAGCCCTATTATAACGAACGTCTCTTATACAGAGCTTCAGATACAGAAAAGCCTTAGTCGACACTAAGGCTTTTTGTTATTTACGGCGACCGCCTAAGCGAACTTAATCGGATGATTAGAAGTTATAAGCGATAGAAGCTTTGAAGTTACGACCCGCTTCGTAGCTGGTGTACTTATCAGAGCCCCAAGAGATACCAAAGCCAGTGTGCTCTGCATATTTCTTATCAAGTAGGTTATCGATACCGATGTTCATCTCTAGGTCTTTAGCAAACCTAGGAGTGTAAGCCGCCCAAATGTTGTGTGTTGCAAAACCAGCACGCTTCACTTGTTCACCCTTTTCATCCGTGTAGTCATTACCCGGAACGAATCGAGAATCCCAACCAAACACAAACTCACTGTTTAGGCTGTAGTTGAAGCCCGCTTTGAAGTTGTGAATGCCTGTTTTGCTCATATGACTAGTCTTGCCATTTTCTAGATCTTTCTGGTCACCGTCTGAGTATGAGTGGTTCGCGTATACGCTCAGAGAATCTAGCTCGTAGCTCAATACTGTTTCCACACCCCACACTTCAACATCATACTGGTTTGCCAGTGTTGAGTTGTTCTTGGTTGGGTGCATTTGGTTATCAAGGTTGTAGGTGTAAGCCGTGAAACCTAGGATAGCGTAGTCAGCAGCAAGCAAGCGCGTCAGCTCGTAATCAAAGCCCGCTTCGTAGTTGTTACCCGTCATCGCCTTAGTATCAGACTGGTTAACATCAGGTGCAGCTTTCATCGTGAGTGCTTCTGGCAATGATGCACCTTTGAACAGACGGCCATAGCCGACACGCAGTTTTAGGTTATCCGTCGTTTGGTATTCACCTTTGAATTTCGGAGACAGCTGGTCGAAATCACCATCGTAAACACCACCAAGTTTATGAACGTCGTAACGCAAACCTGTTGTTAAACGGAAATCGCTGAACTCATACATATCTTGTAGGTAAAGACCGTAAGCCGTCACCGTACCGCCATCCATACCGTACTTCTTGGTTTCACCTTGCTTAGAACCGCTTTGGTAAACACCGTCACCCGCATCAATCCACTGCTCTGCCTTATAACCATCAAGACCGTAAGTCAGCTCATGCTCGCCAACCCAAGAGATATTACGGATGTCACCACCAATGGTCGTCACATTGTATTCGCGATCAGGAATAGCAATTGTGCCATCTTTAATCCAGTTACCGTTCGCGTCTTTATCCCAAGCAGTATCAACAAGCGCATCACGCTCCATGTACTGGCGGTTGTAGTAGATATTGGTTTTCAGATGTACCAAATCGCTACCTGCGTCGTATTCGTGCTGCAGAGTCACAGTATCGCGGTTGAGCGAGTGGTAGTTGTGTTCATCATCAGCATACAGAGCACCTGCCTTCTCACCTGACAATTGGCGCTTACCGCCATCGTTGTATCGGTTGAAAGTCAGCTTGAATTCGTTGGCATCGTTCGGGATGAAAACAACCTTAGCCAAACCTGATTTCAGTTCGCCCTGCTTAGACGTTACCGCTTCCTGATCTGGGATATGCAGATCGCCATCTTCTGAGTAGTTTGCGATACCCATGAACTGCAGCTTGTCGTTCACTTTTGCATACACAGCAACGTTGGTTGCGAAACGTTCGTAAGCGGTTTGGTAGCTGGTTTTAACTCGAGCACCAATGCTTTCACCTGGTTTAAGAAGGTCGCTTGGATCTTTAGTCTCGTAGCTAAACGAACCGTTAATCGCACCAGAACCCGACAGCGCAGAGTTACCGCCTAGTTCAATTTCAGCACGCTTAAGCATGGCTGGGTCAATCGCTTGGTCACCAGAGTGGTGGAACAGCTGACCTTCTTGACGCGCACCATCAATGGTCACTACGGCAAATTTGTCTTCCATACCACGTACATACACTTTACGAGAGTAACGTGCGTTTCCGTCTACCGTCACACTTGGCATGGTGTTCAGAACATCTTTGATGTCCGATGCTTGTTTCTTTTCAAGCGTGTCAGAGTTGATTTCAGTTTGAACAAGTTGGTCAAGTGCAGAACCGATAACAACAACGGTTTCTTGTTCGTCAGCAGCAAGCGCTGTAAATGAAGTTAAGGCAACCGTAACGGCCACTGATAGTGCTTTAAGTTTCATATTCTGTTTTTATGTTTTATAGATTCGAGTGAGGAGGCGTGAATATTACACAGTTTGAATGATAATTCTTATCATTTACATTCTTTACTTACGTTCCCTTACTTTTAATAAAACAGAATTCGATTAGGATGTTCTGGCTGTAAAACTTACTTCGTTTTGCTGCTGAATCTTTGAATAAACCCTTCTTCGTATCACCCCTGAATTAGGTAGCCGTATGTCTCGATCACTTACGGCTTTTTTCATATCAAATCACCGCTGATATAGGGAATTTAACGATTTTCATGTCAGTTGTGTTGATAGTCATAACACCCATAGCTGACTCATGAGTGCGACTTTCCACAACATGTAACAATGGATTTAACTGAGCAATTGCCAAACTGCAGATACAAAAAATGCCCCTTAAAGGAGCATTTTCTTTATCTCGATACTGAGACTGGCACTAACGCAAATATTAGTGCGGTGAGATGTTTGAAAGCGACTGGATGTGAACCGTGATCTCTTCGCGATCGTGGTAAAGGTGCTTAGCTTGCATCTTGAACTTCACTTTGTTCTCAATAAGGAACACTTTTAGGTTCTCGATATCCTGCAGTACTTCATCGTAACGGCCTTTCATCGGCAGTTTCAGGTTAAATAGTGCTTCTTGCGCCCAACCTTTGATGATCCACTCACCCATAAGGTGTGCAACGCGAGCTGGCTTTTCAACCATGTCACAGATAATCCAAGTTACGTTCTTACGGTCTGGTTCGAATTTAAAACCATCTACCATGTGGTGCTTAATCTGACCGGTTTCCATTAGGCTGTCTGCCATCATGCCGTTATCAACACAGTGAACGAACATCGAACGCTTAACCAGTTGGTAAGTCCAACCGCCTGGACACGCGCCCAAATCAACACCCCACATACCCGAAGCCAGACGCTCATCCCACTCATCACGAGGAATGAATACGTGGAACGCTTCTTCTAACTTCAATGTAGAACGGCTTGGTGCATCTGATGGGAATTTCAGACGAGGAATACCCATGAAGAACTGCGAGTTGTTCGATGGGTAAGAGTAACCCACAAAGCAGTGACCCGGAGCGATGAAGCACAAGTGCAGTACTGGCTTCTTAGCGTTGTCCTTAGCCGTCATCAAGCCTTTGCCACGCATTGCTTGACGCATTGGCACGGTAAACTTACGGCAGAACTTCAATAGCTCTTTTGCTTCGTTAGTATCTGGCGTTTCGATACGAATATCGCCACAACGTGGGAAACCTTCTTTCTCAGAAAGCGCCTCAAGAATTGGAGAGATACGGTCATCGGTTGGCAGGTCTTTGATTTCAACCGCTACGGCTAGCATTTGACGAGCAAAGATCAGTGACTGGAAGTCGATCTCTTTGATCAATTTGTCCGCTTCACCTGCTTGGTAACATTCAAACAATACAAAGCCTGTATTGTTCTTTAGGCGAGGAAAACCAAACACTTCCAGTTGTGTTGCCTTGTCTTGAATTTCGCCAGCACATTCTTTTTCAAAACCAGAGCGACAATAAAGTAGTACGTGTTTCACTGAGTTACCTCTTTTATATTCAAAGCAGCGAAGGAGAAGACTCCCCAACCAATGATAAATAGTAGACCACCAAACGGTGTTATAGGGCCAAACCATTTTATTCCTGTCAGTGCTAGCCCATAAAGGCTGCCACTAAAACAAAGGATGCCGATGATAAAGCAAATTGCCGCAATGAAAAAATATTTTTGTGATTTAGCGCCAAGTTTCATCTGTAGCAGAGCACCACACGCCAATATCGCTAGAGTATGGATAAACTGGTACTGAACACCCGTCTCGAACACACCCAAAAGATACTCTGGCAAGATGGCTTTCAAACCGTGTGCAGCAAATGCCCCAAGCATCACAGCGATCGCACCAGAAATGCCTGCGAAAGTGAGTAAATACTTACTTTTCATTGAGCACCTCTTTGATAAACGCGGATAGCTTTTCAACGGTTAACGCGATGTTCTGTTGTTCCGTATAGCCAGAACTCTTGCGTGGCTTGAAGCTATGGTCGCCATCGGGAATAAATTCGACTCGAATTGAATCCGACAGATTGAAGTCAGCAAACTCTTCACGCTTACCAAAGGTATCGCGCTCGCCTTGTAAAATAAGACACGGCTTAGTTAACTCTGCGAGATGTTCGCCTTTGTACTTCTCTGGTTTACCCGGCGGATGGAAAGGAAAACCCAAACACGCCATCGCAGCCACTTTATCCAACTCAGATAGATGACTCGCCATGCGGCCTCCCATCGACTTACCACCAATCACAAGTTTGTCAGCATCGGTTTGTTCGATGATCTCTTGGTAGGCTTCAAGTAGCTTAGGGGCTCTGTCAGGTGGACGACGCTTGCCATCTTCAGCACGCTTGATCATGTAAGGAAAATTGAAACGAATCACTCGTATCCCTTTAAAGGCCACCCCTTTGGCTACCGACTGCATGAACTCGTGGTCCATGCCAGCACCCGCGCCGTGTGCGAAGATAAAGGTGATTGGGTTGTCTTCACCATCAATAATGATGTTATTCATCCAGCAAGTCCTCTTGTTCACTTTGTGCTTTAGCCAGCATCCAATCACGGAAGGTCGCGATTCGGCCCATGTCGGCTTGTTTCTCGTGACACACTACATAGAAGGCGTTCTTACTCACCAACACTTCATCAAACGGTGCTATCAAGCGACCCGCTTCTATTTCAGGTTGTGCGAGAACGTTGTTACCCAATGCGATGCCTTGGCCGTGAGCTGCTGCTTGAAGCACCATGGTTGAGTGACTGAAGATCGGCCCGTGGTTCACGTTAACCCCATCGATGCCATTTTGTTTAGCAAACTGTTTCCAATCTTTTCGAGAGGTGTCGTGCAATAGCGTATGGCATGCTAAATCACTTAGAGATTCTAATGGTTTTGTTCCTAGCAGCACTGAAGGAGAACAAAGCGGAATCAGATATTCTTGATACAGCTTGTCAGCTCTCAGACCCGACCAATTGCCTCGACCATAATAGATAGCAACGTCCACATCATCAGTTAGCGAGCCTTCATCCATATCCACGGCTTTGATTCGCACATCGATATCAGGTTCTTGCTGATTAAAGTCGGCAAGCCTTGGTACTAACCATTGAATAGCAAAACTTGGCGGTAAGCTGATGGTCAATGCACCCTTCTCACTTCGCTCAAGCACTTTGTCAGTGGCTTCAGCGAGTGATGTGAAAATATCTTTGATATCTAAGAAGTAGCTTTGCCCTTCTTCAGTTAGCAACAAAGAACGGTTTCTTCGACGAAAAAGCTTCAAAGATAAGAATTCTTCAAGTGCTTTGATCTGGTGGCTAACCGCAGCTTGAGTAACAAACAACTCTTCTGCAGCACGCGTAAAACTCAAGTGTCGAGCAGCGGCTTCAAACACTCTTAACGAGTTTAATGGGGGTAATCGACGAGACATAGTTACTCTCTAAATAAGCATTAGTTTTTTTTATCTGAAACATTATAATTTGTCCATTGCCTAGCGGCCAGAGAAATTCTATATTTCATTCCGCAGCAGCTAGCCTGAACGGCTTGATTCTCTCTAGAATCAATTGGCTTAGCTCCTGCGATGTTGTGTTTGCAAACTCGTACTTTTCGAGTTGGGTAGAGTTCTACCAAATGTTTTGTTGCAGTTATACCCTGAAACGAGGCATATACTTCCTGTATTTATTTTGACCTGTCTGTCAAATTTGTTTACACCGCCTATACGGCGGTGTTTTTTTATGCCCAGAGAAAAGTAACAACAAGTTTATCAATAGCTGTGCTAATTAATCCTTACTATTTTCTCACTCTAATCACAAAATTTAACGCCTACTTACGTAAACAATCATACGCATACAAATATAAGCACTTCATTGCGCATTTTGGTAACAACTCTCACCTGAACTCTCTTTATCACACAGCCTTGTTTTTACGACAAAAACCGCACGAGTGAGGCTATCAAACCACTTTATCGACGACAGAATAACAATCAACCGATAAATAAAAAGCCGCTTACTTTTCAGTAAGCGGCTTTTCGTATGTGTTCTCAGACCGAAGTCAACCATCAAAGACTAACTATGGACGGTAAACCTTAACGTTCTTGAAGCCTTGCTCTTGCAAGTAAAGTGCTTGCAGACGGCTCATAACGCCACGGTCACAGTACAGTAGGTACTCTTTACCTTGGTCAAGGTCACCAAACTGAGTCGCTAGCTTGTAGAAAGGTAGATGTTTCACTTCAACACCGTCGATTTCTAGAGGGCTTTCGTCTTCTTCGTCTGGGCTACGGATATCTAGAACGATAGCGTGGTCAGCAACAGCCTGAACTTGTTCAACTTCAGGCGCTTGTTCTTGACTCTCTTTCTCAATGTCACGGATATCCATAACACGAGCGTTCTCGATCACTTGATCCAGCACTTCAAAGTTAAACTTAGCTTCTTCTGCTTCTAGTTTACCTTTCTTCGCTTTTACTGTTGGCTTCTTAGAGATAACACCACAGTACTCTGGCATTACTTTCGCGAAGTCTTCAGTACCGATGATACGAGAAAGATCGATGATGTCTTCTTTGTCCCAGTTGATAAGCGGACGAAGGATCAGCGTATCCGTTACGTTGTCGATGTGACGCAGGTTAGTTAGCGTTTGGCTTGATACCTGACCTAGTGCTTCACCAGTAACCAATGCTTCGATCTTGAACTTGTCTGCAACCATACCACCAGCACGCATGAACATACGCTTAAGAACAACGCCCATTTGGCCGTCTTCTACGTTCTCAAGGATCTCAGCAACAACCGGTTCGAAGTCTACAGAGATGAACTTCACTTTTGCAGATGAACCGTATTTGTTCCATAGGTAGTGAGCCACTTGCTTAACGCCAATCTCATGCGCAGGGCCACCAAGATTGAAGAAACAGTAGTGAACCTTAGAACCGCGTTTGATGTGCAGGTAGCTTGAAACGCCAGAATCGAAACCGCCAGAGATCAAGCTTAGTAGGTCTTCTTGAGTACCAAGAGGGAAACCACCAAGGCCTTTGTGACGAGCCAGTACTTGGTTAAGTTTGTCGTTAGCCACTTCAACCTTAACGGTTACGTCTGGGTTCTTAAGTCGAACTTTCGCTGACTCAACGGCTTGGTTTAGACCGCCGCCTACGTAGCGCTCTAGCTCGATAGACGTAAAGTCATGCTTACCACGACGCTTAGCACGAACAGAGAAAGTCTTGCCTTCAATATCAGCACGGCTGCGTTCTAGTACTTGCTCGTAAATATCGTGCAAGTCTTTGAATTCAGACTGTTGAACTTCAAGAGAGTGGTGAATACCCGGAGTGTGAGTCAGTGCCTCTAACACTTCTGTGTAGTACTGGTCACTCTCAGACGTCACTTCGATATGGTCGCGACGGTTGAATACCGCAACACTTTCACAGCGACGCTGAATAACGTTACGAATGTTGCACTCTAGAATCCTTGTGAAGCGCTTACGCACCGATTCACTTTTTACAAAAATTTCCGGATGGGGCTTAACAATAAATTTCATAGTACTTTCACAACATTAATGTTCAAAATTTTTAAAAGGCTCTTCGCCAAGTAAATTAGAGAATTTACACAGCACTTGAAGCAAGAGTAGATCATATCTAAATCTAAGGGCGCGAATTATACATGAGAAAGTGAAACAAGGAAAAGAGTGCTTGCTTGGGCACCAGTAATAAATACGCACCTTATTAAAAATAGCACCTCTGCTCGCTATCGACAGTTTGATGGATGTACAACGCAATGATCAGCTAAGAACTAACGGACCAAAGAAAAAGCCCAACCTCATCATAAGGTTGGGCTTTCTGGTCTATTTAATCACTCGATATAACTCAGATCTCGATACTATTGAGAGATAGCTGGGACTTCTTCACTGTATAGCGGCTCACCCTGCATGATGCTGATCTCTACGCGGCGGTTTAGACTGCGTTGCCATTCAGTATCGTTTGGCTCTACTGGCTCAGTGTCGGCCATGCCACGTACTCTCAAACGTTGATGAGAGAATCCACGAACCTTTTCCATCTCTTGAGCAACAGATACGGCTCGCTGAGATGACAGATCCCAATTAGAACGATACAGCTCAGAATCAAGACGTTGGTTATCGGTGTGCCCTGAGATTCGAACAATACCCGGAACATCTTTAACCAGTTCAGCCACCTGTCTAACCAAAGGTCGGAACTTAGGCTGTAAGAAAGCAGAACCCGATGGGAATGCACCCTTCTCACGAATTCGAATCACAATCTGTTGGCCAAGGTTTTCCACCTCAATCGCGCCTTGGTCGATTTCTCTTTCCAACGCCTTCTTGATGCTTTCCATCAAGGTTTCCATCTCTTGCGATTGAGCTTCAGCTTGTTGTTGCTGTTGGTCTGACTCAGAGTTTTGATTGTCATGAGTCGAAACCTCTGGCGACTTGCCTCCGGTCATCTTGCCTTGGTCACGCATGGTGCCGCCAGCACGCTCAGATTCGCCTTCATGAAATTCCAGCGTCTGCTGTGTAATATCAATGGTTTGTTGCATGATCACATCAATCGGTGTCGGCTCTGGACGACCAGGACGAAACTCTTGTGCAATGATGCTGGTCCCTTTCGGGATGTCTTTCACTTCTAAGCGGTTTTGTACACCAAACGCAAACTTCATCGAACCCGCAATCTGTTTGAACTTCAGTACGTCCATCTCAGAAAATGAGAGCAGCAGCACGAAGAAACACATCAGCAGTG
This sequence comes from Vibrio sp. 14G-20, assembly GCF_026241515.1. GTDB lineage: Bacteria > Pseudomonadota > Gammaproteobacteria > Enterobacterales > Vibrionaceae > Vibrio. The sequence goes on from NZ_JAPHPW010000001.1 coordinate 168,218, forward strand.
ACATCAAGTCAGCAAATGTCCCCATCCATTGAGGCAACCCCGGAGGAGGACATTTACATGGATTCTCTTCATCCATCTTAAACTCCTCTTACGCCGGTTCACCATCAATCGTACGCTTACCTTCGTTGAGGTAGCTCTTGAGGTAACCATCAATAACTCGTGGGTTCTGGCCATCTTGAATCGCCAATACGCCATCCATCACCAAGCGACGGTTGAGTGTCTCTTGGTCACGACGCAGCGCAAGTTTGTCGGCAATTGGAAAGAACACCATGTTCGAAAGAATCGCACCATATAGGGTGGTTAAAAGTGCCACCGCCATCGCAGGACCGATCGCTTTAGGATCATCCATGTTCGAAAGCATGGCTACCAAACCAACCAAGGTACCAATCATACCCATTGCTGGGGCCACATCACCGAATGCAGAGAACACTTTCGCGCCCTGCTCGTGACGTTCTGTCGTTAATGCGATGTCTTTTTGCAGTGCAGCACGCACTACATCACCATCATGGCCATCCACCAATAAGTCGATGCCCTTTTGCATAAAGCTGTTGCTGATTTCCATCTCTTCAAGTGCTAAGAAGCCACCTTTACGAGCAGCGTCTGCCATCTCAACCACTTTTGCTATCAGATCTTCAGGCTCATCAGCTTTAAACATAAATGCTTTGCCGGCAATTTTGGTCGCGCCGAAGAACTGTCCCATGGTGAACTTCATTAGAACAACAAATGTTGAACCACCAACCACGATCAAAATGGATGTCGTGTCATAGAACATCCCGAGGCTTCCACCTAGGATCATTGCCATGATTACAAAGGCAAATCCACCAATCAAACCTATTAGGGTTGCTAAATCCACTGAGCACTCCTCATGCTTTTTTGTAGCTCTATGTCGACGATAATCTTTTTATCGGCAAGACTATAAGATCTTTTAGTAAATTCTTGGCCTAAGTATCACACTTTTGGTTTTTGAATCACAACTATTACCCGCTTTGCTCTTATCAGCCAGTCATAAACTCGATAAAGGTGAGGTTATTCGATGAAAGTGGCTTGAAGCCTCTTAAAAACGAACTTTCTAGCAAAATTTATTGGTTACATTTGACCATATCAGCGGCCTAGGGTAACGTTCGTTCATCTTTCCAAACGCAGATTTATTATGGCTACTAAGAAACCTGAAAATATGAGCTTTGAAGCAGCAATCGAAGAGCTTGATGGCTTGGTTGATCAACTAGAAAATGGTGATCTAGCTTTAGATGATGCGCTGAAAAAATTCGAACGAGGCATCTCCCTCGCTCGTGCTGGTCAAAGTAAACTAAACGATGCTGAACAACGTGTTAGCATCCTACTGCAAAATGATGAAAATGCAGAGCTGAGTGACTTTAACCCACAACCTGAATAACGAATTGTATGAGATCCCCTATGATCGAGACTTTATTGTCTTATCAAGCACGTAATAACGAGCAATTGAACCTTTGGCTTGATCGCCTACCACACCAAAATCAGAATCTTATCAACGCAATGCGTTATGGATTACTTTTAGGCGGTAAACGCGCACGTCCATTTCTTGTCTACATTACAGGGGACATGCTCGGTTGTACCGCTGAAGAGCTCGATACTCCAGCCTCTGCAGTCGAATGTATTCATGCCTATTCTCTGATTCACGACGACCTTCCAGCAATGGATGACGACGAACTGCGTCGTGGGCATCAGACTTGTCACATCAAATACGATGAAGCGACAGCAATTTTAACCGGCGATGCACTACAAACTCTCGCGTTTACTATACTTGCGGAAGGCACATTAAGTGCTGACGGGGAAAGCAATCGCGTTCGAATGATTCAACGCCTAGCTGAAGCCTCAGGTGCGCAAGGTATGTGTATTGGTCAGGCGCTTGATATTGAAGCAGAAAACCGCGCTGTCACACTAGAAGAACTGGAAGAAGTTCACCGCAATAAAACGGGCGCTCTAATGAAGAGTGCGATTCGTTTAGGTGCACTGGCTGCTGGTGAGAAAGCGTTTGAAGTACTACCTCAATTAGACAAGTACGCCGATGCCATCGGGTTAGCCTTCCAAGTTCAAGACGATATTTTAGATATCACTAGCGACACTGAAACGTTGGGTAAACCACAGGGCTCTGACCAAGATTTGAACAAAAGCACCTACCCTTCTTTGTTAGGTTTAGATGGCGCTCAAGAAAAAGCGCAATCTCTGCTACAGGAAGCGCTTCAAGCTTTGGCTGCAATCCCATACAATACCCAGTTACTCGAAGAGTTCGCCCGATACGTCATCGAGCGCAAGAACTAAGACAATAAGCGCGCATTACCTATGACTCTTGATATATCAAAGTACCCAACTCTTGCTTTGGCTGATAAGCCAGAGGATTTGCGTCTTCTTCCGAAAGAGACGCTAACACAGCTTTGTGATGAATTACGCACCTATCTTCTTAACTCAGTGAGCCAGTCAAGTGGTCACTTAGCGTCAGGCTTAGGTACGGTAGAGCTAACAGTGGCTCTGCACTATGTGTACAACACGCCTTTTGACCAATTGGTTTGGGATGTTGGCCACCAAGCATACCCGCACAAGATTCTTACTGGTCGTCGTGACCGCTTGTCGACCATCCGTCAAAAAGATGGACTGCACCCATTCCCATGGCGTGAAGAAAGCGAATACGACACGCTTTCTGTTGGTCACTCTTCGACATCGATCAGTGCTGCTCTCGGCATGGCAATCAGTGCTAAGAAAGAAGGCAAGAATCGTAAAGTCGTTAGTGTGATTGGTGATGGCGCGATTACTGCGGGTATGGCTTTCGAAGCCATGAACCACGCGGGCGATATTCACAATGACATGCTGGTTATCCTTAACGATAACGAGATGTCGATCTCTGAAAACGTAGGTGCTCTGAACAACCACCTAGCTCAAGTTCTTTCTGGCAGTCTTTACACGTCTATTCGTGAGGGCGGCAAGAAAGTGCTATCTGGCGTTCCGCCGATTAAAGAGCTCGTTCGTCGTACAGAAGAACACCTAAAAGGCATGGTTGTTCCCGGTACCATGTTTGAAGAGTTAGGCTTTAACTACATTGGTCCGGTTGACGGTCACGATGTGAATGAGCTGATTAAAACGCTGAAGAACATGAGAGACCTTAAAGGCCCTCAGTTCCTGCATATCATGACCAAGAAGGGCAAAGGCTACGAGCCAGCAGAGAAAGATCCAATTGGCTACCACGGTGTACCTAAGTTCGATCCTGCACACTCAAGTCTGCCTAAGAGCACCAGCTCTAAACCAACTTTCTCTAAGATTTTTGGCGACTTCCTGTGTGATATGGCCGCGCAAGATCCTAAGCTAATGGCGATCACGCCAGCAATGCGTGAAGGTTCTGGCATGGTTCGTTTCTCGAAAGAATACCCAGAGCAATACTTCGATGTTGCAATTGCAGAGCAGCATGCTGTAACACTAGCAACTGGTATGGCGATTGCGGGTGATAAGCCGATTGTGGCTATCTACTCGACGTTCCTGCAGCGTGGCTACGATCAACTGATCCACGATGTGGCAATCATGGACCTACCGGTGATGTTCGCGATTGACCGTGCAGGTCTTGTTGGCGCCGATGGTCAAACTCACCAAGGTGCGTTCGATCTAAGCTTCATGCGTTGTATTCCAAACATGGTGATCATGGCACCAAGTGACGAAAACGAATGTCGCCAAATGCTATACACAGGCCACCAACACACAGGTCCAAGTGCCGTTCGTTACCCACGTGGTAATGGCATGGGTACTGAGATCCAAAGTGAGTTTACTGCGCTTGAGATTGGTAAAGGTCGTATCGTTCGCGAAAATGCGAAAGCAAAAGATGGTTCGAAAGTCGCAATCCTAAGCTTTGGTACTTTCCTAGAAAGTGCACTTCAAACCGCTGACTCTATCGATGCGACAGTTGCAGACATGCGTTTTGTGAAGCCGCTAGACGAAGCTCTGATCAAACAACTTGCTGCTGACCACGATGTACTGGTTACTATCGAAGAAAACGCAATCGCAGGTGGTGCGGGTGCGGGTGTGATTGAATTCTTGATGCAAGAGAAGCTGCTAATGCCAGTGTTGAACCTTGGTCTGCCAGACAAGTTTATTGCTCAAGGTACTCAAGGCGAGCTGCATGAAGAGCTTGGCTTAGATGCGAAAGGCATAGAGAAGTCTATCTCTGACTACCTTGCTAAATAGCTTTCACCAGCAAACAGCATAAGCTACAAAACAAAAAAGGTTGGCCCTAGGGTCAACCTTTTAAGTATCCGTTACGTAGCTTGGTGTATCGCCAACTAAACCTTAACCCTTCAGTAAACTCACACTAACCAACCTGCGAAGTGTGCCACGGCATACAGCGAAATCGCCGCCATAATACCCGCTACAATATCATCAATCATGATACCTAAGCCGCCGTGAACTCGCTTGTCTAACCAACCAATTGGCCAAGGCTTTACCATATCGAAAAAACGAAACAGAACAAAGCCAGCGAATAGCCATTTCCAATCATTAACAGGAATACCCAACAACGGCACTAGGCCCATGGTGATCCAAAAGCCCGCAAACTCATCCCAAACGATAGAACCGTGATCATGCACACCCATATCATCAGACGTTATTTGGCAGATCTTAATACCAATAATGCAGCTTACCACCACCACGGCAACGTAAGCAGGAAACGGTAACTGAACCAACAATAGGTACAACGGAATAGACGCGAGCGTGCCCATTGTGCCGGGAATAATAGGCGATAAGCCACTGCCAAAACCCGTTGCTAATAAGTGCCAAGGGTTTTTTAGAGAGATTGCAGATAGTGGGTTTGTCATCAATTAACCTTAAAGTGATCGTAACCAGTTAAGTTCCAGCTTAGTGGTTCACCATTATTGTGTAATTCAAAATATTCTACAGGTCTTATCTGGCCAATGCAGGTGACTTTTGTACCAGTGTGTGACAAAGCACTTTCCAACGACCCTTTATTCTCTTCTGGTACAGTAAAGCACAGTTCGTACTCTTCACCACTCGTTAGCGCATACTGCTGAGCTGAAATGATATCAGGAGCGAACTGACGTAATTCTGCAGAGATAGGCAGCGTGCTTACATCAATACTCGCACCAACTTGAGAACGCTTAAGGATATGTTTTAAATCAGCAATCACACCATCAGAGATATCAATGGCAGACGAAGCAAGGTTTACCAATGCTTGGCCAGCCAAAACTCGTGGAGTGCTCAGGTAGTGCCTCTCTTCAAGCTCTAACGCATAAGGCTTAGCTTTGTTCTGTTCAGGGTCTAATATCACCTCTAGTCCTGCTTTGCTGTCGCCTAAGTTGCCCGTTACGTAAATCCAGTCGCCCACTTTCGCGCCATCTCTGCGCAGCGCTCGTCCTTCAGGAACAAAGCCCTGTACCGTCAGTGTCAGGCTTAGTGGGCCTTTGGTGGTGTCACCACCAATTAACTGAATACCAAAGTAGTCTGCGAGTTTAAAAAAGGAGTCACAGAAAGGATCAAGCCATGCTTCATCGATTTCAGGCACGGTTAAAGCAAATGACACCCAAGCAGGCGTCGCGCCCATTGCAGCAAGGTCACTGATATTGGAAGCCAACGCCTTGTGTGCCACCCAAGCCGGATTCGCTTCCGCTAAGAAATGGGTACCAGCTACTAAGGTGTCCGTGCTGATCGCTATCTCAACATTGCCCGGCGCTTTGACCAAAGCACAGTCATCGCCAGCAGCCAGAAGTACGTCTTTACGTTGTGGTTGTCGATTTACAAAATATTTTTCAATCAGGTTAAATTCGCCAGACATCACATGCCCTATCTTTAGTCTCATAAAAATCGCCGTAATCATGGATATTACGGGAATTTAGTTACAAAAAAGGCCAGCATAAAAGCTGACCTTTAGATTCAATATACGAACGTCTTATTTCTTACGAACGTGCGGTGCAGCTTTATCAAGCACACCGTTAACAAACTTATGGCTGTCTTCTGCTGCAAATACTTTTGCAAGCTCGATAGCTTCGTTGATAACCACTTTGTATGGTACATCTTCGCGACGAGTCATCTCGTACATAGCTAAACGTAGAAGCGCTAGTTCCATCAGATCCAGATCTTGCATAGGGCGAGATACGAATGGACGAAGCTTGCTATCAAGTTCCATGTGGCTAAGAGCAACACCAGTTAGTAGGTCGCGGAAGTATGCAACGTCTGTTTCTGGCATAGCAAGTGCAGGTTCTGCAGCATGATGCTCTTCTTCATCATACTTACCACCAGATAAGAACTGTTCTTCAACGGTAGCAATATTTTCTTTAGTAATTTGCCAAGAATAAATTGCTTGTAGAGCAAATTGACGTGCGTTACGACGTGCGGCTGGTTTCACACTGGCCCCCATTAGGAATCGATTTCAGAAAGAACGTTGATCATCTCAAGTGCGCTAAGTGCTGCTTCTGCACCCTTATTACCAGCCTTGGTTCCTGCGCGTTCAATAGCTTGATCGATCGTATCAACAGTAAGAACACCAAACGCTACTGGAAGAGAAAATTCCAGAGACACTTGTGCCAAACCTTTATTACATTCACTACAAACATAGTCAAAGTGAGGTGTACCGCCACGGATTACTGTACCAAGAGATACAATCGCATCGAACTTACCCGTTTTTGCAACGCGCTGCGCTACAAGTGGAAGTTCTACTGCACCAGGGCAACGAACAACAGTGATGTTGTCTTCGCTTACTTGTCCATGACGCTTTAAAGTATCGATTGCACCAGAAAGTAAACTTTCGTTAATAAAACTGTTGAAACGAGCAATAACGATAGCAATTTTTGCATTTGGCGCTGGGAAGCCACCCTCGATCACTTTCATAAGCCTTCCTTTAACTATTTTCATCAAGTGAGAATCGCCGGATTCTAGCACAAAACTGTGAGCAATATCTAATGCTAATTTAGAAGAACGGACACCGGAGATGTAAAGATGATAACGCAGCGTTGCTCCCAACCGTATGGGAACAACAAGTCGCTAAGCTCACGTGTTTAACACGCTGTAAGTCTGGCTTAGCGACTTTGCTCTTTTGGCCAGATTGGTTACCAAAAGAACTATCGGCATCATCACTGATTTATGTTGCTACAAACTCATATGCAAGTGACTACTCGCAAACGTATTCAACAACGTTAAGACCAAAGCCGCCCAATGCGTGGTAACGCTTGGTGCTTGAAGACAGTAAACGCATATCGTGAACGCCTAGGTCTTGTAGAATCTGAGAACCCACACCAACACGACGAGAAGTACCTTGCTTCTTCGCCATGGTTGGTTGCTCATTCTTATCTTGCGCTTCGAACGTCTTCACTTTGTGGATCAAAGAATCAGACGACTCTTCGTTACCCAAAATAACCAACACACCGCCTTCGTCGCCAATGCGCTTCATCGCTTTATCTAGCGACCAGCTACGCTCAGTACCACGGTCTGAATGAAGCAGATCGGTAAACGTATCATGCAGGTGAACACGTACTAAAGGAGCACCTTCAGACAAGTCGCCTTTTTGCATCGCATAGTGGATCTGGTTATCAATCGTGTCACGGTAAGTCACAAGCTCAAAGTCACCAAACTCTGTTGGCAAATGGCACTGTGCTACACGTTCAATCGTCGTTTCGGTGTTGTTGCGATATTCAATCAAGTCAGCAATGGTGCCTAGTTTGATATCGTGTTTTTCAGCGAAGACTTCAAGATCAGGGCGACGTGCCATGGTGCCATCGTCATTGAGGATCTCAACGATAACCGATGCTGGTTCACAGCCTGCTAGACGTGCTAAATCACAACCTGCTTCTGTATGTCCTGCGCGAGTCAGAACACCGCCATCTTGCGCTGTCAGTGGGAAAATATGACCAGGTTGAACAAGATCAGCCGCTTTCGCGTCTTTCGCCACTGCCGCTTGAACCGTCACTGCACGGTCTGATGCAGAGATACCCGTCGTTACACCTTCAGCCGCTTCAATCGAAACCGTAAAGTTCGTGGTGTACTGTGCATTGTTGTCTTGAACCATAGGCGCTAGACCCATACGGCTTGAACGCTCTTTGGTTAGCGTCAGACAGATTAAGCCGCGGCCATACATCGCCATGAAGTTAATCGCTTCTGGCGTAACATGTTCTGCTGCCATGATCAGATCGCCTTCATTCTCGCGATCTTCATCATCCATCAGGATAACCATTTTTCCTAGGCGAATGTCTTCAATAATTTCTTGAGGAGTACTAATTGGCATTGTTCTATATCCTTTGAAATGGTTCTGCTTCCTAGAACCGACACTATTTAAACCTGATGATATTGCTTCGCTTTACAAAGTCTCGCTTAACGCACTTTGTATCAACGGTTAGGCAAAACCATTCTGCTGTAAGAATTCCATCGTTAATCGAGATTCAGGCTCAGATTCTTGTTGCTGACCTTGCAGTAAACGCTCCATGTAACGCGCTAATACATCGACTTCTAGATTCACTTTACGACCGACATTGAATTGGTCGATGGTAGTTTCTGAAGAAGTGTGAGGAACGATAGTCAGCTTGAATGCGTTCTTGCGTAAATCGTTCACTGTCAGGCTGATACCATCGACCGTTACTGAACCTTTTTGAGCCACGTATTTTGAGATTTCTGCTGGCATTTCTACCCAGAACTCAATCGCCCGGCCAACTTGGTTACGTTCAACAATCTCACCTACGCCATCAACGTGACCCGATACAATATGACCACCGAAACGCGTGGTCGGTAGCATTGCTTTCTCTAGGTTGACCTTATCGCCAGCTTGGTAATCGACAAAACCCGTTTTTTTCAGGGTCTCAAGCGAAAGGTCTGCACTGTAGCTGTGGTCGTTATACTCAACAACCGTCAAACAAACACCATTGGTAGCGATACTGTCGCCTAACTTAACGTCAGCCATATCAAGATTACCAACATTAACCGTTACGGTGATGTCTTCTCCGCGGGGAGTGATTGCACTCAATGTACCTACGGCTTCTACAATTCCTGTAAACATTTTAAAACTCTTTTTGTTGTCAACGACACGTATGTAGTTGGATTAACTATTTCGAGAGTGGTTTTTCCGCTCTTGGTTTAGCCACGATGCGAATATCCACACCAACCTGTCGAACATCTTTAATTTCTAGGTCAATAACGTCAGACATTGAAGTGAGCCCTAATGCGCCCATCAAACCTCGTCCGTCACTGCCCATAAGTTTAGGTGCTAAATAGAGGATTAGCTCATCCACCAGCTGTTCTTCAATCAAGCTTTTTGCCAATGTAGCGCCCGCTTCGACCCAAATATGGTCGATATGATTTGCAGGTAATTGACGCATCAGATCGTGCAAATCAAGCTGACCTGCATCTGTGGTTCCGACTTCAATATCAGCAGACGCTTCGGCAACTCTCAACACTGATGTTGGAGTCTGGAATAACTTGAGCTCAGGACGCAGTTGGTTTTGACGATCAAGAATCACGCGAATCGGCTGACGCAGCTCGTCTTCAGCGTAATGATCTTTGATGCTGCTTGGCAACTCCGTCCAACGAACATTCAACGATGCGTTGTCTTCAATCACCGTCTGGCTAGTTGATAACACCGCACCTGATTTTGCTCGGTAGTTCTGAACGTCACGACGCGCTTCTGGCGATGTGATCCACTGGCTTTGACCATTGTTCAATGCCGTTTGCCCATCAAGGCTAGCGGCCATCTTTAACTGAACGAATGGCATGCCCGTTTGCATACGCTTGATAAATGCAGGGTTCAAGTCGAGAGCGTCTTGCTCTAGCAAACCGATTTCAACCTCAATACCCGCATCGCGTAGCATTTTGATACCACGACCCGCGACTTTTGGGTTTGGGTCCTGCATGGCACAAATCACTTTGGCTACTTGAGCCTTAATCAAACTTTCAGCACAAGGCGGCGTTCGACCGTAATGAGAACAAGGCTCTAGCGTGACATAAGCCGTCGCACCTTTTGCCTTATCACCCGCCATTCGCATGGCATGTACTTCAGCATGAGGTTCACCAGCTTTGGCATGAAAACCTTCACCAACGATCTGACCATCGGTTTGCACAATGACACAACCCACATTCGGGTTGGGTGCAGTAGTGTAAATGCCGCGTTTGGCTAACTGAATAGCACGCGACATCATTTGAAAATCTAGGGGAGTAAAGTTTGACATGATTGAGGAGTTAATCCTCTAATTTAGCGATTTCTTCGCCAAACTCTCGGATGTCTTCAAAGCTGCGGTAAACAGAGGCAAAACGAATGTACGCCACTTTATCCAATTCTTTCAATTGGCCCATCACAAGATTACCAATCATCTCGCTTGGTACTTCACGCTCGCCCGTTGCACGGAGTTGTGACTTAATCGTACTGATCGCAAGTTCAATCGCATCAGCACTCACTGGGCGTTTTTCTAGGGCGCGCTGTACACCACCCACCATTTTATCTTCATTAAATGGTTCGCGGTTTCCATTCGACTTTATGACTTTGGGCATCACAAGTTCTGCCGATTCGAACGTAGTAAAACGTTCACTACATGCAAGGCATTGACGGCGACGACGAACCTGATGGCCATCGGCTACCAGTCTTGAATCGATTACTTTAGTGTCGTTCTCTGAACAAAAAGGACAATGCATATCACCTCCAAATAATTGAATATCAGTGTAACGGAATTGCCAAACGTTAGGAAAGAAAAAGGGCCAATTAAGGCCCTTTTGTGTGGTGATTCATTGATTATTGCTACTCGATCGCCATTTCAAAAATGAGCTGAGGAGTAAAATTAACGACCAGCGTTAACCGCGGACTAAATAGTTCGCTTTACCTACCCATTTGTAGCTTGTCAGCTCTTCTAAACCCATTGGGCCGCGAGCATGCAATTTCTGAGTAGACACGGCAACTTCAGCACCTAAACCAAACTGTGCGCCATCGGTGAAACGTGTTGATGCATTCACATAAACCGCTGCAGAACCAACAGAGTTAATGAAACGCTCTGAACTCTCTAGGCTGTTAGTCATGATTGCATCTGAGTGACTCGCGTTGTGTACACGCATGTGGTCAATCGCTTCTGCCACATCCGCAACGACTTTCACGCCTAGCGTGTAGCTTAGCCATTCAGTGTCAAAGTCGCCTTCAACCGCATCACGTTGGTCTTCAAAACCTGTTAGCAGTGACTTTGCACTGGAATCGGCTACCAAGGTTACCTTGCCTGCTAAACGCTGTTTCAGCTTAGTTAGGAAAGCTTCAGCAACCGCTTCATGCACTAGCAGTGTATCTAACGAGTTACACGCTGACGGGCGTTGAACTTTTGAGTTTTCAACCACATCGACAGATTTCTCAAGATCAGCGCTTTCATCAACGAAGATATGGCTGATACCAAAGCCGCCAATGATAACTGGGATGGTGCTGTTCTCTTTACACATCTTATGCAAGCCAGCGCCACCACGAGGAATGATCATATCCACGTAGTCATCCAGTTTAAGCAGTTGAGAAACGAGTTCACGATCAGGCTTCTCGATGTACTGAACAGAAGCGGCTGGAAGCTCCGCTTTCTCTAATGCAGACTGGATAACCTTAACCAGTTCCATGTTCGAGAAGAACGTCTCTTTACCACCACGTAGAATGCTTGCGTTACCTGTCTTCAGACACAGAGCTGCAATATCAATCGTTACGTTTGGACGCGCTTCATAGATAACACCAACCACACCAAGTGGCACGCGGCGGCGAGACAGTGACATACCGTTTTCCAGTACTTTGCTGTCAATCTCGCTGCCAACTGGGTCATTCAGGCTAATTACGTTACGAACATCGTTAGCGATGCCGGTTAAGCGCTCTTCATTAAGAAGTAGACGATCAAGCAGTGCGTCGGTTAAACCTGCTTCGCGACCTAATTCGATATCTTTCGCGTTCGCTTCTAAAATCGTTGCTGCGTTTGCTTCTAGCTCATCAGCGATGATCGCCAATGCTTTATTCTTTTGCGCCGTAGATGCGGTCGCTAGGTGGAAAGCAGCGTCTTTTGCTGCGATACCCATGTTAGTTAAATCCACGTTTAACTCTCCCTAAATTCTGTCTGTCTTTGGATGCAAAAAGGCGATTCGCCTTATCATCACGAGCTACTCTTGGATTACAACTAAGTCGTCACGGTGAATGACTTCTGACCCATAATCGTATCCAAGAATGTCACCAATATCTTTACTGTGCTTACCTGCAATTTTTGCTAGGTCTTGGCTTGAATAACTGGCGATACCACGCGCAATTACTTTGCCTTTGCTGTCTGTGACTTGGGTAACTTCACCACGAGAGAATTCGCCTTTAACTCGAACAACCCCTTTCGCCAACAAGCTGCTGCCTTTGGTGTTGACTGCATTTACTGCGCCGTCGTCGACCACAATGTCACCTGCTGAAGCAGGGCCCGCTAAAATCCAGCGTTTACGGTTTTCAAGCGCTTCCGCTAAAGGCAAGAAACGTGTGCCTTGTGGGTTGTCACTCAGTGAATCAAACACCACATTTTCAGCACTGCCCGCAGCAATAATCACTTCAATACCGGCACGACGAGCAATATCCGCCGCCTGCAGTTTTGTTGCCATGCCGCCGGTACCTAATGTCGTACCGCTGCCGCCTGCGATCTTGCGCAGTGTGTCATCAATGGTTTTCACTTCTTTGATGAGCTCAGCATTTGGGTCTTTACGAGGGTCAGCCGTAAACAGGCCTTTTTGATCTGTTAGTAGCAAAAGCTTATCAGCACCGCACAAAATACCCACTAAGGCCGACAAGTTATCATTGTCGCCCACTTTAATTTCGTTGGTTGCTACTGCGTCGTTTTCGTTTACTACCGGAATAATATCGTGTTCAACCAGTGCGTTGATCGTGTCACGTGCATTAAGAAAACGCTCGCGATCATCGAGATCAGCACGAGTCAGTAGCATCTGGCCAATCTTAAGACCATAGATAGCAAACAAAGACTCCCAAACTTGAATCAACTGGCTTTGCCCAACTGCCGCAAGCAACTGTTTGCTCGCCATTGAGTTGGGAAGTGCGGGGTAACCAAGGTGTTCACGTCCTGCTGCAATTGCGCCAGACGAAACCATAACCACAGAGTGGCCTTGTTTTTTTAATTCAGCACATTGACGAACCAGCTCAACCATATGAGCGCGGTCTAATGCCAATGTTCCACCAGTTAAGACACTGGTACCCAGTTTAACAACGACAGTTTTACGCTGTGTTGTTGTCCCGCTTTGATGATTTGTTGTCATGAAGTCTTTTATGGATAAAACAAATAAGAGGTGATGTTTTAGCAATCAAAAGGGGAATTCACAAGCAGAAAAGGTGCGAAATCGCACCTTTTTGCTTTATATAGAAGAGTAACCTTTAAAATTAGACGAATTCGACAGACTCTTCGTCTAATTGGATACTGATTTCAAACTTACTTTGAAGTTCATCAACCAGTTTTTTGTGGAAGGCTTCTTGAGTTCGAGAGACCTCAGCTACCGCCTTTTTAGGTAACGGCAAAGAATCCCAGTTACCATCGATGTTGTACTTGCCGATATTGTACTTCGCCGAATATCCCTCTTCCGACTTATCCAATTCCAGCCACCAGCCCCAAAACTCGCGTTCTTCTGGTGATTTTTTATCGTTCACACATACAGACAAGCAATCAAAGATATAGTGGCCTTCTTCTGATTGCGGTTCCCTTAAGTAAGGCCCGATCGCCTTTAAAACATTCAACAAGCGGTAATGCGTAGGTTGTTGTGTCACTTCTGACATATTGAATCTCCATTTTCAATGTTAAGAATGACGCTACTCAGACTGTTATACGTAGAAACTACGCAATTGGATTTTATAAATTATCGCTGAGTATCAGGTACTTAGTTTGTACACTTTTCATGCTTAACTAATTTAGGAGAAATGTCATCTAAATAATTCATCCTCAAGCCACTTTATCGCCAATTCGAGGGATTGCTCATAACCTTGTGTAATTGACTTAGCTTTGATTTTCTTCGCTTTTCCGTAATCACTGTAAATAGCAACCAGTTGATTATCCATTGGCGGTGAAACCGGGTCACCTTCCAGAGCCAATGCCAAGATAGGAACGCTGGTTTTACTGTTTGACAGCAAACCTTGTACCTTGAGTGACCACGCCATCAACTGCCCAGAAAGGCTATTGATATCGACCGCCCCTTTACCAAGGCGCGAAGCCAACACATCTAAATGCATCTTAGGCATCTGTTTCAGTTTGTCTGCATGAACGAAGATGTCGTGAATTGGCGCGCCTAAAGAGATACACGCTTTAATCTTATGTTGCTCAAGGAAAGATAATCTCACCATCGCATTGCCACCGAAGCGGAAGCCAAACAAACCAACTTTATGGTGATCGACCCATGGAATGTTAGGCAATTCATTCAGCACCGCTTGGTGAAGACAAGATGAGTCTTCTGTTAACGGCCAATGTGCACTGTGCCCTATTGATGGCATGTCTACCGTTAACATAGCAATGTTCTTAGGTGCTAAATAATCCCTAAACAGGCGCCACATATCGGTTTGCAAGCTATCTAGACCCGCGCTGACAATCACAACCGGTTGTGGTTTATCTGTCTTGGTTAGGTGCAAGTTCGCTTTGATCTTCTTGTTTTGGTATGGAATATCAATCTGTTTGACGATCAACTTAGTGTGCTTTATCGCTTCAGAATAGGCTGCGTTGGCCAACACTTGAGCCTGAGCTGCCAAGTTGTCGTTCTTGAGATGTGGGTAACCCGCAATACTGAAGCACAGCGATGCTAAAAACAGCTCTTCAGCCATCTCTTCACCGTTCTTTTCATTAGAACGATTCTGATGCTGCATACCCAGCTTGGTCCATTCGTATGCCCAGTTACCGCTTCGGTAACCCATGACCGTATCAAGCCACTCATCGGTTGTCCGAGAGTTATCTGATGACGCGATGCGAGCCAATACCGCTTCTTGCTCTATTGGATTAACGCCTTGCCAGACCCACTGAAGACGTCTTAGGTTTCGGTACCATGATGAGTTTTGCTGTTCACGCTTCTCATCCAATAACGCTTCAGAGCTAGGCATGTATTGTGTCAACATTGAGGTCTCTTTCGCCTGCTTGTGCTTTACAAACAAAGTTTCCGAAAGGTTCGAGCTCGTTTCTTCTGGTTCAGACATTGGGATACTTAATAAGAAATGGTTGTCACTAATAATATAAAAAAAAATGACCCTATAAAGGGTCATTTCTCAAAAAACTAAGTTTACGCTTATTTTGACTTGCGATTTACTGGCTCAACGTAGCTTAGGCTAGTATCCCAAGGTTGCTCAATCCATGTATCTTGGGCGATATCAACAATGTACTCGTCTAGCAAATCAGCGCCAGATGGTTTTGCACATACAGCGATCAGTTTCGCTTTAGGGTACATTTCGCGAAGCTTACGTGCAGTGTCACCACTATCAACCAAGTCTTCAACGATTAGGAAGCCTTCGCCGTCACCTTCTGGTGCTTTAACGACTGTCATATCACGTTGGTGATCGTGGTCGTAGCTAGAAATACAAATCGTATCTACGTGACGAATACCTAGCTCACGAGCCAAGATTGCACCAGGAACCAAACCACCACGGCTTACCGCCCAGATGCCTTTCCATTGCTCTGCTGGCATTTGCTTTTCAGCAAGTTGACGGCAGTAAGTCTGCATGTTGTCCCAAGTGATAATGAATTTGTTGCTCATAGTATAAAACCTAATAATTTTGTCATGTTATTAGAGGCTATTTCAAACATAGCCTCTTCAGCGATTAAGCAGAAATCTAGACGATTAAGCGAAAATGTATTTAAGAATAAAGATAACGGACATTACCCATACCGCAGGTGAAACGTCGCGACCTTTACCACTTAGCAGCTTAATTGCAGCGTAAGCGATGAAACCTAGTGAGATACCCTCAGCGATAGAGTACGTCAGCGGCATAAGCAGACATGTTACCACGACTGGTGCGGCTTCCGTAAGATCACGCCAATCAATGCCAACTAGTCCAGACATCATCAGAATTGCTACATAGAAAAGTGCACCTGATGTTGCGTAAGCCGGAATCATACCTGCAAGTGGCGAGAAGAAAAGAGCCAGTAGGAATAAGATACCAACAACAACAGCAGTTAGACCGGTACGACCGCCTTCAGCAACACCCGCAACACTCTCAACATAAGAAGTTGTGTTTGATGTACCTAGCAATGCACCAATAGATGTTGCTGTAGAGTCAGCAAGCAGTGCTTTGTTCAAGCGCGGTAGTTTACCGTCTTCTTTGATTAGGTTTGCTTTCGTTGCAACACCAACCAGAGTACCCGCTGTATCGAACAAATCGACGAACAAGAATGCGAATACAACTGAAATCATACCGATTTCAAATACAGCAGAGAAATCAAGCTGCATGAATGTCGGTGCAAGGCTCGGTGGTGTCGACATGATGCCGCCGTATTGAACGTCACCGATCGCAATACCAATCGCTGTGATAGCGAGAATCGCGATCATTACTGCGCCTTTCACACCACGGTGAACAAGAGCAATAGTAATGAAGAAACCAAGCGCGCCTAAGATAGGAGCAATCGCGGTAATGTCGCCCAGTGAAACTTTAGTCGCTGGGTTAGAAACAACGATGCCTGCATTGCTAAGCGCGATAAACGCTAGGAAAAGGCCGATACCAGCAGAGATACCAACACGCAGAGACATAGGGATCGAGTTGATAATCCATTCACGAATCTTAAAGATACTTAAGAAGATGAAGATTACGCCTGATACGAAAACCGCTGCCAGAGCAACTTGCCACGTATAACCCATACCCATTACAACAGCATAGGTAAAGAAAGCGTTCAAACCCATACCTGGAGCTTGAGCAATTGGATAGTTAGCAACAAAGCCCATGATGAAACAGCCAATAGCAGCCGCTAAACAGGTTGCTACAAATACAGCGCCATGGTCCATCCCAGCGTCAGCTAGAATCATTGGGTTTACAAAAATGATGTAAGCCATTGTTAGGAAGGTTGTTAGACCTGCGATGATTTCAGTGCGCACATTGGTGCCATTTTCACTGAGTTTGAATAGCTTTTCGAACATTATCGAATCCTATAAGGGTAAGAGTAAACGGTTGCGTAATCGATTGGCTGTGGATTATAAAGTTATCAAATAACAAATTCCAGATAGAATTAAGGCTCTAATTAATATTTATCAGAATGCCGTATTAAACAGAACGATTAAAAGAGAATGGGGAAATTCAAATTACCATTAAAAACAATACCTTAAAAATAAAAAAGGCGGCGGAATAATTTGGTTATTTTTTCGACCATTGGTTATTTTCATTAAGAATGTAGCTCACAAATTCTCAATCAAAACTCACAAGAGTTATGTATTTTCCAACAGAATCAGTAATAAGGTGCGAATTGATAGCTTGGCGTTCAAAAAACGACCGCAACGAATAGCGGAGAAATGGTGAATGAAAGTAGTTAATAAAAAAGCAGGCGGTAAAGTAGCAGGCAAAAAAAACGCCACTCAAAACTGAGTGGCGGTAGAATCTGTCAACCAAAAGGGCTGTAAAAGAATTCCAATATATAGGGGTGAACAAAACTGTTCGAGTTACATGCTTCCGGTATTAGTAACCAAAGCTTGTAGGGTATGCAAAGTTGCTAGTGTAAACAGAGCTGTTAATCCAGAACATTGCAGATGGTAAACCTTTCATAACTATCACCTTAATAAATCAATAAAAAACGAATTTGATTTCTCGGTTCCTTGGAGGCGATAAAACGGACTCATCCTTTGAGCATTTACTCTTCATCTCAGAAGTTGGTTATTAATATACCTCAAAGAAAAAAGATTACAAGTATTTTTTGCTGTGCGTCACACTTTTTACCATTTATGGTTATTTTACAAACTTATTTATGTAATTAAATTACAGAACAGAGCTAAACAAACGTTTGCTTATGCCATCAATAAGCATCAGCTCACTTATTAATGATCAGATAGACAAGATCGCTTTCAAAATTTGAGGATTTTGAGGTTTAGAACCGCTACTCGTCAAAACGCTCAAGTGGTATGCTGTTGCCATCAAAACAGACCCATATTTTAGATTTTTGTTCTAAGTTTTCACCTATAGAAATCCTAAATATATGGTTATCAAATAAAAAAGGAGTCATCCGTGTCTGAATTCCATTCTGAGATCAGTAAATTGTCCCCTGCCCCTATTTGGCAGTTTTTCGATAAGATTTGTTCAATCCCACACCCTTCAAAGCATGAAGAAGAGCTTGCTCAATACATTATTGCTTGGGCAACAGAGCAAGGCTTAGATGTACGCCGTGATCCAACGGGCAACGTATTCATCAAAAAGCCAGCAACGCCGGGTATGGAAAACAAAAAAGGTGTCGTGCTACAAGCTCACATCGATATGGTTCCACAAAAGAACGAAGACACTGATCACGACTTTACAAAAGATCCAATCCAGCCATACATCGATGGTGAGTGGGTTACAGCAAAAGGCACAACGCTTGGTGCTGACAACGGCATGGGCATGGCATCTTGCCTAGCTGTTCTTGCTTCAAACGAAATCCAACACGGCCCTATCGAAGTTCTACTAACCGTAGATGAAGAAGCAGGCATGACTGGTGCGTTTGGTCTTGAAGCCGGTTGGTTAGAAGGCGATATCCTTCTTAATACTGACTCAGAGCAAGAAGGTGAAGTGTACATGGGTTGTGCTGGCGGTATCGACGGCGCAATGACATTTGAAATTGCACGTAACGCAATTCCAGCCGACTTCGTAACACGCAAGCTAACGCTAAAAGGCCTAAAAGGCGGTCACTCTGGTTGTGACATTCACACTGGTCGTGCAAACGCAAACAAACTGATTGCTCGCTTCCTAGCCGGTCACGCAAAAGAGCTAGACCTTCGTATCGTCGAATTCAAAGGTGGTAGCCTTCGTAACGCAATTCCTCGTGAAGGTTTCGTAACGGTTGCTGTTCCTGCGGCAAACCAAGAAAAACTGGCTTCACTATACAACTACTACACAGAGCTGCTTTCAACAGAGCTAGGTAAAGTAGAAGACAGCATCGTGACCTTCAACGAAGAAGCTTCAGTTGAAATGGGCACACTAGCATCAGCAGACCAAGCTCGCTTTATCGCGGCACTTAACGCATGTCCAAACGGCGTGATTCGTATGAGTGACGAGATTGAAGGTGTTGTTGAAACATCTCTAAACGTAGGTGTTATCACAACGGAAGAAGATTCAATCACAGTACTTTGCTTGATCCGTTCTCTTATCGACTCTGGTCGCAGCCAAGTAGAAAGTATGCTTCACTCTGTTGCTGAACTAGCAGGCGCAAACATCGCGTTCTCTGGTGCTTACCCAGGTTGGAAACCAGACGCAGATTCAGAGATCATGCATATCTTCCGCGACATGTACGAAGGCATCTACGGTCACAAGCCAAACATCATGGTTATCCATGCTGGCCTTGAGTGTGGTCTGTTCAAAGAACCTTACCCGAACATGGATATGGTTTCTTTCGGCCCAACGATCAAGTTCCCACACTCTCCTGATGAGAAAGTGAAGATCGACACAGTTGAGCTGTTCTGGAACCAAATGGTTGCATTACTTGCTGCGATCCCAGAAAAAGCATAAATCGATTCGCTAGTGTTTTTCAGTAAATGGTGTTTCCAATAAATGGGCTCTTCAATAAATAGCACTTTTCAGTAAACATCGTTTATTAAGAACAAAATAAAACAGGTACTCATGAGTACCTGTTTTTGTATCTAATCTTTGTCACTGCTACTTGTGACTAAATAACTAAGCGCGTGAAGCCGCGTAGCTTTCTAGCTCATCAATTGAAGTTTGTGCTACGACTTCGCCGTCGATGAAGTACGTCACCATCTCGCCATCACGAACACCGATTAACGTCGCACGCTCACCAGACTGGTAAGTGATGTCCATTTGGATAGTGTTTTCGTCGATCTGCTGCATTTGACCTTTCTCAATCATATCGGCACTCGTGATCGGGCCTACTGGCGCTTCAGTCAGTGACTTATCAAGCTGATCGTTGATATCAAGGTAAGTATCAGTCTTAGTATCAAAGATGTGCGGAGCACCTGTTAGTGGGTTGCTACCCGTCCAGAACTCTAGTGAGTTAAATACTAGGTAATCGGCAGCAACCGTTAGACCGTACGCAGGTGCAAGTAGTATGTTCAAACCACCACGAGCGTAGCGGTTGTCAACAGCCTTGATGTTGAACTTCATTAGGTAACCCGTTACTGCGTTGCTACCCACACAGCCAGATAGAGCAACAGATACCACCGCTAGTGCTACAACTTTTGAAATTGTTTTTTTCATTTTGATCTCGATATTTGAATTTGGCCGCCAAAAAATGGCGATGGATAATACCAACCAACCGAACAATAAATATCAGCGTTAAATCAATGTATTGTCAGGAAATTCACAATTCTAAACCCCTTCTAACTAGCCAAATCAAAAACAGAAACCAATTAAGAAACCCCTCCATAAAAAAGTTTTGTCGTCACCGTAAAGCGATTGATTCGTACTAAAAATCAACGATTGATACATTCCGTGTTAACGAATTATCACCATGTTGAGAACAACATAAATGGCAAGACTAAAACCTAATCAACCCTTCGAATTACTTGGTTATACTGTTCAGCCAGGACAGAGAATGGAGATTGAACTGCAAGCGGCTCAGCTTTACACGCATTCTCCACTTTCAATCCCGATTGAAATTATTCATGGTCGCCAAGCGGGCCCAACACTGATGGTAAACGCGGCGATCCACGGAGATGAACTAAACGGTGTTGAGATTGCACGACAACTGACCAATGCGATAGATCCAAAAAAACTGAAAGGAACACTACTTGTTGTGCCTATCGTTAACGTATTTGGTTTTATCCATAAGTCTCGTTACCTACCAGACCGTCGTGACCTGAACCGTTGCTTCCCTGGAAGTGAGAAAGGATCACTGACATCACGCATCGCTCACACCTTCTTTGAGAACGTAGCGAAGCACTGTGATTACATTTTGGATCTTCACACGGGTGCGATTCACCGTACTAACTTGCCACAGATCCGTGCAAACCTGTCGAACCCTGAAACACTGCGCATCGCAAAAGCGTTCGCAACACCCGTGATCATAGATTCTCCACTGCGTGATGGTTCATTGCGCAGCGAAGCGGAAAAATTAGGTATTCCTGTATTAACTTACGAAGGTGGTGAAGCGCTGCGTTTTGATCACCTAGCGATTCGTGCGGGTTACCTTGGCGTACATCAAGTGATGAAAGAAATCGGCATGCTGCGCCCTAACCGTAAGAAGTTACCAGAGCCAGTATTGAGTAAATCGACCAGTTGGATCCGCGCTGAATCAGACGGCATTTTGCGTAATATGGTAAGGCTTGGCGAACAAGTTGAAACAGGACAAACCCTGGCTTACATCAGTTCTCCATTGGGTCACCAAGAAGG
This sequence comes from Vibrio sp. 14G-20, assembly GCF_026241515.1. GTDB lineage: Bacteria > Pseudomonadota > Gammaproteobacteria > Enterobacterales > Vibrionaceae > Vibrio. Next base: position 189,690 of record NZ_JAPHPW010000001.1, read on the forward strand.
CCAAGTAATCACCACTAAAGGCGGTATCGTGATTGGTCAACAAACTCTACCGTTGGTAAACGAAGGTGACGCAGTGTTCCACATTGCTTACTTCAAGCAAGATGATGATGAAGTGGGACAGTCTGTAGAGAGTTACATTGAAGAAGTCGCGGAAGACGATTGGCTGACAGCGCTAAACAACTAAGGACCGATTTCGGGTAATTAGTGAATCAGATACGTAGCCACCAGCCATTCAGTGGTTACGTGATCCAGACCAATATGCCACAAATGAAAAAGCCCCGATAAACTTTTAACTAGAAAGAGAAAAGCTATATCGGGGCTTTTTTTACTTGTCCCTTATCTTAAAATTAAGGGACCTGTAAATTAATTGTGCACTGGATTACTCAGCGTCTTCTTGCTCTTCTTCACGAGCTTTTGCGCGTGCTTCACGTGCTTGTTCAGCTTTAAGCTCTTTAGTGTGACGTAGTTCGTCACGCTCTTTACGCTGCTCTGATTTACGCTCGTTACGTTCTGCTTGGTTTGAGATGAAAGATGCTAGCTCTTTCTCTGCCCACTCTTGTGCTAGAGCTTCAGTTTCGAAACCAGACTCACGCTTAGATACTGTTGTGCTGCGAGACGTTACTTGACGAGTAATCTCTGCACACCAACCGTTGCGTTTTTCTGTAAGGCGGATATCAAATTTTTTGTTCTTAGACATGTTCTATTTTTTCCTAAGGGAGATCATTAAGGGATCGGTCACTTTGATAACTCCATCTAAGTGAGCATCTTTTAACACCATCCCTTGGTAAGCGCGGTATTAGAGCACAAATCAATGAATATTGCTGCAAATATTTGCAGCGGATCACACTCCCATGCTGCAAATCGTTTGCGCCGGATTTCAATGGGTTCGTAACTCTCGATTCATCATCAACTTCTGTGCAATTTTATCGACAACAATGAAATGAACTATGCTCAAACAGAGATAAATGAAAGAGATAACCTGCAGGCTCAGGTTTACAGACTCTACTGTCTCGCCTACTCCGCCCATAATTAAAATAGCTAAGGAGTTGCTATGGATAGCTTCATCAAACATTTACCCAAGGTTGAGCTGCATTTACATATTGAAGGCACGCTAGAACCTGAGCTGATGTTCCAACTGGCCAAGCGCAATAACGTGTCGATTCCCTTTGATAACCCAAACCAAGTAAGAGACGCGTACCAATTCCACAATCTTCAGTCTTTTCTCGATATCTATTATCAAGGCGCTAACGTACTGATTCATGAACAGGATTTCTATGACCTGACGTGGGCTTATCTGTTGAAGTGCCAGCAAGATAATGTGGTTCATACTGAGATATTCTTCGACCCTCAGACTCACACTGAACGCGGCATTGACTTTGAAGTCATCGTCGGCGGGATTACTCGAGCTTTGAATCAAGCGGAGCAAGAACTTGGCATCAGCAGCCAACTGATCATGTGCTTTCTGCGCCACCTTGATGAAGACAGCGCTTTTGAAACGCTCAAACAAGCCCTTCCCTATAAAGCTAAGATCATTGCCGTTGGGTTAGATTCATCAGAACAGGGCAATCCGCCAGAGAAGTTTAAACATGTATTCCAAGAGGCGATCAACCAAGGCTTCCTGACTGTCGCACACGCCGGAGAGGAAGGCCCTGCGCAAAATATTAGTGACGCACTGAGCTTATTAGGCATCACCCGTATTGATCATGGCGTTCGTTGTGTTGAAGATGAAGACTTGATGGAACAGCTAATCGCTAAACGCACACCGCTAACCGTGTGCCCGCTATCGAATACCAAACTAAAGGTCTTCAACACCATGCAAGAACACAATATCGTCGAGTTGCTGAGAAAAGGGTTTTGCGTCACCATCAATTCCGATGATCCAGCTTACTTCGGCGGCTATATGAATGATAACTTCCTCGCCGTCGCCAATGCTCATCCACTGACTAAAAACGAATTAGCGCAATTCAGTATTAATGCTGTCGAAGCGAGTTTCATCTCGCCTCACGCCAAAGAAGATCTCATTGCACAAGTGCGCCAATATCTTGCCGAGAATACTCACTAAGAGAATAGACCTTTGAGAATGGAGCTTTACTGCGATCAAAAAAGGGAAGCTCAGTGCTTCCCTTTCAAAATGGGTTCGAAAATCAATAGGCTTAGCCTGGGTGACCATCCACTCTTGGCGTTAAAAGCATCATGCCGAACTTCCAGATAAACAACCCGAATGCTAACGTCCATAAACCGGCGCTGATGTTAACCATCTCAAATAAATACGCAGGGAAGAATGTCACACCCAAACTACGAACGAGTGCCGCGATAAAAATAGCCGAGAACGCCAAAGCCATACTTGGCCCTTTATAGATAGCACGGCCGGTATGTCCCATTGTCACTCGCGTAATCATCGCCAGAATCAAACCACTCAAACCGCCAATCGCAAACAAGTGCAGCATGTTGTGGCTCGCGAACGGGTTGTCTAGCAAACCGCGTAGCAGCAAGCTGAGAGGGATACATAGATAAGCCGCATGCAGCGACCACACCAAAGGTTCTGATAGCGTTGTCCAAGGTTTCCAACGGATAAAGCGCACCAACTGTGTCACACCTGCAAATACCATCAACTCATTGCCGACTTGAGCAAAGGTCAATGGGAAGAAGCTCAACACAAATAAACCAACCAAAGGTAGATTAGCTAGCCATTCCAACCAAACCAGTGGTTGTGCTTTTTCAAAATCAAAGCGACGTGCTGTGAAGAATGGGATTACTCGCCCACCCATCACTGATAACAGCAAAGTAAACCACCACAACATAGCCTGCCAAACTGCAGACGATGGAAATGGGGGCATGCCCTTTATGGTCGCGTAACTAGCAAAGTTCGCCACGATAGCCAATATAAACAGCGGCACAAAGAATAGATTCTTCCAGCCTTTCGACTTCACGACTCGGAAACCAATTTCGTAGGCGGCGAAGATTAAGAACAGCGCCTCAACCGACGAGATCAACCATAACGGTGCGGGTGTCCAAAACAGAATACGAGGTGCGAGCCACAAACCGACTAGCGCAGCTAATCGATAGTGCTTGGTGCCGTTGACACCCGTCCACGTTTGTACCGCCGTTAACACAAAACCAACCACTATCGCCATTGAGAAACCAAACAGCATTTCATGTACGTGCCACCACAGTGCAGGAACTTTTAAAATCTCAGGCTGACCGTTTTGGAACATGATGACCCAAGCGACAATCGCAATCACGGCATAGAGACTGCCTAAAAAGAAGAAAGGTCGAAAGCCTAAACGCAGGTAGGCTGGAATCGCGTCTTCTACACTTTTATCTGTGATATTTAACAAACTCGCTCCTAATTCTCAGATAAGCGGCCAAGGTATTACCTAAACCAAATTTGGTGTGCATCAAACCCGATGCAATACGCAGATCACATTGCATGAAACGCGCCAATTAGATAAAACCAGTAAAAACAGCGACTCACGAGATTCACTAGCCAATAAACAAGTCAAAAAAACACAACCAAAAGAGTCATAAAGACCTATAGGTGTATAAATAGAAACTTACTGACTTTTGGTATCTCGCCACATATAGTAAGACTAGACTTAAATGGAACAACTCAGACAAGGAATGCGATGTATATTTTTGGTTATGGCAGCTTAATCAACTCATCTTCACGCCAGCTTACCGGTCAGACGGGGCAAGCGATCCCTGCGATTGTTCATGGCTTAATTCGCCATTGGAGCAAGATCGATGACAGCTATGTGTTATCACCTTTGATCGTCAATCTCGGCGAGGGACAAGTGAATGGTGTGTTGCTTGAGGTGGATGATATTGCACTGGCTGAGTTTGATCGCCGTGAGCGTGGTTATCACCGCATCGAATTAAAGGCCTCTCAGATAGAAAGCCAAGATGAGTTCAAACAGGATCAATCGATCTGGGTTTACATCAAAGACGAGATTGAAGCACCTTGCGAAAACAGCCCTATCGTTCAAACCTATGTCGATACAGTATTAGCAGGATGTTTAGAGGTGTCTGAAAGCTTTGCGGCGCACTTTGTTAAACACACACAAGGTTGGCATCACCCATTAGAAAATGATCGCCACCAGCCTAAATACGGCAACCTTGCTGGAGTTTCCGATCACCACCACAGTGTGATTGATGGCTTGATACTGACCGTGCGTAGCTAGTAGATTTAGGTTGGTGAACACATTGACTCACCAACCTAAAGTGAGCTTAAACGACACGAATACCTGCAGGCATCGCACGTTCAGGTGTTAGCAATACACTTTCAGATTCATCTTCCGTTTCTGCACATAACAACATGCACTCAGAAGTGTGGCCTCTCATCTTCGCCTTCGCTAGATTGCACAAAACAACAACCGGCTTACCCATCAACTCTTCTTCTGTGTAGTAAGGGACTAGGCTGGTCACCGTTTGCAGTGTCTTGTCACCAACATCCACTTGCACTATGTAAAGCTTGTCGGCGTTTTCATGACGCACAACCTCAATGATCTTACCCACACGCATTTCTAACTTAGCAAAGTCACCATAAGAGACAGTATCCATTTCTCACTTCCTATATTGGTTTGTTTTTACTCATTAAATCATTTACTAAAATTAAGTAAAATGTAAATGTTTACACTAGCATTAAGCCTAATAATTACAAGCGGTAAAGATCTCATTACTGGAAGTAAAATGAGAGTTTCGTTGCCTTACTATCATTGTCGGTGTTAAATAGATGCAGCAATGTATAGAGGTTAAAAATGGCAACAATTAAAGATGTAGCAAAGGAAGCTGGTGTTTCTGTTGCAACCGTATCTCGAGTGATCAACAAGTCTCCCAAGGCGAGTGCAAGCTCGGTAGAGTCTGTAACGAAAGCGATGTCTAAACTCGGCTATCGACCGAATGCCAATGCTCGAGCGCTGGTAAGCCAAAGCACGAACACTGTTGGTGTATTGGTCGGTGACATCTCCGATCCCTTTTTTGGCACGTTGGTTAAGGCTGTCGATAATGTCGCTCGTGAGAACGGAAAACATATCCTTGTCGGTAATGGCTCGCACGATCGTGAAGAAGAGAGACAAGCGATTGAATTGCTGATTAACAGCCGTTGTGACGCCCTGGTGATCCACTCGAAAGGCCTCACCGACGAAGAACTGATTGCCTATGCAAAAGAGGTCAAAGGCTTAGTACTGATCAACCGTTATATTGCTGAGATTGCCAACCGCTGTATTTTCTTAGACAACAAAAAAGGCGCGTATCTTGCGACGGAATATCTGATCCGCCATGGCCATAAGAACATTGCCTGTATCGCCTCTTCGCATAGCATTGAAGATGCCGATGAGCGCATCCAAGGTTACTTAGCAGCACTCTCAGATTACAAAATAGCGCTCTCTGACAGCTATATCGAATACTCGGCACCTACCAGTGACGGTGGCGAATACGCCATGACTAACCTTCTGACTAAGTCACTACCAATCACAGGCATTGTGGCGTACAACGATTACATGGCAGCAGGTGCTTTATCTGTCCTTGATGAAAACGGTATTCAAGCGCCGGACAAAATGTCGATCATCGGCTTCGATGATGGCTTGATTGCCCGCTATGTTCATCCAAAGCTCACCACCATTCGCTACCCGATTCAGATGATGGCAGAGAAAGCGACACGACTCGCATTGCACTTAGCCAAAGGTGAAAACACCTCCTCTGAACCAATGATGTTCTCTCCAACTCTGGTACGCCGCAATTCGGTAGAGAAAGTCTAAGTTCTGGTCTGGTCTGGTCTGGTCTGGTCACCAAGCAATAAACAAAAAAAGCCCTAACAGAATCGCTTCTGTTAGGGCTTTCCTACCTTACTCAGATACCCAACAATCGCGCTTAATAAACCGCACTCTTGTTGAGCGCCACTTTTGCTCATCCCCCAAGAACAACGCGATAATTCACATCGTCCTATTCACAAGCAAAAGATATTGGCGTAACCGCTTTGAGCTAGAGCGTACTAGTTTGAAGAATCCCCCGAAAATTCAAACTGGTAACAGGTACTGTAGTTATATTCTTGTTCAGGCTTGAGAATACAACTGTCCTGCTTCCACTCTGGGTGGTTAGGAGAGTCAGGTAAGAACTGGGTTTCTAGCGCCAAACCAGCGTAGTCTTCATAGCTGCCACCACTTCGGTTTGGTGTGCCACCAAGCCAGTTTCCGGTGTATAGCTGCATTGCAGGTTTGGTTGAAAATACTTTTAGTGTGACGAGCGCATCTGGTGAGGTTACGGTCGCGGCACATTGAGTGCGTTTGCAGCCATCAGCCAATAAGAAAGAGTGGTCGTAACCCTTTGCTGCTTTCTGCTGTTCATCGCCCAACAAACGCTCTGAGATCATCATAGGCTGATTGAAGTCAAAGCTGGTCGATTTCACCGATTTAAGATTACCTAACGGAATACCCACCGAATTGGTCGGCAAGAATTGATTGGCGTTGATGCTGACAATGTGTGACAAACAATCGTGTCCGGCTTCTGCGCCAAGTAGATTGAAGTACGCATGATTCGTTAGGTTGACCACGGTCGGCTTGTCTGTGGTTGCAGAGTAATTAATGGACACTCGATTGTCTTCGGTGATGTCATAACGCACCGACACATTCAAATTCCCCGGGAATCCTTGGTCGCCATCAGCAGACTCAAGAGTAAACACCACTGACGTTTCGGTTTGCTCGGCAATATTCCAACGGCGTTTATCAAATCCGTCCGGACCACCATGTAAGGTATTGCCCGCTTGGTTGGTTTCCAGCTTGTAATTCTGACCATCAATTTTGAAACGACCATTAGCAATGCGGTTAGCATAACGGCCAACGGTTGTGCCCATATAGCTGGCTTGTTTATCGAAGTTCTCCATTGAGTTAACACCCAACAAAACTTCTCTTTTGTTTCCCTTTACTGGCAGGATACAGCTCAACCATGTTGCACCAATATCCATGAATGTCACTTGCATGCCATGCGTATTTGATAGCGTCACTAACTGAGCGGGTTGGCCATCATAGGCTGGAGTCTGCGTCATGGATTGATGCAGGTTTTGCTCTTGTGTCATTCTAAATTCCTTCTAGTGCCAGTAAAAAGCCTCTACCTGAAGTAAAGGCTTTAGCATTTGGCCTACCATGATCTTTTTACTTGGTAAGCTCTATATTAAGTCTCGAAGCGTTTAGATTACTTCAACTAAGCCTGCTCCGTCTTTCGCTTGGCACACATAAATAGATTCTTTTAGACCCGTCGCCGCTTGATATTTCTGCTCAACGGTTGTTTTAATTTCATCAACCAATGCAGGTGGAACCAATGCCACAATACAACCACCGAAACCACCGCCAGTCATACGCACGCCACCTTGGTCGCCAATCACGTGTTTTACCAGCTCAACTAAGGTGTCGACTTCTTTGACTGTAATTTCAAAATCATCACGCATTGACGCATGTGATTCAGCCATCAATTCGCCCATGCGTTTCATATCATGAGTACGCAGAGCTTGAGCCGCTTCAACGGTACGGTCATTTTCGGTTATCACGTGACGCGCACGTTTCGCAACCATCTCATCCAACTCAGACTCTTTCGCTTTGAACTGTTCAATAGTCACATCACGAAGTGCAGGAACACCAAAGATGCGCGCCGCTTCTTCACACTGTTCACGACGCGTGTTGTATTCGCTGTCGACCAAGCCGCGTTTCTTGTTTGAGTTGATGATAACCACAGCCATATCTTCTGGCATTGAAACCGCTTGAGTTTCTAGGCTACGACAATCCAAAAGCATCGCGTGATTTGCGCGACCTTCTGCAGAGATCATTTGGTCCATGATGCCGCAATTACAGCCCACAAATTCGTTTTCGGCTTGCTGACCATTTAGCGCCACTTCGGCTTGGCTGATCTCTAGGTTGTAAAGCACCTTGAATGTCTGACCGATGACCACTTCCAGTGCCGCAGAAGAACTTAAACCTGCACCTTGAGGCACGTTGCCCGTTACAGAGATGTCTGCACCTGTAAATTCAAAACCACGACCTTTTAAGCACTTCACCACACCACGAATGTAGTTAGCCCACATCTTATCTTGTTGGAAGGTGATCTCTTGAGTTAGGTCGAACTCATCTACTGCATTTCCGTAGTCCACTGATACTACGCGCACGATGTTGTCGTCACGCTTAGCCGCTGCGACTACCGTTTGGTAGTTAATGGCACACGGTAGAACAAAACCATCGTTGTAGTCAGTGTGCTCGCCGATCAGGTTCACACGACCTGGCGCTTGGATAATATGAGTCGCTTGGTAACCAAGGACTTGCTCAAAAGATGCTTTCACGTTTTGGATTAGGTCAGACATAAGTAAACTCTCTGGTTAAACTCTTTGTTCAATTGGTTATGGCCCCTTTACGGCACCACTTTAATTCTTTTAAATCCCCTATCTCGTTCGTCTCTCACGGTAGGGAATGACAACATCAGCGACTAAACTTTTAAGCTTCTAAGCTCTTAAACTTATGGGCTTCTCACCTGTCGTCATTCCAGAATCGAGGAACGAGATATCAGGAATCTCATTCGTTATCTACGAAGTAGGCTATTCCTGCTCTTTGTAGTGAACGTCACTCAAATCACGAAGACGTTGCGCTGCCTGTTCTGCGGTTAAATCACGCTGAGACTCAGCCAGCATTTCGTAGCCGACCATGAACTTACGAACCGAAGCACTACGTAGCAATGGCGGGTAGAACAAGGCATGCAGCTGCCAGTGATCGATATCCGTACCTTCTTCGAAGAACGGCGCATAGTGCCAGCCCATTGAGTAAGGGAATGAGCATTGGAACAAGTTGTCGTAACGACTGGTCAGCTTCTTAATCGCAAGCGCTAAATCATCACGCTGCTCGTCAGTCAGTTCGCTCATACGACGGATGTGTGTTTTTGGTAGCAACATGGTTTCAAATGGCCACGCCGCCCAATAAGGCACCACAGCAATCCAATGTTCAGTTTCAACCACAGTGCGAGAGCCGTCTTTCATTTCAGCTTCAACGTAATCCACTAATAGGTTTGAGCCTTGCTGTTCGAAGTACTCTTTCAGTAGCTTTTCTTTACGTTCAATCTCGTTGGGCAAAAAGCTGTTTGCCCAGATCTGACCGTGTGGGTGTGGCTGAGAACAGCCCATGGTCTCGCCTTTGTTTTCAAACGCTTGAACCCATAGGTAATCTTTACCTAGCTCTTCAATCTGTTCATTCCATGTGTCGATAACACCGCGAATCTTGTTTACTGGTAACTCTGGCAGCGTTTTGCTGTGGTCCGGAGAAAAACAGATCACGCGGCTCAACCCGCGAACACCTTGAGTCTTGAATAGAGGGTTTTCAGACTCTGGAGCATCAGGTGAATCAGGCATCAACGCCGCGAAATCATTACTGAATACATAAGTGCCGTCGTAATCTGGGTTTTCGTCGCCCGAGATACGCGTATTGGTTGGGCACAAGAAACACTCTTTCTCATACGCAGGAAGCTGCGCGGTCGATGGTTTTTCATCTTGGCCACTCCAAGGACGTTTTGCTCGGTGCGGTGATACTAAGATCCACTGACCCGTTAATGGGTTATAACGACGATGCGGGTGGTCTACTGGGTTAAATTCAACTTTTGACATGTTTAGATTGCTCTCAAATTTTGTGTCTTGGTCAATTCACCAAGATGAATAATTCTTCTACAAGGAGATTCCCTATCACGCTCGTTCCTCACTGTAGGGAATGACGTGTAATCTCGTTGTGCTATTTGTGCAAAGGCAACCGCTTCATAGCCTTATGCTCATCCGTCATTCCAGAATCGAGGTACGAGATATCTGGAATCTCTCTTTTCTCAATAACCTAAAAGTTACTTAGTAACCTTGTGGATTATTCGACTGCCAGTTCCACGTATCCGCCGTCATCTCCATCACGCTACGCGTCGCCTTCCAGCCAAGCTCGCGCTCTGCTTTTTCAGTGCTTGCCCAACATTCGGCAATGTCACCAGCGCGGCGTGGGCAAAGTTCATAAGGAACCGGTTTGCCCGATGCTTGTGCGAAGGCTTCAACCATCTCGAGTACACTTGAGCCCTTGCCCGTACCTAGGTTGTAAATGTGTAAGCCCGCTTTCTCACCAACCACTTTTAGTGCTGCGACGTGACCGTCCGCTAAATCCATTACATGAATATAGTCACGAACGCCTGTGCCATCGACTGTTGGGTAATCGTTTCCAAAAACATCCAGTTTTTCACGGCGACCGACGGCTACTTGAGCAATAAACGGCATTAAATTATTTGGGATACCTTGTGGGTCTTCACCCATAGTGCCCGATGGATGTGCGCCGACTGGATTGAAGTAACGCAGTAAAGTCACGCTCCAGTCGTTCTCCGCGTTGAACAGATCGCTCAAGCACTCTTCCACCATATATTTGCTGCGACCATAAGGGTTAGTTGTCGCGCCGATCGGTGAAGTTTCAGTAATCGGCACTACTTCCGGGTCGCCGTAAACGGTAGCCGAAGAACTAAATACGATGCTTTTCACGCCCGCTTTCTTCATGCTTCGAGCTAACACCAGTGAACCATTAACGTTGTTATCGTAGTACTCCAAAGGCTTAGCCACCGACTCCCCTACCGCTTTCAGGCCAGCAAAGTGAATCACGGCTTGGATATCGTTTTCTGAAAATACGCTATCTAGAAAAGATTGGTCACGAATGTCGCCAAGATAAAACGTTGGTCGCTTGCCAGTTAACGACTCGATTCGTTCCAGCACTAGCTCTTTGCTATTGCAAAGGTTATCAACAATGATCGGCTCCATACCTGCCTGTATCATTTGAATGCATGTATGACTTCCGATGTAACCCATGCCGCCCGTAACCAGTACTTTCACAATCAACCTCTCTTTGTCGTCATTCGTGGGCTAACTCGAACTGACATTCAGCTCAGTAGCACCGTATGTCAGAAATAGTAGCAGCCATTTTGACTATAATTCTGTGATCAAAACCACGAAGTGTAAACGTTTACACTAACTTTCATCATTGGTGCTGTTCATGACATAGAGAGAATGTATAGCCTTTAACCTCTAATTCATTGAATTTTAATAAGATAATTATAGATAGTTAGATTTGAGACATCACAGATGAGTTGAGCATTTATTTTACTAAAAGTTAATGCAATGACGTCCAGTTTGATTACAATAGGTCTGTAGAATAAAGAGGTGCATTGCTTTTTTACTAAATACCAATTTCAAAGCAGCGCAATGTTCCAATAACAGGAAGTGAGTATGGCAACGTTAAAAGATATCGCGACTGAAGCGAATGTATCATTGGCTACAGTTTCAAGGGTTCTCAATGAAGATCCAACATTAAGCGTCAAGGAAGAGACCAAAAGGCGTATCTTTGAAATTGCAGAGAAGTTGGAATACAAAACCAGCAGCTCACGAAAAACCGTTAGCAGTAAAAAACAAAACCATCACTTCCTAGCACTGTATAACTACAAGCAAGAAGCGGAAGTTAACGACCCTTACTATCTATCGATTCGCCACGGGATTGAAACCCAGTGTGAAAAGATGGAAGTTAAGCTAACCAACTGTTATGAAAGTAAAATACAGATCAATTCAGCGCCAATCACAGGTGTTTTGTTGGTGGGTAGAATGACACCAGAGGTTATCGAGCAAGCTAAAAAGCTGAGCGATAATATCTGTTATGTCGATTTTACCGATCACTCAGAACCTTATGACTCTGTCGATATCGACCTGGCTTTGATCAGCAAAGAGATCACCAACTTCTTTATCAACCAAGGCTATGAGCGCATCGGCTTTATTGGTGGCCAAGACGACGTCAACACCCCTGATATTCGTGAAGTCGCTTTTGCTGAATATGGCGGTCTCAAAAATGTTGTCAGTGAGCAAGACATCTACCGTGGTGACTTCTCTAGCTCTTCAGGTTACAAGCTTGCAAAACAGATGCTCGCGACAGGTGACTACCCTAAAGCCATGTTTATTGCGTCAGATTCCATCGCAATTGGCGTTTTACGAGCAGTTCATGAGCACGGATTAAACATTCCTGAAGATATTGCGCTGATCAGTGTAAACGACATCCCAACAGCTAAATTTACCTTCCCATCTTTATCGACTGTTCGTATTCACTCTGAACTAATGGGAATTCAAGGCGTTAACCTGCTGATTGAGAAAGTACGTGACGGCCGAACCATCCCATTACGCGTCTATGTACCAAGCAAACTTAAGCTGCGCGATACAACAAAATAATTAAATATATCAATTAGATAAATAAAGGCTGCCTTTGTTGAAGGTGGCCTTTTTTGTGCCCGTCACATACATCAATCGACACATATCCCCCTCTTTAACCTGCTGCATAAAACAGCCAATAGCATTCTTTTAAGTGGATCACACAGCACTGTAAAAAGACCATAAAAAACGTGATGAAGTTAAAGTAAAACGTTTTCACTAATTTCATTTAGTAAAACTTTTACTAATAATTACCTCAGTCCAAAAATACTCGTATTCACTAAGAACCTATTATGCATAAGAAAAAAATGCAAAAACGTTTCAGAGAGAACTGTTCAGCTACTTTCAACTATTGCATGGCCAATGGAAGGCCACGGCGATCTTCAATACGCAGATGAAGGTTTCCTATTCCCAATTGATGTGCCTTTCGTACCATAAGACAACCCAACTGGCACAGACATCATGACCGTAATCTTCTACAACGCGGGCGGTATCTTGATCTTCCTTGGCTACGCATGGTGGAAGTACGGTCAATACGAGAAAAGCTTATCTCCAGAAGAGAAGAAACTAGAAGCAAAACCTGAACCGGTGAACGCTTAGTTTTACCCTACATTCTGATTGAATACTTAAGGCACTCTCCATTTAGTGAGTGCCTTTTTTATGACTTAAGAACATGTATTTAGACTATTTGACCTACCATGAACCTTTTACTTTATTCGCTGTACGTTAACTGTGTTTACCACAATAGAAGCGCACCTGATAATGGTAATGCTCTTTCAATAATTTGTATTCATCATGGACACTTGGCGTCCATGAATCATCGCCACCGACGCCCATATGGAAGCCATCCACATAAACAAACAGCTGTTCTTGTTCGGTTAAGTCACAAGTGTGTTTTGCCTTCTGTAACTGCTGTAACCCAAAACGACTGACTGAGAAATGGAAGTTTCCTTTCACTTCAAATTCACCAATCTTTGCCTCTCGAACATCACAACGCAAGCCGCAATCAGAAGGGAAAATATACGGGGTATGCATTCGTTCAATGCTCTGCTGATATCGCCCCATATGAGCTGACATTTTTCGGTCTGGGTAGTTTTCGTGTGGCCCGCGACCAAACCATGCCATCCCATCAGGTACATGGTTCAAAGCAAACTCAAAACCGACTCGTGGCAGAGATGGCAAACCTTTCGCCGCTTGTACATCCACATCTAACTTAACCTCACCATCGGTAAATAATTGGTACCGCCAAGTCGACAACAAACGAACCTGCCCTTCCACGGTGTGAGCAATTATTGCCGTCACCGACACCCCGTATTTCTGAGTGATGGATGAAAATTCGATACACTCTGGAGTGAGCCTATCCAACCTCATCGCCTGCCAGCGTGCTATCCATGAATTGGGGTCGACGCGGTTTGCTTCACTGGCACCGATATCGTTGTCCAATGGTGCACGATAAAAGTTATCTCGAAGGCCACTCGCAAGCTGTTCCACCCCTTTGATTTTCCAGCTCTCTAATGTCCCAGATAATCTGTCGAACTCTACTTGATAAGCATCACCACTCACCGTCAGCAGCGCGTCGGTTTCAGTCACTTTCGGTGGGAATTGAGAGAGGTTGGCATCCAACATCAATTGCGGCTGAGTGGGTAAGGTAAGCTGTTCAATCGCCGTCACATGACCTTTATTCGCCCACGCAGTATTGGTGTTTAATACCACTTCTAGATTGAGGTAATTAAGCGCGTTGGCCGTATGAGGAATAGTCACACCATTAAGTTCTATCCGGACACTCTCGCCCGCACCAACCATCAATTCGATACAACCATCGCTCGTCACCACACCATTCTGGGTAACCGTCCAATTCAACGTTTCAATCCTGCTGGCCACAAATAAGTATTCGCTGTGTACCTCGATCACCAATGGTGATGCAGAAACCAGCTTGAACTGATAAAACTGCTGCGCTTTTTTTACTTCATGCAGCGTTGGATGTACCGTTCGATCCGGGAATACCAAACCATTAATGCAGAACTGGCGATCGTTAATATCGTCGCCGAAATCACCACCGTACCCCCAGTACTGCTTGCCGCTCGAATCGGTTTTGGTGACCCCTTGATCGACCCAGTCCCAGATAAATCCGCCCTGTAATCTTGGGTTGTCTCTAAACGCTTGCCAGTATTTATCAAAGCTACCCAGACTGTTCCCCATTGCATGGGCATACTCACAGAGAATAAGAGGACGATGCTCGTTTGGTAGAGCTATCGCTTTACGAATGCCCACGCGAGGTGTCACCTGTGGTTGACTCTCAACCACAGGTAAATCCCAATCAACCCGCGCATACATAGGACATAAAATATCGGTCGCTGCTGTATCTGCTCCGCCACCTTCATACTGAACGGGACGTGTTGGATCAGTTTGTTTCACCCATTGATACATCGCATGGTGATTGCGACCAATACCCGATTCATTACCCAACGACCAAATGATCACGCTGGCGTGGTTTTTATCGCGCTCCACCAGCCTTGTCATTCGTCTCATGTACGCATTCAACCATGACGCATCATCGGATAAACGGCACATCGGAAATTGACCATGAGTTTCCACATTCGCTTCATCAACCAGATACAGACCATACTCATCACATAGTTCATACCACAATGGATGATTCGGATAATGAGCGGTTCTAACGGCATTGAAGTTATTTTGTTTGAGCAGTTTGATGTCTTGAATCATCCCCTCTCGAGTCATGGTGTGACCCAATTCAGGGTGATGTTCATGACGATTGACGCCACGAATCAGCAACGGTTTTCCGTTAACTTTGAGCAAACTATCGGTAATTTCAACACTTCGAAAGCCGACATCGTAAGCCTCACAATCGATAAGCTCATCATGTTCATCAAGCAATGACACCACACAGCGATATAAGTAGGGTGACTCGGCACTCCACTTGTTCGGATTCACCACTGAAATGCGGTGTTCAGCGACTTCAGACCACGGCCCTTTTTCATCCACAACTCGCTCACCAAAACCCACGATTTGAGGTTCGCAAGCCAACTGTCCTTGAGTATCATAAAGTTCAGCTTTCAGCTTATAGCAGCTTTCTACATCATTGCTGTGCTTGGTTATTTGCGTATAAATATTTAAAACTGCATCGCGATAGCAAGCATCTAGCTGAGTCTCAATACCAACATCCTCGATTGCGACCTTGGGTTTTCTCAATAAAGTCACATCACGGAATATGCCGCTGAGCCACCACATGTCTTGGTCTTCAAGATAAGAACCATCAGACCAACGCAGCACCATGACTGCTAGCGTGTTCTCGCCTGCTTGTAAGTATTCAGACACGTCAAATTCAGCCGGTAATCGACTGTCTTGCGAATAGCCAACCCACTTCCCGTTGCACCACAAATGAAATGCAGAATTCACGCCATCAAAGGTCAGCCTATGGGTATCTAATAGCTCCGGTTCCATGCAGTTAAAATGCGTTCGGTAGAGCCCTGTTGGATTGTCGGTTGGAACAAAAGGCGGTTTGTCATCGAAAGGATATTTCACATTGGTATAGATCGGTTTATCAAAGCCTTGCATCTGCCAGTTGCTTGGCACTGCGATCAACTTCCATGAGGAATCATCAAAATGCTCAGAGACAAACTCTTCGCAGACCAACTCAGGCGAATCGAACAGCTGAAACTTCCAAACCCCATTGAGAGACAAGGTGCGTGACGAGTTCTTCCCCACAGCCTCTGCCAACGAGGTGTAACCATTCAAAGGAGCATGAGCCTCAACAACGTTATGATGAGTGATGTGTTGGTTTTCCCATTCACGGGCAGAGATGATTTGAGAGAAAGTTCTCATTGAGTGTTCCTTACGATAAACCGTTCAAAGTGATTCATTGCAAGTGATACTGAGTGCTTAAACCGCGCTTGGGACGCGACAAATGCCAACGAAATAACACCAGCAATGACAAACTTAGAAAAAGTAGAAGCCGCAGCGAGAACCGCTGCGGCGAATAACAAATTATTTAAAGGCGCGCTTACTCACCTTATCGAGTTTCTTCAATATTTTTTCGATGCGATCAGGGTGAACCATAAACTCTTGGAAGCCCTTCATGCCTTCTTTAGCCATCGCAGGATCGGTATCACGGTCATAAAACTGAGCCGTACCATCGGTAGAAGCGAGCATTGCTACACCTTTATCTAAGAACGGATCTGACTTGGCTTTGGCTTTATTGTTGGTTGGAATTTGTAACAGCATCTCATTGATCAGCTGTTGGTTTTCAGCGCGAGCAACAAACTCTAAGAACTTACGAGCATCTTCCTTATTTTTTGCTTTAGAAGGAATGTGTAGCGTATCCATAGGCGCATCTTCAGACATAGGAACACTTGGATCGATCACAGGGAATTGGAAGAAATCCATCTTGCCATCTAATTCAGCAGGGAAGTTTGGCGTAATGAAGTTCCCCATGAGGTACATCGCCGCTTTCCCGTTATATAAGAATGGCTGAGCTTCTTGCCAAGAATAAGAGGCGTGATTTTCTAGATAGTAACCAGGCTCAACAAGCTCAGCCCAGTTCGCAAATGTTTTCTTCACGCGCTCGTCAGAATAAGGCACCTTGCCTTCCATCAACTGGATGTGGAAATCCAAGCCGTTGGTACGCATGTTGATGTAATCAAACCAACCTGCCGCTGTCCAAAGATACTTAGTACCAATCGCAAACGGTGCTACCCCATTTTCTTTGAGCGTCGCTGATGCGGATTTCAAGTCATCCCAAGTTTTAGGCTCGCCGATACCATATTGTTCAAAGATGTCTTTACGATAATAAATACCCCATTGGTAATACGTGTATGGCACACCATATTGCTTACCTTGTACTGTCATCGCAGGAGCGGCAGCCGCAAAGTCTTGCTTCATATTGTTGTCTGTCCAAATATCACTAACATCTTCAAACAGGCCGCGGTCAACAAAGGCTTTCATTCGGTTACCCGCATACCAAAAAACCACGTCCGGCGGCGAAGTAACCAACCAATTACGAATCGTTGTTTTGTACGACTCGTGATCGTACAAATTGTACTTAACCGTAATATCTGGGTTTTCTTTTTCAAAGCGGTTAATGATCTCACCCCACGCCTCTTTTGGCGCTGGATCAGAAGCATCTGAGTTGATGACTAAGGTGCCTGCAAACGATGTTGCAGACATGGAGGCAGCGAGCACTGCAGAGGCAGCGATATGTTTCACGTATTTCATATTGAGGTCCTTGTTATGGAGCTAAGCTCTCTAAGTCCAATTCTTATTGTTTTCTCTCGTAGGGTGGTTCGTGTTTTAGTTTCTCTTCAATGATTCATCCATTCGGGATGTCGGTAGCAATAACGGCTTATAACAGCCGATATTGCTAGGTTCGTGTATCGATTCTTATCTCTTTATTTACCCTTTGGTCGCACCTAATGTCAGACCTGCGATAAAGTGCTTTTGCATGGTAAAAAACAGCACAACCGGTGGGATAGCCGCAACCACTGCACCCGCCGACATAAACTGCCAAGACGCCAGCCATTGGCCTTGAAGTGAGCTCAACCCCGCGGTTACTGGGCGAACGTCATCACTCTGAACCAGTACTAGTGCCCAGAAGAAGTCATTCCAAATAAAGGTAAACACCAACACGGCTAACGCTGCTAAAGCTGGGCGAACCAAAGGGAGTACGACATGCCAGAATATTTTCCATTCACTTACCCCTTCAACACGCGCCGCTTCGATCAAGGCATCTGGGATCCCGACGATAAAGTTACGCATGAACAAGGTACAGAAGCCGGCTTGAAAAGCGATATGGAAAAAAATCAGCGCCCAATGGGTATCGTAAAGGCCAAGTCCAATCGTTAAATCACGCACTGGAATCATCAAGATTTGAAACGGAACAAAGTTGCCCGCGATAAACATCGCAAAGATCCAAACATTGGCTTTGAAGTTGTATTTCGCCAAGGCGTACCCAGCCAAAGTCGAAAGAGCGACAGCCCCTGCGACTGCTGGCAATGTAATGATCAAACTATTGATTAAGTACTGCCCCATCGAAGTCGAGGTAAAAACTTGGGTATAGTTCTCAATGAACTGAATCTCGCTCGGCCAGCCCCAATAATTACCTTTGTTGATGTCATCCATCGAACGAATCGACGTCATCATCACGGCGATAAGCGGTAACAACCACATCACGATCGAGATAGGTAACGCGACTCGGTAACTGATATTAGTAAAGCGACCGGCTTTTTGAATTGGTTGCGGAAACATTATTTTTCACTCCTTAACATGCGCCACAAGAAGTAAGCGATATAGATATCCATGATCAGAAACAGCACCACTGAAACCGCCGCACCGTAACCCATTCGATAGTTAAAAATAGACTCTTCATACATTTGATACGCCAGTACCGTCGAACTTCCCCAAGGTCCACCAGCCGTCATGGTTGCCACCAAATCGAAAGAACGAAGGGCACCAATTACTGTCACCACAACAGCAATAAACGTCGCCGGTCTTAATTGAGGAAGCACCACATACCAGAGCATGCGCCATTTCTTCGCACCATCAAGGCGAGCAGCTTCTAACTGTTCTGGATCTAGGTTATTCAGCCCCGTTAAATATAAGATCATGCAATAGGAGATTTGTGGCCATAAACCAGCGGCAATAATTCCATAAGTCACATAGTCTTCGTCAGCGAGTATTGAAACGGGCTCAAAACCGAAGGCACCCAATACCATATTAAAAAGACCAAATGACGGGTCATAGAACCAAGAAAATACGAGGCCGACCACCACTTGAGAAATAACAAAGGGGAAAAAGAATAAGGATTTAACGACACGAATGCCTTTCACTTGTTGGTTTAAGAAAAGGGCAATCGCCAAGCCACAAGGTGGCGCGAGCATAAAGAAGATCAACCAAAGAAAGTTATTCGTTAGAGAAGTGTAGAAAGCCTCGGAATCAAACAGTTCACGATAGTTTTCCAGCCCTACCCACTCTTTTTCACCTAGCCCATCCCACTCAAAGAAGCTAAGCCAGATACTGTCCAAGATTGGATAGATAACGTAGAGAGAGAAGATAGCGATAGCCGGGGCTAAGAACAGCCAAGGAGACACCTTAGAGCTTATGCGTCTTTTCTTCTTAGCTGACGGGGTGTGATTTTGTGGGTATATCGTTTTCACAGATTGCTCCATTTCCCGAAATTCCTTGTCTTCAAAGCTTCATTTACTATTTGGTTAATTTCCACCTAGATTTCTAAATTTCATCTAGTAACTCAGCATTTATAATGATTACGTTCAAATATTAGGCTTATTGATAATATTACGCACAGTTATGTTTTATTTTTGTAAACGTTTCCACAAAAAACACTACAGATCGTCATATTTATATGACTCGGATCAATAAATCATGCGAGGCATCTAACAAATTTCTGATGAAAGCGTATGTTTTAAAGGCAAAGTGATGTAGTCCAACGAAGCAAGGAGAGAGCATGGCTGATATCAGCTTAAAACAGGTCATCAAACGATATGGTGATGTTCAAACGATCCATGGTGTTGATCTAGAAATAAGTAACGGCGAGTTCGTCGTATTCGTTGGGCCGTCTGGTTGTGGTAAATCAACCCTCTTACGCTTAGTTGCTGGCTTGGAAGAGATTACTGAAGGTGAGATTCATATCGGTGATGATCTTGTAAACGATATCGATCCTGCCGAGCGTGGTGTCGCGATGGTATTTCAGTCCTATGCCCTTTATCCGCACATGACGGTTGAAGAAAATATGGGCTTTGGCCTGAAAATGAACGGGGTCGCTAAGGAAGTCGTCGAGAGACAGGTCACGGGCGCAGCCAAAACGCTTCAGTTGGAATCTTTATTGAAACGTAAACCTAAAGAATTGTCAGGTGGACAACGTCAACGTGTTGCTATCGGTCGAGCAATTGTTCGTAACCCGAGAGTGTTCTTATTCGACGAACCATTGTCGAATCTAGATGCAGAACTTCGTGTCGATATGCGCTTACAAATCGCTAAATTGCATCAAGATCTGCAAAACACCATGATCTATGTAACGCACGATCAAGTGGAAGCCATGACGCTTGCCGACAAAATAGTCGTACTTAGAGATGGCCGCGTTGAACAAGTTGGTTCGCCACTCGAACTGTATCACTCTCCTCAAAATGAGTTTGTGGCCGGCTTTATTGGCTCTCCGAAAATGAACTTCTTACCTTGTTTGGTCAATAACATCTCTGAGACTCATGCCCAACTGACCGTAAATGGCTCGAGTAAAATTACGCTACCACTACCAAGTAATGGTCTTGTTGAAGGACAAAAGCTCACTCTCGGCATTCGACCTGAACATTTGGAGATTAATGGCGAGTCGGATATCACCATTGAGTTCCAGAGTGAGGTCGTAGAAAGGCTAGGCAACAGCACTTATATGTTTGGTCAATCTTGTGGTGTAGACAGCTTTAAAGTTCATCTACCTGGGGATCAAGAAGTCGCACGCTATCAGTCTCTCAATTTAAATTTCGCATCAAAAGATTGCCATCTGTTTGATGCTGAAGGTCAGCGTATTAACTAGGCTTTAAAAACGGTAGAGCTAGCTCGATGTCGCTAGCTTTACCACTTCATTTCAAACTCATTTCTTGTGCCACTTTTAAGTAGTTAAACGCTTCCACTTTCTTCCTCTTTACCTTATGAAACATCTCTCAAAAGTTTCATAACTCACACCTAAATGTTGGCCTCTGAAGGCTTATTCGAACTTTATTTACCCTTAATAGCTATCCGGACATTAATTTGATAGTCGTTTACTCAATAATGGCTAAACTATAGTGTCGCTTACCCCTTTCTGAGAAAACCTAAATGCCTCATGCTGATTCCACCCTAAACAAACGCATGGGAATCGTTGCGCTCACCTGGCCAATTTTTATCGAAGTTCTTCTAAGAACCGCACTCAACACCAGCGATGTATTCATGTTATCGGGATACTCAGACAAAGCCGTGTCCGCCGTTGGTGTTATCTCTCAGATATCCTTTTTTCTGATCATCGTCTCAACCATGGTCAGCAGTGGTACAGGCATCCTAATCGCACAATACAACGGTGCTTCTCGCACTCAAGAGAGCGCTCACGTGGGCGTGGCGAGCATTATCTTGGCCATTATTACCGGTGTGTTACTCAGTATGATTGCGATTCTTGGTGCTGAATATTTTATTCCGCTCTACCAACTGGAAGCTCAAGTCGAACAGTACGCTCAAGAGTATCTGTTTATCAGTGGTGCTCTCACCTTTAATGTCACGATAGGTGTCGTTCTCACCACGATTCTACGCAGCCATGGCTATTCAAAATCACCGATGGTCATCAACATGATTGCAGGTGTTATCAACATCTTCGGCAACTACTGCGTACTTTACCAACCTTTCGGGTTGCCAGTGTACGGCGTACAAGGGGTTGCAACAGCGACAGTTATTAGCCAAGTGATCGGCTTATTGATCTTAATCGGTGTCGTAAGAAACAAAGGCATTGACCTACCGATGAAACAGTTCAAATCTGTGCCTAAAGCTATCTATCAAAAAATCATGAAGATCGGCTCTATGAATGCTGGAGAAGTACTCTCTTACAACATGGCGCAAATCAGTATTACCTTCTTTGTGGTTCAGATGGGAACGTCTTCACTGGCCGCGTTTACTTACGCACAAAACATCGCACGTCTCTCTTTTGCCTTTGCCTTAGCCATCGGCCAAGGTAGCCAAATCCAAACGGGTTATTACATAGGTAAAGGTTGGATAGATGAGATAGCCAACCGTGTACAACGATACTTTGTAGTAGGCTTTATCGCCTCTATCACCATTACCTGCGTGGTCTATATTTTCCGATTCGAGATTTTGGATTTATTCACTCAAGACCCAGAGATCATCGCACTGACTGCCGCACTCATCGCAGGCTCGATACTTTTAGAAGCTGGTCGCGTATTTAACCTGATTTTCATTTCTTGCTTAAAAGCCGCAGGCGATATTAAGTTCCCTATCAAAATGGGCATTCTCAGTATGTGGGGCATTGGCGTTGCGATGAGTTATTTACTTGGTGTGCATTGGGGTTATGGCGTATTTGGTGCTTGGATGGCAATCGCGATGGACGAATGGTTCCGCGGATTGATTATGGTTCGTCGCTGGCGAGCGAAGAAATGGACTCGTTTTTCTTTGTAAATTTGTAAGTAGTAAGTAGTAAGTAGCCAGACAATAACCAATCATAAAAACAATATGTTAGGCATCTCACTCATTACAATTGAGATGCCTTTAAAGTTATTGGCCTACTATGATCCTTTTACTTATCAAGCTCATTTTAAAAGAACGAATAGCAGGCTCAGTGGAGGTTATGCGGCAGCTTCAAGCGCTTTCTTACGCTTTGCTAATCGGCCAAAAATACCGACTAACATTACAATGCCGCACACACCGTACACCTGCATGATGGTTGGATCATCCGAGACAAAACCAACATCAGAGAACATCACGTAAGCACCTAATACCATGTAAAGAATGATAGTCGAAGCTTCGAAACGGAACTTCCAAGGTGTGACATCGATATTTTCATTCACAGGCATCACGTAATCATCTTCACGTGGCATAAAGTAGCCAATGATGAACATCAGCGCCGTACAGACAACAAACAGAATCGCTAATTGGTGTAAGAAGTGAATCGGTGTTTTGAACACTAACTGCATTGCCGCGTATGAGCTTACAAATACCACCAAGGCCACTTTAGCCGCTAGAGCTGGCACTCGTTTAGAGATATAACCCACAAACACGATAGTGAAGATTGGCACACTGAAGAAGCCCGCTACCATTTGTAAGTATTGGAACAAACCTTCTGGCGCATACATGATGAACGGTGCGATACATACCGAGATAATCGCAATCACGACACCAAAAATACGCCCTTTACCCACTAGCTCTTCATCGGTTTTGCCTTGGCCAAACAAAGGCTTGTAAACGTTCAATGCGAACAGAGTCGTCGAGCTATTCAACACGCCATTAAAGGTACTCAAAATCGCACCAAACATGACCGCTACGAAGAAACCCACCAGCGGCTTAGGTAAAACTTCATTAACTAAACGGGTGTACATGGTATCAGGATTACCCGCATCAGCACCAAACATGTGAAAAGCGATGATGCCTGGAATGATTAGGAACAACGGAGAGATAACCTTAATCGCACCCGCAAGGATGACCCCTTTCTGACCTTCTTTTAAGTTCTTAGCACCCAACGCACGCTGGATGATTGATTGATCCGTACCCCAGTAGTAAAGGTTCACAAGTAGAAGACCTGTAAACAAGGTTGAGAACGGCAGTGGATCAGTCTCTGTACCAACCGATTGCAGCTTCTCTGGCGCTGCATAAAGCAGAATATCCAAGCCAGCACCAAAGCTGCCCTCGCCCAACACCATTAAACCAAACACGGGGATCATCATGCCGCCAACAATCAGGCCTACGCCATTAATCGTATCTGCAATCACAACCGCTTTTAGGCCGCCATAAATCGCGTAAAAGAAGCCAAGTAGACCAATCGTCGCCGCAATAAGGGCTATTGAACTAAACTCTGAAATGTTTAGCAGAGCTTGAACATCAAAGATCTCTCCCAGAACAACGGCACCGGCATAAAGTGTGGTTGGCAAGATATTGATGACGTACTGGCACAAGAAAAGTAACGTCACAAACTTCTTCACCGACATGTCGTAACGGCTCTCTAAGAAGTCTGGAATCGTCGTTATCCCTTGCTTCAGGTAACGCGGTACCAGCATCAGAGCGATGATGACTAAAGTAACACCAGACGCCACTTCCCAACCCATGACACTCATGTTGTGGGTATAAGCTTGTGCACTCATGCCAACAAAGCTAGTCGCGCTTAAATTGGTTAAAATTAGGGAGCTGGCAATCAAACCACCGGTTAAGCTTCTTCCGCCGAGAAAGAAACCGTCTTGTGAGGTGTTCTTGTCATTTTTAACTTTGTTGTAGGTAAACGCGACAACAAAACCAGTAAATAACAAGAATGACAGCAGAACTGTAATAGACATTTTGTATTCCTTAAGTTTAGTTATTGCGGCAGCAATTCCTCGCTGCCGATTATATTTTTATATTTAGAATTTTATTTGTAGGGGGAGCTCAGAGTTAACGCTTCATATCTTTTTCAGATGAACAATCAAGGCTGACTCTGGGTCTAGAATCGGTAAGGTCAATCCAATTTCCTTGAGGTTATCGCCACTCAGGGTCAACGTTTTGTCGAGCCATTGGGGGCGCTGTTTCATCAATTGAAAACTGGTTTTTGGCATGTCCACTAACTGCACTTGATACATCGCGTTGTCTTCCACACAGCTAATACGAAGTGGAGAAGGCAGAGCATATTCAGGCATCGCTAATTGGCACACGGTGATCAGCATTTCATCGTCACTTTCAACGCCATAAATATTCTGATTTTTGTCCGAAGGATCCATTCGGAAACTACGACCAGAATGCAAAACATGACGAAATTGCTTATGCAGTGAGATGTAATGTGAGAATGCTTGTTTCTCTTCCGGTGACTCTTTAACAGGGTCAAGCTCAACACCCATATGCCCCATGAGTGCAGTTACACCACGCATATTGATGCTGTGACGACGGTTGGTTGAGTGGCATTCTGCTGGGCCAATGTGCGCCCCCATCACTTCTGGTGGGAAGAAGTAACTCATGCCTTTCTGAATGGCTTGACGCTCTAAGGCATCATTACAATCCGATGCCCAGAAACGATGTGTTCGTTTTAGAATTTCAAAATCGATACGGCCGCCGCCCGAAGAACAGGACTCAATCTCGACTTCTGGGTGTGCTAGGTTCAACTCATCAACAAGACGATAAAGCGCTTTCGTTTGACCATGTACCGCAGCCTTACCTTGGTGACCAGGTTGAACCAACTCTCGGTTCATGTCCCACTTAAGATAAGTAATGTTGTATCGAGTCAGCAGCGCATTGAGGCGTTCATATAGGTAGTTAAAACACGCTTCATTTTGTAGGTCTAACACGTATTGCCAACGACCAGATGGTTGATGATACCCTTGTAAACCAAGCACCCAATCAGGATGGTTTCGGTAAAGATTCGAATCTTGGCTGACCATTTCAGGTTCAACCCAAAGACCAAATTCCATGCCTTGTTGGTTTACATGTTCAATCACAGGCTCTAAGCCATTTGGGTATTTCACTTCATCCAAATACCAGTCGCCCAGTGCCGTGCGTTCACCATAACGCCCCACAAACCAACCATCATCAATAATGAAACGTTCAACACCCATTACGCCCGCTTCCGTTGCCATCTTCATGATGTAGTCAGGCTTGTGATCAAAATAGATCCCTTCCCATGTATTCAAGTGAACGGGACGAGGTTTATCGGTTGGAAATTGAATAATGTTGTCACGAACAAATTGCTGAAAACGCTGAGCAATACCGTTCAAGCCAGAATTGCTGTAACAGCCATAGAGCCAAGGCGTCTGATAAGTAGCCTCTGGTTCTAGAATCGATTCACCCGCTAGCAATAACTCTCCCGCTTGAACAAAGCGGCGACCATCACTACGAACATCCGCGCGCATTTGGTGGTTACCACTCCAACCCAAATGAAATCCCCATACCAAACCATGTTGCTCTGAGAACCCTTGAGTCCCTGCAAACATGCCAGGGAAGTTTTCATGTGAAGTACGACCGCGACGGTTCTCTTGCATGAAGCCGCCGTGTTCAAAACGCTGACGTTGCGTTTGAAATTCATGACACCAACGGCCATGGAACGTCATGAGCTCGTTTGCATGATTCGGCAATGGCAGCGTTGAAGAAAGCTTGTTCAAGTAGTATTTATTGCTGCCTTTATTGGTGACGGTTACACGCTTTTGGACGACGTCAGATTCGAAATCCAGTTTGATCTCAACCTTAAGCTCCAGTAGAGCAACCTTGTCTTCAAGGAAAAAACTCACTTCTTGATCTTGGGCATCGTAACGAACGGTCTTAAAGACGGGAGCCCAATCAAGCCCTTCTCTATGACCTTCAATGCCCGGAGCGTTAAAGTGTCCACTGCCTAACTCAGGGCAAAGAGAAAGTGGCACATCCACATCAAGTCGAGCTTGAGAAATCGGTCTTTCTGTCGAAAGCAGAAGATCTTCATCAATACTTGCGATCTTTGCCCCCCAATGCAAAACCTCTGGAACACGCCCTGATTTAATGATCAAACTATGATTTTTACTCTTTAAGTGAATAAATTCGTTCATTACTAATCTCTACTGTTTTCGTAAACATAATATAGAAATAATAGTGAACCCATCACGCCAAATTAGTATCCAACACCGACAAAATCGTGATGTAAATTGGCTTTAACATTCGAAAAATTTGCACAAGATCGACTGTTTCCGGAAACATTTTTAATGTTTTAAAAGACATTTATTTGAGAGTGAGCAGAGTTTAGTTTGGTAAATTTCGGTAGGCTTATTTCACTCTAAAATATTCGATGAGCAGAGCGATGAGTATCACCTTCAAAGACGTAGCAAAACTGGCTGGGGTATCCACCCAAACAGTATCTCGAGTAACCAATGGCTCACAAGACGTCGCGGAATCCACCCGCAACAAGGTTAACGCCGCGATAAAGCAACTTGGTTATGTACCCAATAAAGGTGCGCAAATGCTCAGTCGAGCCAAGTCCACCAGCGTTGGCTTAGTCACTCTCGATATGGCACTGCATGGCGCAGCAATGATCGCCAATGGCGTGCGAATGCAGGCTCATGATATGAGTTATGGCGTCGCTTTCTCTGTTGTTTCCGAGCCTAATCTCGCGAACACCCGTGAGGCTATTCGTGAACTGATGGCTCAACAGGTCGACAGCATTATTCTGAATGTGCCTTTAAAGAGTGCCGATGCAGAATTGTTAGTGGAACAATATCAGCACCTCAACCTAATCTTCATTGATGTCCCTTCTAACAGCCAAGTGAACTATGTTTGCGGTGATCATGCGGAAGGAGCAAAACTGGCGGCTCAACATCTACTTGAGAGCGGACGAACGGACTTCCTGTTAATCACTGGCCCGAACGAATCCAGCGCCTCAAAGATTCGACATCAAAGTTGGTTAGCCGCGTTATCAGATGCAGAGAGTAAGGTGCAGTATCAATATCAAGGAAACTGGCAAGCAGAAAGTGGTTATCTTGGCGTTCGAGAAGCTGTCGCTAAACAAGCCGTATTTGATGCCGTGTTAGTGGCAAGTGATCAGATGGCATTAGGGGTTTTACGTGCACTGCAAGAACTGCAGATACCTGTCCCTGATAAGGTTGCTGTCGTCGGCTTTGATGGAATCGAGGACAGTGCGTTTTTTAATCCACCATTGACCACAATCAAACAGGACTTCACCACGATTGGCCGACAAGCTGTGGTACTTGCAGAGAAGCTCAACGCTAACTCACAAGATGCTTTACTGCAGCACCATATCGAAACGGCATTACTCCCAAGAGAAAGCAGCCAACCTAAGGTGACGGCTCACTATGAAAAACAAGAGATCGAGCAACTGCTAAAAAGGATTCAGACCCTTTTGCCAGAATCGACATAAAAGAAAAAGCGCTAGGGGGAGCTAGCGCTTTTAAGACCAACTAAGTCCGTTTAGCCTGGTAGTTTTTTAAGCTATATCATAAGGATATAACCAATTTTTTTACTTAGGTAAATCAAAAATCCTATTCTTTACGACTGCTTTTAGTCGTAAATTAAGTATAGTCTGGTTCTTGTAATAAACCGTATTTTTCTAAAATTAATTCATATAAATTTGACGATTAATCGACACAATAAACTATTCGGAAATCACAGATGAGATCGCATTAGTAATCAACTCTCTAAGTAGTTTGTTTTTATCATCTAAATGCTTTGTCTTTCTATAAACAAGCTGGATATCAAAATCTGGAACACCAATCGGTGGTTTCACAGCCAGTAAGGTTTCTTCGTTATCGATATCCTTGCGCGCAACTAGCTTGGGGACAATACACAACAGTTCTCTACCACGGATTAGTCGCTTAACGGTCAAAAAGTTACTGGAAGATATCGCCACTTTTCGACTGAGACCGAGTTCATTCAAACGACTATCCACACCTGTCTTTAAAGACCCAATCGGAGAAACGAGTGCGTGCTCGACCGCAACAAATTGTTCTAACGACATCGGTTCTTCAATAGGTAGAACTGATTGATCAAGTAAACAAACATGTTGTTCCGTGTACAAATGCTTTGTTCGATATTGCTTTGGTACCTCACCAAAGCTGCCTATCGTCATATCGAGCTTGGCATCTTCAAAGACTTGCTGATAGTTACTCCGGTTTACATTGAACAACGCCACTTGGGAATAAGGAGAGGATTGCTTAATTAGGTCAAACACTATTGGAGCGAACATCTGCTCGGCATAATCAGTGAGACCAATCTTCCAAGTCCCTTTATAGGTCTCGGCATCAAACGATTTAGATAACAGAACTTCAGACTGGATGGTATTCAGTAGCGCGTCCACGGTGCTTGATAGTTCAATGGCTCGATCGGTCGCCTCCATCTTGCTACCTACGCGCTCAAACAAAGGGTCATCAAACAACTTTCGTAGCCTTTGTAAGCTATGGCTCATCGCAGATTGGCTGACATAACAACGCTCGGCAGCCTTACTCACGCTATTCGTTTTATACAAAGCCTGCAGTGCAATCAACAAGTTAAGATCGATCCCTTTCCAATTAAAATCAGCCATACCAAGCAACCTATTTCATTCATATTTATAATTAAAATAATTAATTTGAATCATAGTTCAACTCCACCTAAATTACGCTAAACATTTATCTGGAATCGATCATGCTTTCAATTTTTAAAACCTTTTTTTGGCTTGGCTGGATTAGCTTTGGTGGACCAGCAGCACATATTGGCTACTTCCGTAAAACCTTTGTTGAGAAACTGAATTGGTTGTCCGACGAAGAGTACGGGCAGATTGTCGCTCTTAGTCAATTTCTACCGGGCCCAGGTTCAAGTCAGGTTGGCTTTGCGGTTGGCTACAAGAAAGGTGGATTAACAGGTGCTATTGCTGCATTTGTCGGCTTCACTTCCCCATCTGTGATTCTGATGCTGATATTGGCGTTAGTGAGCAACCAACTATTGGAAGCACCACTTTTCAATTCAATCATTCACGGGCTTAAGTTGTTAGCGGTAGTGGTTGTAGCTGATGCAACCTTTGGTATGTACAAGAACTTTTGCCAATCAAAGATAGCGACCGCCTTGTGTGTGATCACCGCGATTGTTCTGCTACTGATTCCAGGCATCTGGCCTCAAGTTTTAGTGCTTCTATTTTCAGCGATGGTTGGTAGTAAGTTCTTGACGTCTCAAGAGCTAAAAACGACACCTTCAGCACAAAAAATATCGGTAACGCCTCTCGTGATTTTTGTTGCGTTATTGGTTGGTCTGCCTCTATTCAGTGCTTACTCTCAAGGTATTGAAGTGTTTGGCCTATTCTACCAAGCAGGTAGCTTAGTATTCGGTGGCGGCCATGTGGTACTTCCGTTGCTACAAAATGGTATTGGCGACCAACTGTCTCAAGATGCCTTCCTAACAGGTTATGCAGCAGCACAAGCAGTACCTGGGCCTATGTTTACACTCGCGACTTACTTAGGTTATGTATTGATGCCGTCAGCACCGATCACAGGCGCACTACTCACAACGATTGCTGTGTTCTTACCGGGCTTCTTATTGCTATTGGGTGTACTGAAAAACTGGCAAGCAATTGCAAGTAAACCATTAGTTGCTGGTGCACTTACAGGTGTCAATGCAGCTGTAGTCGGGTTACTACTTGCGGCTCTGTATCAGCCAATCTTCACAAGTGCGGTTAGTAGCGGTTTAGACTTCGCTCTGATCATCGTAGGTGTGTGGCTATTGAAAACGGTCAAGATGCCAATCGTAGGGCTTGTCGGCACGTTTATGCTATTCGGCGCTCTTACTGGCTTTGCTAACTAACAACCTAACCGAAGCAAGAAGTTAGTGAACACCTAACTTCTTGCTTACGACTGAACGACAGGAGCCGCCGAACCTTTAACTAGCAGGTTTGATTCCATGGAAGTTAAAAAACAAATTGCAATCAATGAGCGGGATTGGGCTTAGTGGCCAAAAAGAGTGTTTATTATCAGGAAGGTAATACTTTAAAAAGGCGATCAAATTATTGCAAGGGTTAACATGCTCTCTCGCCATAATGTAATCGTAGTTCCACCCCTTTTTCACACCAAGTTTTCTTGTCGTCATATAACGGCCAACTTTCCATGCAATACCTGGGTCTGTAGGAATCAAAATGGACAAAGTGCCGCCCGGCTTTAATACCCTAAGCCATTCTTTAATCACAAGATGAGGCTCATAAAGGTGTTCCAATATATGTGTCGCAATAACACGATCAAAACTGTTACTTTCAAAGTCTAACGCTCGTGCATTCGTTACATTAAAAACGAGCTTGTCATAAGTACTCGTGTTACTGAGTTGCTTTTTTGCCACTTCAAGTGCGGCTGAATCACCATCACTGACCGTATACTCGTCAAAACTATGCTGAACATGTCTCAAGTGTTCACCCGTTCCTGAGCCCACTTCTAGCACCTTCGAGAAATGCTCTCTGTTACTGAAAGGCTTCTCACACGCTATATGCCCCGCCCTCATCACATAGCCTGTTGTACTGCTTTCGTAGACTCGCTCGTCATATTCATCACTAAAACGGGACAAATAATCGAGCCACTCCTTATCTTCATCCTTGTTTATTCTCATTCCTGAATCCTATTGAGATGGCTTGTGATCGTGACTTGTTAGTATTGAAAGGATCCTCATCTCTCGTCTGCCACGCGACACGTTGTCGAGTATCAAGCCGCAAAAGAAAGACATCACCGCGATAAGTGCAATTGAACTAGACAGAATAGCTGTCGGGACTCTTTCAACGAGCCCGGTATCAATAAAATCGAGGATAACGGGAATCCCTAATCCTAATGAGAGAGAGCAAAGTAACACCGACAAAGCACCGAAAAAAAACATCGGCTTTACATCTCGTAGCAGGAACAAAATAAAGTTGAGGATTTTGATCCCATCACTCAATGTATTCAGCTTACTCGCCGTGCCTTCAGGCCTTGAGTGATAATGAGTGGGTACTTCTTTGATCGACATATTGTGGTGCAATGCATGCACGGTTAGTTCCGTCTCAATTTGAAAGCCGTCGCTGAAAATAGGGACCGTTTTTACAAACCGGCGACTCATCACTCGATAGCCAGAGAAAACGTCATTCAATTGAGCATTGAACCCTTTATTTATCAGAGTCGAAAACATCTTATTACCCAAAATATGTCCTGCAGGATAAGCCTCGGAAGAGCGATCTCGACTGCCAATGATCATATCGAGCTGTTCAGTAACCAGTTGTTCAATCAGTGTAGGGCTAATGGAGGCGTCGTAGGTATCATCACCATCAGCCATAATATAAATGTCAGCATCAATATCTGAGAACATCCGTCGCACGACTTCACCTTTGCCCTGACGATACTCATGGCGAACAACAGCACCAGCTTGCAGCGCCTCTTCGACCGTGCCATCAGTGGAGTTATTGTCGTACACATAAATCGTCGCACTTGGTAGTGCACGTTGGAAGTCAGCCACCGTTTTTCCAACCGCTCCGGCTTCGTTATAGCACGGGAGTAACACCGCTATGGTTTGATTCTTCATGAACTCTCCCTGACTCGAAACACTCGGTACCCATTTTCAATATTGTCGTACACAACATCTAACCAAGTTGGCGTATCTGAGCTGTACAGCTTATTGATAAATGCCTCCTCGCTCGCCGAGTCCTTTAAAATCAACAAATGCGGGTCATTGCCAATAACAATGATATCGATGCTTTTCTCTATGATTTTCCTTTCGGCTAAGCTCAGATCTTCCTCTAGCATCACTTCAATAAGAAATTGGTTCCCAACAATATTTCGATGGTAAGGAGCAGCAATAATTCGATTATCCGTCTTTGCCAACACTGGAGCCCCCGTTTCGATCCCTGAGAGTATGGTGTGCGAATTTATATCGTTATCTTTTAACACCTTATAGATATTCAATGATTGCTCTTCTTTATCAAGAGTAGTTGTAATTTCTTCGGTTGGCGACAACGCGAGAATGACAAAGGCGACCGCTAGTGGTGCTCCAGAAATAATAACGGTCGCTTTTATGATGGAGGAACGGATGTAATCTGCTAACTGAAGAATCACATATGCTTGCAGGGGAGCCGCTAGCACAAAACACAACCTCATTACTCTAATCTGCCAAAAGATCGCAAGAGCTAAATTGAACATAAAGATGAGATACAAAATTGTGCAGTGGTCGTTTTTGTTCTTAAACAGCGGATATAACGTGGCAGGAATCACCAGCAAAGCGTAATTCTCTATCGAGAAAAAACCATGACTTGTGACGTATCTAACGATCGATTTCGCTTCTGTCACTTGGTCTAACCAATACACTTTAAGTATCGGAGGGTAATCAATTAACAACGCACTGCTAAGTGATGGATAAAGCACTGCCACTGGTATTAAAAATAAAACAGCAAGCGATACGAACAGTAAAACCTTTTGCAGTAGGCTTTTATCTTCACTCATTAATCGATGATAAACATTAACGAAAAGCCAACCACAAAAGAAAAGGATGATGAGAACAAATGATATTTCGTCGTACTTAAAAACAAAAAACTCATCGTAAGGCCGATTTAATAAAATCGCACAAATCCCAAACAGAGCGGAACTCGCATACAACTTAGAGATATAGCCAAACCACTCATGGCGAACAAGACCGTAATACACGGTGTAAATCGCGAAAAAAAACATGAATAGCAAAACATTATCAAGCCCCGTCCATAAAGATAGAGACAGCAAGATAGATTGCGCATAAACACGCCACGCATGGCGCAACTGCTCATGATTCAATGGCGTTAAAGCTAGAAATAGGGCCGCAAAGACCAGCTGAATATTATGATGATCAATAGAACCGGGTAAAAAATGGATAATTGAAGGCGAAGAAATCGCAAACATCATGCTAATAAAGCGATACTTGGCACCGAAGAGGTGGTCAGCTAGGTAAAAGCATGACAGAGAAAGAAGTAGCAAGTAAAGCAGAGGGACAAGAGAAATTGATATTGTATAAGCAAGATTATCATCGACGATAAACAACAATGGAAAAGCTACGAGCGATAAGATTAAATCAGGAAAGCGAGACCAATGAATAACAATGCCGTCAGCGGCATTAAAATTATTCATTGGCTCTAGGTACCAATGTCCAGTTGCCATCCAGTCCTGAAATTGAACAAAACGCATATAGTCGTCATTGTCATTCAGGTTAAGAGCTGAAACACTCTCCCACTTGTAAATAAAGATCACTGTGGCACAAACTAGCCAGATGACAGAGATAACAATGATATCTTTATTAAAACTCTCACTTTTAGGCGACATGAATATCCTTTTCACTGAGCCAAAATTTAAACGACTATTGCTCCATCTCTCTCACTTCCGCTAATGCTCTGTTTAAGTTTTCGTTCGCAACTCTGTAATACGATGGTTTCTTGTCTATTGCTTGCTGAAGGTAAGGAACGGCTTCATCCGGCTTACCTTGTAATATTAGGAAATACCCTACATTATTCAACGCTTCAGGCGTATCCATATGTCGCATAAACATATTAGTGGCTTTCTTAACATCACCGGAAGCCAGATAAATGAGGGCTAGATTGTTTTGGGCCTTCTCACTATTTGGTTCTAACTCTAGAGCTGAACGCGTGTACTGATACGCTTCCTTGTAATTGCCGTACATGTAATGGGAGTAGCCCATATTCAACAGAGCTTTGAATGAGTTTTTGTCTATCTGCAGTGACTTTTTGAAGTACTCTTGAGCTATCTGATGCTTTCCGTCGACATCTTCCAACACACCAATTCCCATATATGCTGATGCAGGAGACATACTGTCGACCTTCAAGCTAGCGACTTCACTTTGGCTTAACGCTTGGTGGTTTTTAATCGTTTCACTGCTTTTCAAACGAACTTGGTCGGCATTAATCGCTTTAAAGAAATAACTTCGACCTTCATCCGTTCGTCGCTGCTTCGTATACAAAACGCCTAATTCCTCCAGTACCTCGGTATGTGCTGGATTGAAATCTAAGGCCGCCAAATATGCTTTCTCGGCAAGCGCCGCGTTGCCACGAGATGAATGGATTTTACCTATAGTAAACAGCGTTTTGTCGTGAAACTCTTGCTCAGGAAAAGACAGTGAGCGGATGTATTCATACAAGGCTAGATCGATGTTGTTGTCCCTTAATGCTGCGTCACCACGCATGATCGCTTCTTTCTCACTCAAAGGAGGGTCATCATTCGTTAACGTATCTATCGGTTTACCTGAGTACAATTCCGCATCAAATTGATTCGTTGGTTCATCAGATGAGGCACAACCAAGTAGTAGTATTGGTAGAAAAAGTAGAAGGAACTTATGGTATAACATCATAAACTTGCTCCCGGCGCACTCAATGCGTCCATTACGATAAGTAGTCCTGGGCCAAGTGCGACAATGAAAAAACAAGGCCAAATAAATATCAGCATAGGAAATAACATTTTAGTCGGTATTTTAGCTGCCACCTCTTCTGCCGCTTGCTGGCGTTTATCTCGAAAATCTTCCGTATAATCACGTAGCGTTTGCGCTAAGCTTCCCCCCATTCTCGATGCATGAGAAAGCAAAGAAACCAAGCCTTCTAGTTCGACTAAACCCGTTCGTTCGATAAGTTGCCGAAGTGCATCAGGCATGGTGACACCCGCTTGAATTTTAGCAAACACAGTCTCAAGTTCATCCGCAAGCTCCGGCTGAGAGACATAGAGCTCTGATGCAACACGACCAAGTGCAGCATTAAAACCAAGCCCAGATTCGGTACACACAACAAGAAGATCAAGCGCATCAGGGACACCATTTCTTATTTTTTTCTGACGTTCTTTTTGCAGCTTGCTCAGTACAATATTAGGCGTAAAAGTCCCTAGAAAAACACACGTCATAATCAATAAATTATTGTAACTGCCACCCAAGGAGATGTAATAAACCATAAAAGCAGCGATAACACCGACTAAGCTCGACAGCACTTTCAACGCATAGAAAACAGACAAAGCATTCTTCTCATGGAACCCAGCATGCATCAGCTTTTCTGAGTAAGTTTCATTATCCTTTTTGTTCCCTTTACTTATAAAAGGGCTTAATGATTCAAGCGTATTTGAGAAATCATAGGGCTTCCTTCCATCCGTACTTCCCTCTTCAGATATTTGTCTTAGCTTCCTGTCTAAAGGAGATCGTGCACCTAAAAATAGAAACCCAACCGTCAATGTTAACAAGACAGTAGTGAGCAAAATCATCGCATAAATAACCACCTGAGAGCTGATCCCAAATTCTTCTAGCATCTGCTTCCAGACTTCAATATTGAGTAGTTCCATAAGTTAAATCTCTATGCTGATGATCTTTTTAATCCACAAGGCCCCGATGGCCAAAAGAACAATACCGACACTGACCATCGATAAACCGCGCGGATCTTTATAAAGTGGTTCGATATACTCGGGACTAGCCACCCGCAATGCGAAAAACAAACCAAAAGGGGATAACGTTAAGATCCATGCTGATAAACGACTTTCAGCAGAGAGTGTTTTTACCTTCCTTTCCAATTTAAAACGCGCTCTAAGTACTTCAGATACCTTTTGTAAGTTCTCAGATAGGTTACCCCCAGTCTCTTTTTGCAACATTACGGCACTAGAAAAAGCCAGCATTGATACGGTTGGTACTCGTTCTGTCATCTGTAAAATCGCTAGACGTAAATCATAACCGTAATTAAGTAAGTTATAGGTGTTCTTAAATTCGGTACCGATTGGGTCCGGAAGCTCTTCGCCTACCTCATTAAATGATTGAACGAGCGGTTGCCCTGCTTGTAAGGCACGTCGAATAATATCCAACGCTTCAGGAAGTTGTTCTTCGAATCGAGCCATTCGATAAGTCACTCGATGTTGCACAAATAGGTAAGCAATAACCCAAACAAAGATGAATGCCGCGACACTTATGAACCACACTTGGTTGGTCATTATCGATATCAATGAGAGCAATACAGCGCAAAGAGAAACAATCAGTAAGAACCGGCTTAACGCCACTTTCATACCTGCGAGTTCCAACATTTTTTTCAAACCCGCGAAGAAAGAGATAACAATAAGCTTACGATCCAACGGGGAAAGTTCTTTGTTATAGTGTTCTTTGAGTAGTGACAAACTCTCTGCATCGATATTACGTTGCGTCTCTTTTAAGCGACGAGACAACTCTTTATGCTTCGCTTTTTTACCCGCAGCAGGTAACAACAACGCTTGGGAAATAAAAAGTACTGCGATAAACAATAGACCTAATGAAACGCTTACATTGTCCATAATCTCTCCTTAACCTTTGGTCTCACTAAAGAGCTCGAAAGGCAGATCGAGTCCACGTTTGACTAACTGGTCATGGTATTGAGGCACAACCCCCGTTGCCGTGAAATAACCGATAATATTGCCGTTTTCATCAATACCTTTACGCTGAAAACGGAATATTTCAGACATCGTAATCACTTCACCTTCCATGCCGTTGATCTCTTGAATACTCACCATACGACGCTTACCATCTTCTTGGCGTTCCATTTGAACAACAAGGTGGATAGCCGAAGCGATTTGAGCTCGTAAGTTTTTGGTCGATATGTTCCACCCTGCCATCGAGAACATGTTTTCGACACGACTCAAGGCATCACGAGGGGTATTCGCGTGAATGGTAGCAAGAGAGCCATCATGACCAGTATTCATCGCCGCTAACATGTCAACAGCTTCGCTACCACGCACCTCCCCAACCACAATTCGGTCAGGTCGCATACGCAAGGTGTTTTTAACCAATTCTCGCTGACTGATTTCTCCCTTACCTTCCAGGTTGGCAGGTCGGGTTTCTAACCGAATTACATGAGGTTGTTGAAGTTGTAATTCCGCCGAGTCTTCTATGGTAATAATTCGCTGATCTCGAGGAATGAAACCAGAGAAGATGTTTAATGTAGTGGTTTTTCCTGAACCTGTACCACCTGAAATCAATATATTGAGTTCGCCTTTAACAGCAGCTTCAACAAATTTAGCCATTTGAGGCGAAACTGAATTGTAGTCAATCAGGTTATCCATCGTTAAACGATCGACAGCAAAACGACGGATAGAAACAGAAGGACCATCAAGCGCAAGAGGAGGGATAATAGCGTTCACACGAGACCCATCAACTAGACGGGCATCTACCATAGGTGACGCTTCATCTATGCGACGACCAACCTGACTGACGATACGGTCGATAATGTTTCTTAGATGGCGATCATCGAGAAAAGTATAGGGCGTTTTTTCGAGTTTACCTCTTCGCTCAACGTAAACACTTTTAGGGCCGTTAACCAATATATCCGACACAGTTTGATCGGCTAATAGGGGCTCTAACGGACCAAGACCAAAAACCTCATCTTCTATTTGCTTGATAACTCGTTTACGACCTTCTGCGCTCAGAGCATGGCTACCATCTTCAGCCATTAGCTGTACGATCGCTTCGTGCAAATCTAGCTTAGCGCGCTCTTTCTCCAAGCTCGAAAGTAATCCTAAGTCTAACGTTTCAAGCAACTGCTTGTGAAAGAAGTGTTTGATTGATAGTTCCTGCTCTAAAACCTTTCGAGCCTCATCAATTGCTTTTTCCTTCTCAACGCTCGCTTCTATATTCCTAGAGTGACTAGACGCCTCAACATTGGATAAACGGTCAACAGGATTGGCATCTTCTGAATCATGCGAAATCTGTTCTACTTTTTTTTCAAACTCTGGATTTACATTTTTTCGTTTAAAGAACATCACAATCCCTCGTGTTTACTTTTCATCAACCCATTATGAAAACAACTTTTTCAACCACCCTTTTTCTTCTTGCTCTGGTGGTGATAGAACATGAGACAAATCGATGATAGAGCGAGTAATTGAGCTTTTCTTTCTCGACTGAACTAACGGCTGCCCCAAATTGGCACTCTCTAGCGCCACTTTAAAATCATTAGGCATCAGGTGGATATCGTGATTGCCCACCGCCTGCTCAATGTCTTTTAACTTAATAGAATGTCGTTTTTCGTAACGATTAAGGATTACCTCTATTGCGTCGCTTTGTAAGCCATACTCAAACTTCAGAGACTTAATTAATCTACTTGTGTTTTTTACTGACACTAAACTCTGCTGTAAAACCAGAAGCACTTTAGTTGCTGGTGATATCGCAGATGCAAATACATGATCTAACCCTCTAGACAGGTCAATAACCACGTAAGGATAAAAGCGACGTAATATAGGAAGTAGTCGACCTATTTTCTGTGCCTGCTCGAAATCATCAGCATTATTTTCATGTTTGAAGCTTAGAACATGGAGACCCGATTCATGTTTATTTACCAAAGAACCCAGAGACATTTCATCCAAATCATTAGAACTGTTGATCGCATCCGAAACACTATAAGTGGGTGTTATATTCAAATAATCAGGTATCACGCCAAATTGAAGATCGATATCGAGTAAAAGCACTTCGTTAGGGTGCTGCGTGGCCATCTCAATGGCAGTATTTAACGCTAAGGTGGTTGCTCCCATCCCTCCTTTAGTGTTCAAGAATAAAATAAACTCACCGTAACTCGAGTTCTCAAGCTTCTCAGACGCCGTTTTCTTTAAAAGTGGAAGTAAATCGGTGAGGGTCACATTGTGAGACAAGAAATCTGAAGCGCCTAAACGCAGTGCGATTTTTAGTGACCCATTATCACTTTCATCACCGAGCACAACCAAAGACAAGTCCTTGTCTTCTAAAGATAAATCATACCCTTGCAACTCAACCATTTTTTGAGCCCAGTTCCCATTAGCTTCAACGAAAATAAGCTCTGGGACATCTGCACTTTTTAGGTATTCTTCACTCATTGCCGCAAGAGAAAACGAGGTCACATGAACATTTCGGCATTTTTTTAGTTCTTGACTCATATGCGAATGAAAGGCGTCAGTGCTGTAGACTAACCAAACCTTTAGATTCGTTCTTAAACGGGCCATATCCTTATCGTTTTCATTTGGCGTTATTTTGATCGCTTCCCCCATATATTCATCTCCTTTTAAATAACCGCTTATGGGCATCTATTCCATATGTTAGTGCTAGTTTCAGTTTCAGGCCTCACCACTCCCAAACTTTCTGCTGGCAGTATTGTTTCAAACGCAGGGGCGGCTAAAAATCCACTATTTCCTAAAAAGCTTAGGTTACTGATTAGCTGAATGCCATAACCCGTAGCCCTAGCACGCACAAATTTAATATCACCGAAGTTCGCTTCAAAATCAGAAGCAATCTCTACCCCGCTCGCGTCTAAGTAAGCCACTTCTAAATTCGCATTAGTAAATCCAACAAGAGGAATATCATTCACCACCATTCCCGCAATATTGTCTCTATCTAGGACGTAACATACCGTCGCCAATCTAGCAGCCTTCCTAGTCGCTTCACTGACCATTTGCAGCGAAAATATATAGGCACCCAATGCTAAAATGAGAAAAAGCAGTAGAAAAATTAGCGATGAGACCAGAGTGAACTCAATAATGGCCAGCCCTTTAATACTTCTTTTAAGCCTTATCATCACAGCACCCTCATCACAGAAGTCACACTTAATGGAACAGCAAAACTCTCATTCGAAAAAGGAATAGACAAGAAAAGTGGAACATAATCGTACGTCACACTAACTCGTACATAACTATCGCCTGAAGGAGGGGTTACGGTCACATCCGATGTCGTCAATGAAGATAGTACAGCTGTCCCCGCACTGTTCTGACCATAGACCACGACATTCTGAATCTCAGACGTCGGAGCGATGGTTCCACCAATGGTTCCATACACTTCACTAACCGCATAACGAGCGCCATTTTGTACTGACTTCGATATCACATTGTAGTGAACAAGAATATTGCCAAGCTCTAGAACTAATACTAGAAAAAACAGTAAAACAGGAGTCGCGATGACCATCTCTACAGCAGCAAACCCCTGTTGAACTTGATTAGATTGCTTCATGATCAAGACTCCCCACTATTGGGGTCCTTATACAGAACAATCTTATAAGTCCCTTCCGTTGTCGACGTTGTACTACCAGAGCCACCAGCAACACTGCAAGAATGGATAAACTCACCAAAAACAGCGGGTGTACCTGAGTTGTTAGTTGGTGCTTTTTGCAACAAGAAAAAACAGCCAATTTTGTTCACGGTAAAGTCGGTTGCACCACCACTTTTACCTGAGCAATCAACCATAGGGATCGGTAAAATTCTTCGCCAAGCAACACCATTAGATGCACACCCAGAACCACCGCTTGCTATGCAGGCGTTGGTATCTGACTCATATTGAGCATAGGTATAACTTCCGTCAGAATCGATCTCTCCCGTACTGGCATCAATCGTGATTTCATTGGTAGGTTCTGTGGTTACATAATCTGAAGGGTAATCAGATGCCGATAAACCACCACCATAATCACCAAAACGAGTGTTTAGACCATCGCCCGTAGGGCCAACCGTGCCACCTGGTTTGGTTGTGATATCTTCACCAATTTTAACTGGTTGGTCATAACTACCGCCTAAACCTTCTTTAACTGTTTTACCACCAGAGCCGAAATCCAATAGGTGATAATTACCATTACCCATTTCAGATAGTTTGTTATCCCCTACTTTAAGAGCATGAACGGTGCCGACTTCATAGCCAAATACATTAACTATCTCTTCACCTGTCACATCGTGATAGCCATCTTCTGGAGCAATATCGTTATCCGAAGTGCCATCACCAATACAAACACCAATGGGGACAACGTTATTAACTACATCTTGACCTGAGCTGGGGCCAGCAACGGCACTTGCTGATACTGCCTTATCAAGACCAAACATATGAATGAAAAATTCATCCATCTCTAGTGCATCCACGCGAACTCGCACATAAACATCATCACTTGCACCGAACGTCGCCGTGCCAGTAAAATCCTGTGGGTCATTCGAATAATCAATGCTTATAGAAGCGGTAGAGAAATCGATTTCTTGATTCCCTGTTGAAGCCGCCATGGCATTAAGCGCCGTACCGACCTCCGCGTCTACCGCATCTTTATCTTTGCTGTTGTCTAATATGGTTGCGGCAGCCAGCGCTGCAGAATCAACTGCATTTTGTAAGCGCGTTTTATTTACAACCATATGGTTTATATCTATAGCTAGCGCTGAGACCGCTAGAAAAACCAACAAGGCAGCAGTAATCATCACCACAACTAAGCCTTGTTGCTTTTTAGGGCTTTGTGATACTCGATACAACATGTGAGTACCTCCAGATTTAGTTAAAATCTTCTAGGATCTGGCTACTACTGCTTCCGGACAGATCATTTTCACCTCTGCCAACATATCGGTCGTAACCAGCCTGCATCCGCTCCCCTGTACCATCTGGTACTTCGAGTAAATTCTCTTGGGTCGCATTAGGGTTATACGTTTGTTCTGTTTTCACTAGTGCTACGGAATGCCCTAGACGGGCATCATTAGCACAACCAACTAACACCATCACGAGAGAGACCATCATTATTCTAATCATATCTATCTCCTTATAAATCATGACCAAATGAGCCTTCACTACCACCATCTGTTGGCGATACGGCCTGTGCCGATTGAGACTGCTCTGAAGTGGATTCGGACGGTTCAGCGATGTAAGCACTTCGACCTAATAAGTAGTATTCCAAGTCATTAGGGTCGACGAAAGCGTCCGTTGGTAGTGTCACTTTCGTGCGATCGATTGGTTTAGCAAGTCTTGGAGTCACAAGAATAACCAGTTCGGTTTCACCAGATACATACTCTTGGCTATTGAAAAGCTGGCCTAAAATCGGCACATCCCCAAAACCTGGCATCTTGTTACTGATGTCCCTAACATTCTCACTCAACAACCCCGCAATACCGATAGTTTGGCCATCTGCTAACTCAAGTGTTGAAGATGCACTACGACGCGTAATCGGTGGAATGAAGTAAGTCGCATTGGTAGTTCCAGGGTCAATGGTTAGCGAACTACTGTTAGCTATTTCACTGACATCAACAGCCAAATTCAGATTGATTTTTTTATCACTAAGCACCGTCGGGATAAACTTTAAACCGACCCCATATTCTTTGTATTCAATGGTAATACCGTCGTCGTCAGGCACAGGGATAGGAAATTCACCACCGGCTAAAAACTCAGCCTTGGAACCGCTTAGTGCGGTTAAGTTCGGTTCAGCCAAAACTTTCGCCACACCATTTTGTTTCGCGACATCCAATGCGAAAGTAAACAAGGTATTACTATCGATGAAAGAGCCTAGAATGCCGTAATCAGTAGAGGTAGGAATATTGAAAATTGGAGTCGCGCCTAACACCCCCGCGGGGACTGAAGACGCCCCCCAAGAAAAGTCAGACCCACTGGTTTGGAAGAAATGGAAGTTCGCATCAAACTTTCTTACCAAGCTTCGTTGAACCTCAGCAACAGTTACCTCTAACATGACTTGTTGGGCACCACCAATAGACATTAAGTTAATAACACCTGTCGCTGCAGCTTGTTCACTTCCGCTTTCTTTTGATTCGTCAGCAGCCTGCCCCGACGAATAGGTTTCTGCGATTCGCATCGCCACATTCATTTGTTGTTGATTACTGACCTGACCACTCAGCAATAAACGATTCTGAGCACTGTGCACCTCGATAGTTTCATCAGGAAGGAACTCATATAATTTAGCTTTGAGGCTATTAAGATCATGGGTAACCTCAATGTTAATAGACTCAATTAACTGACCTCGTGAATCCCAAGCCATGAGGTTTGTCGCACCTAATTTTTTACCAATTAAAAACACTTCATTTGATTTTAAAATTACAATATCTAAAACTGCAGGATCACCAAGAGAAACCTTCGCCGCTTTTCCCGACAGTACTACATGCGTAGATTTATGATGTGGAACCGTGACTGTTTTTCCCGTTTGTAACGCCGCGACACTGGCCGTCGAAATACAAATCAGGCTCAAAACACACGCAATTAATATTCTCATATTTCACCTCAATCCTTGACGCGCACATTAGATGTTTCTGTGCCTTTGATAATGGTGACACTTGGTCTAGGCACATATCGACGAACCACTTTTTTCTCAACTTCATGTGGGTTTCTCAAAGTCAGCTGAATACTGCCTTTACTTTTAGCCGTGAGAAGTTTCTCGGCCTCTTTCGGCGTCATCTCAAGTGTTACCGCACGAACGATAATCGGACTGTTTTCTTTGGTTCTGGCTGTTTGGTCAACCGCCAACACCTTAATGTCTTTTAATACTGTTTGAGTCGCCGCAGAATTTTTTCCGTAAGAAACGGTATTGAGAATATCAACCTTATTACCCGGCAATAAGAAACCTGCCACACCAATAACATCATCCACTCGAATCGTCACTGCTCGCTTGTTCTCAGGAATAAGTGCCGCAAGTGTCGAACCTTCACCGGGAACGGTAAAACGTAACTTGTGAAGTACCTCTCCGGCATAGATAGTATTCGCAACAACCTTGCCAATTAGCTCCGCTTTATCCGAGTAGTTATTTTCATTAATCCAATCAACTTCCATCAATCTTGTGGTTAAGAACTGCTCCTCGATAATAGTTCCGGCTTCTATTTCTTGAGACGCCACAACAACGGGGTGACGCTCTATCGTTTCAACTTCAACGGTTGGCTGAACTTGATCATCCATCCATTGCTTAGCAAAAAATACAGCCGCTAAGCCGAATACTACGGACAGTAAAAACAGTAGGAAAACTTGACTCTTATTCATTATTCTCTTCCTCGTGTCCATCAGAGGTAAAATAAACTTCCCATGCCATGGAAAGAATATCGAATGTGATAACAGGTGGGAGTTGCTCAAACGAAAGAATGTCTTTGCTTATACCAACGAGATCTTTCGGTAAACATGGGAAAAGTGGCACTTTCAAAAGCGTGTGCATTTGAGACAAACGCTCAAAAAAACCGTCTTGAAGCTCTACCTCTTTATCAGCAACGACGCTCATCCATAAAGCTTCATAATCTCGCTGATTAAGTGGCTTGAATTCAATCTTGTAACCTAAACGACGTAAAAAGGCAGGATCGCTTATTTTCTTAGGGTTTAGATTGGTAGAAAAGGCAAGAGTTAATACAAATGGCATCGTTATCTGCTGGCCATTAGGCAGCGACAAATAGTCGAATGAGTACTCCATCGGTACAATCCAACGGTTAAGAAGCGCATCTACCGGCATGGGCTGACGACCAAGGTCATCAATGATAAAGATCCCATTGTTTGCCATCATTTGAACTGGTGCTAACCAGACTCGACTATTTTCTGAATGATTCACTTCAAGCATATCCATTGTCAGTTCCCCCCCAACTTGGATATTT
The DNA here is from genome assembly GCF_026241515.1 of Vibrio sp. 14G-20. Lineage (GTDB taxonomy): Bacteria > Pseudomonadota > Gammaproteobacteria > Enterobacterales > Vibrionaceae > Vibrio. The sequence continues at coordinate 234,387 of NZ_JAPHPW010000001.1, forward strand.
GGTCTTTCACAATTAAGCCAACGCTTGTCGTATTGATCTTTGAGGGAGATACTTTGATCGCTGCCGTTGTTATCCAACGGTTTGTGATGTTGCGCCGAGAACACCTTGATAATGTTACCTAATGCATAGACTGCATAGGGAATAAATACAGATGTGTGCAAAGCATTCACAATACGGCTTGCGACAAATGTTTTACCCGTCCCTGCATGCCCATACAGCAACAACGCACGTCCAGAATTGATTGCAGGCCCCAATACCGAAATCATTTTGTCGACACCATATACATCATCCAGTGCAGCCTCAACATGCGGCCGAGTCACTAGCTCTGCTCTCAGGTCTTGTTGTTTTACCACGTCACTATATTGAGTGAGTGAAACAGGTGCGGGACCTAAATAAGCATCACGTTTAAAGGCAAGATCAGCTTCTTCAAGTCCTTTCTCAGAAAGGGAATAACGGACATGACTGTGAGATGCAGATGAAAGAGTAAGATCTGTTGCGGGTTGGAAAACTTCGATGAGTGATTTTTTTCTTAAAACGGCCAAAGCACTTTCAACAATATGTGTCACGACACACAAATAGTTAGAAAGCTCTAAAACATCCGACTTTGGATAAGCTGACAAGTGCTTAAGAACAAGGTTTTCGACAACAACTTCAGGAACTCCCAGCATCTCAATAGATGTAGGTACACTTGGCGCTGAAATTTGAGGCTTCAAAGTTGTTGGAGCAGTACGCCCTATAATATCCATATATTATTCCTCTCCACAAAGCTTACCAACAACAGCTTTAATTAAAATAGCTATACATCGCTAATCCTATGACAACAGAGGGGGCAAAAGGCATTGTCACTTTATTTAAGTATCGATTATGAAAACTATCATCTTTATTTTCTACTGGTGAAACACCACCCAATAAAATAAGTTTATTTTGAAAATAACCTTTGACACTGACACTACTCGAGTTAGCATAGTTATACAGCAAATAAAAAGTCCCGATCATCCCGGAAGCAAGTAAAATAAAGTACGATGCATCAAGTATTTGTCCCCACCCAAGATACAATCCCACAACACCCAATAACTTCACATCACCTGCAGACATCGCTCTCATAAAATACAAAAGCAAACCAAACCCAAAAAGTACGACAAACCCTGCTAATGAAGACAGGAAAAAATCCAACGTATAATTGCTATCAAACATTGACAAAAAATAAACAAACAAAAGAAGAGTCAATATTTTATTAGGTATACGATGCTTCTCAACATCGTATACCGAAACTGCAATTAGTAACGCCCAAAAAGCAGAAGGCTCATTAATCATATTTTCTATTTATACACTCGATATAATACTCTGGAACTTACTAAGTAAGGCTGTTGCCATTCCAGAAAAAACGAACCCAACAGCAAGAACAAGTGAAGCAGCACCAATCACGTATTCGACCGTAGTAAGCCCTTTTTGCTGTCTTACTCTTTTCTTATCCATGATAGTATCAACCACCCGAAGTGGTAGTACCAACATTAGCAACAATAGTGTTTAATTTATTTGCCAGTGTATTTCCTAAACCTGAGAATACAGTTGTTAGACCTAATACCAATAATGCTGCACCGATTACGTACTCGATAACAGTCAACCCTTCTTCATCTTTCATGAATTCTTTACAATTATTCAAAAACTTATCCATGATAACCTCTCCTTGATTTACGTATCAGGCTTTGTTTACCTGTAAAGTAAATCTAGAGGTGAGTCACACATTCGGTTAGGATTTTTTTGCCATTCACTTGCACTTTTTTGTGGTACTTCTAATCTAATTATTACAAATAGTAATTTATCTATTTTTAAACTTACAATTGAATATGAAATAGAGTTGGTATTTATATGAAAGTAGTAACACCTTTATTGTCAGATAATAATAGTGATTTTAACGCTGTTATTATCAATAAAATAAGCCACTACTTTCCTATTGAAAACTTTGGACAAGATATATCTATAATCAGTAACTTAGATGTAAGGTTAGTGTTTTTTATATTGAATAAGCCAGATAAACTTCAACTACTTACAATGGCTTTGGCTATTTGTGAGAACCTAAATAAAAGAATAGTTATTATTTGCTCAAAACCGTTACCTAATATCGTTCGAAATCATAAGAATATATTCTTTACTATCGAAACAAACAGTAAACATCTGACCAGTACATTCGAAGAACTTAAGACTAAAACGCAACATATCTTCGATCCTCACTTCGATCTCGACCGAGATACCAACAACAATAATCAACTACCTGCAAAGTTGTTTACCTCTGAAGTCGTTAACTTTGTTATGGACAACATCAACAAAGAGATAAGAGAAACAGAGATCGCTGAAAAATGCCATTGTTCAACCACCTACTTTTCTAAGAAGTTTCATCTACACTTTGGAGTAAGCTTTAGAGACTTTGTGTGCGATAAACGAATCTTATTAGCCAAGAAGTTAATCGAAGCCGATACCGAATCAAAAATCGCTGTCATTTCTTATCAATGTGGATACAAGGATGTGTCGTATTTTTCAAGAATCTTTAAGAAAAGGACGGGAGTAACGCCCGCAAGTTACAGACGTGCCTGCACGGATAACAGAAAACGCTAATTTTACTCCCTAAAAGAAAAAATCATGGTACATTTAACATGATTTTAACAAAAATAACTTAGCGAAAAACATGGAGTTAGACAATGATTCAGCCTAACGAGTTTAGCCAAGAACAAGCAACAGCTCTCCCTACACCCAATGACATGATTTTAAAATGGGCAGAAGAACGCCCAAATGAAGTCTATCTAAAACAAATAATTAACCGCCAATTTGTTGAATTCACTTATAAAGAAGTGGCCGACAAAGCACTAAAACTGGCGTCAGCATTAGAAGGACTCGGAGCCCTACCAGGCGATCGAGTCGCTCTCGTTTCAAAAAACTGTGCAGAGTGGTTTATCTGTGATCTTGCCATGATGTTAGGAGATTTTGTCAGCGTCCCAATCTTTCCAACAGCTGGTGCAGATACCATTCAATACTGTATTGAACACAGTGAAAGTAAGATTGTGATCGCAGGTAAGCTTGACGATCCTAAGGCGACTCAACAAGTACTCGATGACAACCCGAGCTTGGTCAGTATCTCACTACCTTACGATAGTGCCGCGAAATGCCAACACACATTCGAGCAGCTCATCGAAACACACGAACCCTCAAGTAAACGACCTCAGCACCACGACGATAAGCTCATGTCATTGGTTTATACATCGGGTACATCAGGATTACCAAAAGGCGCGATGCTCACCTACGGCGCGTTTACTTGGTCTGTTCAAAGGTTGATTGACCATATTGGAATCCAACCTGGCGACCGCCTATTTTCTTACCTACCGCTTGCTCATATTACAGAACGCGTTTACATCTTTGGCTCTTCAGTAATGGGGGGCGTGGTTACAGCTTTCCCTGAATCTTTAGACACCTTTATTGATGATGTGAAAATGCATCGCCCTACACTGTTTATTTCGGTTCCTCGTTTATGGACTCTGTTCCAGCAGCGAATCCAAGACAAGTTGCCACAGAAAAAACTGAACTTCTTACTTAAGATTCCGTTTATTAACAACATCATTAAGAAGAAGCTTGCTGATGGTTTAGGGTTAGACCAAGCGCGTGTTCTCGGCTGTGGCTCAGCGCCAGTATCACCAGCTCTGCTCGCATGGTACGAAAGCGTTGGTTTACACATTACCGAGGCTTGGGGCATGACAGAGTCTTTCGCCTACAGCACGCTCAATTATCCATTCAGAGCCGATAAAATTGGTACGGTCGGTAATGCCGGCCCTGGGATCGAACTCAAGATAGCTGAAGATGAAGAGATTCTAGTTCGAGGCAAAGGCTTATTCTCTGGTTACTACAAGAATGATATTGCGACCCAAGAATCTTTTAACTCAGAAGGTTGGCTTCATACAGGAGACATCGGGGATATAGACAGCGAAGGCTACCTAACGATTCGTGGACGTAAGAAGGATACCTTCAAAACCGCGAAAGGTAAGTTTGTTGCTCCCGTTCCGATCGAGAACAAACTCTTTGAATACAGCCGCGTAGAAATGATGTGTTTGATAGGCTTAGGCTTACCTGGCCCTATTCTACTTGTCGTTCCACACGACTTCCCTAATTTTGATCGAGCTCGTTATGAGAAAACGACCAAGCGTGTTATCGAGAAGATGAACGAACAACTCGCTTCACACGAGAAGATCAAAGGTGTATTGATGATTAAGGAACCGTGGAGCATTGAGAATGGCGTGTTAACCCCAACGCTTAAGATAAAGCGACATATCCTTGAGCAGAAATATCACGAAGTGGGTCATAACTGGCCGAAAGATAAACTCGTGGTTTGGGAAGAGTAGTCAAAATCGAGCAGGAGCCAGTACGGCTCCTTTTTTGTAAGTTCACATTATAAGTACTTAGTATAATCCGCAGCATTACTACTCTCGCAATCTAAACCGACATCCTTTCTCATTCGATAATTTAACGATTCCAAGCAAACAACTTGTCTAGATTCAGCCCCCTTCCTCACCTTAGTATTATCATTGATTTTAAGTACCTGAGTAACAAATATTCCGACCCAACAGGTTATTGCTTTCATGTTCTCTCTCTTGTATTCCCTGTTTATTTATCGCTATTATGAAAACAACCTGTTCGATAATCGAACAACCATTATTAACAAGAACTATAAGCTGAGATTATGGACAATAGACTGCGTCACCTTTCAGGCCTCCGTTACTTTGAAGTTGCAGCACGCTTGAGCAATTACAGTAAAGCGGCTGAAGAGCTGTTCGTCACTCAGGCAGCAGTCAGCCAGAAGATTCGACAGTTAGAAGAACAGGTTGGATGTAAGCTCTTTATTCGTAAGGGGCGTGCAATGACTTTGACGCATGAAGGGCACACACTTTTTAGACATGTCTCTGATGGATTTCAAGAAGTTCTGCTTGGGTTAAATAAGATCCAATCAGAACCTATTCAAGGGCTGCTTGTTGTTAGAAGTCCCCCTTCTTTTGCTTCTCGTTGGTTACTGCCTAGGTTGTGGAAGTTCTCGGTAAAGCACCCAGAGATCCCAATTAAGATACTAACAGGGTGTGATACCCCAAATTTAAAACATGGTGAGATTGATGTGGCTATTCGACAAGGCGAAGATCTATGCGTTGAAGAAGGCTTGACTCTTGAGATGCTAATCAACGAACCGGTTTACCCTTTTTGTTCTCCTGAACTCGCAAACTCTTTGAACTTCACATCACCTGAACAACTCCTCAAATGTTGGCTGATTCAGTTTGATAGCGGTTGTTTCCCTTGGGAGGAATGGTTTAGGCAAGCAAACATATCGACTCAAAGCAGCACCATTCAGTGGATGGAAGTAGGCACCTTTGATATGGGGTTAACCACGGTCATGGCGGGACATGGGGTTTGCTTGGCAACAGACAGCTTAGCTGGTGACTTCATTGAACGCGGCTTGCTAGTGAAGCCCTTTGATATTGGCATGACACCTGGTGTTCAGGTGAACTTATGTTTTGACCCTAGCTCGCCGAGAAAAGAGCGTATAGAGGCATTTACTGAGTGGTTGCATGAAGAAGTGTCTGAAATATCTAAGAGCTAAACTTTAGATTTGGCTTTGGCTTTGCAAAGATAACTCAGCATTACTATCACACTCCGCGTTCACGTAACTCCTTTTATATTGAAAGAGTTATGTGCGTGAAGTTTAGTTATTCCCAAAAATATTTTCTCATCTCTTCATTAGCCTGGCCTCGGGTAATACCAACATCTTCAAGTAAATGATCCGATAGCTCAGCTAGGTGTTTTCTCGTTCTACGATTCTGAAGATAAGTCCTAAATTTAGAATAGAATTTCTTACCTGATAACAGTGATAAGAATGAATGATGAGTATTTGATGTCGCGGTTATCGTGTTCATAATCGTTCTCCTATTGACGCTCTGCTTTCTTATGGTCAATAATCGACCAACAACGCATTGGCGACAAACGATAGATACTGGCATTCAGTTAAGGAAAACTAATGTGAGCGAACGAACCCCACCATTCCAAGGGATCTATTATTTTTATACCGCGGCTGAAACTGGCAGTTTTAAGCTCGCAGCAGAAAAGCTATTTGTTACGGCTGCAGCAGTCAGCCAACAAATTCGCCAACTTGAAGAATGGTTAGGCGCAGACCTGTTTATTCGCCAACACCGAAAAATAGTATTAACTCATGAAGGTGAAGTGCTCTATCTGCAAGCGAAGAAAGGCTTTGCTCATATTCAAGATGGGATAAGACGAATAAACCAAGACCCCAATCCCACTCAATTGTCGATTTCTACCGTGCCCTCTTTTGCACAACATTGGTTAGTGCCTAGAATTGGCGACTTCCGCGACCGCCATCCAGATTTATCGATGTTAATAGAACCGACCAACAAACTGGTTACCTTTGAAGACTCGGCTGTCGATGTCTGTGTCCGATATGGTCATGGTAACTACCCAAACATTGAATCTCGTTGGTTAATGGACGAAATCGTTTACCCTGTTTGCCACCCTATCTATCAAGAGAAGCATGGTATTTATGACATCGACGATCTACACAAAGCAGAGCTAATTGAAGACCGCTGGCCTGATATGGATTGGAATCTATGGTTAGATGTTGTGGGAGCGAAAGCAGGACGCTCATCACTGCAATTTGATGGTTCGCATTTTGTTTTGGAAGGTGCGCTATCCGTTCAAGGTGTCGCACTGGTTAAGCACAGCTTGGTTTATCGGTATTTGCAGGAAAAGAAGCTGGTACGGATAGGTAACATCGCACTTAAGCCCAAATACAATTACTTCCTATGTGCGCCTGCTGGATACTTTCATCGCGAGAAAATCAAACGCTTTGAAGCTTGGATACAAAGTCAGGTTCAGTTATTTGGAAATAAAGGTCGAGAAGAGCTTTCTATTATCGAGACAGATTACGAGCTTAAATGGTCTGATAATTCATAAAGCGAAACTGATATACTGGGCTCAAATAAATGGCGAGAACATCTCATGACACAAGAAAATAACCCACTTCACGGTATCACATTGCAGAAGCTACTGACTGAATTGGTTGAGCATTACGGTTGGGAAGAGTTGAGTTACATGGTGAACATCAACTGTTTCAAAAAAGACCCGAGCATTAAATCTAGCTTAAAGTTTTTGCGTAAAACAGACTGGGCTCGTACTAAAGTAGAGCAGATCTACATCCAACTGAAAACTAGCTAGTCCCCACCTTTAACAAACGCACCATTTACAGTACTAAAGTATGAACCCATTGGTGCGTATTTCATTCTATTTTATTATATCTCTTTGAAATTCAATACTTAAAACAAATAGCACATCCATTCCATTGAATAATGCTCAATCAATACTAATATTATTGAATCAGAGACAGTGGGATAACTCCCCATTAACCTACCGATTAATAAAGATTTTGTGTACGAGTAAATAGAGAGGTCAATCATGGAAGTTGATTCTGAACTCGCGTTAGACATTCATGTCCTTACCCGCAATAATTCATACTATAGGGTGATAAAAGACCTACTTTCGGTATCTATTCCTAGTGCGCAAATCACTCATTCTCAATGCTTTGTGCAAGTACCTAAACTTGAACCTGAAACGGTTGTTTTATTTGATATTCAAACAATGCCATGCCCCAAAAGATACGGATTTATCCTACATGAAAGAAACGAATTTTGGTTAGCAGTCAATGTAAATGACAATACCTCTACAGTATGGCTAGAGAAAGGCTTTTCAGGGCAAGTCGGTCAGCACTTTGAGTTTATATCGAAAGCAATTTTATCTGTTTATCAAGAAGATATATGGTTCCCAAGGTCAGTATTAAATAAACTGGTTTCTTCCTATCAAAGCAATGAACCCAACTATGAATCAGCTTGCGAAAATATAATTAATTACAAAGAGTTAACTAAAAAGGAAAGGGATACCTGCACATTGATGCTAAAGGGGCTTTCAAACTCTCAGATAGCATCTCAGCAACACGTGAGTATCAATACAGTGAAAACTCACTCATCAAACTTACTTCGTAAATTAAACTTACGATCCAGATATGAACTTCTTGCTCAGGTAAAAAACTCCAATTAGGAGCCGACACAATAAGATCACAAGAACAGTGGAATATAACAAAACTCATTCTAAACTCACCCTATGCAAACGATATTTTTCACTCCATGTGATGAGGTTTGACTAACTGTTCCCTCGTAGTCTTTAGAGGTGATGCACGGGTATGCATCTCAACTAACGAGGGATTGAATGATGAAAAAACTAATTTTGGCAGCGATGATTTCTAGTATGACTTTCGGAGCTAACGCAGCTTGGACACATATTAATTTTGACAACCTTAGTAAAGTAAGTAAGAACGAAATTAAGTTACAAGGCAAAGTGCCTAAACGATGTTTGTTGCGCGTGGGTAAAAACTTTGCCGTTAGTGACGTTCTTCAAAATGCTCGCCAAACAGCACTGAACATAACAAACCAGTCGGTCAATAATGCAGTAACCGTTGGCCACCTAAGAGCTTGGTGTAATTATGGTGACAACTTAGATGTTAAGGTTACTAAAAAAGACTTTAAGGGCGTTGGCAACCACAATGGATCTGAAACCATCGCATATGCTGTTAATATCGGTAGTGTGGGCTCATTAACCCAAGGGCAAACAATGGATACCTTCACATTAGGTTCAACTTCTGCTCACTTGGCTAATGCGGTTAGTCGACATGAAGTACAAGTAACCCCAGAAGACGCAGGGTTTGCAAGAGCTGGTACTTATAAAGGTAAGATCAAATTTAGATTAACAGCACAATAATTATGTCTATGGCCTTGAACCTATTGTTCAAGGCCAAAATTACAGAGGATGTCTATGTTAAGATTAACATTGTTGATGCTAACCGCTTTTTTTAGCCAACTAACTAGCGCTTATGAAGTCAGCCCCATGTATCTAGAACTGGAAGACAGAGGGAAAAATACTCAAGATAATTACACCATTACGAATCCTGAAGAGTACTCCATTGCCGTTGAAGCCACTGTGTTCAAGATGGAACGAGATGCTGACAATGTCGAAACTCTCACTCCAGCAGAAGATGAATTTTTAATTCTTCCCCCTCAAGCGATTGTCAAAGCAAATCAATCTCAACTGTTCCGAGTTAGATTTATGCCAAGCGGTCCAATCGATAAAACAGTGACGTATCGAGTTATCTTCACCCAGTTGGAATTTGAAGATGACGTAGACGAAGAAAGTAATGTAACTATGCTACTTGAATTTGCAACGTTAGTGTTTGTCTCACCAGTAGGCAGCACCCCAGAGGCCCTAGTTACTTTCGAAAAGGATCACTCTCTAATCGTTAAGAACACCGGAAGCAGAGTGCTAGACCTCAGCACCCTAAATTTCACCTTATCCGGGAAAAATCAAACCGTTGTAACATGGAGTAACCTAAACAGAGGTCGTTATAGCGACTACGTTATGCCTTCTCGCACAATGACGTATGAATTCCCAGAAGCTCTCAATTCAATTAAAAGCATAAGTGTCAGTAACGATTAATGCTGCGATTAGAGGTCCTACACTGATACCGAGGTAGTCATGAAAAGTCGCGATCTACTGCTACTCATCGTATTTCTCTTCAATACCTCTGTTGCTGAACAGTTTTGGAGTTTCCCTTTCCCGGTATCAAGAGGCGATCTGTCGATTGGGGAAGTGATTGCAGAATCTGATGGGCAAACAATTCGCAGCCTTGAAGTCGAGTCTTTAAAAACATTACTTGCCGATATTGTTACCGACGAAACGATCCAGTCACTCACTCAATTTTCATCTCCAACCATCACTTTAGATCAGCTGTCTCGTTTAGGGATAAATGCTACCTATGACCCTACCCAACTCAGCATTAATCTTGCCATCGATACTGACAAAAACAAAATTTACGATATAAACTTCACAGGCTCTTATGACCTAGCGAATTACTCGGAGCCTGCATTTTGGGTGTGGCAGAACAGCTTTAACCTTTCTACAGAGTACACACAACTCAACAACGATGAACTGCAAGATTGGGAGATACAATGGCTCAATTTTGCCAATATTGGAGGGGTTGAGGGAGTCAATATTGATCTTCCTCTTTTTGTTGATGGCGGGAATAATGTATCGAGTGACTTATACCGAGGAGAGTTCCGACTTTTTATAGATAAACCTCAATACCCGTGGCGACTTACACTTGGAGATATAACGAACACCAACGCTGGACATATCCCTAGTGTAGCAAACGGCGGAGTTGCATTTGAAAGGCTCTACCAAGATTTACAACCTACAAGGAATATCCAAAATGGCGGAACACAACCTTTAGTTCTTAATGAAAGTGCTAATGTAGAGATTTATATTAATGACGCTTTCTACAGTGAAATTCGCCTTCCTCCAGGACGCTACTCCTTAGATGACTTCCCATTAAGTTCGGGTAACAACGACATTCGTCTTGAGCTGACGTATCAATCTGGTCGTACTGATACCATTATTTATAGCCAGTTTTTTAACTCCCGCTTACTTCGAGCTGGTATCTCTGACTTTGGTTTCTATAGTGGGCTAGTCTCTTCTTTTATTGACCAAAAGTTTTCTTATGACAAAGATCAATGGGTAACGAATGGTTTTTACGACTATGGATTGTCAGACACAACGACCGTTGGTGTTAATGGCTTGTATCACCCCGATGGCCAGCAGCTCGGTATTATATCTACCTTTGGTACTGATCTTGGCAACATAGCATTTCGAGTCAGTGGACAAAACAATGCATTCAACAATGCTGTCGGTTCTATTTATAGCATTGATTACTCGCATCAAATTTGGGGTAGCCAAAGCTATGGTTCACCAAACCTCCAACTAAGCTACGAATACCAAGACAACTATTATACGCTACCGTGGCAAACGGATGTTGGTGATACGGGTTACAGTACTAACGCTCGATACTCCATATCCATGCCATACAATTTCACTCTCATTTTTAACGGCAGCTACGAAGAGTTTGATGATCTACAACCTCGTTGGTTAGGGTCGGGAGAGCTGTCTTGGGTATGGGACAGCATCACAATGACTTTTGGCGTAGAGCAAGAAGACGACCCCAATGACAATATCAATGAAGAGCGCTATCTATTCTCTTTTGATTGGGACTGGACCTCAGAAAATGGTGATTACAATGCCAGCGCATCTTATTCAAATGAACCAGACTCTTACCGAGCTCAGTTTGAAAAAAATACCGATGTTTATGCAGGCAGCTATGGCTATGCACTGACAACTGAGGGCACATCTTCGACTCAACGTTATGGTTTGGAAGCGGACTATATTGGTAACCGCTTTAATTTAGAAAGCGAAGTCTCTCACAATGAGTCTGACAATAGTGATGCCTTCCAAACTGCCGCTCTGCGAGGAAGCACTTCTTTAACGTTCACCAGTGGTGCTGCCACCTGGTCGCGCCCAATTAACGGGCCCATCGCCATCGTCAAAGTTCATGACACATTAGATGCCGATGTAGAGATAAATGCATTCGCCGAGCAACCGGCTGAAGCCGTCGCCACGAAGTCATTCAGTAATGCCGTACGGCTCAGTTCTCACCAAGCTTCTAACGTTTACGTTGATTCTCCCGAAGCACCTATAGGTTATAACATCGGTGATTATTTGCATGAAATCACCCCAGGAGCACAAACTGGCCATTTGATCTATGTAGGGTCAGAAGCCTCTAAAACTATTATTGGGCAGCTTTACAGCTCTGATGGCCAAGCCATTGCTCTCAAGGTCGGTAAATTTACGTCTGAAGAAAAAACATATGAATTATTCACCAACCGAAGTGGTCGGTTTGTATTAGAAAATATAGCGTCAGGCCTATATACACTACAAATCACCCCATTTGAAAATACTCAGGTTGAGATTCCGGAGACCAATAAGAACCTTATCTACCTACCTGATATTTACCTAAAAGGAGGTCCACAATGAAAGGACTACTGATAGCAATAAGCCTAATGTGGTTCTCGCCTACCCTGCTTGCCGATTGCGCTAATCACTGGGCGATAAAAATAGACAATAGCAATATTACTTATAAGCGCGATATGAACGCTTACATACCGATGTATATCGAGTTTGCGAAAAATAGAGAGAACTGCCAACCAAGGTTCGTTACCTTTTACCTACACAACAAAAATAGCCAGCAGTTTATCTCTGCAGGAAGCAATGCTAAGTTGCCGATTAAAGTTCTCAATAGAAGCTTTTCACAACTGTCTTATGCGTCAGGTAAAGGGGTGATTATTCCGCTTGAAGGGCAAATAACGAAATTTTGGTTACAGGTTGAACAAGCGAAAGTCGCGCATGCAAACACTTACAATGGTACTGCCCATGTCCAATTTAAGCAGGAAAATAAGACATATCGCAAAACTCAAAAGGTCGCTTTAACTGTCGCCCCATTTGTATCATTTTCCCCTGACACAGCGGACTCTAATTTAGTTAATAGAGGTAAAAACAAATATCGTTTTCTTCTTGGAGAGCTCACGACCAATCAATCTTACTCTACGAATTTCCTTCTGATATCAAATGCTAATGTTCAAATTGAAGTATCACAGCGCTATGGAAAACTAAGACATTCCCAAGAACATGAAAACCAAATCCCTTATCAGCTTACCGTGAACAATGCGAACGTTAGCCGATACTCTCGCTCTGCTGTTCCAAGTACTCAACAACTCAATAGAAAAAACATTCCGCTACGAGTAAAGGTAGGTAACACTGATTTCGCGCGGGCGGGGATTTACTCTGACACCATAACATTAAAAGTAACGGTAATGCCGTGAGTAAATAAGAGGGCTTTATTGTAATAATTCATTCGCCTTTATGGTTTTATGTACCTAAACCTATGAACTTAAATAGTTTACCCCTAAATACAAAAAGCCCCGCAAGCTTTCACTTGCGGGGCTTTTTTAGCTAATTGAGAAAAGGGCTAATTACTTACCAGCTTCTTTTTCTGCTTTAACTTTTGCAATCACTTCGTCAGCAACGTTAGTTGGACATGGTGCGTATTGTGCGAATTCCATAGAGAATTGGCCACGACCAGAAGTGATAGTACGTAGGTGACCGATGTAACCGAACATCTCAGAAAGAGGTACGTCAGCTTTAATACGAACACCAGTAACGCCAGCTTGTTGATCTTTGATCATGCCACGACGACGGTTAAGGTCACCGATAACATCACCAACGTGATCGTCTGGAGTGAACACGTCAACGTTCATGATTGGCTCAAGAAGTTGCGCGCCAGCTTTAGGCATAGATTGACGGAATGCGCCTTTCGCTGCGATTTCAAATGCGATAGCAGATGAATCGACTGCGTGGAAACCACCATCGAAAAGTTCAACTTCAACGTCTAGAGTTGGGAAGCCAGCTAGTACGCCGTTTTCCATCATAGATGCGAAGCCTTTCTCAACTGCAGGCCAGAATTCTTTAGGAACGTTACCGCCCACAACTACAGAGTTGAACTTGAAGCCAGAACCTGCTTCGCCTGGTTTGATACGGTAATCGATCTTACCGAATTGACCAGAACCACCAGATTGCTTCTTGTGCGTGTAGCTATCTTCAATTGCTTGAGTAATAGTTTCACGGTAAGCAACTTGAGGAGCACCTACAGTTAGGTCAACGCCGTATGTACGCTTAAGGATATCTACCTTGATGTCTAGGTGAAGTTCACCCATACCTTTCAGGATAGTTTCGCCAGTTTCTTCGTCAGTCTCAACTTGGAAAGATGGATCTTCTGCAACCATTTTACCGATCGCGATACCCATTTTCTCAGAACCGCCTTTATCTTTTGGAGATACAGCGATTGAGATTACTGGAGTTGGGAATACCATTGGCTCAAGCGTTACTTGGTGCTTAGGATCACATAGAGTGTGACCAGTTTGCACGTTCTTCATACCAACGATCGCAATGATGTCACCAGCTTGTGCGCTAGTTAGTTCGTTACGGTCATCAGCTTGCATCTCAACCATACGGCCAACACGTTCTGTTTTGCCAGTGAATGAGTTAAGAATCGTGTCACCTTTGTTCAGTTTACCAGAGTAAATACGAACGAAAGTTAGAGCACCAAAACGGTCATCCATGATTTTGAATGCAAGCGCTTTGAAAGTTTCATCTGTAGAAACGATAGCGTGTTCGCCAGTTTCTTCGCCGTTCTCGTCCATTAGAGGTTGAGGATCAACTTCAGTTGGAGAAGGTAGGTAATCTACAACAGCGTCAAGAACGATTTGTACGCCCTTGTTCTTGAATGCAGAACCACAGAAAGTTGGGAAGAATGCTAGGTCACGAGTACCTTTACGGATACAACGCTTAACGTCTTCGATAGAAGGCTCTTCACCTTCCATGTAAGCTTCCATTAGGTCATCGTCTTGCTCTACAGCAGTTTCGATTAGCTCTTCACGGTATTGCTCTACGTCATCTACCATGTCCGCAGGAACATCTAGAATTTCGTAGTTTTCAGGAAGACCAGTGTCATCCCAAACGTATGCTTTACGGCTTAGAAGGTCTACAACACCCACGAATTCATCTTCGCGGCCGATTGGTAGAACCATAACTAGAGGAGTAGCACCTAGAACGTTTTTAACTTGGTCAACAACGTTGTAGAAATCTGCACCCATACGGTCTAGTTTGTTAACGAAGATCAGACGAGATACTTCTGATTCGTTAGCGTAGCGCCAGTTAGTTTCTGATTGAGGTTCAACACCACCAGAACCACAGAATACACCGATACCGCCATCAAGTACTTTAAGAGAACGGTATACTTCAACTGTGAAGTCAACGTGTCCAGGAGTATCGATAACGTTTAGACGGTGACCGTTCCAGAAACAGCTTACAGCTGCTGATTGGATAGTAATACCGCGCTCAGCTTCCTGTTCCATGAAGTCAGTAGTTGATTCGCCATCATGTACTTCACCAGTCTTGTGGATTTGACCAGTTAGCTTAAGGATACGCTCAGTGGTAGTTGTTTTACCCGCATCAACGTGCGCGAAAATACCAATGTTTCTGTATTTCGATAAATCTGCCATTGTCTTACTCTGTTAATAGGATATAAAATGCGCGCAGAGTATATCACAATCTGTGAAGACTGATAGCTTTGCATGCATTTGGGACTAAAAAACTTTGCCTTTTTCTAACATATAAAAAAAGGCAATCTGTAGAAACAATCTAAATGATTGTTTAGTTTAGTGCTAATCTAAAGCGCAATTGGCGTTTAAGTTAGACTGAATTTCTGCTGTATAGAGTAGCTGAAGTGAGCTCAATTACAACTCATCAAAAGCATTAATTGCTTCTGATAATTTTTTCACGCCATGGATCTGCATTCCAGGAATACCCCCCTTAGGCATGTTAGCCGCTGGTACAATCGCTTTCTTGAAGCCGTGTTTAAATGCCTCATTAAGACGCTCTTGCCCACTCGGTACCGGTCGAATCTCACCCGCTAGGCCTACTTCGCCAAATACCACCACATCTTTTGGTAATGCGCGATCTCTGAAACTTGAAAGTAGAGCCATCACCAACGCAAGATCAGCACTGGTTTCGGTTACTTTAACACCACCGACGACATTCACAAACACATCTTGGTCAGCCATTTGTAAGCCGCCGTGTTTATGCAGCACCGCTAATAACAACGAAAGCCTATTTTGCTCTAGGCCGACAGCGACACGACGCGGGTTTGCCAGCTGCGAATAGTCCACCAGCGCTTGGATTTCAACAAGAAGTGGACGCGTCCCTTCCCAAACCACCATCACGGAACTGCCTGAGGTTTCTTCTTCACCGCGAGACAAGAAAATAGCGGATGGATTGCTGACTTCTTTCAGGCCTTGGCCTGTCATTGCAAACACACCCAACTCATTAACCGCACCAAAACGGTTTTTGTGGCTACGTAGCGTTCTAAAGCGGCTATCGGTTCCGCCATCTAACAGCACGGAACAGTCAATAATGTGTTCAAGTACCTTGGGGCCAGCCAGAGTACCGTCTTTAGTTACGTGTCCCACTAAGAACACAGCAACGTTATTCTGTTTCGCATAGCGCGTTAGTGCGGTTGCTGACTCACGAACTTGAGCAACACTCCCTGGCGATGATTGAACATCAGCAACATGCATAACTTGGATCGAGTCGATAACCATGATCTTAGGTTGCTCTTTCTCTGCGACCTGACAGATTTTGTCGACGTTGGTTTCAGAGAGCATTTTTAAGTGCTCTTTTGGTAACCCAAGTCGAGAGGCGCGCATTGCAACCTGCTGTAGGGATTCTTCCCCTGTCACATAAAGAGTCGGCAGTTGAGAAGAGAGCTGACACATGGTCTGCAACAATAGCGTTGATTTACCCGCCCCTGGGTTACCACCGATCAGAATCGCAGCGCCAGGAACGACACCGCCACCAAGTACGCGGTCGAGCTCTTTGAAACCGCTACTAAAGCGAGGGACTTCTTGCAGATCAATCTCTGAGAGGGTTTGAACCGAAGATTCTGTTGTGCCACCCGCATAACCACCACTGAGTCGTTCATTACGCGCAACTTGAGGTGAAGCCGCTAGTCTAACTTCTGTAATCGTGTTCCAAGCACCACATGCGTTGCACTGCCCCTGCCAACGTGGAAAGTCAGCACCACAGTCATTACACACATAAGCTCGTTTTGCCTTAGCCATAAAACCTCAATAATTTACTCAGTTACACAATGATGTTGTCAATTTGTGACTTATTTGACCGTACGGGTGAAAATAAACGTTGCAGTCATACCACTTATACTTAAAGATCGATTTAAACTAGTCGATAACATAAATGCACCGTCCATTCTAACAAGAAAAGTATGCAACAATCTGAAATTCTATCTGTAGCAGAACGTCTTATCCCGGCCTACCACGCCGAAGATTTCGAATTCCTTCTTTCTCAAATGACAGAAGGCGAATCTCCGTCTCTAAAACTGCTGGTTAAAATGGAACTGAATCGTATCATGGCTCCGTGTACAAAGAGCATTGATTTACGTGGGCGCATTGATAATGAATGTCGTCAGTTCACGTTAGACGGCCGTAAGCACTGGCTCGATGACATCGCGTTAAACGCATACCAACGTGGTACTAAAAAGTTTAAGGGTTACACAGAAGGCGCATGGGAGCTAGTCATGACTCCGCGAACTCAGCCTCTGAGCGTTGTTAAAACGTCTTCTCAAGGTAACCTCGATATTACTAGCGCCAATAGCCCGTATGAAGCGGAAGCTATTAACCTAGGTTACGACTTAAAGCGTCAAGAGAACAGACTCAAGATTAGCTCGCAGGTTGAGATCACCACATCGAAAGGGCAAAGCCTACATGGTGTAACGGTTGATATCTCCCCGTCGGGTGCAAAGTTCAAGGTGCCGAGCGCCTTTCGATACAACCTCGGTGAAATCATCAGCGTTAAGTTCTCAGAGCTTATCGAAAAGTCCCAAGAAAACGATGTTAATCAAGCAGTTGAATTTCGTGTTCTGGGTATCGATGAATCATACGAGAACAACGCGGTCAAATTTCTAAGAACCATCAAGGTTAGCGACAATAATATTGTGGCTCGTTTGCTTGATGAGTCTTTAAATAGCACCAGTAAGAAAACCAGCCATGAGAACCAAGATAGGATCATTAGAACTCGTACACGAGGCATCGAACACACCTACCTAAAACATACCTGTAACCTGCCTTTGTTCTTCAGCGGTAGCGAACTCAAGCTTGCCCTACTGACGGATAACAACCACCCGTTATGGCAATACTGGCACGACGAGCGTAATCAACAAGCGCTGGGCACCCTGTTCAACGAGCAACGTATGAACCTGCTGGCGAAACCAGGAGTGAAGGGAACCAGTAACGTTATCTACTCTTTTACCCATGAACACCAAAGCAAGACCTTGTTCTATTCAATGATGCTGCCTGAAGCCTCTCGTGAACAAAGACAACTGTTCTGGCACATCGGTGGTAAACGTAAAAGTTGGAAGGCGTTCAAGTTCTCGGTTTTCGAACTTTCAGACACCGAGCGACAAGCATTAGCTAAACACTCGGATACGCTGGCTCAAAGCTCAGCTCAACTGACGCATTGCGGAATTTTACAAGAGATCGGCGATTACGAAAGTGCAGCTGACTATCTTTTGAGTGAAAAGCCACGCATTCCAAGCAGTGAATTGAACCGCTTCCGTCACCCGCGTACTGTCGTAGGCAATATTCAAAGCATCTACTTTGATTCTCAAACTCGTCGTAAAGAGCCGAGATACCAATTTAAGTCACCGTTGCAACTGACATCACAAGATGGCGCCGCGGCGAACGGACACACCTTAGATATCTCGAAGCGTGGACTGAGCATTAGCCTTGAACACCCGATGGTACTCAAGATTAATGATCCGGTATTAGTGAACTTCAATGAACTGCAGCTCTATGACAAGAACCTGCCACTGAGCACGGTGCCTTACCATGTAATTCGAGTGAGCCCGAATGGCCGTAACGTGCAATTGGTTATTGCCGAGAATACCAAGACAATGCGTACCATCGCTTTCCTTAAGGGGCTTATCGACCAAAATCAAAGCAAACTGATTAAGAAGCAAGAGATACTGCCAACGAACTCGTTGCTAGAATCGTTGCACAATATATTGCTAAGCAAGATGGTCAGTAACCCGATCTTCATTGATAAGCCAAGCTCAACGCTGCGCTGTAAGATCATTGGTGTGAATTTCCCACTGAATAAGCACCTAACGTTACTGGCTAAGCTTGGACACAACCAAAAGTTCTCACTAGAGCCAATATTTAAGGGTCACACTAGCTCATTACTGGCTGAGCCAATGAAAAGAATCGAAGGCGCAGAGCCTAAACATCATGACGTCTATATTGCTGCGGTAAAGTTTGGTGACAAGATCCAATCGGTGCATACCAAGCTCGTGAAAGATTTCGCTTCGGCAAAAGAACGCATCTTATTCATTAAGAAGGCGCAGCACTTAGGTGATGTGTATGTGCTGCGTGTTACAACCGCGCCAATCTTTAACCCATTGACCACCTTGTTCCAATCGGACTTAGAAGAACTGGCACGAATTAGCATGCACCAAGCGAAAAAGCTAGAGAACGAGATCACCGCTTTTATCGGCTATGGTGAGATTGAAGACATTACCGATGAAGTGCTGATTCGATTGGAGCTAACACGCTAACTTCGAACCGCATCTTAACTTAAAATAGAAAAAGCAGACTGATAGCCTGCTTTTTTGTATCTGAGCCACTATTGCTAAATAAGATACATAGCCAATAGCACTTAGGGAGCCCCCTAAGGCTTCGCTTGCCAGCTGATCTTCTGTTGCTTAGCCAATACACCCGACAAGATACACAGCACCCCGCCTAAACCTGCGTAACGCACAGCAGTTTGAGCTTGCTGCTCTACTTTTGGTTTTGCGTGGTAGGCAATGCCTAAACCTGCAGAGCCCATCATCACCAAGTCATTGGCACCATCACCAACGGCAACGGTATTGTGCAGTTCCAATTCGTACTCTTCAGCCAACTCTACCAAGATATCCGCTTTGGTCTGCGCCGAAACAACATCACCTAAGACTTCACCCGTCAACTTACCATTGACGATCTCAAGCGTGTTTGACTGAGCGTGGTCAAGATCAAGGGTATCTTTCAGGTAGTCAGAGAAGTAAGTAAAGCCACCTGATGCAATCGCCGTTTTCCAACCAAGTTTGTTCAGAGTATTCACCAGTCCGACCAAGTCTGGCATGAATGGCAAAGACTGACGCACTTGCTCTAATATCGACTCATCCGCACCTTTCAGTGCTCCCACTCTTTGGCGTAGGCTTTGTTCGAAATCGAGCTCACCTTGCATTGCTCGCTCTGTGATTTCAGAGACTAGCTCTCCAACACCCGCTAGCTTTGCTATTTCATCAATACATTCAATTTGAATCGCTGTGGAATCCATATCCATCACAATCAAACCTGGCTTAGATAAGTCTGGGACCTCGCTAAGGCAAGCATAATCAAGCTTTAGAGCCTGTAGGATTTCTTCATGTAGCGGCGTTAAGTTTCCAGACATTAGTGCCACTTCATAATGCCCAACTTTCCACGTATCAAGAATGGTGTTGTAAGTGCCAGTGAAAAAGTCGATGTCATCAAAATATTGTGGAGATAGGTACTCGCCAAATACAATCCAGTTGG
Organism: Vibrio sp. 14G-20; assembly: GCF_026241515.1. GTDB lineage: Bacteria > Pseudomonadota > Gammaproteobacteria > Enterobacterales > Vibrionaceae > Vibrio. The sequence continues at coordinate 254,600 of NZ_JAPHPW010000001.1, forward strand.
CCTTTGCCTTAGCGAGTTGAGAAGCGAAACGAGTCTCGGGGAGTCGAGTTAATAATGTTGTATGCCTTTTAATCGGCAGATATTTCTGAGCGTCCATGTGTATGATTCCTAATTAACTATGCTAAACGTTAACCTATTGCAATTTGAAAACGCAAGTCTCAATATGTCTTAATCATAACATTTGTTTATTTCAGGCTTCGTGAAACATGAATGAATCATTGTTCTCAATACGTAACGCTTTACGAATGCTAGCCCTCATTTTGTTGGCTACCATGTTCGTTGTAACGATTAAAAATACGGTCGTGATCAGTAAAGGTAACGAGAAGATCCAAGCAAAACAGTTGGAAACTCTTACCAAGCTGCTTATCTCTCAGGCATCACTTTCAGCAAGCAAGATGATCACGCAACAAGACCAAGAGCGATTACTTGATCTGACTAACCAGCTATCTCAAGACCGACTGGTGTTCGATACCACCATCTATGATGCAGAGGGTATTCGACTGGCTTCGAGTGAAAAAGCCCTCTCGGTACGCGAGGTTCTAGGCTTGGATACGCCACTTTCAACAGCAAGTATCGGCAGACAACAATTAGTCGAACCTATTTATTCTCCAGAGAAAACGATCATCGGCTTTATTCGAGTGACTTTTGAAACAGGTAAGATGACGGCGATTTCTGATCACCACTACCGTAAAAGTGATCGCTACATGATCGGTATGGTGTTGATGGGGTTTGTGAGTGGCGTGTTGTTCATCATGCTGATTCGCAGAAGACCGACTAAGTCTGGTGAGAACTTACTGTTGAAGAATGTAAGCTCATAACGACTAAACTCCAAAGATCCAATAAAAAGCCCCGACGCTCAGGCAGCAACGGGGCTTTTTGTTATCTGTTAACTTACTAAGCTAAGACAAATAAATATTATTCTTGGTCACCAAGCAACACTGAGTCTAATGCGATAACCATCATGTCGTTGAAAGTCGTTTGACGTTCATCTGATGTGGTTTGCTCACCGGTCTTGATGTGATCAGAAACAGTACAAATCGTTAGAGCTTTTGCGCCGTATTCAGCACATACACCATAGATACCTGCAGCTTCCATCTCTACGCCAACAATACCGTATTTGTCCATTACTTCGAACATCTCTGGATCTGGCGTGTAGAACAACTCAGCCGAGAACAGGTTACCGACTTTTACGCCGACACCGCGAGCTTTGGCTGCATCTTCTGCCGCGCGCACCATTTTGTAATCCGCAATAGCTGCAAAGTCATGACCTTTAAAGCGAATACGGTTCACTTTAGAGTCAGTACATGCGCCCATGCCGATCACCACATCACGCACTTTGATATCTTCGCTCACTGCACCACAACTGCCCACACGAATGATCTTCTTCACACCAAAGTCTTTGATCAGCTCAGTCGCGTAAATAGAACAAGATGGAATGCCCATACCGTGTCCCATTACCGAAACCTTACGACCTTTGTAAGTACCGGTGTAACCAAACATGTTGCGAACGTCGCACACTTGAACCACTTCTTCTAAGAAGGTTTCAGCGATGTATTTAGCACGTAGCGGGTCGCCTGGCATTAAAACTACGTCAGCGAAATCACCCATTTCAGCATTAATATGTGGAGTAGCCATTGAAAATATCCTTAATCTCAAAACAAAAAAAGAAGAGAGAGGTTTCCCTCTCTCTTCGTTAACTATTATAGAAAGCTTGTACCGTGTCCCATTGGCGATGTACCAAAGTATGACGCTAAGCTTTGACCGATATCAGCGAAGGTATCGCGACGGCCTAAAGAACCGGCTGGAACCTTCTGACCGTAAACAATCACAGGGATGTGCTCACGAGTATGGTCTGTACCTGGCCATGTCGGATCACAACCGTGGTCTGCAGTTAGGATAAGTACATCATCTTCTTTCATCATTTCGATGATTTCATTGATGCGACCATCGAAGTACTCAAGTGCCGCTGCGTAACCAGCAACATCACGGCGGTGGCCATAAGCTGAGTCGAAATCAACAAAGTTAGTGAACACGATAGTGTTGTCGCCCGCTTCATTGATCGCTTCTTTGGTTGCTTCAAATAGCGCAGGGATACCTGTTGCTTTGGTTTTCTGAGTGATGCCACAACCCGCATAGATATCAGAGATCTTACCGATTGAGTGAACGTTACCGCCCTTCTCATCAACCAACTTCTGAAGAATGGTGGCTGCAGGTGGCTCAACAGAAAGGTCACGACGGTTACCAGTACGTTCGAATTGACCTTTACCTGGGCCAATGAACGGACGAGCGATAACACGACCAATGTTGTAATCTTCTAGCTCTTCACGAGCAATCTGACACAGGTCTAATAGGTTTTGCAGGCCGAATGTCTCTTCGTGACAAGCGATCTGGAAAACAGAGTCTGCAGAAGTATAGAAGATAGGCAAGCCAGTCTTCATGTGCTCTTCACCTAGGTTATCTAGGATTTCCGTACCAGATGAGTGGCAGTTACCCAAGAAACCAGACAGGCCTGCACGCTCAAGGATGCGGTCAGTCAGTTCTTTTGGAAAGCTATTCTCTTTGTCGGTGAAGTAGCCCCAGTCAAACAGTACAGGAACACCCGCGATTTCCCAGTGACCTGATGGCGTGTCTTTACCAGAAGACAGCTCAGCAGCGTGACCGTAAGCGCCAATGATCTCAGCGTCTGCATCCATACCAGGAGCAAAACGACCTGTAGACTCTTTGTGAGCCATCGCTAGACCTAGCTTAGACAGGTTTGGCAGTGTCAGTGAACCTTTACGATCTGCATTGTCTGCAAGACCTTGGTCACAATGATCTGCGATGTGGCCCATAGTGTCAGAACCTACATCACCAAATTTGTCTGCATCCGCTGTTTCACCGATACCGAATGAATCTAAAACTAAAATAAATGCTCTTTTCATTTTCTTCACCAACTTATTGCTCTTTGCTCCAGAACTCTGTTTATCGGTATACGCGAGGTATACCGATACCTGTTATTTACACGTCTTCAGAACGAATCTGACGGTAAACGTCTGGCGTTGCTGTATATTCTCCGCCCACAGTGATTGCATTTTGTAATGCTGTTGCAGCTTCTTGCCACTGTTGTTCGTTGCGAGCATGAATCATTGCTAATGGCTTCTCTTCACTTGCTACTTCGCCAAGACGAATGAAGTGATCAAAACCGACTGCGTAATCAATGCTGTCAGTTGCTACGCGACGACCGCCGCCCATACCAACCACAGCCATACCAATTGCACGAGTATCCATTGCTGATACCACACCGCTTTCAAGTGCGTACACTGGCTTAATAATGTCTGCTTTTTCTAGGTAGTTATCGTAGTTCGTTACGAAATCAACTGGACCACCAAGGCCCGCTACCATTTTACCGAAGCACTCTGCTGCTTTACCGTTATCCAGTACTGCCATCAGTTTTTCACGCGCTTCGTCTGAATCTTTAGCTAGGTTACCCAGCACAAGCATTTCAGCACACGATGCTAGAGTGATCTCTAACAAGCGTGGGTTACGGTATTCGCCTGTTAAGAATTGAACCGCTTCACGGACTTCAACTGCGTTACCCGCTGAAGACGCTAGAACTTGGTTCATGTCCGTTAGGATTGCTGTTGTTTTAGTGCCAGCACCGTTTGCTACTGCCACGATAGATTTCGCAAGTTCTTCAGAGGCTTCATACGTTGGCATGAATGCGCCTGAACCGACTTTTACGTCCATCACTAGAGAATCAAGGCCAGCAGCCAATTTCTTAGATAGGATTGAAGCCGTGATTAGCGAGATGTTATCGACTGTTGCTGTGATATCACGAGTCGCATAAACGCGCTTGTCAGCTGGTGCTAGATCGCCTGTTTGACCGATAATCGCCACACCAGCTTCTTTGGTTACTGCACCAAACACATCGTTGGTTGGCGTAATGTTGTAACCAGGGATAGATTCTAGTTTATCTAGTGTACCGCCAGTGTGGCCTAAACCACGACCAGAGATCATAGGGACGAAACCGCCACATGCTGCCACCATAGGGCCAAGCATCAGGGAAGTTACGTCACCAACACCACCAGTAGAGTGTTTATCAACGATTGGGCCATCAAAGTTCATGTGGCTCCAATCAATCACCATGCCTGAATCACGCATTGCACATGTTAGTGCGATACGTTCTGGCATCGTCATTTCATTAAAAAAGATAGCCATTGCGAATGCAGCAATCTGGCCTTCAGAAACCGTGTTTTTAGCGACACCTTGGATGAAGAAGTTAATTTCTTCTGTGGTCAGTACTTCGTTATCACGTTTTCTGCGAATAATTTCTTGAGGTAGATACATTAGTGCCTCCCAAACTCTAGTGAGTATGGTTTGTAGGGAAAGAGGTAATATGGAGTGACTTAACGCCACTCCATCAAACAGACTAAATCTTGTTACACCCGATTGGGATATTAGTATGCTGCTGGATCAGCAGTTTGGTCTGTCACTTCTAATGTATTAAGAAGGTTAGTTAGTAGGCTTGAAGCACCAAAACGGTAGTGCATGTTGTCTGCCCACTCAGCGCCTAGTAGTTCATCAGCCATTGCTAGGTATAGTGCTGCATCTTCAGCAGTACGTACGCCACCAGCAGGTTTGAAACCAACTGTTTTAGCAACGCCCATGTCACGAATAACTTCAAGCATCATGCGCGCGTACTCTGGAGTCGCGTTTACTGGCACTTTACCTGTTGAAGTTTTGATGAAGTCTGCACCAGCTTCGATACAGATTTGAGAAGCTTTCTTGATCAGTGCTTCTTCTTTAAGTTCACCTGTTTCGATGATCACTTTAAGCGTGATGTCACCACAAGCTGCTTTACATTGCTTAACTAGCTCAAAGCCAACTTCTTCGTTGCCAGCAATAAGAGCACGGTATGGGAATACTACGTCAACTTCATCTGCGCCGTACGCTACTGCTGCTTTTGTTTCTGCAACAGCAATTTCGATGTCGTCATTACCATGAGGGAAGTTAGTTACAGTCGCAATGCGTACTTCTGGAGTACCTTGCTCACGCAACGCTTTCTTAGCTGCTGGGATAAAGCGAGGGTAAATACAGATTGCAGCTGTGTTGCCTACTGCAGTCTTCGCGTCATGACAAAGCGCCACTACTTTCTCAGTAGTATCGTCGTCATTTAGCGTAGTTAGGTCCATAAGTTTAAGTGCACGTAGAGCTGCTGCTTTTAAATCGCTCATTTCTATCTCCGATCAATATATTCAAATAGTTAACTACTTCGCCCTCCATCCAGTATAGATGGATATTTTAGTAATGCTCAGTAGCCACAAATGAACGGACTTGGTTCCCTGAAGACTTGATAACTTTCGCTACCAATTGCAATCCTTGTCACCGCACAGTACCAGTTTGGTCTATGGCACAACAAATCAGTCATGTTGTGTCTAACATCTATAGCGTATCGCTAATTTTGGCTTAATCCCAGAAGAATAACGTTCGAGTTGATTTCGAGGTTACTTTCTTGCCAACAGAGACATCCTATCCCTTTAGCTTATACATTATAGGTATCCATCAATAAATTGTAGTGCTCCTTAGAACGCAAACGGTTTGTATCTCAAAAAAACATTCTAGACCCATTGTCGACTTCAAGCTGATGCTTATGCTCATGCTCATGCCAAAGAATCACTAGGCCTAAAAACAAAAAAGCCCCGCAGCAATTTCTTGCTACGGGGCGATATTATTATGGCGTCTATATATCGATTTCTAACTAATTAGAAAGACAGGAAGAAGCCAGCAATTGTTGCTGCCATCAGGTTAGATAGAGTACCAGCAATTACCGCTTTAACACCCATACGTGCGATGTCATGGCGACGGCTTGGTGCAATACCACCTAGACCACCTAGAAGAATCGCAATTGAAGAAAGGTTTGCGAAACCACATAGTGCGAATGCGATGATAGCTTGAGTCTTCTCAGACATAACTTGACCAGTTGCTGCAACAACTTGAGCGTTTTCACCAACGTATGGTACGAAGTTTAGGTATGCAACGAATTCGTTAACAACTGTCTTCTGACCAATGAAAGAACCAGCGATAGTTGCTTCTTCCCATGGAACACCAATGATGAATGCTAGCGGTGCGAAGATCCAACCTAGAAGAAGTTCTAGAGTTAGGTTTTCCATACCGAACCAACCACCGATGCCACCTAGGATACCGTTGATTAGAGCAATTAGACCGATGAATGCTAGTAGCATTGCACCAACGTTAAGTGCTAGTTGTAAACCAACTGATGCGCCACCTGCTGCTGCGTCGATAACGTTAGCTGGTTTGTCATCGCCACCGTCCATTTCGTCAGCGATGTTGTCGTCTGGCGTATCTGTTTCAGGCTTGATGATTTTAGCGAATAGTAGACCACCAGGTGCTGCCATGAATGACGCTGCAACTAGGTACTCTAGAGGTACACCCATAGATGCGTAACCTGCTAGTACACCACCAGCTACAGAAGCCAAACCACCACACATTACTGCGAATAGTTCAGAGTTAGTCATTTTAGGAACAAATGGACGAACAACTAGAGGTGCTTCAGTTTGACCAACGAAGATGTTTGCTGCTGCAGACATAGACTCGGCGCGAGAAGTACCTAGAGCTTTCTGAAGACCACCACCAAGAACTTTGATTACAATTTGCATAACACCAATGTAGTAAAGTACAGAGATAAGTGCAGAGAAGAAAATCAGAGTTGGTAGTACTTGGAAAGCAAAGATGAAACCGATACCGTCAACTGAGAAGTTAACTAGGCTGCCGAATAGGAAACCAGTACCGTCTTTACCGTAGTCGATCACGTTTGCTACACCAGCAGAGAAACCTGCAAGTAGATCACGACCCCAAGGGATGTAAAGTACGAATGCACCAAGTGCGAATTGGATAGCGAAAGCGCCACCCACTGTTCTTAGATTAATAGCTTTGCGGTTGTCAGATAGTAGTACTGCGATTGCGATCAGTGCAACCATTCCGACTAGGCTCATAAACAGGCTCATAGTTTATGACTTCCTTATTAGTTATTTATTGGCGTGTTACAAAATGGGGCTATAAAGCGGGGGCAATTATACTCATGCGACCACTAATAAAGTAATGCCGTCCTCACACTTTTGTAGAAGATTCATGTACCATTCACACGCAAATGTGAGCCAAATCACAAGCTCAGTGCAATTTACGCAAACGATAAACAAAAACCTTCGATTTTATTCACATATACCGAATGCGCGATGGCTATTTTGCCAAATTTGCGCTGCAATCGATTGCTTTGGCTCTTTTCTAAGCAAAAAAAGTTCATTTAAGATCGTAACTAAATGTTTGGAATGATTAACATTTCCTTGGTTTCCATACATGGGCATGTCCGGAGCATCTGTCTCCAATACCAAACATTCAAGAGGCAATTTTGCGATGGTTGTGCGTGTTTTTTGCGCTCTTGGGTAAGTTATCGTTCCACCAACGCCAATATAGAAACCGAGCTTGATCCACGCCAAAGCTTGCTGTTCACTCCCAGAAAAACCGTGAATCACCCCTCCAAAGGTAAACTTGTGTTGCTTTAACAACTCAATAAGTCGGTTATAAGACTTCCTCTCATGGATGATTAAAGGCAGCTCAAACTCCTTCGCAAGCTCCATTTGTTGGATGAAAAAACGCTCTTGTTTCTCTCGTTCAACGTCCACAAAAAAGTCGAGCCCGCACTCACCTATCGCAACACATTGGCTGTTTTTTGAAGAGAGTAATTGGCGAAGTTCCGAAAATTGTTCGTCATTGGCCTGCTCTAAAAAGTAAGGATGGAAGCCTAATGCATAGTAAATATTGGGGTGCGATTGAGCGATTTTGTCGAGTTTTTTCCAGTTACTTTTACCAATAGAAGGAATCAGCAGCTTCTCAACTTGGGCTTGTTTCGCTTCTTTTAGGTAATCATCAATACTTTGATCACATGTAAAGCCTTGCTCAAACGCCTCAAAATCCGCATGGCAATGAGTATCAAACAGCGGAAAGTCACTTATTTGCTGTGTCATCTTCCCCACTCTCTGTTTGTTGTCCTTGAGGGTCACGACGATAAGCCACGCAGCTACGCTTGTTCTCAGGTGTTAAACCAAGCTCCTCACACCACTTATCGTATTTCTCAATCCAAGCTTTTATCCAACCCAACATCACTGCCTCTAACCTCAGCCTTTAAACCTTAAATAAAACGTATAAAAAAACGCCTATTGCAGAACAATAGACGTTTTTTTTAAACTCGAATAGATCGCGGAGAAATTAGTGCTCGCGCGTCGCTCGGAATTGAACTTCAGGGAAACGTTCAGAAGCTAGGTTCAAGTTCACCATTGTAGGTGCGATGTAAGACAGGTTATCACCACCATCTAACGCTAGGTTAGCTTGGTTCTTACGTTTGAACTCTTCTAGTTTCTTCGCGTCATCACATTCAACCCAGCGAGCTGTTGCAACGTTAACACCTTCGTAGATAGCTTCTACGTTGTATTCCGCTTTCAAGCGCGCTACAACCACGTCGAACTGAAGTACACCAACCGCACCAACGATCAGGTCGTTGTTCTGCATAGGACGGAATACTTGTACTGCGCCCTCTTCAGAAAGCTGAACCAAACCTTTTAGAAGTTGCTTCTGCTTTAGTGGATCGCGTAGACGAATACGACGGAATAGCTCAGGCGCGAAGTTTGGAATACCAGCGAACTTCAAACTCTCGCCTTGAGTAAAGGTATCACCAATCTGGATTGTGCCATGGTTATGCAAGCCAATGATGTCACCAGCATACGCTTTTTCAGCTCGCGCACGGTCACCCGCCATGAAAGTTACCGCATCCGAAATACTTACGTTCTTACCAGTGCGAACATGATTCATCTTCATACCTTGGTTGTAAGTACCCGAAACGATACGCATAAATGCGATACGGTCACGGTGCTTTGGATCCATGTTTGCTTGGATCTTAAAGACGAAGCCAGAGAACTTCTCTTCTGTCGCTTCAACATCACGCTCGTTAGCTTGACGAGTTTGAGGACCCGGAGCCCACTTAGTCAAACCATCTAACATGTGGTCAACACCAAAGTTACCCAATGCTGTACCGAAGTAAACAGGCGTTAGTTCACCAGCAAGGAACAAATCGAGATCAAACTCAGGACATGCGCCAATAACCAATTCAAGCTCTTCACGAACACTGCTCGCCAGATCTTCGCCAACAGCTTCGTCTAGTTCAGGGTTATCTAAACCTTTAATGATGCGAACTTCTTGGATCTCATGGCCGTGGCCAGATTCATACAAGATCGTTTCATCACGATGAATGTGATAAACACCTTTAAACTCTTTACCACAACCGATTGGCCATGAAATTGGAGCACAAGCCATACCTAGCTCGCTTTCCACTTCATCAAGCACTTCCATTGGGTCACGAACGTCACGGTCAAGTTTGTTCATAAACGTTACGATTGGAGTATCACGTAGGCGCGTTACTTCCATCAGTTTACGAGTACGATCCTCGACACCTTTCGCAGCATCGATAACCATCAAACAAGAGTCAACCGCTGTTAGTGTACGGTACGTATCTTCCGAGAAATCTTCGTGTCCTGGAGTATCGAGTAGGTTTACTAGGCAATCATTGTATGGGAATTGCATTACCGACGTGGTTACCGAAATACCACGTTCTTTTTCCATCTCCATCCAGTCAGATTTAGCGTGCTGGTTAGAGCCACGACCTTTTACGGTACCCGCTTTTTGAATTGCGTTTCCGAATAAAAGAACTTTTTCAGTAATCGTGGTTTTACCCGCATCCGGGTGAGAGATAATTGCAAACGTTCTACGTTTGCTCACTTCTTGTTGGAAAGACATAGTCGCCCTTTGCTGATCTAAAGCGTAAAAAGGGCAAGTAGATAATACTTGCCCTTGAATTCTGTGTGCGGATTATACAGAAAGCGAGTCACTTTCTAAAGGGTCAGTTTACACCCTATTTTGTGGCTAATTCTGTGGTTAGTTATCTAGTCGGTTAAAAGACGTAACACGCCCTAACTAAATGACATAAAAAGATAGCTCATAATGATCGCATCTTCGTTGCCTTGCTTGGTTGGGTAATAGTTACGACGACGGTCGACTTCATTAAAGCCAGCCTTCTCGTAAAGATTAAACGCATGCACATTACTTTCGCGAACTTCCAGCCAAGCACTTTCAGCGTCAGCCTGTTCACACATATCAAGAAAGTGCTCAACCAAAGCTTTGCCGTAGCCTTTACCTTGCTGCTTAGGGTCAACCGCTATCGTCAGCAAAGTCACTTCACCGACAATGTTCTGAGCATAGAAATAGCCAACAACTTCTCCATCCACCTCTAGAACACGGTGGCTGCCTCCACGGCTATTAAGATCACGGATCATGTTTTCAGACCAAGGATGAGAATGAGCGGTCTGTTCTATCTGCCAAATAGCGTCGAGGTGTTGTTCTGAAGTTGGTAGTAATTGATTAGTCATAAGCACAAATTTGTTGCCATAAGTCGCGGCGGTGTTGGTTATTACCATTAATGTCAGACAGTAATGGTGACTGTAATGTTTTAGCTTTCAGTTCTTGGACAGACTCACAACCCGCAAACCATACCCACTCAACCGAACCTAAATCCACAGTAGACAAGTGTTGTGGTTGAAGGTGTAAAGCCTGAGACAAGTCGAACTTGATACTTTTGAGTACTCGCTCAAACATTACGGCGAGATCTTCCTGAGGTTTTTCAGGCGAAACCAACAGTAACTTGCAATCGTTAGAGAGATGAGTCAACTCAGATTCATAACCTGCTAAACGCTCTGGGTGACTTAGCTCCCATTGGCTAATGCCCATCTCTTGTAGGTATTGCGCGTGTGTTTGTGACATATCTAGCGGTAGTAACCTTAAGTTTATTGGAGCCAAAGTTTATTGAAACCAGAAGTTTGTTAGAACTAGTTTTGTGAAAGCTGCCTCTATTGAAAGAGAGCTTATTAGAACTGGGCTGATACTAACAAAAAATAAAGGAGCATCAAGCTCCTTTATTTAGACTAAATCAGTTTGTATCTTATTGCGTGATAAATCAGCTTATAAGTCGTTGAACTCTGGGCTGTAAGCAATCTCACCAGTATGTCCAGCAAACGCACCGTCTACCAACTCAATCGCTTGGAAAGCACCTTCAGGTACATCCCAAACACAACTCAAACCAAACTCACTCGCCGCCTTAAAACCAAAACGACCGTAGTAAGCAGGATCACCAAGCACAACGCAGGCTGGGTAACCAAAATCAACCAAAGTAGAGAAAGCATCTTCAACTAATGACTTGGCGATACCTTGATTGCGATATTCTTCTTTCACCGCAAGAGGCGCAAGGCCCTGCCAATTATGATCGTGACCATTTAAGGTTATAGGGCTAAACATCAGATGACCAATCACCTCACCCTCGTCTGAACAGGCCACCAACGATAGTGTTAAATGACTATTCTCACGCAGGCTCATAACTAAATTAGCTTCTGCATCTGTTTCAAAAACAGATTTCAATAAACGATCAATGACAAGTATATCTGCCGGTGCTTCAGTTCGAATAAGCATTCATTACCTCACTTTGTGTATCTGGAGATTGTACCCCCTTCTGCACAAAATCAGCTAATTGATTTAACAAAGTTTTCATAGGTGTCGGTAATAAGTCCAAATCGACGCTATCCATCAAGTTTTTGACTTCTAAACCGAGCTCGGTATCGCCTTCAATAGACAGTCTACGTTGGAAGAAAAGCGTATCTGGGTCTTCTTTACGCCCCGCTATCAACACAAGATCGTTAAGATTGCCGCTAAAGCTTACATCTTCAGCCACCTCTTTGTCAGCTACAACCAGTTGCTCATTTTTGTAGCTAATACACCAACTTAACCCCATATCTTTTATTGCGACTTTCAGCCATTTGTCTTCTAAAAACTCAAAGTCACCGTCCTCTAAAGCTTCCTTAAAGACATTCTTAAGCGCCTCCAACAAGGCTCTTTTTTGTACAGTTCTAGGCAATAACTGGACTGGAGATCGCAAAATTGATGCGGCATTTTGAACTAGTTGAGTGCGAATCTTGTTTATCACGTGACTTATCCGTAACTTTGTCAATAATATGGAATGCATCATAGATGATGTTGAGATCTCAGTTACTGTTATGTATCAAATTAACTTCTGTTTGATACTCGACCTTTAATATCCTGAAAATCACAGTTATAGTAACTCAGGTAATGAGAATTACAGCGGATCGCTGCACTCACAGGTAAATATCGATAGCCACACAAAAAGTAATAAATATTTATCGATAGTGAATATTCAAGCTCTTGGAGAATTGGTAGTACTTTGATGCCTCCCCAGCAACTACAACATTGGTTTACCCAGCTAACTGCAAATAGTCCGTTCTTTTTTGCAGTACTTGATGCTCAACATAACTATTTTATGGTAAATGAGCGTTACTGCGATATTGCTGGTTTGAGTCAAACAGAGCTTGCAGGCATGAATGACCGCCAAACATTGGGCGAACAGTTCTACCAACATCTCAAGCCTTACTATGAGCGTGCATTCAGTGGCGAAACGATTGAGGCCGAAGTCACCCTCAACGAAACTGACCTCGATACCAGCCTTCATTTCAGCCTATCTCCGCTTACCAATGGCAACAAAACCGACTACATCGTCTTTCACGCCTTCGACACTTCAGAAAACCAAGTACTTGTCCGTTCTTTAGAAGAGTCCGAAGCCAAATTCCACAAACTATCTCAACTACTTCCAGATGGATTACTGCTCGTTGAAAGTGACTACATCTTGTCATCCAACCCAGCAGCGGCGCGCTTGCTTGGCTTTAACTCAACCACAGAGTTAATTGGTGAAGAATTGGGACGCCTATTTATCGATGAACAAACCAAAACAGTCTTCAATAATAACCTCAGCTCTATTATTTCTGAGTCTGGTTTGGTTTGCTTAACGGGTGCCCGATGCGGCTTTGAACGTAAGGTTCAGCTCAACATCGACTCCACCACCGTTCTTGGAAGCAACACTCAGCTGGTGCTTATCCAAGACGCACAAGAAACCGCAAAACAATATACACCGGCAAACAGTGAAGATGCCTATATCGATGCACTGACTAAGCTCTACAACCGAGTTGGCTTTACTAAGCGTCTTGAGCAGTTCATCCACAACGACACGCCGGTGGTGATGCTCTACTTAGACATTGATAACTTTAAGAATATCAATGACTCACTGGGTCATCACATCGGTGACAAGGTGATTAAAGAGGTCGCTTCGCGTCTTAAACGCTTGCTGCCTCGTAAGGCCGTGATTGGGCATTTAGGCGGGGATGAGTTTGGTATTATCCTGCCAGAACCTGAACATCAGCGAACACCTGAAATGCTCGCTGAAAAGATCATTTCCCTGATCAATCAACCCTTCGATCTTCACCACTTTAGCAAGCGCTTGGCCTGCTCGATTGGTAGCGTGAGCTTTCCTCAAGATGGTACTGATGCTCGTATCTTGCTGCAAAATGCAGACACAGCAATGTATGAAGCCAAAGATCGTGGTCGTAATCGTCTGATTAAGTTCAACGAACAAATGAACAAAGAAGCGCGTATGCGACTGTGGCTTGAGATAGAGCTGCAAAAAGCACTGCAACAAAATGGACTCGAGGTTTGGTATCAGCCGAAAGTGAATGCCCGTGATTTCACCATCAACGGCGCAGAAGCTCTGGTTCGTTGGAAGCACCCAGTTGAAGGCTACATCAGCCCTGCTGCATTCATCCCAGTCGCGGAACGTGCAGGTCTTATCGAACAGCTTGGTCGTGTGGTAATGCGTGAAGTATTTGCGACAGTTAAGCGTTGGAAGATGCAAGGTATCCTGCCTGGTCGAGTGGCGATCAACTTGTCTCCAGAGCAGTTTGGTAATCCAAAGCTAATTGATTACGTTGAAAAGCTACTCCGTTCAACAGAGCTTGATCCAAGCGCGATTACTTTTGAGCTGACAGAAAGTGCTGTGATGAGTGACAGCGAACACACGCTACAAATGCTAAACGCTATCAAGAGATTAGGATTCGCCTTGTCCATCGATGACTTTGGTACAGGCTATTCATCGCTGTCTTACTTAGCTCGCTTCCCTATTGATGAACTTAAGATTGACCGTGCGTTTATCTCTGATATCGATACGCTACCAAAGCAAATCACTGTGATTGAAAACATCATTAACCTTGGCAAGTCTCTCGATTTAACCGTGGTTGCAGAAGGTGTCGAAACCAGTGAGCAAGCGACTCTGCTATCGAACCTCAACTGTAGCTCCATTCAAGGTTTCCACTTCTATCGTCCTCAACCAAAACAAGACGTCGAAGAGCTGTTCGCACAAAACCGCCGTCATAAGAACTAATTAGAAGATTCGAATACGTCATCCTCCGAAAGCTAAACCAACACATAAAACTACTACTCGTCAGTACCTCAAACGGAGTAAAAGCAGATTTATCCATCTAAACCTGCCTTACATCAATTCCGTCATTCATAATTCTTCATAAAATGCTCGCTTCAACTTAATTCTACTGGTAGTGAGCAAATGGAACTCTTATGCCCAGCGGGTAACTTACCTGCTTTGAAAACCGCTATTGATTGTGGTGCGGATGCTGTCTATATCGGATTCAAAGACGATACCAATGCCCGACACTTTGCAGGCCTGAACTTTGCGGGTAAAAAGCTCGATCGTGCTGTGCAGTATGTGCATGACCACAACAAGAAAATTCATGTTGCCTTAAATACTTTTGCTCACCCAAATGGCTTCGACCGTTGGACCAATGCCGTAGACAATGCTGCTGCACTGGGTGTTGATGCGCTGATCATCGCAGACATCGCGGTACTTGAGTACGCAGCAAATAAGTATCCAGATCTAGAACTGCACCTATCAGTGCAAGCATCTGCGACCAATGCGGCGGCTATCGACTTCTACCATAAAAACTTCAACGTTAAGCGTGTCGTACTGCCGCGTGTGTTGTCGATTCATCAGGTCAAACAGCTTTCTCGTAATATCACTTCTGACGTTGACCTTGAAGTATTCGCTTTTGGTAGCTTGTGTATCATGGCAGAAGGTCGTTGTTACCTCTCTTCATACATGACTGGCGAATCACCCAATACCGTTGGAGCTTGCTCTCCGGCGAAATATGTTCGCTGGCAAGAAACAGAAACCGGCTTAGAGTCTCGCTTAAACGAAATCCTTATAGATAAGTATGAAGCAGGTGAAAACGCTGGTTACCCAACGTTGTGTAAAGGCCGTTTTGAAGCCGAGATCGATGGTGAACGTAAGCGCTATCACGCACTTGAAGAGCCAACGAGCCTCAACACGCTATCCATGTTGCCTGAGCTTTTCGCAGCAAATGTTGCCTCGGTGAAGATTGAAGGTCGCCAGCGCAGCCCTGCTTATGTTGAACAAGTCACCCGTACGTGGCGCGCAGCTATCGATCGCTACTTAGCGAACCCAGAACAATACCAAGTGGAACAAGCTTGGAATGCGACACTGGCGAATGTATCAGAAGGTACACAAACCACGCTTGGCGCTTATCACCGTAAATGGCAATAGAGCCAAATGGAGAACTCAATGAAATACGCATTAGGCCCTCTACTTTATTTTTGGCCAAAACAAGACGTTGAAAGCTTCTATGAGCAAGCGAAATCAAGCTCTGCTGATATCATCTACTTAGGTGAAGCCGTATGCTCAAAACGTCGTGAGATGAAAGCGAAACACTGGATGGACATCGCTAAAGAGCTGTCTGCTTCAGGTAAGCAAGTGGTGCTGTCGACCATGGCATTGTTGGAAGCGCCAAGCGAAGTCAACATCATGAAGAAGTACATAGATAACGGTGACTTCGCGATTGAAGCCAATGACGTGTCTGCTATTCAACTGGCAAGCGAAAGCAAAGTACCTTTCGTGGTCGGCCCAGCAGTAAACACCTACAACGCGCGCACGCTGAACCTGTTCTTGAAGCAAGGCATGACACGTTGGTGTATGCCGGTTGAGCTATCTCGTGAATGGCTAAGCAACGTCATGACACAGTGTGAAGAGCTCAATATTCGTAACAAGTTCGAAGTCGAAGTATTTAGCCACGGTTACTTGCCTCTTGCTTACTCAGCACGCTGCTTTACGGCTCGTGCAGAAAATAAAGCGAAAGACGATTGTGAAACCTGCTGTATCAAATACCCAACCGGACTACAGGTCGAGAGCCAAGAAGGCCAATCGGTATTCAACCTTAACGGTATCCAGACCCAATCGGGTTACTGCTACAACCTAGTGAATGATTTACCCAACATGCACGACTTGGTTGATGTGGTTCGTTTAAGCCCGCTAGGCATCGATACCTTCTCTGAAATTAATAACTTCAGAGCTAACGAACAAGGTCAAAACCCGATGAAGATTGAAAGCCGCCAATGTAATGGTTACTGGCATCAACTTGCAGGTTTAGACGTAAAAAACATCTAGTTCGATAATTAAACCTATCAGCTACAGATGCAAAAAAGGTCTAGCATTCGCTAGACCTTTTTAGTTCGACTTAATAGAAGCGACCTATGCCGTCACCGTTTCCATCGGTGAAGCATCGAGCTTCTTTACGTCTTTGTAGAGCATCACCATCACCACCACGCTTAACGCAATGTTAGACAGTGGATACGCAATCCAGATCCCCGGCACACCGTACAACTTAGGCATGATGTACAAGAAAGGCAGCTGAATAAGCATATTGCCTATCGTCACAAACATCGCCTTGCTGCCCTTGTTTACCGCTTGGTAATAAGCACCCGCTACCACTAAGAAACCATCCAGCGCCAATGCAAACATGTGTAGTCGAATACCCAACACTGTGTACTCTACTAACTGTGGTTCGTCCGAGTTAAAGACTGACACAAACTCACGTGGGAACGCGTTGAGAAGCAACACAAACGCCACACCAATCAATACTGAACTCAGCATCGCAATCTTAAGTAACTTACGGATGTTCGCTTGGTTACGCGCACCATGGTTGTAGCTCACCAATGGTTGCATACCGTTGGCGATACCTTCAGCCGTGAGGTAGTAAACCGTCACGATGTAGCCCAAAATCGCGTAAGCACCAATCATCAACTGGTCGCCATATTGAGAGAACAACGCATTGTGCAGCGCCACCATCATCGAACCATAAGCGTACATAAAGAAGCTTGATGTACCAATCGCGAAGATTTGTGGAATCACATCCAGCTTCAGTCTCAACTCATTCCAACGTAAACGTAGGTTTGCTCGACGTGAGAAGAAGTAAGCCAAGCCAAGGCCCGTTACCACAAACTGGGCAATCGCTGTTGCTAATGCTGCGCCCATCAACTCCCAACCATAAAGAGCGATAAACAGGTAATCGAGTACGATGTTAATCACTGCACCAACAATCATCAGTATCGTCGCTAAGTTCGGACTGTCATCGTTGCGCAGTAGAAACGGCATCGCGATCGAACCTAACGTGAAGACACTGGCACCAATTAGGATATGTAAGTACTGCAGGCCAAGTTCATATACTCGCCCTTCAGCGCCTTGCCAAAGCAAGAAGTTATCAGAAAACAAAAACAGCAATGCAGAGACAATAGGCGTTATCGCTAACAACAAGGTTAAGCCCGTTGCTAAGATCTGCTTAGCGCCTTGGGCATCTTTTTCACCTTGGCGAATTGAGACAAGCGCACCTGTACCCACACCCACCAACATACCAATACCGAGAATCGAACCAATCACAGGCCACGCAACATTGATACCTGCAAGTCCATCAGCCCCCACATAGCGGCCAATGAAAATGCCATCCACCACTTGGTACAGGCCATTAACCAACATGGCCGCCACGGTAGGGATTGTGTATCGCCAAAACTGGCGACTAATTGAGTTACTCATTTCTTACTCTACTTTCATTTGTGAGTCGCATATCAACAAGACATGACTCGAAAAATTAGTTAACAAGGCTAACTAAATATCTAAATTATTTACTTCAAAGCTTTATTTAATAATAGGTTTAGCTGTTGAGATTCTTGCTCAGACAAACGACTTTCCAGTATCTGTGCCATGACCTGATAGATCTTACTTTCTTCTTCTAAGCCGACTTCAGCTTTACTGGTCAGTACGACCAACTTAGACCTCGCATCTTCGAGCGAAGCTTCACGTTCAACAAGACCCTTTCTCTCTAACCTTTGAACCATAGTGGTTGCTGAAGGCTTGGTCACCTGCATCTCAATCGCAAGATCAGTCAATCGGATCGGTTCAGGAGAGGCTTGAATGACCTTCAAATAGTCATACTCATTGAAGCTCAATTGGCAAATAGGATCTTCATTTACCTGAGTTCGCCATATCTTAGAGGCGAAGCGCTCAATCTTTTCTAAATTCTGGTTCAGCATACTCACCTAATCAAAGAACGGCATTTAGTTAGCAAGGCTAACTATTCTAGTATTGTTTAAATAAAAAGCAATCAAAACGGGATGAAGGTCATAAAAAATGAGCATGAAAAAACCGCTGACAGGCAGCGGCTTTTCGGAATCAAAATGTGTTGTTTACTTAGCGTTAGCTTCTTCTTCGGCCTCAGCCAGCTTAACTTGCGCTAAGTGCTCGGCTTTAAGCGTGGTGAAGATACGGCTTAACTCTAAGAAAGAGTAACGGTGTTCTACGTATTCATACACGTTAAAAGAAACCGCTAACTTGTACAAAGAGATCGCATTCGCGTAGTCACCATTCATGTGGTAACGCTTAGCAAGGTAGAAGTACGTCTCTGTTAGGCGCTGCGCAAGTAACGTGTTGTCACGAGTACCGGTTAATATCGCCTTGAAAGCCTGCTCTTCAGTAATGTCATCAAGCATAATCGCGACTAATACCCAACCCCACTGCTCATCACGGCTCTCATAACGTTTTTGCAAATCAAGCTTAGCTTGCTCTGGCGTTAGTTCATGCTGAATGATGTACAACCAAAGGGCGCGAAACGGATCGCTAGGATCATCGGCATAGTGCTTCATCATCTCTTCATTGGCTAAGTCGTAACGCTCGCCATAGTAAAGCGCGATAGAGCGGTTTCTTTCTGCGTAAGAGTTTGCAGGATCAAGTTCTAACGTTGAATCAAAAGATTCATAAGCCGCATCAAACTCCCCTACCTGCGTAAAGTAAACACCCAAAAGATTGAAGATATCAGGTTGAGCAGGGTTCAATGAAAGAGATTGGTTGAAGTCGAGGCGCGCGAGATCACGTAGGCCAACACTGTCGTAGTAGTTACCACGTTCAAACAGCATCTTAGCTCGAACTTCATCGTTCAAATCTGGGCGCTGTAATAACTGACTAAGACGTGCAATTTGAACTTCTTGCTGAACGCTTGGTTGCAGTGGCACAGCCATCGGTGGATAAACCCAACGTGAGGTGTTATCTGATGTTGTCGCACAACCTGTTAGTACAAGCAGTAAACACATACTCGCGGTTTGAAACCATTTCACAAATAATTACTCCTGTTATGACCGCAATAAAAAAGGGGAGCGATATGCTCCCCTTTATAACATGCTTTGTTGACGATAGGTTAGAAATCACTAAAAAGCGATATCACCATCGACACACTGAGAATTACTCAGCAGCAGGTGCTTCGCCTTCAGCTGGCGTTTCAACTGCTTCTTTCATGCTTAGACGTACACGGCCTTGACGGTCAATTTCAAGAACCTTAACAGGAACTTCTTGACCTTCAGTTAGGTAGTCAGACACTTTCTCAACGCGCTTGTCAGCGATTTGAGAGATGTGTACTAGACCATCTTTACCAGGAAGGATAGTAACGAATGCACCAAAGTCAGCTAGACGAGCAACTTTACCTTGGTAAATGCGGCCAACTTCAACTTCAGCTGTGATCTCTTCGATACGACGGATAGCTTCTTTAGCAGCTGCGCCTTCAGTAGCAGCAATCTTAATTGTGCCATCGTCTTCGATTTCGATTGTAGTACCCGTTTCTTCACAAAGAGCACGGATAACTGCGCCGCCTTTACCGATAACATCTTTGATCTTATCAGAGCTGATTTTCATTGTGTGGATACGTGGAGCGAATTCAGAGATATCTTCACGAGCACCAGAGATAGCTTCATCCATTACAGAAAGGATGTGCTTACGTGCACCTTGCGCTTGGTTAAGAGCAATTTGCATGATCTCTTTAGTGATACCTTCGATCTTGATGTCCATTTGAAGTGCAGTGATACCAGCGTTAGTACCTGCTACTTTAAAGTCCATGTCACCTAGGTGATCTTCGTCGCCAAGGATGTCAGAAAGAACAACGAAATCGTCGCCTTCTTTAACAAGACCCATTGCGATACCCGCAACAGAAGCTTTGATTGGAACACCAGCATCCATAAGAGCTAGAGATGTACCACATACAGAAGCCATTGAAGAAGAACCGTTAGATTCTGTGATTTCCGATACAACACGAACTGTGTATGGGAATTCTTCAACAGAAGGCATTACTGCTTGGATACCACGTTTAGCAAGCTTACCGTGACCAATTTCACGACGCTTAGGAGAACCAACGAAACCAGTTTCACCTACACAGTATGGAGGGAAGTTGTAGTGTAGAAGGAAGTTGTCTTTCTTCTCACCCATTAGGCTATCGATAATTTGAGCATCACGCTGCGTACCAAGCGTTGCAGTAACAAGTGCTTGAGTCTCACCACGAGTGAATAGAGAAGAACCGTGTGTACGTGGAAGAACACCAGTACGTACGTCTAGCGCACGAACCATGTCTTTTTCACGGCCATCGATACGTGGGTTGCCAGCGATGATGCGGCTACGTACTACGTTTTTCTCTAGAGAACCAAGCATGCCGCGGATTTCGCGCTCATCTAGGTTTTCATCTTGTGCAATTAGAGCTTCAACAACGTCGTTCTTGATTGCGCCAACTTGCTCGTAACGAGCCATTTTCTCAGTGATCTGGTACGCGTCAGATAGACGAGTTTCAGCTTGCTCAGCAACTTTAGCTTTAAGCTCAGTGTTAACTGCTGGCGCTTCCCAGTTCCAAGATGGAGTTGCAACTTCAGCTGCAAATTCGTTGATCGCTTTGATTACAACTTGTTGTTGGTCGTGACCGTAAACAACCGCTGAAAGCATTTCTTCTTCAGATAGGTTATCGGCTTCAGATTCAACCATAAGTACTGCGCCTTCTGTACCAGACACAACTAGGTCTAGTTTAGAGTTTTCAAGCTCAGTATTTGATGGGTTAAGAACAAGTTCGCCGTCGATGTGACCAACACGTGCAGCACCGATAGGACCATTGAATGGAGCACCAGAGATAGCAAGTGCAGCAGACGTTGCGATCATAGTGATCATGTCTGGGTTTACGTCAGGGTTGATAGAAACAACCGTAGCGATAACTTGAACTTCGTTTTTAAACGCACTTGGGAAAAGTGGACGAATTGGACGGTCAATCAGACGAGCTGTTAGTGTTTCGCCTTCAGATGGACGACCTTCACGCTTGAAGAAACCACCAGGGATTTTACCCGCAGCGTATGTACGCTCTTGGTAGTTAACTGTTAGAGGGAAGAAGTCTTGACCTGCAACTGCTTCTTTCTTAGCAACAACAGAAACGAATACTGATGTATCGTCCATAGTCGCCATTACAGCAGCAGTAGCTTGACGTGCAATTACGCCCGTTTCTAGAGTAACGGTGTGGTTACCGTACTGGAACGATTTTACAACTGGTTTTTCAAACATTGTATATCCTTAGCTCTAAAGTCAGACTTTAGATTAAGTGAATAATGACTCAAGACATTACCAATCGCGACTAGTGAAAAGGGACTTAGGATGGTGACTCTTTGTATGAGTTCATACGCCGAATTAGGACCAAATCCGCCTTTGAATAGTCGCGACCTATTGGCCGACATCTGTGACTGTAATATCTTGAGAGGTTGATTGCCAAACGCTGAAAACGCGATAGGCGGGCGTAGTATAAACTATTTTTATTAGGAGATATATTTCCTATCAGAAAAAGCCAGATGATATTCTGACCATCCAGCCTAGCATTTTCTTACAGGCACAAAAAAAGGAGCATAAATGCTCCTTTTCTTCAAACTGTCTTTGCAGACATCGCTATTAGCGACGTAGGCCTAGACGCTTGATTAGGTCTTGGTAACGAGCAAGGTTTTTGCCTTTCAAGTAATCAAGAAGCTTACGACGGCTAGAAACCATACGTAGTAGACCACGACGGCTGTGGTGATCGTGTTTGTGCGCTTTGAAGTGACCTTGTAGGTGGTTGATAGAAGCAGTAAGTAGTGCTACTTGTACTTCTGGTGAACCTGTGTCGCCTTCAGATTGTGCGTATTCTGCAACGATTGCTGCTTTAGTTTCTGCATTCAGAGACATAAATCTCTCCTGATAAGAGTAAGTTTATATTTGTAGCAGCCAATCTCTGATTCAGCCGCTACGCGAGCCGAGGATTATAGGGAAGTTTATGAATTGGTGCAATAACAATCGAACATCTTAAAAACTAAAAAAGCGAGCCACTTAATTTAAGAGCCCGCTTTCTGAATTATTTGATCGCTTTAAACACGAACAGCTACTATCTGATTCGACTTAAGCGCTAAGCTTGTGGTTCTTCATCTCTGAAAACAACCAAACGCTTAGGTGCAACTCGGCCATCTTCAGCAATCTGAGCAACGCCGACAAACAGCTTCTCTTCGCCGCTTGTCATGCGAACCGTGCCTTCAGTAGGCGCACCAGCAACCTGAACTGGCATACCGTGCTGAACTAGGTCAGTCAGTTCCGCGTTCAGGTTTACTTCTGGTAAGTCTTCAACGGCAGTGTCCATTGGCATCAGCAGTGGGTCAAGCAGCTCTTTCGGGGCAATTTCTTGCGCCTGTGCTTGCTCTAGAATTTCGTTCAACTGTTCTAAGGTAACCATGCGTTCATACGGGTACTTTGCAACACCAGTACGACGAAGCATGGTCACGTGAGCACCACAACCTAGCATCTCACCAAGATCGTCGGTAATTGTACGGATGTATGTGCCTTTCGAACAATGCACTTCCATTTCAACTTCATCGCCTTCAAAGCGAAGCAGTTCAATAGAGTACACAGTGATCTTACGAGACTCACGAGGAACCTCGATACCTGCACGTGCGTATTCATACAAAGGCTTACCTTGATACTTCAATGCTGAAAACATTGATGGAATCTGGTCGGTTTCACCTTTGAAGCTCGCAATGCAACGCTCCAGTTGTTCTTGAGTTACGTTAACATCACGTGTCTCTACCACTTCACCGTCAGAGTCAGAGGTATTGGTACGCTCACCAAGCTTAGCGATAACAACGTAGCGCTTATCAGAATCTAGAAGAAACTGAGAGAACTTTGTTGCTTCACCAAGACAAATTGGCAGCATGCCAGTCGCAAGAGGATCCAGAGCACCGGTGTGCCCTGCCTTCTCTGCAAAGTAAATACGCTTTACTTTTTGCAGTGCATCATTAGACGAAATGCCAGTCGGCTTATCTAATAGAATTACCCCGTTGATAGGGCGACCTTTACGACGGCGAGCCATTACTCTTCGCCCTTAGACTGAGTTTCGTCAGTGCGGCCAGCTTCTTCTTGCTTACGCTTGTCGTCGTTCAGAACTTCACTCACTAGGTTAGACATACGCATGCCTTCTACTAGGGTGTTGTCGTAAGTAAAACGAACTTCAGGCGTTAGACGGTGGCGAATACGCTTACCAAGAGCCATACGAACTGGCACTTCATGCTCTTTAAGAGCTTTAAGACATGATTCAGGTGTTTGCTCACCAACACATAGGAAAGTCACGAACACTTTTGCGTAAGCAAGGTCACGAGACACTTCTACGTCTGAGATAGTTACCATACCAATACGTGAGTCACGAACTTCACGTTGTAGGATAAGCGCAAGCTCTTTTTGAAGCTGCTGAGACACACGTTGTGTGCGGCTAAATTCTTTTGACATTTTCTTTTCTCACTTAGAAAGATGGGGGGCTTGGTAATTACCAGCCCCCCATGGTGTATTCAACAACCGATTACTTATTACCTTTACTAGTAATGTTAGTAACCTTAGTCAATATGTCGAGTCGTACAGACTGATTAGTCTAGAGTACGTTTAACCTCAACGATTTCGAATACTTCGATCTGGTCACCAACGCGAACGTCGTTGTAGTTCTTAACGCCGACACCACACTCGTAACCGTTCTTAACTTCTTGAACGTCATCTTTAAAGCGACGAAGTGACTCTAGTTCACCTTCGTAGATAACAACGTTTTCACGAAGTACACGGATTGGGTTGCTACGCTTAATCGTACCTTCAGTAACGATACAACCAGCGATTGCACCAAGTTTAGGCGACTTAAATACGTCACGAACTTGTGCAAGACCAATGATCTCTTGACGGAATTCAGGAGCAAGCATACCGCCCATCGCCTGTTTAACTTCGTCAATCAGTTGGTAAATGATTGAGTAGTAACGTAGATCTAGGTTTTCGTTCTGAACCGTGTTACGCGCAGTTGCGTCAGCACGAACGTTGAAACCAAGGATGATAGCGTTAGAAGCTGCAGCAAGAGTTGCGTCAGTTTCAGTAATACCACCAACACCAGAACCTACGATGTTCACTTTAACTTCGTCAGTAGACAGTTTCAGTAGAGAGTCAGCAATCGCTTCTACAGAACCTTGAACGTCAGCTTTAAGTACAACATTAAGCTCAGCAACTTCGCCAGCCGTCATGTTCGCGAACATGTTCTCTAGTTTCGCTTTTTGTTGGCGAGCTAGTTTAACATCACGGAATTTACCTTGACGGTAGTTCGCAACTTCACGTGCTTTACGCTCATCACGTACAACAGTCGCTTCGTCGCCTGATGCAGGTACGCCAGAAAGACCTAGAATTTCTACAGGGATAGATGGACCTGCAGTTTCGATGTCTCTGCCGTTCTCATCGCGCATTGCACGAACACGGCCGTACTCTTGACCACAAAGAACGATGTCGCCTTTGTTCAGAGTACCAGACTGTACTAGTACTGTTGCAACTGGACCGCGACCTTTATCAAGACGAGATTCAACAACAACACCAGACGCCATGCCTTCTTTAACCGCTGTAAGCTCAAGAACTTCAGACTGAAGAAGGATTGCTTCTAGAAGACCATCGATGTTTGTACCCTGTTTAGCAGAGATGTGAACGAAGATGTTCTCACCGCCCCATTCTTCAGGGATAACGTCGTATTGAGCTAGCTCATTCTTAACGTTGTCTGGGTTTGCACCCTCTTTATCGATCTTGTTCACAGCAACAATCAGAGGAACGCCTGCCGCTTTCGCGTGCTGGATTGCTTCGATTGTTTGTGGCATTACGCCATCGTCTGCTGCAACTACAAGTACAACGATATCTGTCGCTTGAGCACCACGAGCACGCATAGCGGTAAACGCCGCGTGTCCAGGAGTATCAAGGAAAGTGATCATGCCGTTGTCAGTATCTACGTGGTAAGCACCAATGTGCTGCGTGATACCGCCAGCTTCGCCAGAAGCAACGTG
Organism: Vibrio sp. 14G-20; assembly: GCF_026241515.1. GTDB lineage: Bacteria > Pseudomonadota > Gammaproteobacteria > Enterobacterales > Vibrionaceae > Vibrio. The sequence goes on from NZ_JAPHPW010000001.1 coordinate 280,103, forward strand.
TGCTTTACGAATGTAATCAAGTGTTGAAGTTTTACCGTGGTCAACGTGACCCATGATAGTAACAACAGGAGCACGACCTTCAGCGATAGCATCGCTATCACGGTCAGCTAGTACTGCTTCTTCAAGTTCATTTTCTTTACGTAGGATTACCTTGTGACCCATTTCTTCAGCAACAAGTTGTGCTGTTTCTTGGTCGATCACTTGGTTGATAGTCGCCATAGCGCCCATCTTCATCATTACTTTGATAACTTCAGTTGCTTTAACTGACATTTTGCTAGCCAGTTCAGAAACAACGATAGTTTCGCCGATAGCAACGTCAGATTTAGCAACAGTTGCTGACTTATCGAAGCCTTGCTGCATTGAAGTTGGTTTAGCAAGCTTACCTTTACCGCCACGACCACGTTGGTTACGACCACCACGGTTGTTTGCAGGTTGGTTAGCAGGAGCTGCTTTCTTCTTGCGACGACGAGGTGCTTTCTCATCTTTCTTATCTGCCGCATCTTCAGCTTCACGAGCGTAAGTAGAAGTAGTCACATGGTAATCCGCAGATTTCTCTTGCTCTTTCTTCTTCTTCTCTTCTTCAGACCAACGTTCTTGGTTCTCTTCTGCTAACTTACGAGCTTCTTCAACAAGCTTAGCTGCTTCAGCTTCTGCTTTACGAGTTGCTTCTTGCTCTTGACGAGCTTTAAGTTCATCCGCTTCTTTTTTCGCTTGTGCGTTAGCGTCTGCATTTTTTGAATTCATGTCTTTTTTAGCCTTTTCAGCTTGTGCGCGTTGAGCCTTCTCTTCAGCATCACGTTTTGCATCCGCTTCACGTGTTACTTTTTCTTCGGCTTCGCGCTGTGCTTTCTCTGCAGCATCACGTTTCGCTTGCTCTTCAGCATCGCGTTGTGCTTTCTCTTCCGCTTCACGATTAGCTACTTCCTCAGCCTCACGTTTCGCTTCATCTTCAATAGTGCTGCGCTTCACGTAAGTACGCTTTTTACGTACCTCTACTTGAACATCCTTACTCTTACCGCCTCCAGCGGCAACACTTAGCGTGCTGCGGGTCTTGCGTTGAAGAGTTAAACGAGTCGGTTCTGTTTCGCCTGAAGTATCGCCGTGCTCCTTTTTAAGGTGCGTTAGCAATGTTTGCTTCTCTGAATCAGTCACTTGATCCGACCCTGCTTTCTTCATGCCTGCATCAGCAAGTTGTTCAATTAAGCGGTCAACTGGCGTACCAATCTCTTCACTCAGTGCTTTAACTGTTAATTGTGTCATACCGCTTTCTCTCCTTGCTGAATTATTCTTCGTCGCCGAACCAACAGATGTTACGCGCAGCCATAATTAGCTCGCCTGCACGCTCTGCAGTTAGATCTTCGATGCCTTCTAGTTCATCAACGCCTTGGTCAGCTAGGTCTTCCAATGTCGCAACGCCTTTTGCTGCTAGCTTGTAAGCCATTTCACGCTCAAGACCTTCAAGTGCAAGTAAGTCTTCAGCAGGCTCAACACCGTCGAAAGTTTCTTCTTTCGCTAGCGCTAGAGTAGTCAGTGCGTCTTTTGCGCGGTTACGTAGTTCTTCAACGATACCTTCGTCTAGACCGTCTACTTCAAGAAGCTCGTTCACAGGAACGTATGCTACTTCTTCAAGCGTAGAGAAGCCTTCTTCAACAAGCATTTGAGCAAAGTCTTCTTCGATGTCTAGGTGCTTCATGAAGTTTTCAATAGAAGCAACAGCTTCTTCTTGGTGCTTCTTCTCGAGATCAGCAACAGTCATCACGTTCAGTTCCCAACCCGTTAGTTGAGAAGCTAGACGTACGTTTTGACCACTACGGCCAATCGCTTGTGCTAGGTTATCCGCTTCAACAGCGATATCCATAGAGTGTGCATCTTCATCAACGATGATAGATGCAACGTCAGCAGGAGCCATAGCGTTGATTACGAATTGAGCCGGGTTATCGTCCCAAAGAACGATATCGATACGCTCACCGCCAAGATCGTTAGAAACAGCTTGTACACGAGCACCACGCATACCAACACACGCACCAACAGGGTCAATACGTTTGTCGTTTGTTTTCACAGCGATTTTAGCACGAGAACCAGCGTCACGTGCAGCACCTTTAAGTTCAATTAGCTCTTCACCAATTTCAGGCACTTCAACACGGAATAGTTCAGCTAGCATTTCTGGCTTCGAACGAGTAACGAAAAGCTGGAAACCACGAGCTTCAGGTTTAACTGCGTAAAGAAGACCACGAACACGGTCACCTGGACGGAAGTTTTCACGAGGAAGTTGGTCATCACGAAGGATTACCGCTTCAGCGTTGTTACCTAGGTCTAGAATAACGGTGTCACGGTTAACTTTCTTAACTGCACCAGTGACTAGCTCGCCTTCGTTATCGATGAACTGCTCAACGATTTGAGCGCGTTCAGCTTCACGTACTTTCTGTACGATAACTTGCTTAGCCGTTTGAGTCGTAATACGGTCAAACGTTACTGATTCGATATCATCCTCAATGAAACCGCCAAGTTCGATCTCTGGGTCATCGTACTTTGCAGCTTCAATAGAGATTTCTTTTGTTGGGAATTCAACTTCCTCAACAGCTTCCCAACGACGGAAAGTTTCGAAATCACCCGTTTTACGGTCGATTTCAACACGAACTTCAATTTCTAGTTCGCTTTTCTTTTTGGTTGCTGTTGCAAGCGCGATTTCAAGCGCTTCAAAAATACGCTCACGAGGAACTGCTTTCTCATTAGAAACAGCTTCTACTACCGCCAAAATTTCTTTGTTCATTAATCTAGCCTCTTAAGCTCTTCTCTCTAGGAGAACTAAAATTTAGGGATCAGGTTAGCTTTCGCAATATTGCTCAGGACGAATTCTTCTTCTTGTCCTTCAACCAATACTTTCACTGTCTCGCCTTCGATAGATTGGATATCACCTTTCCATTTACGACGGTTGCCGACAGCCATTTTCAAAACGATGCTTACCTCGTGACCAATAAATTGTTGGTAATGCTCTGCTTTGAACAGTGGTCTCTCTAAACCTGGTGAAGACACTTCAAGGTTATAAGCCACTGAAATTGGATCTTCAACGTCCATTACGGCACTTACTTGGTGACTAACTTCAGCGCAATCATCTACATTGATACCATTTGGTGAATCAATGTAAATACGTAGCGTTGAGTGCTCACCAGCACGAATAAATTCTAATCCAACTAACTCATAACCTGATGCTGCTACTGGAGCGTCAAGCATTTCAGTAAGTTGTCTTTCTAAACCAGTCATTTAACCACTCCAGAAACAAAAAAAGGGCTCAAAGCCCAATTTAAATTCCAAGCAAACATTATCTAAATACATTTACAAATGCTTAGATAACAAAAAACCCCGTATAAGCCGGGGTTTTTGTTGCTGGACCCTTATATGTTAAGTGTCATCATATTTGATATCACACTTAACTCACAGTGAGGTTCACACTGTGCAAACTTGCTACCAATACAAGCTATATAATAGCATTGAAATTGGTTGCGGGAGCCGGATTTGAACCGACGACCTTCGGGTTATGAGCCCGACGAGCTACCAAACTGCTCCATCCCGCGTCCGACTTGCGAGCATTATACGCCCAACAAGATGTTTTACAAGTTTGTAAACATGGTGCCGAGAGAGGGACTCGAACCCTCACACCCTAAGGCACTAGCACCTCATGCTAGCGTGTCTACCAATTTCACCATCTCGGCATCAAATCTTTACAGATTATTGTGGAATTTCATCGCCTTGCGATGGAACTTCACTCACTGCATCATCAGCTTGCTGAATTACCTGACCTTGGGTCGGGTCAATCCACTGTGACTCAGTCTTATGTGTAGACATATTACCAAGCACTAAGCTAAGGATAAAAAATGTAGTTGCAAAAATTGCAGTCATTCGGGTAAGGAAATTTCCTGAGCCACCAGCACCAAACACAGTGTTTGAAGCGCCAGCACCGAAAGAGGCTCCCATATCTGCGCCTTTACCTTGTTGAATCAACACTAGGCCAATTACACCAAGCGCTGCCAACAGGTAAATCACAAGTAGAACTGTAAACATTTTTCCACCTATGTTCCTAATTGTTGAGCCAGCGCCGTTCAAAAAACTATTTTTAAGAACAAGGCTAGCGACCTCCTAACTGAAGGCCGAGCAATACTAGCGAATGCGACGATGGCTGACAAGGAGAATTTGCTAAAAAATAAGCCTTTACCAAGTGAACGGTTAAAAAAAGGCCAAAAGCGACACGAAACTCATTTATGCCCCTTTTGACCACTCTATAATTTAACCGTTTTTACGTACAGGTACTCTTGATTGTACCTGCTGAGTAAAGCACTAAATTAGCAGTTTGCTTTTACTGCATCTGCAATCTTAAGTGCTGATGATTGAACAAGCTCAGCATCTTCGCCTTCAACCATGACACGCAGTAGTGGCTCTGTGCCAGACTTACGTAATAGCACACGACCTTTCTCACCAAGCTCAGCTTCTACTTCAACAACCGCTGCTTTTACCGCTTCGGCTTCTAGTGGGTTTGAATCTCCGCTGAAACGAACGTTTTCTAGAACTTGAGGGTATAACGTCATACCTTGAGACAACTCATTCAGTGTCATTGCGCTATCAACAACTGAAGCCAATACTTGCAGAGCAGCAACGATAGCATCACCCGTCGTCACTTTATCTAGCAGGATAACGTGACCCGAGTTTTCGGCACCGATCTTCCAGCCTTTAGCAAGAAGCTGTTCCATTACATAACGGTCACCAACAGCAGCTCGTACAAACGGAATACCTAACTGCTTAAGGCCGTTTTCCATACCAAGGTTGGTCATTAGTGTACCAACAACGCCACCTTTCAACTCACCGCGACGCAGTGCATCACGAGCAATGATGTAAGCAATTTGGTCACCATCAACTTTGTTGCCTAGCTCGTCAACCATAATGATACGATCACCATCACCATCAAAGCCAAGGCCTAAGGCCGCTTTTTCTTCAAGTACTTTTGCTTGCAGAGCACGAACATCCGTCGCACCTACTTCGTGGTTGATGTTAGTACCGTTTGGCTCAACACCAATCGCAATTACTTCAGCACCTAGTTCTTTAAATACAGCAGGTGCAATATGGTAAGTCGCACCATGTGCACAATCGACAACAATCTTCATTCCAGCAAGTGTCATCTGATTTGGGAATGTGCTCTTACAGAACTCGATGTAACGGCCAGCCGCATCGTTCAAACGTACCGCTTTACCAAGTTCGAATGAGTCAACGCATTCGATGTCTTTATCCAATTCTGCTTCAATCGCCAACTCGATATCATCTGGCAGTTTTGTTCCCTCAGAAGAGAAGAATTTGATACCGTTATCGTAGTAAGGGTTGTGCGATGCAGATATAACAATCCCCGCTTCAGCGCGGAAGGTTTGAGTTAGGTAAGCAACAGCAGGTGTTGGCATTGGGCCAGTAAACGTAGCCTGAAGACCAGCAGCAGCAAGGCCAGCTTCTAACGCAGACTCAAGCATGTAGCCAGATATACGAGTATCTTTACCAATGATGACTTTCTTTGTGCCCTGTTTCGCAAGAACACGACCTGCAGCCCAGCCAAGCTTCAGAACAAAATCAGGTGTAATCGGGTACTGGCCAACTTTGCCACGTACACCATCTGTGCCGAAGTAACGTCTCTTATCAGACATATTGATTTTCCTTAATTATGATTAGTGATTGTTATTCATCACTTCGATTATCTTCATCGCTTCCAATGTATCTTCTACATCGTGAACGCGAATAATTTGTGCACCTTTCATTGCAGCGATGGTCGCACAAGTAACGCTAGCGACCATGCAATCTGCTGGGGCTTTGTCTAATAACTTAAAGATCATCGACTTTCTCGACATCCCCGCTAAGACTGGCAACCCAAGCGTATGAAACTTTTCAAGGTGCGCTAATAGGTGGTAATTATGCTCAATGGTTTTACCAAAACCAAAACCAGGATCCAGAATCAACTGCTCTTTTGATATGCCAACAGCCTCACAAGCCTCCACCCTTTCTTTTAAGAACGCTTCAACATCCGTTAGGACATCATCGTAATTTGGGTTGGCTTGCATGGTTCTTGGCTGACCTTTCATGTGCATCAGGCAAACAGGAACCTTAGCATCGGAGGCCGCTTCTAGAGCTCCGGGCTCTTGTAATGCGCGCACATCATTGATCAAATCAGCGCCCGCTTCAACGGCTTGACGCATTACTTCAGCTTTACTGGTATCAATGGAGATCCACACATCGAACTTAGCGCGAATTGCTTTAATGGCAGGTATAACGCGGGCGAGCTCTTCTTCTAAAGCTACGTCAGGCGCTCCCGGACGAGTTGATTCACCACCAATGTCAATAATGCTAACACCAGCTTGAATCATTCGTTCTGCTTGCAGTAAAGCATTATCTAATGAATTGAATTTTCCGCCATCAGAGAAAGAGTCAGGCGTGACATTGAGGATACCCATCACATGTGGGCGGTCTAAAACGAGCGTTTTATTATGTGCTTTTAATATCATGGAAGGCGGGTCTTAAGGTAAAAACATCTTGGGCTAGAAACAGAAAAACCCTGAGCGTACTCAGGGTTTTAATTTAAAGCTTAGCAATTAAGAATCTTTGTTTTGAGCATCATCTGTTTCAGATTTAACTTCTTCAACTTTCGGCTCTTCAGCTTTTGGTTCCGCTGTTGCTTCTTCTGATTTCGCTTCAGGTTTAGCTTCTTCCTTTGCAGGTTCTGCTTTCGCCTGATCACCCCAACCAGCAGGCTCACGAATGTCGTCTTTACGTTCCATCAAGTCATCAATCTGACCTGCATCAATCGTTTCAAACTTCATTAGCGCGTCTTTCATCGAGTGCATGATATCCATGTTCTCTTCAAGAATTTGCTTCGCACGAGCATAGTTACGGTCGATTAGAATACGAATTTCGTCATCGATAAGCTTAGTCGTATCGTCAGAAACATGTTTCGCTTGGCTCATACCGCGACCTAAGAAAACTTCACCTTCTTCTTCAGCATAAAGAAGAGGACCCAGTTTTTCAGAGAAGCCCCATTGCGTAACCATCTTACGAGCAATATCAGTTGCACGTTCGATATCGTTAGACGCACCAGTCGAAACTTTGTCTTTACCGTAGATAAGCTCTTCAGCAAGACGACCACCGTACAAGCTAGAGATCATTGATTCTAGATGTTGGCGAGACATGCTTACGCGGTCTTGCTCAGGTAGGTACATCGTCACACCAAGTGCACGACCACGTGGAATGATTGACACCTTGTACACTGGATCGTGTTCTGGCACCAAACGACCAACAATTGCGTGACCCGCTTCGTGGTAAGCCGTTGACTCTTTCACTTCTTCAGACATCACCATTGAACGGCGCTCGGCACCCATCATGATCTTATCTTTCGCAAGTTCAAACTCAACCATAGATACATTGCGCTTGTTACCACGAGCAGCAAATAGCGCTGCTTCATTCACAAGGTTCGCAAGATCTGCACCAGAGAAACCTGGAGTACCACGAGCAATCAGAGATGGTTCCACATCACCCGATAATGGCACTTTACGCATGTGTACTTTAAGAATCTGTTCACGACCACGTACATCTGGTAGACCAACCACAACTTGACGGTCAAAACGACCAGGACGAAGTAATGCAGGGTCTAGTACATCTGGACGGTTAGTCGCAGCGATAACGATAATACCTTCGTTACCTTCGAAACCATCCATCTCAACCAGCATTTGGTTTAGTGTTTGTTCACGTTCATCGTGACCACCACCAACACCAGCGCCACGTTGACGACCTACAGCATCGATTTCATCGATAAAGATGATACAAGGCGCCGCTTTCTTTGCTTGTTCGAACATGTCACGCACACGAGATGCACCAACACCAACAAACATTTCAACGAAGTCAGAACCTGAGATAGTAAAGAACGGTACTTTCGCTTCACCGGCAATCGCTTTTGCAAGCAATGTTTTACCCGTACCAGGAGGTCCAACCAACAGGATACCTGTCGGGATCTTACCACCCAGTTTTTGGAAGCGACTTGGGTCACGAAGGTAATCCACAAGCTCTTTCACGTCTTCTTTTGCTTCGTCACAACCAGCAACATCAGCAAACATCGTTTTGATTTGTTCTTCGCTCATCATTCGAGCTTTACTCTTACCGAAAGACATCGCGCCTTTACCGCCGCCGCCGCCTTGCATTTGACGCATGAAGAAAATCCATACACCAATCAGTAAGATCATTGGGAACCATGAGATGAAGATAGTGCCAAGCAGGCTCTGCTCTTCAGGTGGTGTACCCTGAACTTTTACGTTTTGATTAATTAAGTCATCAAGTAGCTTTTGATCATAAACAGGCATGTAAGTTACATACTTAGAGCCACCACCACGACGTGTGAAAGTGATTTCGCTGTTATTGAACTGTGCGTCTTGAATCTGGCCTTGGCCAACTTCCTGTACAAACGTGGTGTAATCTACTGCTCTGCCGTTACTTTCCCCAGGGCCGAAGCTCTGGAATACCGACATCAACACTACCGCGATAACAAGCCACAGAATTAAATTTTTTGCCATGTCACTCAAGGTGTAAGCCTCTCGATAACTAATTGTAATTAAAGGTAGGGTACTACAGTTTGTAACCTGTAGCCATGTTGTTAACTCTCACTCTTGGAAGAGAATCGTTAACCTTTGTAACCAGTTGCTACGATAAACACTTCACGAGATCGAGCTCGAGAAGAGTCGGGTTTTCTAACTTTTACTGTTTTAAACATCTCACGGACGTCCTTAACGTATTGGTCAAACCCTTCGCCTTGGAATACTTTTACAACAAAACTACCATTGGTAGCTAGAACTTGTCGACACATATCCAAAGCTAATTCAACTAAATACATAGCTCTTGGCTGATCCACAGAATTGTTACCTGCTATATTCGGTGCCATATCTGACATCACGACATCAACCATGTTTGGTTGTATACGTTCCAACAAGGCATCTAGCACAGCTTCTTCGCGGAAATCGCCTTGTAAAAAGCTAACACCAGCAATCGGATCCATTGGCAACAAGTCACACGCAATGATTTGTCCGTTGTCTCCAACAATCTTAGCAGCATATTGAGACCAACCGCCAGGTGCTGCACCCAAATCCACAATGGTCATCCCAGGAGACAGCAATTTATCTTTCGTTTGAATCTCTTCCATTTTGAAATAAGCACGTGAACGATAGCCTTTCTTTCTTGCTTCATTTGCGTACTTGTCGTCGAAGTGTTCCTTCAACCAACGGCCTGAACTGGCCGAGTGTTTCTGTTTGCTCATTGGATACCTAAATTGGAGGAAAGTACTAATTGCTGAATAAATTATAGTCTTCAGCTTTAGATGGCGTTAAAATAGGTTTTTTCAACCCTAATACTAAATAAAATTGGCCGCGTAATGAACCTAAGTACCAAACAAAAGCAGCATCTAAAGAGCCTAGCTCACAGTTTAAAACCTGTCGTGCTAATGGGCGCAAATGGACTTACTGAAGCTGTTCTAGCGGAAATCGAATTAGCTCTAGACCACCACGAACTGATCAAGATTAAAGTTGCATCAGAAGACCGTGAGACTAAGCAACTGATTATCGATGCAATTGTACGTGAAACTAAAGCTGAGAAAGTACAGACTATCGGTAAAGTTCTAGTACTGTTCCGTCAGTCAGAAGCACGTAAAATCGAGATTCCACGTAAATAAGCGAGCTTAATATAAGCTAACTTCACTAATAGGAAGCCACAGCGCTTATCTGTTAGTGTAGCGTGAGAAACGAAAAAGGTCGCATTTAGCGACCTTTTTACTTATCAGAAACAAAGAAAATTCAATTAGATGTATTCTACTTTGTCGATTTCGAAGTCTTTGTCACCACCAGGGGTAGAGATCATGACTTCGTCGCCTTCCATCTTACCGATAAGGCCGCGAGCAATTGGCGATTTCACTGAAATACGACCGGTTTTTATGTCTGCTTCGTCTTCTGAAACGATTTGGTAGCGGAACTCATCATCGGTATCCACATCAATCAGTGTCACTGTCGTACCGAAGATAATCTTGCCCGTATTATCCATTTGCGTTACATCGATGATCTGAGCCAGTGATAGCTTATATTCAATATCACGGATCTGAGCTTCACAAATACCCTGCTCTTCACGAGCGGCGTGGTATTCAGCATTCTCTTTCAAGTCACCTAGTTCACGTGCTTCACCAATAGCTGCTGAGATAACAGGGCGTAGCTTAAGTAGGCGATCTAATTCGTCACGTAGCTGCTGAGCGCCACGTACTGTCATTGGAACCTTTTCCATTTTTTACCTCTATGCCAAAGCTTTCTTTGGCCAACATAAATACACCCAACGCATTTATTGGGTGATAGAAACAAAACGATTTGGCTTAGTGTAAACAAACTTTATGGCTAAATCACCTTTATTCCACTTTGCGTTATAAAAGCTTTATCTAGGTCTAAATTACAGACATCACAAAAATGAATAATAACTCCCCCATCAATAAGTAGAGAGTTAAATACCTAAAAAAACAAAAAACAAACAAAATAAACACAGATCACACTTTTATAAAAATAACTTTAAAACAAACACTTAAACAACAATAGATATAATAAAACAGTGTTCATTTTTTAGTTTTATATCATTTTACTAACTGACCATGGAACTTTAGAGGTAAAAAGTAACCCATGGATTGCACTGGCATTTTTCAGACTTCTGTTCTAATCATGATTATGAAGCCTGATTAATACAGGCAATACACAAAAGGGTTCAAATCCTTGATAAAACTTCTATGGACAGTAATTAGGAAATAATAACATGAACAAGACTATGATCGCGCTTGCTGTATCTGCTGCAGCTCTTGCTACTAACGCAGTGGCAGCGGACGGTAAACAAGCTGGTGGTATTGACGGTACTTCTGTATACAGCTCAAACGGCACTTCTCTAGAGATCGGTGGTCGTGCGGAAGCTCGTCTATCTCTAAAAGATGGCGCTGCACAAGACAACTCTCGTGTACGTCTAAACTTCCTAGGTAAAGTTGAAATCCAAGACGGCCTATACGGCGTTGGTTTCTACGAAGGTGAATACACTACAGCTGACAACACAGTAGTTGTTGACGGCGACACAACTTCTGGTAGCGATATTGACCACCGTTACACTTACGCTGGTATCGGCGGTGCATTCGGTGAAGTAACATACGGTAAGAACGATGGTGCGCTAGGCGTAATCACAGACTTTACCGATATCATGTCTTACCACGGTAACTCAGCGGCATACAAAATTGCAGCAGCAGACCGTACAGACAACATGCTTTCTTACAAAGGTCAATTCCAAGATCTAGGTGTTAAAGCAAGTTACCGCTTTGCAGATCGTGCTGACGCTGTTGACGGCGGTTACGCAGACAACAACGAAGATGGCTACTCTCTATCTGGTATTTACGCAATCGGCGATTCTGGCTTTAAGCTAGGTGCGGGTTACGCTGACCAAAACGAGCAAAACGAATACATGTTAGCGGCATCTTTCCGCACTGAAGCTCTATACTTCGCAGGTGTATTCACTGACGGTGAATTAGCAGATAAAAATGGCGACTACACTGGTTACGAATTTGCAACTGCGTACACGCTAGATAAGACTGCATTTACGCTAACATACAACAACGCAGAAACTGACGGTGAAACTTCAGCTGACAACGTTGCTATCGATGCGACTTACTACTTCAAGCCTAACTTCCGTACGTACATCTCGTACAACTTCAACCTAATCTCTGAAGGTGACAAGCTAGGTTCTGTTGGTCTTGTTAACGGTCCTGCATCTAAAGCAGACGCTGAAGACGAGCTAGCTCTAGGTCTACGTTACGACTTCTAATTCTGATTATCTAATTGATTAATTAGTTAATTGAGAATCAAAACGCCCGCTATCTAGCGGGCGTTTTGTATATCTGTATACTGAAAACATCAGCCATCCAAGAAATCTTCTATGCGCCTTCTATCCACATTACTTGTATGTAGTTTTTCCATTAGCGCTTTCGCTTACGCCCCTCTAGATAAGCTGCCTGATGGCAGTAGCACAAGCCTGATCTTAGAATCTTTAAGTGGCAGTTCAAATGAAATGAATATCAACAGTGATGGCTTTTATCCACCAGCCAGCACTTTAAAACTGGTTACGGCTTTGGCGGCTAAGTTGGAGTTAGGGGATGACTTTCAATACACAACCAGCATAGCTCGTTCTAATGAAGATGCTGTGATCTCATTCAGCGGTGACCCAACACTACAACGAGAAGATCTAAAAAGCCTTTTAGCTCAATACGCTAAGTCGCAATCTAAAACCATCAAAGGCAACTTATACCTCGATAACTCGGCTTATACAGGCTATCAACGAGCAGTTGGTTGGCCTTGGGACATTCTAGGCGTTTGTTACAGCGCACCTTCTAGCTCGATGACCTTAGACAGCAACTGCGCACAAGCCTCTATTTATACGAAAGATAACGGTTCGACACGGGTATATGTCCCAGCTCATTATCCAATAGACGTGACAACCACCGCTGCCACCGTAACTCGCTCAGGGCAGAAAGCCACACAATGCGACTTAGAGCTCATTACTACTCCAGACAACGCTTACAAGCTCTCTGGCTGCTTAGTAGAGCGTAAGAAGCCACTACCGCTCAAGTTCGCGATTCAAAATCCAGAGCTTTATACCTACCAAGTCGTGACCTCGCTGCTTAAAGAGCTGAAAATTCAAGTTAATGGCGATGTGATTGTGGGTAAAAAAGCTAAAGCAGACAAAACAACGCTAGTCGCAAGCCATCATTCTGAAAAGCTTCCTGAACTGCTCGATACCATGTTAAAGAAATCAGACAACCTAATCGCAGACAACCTAACCAAAACACTGGGTGCAACGTTTTATGTCCAGCCTGGTAGTTTCAATAACGGCACCGAAGCGATAAAGCAGATATTACTGACCAAGGCCAACATTGACCTAAGCAAAGCTCAGTTGGTTGATGGCTCAGGGTTATCGAGGAATAACCGCATGACCTCGCAAAGCATGGCTCAGGTTCTGCATTACATCTGGGATCACGACCAACAACTCAACCTCATTGATGCAATGCCAACATCAGGCACTGATGGCACGCTCAAATATCGTCAAAGCATGCGAAAGGCACCAATCCAAGGCAATATTATTGCGAAAAGTGGTTCGTTGTACGGTAGCTATAACATGGCAGGTTTTGGTTTAGATAAGTCAGGTAATCCAAATTCGATCTTCGTACAGTTTGTGCGTGATTACTTCCCTGATAAGCCAGTCCCAGACAAACCAGTCGAAGCACCTATTGCCCAGTTTGAACGTGCTTTCTACACCGATGTAGTTGAATTCAGTCAAACACAGAGCAAACCTCAATAACGATTGACTTGTAAAAGACTGTTAATTAGATAATAAAAAATGGCGCTGAAGATCTTAAATCTTCAGCGCCATTTTTGTTTCTAAGGTGTTTTTCTTCGGAAGTGCTTTTTGTTCCAAAGTATTTATTTGAAGGCGTTAAGCAATGCCCAAAAATGAATTCACTACAGTGAAGTAGATCCACATCCCTGAAATATCGACAATTGAAGCCAGTACAGGGCTCACCAGCACCGCAGGATCTAACTTGAATAACCGAGCAACAATCGGTAACCCAGCGCCTAGCACAGTTGATATTGTCACTTGAATAAACAGAGCGACAGCAATCGCGTAAGCAATCATATTAATATCGTAACCGCCCGTTGATTGGTTATCACTGAACAGTAATATGCGGCCTATCATCACCAAGGCAATCGCAAGTGCTAAGCAGATAGCAACTCTAAATTCTTTCCAAAGAACGTTCGCCCATTGGCGTTTTTTCAACTCACCTGTGGCTAAAGCTCTGATGACCAAAGTCGCGGCTTGTGTTCCGGTGTTACCACCAGCAGCTGCAATTACCGGCATATAGATTGCCAAAAGAACCAACTGACTGAGAATGTCTTCATACTGAGCAATGATAAGCCCTGAGACAATTCCCAATAGTGCTAACGCAATAATCCAACCGATACGCTGCCTAACGTGACTCATGACTCCAGTTGAAAGGTAACCCTGTTGAGGCTCCACCTCTGAGTAAATCAGCCCTAGTTGGTGAGCTAGATGTCGAGAGCGCTTCTCAAAGCCCTGCTCTTCTAGCTCACTAAGTAAAGTCTGAATCGTACTCAAAGAGCATTGCCCCAGCACTAGCACCGCATCTTCGAGCGGCATTCGGTTCAAAAGGTTAATTTGTTGTTCACGTCCGTACTGTTGAAATGCATTCGATACAGCTTGGATGTCTTGCTCTGAGTACAGAGCTTCAATAGATAAAAAAGTGTTGTTCATTACCGTCATGGCGAATCTCCCGATTGGCAAAGGTAACGACCATCAAAACAAATAGCCTATAGCTAGTACACCAAGGGCATATAACTTGTACACCAAGAGGATGTAGCCAAGCGCACTAAGAGCGTATAACTAGGCGCACCAAGAGCTAAAAACTACTGGTGTGTCTACTTGTTAGAATCTAGAGTGTGGAAAAGAATGAGGGGAAAAAACAAAGATACCCTACCTGAACGGCAGGACAATAGATCAATACCGAGACAGGTTATTCTTCTCCATTCAAACTAGGAGGATGGTCGGTATTGTTCATAAAAATCTCCAGAATTACTGTCTATTTGACAGCGCGCATAGTGTAGCAATAGGCGTTTCAAAGTTTCGTCAACTTTCTGTCAATAAATAGGGGTCAATAAAAAAGGCATCCGTGGATGCCTTTGGTTCAATTATTGATGTGCATTATTACTTAATAGTAATACGAGCAAACTTACGCTTACCTACTTGGTAAACGGCAGTACCTGCTTCAGGTACGAATTTGCTGTCTTCAATCTTCTCGCCTTCAAGCTTAGCCGCGCCTTGCTTGATCATACGCATCGCATCAGAAGTCGAGTTTACAAGACCTGCTTCTTTTAGAACGTTCGCAATTGGCAGACCAGCTTCGAATTCGAATTCTGGCATTTCATCAGGAACTTGGTTCTTAGCAAAACGGTTAACGAACTCTTGCTCAGCGGCTTCAGCATCTGCTTCACTATGGAAACGAGCGATGATCTCTTTAGCAAGAAGCACTTTAACGTCACGCGGGTTCTTACCTGCATCAACGCCAGCTTTCAGTTCCGCAACTTCTTCAAGAGGACGGAAAGACAGTAGCTCGTAGTAGCTCCACATTAGATCGTCAGAGATAGACATGATCTTACCAAACATCTCGCTTGGTGCTTCGCTGATACCAATGTAGTTATGCGCAGACTTAGACATCTTCTTAACGCCGTCTAGACCAACAAGTAGTGGCATCATCAGTACCGCTTGTGGTTTTTGACCAGCTGCTTTTTGCAGTTCACGACCCATTAGAAGGTTAAACTTCTGGTCAGTACCGCCAAGCTCAACGTCGCTCTCTAGTGCAACAGAGTCGTGACCTTGTAGAAGTGGGTACATGAATTCGTGGATTGCGATCGGCTGACCGCCAGCGTAACGCTTTTTGAAGTCATCACGCTCAAGCATACGAGCAACAGTTTGGTTAGAAGCAAGACGAATCATTCCTTCAGCACCAAGCTCAGATAGCCATTCAGAGTTGAAACGAATTTGTGTTTTCGCAGGATCTAGAATCTTGAATACTTGCTCTTTGTAAGTTTCAGCATTCTTCAATACGTCTTCACGGCTTAGCGGTGGACGCGTTGAGTTCTTACCTGATGGGTCACCAACCATTGCAGTGAAATCACCGATAAGAAATGTCACTTCATGACCAAGCTCTTGGAAAGCACGAAGCTTGTTAAAGATAACCGTATGGCCTAGGTGGATATCTGGAGCAGTTGGATCGGCACCCAGTTTAATGCGTAAAGGACGACCTTCTTTTAATTTAGCAATCAGTTCGTCTTCTGGAATCAGTTCTTCTACGCCACGTTTGATCTCGGCTAGTGCAGCTTCAATACTCGCCATTCTTGTTCACTCCCACAGATTTGGCAAAAATACATTAATTAGACATCTTACTTGAATAGCGATGTATTTTGAAACCAGTTACACTATTCCGTCGTCGATTTTCATAATATTTACAGAACGAACCGGAACATGTTGTCTATTTTTGCACGCCTTCCTATTTTGCACCGGGCTTTTATCGCATTTTTTAGTGCCATAATTTTCGTCGCGATTTTCTTACTCCCCGACGTCAACAGTTTGCGTGACGATTCGGGCGCTTTAGTTGTGGGAAAACATTACCCACTGACTATCAATGCCTCTGCGCTTATTAGCTCAAGTGATGCACCGCCGACAGCTGTGCTCAATTGGGAGAAATACACTGTTCGTTCTGGCGAAAGCACCTCGGTTTTATTTGAGCGTATTGGCCTCTCATATCGCTTGCTGCTCACGCTACTCAATACCAATGATGATATTAAGAAACAGCTGTCTAATCTAAGACCTGGCGATGTATTGCAGTTCGGCTTCGATGAAAACAACGACCTTATTCTGTTAAAACGACAACTTAGTGCGTTTGAAAGCTTTAAGATCACTAAGTCTGGCGATTCATTTTCCTCTAGCTTCGACAAAAAAGAAGTGGCCTACCAATACAATTATGCCGAAGCCAACATCACCTCTAATTTCTGGAACGCTGGCGTAAGCGCAGGTTTAACTGCAAACCAAATTATGGAACTGGCGGGCATCTTCGGTTGGGATATCGACTTTGCGTTAGATATTCGTAAGAACGACAGCTTCAAAATCTTATACCAAGAAAAAGTAGTTGAAGGTGAAGTGGTTGGTCGCGGTAAGATCATGGCAGCCGTATTCAAAAACCAAGGCGATTCATTTACCGCGGTATTAGATGATAAGAGCGGCAACTACTTCGATGAAAATGGTCGAGCAATGAAGAAGGCGTTCTTACGCTCACCGATTGATTTTCGTCGCGTAACATCGAACTTTAATCCTAACAGGAAACACCCCGTAACCGGTAAGGTTCGAGCTCACCGAGGTACTGACTACGCAGCTCCTGTTGGCACGCCTATCTGGGCAGCCGGTGACGGTATTGTTCAGAAGTCGGGTTACAACCAATTCAATGGTAACTACGTGTTCATCCGCCACAGCAACACCTACATCACCAAGTACCTACACATGAAGCGACGTATGGTTAAAACCGGTCAGCGCGTAAAACAAGGCCAAACAATTGGTACTTTGGGTGGTACAGGCCGAGTGACTGGCCCGCACTTACACTATGAATTCTTGGTCAATGGCGTACATAAGAATGCGCGTACCGTTAAGTTGCCTCAATCTAAGTCGTTAACGGGTAAAGCAAAAGCAACATTTATTGCGAACTCAGAGATTAGACTGAATAACCTTGAGCGATACGGCCAGTTACTAGCGACTAATTAGGTTACTCGCGACCAATTAGATTGAAAGCCTAATCACTATAAAGACCAAAAGAAGAGCGCCCATTAAGGCGCTCTTCTTTATGTTCATCGAACCACTGTATCTACTATTTTTCAGGCTTCTTGTCTCGCCCTAGCATTAACAGACAAGGCGTCAGTACCAAGGTTAAGACTGTAGCGAATGCTAAACCTCCCGCAATTGCCGTAGCAAGTTGCGACCACCATTGAGTGCTCGGTGCACCAAACTCAATTTTTTGGTTAATCAAATCGATGTTCATCTCTAGCACCATCGGCATCAAGCTTAAAATGGTGGTAACCGTGGTCAGCATTACTGGTCTTAAACGTTGCACACCCGTTCTCAGAATCGCATCTCGCTTATCTAAGCCCCTTTTAATCAACTGGTTATAGGTATCGATCAGCACGATGTTGTTATTCACCACTATACCTGCCAGTGCAATCACTCCAATACCAGACATCACGATACCAAACGGGCGTTGGAAGATAAGCAAACCAACAAACACACCAACTGTTGAGAACAACACCGCACTAAGAATTAAAAACGCTTGATAGAAACTATTGAACTGAGTAATCAAAATCAACGCCATTACCGCCAGTGCAACCAAAAAAGCACTTTGTAAGAAGGCTGAAGAATTTTCTTGTTCTTCATTTTGACCTCGGATACGGAACTCAACGCTACTCGGTAAGCCCAACTCGCTTAACGCTTGCTCAATCTTTGGCAATTCAAGGGCAAGGTTATAACCCTCTTCCATATCAGCCATGATGTTCACCACACGCTTACCATCGAGGCGTTTAATCGTATCTTGCTTATGGTCGGGAACAATCTGAGCAAAGTTGGTGATCGGAACAAGACCAGCCGGTGTTTTGACTCTTAACTGGTCAAAGCGGCCAATGTCTCTCTTATCATTCGGGTAACGCACTAAGATATCGACTTCTTCTGATGAGTCATCAGGGAGGTAATCACCGATCTTTAATCCATTAGTCACGAATTGGACGGTATTACCCACCAAGGTCGCGTCTGCTGCAAAACGCGCAGCATCATCTCGGCGGATATCCACCTTCCAATCAATACCATCTTTGCTCGCAGTATCGCTGATGTTAGTCAGTGCCTGATTACCATCAGCCCAGTTTCTGACGATCTTGGCCGCCTGATCTAACTGCTCGGGAGTTTTGGCTGAGAGTTCAATCACTAAGTCATTTTCAACCGGAGGCCCCGCGTCTGGAAACTTATATTCAATCTCGACCCCTGCGTATTGATCGGTTTGCACTTTTAACTCTTCAATGATCGCCTTAACACTGCGGCGGTATTGCCAATCAACGGGAGTAATCGATATCAAACCAATCTGGTCATCACCGCCAGTACGTGTATAAACCGTGTCAAACTCATCATGATTGAGCATCTTTCGTTCAATATCGCGCATGATCAAATCTTTTTCTTGAATAGACAGATCACCATGAGATCGAACTTTGACGTTGAAGAATGGAGGGTCCACTTCTGGGAAAAACTCAGCACCTAGACCCGCTTTTGAATAAGTAAAAGCAACCGCAACTGCGAGTAATATCGCACTGAAAAGAATCTTAAATGGGTGTTTAATCGCAATCGAAAGCGTGTGGTAATACGCCTTGGTTAAACCCGTCGCTTGTGAGAAATCGCCATTGTGCAATGCCACCATTCGCGCTTGGCTTTGGGGTGATACGTATTGAGGTTTACCGATCAAGCCACCTAGGACTGGAACAAACAGCAACGCCATAATCAATGAAGCAGTTAACGTGGCAATCAATGTTAATGGTAGGAACTTCATGAATTCACCCGTCACATCCGGCCAAAACAGTAACGGAGCAAATGCAGCCAAGGTTGTAGCCGTTGATGCCGTTATTGGCCACGCCATTCGTTTCGCTGCATCTCGGTAAGCGGCTTTACGCCCTTCACCTTCTTGCATTCGCCTGTCTGCAAACTCGGTCACCACAATCGCACCATCGACCAACATACCCACTGCCATAATCAGAGAGAACAACACTACGATGTTGACGGTTAAGCCAAACACGGAAAGGACCAGTAACCCGGTAAGAAAGGAGCCTGGGATTGAAATACCCACTAACAAAGCGGTACGCGCACCAAGAATCGCGATGATAACGATAACCACCAAAATAATGGCAGATAGAATATTATTTTGAAGATCGTTAAGCATGATCTTCACATCTTTAGATTCATCCCAGGTGTATTTGACCAACAGGTTATTGGGCCATTCCGCTTGTTGCTGAGCACTAGCCATTACCGCTTTGACTAGCTCAACTGTTTCGATGATGTTCTCACCTGCACGCTTCTTGATATCCAACACCACCGCAGATTTGCCATCTAAACGAGCAAAGCTTTCAGGATCTCGAAACGCTCGACGAACCGTGGCGACATCGCCAAAAGTGACTACCTGTTTACCATCCACTTTAATAGGCAACTCAAGCACGTCTTTTAAGGAATTAAACACCGAAGGGACTTTGACAGAGAAACGTCCGTAGCCAGTGTCAACAAAACCTGCGGCAACGACTCGATTGTTCAGAGCGATCAGATTGTAGATATCCGCTTGATCTAAGCTATAGCTCTCCATCAATAACGGATCGACAATGATCTCAACGATGTCATCACGATCGCCCGCAATATCGACTT
This sequence comes from Vibrio sp. 14G-20, assembly GCF_026241515.1. Classification (GTDB taxonomy): domain Bacteria; phylum Pseudomonadota; class Gammaproteobacteria; order Enterobacterales; family Vibrionaceae; genus Vibrio. The sequence continues at coordinate 300,230 of NZ_JAPHPW010000001.1, forward strand.
CAAGGATTTGGCGATAGCTTTCTAATTTATCTCCGAGCTCTCGGGCAATTTGCACTATGGTGCGATCAGGAACGGTACCAAACAAAACAACTGACAACACAGGTTGCTCAGACGCGAGTGTTACTTCATTTACGGTCGGCTCGTCACTGTCTTCTGGCAGTTTTGGTTTAGCCAGATCAACCGCGTCACGCACATCGGCCATCGCTTTGGTGAGATCGACGCCGACATTAAACTCCAACACCACAGAGGCGTGGCCTTCAGCTGCGGTTGCCGTCATCTCTTTTACGCCCTCAATCGACCTCAGCTCTTGTTCTATCGGCCTAACCAATAAACGTTCTGCATCGGTTGGCGAAATACCTTGGTGCCCGACAGAAACGTAAATAATCGGGATGGTGATATCAGGGCTCGATTCTTTGGGTATCGTGATATAGGTAATAACACCTGCAACAAGAATAAGCGCCAAAAGGGAGAGCATTGTTCGAGCACGAGACAAAGCTGCATCAATAATTGAATACATCGGCAATCTCCTACTCAGCGGTTACGTTAGAGGGTTCAGCACCTTGCTCAACAGCAATCACAGAATCACCATCACGCACAAAACCTTGGCCTACGGTGATGATATCGACGCGTTGACCCAGCCCAGTGAGCCACACTCCATCTTGTTCTGCCTTTACTAATTGGATGCCCACAAACTTCACCGTTGGTGAGTCACTAGCAGAGACCAAGGTTTTGACCCCGAGGTTACCCGCCTCATCCAATGCCAGCATCGCCGGTGTTATCTTGATTGCGTCTCTTGTTTCTAGATTGAGGGTTACTTCAGCACTGACACCCGCAGGTAACAGACCATCGGAGTTATCGATTTCAATCTCGATAGGGAAAGTATTGGTTGAGGCCGAGGAGATTCTAGATACATAACGCAAGCGCCCTTCCGCCTCTTCTCTCCCTAACAAGCGAACCAAAGCAGATTGATTGACTAACAGGTGTTGGATATGGCGTTCACTGACATCGGCCTCAATAACCAAAGGATCAAGGTCAATCACACCAGCTACAGGGTCTCCAACACCAACGAAATCACCCAACTCGACCTTCAAATCTTGAACCACACCCGAAAAAGGCGAGGTAATAACAGTATTCTTTAAAGCCAATTCCGCATTGCGCATCATGGCCTTAGCTTCAGTTAAGGATGCCTCTGCTGTGGTGTAGGCGATCTCACCTTGCAGACCTCTTTTCTTAAGTGACTGCGCCGCTTTGAACTCTTTCTGCTTCAAACGATATAAAGCCGATGCTCGCTCTAACTGTATTTCCAAATCACCTTTATCGATCTGAGCAATAGCCTGCCCTGCTTTAACCGCATCGCCTTTCACAACGTTCAACCTGACAATCTTGCCCGCAACTTCCGCTCCTAATCGAGCATGCCTATCGGGCGCCGTTCGACCGTATAAATCAATGGTTTTAAAGGTCGGTGATGAAGTGAATGTTTGAAAGGAAACCTTAGCCAACGGGATTTCTGTCGCCTTTTTTTCAGGTGACTCTTCTGCTTGCCCTGCGCCTAACCCAAGCCAGATAGACAACAACACAACTAGAGTCAGAGAAACCAGCCATGGCTGCTTCAATTTCTGAAAAAGTGGTGAGTTAGAAAATAGAGTGGGCATAACAAATCCTTTTGTCCGATGTGATTAAGACGCGCTAAATGGCTTAACACTGTCATGTGCAACTTCCTGATACACATAGGTAACCTTAACAGACCAAAACCAAACGAAGTTGGACGCTATCGACAGTTTAAAAAATATGCCGTGTACTAAAAATGAGAGGAATGCTTTGAAAAGTAATAAGTTACTAGGTAAAAAAAAACGCCGAACATAAGTTCGGCGTTTGAAATGTATCTAATGCAGCTTTGAGCTCAAGCTATTTTCAACTCATGCTAGACGCTGAATGATGCGCCACAACCACATGTTGTTGTCGCGTTCGGGTTGTTCACAAAGAAACGTGCGCCTTCTAGGCCTTCTGTGTAATCAACCATGCCGCCCATCAAGTACTGTAGGCTCATAGGGTCAACAACTAGCGTTACACCGCTGTTTACAATCGTAGTGTCGCCATCATTTACTTTTTCATCAAATGTGAAGCCGTATTGGAAACCACTACAACCACCACCTGTAATATATACACGTAGTTTTAGTTCTGGGTTTTCTTCTTCAGCAATTAGCGTTTGTACGCGGGTAGCTGCTGCATCAGAAAAAGACAATGGGATATTTACTTCGCTCACGACAACCTCTCTTACCTGTGTCAAAAACAACATGATACAAATCTAATTCGAGACCATAGTTGTTGAGTATTTTCTTATATTCTGATGATTATCTAATACCTGACTGAAACGTTCAAGTATTCACCACCGGATCGGTCCTTTTACCGCTGTAAACTCGCCAATATCTAACAATTAAAACGTGTAACCACACAAAACAACCAGATTCGGGTGATTATCTGGGCGAAAGCATTCCTACTTGGATTTTGGATAGGTACAATGCGTGCCAATTGGTCCGACAGTCAAAAGAGGATATATCAATGACCAAATCAGCAGAGCTATACGAAAAAGCACAGCAAACTATTCCTGGTGGCGTAAACTCTCCAGTTCGTGCATTCAATGGCGTAGGTGGTTCTCCAATCTTCGTTGAACGCGCTGACGGCCCACTTATTTTTGATGCTGATGGTAAAGCGTATATCGACTACGTTGGCTCTTGGGGTCCAATGATCCTTGGTCACAACCACGCTGTTATTCGTGATGCTGTGATTGCAGCAGCTCAACGCGGCCTTAGCTTCGGTGCTCCAACCGAAACTGAAATCAAAATGGCTGAACTTGTATCTGAGATGGTTCCATCGATGGAACAGCTACGTATGGTGAGCTCAGGTACAGAAGCAACCATGAGTGCGATTCGTCTTGCTCGTGGCTTCACTGGTCGTGACAAGATTCTTAAGTTTGAAGGCTGCTACCACGGCCACGCAGACAGCCTACTTGTAAAAGCTGGTTCTGGCGCACTGACTTTAGGTCAACCAAGCTCTCCTGGCGTACCTGCTGATTTTGCGAAACTAACGCTAACAGCAACCTTCAACAATCTAGATTCAGTACGTGAAATCTTCGCAGCAAACAAAGGCGAGATCGCTTGTATCATCGTTGAACCAGTAGCGGGCAACATGAACTGTATCCCTCCTGTCGAAGGCTTCCACGAAGGTCTACGTGAAATCTGTGACCAAGAGGGTGCATTGCTAATCTTTGATGAAGTAATGACAGGTTTCCGCGTTGCTGAAGGTTGTGCTCAGGCTTACTACAACATCAAGCCAGACCTAACGTGTCTTGGTAAAGTGATTGGCGGCGGCATGCCAGTGGGTGCTTTCGGTGGTCGTAAAGACGTGATGCAATACATCGCACCAACGGGCCCAGTTTACCAAGCAGGTACGCTTTCAGGTAACCCTGTTGCAATGGCTGCTGGCTACGCATGTTTGAACCTTCTACGAGAAGAAGGCAACGAAAAGCGTCTAGCTTCAAAAACTAAGCAGTTGGCAAAAGGCTTCAAGCAACTTGCTGACAAGCACGGCATCCCAATGCTAGTTCACCAAGTTGGCGGTATGTTTGGTTTCTTCTTCACAGATCAAGAAACTGTGACGTGCTACGAAGATGTAACTAAGTGTGATGTAGAACGCTTCAAGCGCTTCTTCCACCTAATGTTAGATCACGGTGTTTACCTTGCACCTTCAGCATTCGAAGCAAGCTTTACTTCTCTTGCTCATGGTTCTAAAGAACTGGATGCAACACTAGAAGCTGCTGACCGCTCTCTTGCGATCATCGCTGCTGAGAGCAAATAGTCGAAAGCACTTTATAAGTCGCTAACCGATTGAATTTAGGGCTGCATTAAATGCAGCCCTTTTTTATACATAGCGTTCATTAGCCACAAACATGACAGCTTTTTTTGGCCGTCGATTAAGGCTAAAGCTGAGCTAAAAGCGATTAACGTTCCCAGAAAAGGAAAACCAACAACATCAAGGTACCAAGGAACATTCTGAACCAAGGGATCTCTTTTTTTGTTTGCTGTTCTTCGTCTTGGCATTTCTTATCTTTATTACAGCATCCCATTATCAAAACTCCTCATTGCTAACTCTCTGTTTTGCAGCCATTATAAACTCAGAACGCAAATATAGAGACCATTAACGTGTCAGAAAAACTCAAAATCAATACCAGCCACTGGGTGATCATCATTGCCCTACTTGCGGCGGCTTATGCTTGTTACCTGCTTATCGAGCCGTACGTCAACTCAATCGTGATGGCCTTTATCATTTCACTATTGATGTTCCCAATCCATGAGTGGCTTGAAAAAAAGCTCCCAAATAAAGAAAACATCGTCTCTCTGCTGTCTTGTGTGATTCTGACTTTCATTATTGTTATCCCTTTATTGGCAGTATTCGCAGCAATTGTTCAGCAAGGTTCTCTGTTCTCTCAAAATACTTACCAATGGGTAACACACGGCGGCATTCAGACTCTGTTTGCTCACCCACTGGTGGTCAAAGCGTTGTCGTTTGTGAATAACTACCTGCCTTTCGACAACATTGAGCCTCAAGCCATCGCACAGAAAGTCGGTGAGTTTGCGACCAGCTTTGGTTCAAAACTGGTTGGTATCAGTGCGAAAATCCTTGGTGATGCGACCAACTTCTTGATGGATTTCTTCTTGATGCTGTTTGTTTTGTTCTTCTTATTACGAGATCACGACAAAATCATCAGTGTGGTTCGTCATATTCTTCCGCTGTCTCGTAGCCAAGAAGACAAACTTCTAACAGAGATAGAGCAAGTATCAAAATCAGCTGTAATGGGTTCATTCTTAACCGCAATAGCACAAGGTTTTGCGGGCGGTTTAGGTATGTGGATTGCCGGTTTCCCAGGACTCTTCTGGGGCACTATGATGGGCTTTGCCTCTTTCATCCCTGTGGTGGGTACCGCATTAATCTGGATCCCAGCAGCAACTTACTTGTTCCTAACTGGTGATACCACGTGGGCGATTTTCCTAACGGTTTACTGTGTAGCGATTGTTGGTTCAATTGATAACTTGCTACGTCCGCTGCTAATGCAAGGCAGTGCAGGCATGAATACCCTAATGATCTTCTTCTCACTATTGGGCGGTATTCAACTGTTTGGCCTAATTGGTCTTATCTACGGCCCACTGATTTTTGCGATTACCATTGTCCTATTCAACATCTACGATGAAGAGTTTAAGGACTTTTTAAATCAGCAAGACAAGAGTTAAACCGCTCTTCAATCACTTACTTGCCGAACGAGTATTAAACACTTCAAGCTTTGGGCGGATTATGCGAAAATCCGCCCTCATTTTTTGCTAACGATTCAACAGAGTGTCCTATGTCAGCTTATATTGCCCCAAGCCAGATTGCTCAACGCCAACTCGCCTACTTTGAAGGCAAACATGTTTTAGTTGCAGGAGAGGCAGAAGACTTGTTCCCTGTTGAGTTAGCCAAGCATTGTGAATCTGTATCTGTATTCACCTCTAATTACAGCTACTACCGTCAGCTTGAAGGTTATAGCAGCATCCAACGCTTTTACGGTTCAGAGTTTACCGAAGAGACCAAAGCTGACTTAGTGATGCTGTACTGGCCGAAAGCCAAAGCGGAAGCAGAATTTTTGTTGGCGATGCTATTTGCCAAGCTAGGCAAAGATACCGAGATCGTCGTGGTTGGTGAGAACCGTTCAGGCGTGAAAAGCATCGAGAAGATGTTTGCTCCTTACGGCAAAGTCGTTAAATACGATTCAGCACGTCGTTGCTCTTTCTACTGGGGCCAATGCTTCGAACAGCCACAAGCTTTCAACCTGCAAGACTGGTTTAAGACCTACACTGTTAACATTGATGACCAACCTCTGACGGTAAAAAGCCTGCCTGGCGTCTTCAGTCATGGTCAATTCGATGTTGGTAGCCAACTTCTGCTTGATACTCTTCCAAAACTAAAAGGCAAAGTACTCGACTTTGGCTGTGGTGCAGGCGTACTGGGCGCAGTAATGGTATCTCGCAACCCTGATATCGAGCTAGAAATGTGCGACATCAGTGCATTTGCCGTCGCATCAAGCCAAGCGACGCTAGAAGCAAATTGTTTAACGGGTAAAGTCTTCGCTTCAGATGTCTATTCTGATACTGCAGAAGACTACCAGTTCATCATCAGTAACCCACCATTCCATTCAGGTTTGGACACTAGCTACAGCGCGACTGAAACCTTACTTGCTCAGGCTCCTAAGCATTTGAAGCGTTCTGGTGAGATGATTATTGTTGCGAACAGTTTCTTAAAATATATTCCAATTATTGAACAGGCGTTTGGAAAATGCGCGACTCTAAATAAGACCACTAAATTCGCGATCTATCACGCAAACAAATAACCTATCTAGCACAGCGCAGGGTCATTATCTGCGCTGTCTGCTCATGTTTTTGTCAAAACTCTATAAAAATGAGCTTTTGCACACGCTTTAAAGACCACTTACTTGTCAAAGTAAAAAAACTCGTTAATTTCGTTAAATTGGAACCCGTTAATTCTATTCTCTGTACTTGTTTTCGCCCCTTTTAGCAGTACATCAAAGGAAAGTAGTACCCAATTTATGTTTAGATTCTATCGTAAGCAGAAGTTTAAGCGCCTTCAAAATACCCTAATGTTGGCATTTCTTGTCCTCAGTATTACCCCAGTGACACTTATCGCGATATTTTTCCTTCAATCGCACAGTCAGGATCTTCAGGAACAAAGCACCTCACACCTTGTTTCGGTCCGTGATACTAAGCAACAGCAAATTGTCGATTACCTGCAAGCTCAAGAATCCCAAGTCATGGGCTTTGTTCGCTCAGAATTGGCCAATGCCAGTGGCGGACGCTTTTATGGTTTGATCAACGCCTTCCAGCGTCTCGGTTTAGATATTGACGAGGCACGCAGCAATGCTCAGCAACGCTACATCCAAGGCTCCGGCGATCAAATTAAAACATCGATTCTTCCAGAATCTAGCAGCTTTATAGGCAGTGAACGTTATCGTCTGCTGCACAAGCGCTACCATAACGCTTACCTAGAGCTGCTGAAACGCTCCGATTTTGACGATATCTTATTGGTTGATATTAACGGCAATGTGGCTTATTCGGTGTTTAAAAATGACGATTATGGCACCAATTTGCTGACTGGAAAATACAAAGATTCAAATCTCGGTATTACCTTTCAACGCTTAGCAAAAGACGTCAAAGACAAACGTAAATCCAACGAAGATTACACGCCCGTTATTGTTTCCGACTTTAAAGACGAAGACGGAAAACAAACCGCATGGTTAGGTGCGCCTATCGTACAACAGGGCTATCTACACAGTTATGCGATGTTTAGACTACCGATTAACGGCATTACTAAGCTGATCGCCGATTTAAATAAGCGCTCAAATATTCAAACCCTTTTGGTTGGTGACGATCACTTGCCTCGCAGCCTTGCGCACTCTCAAGAGTCGATTAATTTGAGTTTGGATGTTGTCGATAAGGCACTTGCCGGAGAAACAGCCGTTGGGACGTTTGATAACACTCAAGATCAAGCGATCATCGCGGCCTACACTCCTATTGATCTTAAATACGCAACATGGGCTTTGGTCGTGGAACTTCCAGAAAAAGAAGCCTTTGCTCGTATTCATCAGCTAGAAAAGATCTTCGTGATCGTTATGCTAACAGCGATCATTCTTGTGTTTGTCGCATCGCATTATCTGTCTAACTTTATCACTTCCCCACTACTTAAACTGACGTGGGCTGCTGAGAAAGTCTCGGCGGGAGATCTTGATGAAACCATGATCAATACAGAACGCAAAGATGAAATAGGTCGCTTGGCGGTGAGTTTCGAAAGAATGCAGCGATCGATTCGTGAAAAGATGCAGCTGATCAAGAGCCAAAACGATGAACTAGAGGACAACCTTAAGACCATTCAAAAGCAAAACGAAGAGTTGCAGCTTGCCAATAAACTGAAAGATGAATTCTTGGCGACGACTTCGCATGAGCTCAGAACACCACTGCATGGCATGGTTGGTATCGCAGAGGCACTAATATCTGGTGCCAACGGCCCTATTCCTGCCAACCAGAAGTACCAGTTGGATATCATCATCAATAGTGGTCAGAGATTGGCAACCTTGGTTGATGACCTGCTCGATTACCACAAAATGCGCTATGGCAGCTTGGACATTAAGAAATCAGCCGTTGATTTGTCTGCTGCCACCAGCTTGGTACTTGAGTTATCTCATCACCTGTTAGGTAACAAGCCAATCCGTATCATTAACCAAGTGCCGAGTGATTTAGGGCTCGTTTCATCCGATCCTCAACGACTTGAGCAAGTCATGTATAACTTGGTTGGCAATGCTATCAAGTACACATCCGAAGGCAAGATTGTTATCTCAGCAAGCGTTATCGACGACAACATTCGTGTACAAGTTGTCGATACAGGCCAAGGTATCCCAGCAGAATACCTAGAACACATCTTTGAACCACTGATTCAAGCAGGCCAAGATTCAAGTAACTATCGCCAAGGTGCAGGGCTTGGGTTATCCATTAGCCGTCAGCTCATTGAACTAATGGGCGGCTCGTTGTACGTGAGTAGTCAACCAATGCTTGGGACCACATTCAGCTTCACATTACCTCTAGCTACCCAAGAAGAATTGGATAGTTACAATGAATCAGGGAGCTACTCACATTTCCAAGCGCCAGATTTAATTGATAACTCTCAGCAAGAAAACAGTGTTATCAATGAAGACCCTAATGGTCCGTTGTTAGTGATTGCTGACGATGAGCCGGTCAACCTGCGCGTGCTAGACAGCTTCTTAAAATTGGAAGGTTACCGAGTTCGTACCGCATGTGACGGCCCTGAAACCATCGAGTTAATCGAGAAAGAGAAACCAGAGCTACTTCTGCTCGATATCATGATGCCAGGTATGAGCGGCTATCAGGTTTGTGAAGCACTGCGTAAGCAATACGATCATGCACAATTGCCAATCATCATGCTCACAGCTCTTAATCAAGCAGAAGACCGTGTTCGTGGCTTTGAAGCAGGTGCCAACGATTACTTATCCAAGCCGTTTAACAAACAGGAACTGGCCGCTCGAATCACAGCGCATCTATCAGCAAGTAAAGCCGAGCAAAGACGCCTTGAGAATGACCAACTGCAACTGGAGCTCAAACACCGCGCCATGGTTGAAGCTAACCTGTTGGAAACTCAAGGTCGACTGCTAGAACAACTAGAATCAGCCCCTGAAGCCATTATCTGTATTCGTGATGACCAACGTATTCGCTTCGCCAACGAAGCGGCAGCGAAACTATTTAGGCGCGGGCAAGAGCAACTTAAGCGCTCAATGGCCGACGAGATTATAGCGCCTAAATATCTTAAAGTGGAACAAGCCCATTACTGTGGTGATATTGATATCTACATAGATGACACACGTCAGCGCATACCAAGTGACATCCTTAAGCTACCTGAAGGCTCAGGGCTCGACACCATGTATATCTTTAATGTGGGTGGTGGTATTAACTCAAACCGAGTTAATAATCTTGAAACCGCGGTTGAGGCACTTTCAAGCTACGCCTTTGAAGGTGACAAAGATAAACTACAGCAGCTCAAGGAACTTGGCGGTGAGTTTACTCGCCTTGCTGATAAAGCGAGCGGTGAAGGTAAAAACAAACAAGAGCTGATGCGTGAAGTACTAGTCGATGTAATGACTAATGCCATCATCTACTGGGAATCGGTGACTGGGGAAACCAAGTTTGCTTTCGCCGAGAAGAGTGGCTTGTGGCGCGTCTATTTAGACCGCAGCACCCTGCAAACTCGAACGCTAGACAAATACCTACGCGTCGAAACCCTACCGAAAACGCCTCGCTGGCGAACGGTGCTAAGCTCAATCGAATTCATACTTGAGCACTGTAAAGAACAAACACCAGAAAGAACTCATATTGAGATGCTAAGGGATAAACTACAGAAGCTACTGACTAGTTAACCTTGAAGTAAGATCACAACGCTGTGAATCATGGAGCCCACCTAGCGTGGGCTTTTTTGTGAGTATCATTTGCGATAAAGCACAATAACGTCTACTCAAATACACTTCTTTCACGATATTAAACAAGCAAAATGACACGTTGCTCAAGCTTAAACAATCACCAGTTCAACCGCTATTTTTAAGCTTATTCTTGGCTGCATTTCACTATTCCCCTACTCTTTGTTGCAGTTTGAGAAGCGAGTCACAACAGAACGGCAGATTTAATTTTCTAGAGAAATTTAACGTGAAATTAGCAAGTGACCAAGATCTACAATTACATAAAAACCAAACAAACCCATATAATAAAGTGCAATTCAAGTAAGTAAGCACTAACAAATAAGTATCACTGCAAATTCAACTGCGAGTCACATCACTCTAACAATTACGCACAAAAAACCATCAAACCACCCTATTTTGACGTTAATGACGTGGGGCTGTGTATTTTTAACGTTTTTGACGGGAAACGAGTTTGATTAATTCATCGATAAGGTGTTTTCTTACTCCTGCCAAAGGCCTACAGGCCACTCTTACCACTTCTCAGAATCAACGATGAATCTGGAGCAACGAAGAAGAGGTAGGCCTTTAACTAGAGTGTGTATCTACTAAACAATTAGCGACAGATAACATTCAATCCATTAGTGAAATGAAAGCAAATAGTAAGGAACAGCTATGCTTGCCAATATAAAAAAAACAGCACTAGCAACAGCAATTATTGCAACTGCTACAACAGGTTTTGCATCAGTAGCAACTGCTGCAGAACGCAGCGAACTGACCGTTCACCCGAAAGAGTACACTACATTCGTACGTAACTTTAACCCGTACCTTGGTGCTACTAACCTACATACTACAACTGACTTCATGTATGAGCCGCTAGTAGTATTTAACGAAATGCACGGTAACACTCCAGTGTTCCGTCTAGCTGAAAACTTCAAGATGTCAGATGATCTGATGAGCGTTGTTTTCGACATTCGTAAGGGTGTTAAATGGTCTGATGGAGAAACTTTCTCTGCTGATGATGTTGTTTTTTCTTTCAACCTTGTAAAAGAGAAGCCAGAGCTTGACCAGTCTGGTATCAACTCTTGGGTAACTTCTGTAGAAAAGCTGAACGATCACCAAGTTAAATTCAGCCTAACAGAAGCAAACTCGAACGTACCTTATGAGATTGCTAAAGTACCAGTAGTACCTAAGCACATCTGGAAAGACATTAAAGACCCATCAACTTTCACTAATGAAAATCCAGTGGGTTCTGGTCCATTTACAGAAATCGATACGTTTACAGCTCAACTTTACATTCAGTGTGAAAACCCGAACTACTGGGATGCTGACAATCTAGATGTTGACTGTCTACGTGTTCCACAAATTGCGAACAACGACCAGTTCCTAGGTAAAGTTGTAAACAGTGAGATGGATTGGACATCTTCTTTCGTTCCAGATATCGACCGTACATACGCAGCAGCGAGCCCGAAACACCATTACTGGTACCCGCCAGCAGGCACACAAGCATTCATAGTTAACTTCAAGCACCCAGATGCTGCGAAGCATGAAGCATTGAGCAACGTTGAATTCCGTCGTGCTTTCTCTATGGCTCTTGACCGTCAAACTATCATCGATATCGCATTCTACGGCGGCGGTACTGTGAACGATTTCGCATCGGGTCTTGGTTACGCGTTTGAAGCTTGGTCTGATGAAAAAACTCATGACAAGTACAAAGGCTTCAACACTTACAACGCTGAAGGTGCGAAGAAGCTTCTTGCTGACGCTGGCTTCAAAGATGTAAACAAAGATGGTTTTGTTGATACTCCATCTGGTAAGTCTTTCGAACTAATGATCCAATCGCCAAATGGCTGGACTGACTTCAACAACACAGTTCAACTAGCGGTAGAACAGCTAAACGAAATCGGCATTAAAGCGAAAGCTCGTACGCCTGACTTCTCTGTTTACAACCAAGCAATGCTTGAAGGTACATACGACGTAGCATACACAAACTACTTCCACGGTGCGGATCCATACACGTACTGGAACAGTGCTTACAACTCATCACTACAATCTGGTGATGGTATGCCTCGTTTCGCTATGCACTTCTACAAAAACGACAAGCTAGATGGTCTTCTAAACAGCTTCTACAAAACAGCTGACAAGAACGAACAGCTAGATATTGCACATGGCATCCAGCAAATTATCGCTGCAGACCAAGTGACAATCCCTGTGATGTCTGGTGCTTACATGTACCAATACAACACAACTCGATTCACTGGTTGGTGGAACGAAGAAAATCCAAAAGGCCGCCCAAACATTTGGGCTGGTATTCCAGAGCGTCTACTTCATGTACTGGACCTAAAACCAGTTAAATAGGTAATCGTTCAATCTTTGCGGCGTAACCTCTTACGCCGCTTATAAAAATCCCCACACTCTCAATTGAAAGTATGGCGCTAGTCGTCAGGGGGTTTTTCGTTCCAAATTTCGCTAGGAGCGACCTGAATCCAGAAACAGGGAAACAATCTGGGTGAGTAAGGTGTGAGTTATGGGTTATTTTTTAAGACGTTTGTCATTTTATTTTGTCGCGCTATTAGTTGCAGCGACGTTAAACTTTATTATTCCAAGAGCAATGCCTGGTGACCCAGTTACCATGATGTTTGCGAACGCTTCTGTTCAAGTTACTCCTGAACGTATTGCTGCAATGAAAGAATTATTAGGCTTCGTTGATGGCGGCTTATTAGTTCAATACGTGGCGTACATGAAGAACATTCTTAGCTGGGAGCTTGGTACATCAATCCAATTCTACCCACTTTCAGTAAATACACTGCTGGGTGGTGCATTCGGTTGGTCGCTTTTCTTAGCTGGCACAGCGGTTATTCTTTCTTTCTCTATTGGTTCAATCCTAGGTATTTTCGCAGCATGGAAACGCGGCAGTAAATACGATGCATTTGTAACTCCAGGGATGCTGATTCTCCAAGCTGTTCCTCAAGTTGTTATTGCCATGATTGCGCTGTTTACCTTCGCAATCGGCTTGAAATGGTTCCCAACCGGCTACGCCTATACCGCAGGTACGATTCCGGATTGGACAAGCTGGGCATTCATTAAAGATGTCGCTTTCCACGCCTTCTTACCTTTGCTATGTGCATCTATTGTTCAGATTGGTGGCTTCCTAGTAAACATGCGTAACAACATGATCAACCTGCTAGCTGAAGACTACATCACCATGGCGAAAGGCAAAGGCTTGAGCGAAAACCGAGTAGTATTCAACTACGCAGCTCGTAACGCGATGCTACCAAGTGTGACGGCACTTTCGATGTCACTAGGTATGGCAATCGGTGGTCAGTTGATTATCGAAATCATCTTTAATTACCCTGGTCTTGGCAGCGTACTTTTCAACGCAATTAACGCTCGTGACTACCAAGTACTGCAAGGTCAACTGCTTATCATGACGCTATTCATGCTGTTCTTTAACTTAGTTGCAGACATGCTTTACGTTGTTCTTGACCCTCGTCTTCGTAAGGGTGGTAAATAATCATGAAAGATATTCTAAAACTCATTTGGCGTAACCCGATGGCCCTAACAGGCGTCATCATCCTAAGTATTTTTATTCTTGGTGCTATTGCGGCTCCATTGATCACAAAACATGTGCCAGACAAACGTACAGGTAATCCACACGAATACCCTGGCTTCGTGGTTAAGTCTGCACAAACTAACCCTGATGGCTGGGTTGCTCAAAACCTAGCAGACGATCGTCGTACATTGATAATGTCTAAGAAGGCAGACCACGTACTGGGGACAACTCGTATGGGTCGTGACGTTTGGTCACAAGTGGTATACGGCGCACGCGTATCTCTTGCTGTAGGTTTTGGTGCAGGTCTTACCGTATGTTTACTCGCAACAGTGATCGGTGTTTCTGCGGGTTACTTTGGCGGCCGTGTCGATGATGTTCTGACAGCCGCAATGAATATCATGCTGGTTATTCCTCAATACCCATTACTGTTCGTAGTTGCAGCCTTTATCGGTGAGGCAGGGCCACTCACCATAACCTTGGTTATCGGCTTTATGTCCTGGGCTTGGGGTGCGCGTGTTGTTCGTTCCCAAACCTTAGCACTGCGCGAAAAAGAGTTTGTAAAAGCCGCTGAAGTTCTGGGTGAATCTTCATTCCGTATTATCTTCGTAGAGATTCTTCCAAACCTTATCTCTATCGTTGGCGCGAGCTTCATCGGTTCGGTGATGTACGCAATCATGATGGAAGCAACGATTTCGTTCCTAGGTCTTGGTGACCCGAACACAATCAGCTGGGGCATCATGCTTTACAACGTTCAAACCTCTTCATCAATGCTGATTGGCGCTTGGTGGGAACTATTGGCTCCTTGTATCGCACTGACACTACTTGTAACTGGTCTTGCTCTACTTAACTTCGCTGTCGATGAAATTGCCAACCCGCAACTGCGTTCTCACAAAGGCATGAAGCGTTGGAAGAAATTAGCAGCACAAGACAAAGAAGAACGTGAACCAGAACTACCACCACAAAATGCACTTTGGAGCGGAGATAAATAATCATGTCTGAACCACTAATTTCTATCCGCAATTTATGCGTGGATTACATCACAGAGTCTGGCGATGTTCGTGCGTGTAACAACGTAAGTTTCGACATTGCTCCAGGTGAAGTATTCGGCCTAGCTGGTGAGTCTGGCTGTGGTAAATCAACCGTTGCTTTCTCTCTTATGCGTCTGCATAAGCCGCCCGCTTACATCAGTGGTGGTGAGGTTATCTTCAATGGTGAGAACATCCTTGAATACAGTGATGACCGTATGCAAGCATTCCGTTGGAGCGAGATGTCGATGGTATTCCAGAGTGCGATGAACGCACTCAACCCAGTATTACCAATGGAAGAGCAGTTCTGTGACGTAATTATGCGTCACACCAACATGACTCGTGAGCAAGCTAAGCAACGCGCTGAAGGTTTACTTGAAATTGTCGATATTCACCCAAGCCGATTGAGTGACTACCCTCACCAATTCTCTGGCGGCATGCGTCAGCGCTTGGTTATTGCTATCGCGTTAGCATTGAATCCAAAGCTGATCATTATGGATGAGCCAACGACCGCGCTTGATGTGGTTGTTCAGCGCGAAATCCTACAAAAGATCTATGCACTGAAAGAAGAATTTGGCTTCTCGATTCTGTTCATCACCCATGACTTATCATTGATGGTCGAGTTCTCTGACCGCATCGGCATCATGTATTCAGGTGAACTTATCGAGGTTGCTAATGCTCAAGATATTCTAGAAAACCCTTACCACCCTTATACCAAAGGGCTGGGAAGTTCTTTCCCTCCACTAACAGGGCCAAAGACAAAACTAGCGGGCATTCCGGGCAACCCTCTGAACTTGTTAGAGATTCCTGAAGGGTGTCGTTTCCAAGCTCGTTGTGACCGTGTACATGAAACGTGTACCAAGGTACCAACCAAGCTGCGTTCTATCGACCCGGGGCATTTGTCTAACTGCCACCTGTACGGTGACCCAATAGTACAAAGGAAGCTATAGCTTGCACGCTGATTCAGCGTGAATAACGAATAAGGCGGCTCGACCGCCGAAATGCAAGCAAAGCGAATAAGGATTCTGGAGACAATTATGAGCAAAGATTTCGGTCAATTATTGGTAGAAGGCAAGAATGTCGTAAAAGACTTCCCAATAAGCAGTACCACAATTCAAACCCCAATGATGCGTGCGATTAACGATGTGTCATTCAAGATGTACAAAAGCCGCGGTCTAGCTGTCGTTGGTGAGTCTGGTTCAGGCAAATCAACAACAGCAAAAATGATCGCAAAAATGTACGCGCCTTCGGGCGGTACGATCGAATACAAAGGCCGTGATATCCAAGAGATCTCAAGCAGAAAAGATCTTATGCATTACCGTGAAGGCGTGCAGATGGTATGGCAAGACCCGTTTGGTTCACTCAACCCAACACACAATATTTTCCACCACATTGCTCGACCACTGCTGATCCACAAGAAGGTAACTCCGGGCAATAAGAGAGAACTAGAAGAACGCGTTTACGATCTTTTAGAGCAAGTGGGCCTGATCCCACCAAAAGAAACAGCGAAAAAGTACCCTCACCAACTGTCTGGTGGTCAGCGTCAACGTGTCAACCTAGCACGTAACATCGCGGTTGGTGCTGAGGTTGTTCTAGCTGATGAGCCAACTTCAATGCTAGACGTTTCAATTCGTGCTGGTGTTTTGAACCTGATGGAAGAGATGAAGTTTGAGAAGCAAATGTCTCTGCTTTACATCACTCACGACATCGCAACGGCTCGTTACATTGCTGAAGATCTTTCAGTTATGTACGTCGGTCACATGGTGGAATGGGGCGATACCGACGACGTTATTGCTAACCCTCAACACCCTTACACCCAACTACTGGTTTCTGCCGTTCCAGATCCTAAGAAATCGATCCACGAACAATTGGCAGGTAACAAAGGTGAGATTCCACTTTGGACACCAGTATCAGCAGGTTGTCCGTTTGCAGGCCGTTGTACTCACGCGATGGACAAGTGTAAAGAGCAACTACCGGGTGTGACTCAATTAGCCGACAACCACTTTGTTCGTTGTTACCTACACGAAAGCTAAACATTAAGACTGAGTTAGGGTCTTCGGACCCTAACTACTCATATCCAAACCAATTCAGGTACCTAGCCAAAAGAAACTAGGACCTTTGGAGAACATTGATGCTGTTATTGACCAACCATATTGGCTACGAATCTTCGGCTCCCAAGCAGGCGATCTTACAAACTAAAAAGGCTCGTTTATCGAGTACGACTGCACTTTTGGTATGTGCCGACAACCACATTACTGTGGGCAACTTTGATGTTGTAAAACAAGGCCGCGTAGCAAACTGGCATCAAGGACAATTCTTCACAATCGATTTCAGTTCATTTACCGAATCGGGTCGCTACTATCTGCGCTTTGATAACCTACGTTCAGAAGTGTTTGAGATTGGCAACAGCCTACTAATGAACCACACATTTTCTGATGTGCTTCATTACTTTAAGTCTCAACGTTGTGGCGGTACTTTTGACAAGAAAGATCGACAAGCACAAATTCTCGGCACCGACAGATACGTCGATGTCCATGGTGGTTGGTACGATGCATCAGGTGATGTAAGCAAGTACTTTAGCCACCTGTCTTATGGCAACTACCTCAACCCACAACAGATTCCTATGGTTGTTTGGAACATGCTTAAAAGCGTGCGCTTAACTAGCCATAACCCAGACTTCCCAAAATTTTCCATGACTCGTCTAACGGAAGAGGCTCTGTTCGGTACCGACTTTTTAGTGCGTATGCAAGACGCTGACGGATACTTCTATATGACGGTATTCGACAAATGGAGCAAAGATATCAATCAGCGCGACATCTGCGCTTATGCCACTCAAGAAGGTCATAAGTCTACCGATTTGCAAGCGGGCTATCGACAAGGTGCCGGTGTTGCTATTGCAGCATTGGCCGCAGCTTCTGAACTTGAAACCTCTGGCAGTTACTCTAGCCAAACCTATCTTGATACAGCTGCGAAAGGTTACTGGCATCTAAAAGAGAACAATCTGCAATACCTAAATGACGGTGAAGAGAACATCATCGATGAGTATTGCGCCCTACTCGCTGCCAACGAGTTGTTCCGAGTTACACAAGATTCTCAATATCTATCAGAAGCAAGAATTTGGGCGAGTCGCTTGATCGCTCGTCAGCAATCCGATGATTCATTTTCGAATTTTTGGTCGGCAAACTCTGATGGCTCTCGCCCTTATTTCCATGCAGCTGAAGCTGGCCTTCCAGTGATTGCTCTGTGCGAGTACATCGACAATGAAACCAGTGTAGAACTGAAAGAACAAGCGCGCACGGTTGTTGAAAAAGCATGTCAGTTCGAAATCAATATTACCGACAAAGTCATCAACCCGTTTGGCTACCCAAGACAATACGTTAAGTCTGTCGATGGTGATAAGCGCGATGCCTTCTTTGTCGCTCAACAGAACGAAACAGGCTACTGGTGGCAAGGCGAAAACGCGCGTCTTGGCTCAATTGCGGCCATGGCGTACTTAGTTCAACCACATATTCAAGATGCCGACCTTCAAAAGCGCTTAACCCAGCTTTCACAAAACAGCCTGGATTGGATCTTGGGCCTCAACCCATACCATATGTGCATGCTTGATGGTCATGGCCATAACAACCCAGATTACCTACCTCAGCTTGGTTTCTTTAATGCGAAAGGCGGGATCTGCAACGGCATCACGGCGGGCTTTGACGATGAACAAGACATCGCATTCAATCCACCAGCTCAAAAAGACGACATGCTACAAAACTGGCGCTGGGGCGAACAATGGATTCCTCATGGCGCGTGGTACTTACTGGCAACAGCAGCACAGTTCAACCATTTAGCACAGTGTAAGGAGCAATAATCATGACTCTTTACTACGTAGGTATTGATGGTGGAGGCACTTCTTGCCGAGCTCGAATTAGAGATGAACAAGGCAAACTCATTGGTGAAGCGAAAAGTGGCAGTGCCAACATCCTTTTAGGTGTAGATGTTGCGATGAGCTCAATTATTGATGCGATTAATCAAGCGGCGCAGCAAGGGCAACTCGACTCAAATCATTTTTCCAATATGCATGTCGGCCTTGCACTGGCTGGCGCAGAGCAAAAATCAGCATGGCTCGACTTCATGGCACAAGCACACCCTTTCGCAAGCATGACACTAAATACCGACGCTTACGGCGCTTGCATTGGTGCTCACAATGGCCAAGACGGTGCAATCATGATCGGTGGTACAGGTTCATGTGGTATCTACCTGAACAACGGCGAGCAACATGTGGTTGGCGGTCGTGAATTCCCAATTTCGGACCAAGGCGGCGGCGCAGTGATGGGCCTTCGTTTGATTCAACAAGTCTTGCTTGCAGAAGACGGTATTCGCAGCAAAACCCCACTGACTCTACATGTCATGAATCACTTTAATAATGATGTGGATGCCATTGTGGAGTGGTCGAAAGGCGCGATTCCAAAGGATTACGGCCAATTCTCGCCAGTGATTTTTCAACTCGCTAACGAAGGCGATGAACTGGCTATCGAGATGCTCAAGCAAACCGCGGCTGATATCGAAATGTTTGTCTTGGCACTTCATCGAAAAGGCGCTGACAAGGTGTGCTTAATGGGAAGTATCGCTGAGCGTATTCTCAACTGGCTATCACCACCAGTACAACAATGGGTAGTTAAACCTCAATTCGACGCTATTGAAGGCGCATTGATGTTTGCCGGGAAACCACAACACAACTTGTATCAACAGGCTTAGCAGGGAAGTTATATGAATTATCGCATCGACTTAGCTGTTCTTTCTGAACAAAAAAATAACTGCCGATTTGGCCTTACGGTACATAACTTAAGTGATCTTGACGTACAAGATTGGTCACTGCATTTTGCCTTTGACCGATTCATCCTTCCTGAGAGTTTATCGCAAGGTGAACTGACTCAAGTTGGAAGCTATTGCTCGTTCAAACCAAGTTCGCCAGTGTTAAAGGCCAATAACCATTACTACCTTGAATTCAGTATTCAAAGTGCACCATTCCGTTTCTATTCGGATGGCTTGAATGATGCCTTTATCCAATCACATCATGATGGAGAAACATCGGTACTGCCTGTCGCGATATCACCCATTGTACTGGCTTCGCCATACCGTGAACGCAATCAAATTCCTGAAGTAAGCGCAGCTGAAGTGGCATTGATTCCTCAGCCGAATCAGATCGAATTTCAGCAAGGTAGATTCGCGCTAAATAACGACTGCAGAATTGAGGTTCAATCTCACCTTGCTGATAAGGCGGTATCTTGGCTGCAACAAGAATTGCTTTCTACCTTTGAACTATCTCTTTCGAACGCGCTTTCAACTGAACTTTCAAAAGACGAAAGTTGCGACATTCTATTTCGCAGCAACCCGACGTTAGACGAAGCCGAGTACAAGCTCACCGTCACGGCACAACAAATAATGGTTGAATCAGGTAGCCAATCGGGCTTCACACACGCTGTAGCAAGCTTAATTCAATTGGTACAACAACTGGATGCCGAGAACTTCTCTGTGCCATGTTGCAAAATCGCCGATCAGCCTCGTTTCAAATACCGAGGCATGATGTTGGACTGCGCTCGTCACTTCCACTCGGTAGAGCAAGTGAAGCGCTTAATCAATCAACTGGCGCACTACAAGTTCAACGTTTTTCATTGGCATCTAACTGACGATGAAGGTTGGAGAATTGAGATTAAGAGCCTACCTCAGCTTACTGAAATCGGCGCTTGGCGTGGCCCTGATCATGCACTAGAACCGCAATACACCCACATTGCTGACAATTATGGCGGCTTCTACACGCAACAACAGATTCGTGAAGTGATTGAATATGCTGAGCAGCGCAGTATCACGGTTATTCCTGAAATCGATATCCCAGGACACTGTCGCGCCGCGATCAAATCACTGCCAGACATGCTAGTTGAGCAAGCAGACACCACACAATACAAGAGCATTCAGCACTACAACGACAACGTGCTAAATCCAGGTTTACCGGGTACTTACCAATTCCTAGATGCCGTTATTGAAGAAGTGGCAGAGCTTTTCCCTAGCGAATTGATCCACATGGGCGCAGATGAAGTACCACCGGGCGTGTGGAGCAACAGCCCTGCTGCTCAAGCTCTGATGAAAGAACATCAATATCAAGACAGCAAAGAGCTACAAGGCCATCTATTCCGCTATGCCGAGAACAAGCTTAAGCAGTTAGGTAAGCGCATGGTGGGCTGGGAAGAAGCACAACACGGCGACAAAGTCAGTAAAGAGACCATCATCTACTCGTGGCTCAGTGAAGAAGCTGCAGTGAATTGCGCTCGCCAAGGCTTTGATGTGGTACTGCAACCGGCACAGTTTACCTACCTCGACATGACCCAAGATTATGCACCGGAGGAGCCGGGCGTAGATTGGGCTGCCGTTATCCCATTAGAACAAGCTTATACCTACGAAGCGCTTGCTGAAATATCCGACACCGACCCAATTCGTAAGCGGATCCGCGGAATTCAGTGTGCTCTATGGTGTGAGATCGTCACCAATCAAAAGCGTATGGATTACATGGTATTCCCAAGAATTAGCGCTTTAGCTGAAGGATGTTGGACACATAAAAACAACCGAAACTGGCTAGATTACCTATCTCGCCTTAAAGGGCACTTGCCATTACTCGACAGACTCAATGTTGACTATCGCAACCCTTGGAAAGCTCAATAAAACAAAACCAAAGCGACACTCACATCGAGCGGTTGCTGACTCAAATTAAGGTGCTCAGTTTGATAAGACTCAGCATCACTATTTAAAAAATTAGCTGCATAGATGCAGTTTGTTAAAAAGGAAATGACAATGAAATACGGCTATTTCGATAACGACAATCGCGAATACGTCATCACTCGCCCTGATGTACCAGCACCTTGGACAAACTACCTAGGTACTGAAAAATTTTGTACCGTGATTTCGCACAATGCGGGCGGTTACTCGTTCTACAACTCTCCGGAATACAACCGTGTTACTAAATTCCGTCCAAACGGTACATTCGACCGTCCAGGACACTATGTTTACCTACGTGATGATGAGACAGGTGATTACTGGTCTATCTCTTGGCAACCAGTGGCAAAAAGCCTAGATGAAGCGAACTACGAAGTTCGTCATGGTCTGTCATACTCAAAGTTCAAATGTGAATACAGCGGCATTACAGCAACTAAAACGCTATTCGTTCCTAAGGGCGAAGATGCGGAAGTGTGGGATGTAGTCCTAAAGAACAACACTGACAAGCCAAGAACCATCAGCACTTTCTCATTTGTTGAGTTCTCTTTCAGTCACATTCAGTCAGATAACCAGAACCATCAGATGTCTTTGTACTCTGCGGGCACGTCTTACAAAGAAGGTGTTCTGGAATATGACTTGTACTACAACACTAACGACTTTGAAGGCTTCTACTACCTAGCGTCAACCTTCTCGCCAGACAGCTACGACGGACAACGTGACAACTTCCTTGGCATGTACCGTGACGAAGCAAACCCAATTGCGGTTGAAAATGGCAAGTGTTCTAACAGCGCGCAAACTTGTTACAACCACTGTGGTTCTCTGCATAAGCAATTTACGATTCAACCGGGTGAAGAGGTTCGCTTTGCATATGTACTAGGTATCGGCAAAGGCAACGGTGAGCGCCTACGTGAGAAATACCAAGACACAGCAAACGTAGACGCAGCATTCCAAGGCATCAAAGATCACTGGGACGAGCGCTGCAACAAGTTCCAAGTTAAGTCTCCAAACGAAGGCTTGGACACCATGATCAACACGTGGACGCTTTACCAAGCAGAAACCTGTGTGGTTTGGTCGCGCTTTGCATCCTTCATTGAAGTCGGTGGCCGTACTGGACTTGGTTACCGTGATACGGCGCAAGACGCGATCTCAGTACCTCATGCCAACCCACAAATGACCAAGAAACGCATTATCGATCTGCTTCGTGGCCAAGTGAAAGCGGGTTACGGGCTACACTTGTTCGATCCTGACTGGTTCGATCCAGAGAAAGCTGACGTTGAACCTTCAAAATCACCAACGGTTGTTCCAACACCTTCAGACGACGACAAGATCCACGGTATTGATGATACCTGTTCTGATGATCACTTATGGATCGTACCAACCATCATCAAGTACGTGATGGAAACGGGTGAACACGATTTCTTTGACGAAGTGATTCCATATGCAGACGGTGGTGAAGCAACGGTTTACGAACACATGAAAGCCGCACTTAACTTCTCTGCAGAATACGTAGGTCAAACAGGTATCTGTAAGGGTCTTCGCGCAGACTGGAATGACTGTTTGAACCTAGGTGGCGGTGAATCTTCAATGGTTTCATTCCTACACTTCTGGGCTCTACAAGAATTCTTAGACCTGGCTAAGTTCCGCAATAACGACGCTGACGTTACTAAATACACTGAAATGGCAGCTAACGTTCGCGAAGCTTGTGAAACACACCTTTGGGATGACGAGGGTGGCTGGTACATCCGTGGTCTGACTAAAAATGGCGACAAGATTGGTACAGCTCAACAAACTGAAGGTCGAGTTCACCTTGAATCAAACACGCTAGCGGTCCTATCTGGCGCGGTATCTCAAGAGCGTGGCGAGAAAGCGATGGATGCAGTCGATGAGAACTTATTCTCTGAATACGGCCTACACCTAAACTCTCCATCGTTTGCTACACCAAACGACGATATCGGCTTTGTGACTCGCGTTTACCAAGGCGTTAAAGAGAACGGCGCTATCTTCTCTCACCCGAACCCATGGGCTTGGGTAGCAGAAGCTAAGTTAGGTCGTGGTGACCGTGCGATGAAATTCTACGATGCACTTAACCCATACAACCAAAACGACATGATTGAAACACGTTACGCAGAACCATACTCGTACGTGCAATTCATCATGGGTAAAGACCATCAAGACCACGGCCGTGCAAACCACCCTTGGTTAACGGGTACGTCGGGTTGGGCGTACTTTGCGGTAACTAACTTCATTCTTGGTGTTCGCACAGGCTTTGAAGGTTTAACCGTCGATCCTTGTATCCCAACGGATTGGCCAGAATTCGAGGTAACTCGTCAATGGCGCGGTGCAACTTACAACATCACCGTTCAAAACCCGAATGCAGTAAGTAAGGGCGCTGCCTCTATCACGATTAACGGTGAGCAGATTGAAGGCGCAATCCCAGTACAAGCCGAAGGCAGCGTAAACGAAGTTATCGTTGTACTCGGCTAATCACTTAATTTGATGAACAGCTCCTATCTCAAGTCTTTACTGGCTTGAGGTGGTGAGACTAAAAGGATTTTCTAATGATTAAATTTGGTACTGGCGGCTGGCGCGCGTTTATTGGTGAAGAGTTCACTAGAGAAAACGTCCGCTTAGTGGCACAAGCACTCTCTAACATCATCAATAATGAAGATGCAGCGAAGAACGGCTTCGTGATCGGTTACGACCGCCGCTTCCTGTCAGATAAAGCCGCGTGCTGGTTTGCTGAAGTATTGGCAGCCAACAACATCAAAGTGAGCTTTATCGACAAGTTCGTTCCGACTCCTATCGTGATGTTCCAAGCGAAAGAGATGGGGTGTGTTTACTCTGCGTGTATTACTGCTTCTCACAACCCCGCAGACTATAACGGTATTAAGATCTTCATTGAAGGTGGCCGTGATGCTGACGAGATCATCACAGAAAAGATCGAACAACAAATTTCGACACTGACCAGTGAAGATGTTGTCAGAGTCGATTTTGAACAAGCATTGAATGACAAAGAGATTGAAATCATCAATCCGATGAACGCCTTTGTTGACTCGATCATCAACGCGATTGATATCGAATCGATTAAACAAGCCAACCTAAGAGTCCTGATCGACCCAATGTTTGGTGTAGCGAAAAACGCACTGCAAACCGTGTTAATCAGCGCTCGTTGTGATGTTGATGTAATCAACGATGGTAAAAACCCAGACTTTGGCGGATTGATGCCTTCGCCAAGTGCTGCAACGCTGTATCGCTTGAAGCACTTAGTTGCGGCTGAAGGTTACGACATTGGTATTGGTACCGATGGCGATGCCGACCGTTTGGGTATCATCGATGAGAAAGGTCACTTCATTCACCCTAACGAAGTGCTGCTACTGCTTTATTACTACCTGCTGGAATACAAAGGCTGGAAAGGCTCTGTAGTACGTAATATCGCAACCACACATCTACTTGATAAAGTGGCGGCAGATCATGGTGAGAAGAGCTTTGAGGTTCCTGTAGGCTTTAAGCACATCAGTTCGCAAATGGAGGCCGATGACTCTCTGATTGGTGGCGAAAGTTCGGGTGGTTT
This sequence comes from Vibrio sp. 14G-20, assembly GCF_026241515.1. GTDB lineage: Bacteria > Pseudomonadota > Gammaproteobacteria > Enterobacterales > Vibrionaceae > Vibrio. Next base: position 325,186 of record NZ_JAPHPW010000001.1, read on the forward strand.
AACCATTCGTGGTCACATCAAAGGTAAGGATGGCGTATTTGCTTCAAGCTTACTCGTTGAGATGATCAGTGTGACAGGCAAGAAGCTGTCTGAACTGCTTGATGAGATTTACTCTAAATATGGCTATGCCTACACCGCAGAAGGCGATTGTAAGTTTAAACCTTCAGAGAAAGAAGCGCTCTACACTAAGATCTACGTCGAGAAGCAACTGCCTGAATTTGAATATGAAATTGAAAAAGTCAGCTATGAAGATGGTGCCAAGGTGTACTTCAAGAATGGCGGTTGGGTAATTGCTCGTTTCTCAGGAACAGAGCCGTTACTACGAATCTTCGCAGAAATGGAAGATAAAGACACTGCAGAACATGTTCTTCAAAAAGTGAAAGACTTCCTATCTCTATAGGCTTATAGAGCGCAGCAGTCTTGTATGGGACTTAGCAAATCACTGCCTTGTTAGCCCTATAGATGAAGAACTTTTGCCCAGTACTTTAGATTAAAGTGCTGGGCTTTTTTATGATTCATCGAGAATTAACGGTACTATGAGTTGTACCTAGTTAGAAAGCTAATACGCCTTTGGTATCGACTTTTACGTTGACCGGCATACCCACTTCAAGTGCTTCTGACGAGGTTGCTAACAACTTCTGACCATGCGCTTCGATTACATAACGACAGTGATCGCCCATAAATTGCTGTTCTAGCACTGAAATAGCACTATCCTGCTCGTAACTTGCTTGGATATGCTGGGGTCTTAACAGAAGTTCACACGTATTACCGAATTCAATCTCCGTTTGCGGTTTGGCTTCAACCATACCTAAACTGGTTTCAAATTCATGCTCTGAAATACGCTGTGCATTAAGGTAGCTACCGCCGCCCAAAAAGTCTGCAACGAACTTACTCGAAGGATGGAAATACAACTCAGATGCCGAACCATACTGCTCAATCACACCGTGGTTCATTACTGCCATCTTATCTGCAAATGCGAACGCTTCTTCACGGCTATGAGTAACGAAGATAGCTGTAACACCCTGCTTCTTAAAGATCTTACGAATCTGAGAAATCAGCTCATGACGAACCTGAGTATCGATGTTTGAGAATGGTTCATCTAACAGCAATAAGTCTGGCTTGTACGCTAAAGAACGAGCAATTGCGACACGTTGTTGTTGACCACCTGAAAGTTGGTGCGGGTAGCGGTCACCAAACTCACCCAAGTGAACTAGCTCCAGCATCTCTTGAACCTTGTCTTTCTTTTGCTGCTCAGAAAGGTCTTTCAAGCCAAAACCAACATTCTGGTTTACCGTCAGGTGCGGAAACAGAGCGTAATCTTGGAAAATCATACCAATGTTACGCTGCTCTGGTGGCAACCAATTCTTGCCATCATCAATGGTTTGACAGTTTAAACTCATCACACCGCTACTCAATGGAAGTAAGCCGGCAATCGCCTTAAGTAAGGTCGTTTTACCGCAACCACTAGCACCAAGAAGACAAACAATTTCACCATGCTCAACTTCTAACGAGAGCGCTTCCAAAATGGTTTGCGACTCATACTTACAAGTCAGATCTTTAATTGATAATGCACAACTCATTAGTTTTTCTGCTCCAAGGAACGGTTTACGATGATCAGAGGAATTAAACCCACCAACACTAATAATACAGCAGGCATCGCCGCCAATTCTAGGTGCTCATCTGAGGCATAGTTATAAACATAAGTCGCCAATGTTTCGAAGTTAAAAGGACGCAGCAGCAATGCCGCATTTAACTCTTTCATTGATTCGATAAACACCAGTAAGCCAGCGATCAATGCGCCACGTTTAATCAAAGGTAAATGAACACGGCGTAACATCTGGTTGGTATTGCAACCCATGGTTTTGGAAGCCATATCCAATGAAGGGGAGACTTTACTCAAGCTACTTTCAATACTGCCAATTGCCACTGCCGAGAAGCGCACGACCATGGCAAAGATTAGCGCGAACATGGAACCAGAGAAGATCAAACCAGGTCGTCCCCACTCCATCACTTTCGCAATGTCATTGACTAAGTGATCCATGAACAAAACAGGTACCATCACACCAATCGCTAACACGGTGCCTGGAACGGCATAGCCCATAGAAGCGAGGCGCATATAAGCCTGATTTTTCTTGCTCGGGCTAACGCGTTGATTGAAGTTAACAATCATCGCGATAATCACGCCAATAATCGCAGCAACCACCGACACATAAAGGCTGTTAACGGCATACTCTCTGAATTCAGGGGTCCAGCTTTGAGCAAAATATTTGTAGGCATAAATAATGAGCTGACCAAGAGGGAACAAGAACGCAACGCAAACTAATCCCCAGCACCAAAATAGTGCCAGCCATTTTTTCCAACCAGAGAGGTTGTAACGAAAATCTTCACGGCTGCTAAATTGATTCTGGAATAGCTTCTGCTTACGGCGACTGTATCGCTCTGAGCTCAATAATAGGATCACGATAACCAGCATAATTGCCGATATTTTCGCTGCTGCCGTTAAGCTTGAGTAGCCTAGCCAAGTATCATAAACCGCAGTCGTTAAAGTATTTACCGCAAAGTAACTCACGGTTCCAAAGTCACCGATGGTTTCCATCGCAACAAGCGATAAACCGACCGCCATTGATGGACGAACAAGTGGTAAGGAGATACGACGGAAGCTTTCCCAAGGTGAGCATTTTAGCAAACGAGCGGATTGCAATAAGGAGACGTTTTGCTCCATAAATGCCGCGCGGCACAGCAAATAAACATAAGGATAGAGAACGAGAGACAAAACGATAATAGCGCCGGATAAGGTTCTAATATCCGGGAACCAATACTCTCCGGGCCCCCACCCAGTAAGGTCTCGCAGTAGCACTTGAACAGGACCAGCAAAGTCGAACCAATCGGTAAAAATATACCCAACAATATAACCCGGCATTGCTAATGGCAGGACGAGTGCCCACTGCAAAATGCGCTCTCCAGGGACACGACACATTGCCATAACCCAAGCTGACGGAATACCAAAAACTAAAGACAGGAACATGGTTCCTATGACTAAAACCACCGTATTGTAGGCATAGGTAGGCATCACTGTGGACATCAGATGAGAAAATAGCTCATCTGTTTCTCCAACAGCCGTCATAAAAATCGCTAAGATCGGTAAAACCAGTAATACAGCAATAATACCACTACTGGTGTTCCATAAATAATTCTTTTCTTTCATCGCCTAACTACAACGAGGCTTAATGAAACACAAATGCACTTGCAAATACATCTCATATCCTTTTAATGGTGGGGTTATTTATACCCATATACTCTAATGACTTCAAGGTGAGATACTAATAACTCAAGGGATCAACGGAGTGCTTTGTATCAAAAAGTGATTTTCCAATAACAAACAACCCCAAGTAGCCAAAATGGCGACTTGAGGTTGTCATTTTACTTAGGCCGAAGCCTACAGTAATAAATTATAGATCGAACTTAACTTCGTCTAATAGCTTGATTGCAGCCGCGTGGTGGTTTGCAATTTCATCTAGAGAAATAGTATCCGCTTTGAACTCACCCCATGAAGCAACAAGCTCAGAAGGTTTAACATCTGCTTTCACTGGGTATTCGTAGTTCACTTCTGCGTACATGCTTTGCGCTGTGTTACCAGATAGGAATTCCATCAGCTTAACGGCATTCTCTTCATTTGGAGAGTATTTAGCCATTGCCATACCAGAGATGTTTACGTGAGTACCTGTAGTCTCTTGGTTAGGGAAGTTAATGTAAACAGAGTCAGCCCAAGCTTTTTGCTCTTTATCATTAACCATTTTACCTAGGTAGTAGCTGTTACCAAGAGCAACATCACATAGACCTTCTTTAATCGCTTTAACTTGCGCGCGGTCGTTGCCTTGAGGCTTACGCGCTAGGTTTGCTTTTACGCCTTCTAGCCATTCTTTCGTTTCAACTTCACCTTTGTGAGCAATCATCGAAGATACTAGAGAAACATTGTATGGGTGCTTGCCACTACGAGTACAGATTTTGCCTTTAAACTCAGGCTTAGTTAGATCTTCGTAAGTGAACTCTTCACCTAGACGACCAACACGTTCACGTGAAGAATAAACGCTACGTGTACGAGTTGTTAGAGCGAACCACTCGTTATCTGTATCTTGGTATTGAGCTGGGATGTTCTTTTCAAGTACATCGCTCTCTACAGATTGAACCAGACCTTGTTTAGTTAGCTCAGATAGACGGCTGATATCGACAGTTAAGACAACGTCAGCTGGGCTGTATTCGCCCTCTTGAGCCAGCTTCTCTGCTAAACCTTTTTTAGCAAACTTAACGTTTACTTTAATGCCAGTCTCTTTTGTGAACTCTTTGAACATTGGCTCAACAAGGAAAGGTTGACGGTAAGAGTATACGTTTACTTCTTCCGCAGCCATTGCTGTCGGGGCAATTACACCACACGCTAGAGCTGAAAGTGTTAGCAGTTTTTTCATGGTAAAATCCTTTATATCGAAATGATAATCTATATCAGTTGCGTTATTATATTCATCAGTAACATAATTACAATGACGACCAACAAAAAATCCGTCTACTCAGACCATTTAAACCCTCACTTTTGTAACAAACCATTTCAACTTTGTGTCTTGTCATTCCCCTTAAACAATGAGCCTAACTTCAACGCTCGTGTTTATATATTGTGCAAGCGTAAATACAACAAAGCCCCGCAACAAGAGTTGCGGGGCTTTCTTTGTCCAACCTAACCCATTCAGATTAGGCGACGACTGTTGATTATTTTACAGAAACAAACTCAGGGTAAGCGCCGACACCACAATCGTGCATGTCCATACCTTCAAGTTCTTCATCTTCCGTTACTCGGATACCGATTGTTGCTTTAAGCACTGCCCATACTGCTAGGCTCGCACCGAATACCCATGCAAAGATTACTGCTGCACCCATTAGTTGAGCACCAAACGTCGCATCAGCGTTGCTTAGTGGCACAGCCATTAGACCGAAGAAACCACATACACCGTGTACAGAGATAGCACCTACTGGATCATCAATCTTAGCTTTGTCTAGAGCGATGATGCTGAATACAACCAATGCACCAGATACCGAACCAATCGCTACAGCAAATAGAGGTGATGGTGATAGAGGGTCTGCAGTGATTGCTACTAGGCCAGCTAACGCACCGTTTAGAATCATTGTTAGGTCTGCTTTACCCCAAGTTGTTTTACATACTAGTAGTGCTGCGATTGCGCCAGCTGCTGCTGCTGCGTTGGTGTTAAGGAAGATTTGACCTACTGCTGTTGCGTTCTCAAAATCCGAAACCATCAGTTGAGAACCGCCGTTGAAACCGAACCAACCGAACCAAAGGATAAATGTACCTAGCGTTGCAAGTGGCATGTTTGAACCAGGAATAGGGAAGATTTCACCATTCTTACCGTATTTACCTTTACGAGCGCCGAGTAGTAGAACACCAGCCAACGCTGCTGCTGCACCAGCCATGTGCACGATACCTGAACCTGCGAAGTCACTGAAACCCGCTTCTGATAGGAAACCACCGCCCCAAGTCCAGTAACCTTCAACTGGGTATATGAACGCTGTTAGTACTACAGAGAAGATTAGGAATGACCAAAGCTTCATACGCTCAGCAACCGCACCAGAAACTACAGACATTGCTGTTGCAACGAATACTACCTGGAAGAAGAAGTCTGATTCTAGAGAGTGGTCTGCACCTTCACCTTGTGTACCAATTAGAGTACCAAATGATGGCAACCAACCGCCTTCACCGTTGTCGACATACATGATGTTGTAACCAACCACTAAGAAAGCTGTACAAGCAATCGCGTACAAGCAGATGTTCTTAGTTAAAATTTCTGTGGTGTTCTTTGAACGAACTAGGCCAGCTTCTAACATCGCGAAGCCTGCTGCCATCCACATTACCAACGCACCTGAAATGAGGAAGAAAAAAGTGTCTAGTGCGTAACGTAGTTCCGTTACTGTTGTTGTAAGTTCCATATTAAAATCTCCAGTCCTTGTAATTCTTTAAAGTGCTTCAGCATCCATTTCACCAGTACGAATTCGTACGGCTTGGCTTAAGTCATACACAAAAATTTTGCCATCGCCGATTTTTCCGGTGTGTGCCGCTTGGCTAATCGCTTCAACAACTCGGTCAACATTTTCAGCTTGGGTAGCAATCTCTAGTTTCACCTTTGGTAGGAAATCCACTTGGTACTCTGCACCGCGATACAATTCAGTGTGTCCCTTCTGACGACCAAAGCCTTTCACTTCAGAAACAGTCATACCTTCAATACCCACATCAGAGAGCGCTTCGCGTACATCATCTAATTTGAATGGCTTAACAATGGCATTTATTAATTTCATATTCGTTCCTTAAATTCTTACTTAATCCGTTAATTCTCTTATTACAATCCAAGTAGCGTGCCAAAAAGTTAAGTGACTGATTTTAAACTATATAAATATAATAAGGTCGTAATAAAGAAAAAGGCCGCACCAATATGGTGCGGCCTTTTCACTATCTTAATGCGTAATGCTCTTATTGCTCCAGTTTTGGGCAACAGAGCATTCAAAGCTCTAAATAACTAACAAATAGGTGTTCAAGACTAGTAACCTAAAAAATCCATCCAGCGTTCTATGAGCCGTTCGAAATCCTCGACTCCACAGCTTGCTTGGCTTTCACAATTATAGAAGTCGAACTCACTGCCCTCTTCCATCTCTTGCTCATGCGTTAACACGTTTTCTTGAATCGTTACTTCATCTTCATTAATCGCAAGACTGATCTCTTTGCCAAGCAACGTCACTTCATTGCTCAGATCCTGTCGAGATTGCTCAATTAACGCCATCACATGTTCTAATTTCTGCCTATCTTTACCGATCTCTTCTTGAAGCCAACGGCCAACAATCTCATGGTCCATGCTGCATTTCACATAGTATTCACCCATTAGAGTGTTTCTAGTAAATTCAAATTCCATAAAGGCTCCGCGCACTAATGACAGATAGGGTTAAAAATGAGGCGAGAGTATATAGCGAAGTCATCAAGAGATCGAGTCGCTCGGCATCTAACATGCAGACATAAAAAAACGCCTACCGAAGTAGACGCTCTATCATTTGGGTTCCTCTAAATAGTTGGAGTGGCAGCTAGGCGACAAGTACGTTCATCCCTATGAGCATGGAAGCTCTATGTGATTAGGGTGAACGTACGCAGTCAACAACGCTGCCGCTACAAATATGACGAGGAACTAGGCTGGTTCTTGGAAAATAACCGTATCGGCTTTCTCTGTGTACTGACCCATTTTATGGAAGTTCAGGTAACGGTATGTATCAGCAGCCGTTGCATTAATCTTCTCAGCGTACTCTAAGTACTCTTCTTTCGTTGGGATACGACCTAGAATCGCGCCAACAGCAGAAAGCTCAGCAGAAGCCAGATAAACGTTCGCGCCATTACCTAAGCGGTTCGGGAAGTTACGAGTAGACGTAGACATTACTGTCGACTTGTCTGCAACACGTGCTTGGTTACCCATACACAGCGAACAACCCGGAGTTTCGATACGTACCCCAGCACGACCGAAGATGCCGTAATAGCCTTCTTCTGTCAGTTGGTCTTTATCCATCTTCGTTGGCGGAGCCACCCATAGGCGAGTATTTAGCGAGCCGTTAAACTCTTCTAGCATCTTACCTGCAGCACGGAAGTGACCGATGTTCGTCATACAAGAACCGATGAACACTTCTTGAATCTCAGTGCCTTGAACGTCAGAAAGAAGACGAGCATCATCTGGATCGTTTGGTGCACATAGGATTGGCTGATCGATGTCAGCAAGATCGATCTCGATAACATGAGCGTATTCCGCATCTGAATCAGCAGATAGCAACTCAGGGTTCGCTAACCACTCTTCCATTGCCGTAATACGACGCTCAATCGTACGAACATCACCGTAACCTTCAGCAATCATCCACTTAAGCATAACGATATTCGAGTTCAGGTACTCATCGATAGACTCTTGAGATAGCTTAACCGTACAACCTGCAGCAGAACGCTCAGCAGATGCATCAGAAAGCTCAAATGCTTGCTCAACAGATAAGTGCTCAACACCTTCAATTTCTAGTACACGACCAGAGAATTCATTGATCTTACCTGCTTTCTCTACCGTTAGTAGACCTTGCTTGATACCGTAAAGAGGAATGGCATGTACTAGGTCACGTAGCGTGATACCCGGTTGCATTTCACCTTTAAAGCGAACCAAGATAGATTCAGGCATATCAAGAGGCATAACGCCTGTTGCCGCAGCAAATGCTACCAAGCCAGAACCCGCAGGGAACGAAATACCTAGAGGGAAACGAGTATGCGAGTCACCACCTGTACCTACAGTATCAGGAAGAAGCATACGGTTTAGCCATGAGTGGATAACACCATCACCCGGGCGAAGTGAAACACCCGCACGGTTCATGATGAAATCAGGTAGCGTATGGTGAGTGTTTACATCGACTGGTTTAGGGTATGCAGATGTATGACAGAAAGACTGCATTACAAGGTCTGCAGAGAAACCAAGACACGCCAGATCTTTAAGCTCATCACGCGTCATCGGGCCGGTAGTATCTTGAGAACCGACTGTCGTCATTTTAGGTTCACAGTACTGACCAGCACGCACACCTTCAACGCCACATGCTTTACCAACCATCTTCTGAGCTAGCGTGTAGCCTTTATCAGATGCCGATGGGTCGATTGGTTTAGCAAACAAATCCGTTTCTTCTAGACCTAGTGCGTCACGAGCACGACCCGTTAGACCACGACCGATGATCAGTGGGATACGGCCACCAGCACGCACTTCATCAAGAAGTACTTTGCTTAGCTCAAAATTTGAAATCACAGAACCGTTCTTGTGAACAACACCTTCGTACGGGTAGATATCAATGATATCGCCCATGTTCATGTCTTGTACGTTCAGTTCAATGGGTAGTGCGCCTGAATCTTCCATTGTGTTATAGAAGATTGGTGCAATTTTACCACCAAGACAAACACCGCCAGTACGCTTGTTTGGTACGAATGGGATATCTTCACCCATGAACCAAAGTACTGAGTTTGTTGCCGATTTACGTGAAGAACCTGTACCAACAACATCACCAACGTAAGCCAGTGGAATGCCATCTTTTTGCATTTCTTCAATTTGATTGATTGGACCAACGCTACCCTGTTCATCAGGAGTAATACCATCACGTTCCATCTTCAGCATCGCTTTTGCGTGTACTGGGATATCAGGGCGTGACCATGCATCAGGCGCTGGAGATAAGTCATCGGTGTTAGTTTCACCGGTAACTTTAAATACTTTAACGGTGATCTTTTCCGCTACTTTGTTTTTCGCTGTAAACCATTCAGCATCAGCCCAAGATTGAAGCACTTGTTGCGCAAATGCATTGCCAGCTTTCGCTTTCTCTTCTACGTCATAGAACGCATCGAACATCAGTAGGGTATGAGATAGCGCTTTAACAGCGATTGGAGCAAGCTCTGCATCGTCTAGTAGAGATACTAGAGATTCGATGTTGTAACCGCCTTGCATAGTACCAAGCAGTTCTGCAGCTTTTGCTTTGCTCACTAGTGGAGAAGTTACTTCACCTTTAGTGATAGCCGTAAGAAAGCCAGCTTTTACGTAAGCAGCTTCATCTACACCCGGTGGAATGCGATTTTCTAGAAGGTCAAGAATGATTTCTTCTTCACCTTGAGGTGGATTCTTCAGAAGTTCAACTAGGCCAGCGACTTGCTCAGCATCTAGTGGTCTTGGGACAACTCCCTCGGCAGCACGTTCTTCGACGTGTTTACGGTAGGCTTCAAGCACGACTTTTTTCCTCTCATTGCGGTTCACTTCTTACCTTCATAATTATTAGTAAAATAAAGAAGTGAACATCCTTGGAAACTTGGCTCTCCATTGCCATTTTTGTCATTCAATTTGTATTGATGAGCGGCATCATAGAGGCCAAACTGTGGGCGGTAGAATAGCAAATTTAACGTTAAATTAAAATCTTATCATTTTGACCAACATAGCAAGTTAAGACGAAAGTCCCACTATTTTTGCCTAATTACGCACTTAAATGGCGACTCTACGCATGATTATTTGTAGGAAGTACCTACAATCAGATACACCGAATCGAAGTTATCTTCAGTTCGGCCATAAGCTAAAATGATCGGCCCGATTGGCGAATCGACACCCGCGAAAACAGAACCCGCGGTGTACATTGGCGCCTCATCAATACTCAAATCATTGTTCGACCAAACGCCACCATGCTCAATGGATGCACCCACGTAGAATGGTGATTCAAAGAGGCCGAAGTCATTTTCAAACCACTTATAACGATAGATAAGGCTGGTATAGGCCAAGTTCTGACCTATCATACTATTCCTTGGAATACCTGACAGGTTTAAAAAGCCACCGAGTTCTTTAGGGGCAACAGGAAAAATCGAGTTTTTACTTTCTACAATACCGTAATCAAGCTTTGCGACTAAAGTATGCTTATCGATACTCTTTGCAGCCATTAAATTAGCCGAAAACTCATAAACAGTATCGCTCTCAGACGTCAACTCTGTTTCGTTAATAGAAGTATCATTCTGAAAGTCATCATGAGAAACAAGGTACTCTAAATCGACAAAGTAACCCTTGGTCGGTAAGCTGAAATTATCCAAAGTATCCAATCGGTAACCCATGAAGCCACCAATACGCTTGTAACCACCATTGCCCAATGAAGGTAACGAAGAAACCTCAACATCCCCATCAGTATAACGAACACCAAATTTCAGCTCCTGCCACAAGGTCGGTTGATAGCCTAATGCCAATTCACCGACATATTCACTATACGTCATAGGGAGATAATCTTTCGTTACGTCCAGTGTCGGCTCTTCAATATCATCAATATTTGCGGGTAGGTTTCTGTTCTCTTTGCTGTAAACAACCGATGCCGAAGTAAACAGCTTTTGACTCGAAAAGAATGGCGAGTAAAGTTCCGCTTCAATTCGTTTGTCCGTTCCCATCTCGATATTGGTTCTTAGCTCTGCACCATGCTTATTAATATCAGTAAAGTTGGCTGAAACACCGATCGAGTACTGACTGGTAGTAGAGAAATCATCTTCAAGAAAGAATCGAAAGTTGAGATAGTTTGGACCCCAAGATTTTTCGTTCACATCGACCTTTAGTTGATCCTCGCCATCCACGGTGTCAAATTCATAAGTCACCAACTCGAATCTATCTAACGCATAGAGGTCTTGCACTTTAGATTCAATTTCACTGGTCTTTAAGATCTTACCTGAATCAAGGTTTAAGCGATTTTCGAGCAACTTATCTGAGTAGTGGGTATTGTTGTTGATAACAACCCGGTCAACGACGGTCTTATCGCCGTGTTTTAGCTGTCTGCGTGCTTTTTGTTTATCCTCTATATAATGCTGATAATCGGCATTTGAGAGCGATAGCTTGGAAAGTTCATCAGTATGCTGCTTGGCGGCTTCATAGCCAGCTAGGAAAGCCGATGGCATTTTATCAAAGTCAGTCGTCTCCATTTTCCCAACATCAGGGCGCAGGAAGACGTCATCGTCTGTTAGTGTTTCAGCTTGCTCTTGGGTGCTGCGTTGAACAAGATAATTAGAGAGTTGGTCAGCTGCGGCAAGAAAATTCGTAAAATCATCTTTGCCTTTGTAGTTGGTACTGATATCCACCGCAATGACGATGTCTGCTCCCATCGCTCTGGCAACGTCGACTGGCATGTTATTGGTGACACCACCATCAACTAGCATTCGACCATCTAGGGCATAAGGGGGAAGAGCCCCAGGAACTGACATACTGGCCATCATGGCATCAACAAGGTGACCATGGTCGATGACCACCTCTTCAAGTTCGATGATGTCGGTTGCGACAGAACGGTATGGGATAGCAAGATGGTCGAAAGAATCGAATGAGGATAGATTACCTGTGGTCTCGCGCAGAATACGCAACATATTCTGGCCTTGCACCACCCCTTTCCTTGCTTTGATTTCGCCCCAACCTAAGCCGAGATCGGTGTTCAATTGATAGCGATCTTCATACTCTTTATCACGCACACGGCGATCACTACGGTTAACGCGGTCGCGATAGCCACGATTCCAATCGACCGTATAAATAAAGCTCTCGATCTCGTCTGCGCTCATCCCTGTCGCATAAAGACCACCAACATATGAGCCCATACTAGTGCCGGTAATGTAATCAACCGGGATTTGCATCTCTTCTAGGGCTTTAAGCACACCAATGTGAGCTGCACCCTTTGCCCCACCCCCCGCAAGAACGACAGCAACGGTTGGCCTTTTACTAACTTGTTCAGCCTGCTGAGGTTGATCAACCTGTGTCGCGGTGGATGCAAACAGTTGAAAACTGATCACTGTACCTACAACACCTAAGCTGCTCACTAACCAACGAGAAATCATTCTTTAAACTATCCTTGTCATTGTTTTCTGTTACGACTTTACCACTGAAAAAGCTTCTTTAGCCACTGTTTTGATTGACTTTCACAGCCCTTTTTAATGTTCCCGCTTTCATCCCAAACTGGCAATTTAACGGTACCATCACAGTCAAACTCTAAAGCGCCTTCGGGAGTTCGAGTAAAGCTGGCAGTCGCAATCCCTGTCGGCCAAGGCAGCAATAACTGCTCGGGCGTTCTTTGCTTCAGGTAATCAGCATAGACACGCAGCGCACCGCTCGAACCAGTAAGCTTAGTCGGCTTATTGTCATCACGCCCTAGCCAAATTGTGGTTACTTCACGTCCATCCACACCAACAAACCAACTGTCTCGGCTATCGTTACTGGTTCCCGTTTTACCGGCTAACCCTGCCCATGCAAACTGACCTTGTAGGAAGCGACCAGTACCTTCCGACACTCCACGTTTCATCGCATAGGTTGTTAGCCAAGCGGCTTGTTGGTCAACACTTTGTGATACGCGAGGAATCGATTGATACAGAACCTCGCCATCGTTATCAACGACAGAGCGAAGTGCAGACAAAGGTGCAATACGACCAGAGTTGGTAATGGTTTGGTACATCTGCGCGACTTGGAATGGAGTCAGTGAAAACGAACCCAAAAACATCGACGGTACTGGACGAATTTCATTTTTATCGACACCCAACTTTCCAATGGTATCTGAAACGCTATCAATGCCTAATTGCATGCCTAAACGAACGGTAGGTACGTTGTAAGACTTAGAAAGCGCCACATACAAGGGCACATCGCCACGGAACTTACGATCGAAGTTTCTTGGGCTCCATACGCTACCTTTACTGCCTTTCAAGCTCAGTGGAGTGTCCTTCAATGTTGTCGCCAACGTGTATTTCTGGGGTTGTTCCAATGCGGTTAAGTAGATTGCAGGCTTAACCAAAGAACCAATAGGACGACTCGCGTTCAAGGCACGGTTAAAGCCATCGTAGCCAGTACGCTTACCACCGACCATCGCTCGGATTTCACCGGTATTTCTATCCACGGCAATAGCCGCAGCTTCCAGTTTGTTACCTGCGGTTTTCGATAAATCAGGCACCTTGCGAGCAATCGACTTCTCTAACTTGTCTTGAGAGACCGGATCCAGAGAGGTGAAGACTCGAATCCCTTTTTTCGCCTCAAATCGGTCGCCGACATACTTCTTAAGCTCAATGTTTACTTGTTGGAAGTAAGCTGGCTGACGGCTAGCAATGCGTGGGTTGTCTTGAATATCCAAATCACGACTCGCCGCCTCTTCGTATTGTCGCGGAGTTAATATGTCTTGCTGCATCAACAAGCGAAGAACCAGATCTCGTCGAGTCTTAGTACGCTCAGGATAACGAACCGGATTGTAATACGATGGCCCTTTCACCATACCAACAAGCAGTGCTAGCTGATCGATGCGGAGCTCTTGAATTGGCTGTCCGAAGTACAAGCGAGATGCTAAACCGAAACCATGGATCGCTTGCCCACCATTTTGCCCAAGATAAACCTCGTTTAAATAAGCCTCTAGGATACGGTCTTTGCTGTAACGATGGTCCAAAATAAGTGCAATGTAAGCTTCACGAACCTTACGCCACAATGTACGTTCACTCGACAGGAACAGGTTTTTTGCCAGCTGTTGTGTCAGCGTACTACCACCTTGTACCGTTCGCCCGGCTTTGACGTTAACGACCATTGCACGAGCGATGGCCAGTGGCGACACACCATCGTGTTGATAGAAGTTTCGGTCTTCGGTTGCTAATAAGGCATCAACCATCACTTCTGGGAATTGATTACGTTTTAAGAACAGGCGCTGCTCATCGTTACTTTTCTCAAGCATGCCAAGCATTTTCGGTTCAACACGCAGATAACCCATGTCACCTTTCTTCTCTAGCGACTGAATACGAGTTAACTCGTTACCGTTGAAATGCAGCATCACATGACGATCCGCTTCCGGTCCATCGACAAACTCGAATGGACGACGAATCATTTCAATCTTGGTTGAAGAAGAAGAGTATTCGCCAGGGTGACGAGGAGCATTCACCTTACGATAATTAAGTACATCGAGCTCATTCTTAACCTGTACCAAACTTACCGGAGTTCCCGGAGACAGGTCTAGCACTCGCGCATAAACGACCGTTGGCAAATCAAACAATTGACCTTCAAAACGCTGTTTGACCACAGAATCAAGATAAATGCCGACGAACAACAGCAATGCCGCAAGCGCCAAGCCCGCTTTCCAAGAAATGCCCCATAGGATCTTCAGCCAACCTCTGTTGCCCGTTTTCTTGGTCTTTGCCTTACTTTTCTTCGCGGCTGCTCTAGGCTTTCTTGGCTTGGCTTTTGTCGCTGGTGACTTCTTTGCTGGCGCTTTTTTAGGTGGTGCCTTTTTCGGCGTTAACATTTTGGTCATCATCGATTCAACTGTCGTTTGGTTTTAGTGGTTGCTACATGATTAGCAGGGTCATCCGGCCAAGGATGTTTTGGGTAACGGCCTTTCATTTCTTTTTGTACTTCTTTGTACGCGCCAGCCCAAAAGCCGGCTAAATCTTGAGTAATTTGCAGTGGTCGCTGTGCTGGAGAAAGTAGCTCAAGCACTACTTTTTTACGCCCTTGCGCGATCAATGGCGAGTCTTGTTCTCCAAAGACTTCCTGCATTCGCACTGAGATCACTGGTTCAGACTGATATTGATAACGAATAGCCTTCTTACTGCCTGTCGGCATCAGATAGTGCGTTGGCAGCCATTGGTCGATTTCTTGATTCAAAGGCCAGCCAAGATAAGCAGACAATGCCTGTTCAATCGAAACACTAGCCAGCCCTTTTGCCGACTTAATGCCATTCAGATAGGGTGATAGCCACTCATCAAGGTGTTCAATTAAACTCGCGTCATCCATCGCTGGCCAATCATGCTCTGGCATCCAAAGTTCTGCACAGCGTACACGCTCAACCAACTGCTTAGCCGAAAGTGTCCAATGTAAGCGATCCAATCCGCATCGAGCGACATAATTGAGCAGCGCTTGGCTCACCTGATTAGCATCGGGATCGGGTAAAGCTTTGGTACTGATAATCAACTTACCCAAAGACACTCGCTGCTCGGCAACTAAACGGCCACGTTTCTCATCCCAATCGGCGTAATCGGAACGCACAAACAGTTTTGGAAATTCAGATTCTAACTGCGAGATATCAACCGAAGTGGCTAAGAAAATTTGACTGGCTCGCCCTGTACTGCGCATTAAATCAATCACTACGACATAGTCATTGTTCGCCAATGGGTCATCGTCACGAACCTCAGCGCCATGACCATTCGCCAGAAGGAAAGCATTGCTGGTCGCGCTTCTCACTTGTGCAATCCGATCTGGAAAGGCAAAACAAAGCACTAATGGTAGCAATGATTCGTCGACTTGTGACAAATCTAAGTGATGATTGAGTTTGCTCGCGAGACTTTTCGCTCGCTGCATCACCACGCTATTTTTCGAGTGTTTTCTTTGCTTAAGTCGATGCAAAGAGTGCTGAATATCGGTGACGTTGCGTTCAGGCTCTTCAAGCAAAGCAGCGGCAACAATCGCGACATTCAATAAAGCGGAACTACCTTGTTGTGCTTTAACCAACATACTGGCAATACGAGGCTCTAAACCTAAACGTTGGGCCTGTTTTCCTAATGCCGTAAATTGACCATTATCGTCTAACAATTCAAGAGTCTGTAAGAGTTGCTTGGCTTGTCCAATAGAAGCTTTTGGTGGAACGTCTAACCATTGCAGATCATCGGCACTCACAGCCCCCCATTGCGTCAATTCAGACACTAGCGAAGATAAGTCAGAATGAAGAATCTCAGGTTCTGGTACAGCAAGTTGCTGCATCAGCTGCGTTTCGCTGTACAAACGAACGCACAAGCCCTCTTCAATTCGTCCCGCTCGACCCGCTCGTTGTTCAGCAGAAGACTGAGAGATTTTCACTTGCTCAAGCTTAGTTATGCCGGTTTTAAGATCGAACTTCGCCACACGTTCAAGCCCGGAATCGACCACCAATCGAATACCTTCAATCGTCAAAGAAGTCTCAGCAATATTGGTCGCTAACACCACCTTTCGACGCCCTTTCTCTGATGGCGCGATCGCTTTCTGCTGTTGAGAAAAGCTGAGTTGGCCATACAAAGGACACACATCGATATCGCTAGCGAGTTGTTCCAGTTGAGATTCGACTTGCTTAATCGCAGAAACGCCCGGTAAGAAGGCTAAAAGTGAGCCTGACTCTTTCTCCATCAGAGAGCGAATCACGTTGGCCATTTTAGGAGCTAGATATTCATTGGCAGTCAAAGGCTGGTAACGGAAATCGACCGGAAAAGTACGACCTTGTGATTCAACGTATTTGGCATTCGGTAGCAAAGATTGCAGCGCTTGTTGATCTAAGGTTGCCGACATCACAACCACTTTTAGATCGTCACGCAACGCATCTTGGATCTCTAAGCTAAAGGCCAATGCGGTATCTGCATGAATACTGCGCTCGTGAAATTCATCAAAGATCACCATATCAACTCCAGTCAATTCAGGGTCGGTTTGGATCATTCTGGTCATGATCCCTTCGGTGACGATTTCCAAGCGAGTTGAACTACTGGTTTTAGATTCACCACGAACTCTAAAACCAATGCTCTCTCCCACCTTTTCTCCCAATTGATTCGCTAAGTAAGTAGCAATATTCCTTGCCGCCAAACGCCTCGGTTCAAGCATGATAATTTTACCTTGAACGGCGTTGGTCTTAACTAACTGTAAAGGGAAGAATGTTGACTTACCCGCACCGGGAGCGGCCTTTAGAATAAGTTGAGTGTGTGTTTCTACGCCAGCGAGCAGATCTGGCATCACAGCTTCTATGGGCAGTTGTGGCAATGGGAGAACCTTGTGGTGTAATGTTGGCAACATTGTACATAAAAACCTACCTGTCTAAATAAGTAATATGCACTTCAATCCTCCATTAGAGTCAGCGACTCTTATTAAACGCTATAAACGCTTTCTCACTGACATCCAACTTCCTGACGGCAGCGAGCGTACTATTCACTGCGCTAACACTGGAGCGATGACAGGATGTGCGACTCCTGGCAATACGGTGTGGTACTCAACATCAGATAACGCAAAAAGAAAATACCCAAACAGCTGGGAGATCTCAGAAACAGACAAAGGTCACCGTATTTGTGTAAATACTGCGCGAGCAAACCAGCTTGCAGTGGAAGCAATTGAAAATGGGACTATAGTTGAACTCTTAGGATACAACGCGTTACGGACTGAAGTTAAGTATGGCAGTGAGAATAGTCGAATTGATATTCTGCTTGAAGATAACGAAAAGCCACCTTGTTATATTGAAGTAAAAAGCGTCACTTTGCTCGACGAGCAACAAACGTCAACTAAACAAGAAACGTCTACGAAGGGACAAGGTTTTTTCCCTGATGCAGTGACAACCAGAGGCCAAAAACATCTGCGTGAACTCACAGAAATGGTCGAATCTGGAAATAGAGCCGTACTTTTATTCACTGTTTTGCATTCAGGCATTGAAAAAGTGTCCGCGGCACACCATATAGACGCCAAATATTCGTTATTACTAAAACAAGCACAAGACGCTGGAGTTGAAGTGCTTTGCTATAAAGCAGAGCTCAGCAGTACTCAAATACAACTAAAACAAGCTGTTGAATTTATCAATAGCTAAGCAAAGATGCTGAACTAATCACATTGATTGCAAGTTTTAGTAAGAGTATTTGCCACCATTCGTTCTTTCTGCTATAGATACCCGCCTTAAAATTAGCTGCTTTGCAGTTGACTAGGTGTAAATAGGAGATGCTGTATGCCAGAATCTAAGAAAAAAGCGCTAGGCATCCTAGCCATCGCAGGTGTTGAACCGTACCAAGAGAAGCCAGGTGAAGAGTACATGTCACCTGAGCAAACGGAACATTTTACAAAAATTTTAGCAGCTTGGCGCAACCAGCTCAGGGAAGAAGTTGATCGTACTGTGCACCACATGCAGGACGAAGCAGCGAATTTCCCAGACCCAGTTGACCGTGCTTCTCAAGAAGAAGAATTCAGCCTAGAGTTACGTAACCGTGACCGTGAGCGTCGTCTTATCAAAAAAATTGAGAAGACATTAGACAAGATCGAAGAAGACGATTTCGGCTTCTGTGATTCTTGCGGTATCGAGATTGGCATTCGTCGCCTTGAAGCTCGTCCAACTGCTGATCTTTGTATTGACTGTAAAACACTTGCAGAGATCAAAGAGAAACAGATGCAAGGTTAATTCTTGCAGATGTAAAGAAAGGGAGCCTTGGCTCCCTTTTTTGTTTGTTATCCAAGCGAAGTATTTCACACGCTTGATAGTAAATAGCAGCTTTAAGCCTTGGTTCTATAAATCAAACCTTGTTTATAGAGATTGAAGCTTAGTTCTACGCATTAAAGCTCTTGTTAAACGTCTTAAGAATCGGCTACTGCGGTACCATTTAGATTAGGTTGTTCACTCATGAATTATATCGGGCGCTTTGCACCATCACCGTCAGGTCCTCTTCATTTTGGCTCACTTGTTGCTGCTCTTGGTAGCTACTTTCAAGCGAAATCTAACCAAGGAAAATGGTTAGTTCGTATGGAAGACCTAGATCCACCAAGAGAAATGGCCGGCGCTGCAGACCTCATTCTTAAGACACTTGAGGCTTATCACCTATTTTGGGATGGCGCAGTCGTTTATCAAAGTCAGCGTCATGACTTTTATCAGGCACAAATCGACCAATGGGTCGCGGACAGCCAAGCTTATTACTGCCAATGCACCCGCAAACAGATAAAGTCCTTAGGAGGATTTTATACTGGCCGTTGTCGACATGCCGGTTTGATTGATTCCGGCGAACAAGCCGTGCGCTTGTGCATGGACTTTCCAGTCGAGTCTTTTGACGATGTTCGTCACGGCAAGATTGAAATCCCTAAAGCGTTGGCTGAAGAAGATTTCATCATAAAGCGCAGAGATGGCTTATTCGCTTACAACTTGGCTGTCGTGCTCGATGATATCGACCAAGGCATCACAGAGGTTGTGCGAGGAGCTGATTTGATTGAGCCGACAGGCCGTCAAATTAGTTTGTATAAAACACTCAAACAAAAAACAGTCAGTTACTTGCACTTACCATTGGCAACCGATGGCTTGGGTAATAAACTGTCAAAACAAAATCATGCAACTGCGATAGATCTCGCCAATCCGAAACCGACGCTAATTAACGCGATGCGATTCTTAGGTTTTGATATCACCGAAGCCCTTTTGAGTGCTTCAATTGACGAGATTTTATTGTGGGGCTGCCTGCAATGGAACGTCAATCAGTTACCTGATAGTTTACAAAAATAGCACTGTAATTAGCTCGAAAATCACGGCAAATAGCAAAAACGACACATAAAAATGCCATAACCAACCACAGTGGTTAAGCAGACGATGTTCTCAAATGGCTCGCGCTAAGCTATTATTAGCCGCAATTAAACTCTGCACTACCACTTTGGACTAAGAGAAAAACAAAGTTGGCGATACCTACTTTGTTCTAAACTAATGAATACAAACGACAATACCCCAAGCGAACAACGCGGATTCCACGAATTAGCACTGAATATTTATACTCGTCAAGAGCACAATATTTCACGCAAGCAGATCAGTGACAACGCACTAAAAGTGTTATATCGCCTGAATGGTGCGGGTTTTGACGCGTTTTTAGTCGGTGGTGGTGTACGCGATATCTTATTAGGCTCTCAGCCAAAAGATTTTGATATTGCGACCAACGCAACGCCAGAACAAATCAAACACCTATTTAGAAACTGTCGCCTTATTGGTCGCCGTTTTCGATTAGCACATATCATGTTTGGCCGAGACATCATTGAAGTAGCGACTTTCCGTGGCCACCATCAGGAACCATCGAAAAACGTTTCTGCCCAATCGGAAGAAGGCATGTTGCTACGCGATAACGTATACGGCAATGTTGATGAAGATGCAGAACGTCGTGACTTCACTATTAATGCGATGTACTACAACATTGCAGACTACAGCATCCACGATTACGCTGGTGGCGTAGAAGATTTAGAAGATAAACTAATACGCCTGATTGGCGATCCAGAAACGCGTTACCGCGAAGACCCAGTACGTATGCTACGTGCAATGCGCTTCGCCGCTAAACTGGATTTCGACATCGAAGAAGATACTGCCGACCCTATCGAAGAGCTTGCACACCTGCTAAAAGATATCCCAGCAGCACGCCTTTACGAAGAGTCTCTGAAGTTACTGCAATCAGGCCACGGTTTAGAAACCTACCACTTGATGCGCGAGTACAACCTGTTCCAACAGATGTTCCCATCAATAGCTGAGCACTTTACAGAGAGTTACGATTCTCACACAGAACAGATGCTTGATTTGGTCCTCGATTCAACAGACCTTCGTATTGAAGATGGTAAGCGAGTCAACCCAGCATTTATGTTTGCTGCGATTCTTTGGTACCCAATGAACAAGCTCGCTGACAAACTTGTCGCTGAGCAAGGTATGGCTCATTACGATGCGATCATGGAAGCAAGCAATATCATCCTTGATCAGCAAGTAAAATCGATTGCGATTCCTCGTCGTCACACTGCAACTATTCGTGAAGTTTGGCAACTGCAACTGCGACTGCCTCGCCGCAATGGTAAACGTGCCGTTCGCTTAATGGAGCTCAACAAGTTCCGTGCAGGCTACGATTTCCTAGAAATGCGTGGTGAGATTGAAGGTGGCGAAACCAAAGAGTTAGCAAAATGGTGGGAGCGTTATCAGACTGCTGGTCGCAACATGCGCCAAGCAATGGCTAACGACGTTGCAGCACCATCAAAGTCAGGCCATCGTCGCCGTAAGACTTACCGAAACAAAAAGAGTAAGCAATCCGAATGATAACGGCTTACATTGCGGTCGGCAGCAACCTTGCCGACCCAGTTAGCCAAGCAAATTTGGCTATCGAAACGCTAAAAAGCCTACCGCGATCAACGTTTATTGCGACCTCTCAGCTATATAGTAGCACTCCAATGGGACCGCAAAATCAACCCGACTACATTAACGCGGTAGTCGCTGTCCAAACCGAATTAACGCCAATTGAACTACTTGATTGCACTCAAAAGATCGAACTAGAGCAAGGGCGCGTCCGTAAAGACGAACGTTGGGGGCCAAGAACCTTGGATCTCGACATTGTGTTATACGGCAATGAGGTGATCGATTCAGAGCGCTTAATCGTTCCTCATTATGGAATGAAAGAACGAGAGTTTGTACTCTATCCGCTTGCTGAAATCGCACCAAGTTTACAACTCCCTGATGGGACTGAGCTGACAGAACTACTGAAAACAGTAGATAAAAACGGGCTCAATGTTTGGCAACAATAGCCAAGCGCATTAAGGAAAACCAATGAAAAAAGTAACCATTAACGACCTGATCAAATGCAAACGTGAAGGCCGTAAATTCGCGACGTCGACAGCTTACGATGCGAGCTTTGCTCAGTTATTCGAAAGCCAAGAAATGCCAGTGCTGCTTGTCGGTGATTCACTGGGTATGGTTTTGCAAGGCCATAACGACACATTACCAGTAACCGTTGAAGACATTGCTTACCATACTCGCTCAGTACGTGCTGGTAGCCCAAACTGTCTTCTTATGGCTGACATGCCTTTCATGAGCTACGCGACTCCAGAGCAAGCTTGTGAGAGTGCTGCGACTTTAATGCGTGCTGGTGCGAACATGGTAAAAATCGAAGGCGGAAGCTGGTTGGTTGATACTGTGAAGATGCTAACAGAACGTGCAGTACCAGTATGTGCACACTTAGGCTTAACGCCTCAGTCTGTGAACATTTTTGGTGGTTACAAGATTCAAGGTCGTGACGACGAGCAAGCAGACAAAATGGTTGCTGACGCGTTAGCACTGCAAAACGCAGGCGCTCAAATCGTTCTACTTGAATGTGTGCCAGCTTCATTGGCAAAACGAATTACAGAAGCTTGTGACGTACCGGTTATCGGTATCGGTGCAGGTAATGTTACCGATGGTCAGATCTTGGTTATGCATGACATGTTCGGTATTTCTGCGAACTACATGCCGAAGTTCTCTAAGAACTTCCTAGCAGAAACAGGTGATATGCGTAAGGCAGTAGCTCTATACAAAGAAGAAGTAGAGAGCGCGCGCTTCCCTGATGAAGCTCATACAATCGCTTAGGAGTAAGTATGCAAACTTTTGCTGAAATAGCGGCTCTTCGTGAGCAGATTAAACAGTTTAAGCGTGATGGACGTACGGTTGCTTTTGTACCGACAATGGGAAACCTGCATGAAGGCCACCTGACTCTGGTAAAGAAAGCTCGTGAACTGGCCGACATCGTTGTGGTAAGCATCTTTGTAAACCCAATGCAGTTTGACCGTGCTGACGACCTAAACAACTACCCTCGAACGTTAGAAGCAGATTTAAGCAAACTAACAGGCGAAGGTGTTGAGTTAGTATTTACACCAGCACCAGAGGTGATGTACCCAGATGGATTAGACAAACAGACATTTGTTGAGGTGCCTGGCATATCTCACATGCTTGAAGGTGCCTCACGTCCAGGTCACTTCCGCGGTGTATCAACCATTGTCACTAAACTGTTTAATATCGTTCAGCCAGACTTTGCATGCTTCGGCGAGAAAGACTTCCAGCAACTTGCTGTTATTCGCCAGATGACCACTGACTTAGCGTTAGACATTGAAGTTGTCGGCGTTGCGACCGTTCGTGAAATGGATGGTTTGGCAATGAGCTCTCGCAATAGCAACCTAACGATTGACGAGCGCCAACGAGCGCCCGTTCTAGCGCGTACTATGCGCTGGATCAGCAGCGCTATTCGTGGTGGCCGCGATGATTACTCATCAGTGATTGAAGATGCTACTGACCAGCTACGTGCTGCAGATCTTCAGCCTGACGAGATCTTCATTTGTGATGCTAAAACTCTGCAAGCGATCACTTCAGAATCAACTCAAGCTGTGATTCTAATGTCGGCTTTCCTAGGTAAGACCCGTCTTATCGATAACCAAGTTCTCGATTTGGTAACGGAAACCAAAGAAGAAGTGAAAGAAGAAGCGACTGAATAGTCGGCTTCTGCTCTTAACGCAAAACAAAAACACCAAACGCAAAACATAAAAAAGGTCGATGTTATATCGACCTTTTTCTTTACCTGTTACTTAGATTAACCAAAGGTTAGCTGCGTAAGCCGATACCCTTTGTCACTAGGTAGTGTGCAATACCATACAACAGCACGATAAACACGCCTAGTACGCCAAATGACGTCACGATACCCACATCTGACACACCCAAGAAGCCATATCTGAACGCGTTTACCATGTACACGATAGGGTTCAGCTTCGATATACCTTGCCAAAACTCAGGCAATAAACTGATCGAGTAGAACACACCGCCAAGATAAGTCAGTGGCGTTAAGATAAAGGTAGGGATAATCGAGATGTCATCAAACGTGCGAGCAAACACCGCGTTAATCAGACCACCTAGTGAGAACACGACTGAAGTTAGGAATACCGTCGCAATGATCACGCCCCAATGATCGACTTGTAGGTCAACAAAGAACAGTGATACGAAGGTTACGATAGTACCCACTAACAAACCACGCACCACGCCGCCCATCACGAAGCCAGCGATAATCACATAGTTAGGTACTGGTGCTACGAGTAGCTCTTCAATGTTCTTTTGGAACTTTGCACTAAAGAACGACGATGCCACATTCGAATATGAGTTGGTGATCACCGACATCATGATCAAACCAGGAACAATGTATTCCATGTAGCTAAAGCCGTTCATTTCACCAATACGCGCACCAATTAGGTTACCGAAAATGATGAAGTAAAGTGTCATAGTAATCGCTGGCGGCACTAGAGTTTGCACCCAGATACGCGTAAAGCGATTGATCTCTTTAGTTAATAAACTACAGAAAGCTGTCCAATATAGGCTGTACATATTATTTACTCCCCTCACGGACAATACTCACGAATAGCTCTTCTAGACGGTTTGCTTTGTTACGCATAGAGAGGACTTTCACCTGTTGATCGCTCAACTGAGCGAAGATGGTATTCAAGCCGAGGTTCTTGTCGATTTCAATTTCTAGCGAGCCATTGACCATAACTTGGCTATTCACGCCTTCTAGCTTAGGTTCCGTCGCACCCTCTTCAAGATCCAGAATAAAGGTTTCGGCACTCAACTTACCTAGCAACGCTTTCATGGTTGTGTTCTCAATCAGCTCGCCACGATTAATAATACCGATATTGCGACACAGCATTTCCGCTTCTTCTAGGTAGTGCGTGGTCAAGATAATGGTAATGCCTTGCTTCTCGTTGATCTCTTTCAGGAATTCCCACATAGAACGACGCAGCTCAATATCAACACCCGCTGTTGGTTCATCAAGGATCAGCAAATGAGGTTCATGCATCAGTGCACGAGCAATCATCAAACGACGCTTCATACCACCAGACAAGTTACGCGCACGTTCGCCACGCTTTTCCCACAAATCGAGTTGAGATAAGTACTTTTTCGCGCGTTCTTTAGCAAGAGCTTTCGGCACGCCGTAGTAACCCGCTTGTTGCAGCACAATCTGCTCAACGGTTTCGAAAGGGTTAAAGTTAAATTCTTGTGGTACTAAGCCTAAGTTCTGTTTCGCCAACTCCAGATCGGTATCAATGTCGTAACCGAACACCTTAACCTTGCCGGATGTTTTGTTAACCAGAGAAGAAATAACGCCAATGGTCGTAGATTTACCCGCACCATTTGGACCAAGAAGCGCGTAAAAGTCGCCTTTTTTTACTTGTAAACTAACGCCCTTAAGAGCCTCGAAGCCCCCAGCATAAGTTTTTCTTAATTGCTCAATTTCTAATGCATACATAGAGATAGACTGCCATTTGCTATAGATAAGATGTAGACGACCGAGCTTGAGGAAGAGAGTAATGCTTAAAACGAGCTAGCAGAAAACTAACCCAAACTTGTTTACTCGGCCATTTTGCAAACAAGTTTATCGTTGATTGACGATTAATACAAATATCGTGTGAGAGTTTCTTTCGAAAAAAATAAGCATGCTGGCTACGTGAAGGCCAAATCAACGTTCAATAAATATAAAAAATGCCGCTAAGTTATTCACTTAACGGCATTAATGATCAACCTTGAAGTGAGCGTCCAAAGCTTATTCATATCAGCTCATTCATGTCATCTTATTACAGAATAATTAAACTGACTCAAATTGATGTTCATCTCTGTCGACATAGCTTGTTGCTGCCGTCAGGGCTTCATATCTGAATCGATAAGTGTTGGATTTAGGCACTAGGTCAATCACGTGGAACTTCTCTAGTTGCTGACGAGTATTCTCATTAGGACACAGCAGGTACACCTCACACTGCGCATCCAATGCATCTTTAATCGCATTCTCTAGCGCAAGGCCAACAGTGACATCAATCATAGGTACATCTGTCAGGTCTAGAATCATCGCTTCATAGTCAGAGATACTTGAGTGCTGGCGTGAAATCGCCTTTGAAACACTGAAAATCATCGGGCCAGAAAGATAGAAGAACAACACCTTGCCATTGGCACTATCGAGTAACTGACGTTCGCTATCGGTCAATGGGATATCGTCTTCATCATCACCATCACTGATCGCCTTAACTTGTCTGGCTTGCTCTCGGCTCAATCTTTCAATAATCAGAATATTCGAGATAAACACGCCCAGTCCAACCGCAATAATCAAGTCAACAAATACAGTCAGTAACATGACACCGTACATCACGCCCATGCCCGCATAGCTGACCTTATGCGCACGCTGGATAAAACTCCAATCTAGGATATTGAAACCAACATACATCGCGATACCAGCCAGCACTGCCATTGGAATCGGCTCTGTTAAGCCACCCGCAACCAATACCACTAGCGCAAGTACTAAAGCTCGAATAACACCTGAAAGCGGAGAACGCGCTCCCACCTGAATATTAGTCACAGTACCCATAGTGGCACCCGCGCCAGGTAGCGCACCAAACAGGCCAGAGATCATATTGGCAATGCCTTGGCCACGAAGCTCTTTGTCTGAGTCATGTTCTTTACGAGTCAGTGAATCTCCGATAACCGCGGTAAGAAGCGTATCAATGCAGCCAAGCGTACCAAGCACCAAGGCATCAATAACCATAGTCGTGAACTGTTCTGCGCTGATGGTAGGAATAACAAGAGAAGGCAAACCAGCAGGGATTTCTCCGATACGGCGAATAGAATCGGTATCAAAAATAATAACGGACAAGAGTGTCACAGCAACCAAAGCGACCAGTTGAGCAGGCACATACTTACGATATTTGGCTGGAAAACCGAAAAGAATACCGAGCGTCAATGCTCCTAAAAACAGCTCGCTGATTTTAAGATTAGCCAATGTATCTGGAAGCGCAGAGAGCGTGCCCATCACCCCACCAGAGGGGGCGGCATGTCCTAATAAAGGGGACAGCTGCAAAATAATTAGAATAACGCCGATACCCGACATAAATCCGGAGATCACGCTATATGGCATCAAAGTAACGTACTTTCCGAGCTTTAATGTCCCAAGTAATATCTGAAATGCCCCCGCCATCATCACAACGGTAAAGGTCATTGCCATGCCAGTTTCAGGATATTTAGCGACCATGCTGGTGATCACCGCCGTCATGATCACCGTCATGGGTCCGGTAGGCTCTGATATCAAACTGCTGGAACCGCCAAATAAAGCTGCAAATAGGCCAACCATGATGGCGCCCCATAAGCCTGCTTCCGCACCCGCGCCAGAAGCAACACCAAATGCCAATGCTAAAGGTAATGAGATGATGGCTGTAGTGACACCACCGAACATGTCCCCTTTGAGATTGATATCCGTAAAACGACTTCCAAACAAAACACACCTTCCTGATGATGAAATGACAAACCTTATCACTTTAACAAATGTATCAAGTGTTCAGAAAGTGTTAATTCAATCACATTATTCATGTCTTATAACCGGATCATAGCTTCTATGCTAAGTTAATGATTTTAACGACGAGTACACGTCAGATGAGTACTATTTGACACAGTTTTTACGAGATTGAATTTGTAACATTGTGTATAGTTGAGATTCTTAATTAAGGGATGTAAGACGCAAAATGCCAGAGATTAAACAGCTTTTTGAAAACAACTCTAAATGGTCAGAAGAAATTCGCTCTCAACGACCTGAGTATTTTACAACGCTTGAAGAGGGTCAAAGCCCTGGTTTTCTATGGATTGGCTGCTCAGATAGCCGTGTTCCGGCGGAGCGTCTCACTGGTTTGTACTCTGGCGAACTGTTTGTTCACCGAAATGTGGCAAACCAAGTGGTTCATACCGACCTAAACTGCCTCTCAGTGGTACAGTACGCCGTCGATGTACTCAAAGTTAAACACATCATTGTCTGTGGTCACTATGGCTGTGGTGGTGTTAACGCGGCGATTGATAACCCTAAACTTGGTCTTATCAACAACTGGTTACTTCACATCCGTGATAATTACCTAAAATACCGTAAGCAAATCGAAGGGCTTCCTCGTGAGCAATGGGGTGACAAGTTGTGCGAAATTAACGTCGCAGAACAGGTTTATAACCTAGGTAACTCAACCATTATGCAAAATGCGTGGGAGCGCGGCCAAGAAGTTGAAATCCACGGTGTGGTTTATGGTATTGCCGATGGCAAACTGCAGGACCTTGGCGTACGTTGCTCAAGTAACGATACCTTAGAGAACAGTCACTTAGATGCATTAAATAAGATCTTAACGACGCCTCTTCTTAGTCAACAAAGCTAACCCTTTCCGTAATAAATACAAAAAGCCCGCATCAAGCGGGCTTTTTAATGATTTCTAAACCACAAGCGTAATAATTACTCTTGAGGTACTACCTTGCCGATGTACGGTAGGTGACGATATTTTTGTGCGTAGTCGATACCTACGCCAACAACGAACTCGTCTGGGATTTCAAAACCAATCCATTTTGTATCTACAATCACTTCACGGCGAGAAGGCTTATCTAGCAGTGTACAAATTTCGATAGACTTAGGGCCGCGTAGACTCAGAATCTCTTTCACTTTAGTCAGCGTGTTACCTGTATCGATAATATCTTCTACAAGTAGAACATCTTTACCTTGGATATCATCATCAAGGTCTTTCAAAATACGAACATCACGTGAGCTTTCCATGCCGTTGCCGTAGCTAGACGCGGTCATGAAATCAACTTGGTGAGTTAAATCGATAGCACGAGCAAGATCCGCCATAAAGACAAAAGATCCACGCAATAAGCCAACTAAAACTAGATCTTCACTACCTTTGTAGTGTTCCGTGATCTGTTTGCCTAGTTCGTTCACTCGATCCTGAACTTCTTGCTCAGAGATCATGACTTCAACTGTATGCTTCATACTGCTCTCATTCTATTTGGTGATTGCGACGAATGTTGACAGTTTCGTCAGTTGTGTCGCTCAATTTTGTGCGTAAGTCTAGCACTGCTCAAATACCCACACCACCTTATGGTTCGAATTTACTGTCAGATTCTCAACGAAATGTGCGCTGGTGCCTTATCCAATACTCGTCTCCTTTCACATCAATGCTGATCACGCTTCATGTATCAAGTTTGATTTAACTGTCTATAAAACAAGCGGAAAGGATTGACCATTCGCATATGCACCATTACACTCATCTTGGCTTAAATAATAATAAAATCATTAATATAAAAATTTCGTTGGCAAGGAAAATAAAATGGACTCAATATCTAAGAGACCTAGAACTAGGCTTTCACCTTTAAAAAGAAAACTTCAATTGATGGAAATCGCTCTTGAGGTATTCTCTCGCCGCGGCATTGGTCGTGGTGGACACGCTGATATTGCAGACATCGCTCAGGTGTCTGTCGCAACAGTATTTAACTACTTCCCTACCCGTGAAGATCTGGTTGATGAAGTGCTTAATCACGTGGTTCGCCAATTCTCTAACTTCCTTTCGGACAATATCGATCTGGATATTCACGCAAAACAAAACCTACATAATATTGCGACTGAAATGGTGACGTTAGTGGCTCAAGATAGCCATTGGTTAAATGTGTGGTTCGAATGGAGCGCTTCGACTCGTGATGAAGTATGGCCGCTGTTCGTAACAACGAACCGCACTAACCAAATGTTAGTACAAAACATGTTTAGCAAAGCGATTGAACGCGGAGAAGTTTGTGACGATCACGATCCTAAACATCTAGCGAACCTATTCCACGGCATTTGCTACTCGCTATTCATCCAAGCGAAACGTGTAGAAACGCCTGAAGAGCTTTCAAGCTTAACGGATAGCTACCTAAATATGCTGTGCATTTATAAGTAGATTCGAGATTCGAGATTCGAGATTCGAGATTCGAGATTCGAGATTCGAGTAAAATGATTTAAGGGTTGGCCTAATGGGTCAGCCCTTTTTTGTCGAGTGAAGTCGCTCTTCGTATCCCGAGCACAGAGTACTCGCATCTCGAAGTGAAATGTTTCTGCTCTTTTCTTCAGGCATATAAAAGCCGCTGACGAATCAGCGGCTTTTATAATCTAGATATACTCAAAATAATTGGAGTTGCAGCTAGGCGACCCTTTCTTTGTTAAGTAACTAAAGTTCAGCCCTATGAGCATAGATTTACTATGTGATTAGGGTGAACTTACGCAGTTAACAACGCTGCGGCTTCAAGTATGAAGAGTATTTACTTTTTCTTTTTCACTGCTTTCTTATTTGGAAGGTCAGTGATTGAACCTTCGAATACTTCCGCAGCAAGACCAACAGACTCGTGTAAAGTTGGGTGAGCGTGGATAGTAAGAGCGATATCTTCTGCGTCACAACCCATTTCGATTGCTAGGCCGATTTCGCCAAGAAGTTCACCACCGTTAGTACCAACAACAGCACCACCGATTACGCGATGAGTATCTTTATCGAAGATCATCTTAGTCATACCGTCGGCACAGTCAGAAGCGATTGCACGACCAGAAGCAGCCCAAGGGAAAGTAGCAACTTCGTAGTTTAGGCCTTCCGCTTTCGCTTCTTTCTCAGTCTTACCTACCCAAGCAACTTCTGGCTCAGTGTACGCAATTGATGGGATTACTTTAGGATCGAAGTAGTGCTTCTTACCAGAGATAACTTCAGCAGCTACGTGACCTTCATGCACACCTTTGTGAGCAAGCATTGGTTGACCAACAACGTCACCGATCGCATGGATGTGAGGAACGTTAGTACGCATTTGCTTATCAACATTGATGAAGCCACGCTCATCAACTTCGATACCCGCTTTTTCAGCGTCGATAAGTGCACCGTTTGGAACACGACCGATAGCAACAAGAACAGCATCGTAGCGCTCAGCTTCAGCTGGTGCTTTTTTGCCTTCCATTGAAACGTAGATACCGTCTTCTTTCGCTTCAACAGCCGTCACTTTAGTTTCAAGCATTAGCTTGAACTTGTTCTTGATGCGTTTAGTGAAGACTTTAACGATGTCTTTATCCGCAGCTGGGATAACTTGATCGAACATCTCAACAACTTCAACTTTAGAACCTAGAGAGTGGTAAACCGTACCCATCTCAAGACCGATGATACCGCCGCCCATGATAAGCAGTTTTTCTGGTACTTCGTTTAGTTCTAGTGCATCCGTAGAATCCCAAATACGTGGGTCTTCATGTGGGATGAAAGGAAGTTTGATTGGGCGAGAACCCGCTGCAATGATTGCATTATCAAAGTTAATTGTTGTCGTTTCTTCGCCAACAACTTCGATGCTGTTAGGACCAGTAAACTTACCGAAACCGTTAACAACAGTAACGTTACGCATCTTAGCCATACCGCCAAGACCGCCAGTCAGTTGATCAACTACTTTGTCTTTCCAGATACGAACTTTGTTGATATCCGTTTGTGGCTCGCCGAATACAACGCCGTGCTCTGCCATCGCTTTTGCTTCTTCAATTACTTTAGATACGTGAAGAAGTGCTTTTGATGGAATACAACCAACGTTTAGACATACACCACCAAGAGTGCTGTAACGTTCAACTAGTACTGTTTCTAGACCTAAATCCGCACAACGGAATGCCGCTGAGTAACCAGCAGGGCCTGAACCAAGTACAACAACTTGGGCTTTAATTTCTTTGCTCATTGTGACCTCTTGTAGTCATTATCCCTAACAGGCTGAGTAGATATTCTTAAAATTATTGGGCTTTCAAACAGGAAACATTTTACAGAGATGTTAACAGTGTGAAAGTAGCTTTAAGTTAGCCTGTGAGCTAGACAACAATTCCCCATCAGATTATGAGAAATGCAGGAAACTGTTCTCTAAAAATAGTCTTTATATAAAGAATTAAGGTGACCCGAAAGTCACCTTAATAATTACTTTCTCAATTACAGTACTAGACGACGAATGTCAGATAGTGCGCTGTTTAAGAAAGTAATGAAGCGTGCACCTTCTGCACCATCGATCACACGGTGATCGTATGATAGAGACAGTGGAAGCTGTAGACGTGGTTGGAACTCTTTACCATTCCAAACTGGCTTAATCTCAGACTTAGATACACCTAGGATACCTACTTCTGGAGCATTTACGATTGGAGTAAATGCAGTACCGCCAATACCACCAAGGCTAGAGATTGTGAAACAACCGCCTTGCATGTCTGCCGCTGTTAGCTTACCAGAACGTGCTTTCTTAGAAACAGCCATTAGCTCTTCAGATAGCTCGTAAATGCCTTTCTTATTCACGTCTTTGAAAACAGGAACAACTAGACCGTTTGGTGTATCAACAGCGATACCCACGTTTACGTACTTCTTAAGAATGATGCTTTCGCCATCGTCAGAAAGAGAAGAGTTAAACGCTGGGAATGCTTCTAGTGCTTTCGCAACAGCTTTCATGATGAACACAAGTGGAGTGATCTTCATGCCAGTGTCTTTCTTCGCTTCGATTGCGTTCTGTTCTTTACGGAATGCTTCTAGCTCAGTGATGTCTGCATTGTCCCACTGTGTAACGTGAGGGATCATTACCCAGTTACGGTGCAGGTTAGCGCCAGAGATCTTCTTAATCTTAGAAAGCTTCTGAACTTCAGTTTCGCCGAACTTGCTGAAGTCAACTTTTGGCCATGGTAGTAGACCAAGAGCAGAACCGTCGCCGCCTTTGCCAGATGCCGCTGCACCAGACTCAAGACGCTTAAGTGCATCTTTAACGTAAGACTGAACGTCTTCTTTAAGGATACGGCTCTTACGACCAGTACCTTTAACCTTAGAAAGGTTAACGCCAAATTCACGAGCTAGGCGACGAACAACAGGAGAAGCGTGCGCGTAGTCACCGTTCTCTTGGAAGTCGCCAGCTGCTGCAGGTGCTTCTGCTTTAGGAGCAGGTGCTGCCGCTGGAGCTGCTGCTTGTGCTGGTGCTGCAACAGGAGCAGGTGCTGCGCCTTCCACAACGAAAGTCATGATTAGAGAGCCAGTTGACACTGTGTCGCCAGCTGCAATCTTGATTTCTTTTACTGTACCAGCGAATGGTGCAGGAACTTCCATTGAAGCTTTGTCGCCTTCAACAGTAATTAGAGATTGCTCTTCTTCTACTGTATCGCCAACCGCTACCATGATTTCAGTAACTTCTACTTCGTCACCACCGATATCAGGAACGTTTACTTCTTTTTCAGCTGATGCTGCTGGAGCCGCTGCAACTGGTGCCGCCGCTGGAGCAGGAGCTGCTGCAACTGGAGCGCCAGAGCCCGCTACTTCAAATACCATTACTAGAGAACCAGTCGATACTGAATCACCAGAAGCGATCTTGATTTCTTTAACGATACCAGCGAATGGTGCAGGAACTTCCATTGAAGCCTTGTCACCTTCAACAGTAAGAAGAGATTGCTCTTCTTCTACTGCGTCACCGATAGCAACCATGATTTCAGTTACTTCAACTTCATCACCGCCGATGTCAGGAACGTGAACTTCTTTCAGTTCGTTCGCAACAGAAGGGGCTGCAGGAGCAGCTGCAACTGGTGCCGCCGCTTCAACTGCTGGCGCAGTCGGTGCTGCTGCAGCACCTTCCGATTCGAAGATCATGATAAGAGAACCAGTAGAAACAGAATCACCTTCTGAAATCTTGATTTCTTTAACGATACCCGCTTGAGACGCAGGAACTTCCATTGAAGCTTTGTCGCCTTCAACAGTGATCAGTGACTGCTCTTCTTCAACCTTGTCGCCAACGTTTACAAGAATCTCAGTTACTTCAACCTCGTCAGCACCGATGTCTGGTACATTAATTTCGATTGTCATTGTATTTACCTACCTTAATGCCAGTCTTATGCGTATTGCGGGTTAGTTTTTTCAGTGTCGATATCGAACTTAGCAATTGCTTGTGCAACTACAGACTTATCAATATCACCACGTTTAGCCAGTTCAGTTAGAGCTGCAACTACGATGTAGCCAGCGTTAACTTCGAAGTGACGACGTAGGTTTTCACGGCTGTCTGAGCGACCGAAACCGTCAGTACCAAGTACTTTGTAAGACTCAGAAGGCATGAATGCACGTACTTGCTCAGCGTAGTTCTTCATGTAATCCGTTACTGCGATTGCAGGCTCGTTACCAAGAACAGTTGTGATGTACGGTACTTTCTCTTCAGCTTCTGGGTGAAGCATGTTGTCACGCTCTACCGCTTGGCCGTCACGAGTCAGTTCGTTGAACGACGTTACAGAGAATACGTCAGATGCTACGCCGTACTCTTCGCTCAGGATTTGAGCGGCTTTACGCGCTTCGTTCATGATAGTGCCAGAGCTCATTAGCTGAACTTTAGACTTAGTACCAGAGTAAGACTCAAGCTTGTAGATACCCTTACGAATGCCTTCTTCAGCGCCTTCAGGCATTGCTGGCATTGCGTAGTTCTCGTTCATTACTGTTAGGTAGTAGTAAACGTTCTCTTGGTTCTCACCGTACATGCGACGGATACCGTCTTGCATGATAACCGCTAGCTCGTAAGCAAACGTTGGGTCGTAAGAGATACAGTTAGGTACTGTGTTCGCCATGATGTGCGAGTGGCCATCTTCGTGCTGTAGACCTTCGCCGTTTAGCGTTGTACGGCCTGCAGTTGCACCAAGTAGGAAACCACGAGCTTGTTGGTCACCTGCTAACCAAGCCATGTCACCAATACGTTGGAAACCGAACATTGAGTAGTAGATGTAGAACGGGATCATCGGTAGATCGTTTGTGCTGTATGACGTTGCAGCTGCAACCCATGAAGCCATAGAACCTAGTTCGTTGATACCTTCTTGAAGAACTTGACCAGAAGTCGCTTCTTTGTAGTAAGAAACGATGCCTTTATCTTCAGGCGTGTAGTCTTGACCGTGTGGGTTGTAGATACCAATCTGACGGAATAGACCTTCCATACCGAATGTACGAGCTTCATCACAGATGATAGGAACGATGTTCTTACCAATGTTCTTATCTTTAAGAAGAATGTTTAGCGTACGTACATAAGCCATAGTTGTAGAGATATCACGCTTCTGTTCACCCAGTAGAGGAGCGAACGCGTCTAGCTCAGGAACTTTGAACTCTTGAGTGAATTTTGGCAGACGCTGAGGTGTGTAACCGTGTAGAGCGTTACGACGAGCGTGCATGTATTCGTATTCAGCAGAACCTTCTTCCAGTTTTAGGTATGGAAGTTCAGCGATTTTCTCATCTGAAAGGATGTCTTCTAGGCCTAGGCGATCACGTAGATGTTGAACATGAGTCATGTCCATTTTCTTAACACCGTGTGCAATGTTCTTACCTTCAGCTGCATCACCCATGCCGTAACCTTTTACAGTTTTAGCTAGGATTACAGTTGGCTTACCGTTTGTCTCTTTTGCATTGTTGAATGCAGCAAACAGTTTAGAAGAATCGTGACCACCACGCTTAAGTGCGAAGATTTCGTCGTCAGTCATGTCTGCAACTAGTGCAGCTGTTTCTGGGTACTTACCAAAGAAGTGCTCACGAACGTATGCGCCATCTTTAGATTTGAATGTCTGGTAATCACCATCGATAGTTTCGTTCATCAGTTGAAGAAGCTTACCAGTCGTGTCTTTAGCCAGTAGAGAATCCCAGTTGCTACCCCAGATAACTTTAACAACGTTCCAACCTGCGCCTTTGAATAGGCCTTCAAGTTCTTGAATGATGCTACCGTTACCCATTACAGGGCCGTCTAGACGCTGTAGGTTACAGTTGATTAGGAAACATAGGTTGTCTAGCTTCTCACGCGCAGCGAAAGAGATAGCACCACGTGATTCTGGCTCATCCATCTCACCGTCACCTAGGAACGCGTATACGCGTTGCGCTGAAGTTTCTTTCAGGCCACGGCCGTCAAGGTACTTAAGGAAGCGCGCTTGGTAGATCGCAGAGATAGGACCTAGACCCATAGATACTGTCGGGAACTGCCAGAACTCAGGCATCAGTTTCGGGTGCGGGTAAGAAGGGATACCTTTACCATCCACTTCTTGACGGAAGTTATCTAGCTGCTCTTCAGTTAGACGACCCTCAACGAATGCACGAGAGTAGATACCTGGAGAGATGTGACCTTGATAATAAACTAGATCGCCACCGTCAGTCTCGTTTGGAGCACGGAAGAAGTGGTTGAAACATACTTCGTAGAACGCTGCTGCTGACTGGTAAGAAGCCATATGACCACCAAGGTCTAGGTCTTTCTTAGAAGCACGCAATACGATCATGATTGCGTTCCAGCGAATAATCGAACGAATACGACGCTCAAGAGTTACGTCACCAGGGTAAGCTGGCTCTTGTGCTGCTGGAATTGTGTTGATGTAGTTTGTGTTGATGCCTGTAGCCATATCAACACCATCTAAACGCGCTTTATCTAGAACTTGTTCTAGTAAAAACTGTGCACGTTCTACACCTTCTTCACGTACTACTGACTCAAGAGCTTCTAACCAATCTTGAGTTTCCAGAGCATCAACGTCATGCTTCATGTCAGACATGGCGATCTATCCTTTTTGTTAGTTGGATTCTACTAAACACGTAAAAAGCCGAAGTATTACGGCTATTTACCCTGTTGAATTCGACGTAGAGAACGTTCGCGACGCGACTCTTCCTTCGTCAAATCCAGCAATGTTTCTTCGATGTAAGCTAAATGAGAATGTGACATTTCACGTGCCTGTTCTGGCTGTCCTGAAACGATCGCATCCACAATGTTAGCTCGATGTATACTCACTTTCTCCACAACGTCTTTACGACGATGCAACAGCTTTAAATTCTCTAAGACGTTTTGTTCGAGTAACGGAGCCAAACTACGAACAATGTGCAATAACACCACATTGTGTGCAGCCTCTGTTAAAGCAATAAGAAAAGCCATCACTGCTGCAGATTCGGCTTCAATATCACCCTTATCTTGCGCACCATGAATCTTTTCTTGGCATGCTTGAATTCGAGCAAAGTCTTCATCAGTACCACGCAATGCTGCAAAGTAAGCCGAAATCCCTTCCATCGCATGACGCGATTCCAACAAGTCTAGTTGGGTTTCAGAATGGGATGACAACAAATTAAGCAAAGGATCTGAAAAGCTTTTCCAGATATTTTCGCTCACAAACGTACCTCCGCCTTGACGGCGAGTAAGCAAGCGTTTTGCTTCTAAACGTTGTATCGCTTCTCGGATTGAAGGACGAGACACATCGAACTGTTTCGCCAGTTCGCGCTCAGGCGGCAGCTGCTGCCCTGGAGCCAGTGTTCCTTCCACTATCAACCTTTCTAACTCTTGTTCGATAACGTCCGAGAGTTTTGGCTGACGAATCCTTTGATAAGCCATAGTTTGTTATTCTTCTTTTTCTTCGCTGACAATTGGTATTACCAATTTTAAGTTGGGCAGAAATTAACATAATTAAAACGCCACTGTCCAGCGTAAAATTGACCTGCATCATAGAATGCAGCGTGAATTAACCACGATTTAACAAATGAAATTTAAAACAGCAACCAAATTGGTCTTACCATTTACAGAGGTAATACTTTTGGGGAGGATTCGTGCTAGAAAGTTTCAGGATAAAAATGAATTGTTTCAGAAAGATTAGTCAAACTAGGTCAAAAATCGAACCGAGCGCACATTAGAGACAGAAATTCTGTTCATAAGTTTTAATAAACATGTGTTTGATAAGCTCGTCACACTCTCAATTTATTGATGCTCTTCTCTCCACCACTTTATTTACATAGCAACAACAAAAATTCACAAGTCATTATGCTAGGCGTTGACTAATCAACACCCAACAGCGGTAAGGCCATTATCAAAAACTGAGGCTTAGGCTTTGAGCTTTCCTTTAAATTTCTGCCAATCAAACACCAAGCCAGGGTCAGTTTTACGTAGAGGCGCTATATATTGATGGCCAGTGATGCGTTGTTCTGTGATCTCTGAAAAATTCGACATTAGAGTATCAGTCAGCTGCGACAAGGATTGATACTGCTGCTCGGTATAAGCCACAAAGTCACTGCCCTCAAGTTCAATACCAATAGAGTAATCATTACACCTTTCACGCCCAGCAAAACTCGACTGGCCAGCGTGCCAAGCTCGGTCTAAGAACGAAACAAACTGCACCACTTCACCATCACGACGAATCAAACAATGTGCAGACACGCCCATTTGGTGAATCACCTGAAAAAACGGGTGTTCAGCGGGGTTCAATTTCCCAGTAAAAAATTGTTCAATATACGGGCCTCCAAACTCACCGGGAGGCAAACTAATATTGTGAACCACCAGCAAAGAAATATCATCGACACTAGGCCTAGCATCAAAATACGGGGAAGGAACATGCCGAGCGTTGTCATACCATCCGTTGGAGCTGATCGTCATCTTAATCTCACTTTCTTTTCCGCTAACACAATAGATTGTGACTTTGCCCATAGAGCCGTCGTGCTAGCCTCTTTAATTTGAAGTTAAGCAAGAGTATCATTCCATTCCCACTCCCTTTCAAGATTAGATTTGCGATGAAAAACACACATAACAGCCACCAACGCCTTGACTACTTAAAAGAGCAACTGCCTCTAGAGATCACTCGTGCAGTCGCTGAGACTATCCGAGAAGATCTAGGCGGAACACTCGATCCAGAGGCTGATATCACGGCAAGTCTAATCCCAGCAAACGCAATCAACAGCGCGACCATCATTACCCGTGAGCACGGCGTGTTCTGTGGTAAAGCTTGGGCTGATGAAGTGTTTAAGCAATTGGGCGGTGAAGTAACGATCGAGTGGAATGTAGAAGATGGCGACAAGGTTGAACCAAACCAAACGCTTTGCATGCTAACTGGCCCAGCACGCGCGCTGTTAACGGGTGAGCGTAATGCAATGAACTTCATTCAAACGCTTTCTGGCTGCGCGACGACGACGGCAACCTACGCAGATAAAATCAAGCACACAGAATGCCGCCTGTTAGATACGCGTAAAACCATCCCAGGCCTACGCAGCGCTTTAAAATACGCAGTCGCTTGTGGTGGCGGTTTCAATCATCGTATTGGTGTATTCGATGCTTACCTAATCAAAGAAAACCACATCATCGCTTGTGGTGGCATTGAGAAAGCTATCTCTACGGCAAAAGAGCTTAATCCAGGTAAACCTGTTGAAGTAGAAACTGAGAGCCTAGAAGAGCTAGAGCAAGCGATCAGCGCTGGCGCAGACATCATAATGCTAGACAACTTCACCACAGACATGATGCGTGAAGCCGTTAAAATTAACGCTGGCCGTGCGGCACTAGAGAACTCAGGCAATGTAACTTTAGACACTATTGCAGAGTTCGCTGAAACGGGTGTTGATTACATCTCGGTAGGCGCACTCACTAAGCACCTAAAAGCAATGGATTTATCTATGAGATTCAAAGCTTAATTTATTGAAATATAAATAGCTTATCTTTAAAGGCACGGTTAAATACCGTGCTTTTTTATTGCTTAAATTATCAGTATTTCAATCACTTATTTAAGTCGATCGCATAATTTTGCGCGCCATATGAAACATCACACTAATAAATACCAAACCACTCGCGACCACACCTGAATCTCATTCCACTTCCCCATTCCGACTTCTATTCTTTCAATCAACCAGTGCCTGCACTGAAATAAACTAAACAATGGAATAGAACAATGAATAACAAAAGTAAAAGAACAAATCAGAAAGGCTTTACGCTGATTGAATTGATGATTGTGGTTGCGATTATTGGGATCTTATCAGCATTTGCTGTACCTGCTTATCAAAACTATACAAACAAAACGCATGCATCTGAAATGCTAAATGCTTCATCCGCAATAAAAACAGGCGTAAGTGTTTGTTTATTAAGTGGTAACACAGCATGTTCTTCAGGCGGTAATGGAGTTCCAGCCTCTCAAACATTCGATAAATCTGCGAACGATAAATTTGCTGTCGCCTCTACTGTTACAGTGACAGCAGCAGCAACAAGCTCTGCAGCAGCCACAATTACAGGAACAATTACAGCAACAGTTGACGCAACAAAAGGGAAAGCTGGTCTTAAAAAATCTGGAACCTTAACAATAACACCTAAGTTAACTACACATGGCGTGACTTGGATCGTTGCTTGTGACTTAGGCTCGACTGATTACTGTCCAAACACATAATGCTAACCAACCTCCCAACCGTTCTCCGTCAGGCTGGCTTACTTAGCCTGACTCAGGAACAAGCTGTTGCGGAACATGTGGAAGCTTCAGGTATATCTACACCTGAAGCTTTACTCGCTCTGGATTTCTTCAGCGGCGATTCCTTAGCAAACAACATTAAAACCATCTTCGGCTTACCGTTAGTACGATTAGTCAATACTGACTACGAATCCCTGTGTGAACAATTAGGACTTCGTGAACTGATTACTAAGTATCGTGCTATCCCGATTTCAGTTTCTAGCTCAACTCTCACACTCGCTTCTGCCGACCCTACGGATTTACAGGCTGAAGATGACTTCCGCTTTGCGACAGGATTGCAAGTTGAATTGGTTGTCGCAAACTACTCTGAATTAGAAGGTGCGATACGCAAGCTGTATGGCCGCTCTATTTCCGGGCAAGATTCTAAGCGTAAAGAGATAACCCAAGATGAGCTAGCTAACCTCGTGAAGGTATCTGACGACGAAATAACGTCGATTGAAGATCTCAGCCAAGATGACTCTCCTGTGAGTCGCTTTATCAATCAGATCCTGGTTGATGCGGTACGTAAAGGCGCATCGGACATCCACTTCGAACCTTATGAAGAAAATTTCCGTGTGCGCCTGCGTTGTGATGGCATATTGGTTGAAATCCAACAACCCGCCTCTCATTTAAGCCGTCGTCTGTCAGCTCGCTTAAAGATCCTCGCTAAACTCGATATTGCCGAACGTCGCTTGCCTCAAGATGGCCGTATCAAACTGCGTTTAAATGACGAACTGGCAATTGATATGCGCGTATCAACGCTGCCTACCTTATGGGGCGAGAAGATCGTACTGCGATTGCTTGATAGCAGTGCGGCCAATCTCGATATCGACAAGCTCGGTTACAGCGAGGCTCAAAAAGCCCTCTACCTCAATGCACTAAAGCGCCCGCAAGGGATGATCTTAATGACCGGGCCAACCGGCAGCGGTAAAACGGTTTCTCTTTATACTGGACTTCGAGTACTCAACACCTCTGAACGCAACATCTCAACAGCTGAAGACCCAGTAGAAATTAACCTGTGTGGTATCAATCAGGTACAAGTGACGCCTAAGATTGGCTTTGGTTTCGCCGAGGCACTACGATCGTTTTTACGACAAGACCCAGACATCGTGATGGTTGGAGAAATCCGAGATTTAGAAACCGCCGAAATCGCGATCAAAGCCTCCCAAACCGGGCATTTAGTTCTTTCAACACTGCACACTAACTCAGCCGCAGAAACCGTGACTCGGCTTGCTCATATGGGAATAGAGCCCTTCAACCTTGCTTCGTCATTGAGCCTAATCATAGCCCAACGACTGGCAAGACGCTTGTGCAACCATTGCAAAGAAACAGACGACTCGCCGGACATATTTCTGCGTCACTCGATTCCTAACAGCCAAATAATCTACAAAGCTAACTCTCAAGGGTGTAATGAATGTAACCAAGGTTACTCAGGTCGAGTGGGTATCTATGAAATGATGCCGTTTACCGACAAGCTAAAAACTAGCCTTATCAATAAACCCAATGCGCTAGCGATTGAAGATCTCGCACGTCGAGAAGGCATGAGAACTTTACAAGAGTCAGGGCTAGATAAACTGCTTGAAGGCACCACCAGTTATCAAGAGCTACAACGTGTTCTATACCTATAATTCACGGAGCGAAAATGAGTAGTAAAAGCAAACAATCACAACTAAAAAACTACCATTGGAAGGGAATCAATAGTTCTGGCAAGAAAGTGTCTGGGCAGAGCTTAGCGCTCACCGAATTAGAAGTGCGAGAGAAGCTCAAAGAGCAGCATATCCAAATTAAGAAAATCAAAAAGAAAAGTATCTCCGCAATCACTCGCATAACACACCGAGTCAAAGCTAAGGACATCACCGTTTTAACTAGGCAACTCGCGACTATGTTGGCTACGGGTGTGCCTATTGTACAAGCCATCAAGCTAGTCTCAGACAATCACCGCAAAGCTGAAATGAAATCTATTTTGTCTCATATATGTAAGGGCGTTGAGGCAGGAACCCCGATATCAAAAGCGATGCGAACCGCAAGCCGCCACTTTGACGATCTCTACACCGACCTAGTCGCCACGGGAGAGCTTTCCGGCAACCTCGCACAAGTCTTTGAACGCTTAGCGACATATCGTGAAAAAAGTGAACAATTAAAAGCTAAGGTGGTGAAAGCGCTTATCTATCCAGCAATGGTGGTCACGGTTGCGCTGACCGTCTCCTATCTCATGCTAACCATGGTCATCCCAGAGTTTGAATCGATGTTTTCAGGCTTTGGTGCCGATCTTCCCTGGTTCACCCAACAAGTCCTCGACCTGTCTCATTGGATGCAAACTTACAGTTTTTATACCGCCCTAGGCATCGGGGCTACCACGCTGGTTGTTCATCAACTGTGCCAACGTTCTTACTCGATTCGACTATCAGCCAGCCGCTTAGTGTTACGCTTTCCTGTACTTGGTGGCGTAATGGCAAAGGCCTCTATCGCCAAGTTCAGCCGCACCTTATCAACCAGCTTTAGCTCTGGTATTCCCATCTTAATGAGCCTCAAAACCACCGCAAAGACCGCAGGTAATCTGCACTATGAATCGGCGATCATTGAGGTTCACCGTGAAACAGCTGCAGGTATGCCAATGTATATCGCGATGCGTAATACAAATGCCTTCCCCGAAATGGTACTGCAGATGGTGATGATTGGTGAAGAGTCCGGCAACCTTGATGACATGCTTAATAAAGTGGCCTCAATTTACGAGTTTGAAGTAGACAACACCGTCGATAATCTGGGCAAGATCTTAGAGCCATTGATCATCGTATTTTTGGGGACGGTTGTTGGCGGGCTTGTGGTTGCGATGTACTTACCGATCTTTAATCTTATGAGTGTGTTAGGATAGCCAAAAGCAACTAAACACCCATGAGTAGCAAACTTCTGCTCATATAGATCAAGTGGTAAAGGACACTATGGAAGTATTTCACTACTATCCTTGGCTATTCCCCGTATTAGCTTTCATTTTTAGCCTTCTTATCGGTAGCTTCCTCAACGTGGTCATACATCGTTTACCGATTATGATGGAGCGAGAGTGGCAACAAGAGTGCTCGGAGTATTTCTCTCAATATAAAATTCCAGCGCCAGAGGGGAAGTTCAATCTCAGCATTCCTCGTTCTACCTGCCCCAAATGCAAAACCCAATTAAGAATCATCGATAATATTCCAGTACTAAGCTGGTTGTTCTTGAAAGGTAAATG
Source organism: Vibrio sp. 14G-20 (assembly GCF_026241515.1). Classification (GTDB taxonomy): domain Bacteria; phylum Pseudomonadota; class Gammaproteobacteria; order Enterobacterales; family Vibrionaceae; genus Vibrio. The sequence goes on from NZ_JAPHPW010000001.1 coordinate 368,517, forward strand.
TCATAGCTGTGCTAACCCAATCAGTGCTCGCTACCCTTTGGTCGAACTGCTTACGGCGATACTTTGTACCGTAGTTGCTAGCCACTTTGGTTTCAGTTATTACGCGATTGCGCTGATATTTTTCACCTTTGCTTTGATTACCGCGACCTTTATCGATCTCGATACTATGTTATTGCCAGATCAAATCACCTTGCCTTTAGTTTGGTCTGGTATCGCTTTAGCACTGTTTAATATCAGCCCGGTATCGCTGCAAGATTCCGTCGTTGGAGCGATGGCTGGTTACCTAGCGCTTTGGTCTGTTTATTGGCTGTTCAAGCTATTAACAGGCAAAGAAGGCATGGGTTACGGTGATTTTAAATTGTTAGCGGCATTAGGGGCGTGGCTTGGTTGGCAACATCTACCAATGATCATCCTTTTATCTTCGCTTGTTGGTCTTGTGTTTGGTTTGATTCAACTTCGCTTGAAACAGCAGGGCATAGATAAAGCCTTTCCGTTTGGCCCCTACCTTGCGATTGCGGGATGGGTAAGCTTGATGTGGGGTAACGACATCATGGGTTGGTATTTCACTTCTGTACTAGGAATTTAACCATGGCAATCATTATCGGATTAAGCGGTGGTATCGCCAGTGGCAAAACTACAGTCGCTAACCTGTTCAATGAGCATTTTAATATTGATATTGTTGATGCTGATATCGTAGCACGTGAAGTGGTTGCGCTGGGCAGTGACGGCTTAAAACAGATTACAGAACACTTTGGTGAGTCTATCTTGCTTGAAGATGGAACACTAAACCGAAGTAGACTTCGTGAGCTTATCTTCTCGGATCCTAAAGAGAAACAGTGGCTCAATGATCTTCTTCATCCCATGATCCGTGACAAAATTGACAGTGACCTGTCTAAAATCACATCCCCGTATGGTTTATTAGTTGCACCGTTATTGGTCGAAAACCAAATGCAAGGCATGGCCGATCGCGTATTAATTGTTGATGTGCAAGTAGAAGTGCAAATAGAACGAACGATGAGTCGTGATAATGTTTCTAGGGAACAAGTTGCGTCAATTTTAAAATCACAGGCTTCAAGAGAACAACGCTTAGCAGTTGCAGATGACGTGATTAAAAACCATACTAAAAACCAAGAACTTTTGCCTCAAATCACAGATTTACATCAAAAGTATCTGGCAATCAGTGCTGTAGATGGGTCAGAATAGAACAATGTTGAATGAAGGTTTGCTCGATGATCACCCATAAATTTGAACATCCGCTAAATGAGAAAACACGCATCTACTTAAGAGTCGAATCACTCTTGAGGCAGCTACACTTGTCTTCTACATTTTCCGATGCTCAACAGTATCAACTCTTTTTCCGTTCCATCTTTGATCTGATTGAAATCTTCGAACAGATCCAACTCAAGAGCGAACTCGCAAAAGATATTGAGAAGCAACGTGTGACCTACAAAAGTTGGTTGGATGTTGAAGGTGTCGATCAAGAAATGCTGACATCACTGCTTAATGACATTGGTAATATCTATCGTGATCTAATGCAAGCAGAGCGTTTTGGTCAATCACTGAAGGAAGACCGCTTCCTGAGTGCAATTCGCCAACGTTTTAATCTTCCAGGTGGCTCATGCTGCTTTGATTTACCCGCACTGCATTATTGGTTACACCTTCCTCTCGATAAGAGAGTGAGAGACGCAAAAACGTGGATGGATAGCCTACAGCCTTTGTATGAAGCGCTCACGCTATGGTTGAAACTCACTAGAGAAACAGGTCATTTTAAAGATCAGATTGCGCGTGCTGGTTTCTTCCAGAGCGATGCTGATGAAGCAAATATCCTTCGCCTTTCTATTCCAATGCAATACGGTGCCTACCCGATGATCTCAGGTCACAAGAACCGTTTTGCTGTTAAGTTCGTGAGCTTTGAAACTGGGCAAGCCTGCACTCAAGACATCGAATTTGAATTAGCAATCTGCACCTAATTAATTGTCTTTTATCGTTTGGCTTGAGTACTTATTCAGGCCTAAACTCATTGTTATTATACCTCCAAATAAAGAATCACTATGTCGAAAAAAATCACCATCGTTAAATGCCCTCAATGTAATGCTGACGTTGAATGGGGTGAACAAAGCCCACATCGCCCGTTTTGCAGCAAGCAATGTCAGATGATTGATTTTGGAGAATGGGCAGACGAAGAGAACAGTATTGCTGGCGCACCGGATATGTCGGATAGCGATGGTTGGTCGGAAGATCCACACTAAGCCACTTAACCACTTAACCACTTAACCACTTAACCACTTAACCACTTAACCACTTAGCGTAACGAGTAAATTTTGAAGGGTTGGCGTTTAACGTCAATCCTTTTTTATTACCTATAACACGGCGCTAGTAGAGATTCCCTACTCATTCCTTCGTCAGTCTAGGGAATGACAGACCTGGTTGCCCCATAAGATTAGTAACAAAAAACTCCCTAGCTGTTCGACAGGCTATAAAGATTTATCATTCGTCATCCTCAAGAGTGAGGGATGAGTGAGTTGGGTTCTCTTACCTGCGAAGCTCCAAATGGCAGACACAAAAAAGCGGAGCCAAATGGCTCCGCTTTTATCGATAGAATGCAAAAAGAATTACTTCTTAGTAAGCTTCTCTTTAATACGAGCTGACTTACCAGAACGCTCACGTAGGTAGTACAACTTGGCACGACGTACTGCACCACGGCGTTTAACTTCGATGCTATCAACCATTGGAGAGTGAGTTTGGAACGCACGCTCTACGCCTTCACCGTTCGAAATCTTACGAACTGTGAATGCAGAGTGTAGACCACGGTTACGAATAGCGATTACAACGCCTTCGAAAGCCTGTAGACGCTCACGGTCACCTTCTTTTACCTTAACCTGAACTACAACAGTGTCACCTGGTGCGAATTTAGGAAGGTCTGATTTTAGTTGCTCTTCTTCAAGAGCCTTGATGATGTTGCTCATTTGTATAAATTCCTAGAATAAACTGATACTAAATTTAATAGGTTACTGCTTGCTTTTCGTTAAGAGCGATGCTCTTTAATGAATTCAGCCAGTAATTGTTCCTGTTCGTCAGTCAGAGCTAGGTTTTCCAGGAGTTCTGGTCTTCTTAGCCAAGTTCGGCCCAGCGATTGTTTCAACCGCCAGAGACGAATATCCTTATGGTTTCCAGACTTGAGTACCGATGGTACATCTTTATCGTCTAGCACCTCAGGGCGCGTATAATGAGGGCAATCTAGCAAACCATTTGCAAAAGAATCTTCTTCTGCTGACGCGAAATCCCCAAGTACACCCGGAACAAACCGAGAGACTGAATCAATCAACGTCATGGCTGGTAGTTCACCACCCGTCATCACAAAATCTCCAATCGACCATTCTTCGTCGACTTCAGATTCAATAATGCGCTCATCTACCCCTTCGTAGCGACCACAAATAAGAAGTAAATTCTCGTTTGTTGCCAACTCTTCAACACCTTTCTGGTCGAGTTTACGACCTTGAGGTGAAAGATAGATAACTTTCGTCTTCCCCGGTGCTGCTTGCTTGGCAGTTTTGATAGCGTCGCGCAAAGGCTGAACCATCATTAACATGCCAGGACCACCACCGTAAGGTCTGTCATCAACAGTGCGATGTTTATCATGAGTGAAATCACGAGGATTCCATGTCTCAATAGATAAAAGACCTTTCTTAACCGCTTGACCTGTTACTCCAAAATCAGTAACAGAACGGAACATTTCAGGAAACAGGCTAATTACGCCAACCCACATGTGTTCTCTCGCTCTGTAATTTGGAGTTAGAATCCAGGATCCCAGTCAACTTCGATCCGGCGAGCTTCGCGATCAACTTTCTTGATCACTTGCTCTTCAAGGTACGGTACTAACCGTTCCTTTTGGCCAAAAGCATCTTTAAGATTTGCTTTGATTACTAGAACATCGTTTGAGCCAGTTTCTAATAGGTCAGTGACCTCACCAAGGTTGTAACCTTTAGTGGTAAAAACTTGCATACCAAACAATTCGCGCCAGTAGAATTCATCTTCTGACAATTCAGGTAATGAAGCAGGGTCAATAGCAATTTCAAAGTTGGTCATCAGTTGCGCGTCTTCACGTACATCTAATCCCGCTAGCTTACATACATAACCTTGGCCATGACGTTTCCAGCTTTCAACTTTATACTCAACCCACTCGCCCTTTAGCTTTAAATACCAAGGGCTGTAATCAAATATGCTTTCAGCATTGTCTGTGTAGGAGAACACTTTAAGCCAGCCACGAATACCATAGGTAGACCCAAGTTTACCCATGACAATTCTATTGCTTTGCTCGCTCATCGTTTCTTTACCCTTCATCGACATAAGCTATTTCTCTTTAAAAAAGAATTAAGCCGCTTTTTGAGCGTCTTTAACTAGCTTAGCTACACGATCAGATAGAGATGCGCCTTGACCAACCCAGTGGTTAACACGATCTAGGTCTAGACGTAGACCTTCTTCTTGACCTTGAGCTGTAGGGTTAAAGAAACCTACTTTCTCGATGAAACGGCCAGTTACAGAGTTACGGCTATCCGCAACTACGATTTGATAAAATGGGCGCTTCTTTGCACCGTGACGTGCCAAACGAATGGTTACCATGTCGTCCTCTTTGCTTTCTTAATAAAATAATTAACCCCAAGTATAAGTAAATAGCTTGGGGTCTCGTGCCAAATTAAAGCCCCGGAATTTTACTCTTATTCCGGTGCAATGCAAGGGCTTTAGCTATTTTTTCACCAACATAGCCACCGAACACTTTCTGTGACACGGCTAACACTATGAAAAGTAACGCAGCTAAAGCTTACATTTGTAGATTATCGGCCAAACGGGTTAAAACCACCACCCATTCCGCCCATACCTCCACCGCCGCCCATCATGCCCTGCATGTTGCGCATCATGCCTTTCATTCCACCCTTCTGCATTTTCTTCATCATCTTCTGCATTTGAGTGAACTGTTTCAGCATACGGTTTACATCTTGTACTTGAGTACCAGAACCTGCGGCAATACGCTTCTTGCGTGAGCCTTTGATTAGGTCAGGACGCTGGCGCTCTTTCATTGTCATAGAGTTGATGATCGCTTCCATTTGCTTGAACATCTTGTCATCAACTTTATCTTTTACGTTGTCCGGTAGCTGAGACATGCCAGGAAGCTTATCCATCATGCCCATCATTCCGCCCATGTTCTGCATTTGTCCTAGCTGTTCACGGAAGTCTTCAAGGTCAAAGCCTTTCTTCTCTTTGAACTTCTTAGCCAGTTTCTCTGCTTTCTCGGTATCAACGTTTTTCTGTAGGTCTTCAATAAGAGACAGTACGTCGCCCATACCAAGGATACGAGAAGCAACACGATCTGGGTGGAACGGTTCTAGTGCGTCAGTTTTTTCACCAACACCCAAGAATTTAATCGGTTTACCTGTGATATGACGAACAGATAGAGCAGCACCACCGCGCGCATCACCATCCACTTTCGTCAAGATAACACCGGTTAGTGGTAGAGCATCACCAAAGGCTTTTGCAGTATTCGCAGCATCTTGACCTGTCATTGCATCAACAACGAACAGTGTCTCTACTGGTTTAATTGCAGTATGAAGCTCTTTGATTTCACCCATCATCTCTTCATCGATAGCCAAACGACCAGCAGTATCGACAAGTAGCACATCGTAGAATTTCTTCTTCGCGTGGTCGATTGCAGCGTTTGCAATATCAAGAGGCTTTTGATCAGCTGAAGATGGGAAGAAGTCTACGCCAACATCGCTTGCTAACGTTTCAAGCTGTTTGATCGCCGCTGGACGGTAAACGTCGGCAGACACAACCAAGACTTTCTTCTTGTCACGCTCAGTTAGAAGCTTAGATAGCTTACCTACCGATGTGGTTTTACCCGCACCTTGTAGACCCGCCATTAAGATGACTGCTGGCGGTTGCGCTGCTAGGTTAAGAGCCTCGTTAGACTCACCCATCACAGCTTCAAGTTCAGCTTGAACGATCTTAATGAATTCTTGACCAGGCGTTAGAGATTTAGATACCTCAACACCCACAGCGCCTTCTTTTACGCGCTTAACAAAATCGCGGACAACGGGCAGTGCAACGTCGGCTTCAAGTAGCGCCATACGTACTTCACGCAGCGTCTCTTTAATATTGTCTTCGGTCAGACGACCTTTACCGCTGATGTTCTTCAGCGTTTTGGATAGACGATCCGTTAAATTATCAAACATAGTTTTCTCTTCGCTCAAAACTGCGACTATTACTGTGAGTATACATTAGCGTGGATTAGAGTCATACCCGTTGTAGAGCGTTAATCATCCGTGCTTGTGATGTGAGACATTATTCACTTGGAATTGAATGAGGTTCACCATAGCCCCAAAGAGCGATGCGAGGTATAATTCACCGATTAGTAATCATTTAAATGGATACCATGGACAGTCTTATTGCGATCGCAGCAGCCTTTCTTTATATAATGGCAATTTCCACGATCATTCCAGGTCTCGTGCATCAAACAGGGATCCGTGTAAAAACGGTGTTTATCAGCGCATTACTTGCTCTAGTTTTTCATGCTTTGTTGCTTGGCGATTTGATTTTTAATGCCAGTGGCCAAAACCTCAGTATCTTGAACGTTGCTTCATTAATCAGTTTAATTATCTCTGTGGTAATGAGCGGTGCCATGCTCAAAACCCGTTTGTGGTTCATCTTGCCTGTTGTTTATAGCTTCGCTGCGTTGAACTTGATGGCGGCTACTTTTCTTCCAAGCACCTTTATCAAGCATTTAGAGAACGATCCAAAACTGCTCGTACACATCTCTTTGGCGTTATTCTCATACGCAACGCTGACCATCGGCGCGCTATACGCCCTGCAACTTGCGTGGCTAGATCACAAACTTAAAAAGAAAAAAGCCTTAGTGATAAACCCTAACCTACCTCCTTTAATGATGGTGGAAAGACAGCTTTTCAAGATCATTCTGATTGGTAATGGCTTATTAACGGGTACTTTATTGACAGGCCTTATCTTCGTACAAGATATGTTTGCTCAAGGAAAGGCGCACAAAGCGGTATTGTCTTTTATCGCTTGGGTTATCTACTCCATTCTTTTATGGGGTCACTACCAAAAAGGTTGGCGTGGACAGAAAGTCACTTGGTTCGCACTTGCGGGCGCCAGCATGCTCACATTAGCCTACTTCGGTAGCCGCTTCGTTCAGGAAATCATCCTGAACTAGTCTGTAAAATAAAGGCAAGGTCTCACACACCTTGCCTTTAAAATATTGAGTCCGTTAGATTCAATTGACATCTCGACCATGTTCGGTCATAAATTAATCAAGATACACAAATAGGAAAAGAATAGTTTTGGACGACATATCAACGGGTATCTTATTTGCGCTACTCGCGTGTCTCATTGTAATTTCTGGTTATTTCTCTGGTTCCGAAACGGGCATGATGTCCTTGAACCGCTACCGTTTAAAGCACTTGGCCAATACGGGTCATAAAGGTGCCAAACGCGTAGAAAAACTTCTGAACCGCCCAGACAGATTGATTGGCCTCATTCTCATCGGCAACAATCTCGTCAACATTCTTGCATCTGCGATCGCTACTATTCTTGGTATGCGCATCTACGGGGATATCGGTGTAGCTATCGCTACAGGTGTACTGACTCTCGTGATCCTCGTCTTCGCCGAGGTAACACCAAAAACCATCGCCTCTTTATTTCCTGAGCGTGTCTCTTACGCGAGTAGTATCCTATTGATGATACTAATGAAGGTTCTGTCGCCATTGGTGATCTTAGTGAACTTCATTACTAACGGCTTCATTCGTATCTTAGGCGTCAAAGCCAGCCATGACGCAACGGACCACTTGAGCTCAGAAGAGCTTAGAACCGTGGTAAATGAAGCAGGTAGCCTAATCCCTCAGCGTCACCAAGATATGTTGGTGTCGATTCTAGATTTAGAGCACGTGACCGTGAACGACATCATGGTGCCTCGTAATGAAATCACCGGCATCGACATCAATGATGACTGGAAATCAATTGTTCGCCAACTGACTCACTCTCCTCATGGTCGTGTGGTTCTTTATCGTGATCAAATAGATGAAGTGGTTGGTATGCTTAGATTGCGTGAAGCTTACCGCTTAATGCTGGAAAAAAACGAATTCAATAAAGAGACCCTGCTGCGTGCGGCAGATGAGATCTACTTTATTCCTGAAGCGACGCCACTCAACATTCAACTGCTTAAGTTTCAGCGCAATAAACAGCGTATCGGTTTGATTGTTGATGAGTATGGCGACATCAACGGCTTGGTTACCTTGGAAGATATTCTGGAAGAGATCGTTGGTGAGTTTACCACTTCAATTGCACCAAGCTTATCTGAAGAGATCACGCCGCAAAGCGATGGCAGCTTCTTAATTGAAGGCAGTGCCAATATCCGAGACATCAACAAAGGCTTGCAGTGGGCATTGCCTACCGATGGCCCAAGAACACTGAATGGTTTAATATTGGAGCACCTTGAAGATATTCCAGAGAGTCATCTGAGTGTTCAGGTTGCCAGTCATCCAATGGAAATCGTAGAACTCGAAGAGAACCGTATCAAGCTGGTACGTGTGTTCCCACAGATCGTGAACGGCTAACTGAGTTATCACTGAATCTCTGTCTCGCCCTAAAATACGTTGACGAAAAAGGCCCGGTTCATTGAACCGGGCCTTTTAGTATCTAACTCGCCCTATCTATATCTAGGGTAGCTATCAATGACTAGTCGATTTTAAGCTCTTGTAGCATCGACTCTGGTAGTGCCAGTTCATCATTCTTGTTTACAGAGATGCCTGCAGCGATGATTGCATTCGCGATCTCTTTCGCTTCATCCAAAGAGTGCATTGCCGCGGTACCACATTGGTATTCGTTCAGCTCAGGGATCTTATTCTGGTTCTCAACTTTCAGTACGTCTTGCATAGCCGCCAACCAACCGTCAGCCACTTGTTGCTCTGTAGGCGTACCAATCAGGCTCATGTAGAAACCAGTACGGCAACCCATAGGTGAGATATCGATGATCTCTACATCTGAACCGTTCAATTGATTACGCATGAAACCAGCGTATAGATGCTCTAGAGTATGGATACCTTTCTCAGATAGGATGTCTTTGTTTGGCGCGGTAAAACGCAGGTCAAACACAGTGATGGTGTCCCCTTTTGGGGTTTGCATTGTTTTAGCAACACGAACGGCAGGGGCGTTCATGCGTGTGTGATCAACAGTGAAACTATCTAATAAAGGCATTGCTCTTCTCCATGACGTCTGGCTTTAAAAAAACCAGCTTCGATTGTCTTCTAGTTCTTTGCGGCACTGTTTCAGCTGCCATCCATAATCTTTTGCTTGCTGTTCAACTTTACGCGCCACCTTAATCAGCGATGGTTTGCTGTTGTATGACTTGCGCTTATAACCACCACGGCCTTCATGATAAGCCAGATATTGGTTATATGGGTCCCATAACGAGATACCCAATTGACGACGCGTTTCGCTGGTATACCAACCGATGAACATCAATGCATCATCAAAGTTGGTTCTTGAGCCACCGTTATTGGTCGCCTTTTGGAAATCTTCCCAAGCAGGGTCTTGAGCTTGTGCATAACCGTAGGCACTACTCACACGACCCCACGGAATAAAGCCAAGAATGTAATCTTTAGGCGGGCGCGCATCATGACGATAGCTACTCTCTTGTTTCACAAAAGCCATCGCTACGTTGATCGGTGTGCCCCACTCTTCTTGCATATCGAGTGCATCTTCATACCACGAAGGGTGTTCTCTAAAGATGCTACACAAATTATCTTGCTGCTTTGGCGGTGGCGTTGCACATCCAACCAATAGGCTAGAGACAACACCAACAGTCACTACAGGTAACCATTTACTACTCACACGAGTAGGCTGACCTAATAAGGCTTGCTTCCTTTCCACCAACGTCTCGCTATGCTTTTAAATACGAAAAATAATCCGCTAAGAAGCTATCAAAATCTTGAGTGCTTGCTTCTTCACTTTGTTGCTGAGCTGTCACAGAGCGTTGAACTTCTGCTTCCATCAACTCTGCTGAATACACTTTGTATTGGTGTGCTTTGTGTTGCTGAGCGTATGTTTTACCAAGCGCGCAGCCCACTTTCCCCAAACCACCCAGTATCTTGGTCTCTTCTAGCAACTGGCCAGAAATGGTCAGCTCTGGGTTGTCAATCCAAGCTTCAAGCGTATCGCACGTTTCTTGGTATGCACGACCACCTTGTTCAGCGTCCATCATCTCGGCAATAGAGCGCAGATCTTTGAAGACACGCTTCGCCCAATCTTGCAGAGACAGTCGCTCACCGTGACAACCGATTTGCAATTCTAGACCAACTTGACGACCTTCTAAGATCACCTTGTTCCAGTTATCACGCCAGCATTCAAGTTCGCAGTTATCCATCTCAGCAGAGTCGGTTAACACACTCCAAGTTAGGAATAAATCTAAGAAGCGAACTTGTTGCTCATTGATACCAATTGAGCTGAATGGGTTTACGTCTAAAGAGCGAACCTCGATGTACTCGACACCAGCACGAGCTAGTGCTTCTGATGGCTTCTCACCACTTTTAGCCACACGCTTAGGACGAATTGGCGCATAAAGCTCGTTCTCGATTTGAAGAACGTTGCTATTCAACTGACGGTATTCACCATCAACTTTGGTACCAATTTCGGCAAACTCTTCCGATGGTGTGCGAATCGCTTGGTTCAATCCCTCTAGGTACTGGTCTAGGCTATTAAAGCCAATTTTCAATACACTTTGAGCACTGTTGGTGTAGCCAAGATCGCTCAGACGTAGTGCCGTTGCTTTTGGTAGATACAGCGTCTCGCCAATTTTTTCAAAAGGTAGCTTTGTCTCTCTGCCTTTGATGAAAGAAGGACATAGTGCAGGTGAAGCACCGAAGAAATAAGGAATTAACCAACCAAAACGGTAGTAATTACGAATCAAACCAAAGTAAGCATCGGACTTAGATTCACAACGCGCTTCTTCGGTTTGCTCTCCAAAAAGGCTATCCCAAAAACTATCTGGGAAAGAGAAGTTGAAGTGAACACCTGAAATGATCTGCATCAGGCTACCGTAGCGACGCTTTAAGCCTTCACGATATAGAGTCTTCATCTTGCCATTGTTAGAGGTGCCGTATTGCGCTAGCTGAATGTAATCTTCACTGCCTACATAACAAGGCATAGAAAGCGGCCACATCTTTTCGCCATCTAACTTGGTTTGTGTGAAATGGTGGATATCAGACAACTGATTCAAAAGCGTCGGAACGTCGTTAGAAACAGGCGTAATAAACTCCAGTAGCGACTCAGAAAAATCGGTCGTTACCCATCCGTTCATCAACGCAGATCCCAAAGCCTTTGGGTGCGGCCCAATCGCAAGATGCCCATCTTCCGTGTAGCGTAACGTTTCCCTTTCAACACCACGACCAAATTGAGAGAAGGTCTTAGGGTTGGTTGCAACTTGCTTTAGTCGCGCAGCAAAATCAGTCAAAATTCAGTTCACTTATCTTATATCGTTCTGATTAGAACTATCATAAATTAGGTCGGAGGAGAAAAATAGAGTCTTTTTCCTCCCCCTTTAATGTGTACTCTAACGAATGATTTCAAGCTCTTCTATTGGAATATCTAACTTTTCTAGTTGAGGACGAAGCGAAGCCGCGTCGCCAACAACAATTATTTGATAATCATTCGGGTCAAACCATTTCTTAGATAGCTCGTTTAACGTCTCTTTTGAGACAGTTTCAACTATCTGATTACGTTGTTGCAGGTAATCTTCGTCAAGGCTCAGCGCAACAATATTACTCAACAACCCAGCCTTTTGACTTGGTGTTTCGTATTTAAGTGCATCTTGTTGACCGACGGCAAGGCGCATAAATTTCACCTCTTCGTCAGTTAATCCACTCTGACTAAATTCATTTAGCTCAGAGATAAACTCTTGAATCGATGGAACCGTCGCATTAGCTCTCACTTGAGCACTGAATACCACCGCGCCCGTTTCACGCGTACTGGCGAAGTAACCGTTAGCACCGTAAGTGTAGGCTTTGTCCTCACGTAGATTCTGGTTGATACGGCTATTGAAATTACCGGCTAAATTAAAGTTAGCCAACTGGCTCAAATACAACTCACCGGTCGCATCAAAAGGTAAGCCTTTACGCACCAAACGAACAATACTTTGCGGCGCACCCGGTTTATCAACTAAATACAAGTGCTGACCAGAAAGCTCTTTGACGATCTGTGGACGCGTTAGTGGTGCCGCATCGCCTTGCCACTGTTCAAAGAATTGTAGCTGTTTCCCTACCTCTTTCTTCGAGATGTCTCCAACAACAACAATATTGGCACCTTCTGGTGTGTAATGTTGCGCATAGAATTTTTTCACATCGTCTAAGGTCAATTTCGATAGAGATTCCTTAGTGCCATCACTTGCGCGAGCAAAAATGCTGTCGCCAAATAGCACTTCACGAGTTGCTTGAGAAGCCATCCAGCTTGGCTGTTGGTGTTGATAGACAACGCCTTCAAGCATCTGCTTCTTAACACGTTCAAAGTCTTGCTCATCAAACTTAGGCTCAAATAGAACCTCTTGCACAATCGCTAAGGTTTGAGGCAGATTTTTCTCTAGCGTCGAGACTGAAATATCTGTGGTGTAACTGCCCGCACTAATGCTCACACTGCTACCTAGCTTATCTAAGGTAGCCTGTAATTCTTCAACCGTTCGCTTAGTCGCCCCCTCTTCCATCATCGAAGCCGTTAAGTTCGCTAAGCCTTCTTGCCCTTTGCGAACATAACGCTCGCCAGCTGGAAGTTGAATTTGTAACTGTACTGTCGGCGTTTCACTAGTCACAGTACCAATCAAGTCAGTGCCGTTCGAAAAGTGCATGCGATACAGCTCAGGCATAGTCGCTTCAACGCCAAAGTTCACTTCTGGCATAACGCTGCGATCAAATGTGTTCGGTGCTTTTCTGAAATCAAGCTGATCTTCAGTGACCTTGGCATATTCAGGTAACGTGCGAGCTGGAGTGGTGAATGTAGCTTCACGAACCGCGAGATCGAGCTGCTTCTTTGGAACAACACTGAGTGTCACCTTATGCTTACCCTCGATGAAATCTTGGTATGCCTTACTGACGCTTTCTGGTGTTACCGCTCGGATTTGATCAAGTTGCGATTCAATACGATCCGGTTGACCATAGAAGGTCTGATTCGAAGCCAGCTGTGAGACTTTCCCTTTAACACTTTGCAGAGCGAAAACCGCATCCGCTTCAGCCATACCGGTAATTTGGTCTAAGCGCTCTTGTTCAACACCTTCTTTCGAGAACTGTTCTAAGGTATCCATCAACTCTTTATTAAGAACCGTCAAATCCCCTTTTTTACCAGAGTCGCCCATCGCATAAACATACATGGTACAAGCCAATTCAGCACAGTCATGGAATGAACCTGCACTCACCGCTTTTTGCGTCTTAACCAAGTTTTGATATAGGTAACTGTTGGTACCAGAACCTAAAACATTAGACAGTGCATTTAGCGAAGCTTGTGTTTCTTCACCACGATAAGTGGTTGGCCACCCCACAAGCACCATCGGCTGACGAATATTATCTTTTAAGGTGATGTACTTATCTTCAGTCAGCACTGCAGGTTGTTTCTCAGCAGCCTTAACTTCTGGACCTTGAGGGATAGGACCAAAGTACTTGTTAACCCATTCTAGCGTGTCATTAACATCGATATCACCACCGATAGTCAGTACCGCATTATTTGGGCCGTACCAGCGTAGGAAGAACGCCTTAAGGTCATTAACATCGACACGGTCAAGATCTTCAACATAACCAATTGGTTGCCATGAGTAAGGGTGACCTTCTGGGTAAAGCGCTTCACCCATACGTTCCCACATCAAGCCATAAGGACGGTTTTCATAACTTTGAGCACGTTCGTTTTTAACCGTGCCTCTTTGAACTTCAAATTTCTTCTGAGAAACAGCATCCAACAAAAAGCCCATGCGATCTGATTCTAACCACAACATTTTCTCAAGTTGGTTAGATGGAACGGTTTCAAAGTAGTTAGTTCGATCACGATTAGTCGTGCCGTTTAACGAGCCACCAGCCTCGGTAATGATCTTAAAGTGCTGTTGGTCACCAACGTTCTCAGAACCTTGGAACATCATGTGCTCAAAGAAGTGAGCAAAGCCTGACTTACCAATCTGCTCACGTGCAGAACCTACGTGATAAGTGACATCAACATGCACCAACGGATCGGAATCATCAGGAGAAAGAATAACGGTCAAGCCATTTTCAAGCTGATATTTCGCATACGGAATCACGACTTTATCTTTAGAAGGCTTAACTTCTTCTAACAAGGTGACCCCTTCCGGAAGCGAAGAAAAGAAGGGTGTTGAGCTAGGTACATTGTAAGAACAGCCAGCGATGGCGATAAGAGAAAATGTACCAAGTAAAACCTTTTTCATAGGTTCTCCTTAGAAAAAACCGAAGTAGATAGCAGCAAGTAAGCTGTAGCGAGCGGCTTTACCAATCGCTATCAAAATAACGCTAGGGATAAATTTCATTCTCAGCCAACCCGCCGCGAGACACAAAGGGTCACCAATAACGGGTAACCAACTGAATAACAGTGTCCAGTAACCATAACGGCTCAGCCAAGCCATAGCCTTATGACCATGCTTTTCAGATTGAGTTCGATTGGGCAGCCACAAACCAATCCAATAATTGGTCAGGCCACCTAACGTGTTACCAAGTGTCGCTATGAGAATAATCGACGATGTTGAGAACTGATCTAAGCTCAATGCAGCCACAAGGCTAGCTTCTGAACCACCGGGTAGTAACGTGGCACTCAAGAAGCCACTGATGAAGAGTACCCACAGCGCCGAGTCCGAGAACCACAGCGCGATATTTTCAAAAAGAGAGTTAAAAAATTCTAGCACTGCATATCAACTTTCTTGCATTTTAAGTAGCACCTTGCCTCTGGTGTGTCCGGTTTCAACTTGTAGATGCGCCGACTTCGCCTCGTCTAACTGGTAGATACCTTGAATTTCTGTTTTGAGCAATCCGACACTGACCATGTAAAGCATAGTGTCCATTTGCTCAGGATTTGGTTCAACCAACATGCCTGATGCCGTAAAGCCCAATAGTGTTGCTTTTTCACAGATCAATTCTGCAGATAGAGTGGGGACTGTCACGACTCTTGCGTCATCTTTCAGGCACTTCAACGCATCGAGAGCGGTATCGCCACCGACCAAATCAATCAGTACATCGACATCAGATACTCTTTCTGATGCTGGCGCAAACTTATAGTTAATCGCGTGAGCACCTAACGTCGCAAGGTAATCAAGATTGGCTTCGCTGCAGGTTGTGTAAACCTCAGCCTTCGCTGCCACCGCTATTTGAACCGCTAGATGACCAACACCGCCTGCGCCCGCTAAGATGAGCACGCGGTCACCTTCTTTCACTTCAGCTTTGTTGAGTGCCTGTGCTGCTGTTTGGCTGGCTAGTGGTAATGCAGCTGCCGCTTCTAGAGTAACCGAATCAGGAACCATGCTTAATGCAGCCTCTGGAACACTCACATATTGGCTATAACCGCCGCCTTGCAGCGGAAAACCAATAAAGCCTGCTACATTATCACCAATAGTAAAGCGTTCAGCCTGATCGCCTAGTGTGACAATTTGACCTGAAATATCGTAACCCGGCACCCAAGGAAGATTGTCTTTGTTTTGTGCTGCTGCCCAACCAAGGCCGGCACGGGTTTTCACATCAATCGGATTAATGCCCGAAAAGGAAACTTTAACCACCACTTCTCCAGTCTTAGGCTCAGGAATAGCACTGGTTTGAATACTTAGGTTTTCGACGCCGCCGAATTGAGTAATCGCAATCTGTTTGTTTTCCATTTCCACATTTCCTTGATTGATAAAAGCCCTAGAGAGCAAACACCCTAATTGATAAAAAAGAAAGGGATGCGAAAGCATCCCTTTGACTATAAACCATTTAATAAGGCGAAGTTAACCGCTCATTCGTAAATTGACGACCAATTAACGTAACGACACATGACCAAGCAGTTCATTAGCCCACGAGAGCTAATAGAATACCTGCGGCAACCGCACTACCAAGTACACCTGCCACGTTCGGGCCCATTGCATGCATCAACAAGAAGTTCTGAGGGTTTGCCTCAAGACCAACCTTGTTTACAACACGAGCCGCCATAGGAACCGCTGATACACCAGCCGCACCAATCAGTGGGTTGATGTCTTCTTTAGAGAAGCGATTAAGTAGCTTAGCCATTAATACGCCACCCGCCGTACCGATACTGAACGCCACCGCACCTAAACCTAGAATACCCAGTGTCTCTAAGTTCAAGAACGTATCCGCTTGAAGCTTAGAACCAACACCTAGGCCTAGGAAAATAGTCACGACGTTAATCAGTTCGTTTTGAGCTGTTTTTGAAAGACGATCAACTACACCCGCTTCACGCATTAAGTTACCTAAACAGAACATACCCACTAGAGGTGTTGCTGAAGGTAGGAACAGAATTGTCATCAGTAGTACAGCAAGCGGGAAAAGGATCTTCTCGGCTTTACCAACGTGACGTAACTGCGCCATCTTAATCTTGCGTTCTTCCGGCGTCGTTAGCGCTTTCATGATTGGCGGCTGAATAATAGGAACCAAAGCCATGTAGCTATAAGCTGCTACCGCAATGGCACCTAAAAGATCAGGAGATAGTTTACTTGCTAAGAAGATCGCGGTTGGGCCATCGGCACCACCAATGATCGCAATTGACGAAGCATCGGCCATTGAGAATTCCATTCCTGGAACATAGTTCAGCAAGATCGCACCAAATAGCGTTGCGAAGATACCAAACTGAGCTGCAGCCCCTAGCCATAACGTTTTAGGGTTAGCAATCAACGCACCGAAGTCCGTCATTGCACCTACACCCATAAAGATCAGCAGTGGGAAAATACCCGTTTCAATACCAATGTAGTAAACGTAATAAAGCAAACCACCAGGATCAGTAAACCCTGCATTTGGAATGTTTGCTAATACGGCACCAAAACCAATCGGTAGTAGAAGTAACGGTTCAAATCCTTTACGAATTGCCAAAAACAACAGTAAGCAACCGACCAACATCATACAGATCTGGCCGAACTCAAAGTTAGCAATACCTGTTTCAGACCATAAGGTCATCAATCCTTCCATAGGACTCCCTTACGCTAAGCTTAGTAGTGGAGCGCCTACAGTAACTGCATCGCCTTCTTTAACATTTAACTCTTGAACGATACCACCACGAGCAGCACGAACTTCGGTTTCCATCTTCATCGCTTCCAAGATCAGTAGCACATCACCTTCAGCCACTTCAGCACCCGGCTGAACGATAACTTTGAAGATGTTGCCCGCTAACGGAGCTGGAACGGCTTCTGCATCAGAAGCCGCAGCAGGTGCTGCTTGAGCCGCTTGTGCAGGTTTCGCTGATGGAGATACCGATGTCAGTTCACCTTGAGGACCAACTTCAACATCATAAACTTGACCATCAACCTTCACGCTGTAGCTTTCAATACCACCAGCAACAGGTTGTGGTGTAGCCGCAACAGGAGCTGCCGTTTCTGCAGTCGGTGCAGGTTCAAATGCTTCAGGGTTACGACGGTTCTTAAGGAACTTAAGGCCCACTTGTGGGAAGAGCGCGTAAGTCAGTACATCATCAACCGTATCTTCAGCTAGAGAGATACCCTCTGATTTCGCTTTCTCTAACAGATCCGTCGTTAACGTATCCATTTCAGACTTAAGTAAATCGGCAGGACGACAAGTAATCGGCTCTGCACCGTCTAGAACTTTCGCTTGCAGTTCAGCATCCACTTCAGCAGGTGCTTGACCGTATTCACCTTTCAGTAGACCAGCAGTCTCTTTCGTGATGCTCTTATAGCGCTCACCGGTTAAAACGTTAATAACTGCTTGAGTACCGACAATCTGAGACGTTGGTGTTACTAAAGGAATGTAACCCAGCTCTTTACGTACGCGTGGGATCTCTTCTAGAACTTCATCCATGCGATCGGCTGCGCCTTGTTCTTTAAGTTGGCCTTCCATGTTAGTTAACATGCCGCCAGGAACTTGAGCGATCAGGATACGAGAATCGACACCTTTCAGCTGACCTTCCCATTTCGCGTACTTTTTACGTACATCACGGAAGTAAGCTGCGATTGGTTCGATTTGGTCTAGTTTGAGATTGGTGTCGCGCTCTGTACCTTCTAACATCGCAACAACCGTTTCGGTTGGCGTATGACCGTAAGTACAGCTCATTGAAGAGATAGCGGTATCTAGAATGTCGATACCCGCTTCAACGGCTTTAACCGCTGTTGCAGTCGATAGACCGGTTGTCGCGTGGCTATGCAGCGCTAGAGGAACGTCACACGATGCTTTGATACGTGTAATCAGCTCTTCCGCTTCATACGGCTTTAATAAACCGGACATATCTTTGATACATAGTGAGTGACAACCTAGGTCTTCTAGACGTTTGGCCAAATCAACCCAAGTATCTGAGTTGTGAACCGGACTGGTTGTGTAAGACAAGGTACCTTGAGCGTGGCCACCAACGTCGATCGTTGCTTTCACTGCTTTTTCAAAGTTACGTACGTCATTCATCGCATCAAAGATACGGAATACGTCCATGCCGTTTTTATGGGCACGTTCAACAAATTTTTCTACTACATCATCCGCGTAGTGACGGTAGCCCAATAGGTTTTGACCACGCAGTAGCATCTGCATTGGTGTGTTTGGCATCGCTTTTTTCAGCTCACGCAAACGCTCCCACGGATCTTCTCCAAGAAAACGGATACACGAATCAAACGTCGCGCCACCCCAAGTCTCTAAAGACCAGTAACCAACTTTATCCAGTTCTGCCGCAATAGGCAGCATATCTTCGATACGCATACGTGTAGCAAATAGTGACTGGTGCGCGTCACGAAGTACCACATCAGTGATAGCTAGTGGTTTAGACATGCTCATAAACTCCTTTTTAATCCTTTAAATGCTACTTAGCAGTAGACGCACGGTATTGGTGAACCGCGGCCGAAATTGCTGCCACTACCTGTGGACTAACAGCAGAAGGGTTTGATTGTGATTTTTTAATTTTTTTAGGTGCTGCGATCGGTTCAGGTACTTCTTCTGGTACCAGTTTTGACATCAACCGAACGAGGTAAACTAGAATAGTTAGGAAAATAAAGACAACGGACATTCCCGTTATCATTAGAGTTGCTGCATCTCCTAGCAGGCTTCCAATATTAGTCATGTTGCTTCCTTTCTTCGTCATCCTGACATAGGTGCAGGATTTCAGCGAATAGTGATCCCGACCCATGGATTATCTCGATTGGTAAAAGTTTGTCAATTTTGTTTAAGGTTCTGTTACGGATAACGCACACATAAGGTTAATTATTCGCCTATCAGATCACATAAATCTGTCAAATGAGTCATTTTTAGATATTTAAACTGTGACTTAAACGGGGCTTTTCTGGGAAATGATATGAGAAAGGTGGAATAACAAAGAAGCAATCAAGAATTACTTTAAATACAACAAGTTAAAAAAACCGTAAATTTAACATTGTCGCAACAAATTTACAGCAAGCATAAAAAAAGCCTCGTAAAAACGAGGCTTTCTCTAATAATGTGGTGCGCCCTGGAGGATTCGAACCTCCGACCGCCTGGTTCGTAGCCAGGTACT
>NZ_JAPHPW010000020.1 GCF_026241515.1 Vibrio sp. 14G-20
GAGCCTACTCTAAGCTTAATGGCTTGAGAGTGAGGCGGACCATATAATTAAGCCCTTTCCATGACAGAAAGGGCCTATTTTTCAGTTAGCAACAACAAGTCTAGAACCTAATTATTTTCGTTATAGCATAGCCCAATAGCCGCTAGAACATTAGGTGTTTAATCACTCTAGTTGCTGTCTAGTACTTCACTGCAGTCAACCGCATCTTCTGGTGTGCCGCTTGGATTTGGCACGATTCGGACTCTACCCAGATCAAACTCTACGCTTTGTTCACTGAACATCAAAAGTGGCGTGCTCATTCGTTGAAATGACATTCCTGCTTGCTCGAAACACTGTAGAGGGATTTTGACGGTCGTCCATTGTGCTGAAGGGGCTGGCAATACTCGGTTGATCTGTAATTCACCGATACATGGCCATTCACAATGTGTCGCCAGTGTCATGCTCTCAGGTGCTTGAGTTTTCATCCGAATATCAAACTCTAGAGTGGAGTTTGCGTTGGTATAGCGATTGTAGTCTGCTCCTTTTTTGTCGGGAGTCTGCATATACAATTGGGCAGCTGGACGTTCACTAAACGATTCTTCAGAGCTTAAAAACTTAACATTGAGGGCCGATTGTTGCATCCCGTTATAGTTAATACCGGTTGTCGTTAGTGAGTCTATTGACGTTGTGCCCTTGGTCACGGCAAGTGATTCCCAATTATTGGTGGCGCCAGACATTCTTGCAGAAAATTCACCTTTAGCGTCTTTACCAAAGACTTCCAGTGCTACTTGTGCAATGCCATTATCAGGTTCTGACATGCCACACCCGTAGTCTCTCGGATCAAGCGGAATATTATCTAGATCGTCATAACGAGCCTTAATCTCTTTTTGATCTTTATAGTTGAGCCCATATCCATAAGGGAAAAGGGGCTGATGCTCACCCGTGGTATCCTGTTCAATGAGGTTGCCAGTAATACCGTCGATCGGAGTTTGGTAATTAGGAATGTTCGGAGCGTTGCGATTGATGGTGGTCGAACATTTTTTTGCTCCCCATGAATAGCTCAGCGTTCCTTTGAAGTCATGGCCTTGTTTTGCGAAGAGCACATCGGTGATCCCTAGGCCTTCAGTACCAGGCAGCCAAGCAGCGACAAAAGCGTCAGATAGATTGATCTCTTCATTTACATAAAGGGGGCGACCGGAGTAGAAGATGGTCACAACCTTGTACCCTTGGCTTTTCAGGGTGCGAATTGTGTCTAGATCATTTTTGTAAGAAGGCTTAAGCTTTGCGAATTCTAAAGTTTGTGTTCGGCTGATATCACCAAACATCTCTGCGTAAGGATCCTCACCGATAACAACAATGGCGGTTGTGTTTTCCGGGCTAGCATTGGATATATCGGTCGTCACATTGTCAGGCCCTACCTCAGATTTCATCGCCATTAATAGTGTCTGTGCATTTGGAAAGTCTTTTTCAATGGTGTTTCCATCGCCTTGCCAAGACAGCGACCACCCACCTGTTTGCTTCGTAATATCATTTGCGGCAGAGCCTACAACCAAGAAACGATCGTTTGTTGATAAGGGAAGTACATCGTTGTTTTTAAGCATCACGAGTGACTCTGACACGGCTTGGCGAGCCAAAGAAACATGCTCTGGAGCGCTTAATACCTCTTGTTTTCCGGCTAAAGAGCGCAAAGATGGCATTGGTTTATTCCATAAATTAGCGCGTTTTTTAACTCGTAGTATCCTAGTAACGGCATCATCAATGCGTGACATTGGAATTACACCTGAACTCACCTGTTCAATGACATTATGATAAAACGCTTGCCAGTCTTCACGCGCGGTGATCATGAATACATCATTACCCGCGATAACGGCTTGTGGGCAATTTGCGGCTGTACAGCCATTGATCTCACCTTGTCCGTTCCAGTCTGTGACAACAATACCATCAAAGGCCATTTTCCCTTTAAGTACGTCTGCTATCAGGTACTCAGAGCCATGAATTTTTTGGTTGTTCATATATGGCTGGTCTAATGTATTGGCTTTGTCGGTACTCATTGGGTCGTAGTTATTAGGGTCCCACCAAGAATTGAATGAAGACATCACCACTTGCGCGCCAGAGCTTAAGCCCCCGACATAACCCATGGCGTGAATATTGCGAAGGTATTCCTCTGTGTAACGGTTTTCACCGTGGTCAATACCATCGAGCGTACCGCCATCACCGATCCAGTGTTTGACGTTTGAGATCACATGATTGTCTCCCTTAAGGCCGCTTTCTCCGCCTTGAATACCAGCCACCATGCGCTTGGCGTATTGGTAAACGATTTCAGGATCTTCAGAATACCCTTCGTAGACGCGCCCCCAGCGATAGTCTCTCGGAGTAGCGACGGTGGGTGCAAAAGTCCAATCTAAGCCGGTTGCAGCCACCTCGCGGGCGGTAGCGACGCCGATTTTTTCAATTAACTCTGGATTGCGAGCCGCTCCTAAACCAATATTGTGTGGGAAGAGCGTCGCTCCAAATACATTGTTATGACCATGGACGGCATCTGTGGCCCACATGAACGGAATGCGAAATCCGCGGCCTTCATAACTTTGTTCAAGTGCTAGCCAGAATTTGTCCGCTTCATTGGCCCACCGTTTTGCCGACGCATACTTGTCGTCGTCGGGGAAGCCACCACCGCCGTTTAAGATGGAGCCTAGTTTGTACTTTTGTGCTTCAGCTGGCGTGACTTCACGTAGATCTGGCTGAACCATTTGTCCGACTTTCTCTTCAAGAGTCATGAGTGACACGATTGCCTTGATCTCTGCCTCTATAAGTGGGTCTTTTGATATTTGGCTGTTTGTCGGCTGCCAATCGTTCAAGTAAGGTAGAGCGTAATTTGAATCTAACTCGGTAGAGGAGGTCATTGTTTGGCTGATAGTTTGGTCGGGAGTTTGGCACCCTAAAATAAAGCTTATGGAAATGCATAAGCTCAACATCGATTTTTTATAGATAAACACGTATAAACTCCTGTTCATCGCAAGGCGACACAGTATTTTATTAGATGGATAAATTTAGAAACCATTAATCAAATCGGAGACTTAATTGATGGTTAAGAGGAATTTGGGAGACTAAGCAGAGTGAAAAAAGAGAGACCCTGCTTAGTTTCAATTAGATGTAGTATTTGTTGTAGTCTCGTGCGCAGAGCACTCCTGATGTGACTTTAAAAGGCAGACCGGCAGGCACGACTAGCGTTCGTTTCTTGTAGCGGACTAAGTCTTTTAAAGATTTGGCATAGGCGTATTTGCTCGCGAGATCTTTCCAGTAATTATCAAAACTCATGGTCGTCACCTTGAATAGGAGTGGCCTTTTTTGGTTAGGTCACCGTAAAGACTCATTGATTCTAGTGACGAGAGGAAGCGCGTTACTCGCTCTCGTCGTTTATGTTGAAGGCTGCTTTGAATTTAGGAATAACCAAGTTTTAGGAGTAGCCTATTATCAAGAACAGCCATTTTTAAGAGCCGTTTATTTTAAAAACAGCCTATTTTGAGAACTGCATATCTGTTAGATAAAACTTGTCACCAGAAGCGCCATTACTACCGAAAATAGCGACTTGCATGACTTCGTTAACATCGATTGGAAGCTTTGTCATATCAAATGAGTATGTCTTCCAATCGCTACCCACAGTTGGAGTCAGCAATGTTTCGTAAGATGCGCCTTTGGTTGTATTAAAGGCAATCTTGAAGTCCGATAGGGCACCTACTGATGCGAGTTTAAAACTCAGGTTTTTGTATTGGTTCATATCAAAGTCGAATGGTAAAATTTCACCATAGACATCACCAGTGAAAGCAACAACCGCGCCCCAACTGTCGCCTTTTGTCATTTCCCACGCATTGCTACCTAGGTACGTTGATTCCAGGTTGAAGTCTGTCCCCGTTGACCATTCATTGAAGGCAGCGTTACCAACATTAAGGAAAGCACTGTCATCATAAGTTAGGTCTGAATCTAAACTTGTCGGTGAAATCATGACGAAAGCATCACCGTAATCATTGCGATCGCGAGTAGGGTGTATACCCGTGTCGTAAGCAATGAAGTCTGTGACATACAATGTTTGGCCCGTAGTTTCTGGCGTATAAACACCGTAAACCGCAATTTGGTTAATATCGCTTAGTGCGAGTCCAAAAGCGTTAAGATCAATATCTATCTCGTTCCACTGTGTTGCATCGTTTAATCCAAAAGGAATGACAGAGCTTGTCGCTTTACCATCAACGTTTGTATCTAGGAAAACCTCAAATCGGTCAAAGGCACCCTCGGCGGCAACTTTTAGCTTCAAGTTAGTGTAGTTTTCCAAGCTAACTAGGTTAACCGGCGCGGTTTCAGTATTGTTTTGGTTGGTCATCGCCAAAACGGCACCCCAACTTCCATTCTCTTCGAGGATCCATGTAGACAGGCCATCAAACGAGCCAGAAGAGATAACGGTACCTGTGCTCCATTCGCCATAAGCGACGTCTTGTAGGCCGGTTTCACTGGTTGAGTGTAAAATGATGAAAGGGCTTTCTAAGTTGTCGTCAACCGTTGGTTCTTGAGTTTTGACGAACTTATAGTCGGTAACGTAGAAAGTAGACACGCCCGGTGTTCCGCCAACGCCCATGATGGCGATAGAGCTTACGTTAGAAGTTTCTAAAGAGAAGTTACTAAGATCAAGTCGTACCGATTGCCATTGATCATTGATGCGATCGTCAACAGGTAAAAGCAGTTCTTTGCTTACGCCGTTTGCTTCTAGAGTAACGGCGTATTTTTCGAAACCACCGAGTGTCGCAACTTCAACATCTAAATACGTGAATCGGCTGAGATCTTGCTCAATACCGCCGTTGAACACTAAAACAGCACCCCAGTTACCTTCTTCAGGTGATTTAGGACCCGAAGTAATGCTCCATGCGTTTTGGCCCAAGTAATTTGAATCACCACTGAAGACAGTACCAGTGCTCCATTCTTGAACGGTATCGTCACCAAAAGTAATATCCGATACTTCGCTGCCAGAACTGATCAGTACAAACTCATCCGTTGCCGGCTCAACGACCACTTCTTCACTTAGGTAGACATCTGCTAGCTCGACTTGACCCGCATTTTCAAAAGTCAGCGAAAACCAAGATGTTTCAGCATTAGGCGTTACCGGGACTTGCATTTGAACCCAGCCATCGGAAAGTGCAGTACCACTTGAGATTGCGTAGTTGTCTTTGTATTCAGCTTGTAAGGTGACGATACCCACTTCAACCGTGTTTGCTGTTGTGGTACGAACCTTGAAATTCGCATGCGTGATATGGGTGGCATCAATTTCATTGCCTTCAGAAACGCCCCATGCAATGTTAGACGTTGGTGCACCCCAGTTAGAACCTGGCTGCATCACAAGGATTTCACCGTATTGGCTGTTTTGAGCGGTGGCAAAAGTACTGCCACTTCCCCAGGTGTCCCAGAATTCGAAAGTGTGGTTGATCTCTTCAGTAGCGTGAAGAATATAGATACTTTCACCAACCACGACAGGAGGCGGTGGATCGATCGGTGGTGAGGTTACGTCAGTAAGCGGGTCGTCACCACAACCAGCAAGAGCCAAAGCGGCCAGTGTTGGTGCTACATATTGGTACAGTTTCATTTTAGACTCCATTCAAAGAAAGCGCTTACAAATCGAATTTTGAGAAAGGTATAACACTTTCTTTCTTTATAGTAATTTGAACGAAATAGTAATTAGAACGAATTAGATACGTTGGGGGTAGCGTTCGTGAGAAAGCTGAAACTATCTATTAGCGTTCGAATCGAACATTATCGAGTTGGAAAATCATTTCGCCTTGAGGATCAAGAACCAGTAGGTTTTTGATCTTTGACATATCCACTTTTCCTGCTCCAAATGAGTTGCCATTTTGCACAAGATCATTCAGACCAATGGTGATGGTATTCCACTGGTTATCTTTAGGGATCTCAACAGAGTAATCGCTCACGTTTGGCCAGCCACTGTCAATTTTCACCACGATCTTGTCGCCTTTAGTGACTTCTTCCATTTTAATGTCAAAGACCAGTTTTGCGTCTTTCGTCCATGAAGAGAGGTCTAGCTCTGGTGTTGCGAAGTAGACATTACCTGTTTCACCTGTTTTCGTAACCTGCATTACTTGACCACGGTCATCAGTGTCGACATAGTCAAAGCCCATAATCACGCCTTGTGGATCGTACTCGTTTTGCTGCAAGTACTTACTCAATTCACCATCGAAAACCGAAATTGTGTTGCCTGTTATGTAATCATTTGGTAGCTCAACGGTGATAGGTGGCTTATTACCTTTCACATGAACGGCGTCTTCAGAAACCGTCGCACAACCTTTACCTGTTGTTGGATCGGTTGAACATTGGTAAACACGAACGTAGTCGACTTCAAGTGCTTGCGGGAAAACGGAAGAATCGATGCCTTTTTCATTGGTGTTACCCGCC
The DNA here is from genome assembly GCF_026241515.1 of Vibrio sp. 14G-20. Classification (GTDB taxonomy): domain Bacteria; phylum Pseudomonadota; class Gammaproteobacteria; order Enterobacterales; family Vibrionaceae; genus Vibrio. The sequence continues at coordinate 6,427 of NZ_JAPHPW010000020.1, forward strand.
CATGACCCGCCTATCGCCAGGTTTAGCAAAAGGTGAAATCTTTGCTCGAAAGGGGCGTCATCAACACCGATGACCTTCTCACCATCTTTTGTATATAGGTTGTACCAACCATCCGATGTCTGAGTTGCAAAATGCACATCATCCACATACCAACGCATCTCATCTTTTTCCCACTCTAATGAGTAGGTGTAGAATTCGTCACCCGGGTTTTTATTATCAGGTACGGTATAAGCTTGACCTGAGTGCTTATTATTTGGCCACATGCCGCCGTAGTGCAGGGTGCCATAAGTACGAGTTTCTGGTTGTCCATTTTGATCACCATGGATATCAGATTTACTCTTGAGGTTAACGGCTTCTACAATGTCGATTTCGCCAGAAGCTGCCCATGTGCCATAAACCCAATCGGAAGGTAGCATCCAAATTGCAGGCCATGTGCCTTGACCTACGGGCATTCTCGCTCTAACTTCAAAGCGACCATATGTCCAATCGCCTTTATCGAGACTGCGTAAACGTGCAGAGGTGTAAGGTAAGGTTTTTAAATCGTCATAATTGCCGTCGACGTTGTTAGGGCCTAAAAAGTTTTCTTTATTTGCGACAATATATAAAACGCCACCTTCAACAAATGCATTTTTATCTCTTGCTGTGTAGCATTGCTGTTCATTGTTGCCACCACCCCAGCAGTTTTCTTCGAGAGTCCATTTAGAGTCATCGATTTCAGTGCCACTGAACTCATCATTCCAGACTAACTCCCACCTCTCACTTTTTTTGATCGCTGGGTCGGACAACGTTTGTTTTGGTACAACAAAGTCGGAGCTGGAACACCCAGAGAGTAGTACAGTACCGATAAATAAAGCCAAAGGTGTTGGCTTGCTTAAGAACATAAGATATTCCTACATAAAATGAAAAAGAAAGCCCTTTCTTTATAGCCATTCCCTAATTCTCTTTCAACTTTTAAATAAATAATGGGTATTTTCTGTTCCTAATTTGTGATGAGGCTCAATAGAGAACTTCCTATTCTATGAATATTCAATAAAATTTGAGTGTTTAAAATAATCCATCAATTAGGCGAGATAAATATTATATACCTACTGTTAGATATTGAGACTTGTGTTGTTTTTGTTTTTATCTTGTTGTTTTTATGGAGTTTAATTGCGATTAACACATCGGGTGAATTGATCTAAAGGTAATGATGATGTTTTAATATTAAGAATAAATCGCATTAACCATGTCACTTAGCCTATATAAAACATACATGATTCAAATTTGCAGAAAATAAGGTGTGTATCATGTTTCATTTACGGTCCTAATCTTCACTTTCATTTTGAAAGCGCTTTCTTAATTATGAGTTTGATCACGGTAATATCCTGTTTTAGTCATTAATATTCAAAGCCTAACGGGTCGCTTTGAAGAATATCGACGCCAATAGAAAGCGTTTACAACGAATTATCAGTAGGGATGACAATGAAAAAATCACAGGTACATTTAGCATGTATGCTTGCGTTAACCGGAGCAACCAGCTCATTTACAGCATTTGCTGAAAATACGGAAGGCTTTGAATTTGGTGGCTACTTCAGACAAGGTGTGCTCTTTAGTGCAGAAAATGATTTCAAAGATTCAGACTTTATTGGCCAAAAAGAGACACTAGGGCGTTTGGGCCTAGAGTACGACAACCAAACCAATATTGACCTTGGGTATCGCTGGGTATATGGAGATGGACGAGAGCTAAAAATTGGTACGGGTGTCTCAGAAGGTCTTACTGCGGGCTCAGGTAGTGGTTTTGTTGAAATAAAAGGTTATACCGAGACAGGTAAAGTGTTCGCAGGTAAAAGAGACTACGGTAAAGAACGATATATCTGGATGACAGATTTCTTCTATTCTGACATGTCGGGTACCGGTATTGGTATTGAGTCAATGAAAATGGGCAGTGCGATTGTAAATGCGGCTTATATCGCAAGTTATCGTGATGATGATTATGACCTAGAAGATAATGCGACTAACCCAAATTCTGAGAACCTTAATAATAAAATGCACGCGATTAATATTGCAGCGAAGTATGGAGTATGGGATGTCTCAGCAACGTTCAAAACCATGCCTGATAACTGGGACCGAAATGGTAAAGAGTGGACTGAAACAGGTTATGATCTAACCGTTGGTTATAAAATATTTAACTTTTTAGGTCTGCAAGGAGATGGTAGCTCAAATACCAATATTGTGGTTCAAGCAGGTAAAGGTTTGGGTGCTGGCCAATTGCTTGGTGGTACAATTACTTCATACAATGCATATAAACCAGGGGCCCTTCGTCACGGCGAACATGAATTTGAGTGGGGCGTTGGTAACGATGCTATCTCGTTAATGACGCATTTAGAAGATGATGATACTTCATACCGAGCATTAATTTTTGGTGGACACAAGTTTGACAGCGGTATTAGTATTTTCCCGTCTATCCAAGGCCAATACAATGATTACGCCGACGGCACTTATGATTATTGGGCTTCGGCAATGGTTCGTCCTGTGATTGGCATCAATGATAAGATGTACCTTCAGGGTGAGGTCGGTTACGTTTACAATAACTGGAACGGCGACTCTTACGACCAAGCTAAGATTACCATTGCACCAACATTGATGTTCCCAACTTGGACAGGGGTTAACCCAGAAGTAAGATTGCTCGCGAGTTACGTTGTGAACTCATGGACAACAGACCCAGACGCTGGACAGTCTAAAAACGACTTTGTTGTCGGTATTCAAACAGAAGCAAGTTGGTAATCCATCATACCAATCGTAGTAAATAACGAATCATCCTAGCGGGTTAAAGCGCTCGATAACTACGTTAGAATTTTTGATTGTATAATCATTATTTATCGAAAAATTCTTCCTTGTTCTCAATCCTTTTTCTGCGCTATTTCTGCAAATTTACTTACTGTGATTGGTATCAGTTTCTAGAGTTCAGCTCCTTCGGGGGCTGTTTTTTTATCTGCATTATAAATGCTTGTCTTATTCTTGCCGCTGATCTTGTCATACTCCAAATACTCCAAATACTCCAAATACTCCAAATACTCCAAATACTCCAAATACTCCAAATACTCCAAATACTCCAAATACTCCAAATATTCCAAGTTCGTAATAACAACCGTTACTCGAATTGAGTTCTATTTATTTTATTTGAACTGACTTTCGTAAATTGAATCGTGATTAATAGACCTTTTATATCCAACTATCGGTAATATTAATATCTGTAAGTCTCAGGTAAGCCGTAGGCAGAAATAAAAATAGCGTGGGATCAAGGCTGAGAACTGAGTGACCCGTTATTTATATCGATTCGTATAAGCTCAATTCGTATAAACCATCGTTCCACATAAGCGATAGATTCAACAATAGATCAGAGAGAGCTTTGAGAGCAAAGGCCGGGCTTGATAGCCTAGGGCAGAATTAAAGCCTTTGAGCAGAATAGAGTATTAGAGCAGAACAGAGAGCAGAAAAAATAGGACGATAAAAAGCGCCTACAGAATCGGGGCGCTCTATTTATTATTCTTCAATGAATGGGGGGATCATTAAAGAATGGTTATAGGTAATTACCGTAGCGTAAATCCATTTGGCTCGGCAATAACAACAGTGCCATCGCTAAATGTCACGGTCTTGTCTGAATTCCCATAGTTATAAACTGCGTAGGTTTTCTGACGAGCATTTTCAAATACGACCGCAGATGGGTAATCGGCTTTTATATCGGATTGCATTGCACCCAACTGTTTCCAAGTGTGCAACCAGTGATAGGTATGGGCCTTGCTTGAACCACGTTCTACTACGTAGTCTCCGTAACTTTCGTAGTCGGAAATAGCGGCGTCAGGGTTGTGCATGGCGATAATGTTCCACCAAATATCACGCCATTCATCTTCACCTAGACCAGACGGTTTGCCGTTGGTTGATTCACTCAACCCAAGGTCAATATAATCGTTCATATAATCAGAGTGTTGGCCAAGGTGCAGCGACAATGTATTTGAAGGCAAGCCTTGAATACCAAGTATATGGGTATATTTTGGGCTAAACCATGTAGAGAAAGTCGCACCATCGCCCCAAATAATAGACGTTGTTATACGGTTATAGCTTGGTGGGAAGTTATCTTTATCGGTATCGTTATTTTCAGCTGTATAAGCATCAATATTGTTCCAATATTCCCAAAATGAGTTAGTCGTGGATGCATGGGTATACATACCGCGTTCAACGAATTCATCTTTGCCCGTTGCTAAACCGTAAAGAACCATGGCGCCATACGCATTGGCCGCTTCAGATGTGGATTCATTGTTGTTTCCGCGCGTGAAGTTAACCATGCCAGACGCCCATGAGAAGCCGTTAGCAGGATCAAAGTGGCGCATATAAGGGAACATGTTGTCGCCTTTACCTGCGGCATAGTCGCGGATCAATAACTCAATCATAGGTCCGTATTGTGCGTCACTACACCAACTCACATCTTGGCGGCAAATCTCGGCAGCAGCTCGCACGAAGTACCCATAATGAAAATGGTGATCGTTTAATTGCTGGTGGGATAAAAATGACTCTTTAATACCGAGTAATGTATTCCACTGTTGGTCGTAGACAAAATACTTTTCTGTATCGAGATCGCCAGTTGAATTTGCAGTAAACCAATCTTCTAACTCAACCTTAAGCCACTGAATAAATTGTGAATTCTGAGCTTCTAGGCCTAGCGAATCACTGATGGCTGCCAACTCTGCTACTTGTCCATAAATTTTACCTGCCCAGTATGTGTCGGTATATTCTCCCTTTTTCGTGTAACCGTCGGAATCATATTCGTTGAGCCAATTTTCCTCGCCAAGAACGATAAAGTCATTGATATAAGCCGTTAATATTTCGGTATCTAATGCTGATGCATCGGTCGGTAAGTAGGGTAGAGCACCAATAAAAGGGATCGTGTAGTTAAATGAATCTGTTTGCGCGTACTTAATGACACCACGAGCGCTTCGCGTTTTGAATTCAGAATCAAGGGCAGTTTGGTTTTTCCATGCCATAGGGAAAAGGCCTGCAATTGTATCGACCTTTTGCCCGCTGCTATCTAAGTAAGAGTGAGTCACACTGACTTGACTGTTGTCACGATCTACGTGGTAGTCGACATCGACTGATTTCACGACGTTTCGAGCCTTAGGGGCATAGAATGCTACCTTTTTCTCGATGCTCATGTTGTCGTTAGGAAGTAGTGCGACGGTAAATTCGTTAGCTGCGTTGTTGATTCCAATATTGTCGCTGGTGGTATTCGTGAACTCAGTGTCGCCTTCACCAACGATCAATACTTCAGTTTTGTTGCCAGCTACATTCGTCCACACACCCATCGTGTTGTTGGCCGGTTGATGAGAAATGCCTTTTTCACCACCGTCGGGTCTGAAGGTATGAAGTTCAGCTTTGCCGCTGTATACCTTAAAAAAAGCGTAAGGAGATCCGTGGACAAATGTCGCCTCCATGACAGGCGTGCCTTCCGGTGTCTGCCACTCTACGGTTACAGAGCCATCACTGGCATCTTGTAGTTTAGCTTCTAATTGATCGTGTTCAGTGTTCGTGATTGTTACACCATCAAAAGTCTCGGCGAATGGATCAGGAATTTGATATTGGAATATATCGGCTCCAACGCCTCTTAGGCCAGAGGGGATACCTAAGATACGCACACCAGTATTGGTAATACGAACTAACATTGGGTCAGGAGTCAGGTAGCCAGCATGATTAGGGTTGCCAATTTGCATCTCGCCCATAAAAGAAAGAGATCCCCACCAACGGTGAGCTTGCACGGGTTGAGTAGCAGCCTTACCTGTAACTTGTGGTATTACCGGTTGCGCTTCACCAATTGGACGACCGTTTGAGTCGCAGCCTGCAACTGCAGGGCTTACCACACCGGCACTATGGATCCAATGGCCGTAGTCTGTTGTACAACCGTAGCTCAAAGGGTTAAATTTTGTCGCTACGTTACCGGTACCAAATACTAAGTAATCGCCAGTGGGTGGCGGGGTAGGGTTTCTTACTGTTACCGTTCGAATCTTTTCTGCTGTGTTTCCAGCCGTATCAGTGGCGCTGTAATGAATTTTATAGACCCCAAGTTGGTTTGAATCAACATTGTTGGTGATGTTGAGGTCAAGATCGGTATCCACATTGTCTGTTACGGTTGCACCTGGGTCGGTATAGAGTTGCCCAATATCTGTGTAATCGCTTTCTTGACCGTTTAGCGTAATAACTGGCGCAATAGTGTCAATACTTGGAGCAGGAGTGCTGGTCCCATCGCCACTGCTGCCTCCACAGGCTGTTAACGCTAAAGCGAGTGAGATAGGTACATATAGTTTGTTGTATTTATGCATGTTTTTGACCCCTAAATAGGATGATAATATAAGCTGTTTTATGGGTATAAAATGCTATGAAATCTTCATGGTTCTTAGGTTTTAAACACTTCATATCCGTTTCTGACTATAAGATAGCGCTTACTTTGCGGCTTGTCTCTTATGGCTATATAGCTTATAGCTCTTGAGCAGCTTCTTGGTGACTGTTACTAATATTCATTCAAATAATAGTTAATAATTAAGCACTAAATAGCTATCGTCAAAAAGTAAAACGTTTATCTATTTTAATATTGTATTTATTAATGCGTTGTTAATAAGCTAGTGGTGTTGATTTAGGTCTTTTACTGAGTCCCTGATTTCAAGCGACGGTGTCAGTTTTTTCCCTTTTAGTATTTCTTTATTTGATAATTGGTCTATCAGCATTTGACCCGCGAGTCTGCCCATATCATGGATAGAGAACCCAACCGTTGTTAGTAAAGGTCGCAGGTGTTTAGACATTAGATCGTTATCAAAGCTCACTATTGATAAGTCTTCGCCAACCTGAAGGTTGTGTTGTGAGCATGCATCATAGACCGCTAAGGCGATGTTATCATTTTGACAAAAAACTCCAGTAATATCGTTCATGGTCTGAATGAGATGGTTTGCTTTCACTAGGTTATCTTTGTGGTCGAATCGCCCTTCTACAATCAGTGACGGGTCATAATCGATGTTGGATTCTGCCAGTGCTTTCATATAGCCGAGTAATCGGTCTCTCGCTTCATGTTTGACTAAGGGGCCAGTAATACAAGCGATTCGTCGATGGCCGTTATCAATCAAGTGCTGCGTAGCAAGGTAGCCACCAAGCTCGTTGTCAACATACAAACAGTGTTGTTCAAGGTCAGGTAAGTGGCGATTTAAAACGACAAAGTTTTTGAAGCTTGTTACATGATCGATTAACGTCGAATCACACATTTGATCGGCATGAACAATCGCACCATCCACTTGTTTCGACCGCAGAAAAGTCAGTGACTCGGTCTCTTTTTCAAGTGAATCTTGACCGCTTGTTACAATGAGATGTAAACCCAGTTTATAGATTTCATTTTCTGTGGCGTGCATTAGAGGGCCGTAAAAGGGGCCATCCAAGCTACCCACCAGCATGCCGATACTGTTGGATTTTTTAGTAGCGAGGGCTTTCGCCGTTGAGTTAGGCGTATAACCTAACTCTTCAATAGCATTGAGAACCTTGATTAAGTTTCTTTCTTTTACAGTAGATTGTTGGTTTATAACTCTAGATACTGTCGCTTGAGAAACGTTGGCATATTCAGCGACCTCTTTTATGGTAATTGTATTCTTATCCATGATATTAAATTCTACCTGTTAAATATAATCTTTAATTGCATTCTCAATGGATTCATACCATTAAAAATATCTTATCCAAGGCCGGTAAATTAATATTACCTCAAAAAACAATTTTGTAAGCGGTTTCTTTTGGGGCGGTCATCACATTTGCGATGAAATGAGCGAGAGAATTGCTTCTTCGCAAGTTATTGAAAAATATGGTTTTATTTTTTTGCTGGTTTTCTGTTTTATTTAACTTATTGATTTTAAGGTGTTAATTTCTGATGTGATGGTGTTGGCAAAACATCATGGGGAGTTTGTGTCCGCCATATGTTTGCCTTAGGATTTTAATTAAAAATGAAACCGCTTACTTTTTGTTAGTGTGGCTTGTAAGCCACTGCATTGGATAAAGGGAATATTTATGAAGAAACATGCATCTATAGTGTCGGTTGTAATCAGTGCGGCACTTAGCAGTGGTTTATATGCAGCAGATGTTGATCAGTTTGAACAGGGAGGGTCAATCTCTGTCCCTATCATCAATACCGGTTTTCTAGACAACTACAACCCATATACAACAAAAGATATCTTACATGGGACGATGTTTGAGCCGTTGATGGTGTTTAACAACATGACCGACGAGACTCATTGGCGTTTGGCTGAGTCTGCAACGTATTCTGACGATCTTAAGTCAATCACGTTGAAAATCAGACAAGGACTAAAATGGTCTGATGGCAGTGCATTATCAGCTGAAGATGTGGTTTATAGCTTTGAATTAGCAAAAGAAAACCCTGCATTTGACCAGAAGGGGATCTGGGCTGAGAATCGATTAATCAATATTGAAGCGACCGATGAAACAACGATAGTGTTCAATATTGCACAGCCTGACACGACGTTTTTGTGGAACCTCGCGGCTTATCACATTGTGCCTAAAAAAGTGTGGGGGCTACAAAAAGACTTAACAACGTTTACCAACCCAAACCCTATTGGCAGTGGGCCGATGACACAAGTGAGCTATCTTAAATCACAACAAATGGAACTGTGTCGTAACCCGCATTACTACCTTGAGAACCGCCCTTATTTAGATTGCATTACTTTCCGTTCATATAACGATAACTCTCAAATTCAACCGGCGCTTATCAAAGGAGAGATCGACTGGGGTTCGAACTTCATTGCTGATATCGAAAATACCTTTGTTGCCCGTGATCCTGACAACAACCACTTTTGGTATCCAGCGAACGACGCTATCCACTTATATTTAAATACTAAAGAAGCGCCTTTTAATGATGTGAAGGTTCGCCAAGCGCTATCTGTTGCTTTAGACAGAGAACTGATTGTGGATATTGCAGCGTATGGCTATCCGACAGCAAACTTTAATCCTGGTGGCATTGGTGAGCTGTATCAATCTGATATTGATCCCAAGGTGAACGAGAAATACGGCTACCTAACGCAATATTCCCCTGAACTTGCGTCTGATTTGTTAGATCAAGCAGGAATCATTGACCGAAATGGTGATGGGTTTCGTGATCTTGCAAGCGGTGAAACGTTTGAGTTTGATATCGAAGTCGTCAATGGTTGGACTGACTGGATTCAAGTTGTCCAGATGGCGACAGAGTTTTATGAAGAGATAGGCGTTAAGTCGAACGTTAAAACAGTCGACTGGGCCGTGTACGACAAAAATCTGAAAGACAGTAAATATAAAGTTTCGATTAACTGGTCTATGGCTGCAGCAAACCCAATCGTAGCGTATCAAGAGTACTTCTCTTCTGACCGAATCGGTAAAACTTGGCATGCAGGTCATGGTATCAATAGCCCTGAAATTGATGCGTTGATTGACAGTTTTGGGAAAACAAACGATAGCACCAAGCAATCCCAAATTTTGTCAGAGCTACAAGAGTTCACGGCGCAAAACCTTCCATTCATCCCTTTGTACTCGAACCCTACATGGTTCCAATACAGCGAGTCGAAGATCACGGGTTGGCCGAGTAAAGAGAACCCATATATTCAACCCGTTTTTTATGATGGCGGTAAACGCGTAATCATTCTTAATAACTTACACCTTAAATAAATTCATATAGGAGGGGGTAGCCCCTCCCACTGTAAGGATGGCGTTATGTCGTTTCTTGTTCGCCGGTTTGGCTTTTACTTTACTGCTTTTTTAATAGCAATATCTTTCAATTTTATGCTTCCTCGGTTGATGCCGGGTGATCCGGTTGATGCGCTTTTTGCTGCCGCTCAAGGCCGTATGGACCCTGCTCAAATGGATGCGGTTCGTGAAATGTATGGTTTTGTTGATGGCAATATTTTTGAGCAATATTTTGCTTACATGAAAAGTGTGTTTACATTGGATTTGGGACCATCTGTGTTGATGTTCCCTGTGAGTGTGTCTGATGTGTTGGCAATGGCACTCCCCTGGACCATGTTTTTAGCGTTAGGGTCGTTGATTGTTGCTCTGATTATTGGTGTCAGCATTGGCACTTATGCTTCTTATCGTCGTGAAGGTCTGTTCGGGCAACTCGTGCCACCGATTTTGGCATTCATTAGTAACTTTCCTTACATCGTTACTGCTCTGCTGCTGTTTTATTTCTTTGGTTTGAAGCTTGAACTGCTCCCATTAGCTTATACCTACGACCCTTCCTTAGAGCCAGGTATGACGTGGGAGTTTATCTCGAGCGTGGCAAAACATGCTGTGTTACCTGTTGGCTCAATGGTTATCGTTGGCATCTCGACTTGGGTGTTCAATATGCGTAATGCGATGATCAATGTATTAGGAGAAGACTACGTGACGATGGCTGAAGCCAAAGGGCTAAGCAGTTATCGCGTGATGTCTCGATATGCGGGTCGAAATGCCATTCTTCCAGTCGCTACGGCTATCGCGATGGCGATTGGTTTCTCATTTGCGGGCTCAATCATGACGGAAGTTGTTTTTAACTATCAAGGCTTAGGCAACATTCTATTAAAAGGTATCGTCGCTCGAGATTATCCACTCATTCAAGCAATTTTGCTTATCTTGGTTACTGCCGTACTCACTGCCAATTTCATCGCTGATCTGCTTTACGTTTGGCTCGACCCTCGTATCTCTAATTAAGGCCATCACATGGATAATCTAATCACCAATAAAACCGTTGCGTCTGGCCAAAATTTGTCAGCGCGTGAACCGAAATACTCTTGGAAAAATGTTAAGCAAATCTGCGGAAAAGTGTACGCCTTTTTCTACGGCAACCCGCCTGCAATTATCGGCACGTTTTTGCTGACAATCATATTGGTGGGTGCATTAATGGCGCCTGTTTTGGCAACTCATAACCCAGAGAAGCGCGTCGCAAGGCCTCATGTTGCACCGAGTAGTGAACACATATTTGGCACCACACGCAGTGGACGAGACGTATACAGCCAAGTGTTGCATGGCGCGAGAAAATCGCTCACGGTGGCGATTTCGGCAGGCGTTATTGCTATGACGATCGCTGTGTTAGTTGGCGTTTCATCGGGCTACTTCGGTGGCAAGATAGATGATCGACTGAATTTCTTAACTAACGTTTTCTTAGTGTTCCCACAGCTCCCTCTTTTGATTGTGTTAGCGGCATTTTTGGGGCAAGTGGGGTCGCTTGTGATTACCGTGTTGTTGGGCATTACTTCGTGGCCATGGGGGGCGAGGGTCATTCGCGCTCAAACAATGGCAATACGCAGTAAAGAGTTCATCATTTCTGCAGAGGTAATGGGCGAGTCCAAAGTTCGTATTATTCTCGTCGAGATCCTACCGAATTTAGTTTCAATCGTTTTTGGTGGCTTCCTTGGAACCGTGATTTATGCCATGGGCTCAGAAGCGGGTTTAGGTATTTTGGGCTTGGGCGATGCGACAGAAGTGAGCTGGGGTTCGATGCTGTATTGGGCGCAAACTTCTTCATCTTTATATACAGGCGCTTGGTGGGAAATGCTGATTCCTGCACTGGCTCTTGCCATTACGGGTGGGGCACTGGCTTTGATCAACATGTCGATTGACCAAGTGAGTAATCCGAAACTCAGAACGGGCCCACATATCAAACTTTGGCACAAACTTAAAAAAGAAGCGGATAAGCGCAGAGGTTTATGATGAGTAACTTACTAGAAATTAATGACCTTTGTGTCGATTATGTCTCGCCCAACGGTATCGCGCGTGCCGTGAACAATGTCAGCCTGTCTATCGCGCCGGGAGAAACGCTCGGTGTTGCGGGCGAGTCGGGTTGCGGGAAAAGCACATTAGCGTTTGCCATTTCACGTTTGCACAAAGCACCTGCTCTCATCTCGGAAGGGGAAATCCTTTATAAAGGGCAAGATGTTCTCAAGATGAACAACAAGCAGCTACGCCAATTTCGCTGGAATGATGTGTCAGTGGTTTTCCAGAGCGCAATGAACTCTTTAAACCCGGTGATTTCTATTGGCGAACAGTTAACGGACGTGATTCTGGCGCATAAACCGGTGACGTACGCGCAAGCACACCAACGTGGGGTAGAGTTACTCAATACTGTTGGTATTCATGGGGACAGAATGTCGAGCTTCCCTCACCAATTGAGTGGTGGAATGCGCCAGCGTGTGGTTATTGCGATTGCGTTAGCCCTTGAGCCCAAACTGATCATTATGGATGAGCCAACAACGGCACTCGATGTTGTCGTTGAGCGTGAAATTCTCAATGAGTTGTATGACCTAAAGAGCAAATTTGGCTTTTCGATACTGTTTATCAGCCACGATTTAAGTTTGATGGGCGAAATTGCGGATCGAATTGGTGTGATGTATGCCGGTAACCTGATTGAACTTGGCGATGCAAAAACAGTATTTAGCCAACCTAAACACCCTTATACTAAAGGTTTGATCTCTTCATTCCCAACGATTCATGGCCCGAAAGAGCGCCTACATGGTATTCCGGGTAACCCCGTTAACCTTCTCGATATTCCCCAAGGGTGCAACTTTCAAGAGCGCTGTACCGAATGTGTCGCAGCGTGCTTTGAAACCGAGCCTCACCTGTTGTCGGTCGAGAACGCCTATCATGTCGCTTGTCATTTAGTGGAAGGAAACCAACATGGATACTGAACAAACAATCGTAAACAGCCGTAAAGATGTGATCTTGTCGGTTAGGAATCTCATGAAAGATTTTCCGGTTGGCCAATCCAGTAAGAACAATATGATGCGCGCCGTGAATGACGTTTCTTTTGAGCTACGCAAAGGCGAGGCGCTTGCCATTGTGGGTGAGTCGGGTTCAGGAAAAAGTACTGGAGCAAGAGTACTTACGCGCATCTACGACAAAACAGCAGGAGACATCGAGTTTAAAGGTGAGCCTTTAGCCGACTATATTAAAAAACATGGTGAGCTAGAGTATGCACGCCAAGTTCAGATGATTTTCCAAGACCCATTTGGATCTTTAAACCCGGTACACACCATTTATCATCATATTGCTCGTCCACTTTTGATTCATAAACGCACAGAGAAAGACGCCATTCCTCAATTGGTGTATGAACTGCTGGATATGGTGGGTTTATCGCCGGTGAAAGAGACGGCGGAGAAATACCCTCATGAACTCAGTGGTGGGCAACGCCAACGTGTCGCTATTGCAAGAGCGATCGCAGTAAGCCCGGAAGTCATTTTGGCTGATGAGCCTATCTCGATGCTCGATGTTTCTGTTCGTTTAGGCATCTTAAACCTAATGGCCGACCTGAAAGACAAACATGGTATCTCTTTCATGTACATCACTCACGACATCGCGACCGCTCGCTATTTTGCCGAGAAAACTGCGGTGATGTATGTCGGACATATGGTTGAGTGGGGTGATAGTGACAATGTAACTCAAAACCCACACCACCCGTATTCACAACTTTTGTTGTCGGCTGTTCCTGAAGTAGGCAATGCCGGTAAACGTGAACTTGGCGCTAAAAAAGGGGACATCCCACTTTGGAAGCCGACCAGCAAAGGGTGTCCGTTTGTGACTCGTTGTTATCATGCAAGTGACAAGTGCGCTCAATCGATGCCATCAGTGACTCAAGTATCAAGTAATCATTTCGTTCGTTGCCATCACATCCCGAACAAGTAACACAAAGACAGTTAATTTTTAGCGCCTAAAGTAAGCGCTTTCATGGTTGGTTTATTATTATGACATACATTAGAAATTCAGAAGCTCAAGACGTTCGCGGACAGTTCGTCGATTTAGACGGAGAGCGTTACTACAACATCAGCAATGTGGACGCCATGGCGCCCTTTTTTATCAGCGTGGTCTCTGCAAGTAATCATTGGTTATTTATCTCTTCTTCTGGCTGCCTTTCTGCAGGGCGTATTCGACCTGAAAATGCACTTTTCCCTTATCGTTCGGTAGATTACATTCATGAAAATGCAGAAAATACCGGTTCAAAAGCGATAGTAAAAGTGGCTCAAGGTACCAATGCTTCAGCCTGTTGGGAACCATTCAACCTACACCATGACGGCAAGTTTGATGTTGAGCGCAATATTTACAAGAACGTTACGGGTGACAAAATTGTCTTCCAAGAGGTGAACTATACACTGGGTTTGAGCTATCAATACAGTTGGCAAACCTCTGACCGTTTTGGTTTCGTTCGAGAAACAGAAGTGGCTAATTTAGACTCTCAACCGAAGCATATTGAGATCATTGATGGGATCCAGAATGTTTTGCCTCCAGAGGTGCCTAAAACGGTGATGCAAACAAGTAGCGCGCTGGTGGATGCTTATAAATGGAATGAGCGTGTCGATACTCTGCCGTTAGCACTTTACAGCTTGTATGCCAAATTGAGTGACCGAGCCGATCCGGCGGAATCTTTACGTGCAACGTCTGTGTTCTCACTGGTTGATAATGAGCATCAGGTACTACTGAGTTCTAAAGAGTTAACGAAGTTTAGAAAAAACAGTCAACTTAGTGCGCAACCATTGGTTCGAGGCGAGCGCGGTGCTTATTTAATACATCAAAAATTTGAGCTAAAGCCGAACCAAAAACAAAATTGGTTGATTGTGGCCGACATTGATCAGACCCACAAAGAGGTAGAAGTCACTAAAGCATTACTGCTAGAAAGTGGTGCACTGGCTAAGCAAATTAAAACCGACATCAAAGCGAATCAAGACGACCTAATGGGCTTGATGTCTGGTGGTGACGCGTGGCAATTAACGTCTTCAGAAGAAACCGATGTTCATCACTATGCGAATGTTCTGTTCAATAGTATGCGTGGTGGAGTGTTTGTTGATGGCTACGAGCTAGATAGCAGTGATGTTAGAAACACATTTGCTCGTATTAACCAAAAAGTCGCACAAAAACATCGTGATCTCTTGCACTCGCTACCCTCAAAACTGAGCCATCCTGAGCTTATTTCTTTGGTTAAAGAGACACAAGACGAGCAGTTAATCCGCCTTGCTTATGAATACTTGCCACTGACATTTGGCCGCCGACACGGAGATCCAAGCCGTCCATGGAACCATTATGAGATTAATGTTCGTGATGATGAAGGAAATCGACTGTTAGGTTACCAAGGAAACTGGCGTGATATTTTCCAAAACTGGGAAGCGTTGGCTCTGAGTTACCCGAAATTCATCGGCTCATTTATGACCAAGTTTGTGAACGCCTCGACGGTTGATGGCTATAACCCGTATCGCATCACAAAAGAAGGGATTGATTGGGAGATGTTAGAGCCTGAGAACCCGTGGAGTAATATCGGCTATTGGGGTGATCATCAAATTATCTACTTGCTCAAATTACTGGAACTCGCTGACAAGTATCAAAGCTCCGAATTAGTCGCGTGGTTGAATGAAGAGCACTTCAGTTACGCGAACGTACCGTATGAAATTGTCGGTGCAGAGCAGATATTTAAGAACTCTAAAGATACGGTGACTTTTAATACAGAAAAACAGCAAGTAATTGATGAACGTTGTGAAAAATTAGGCAGTGATGGCCGTCTTGTTATGGGCGCGAGTGATAATGTCTATTTGGTTTCACTGATGGAAAAACTGCTGGTTCCTTTACTGGCGAAACTAAGTAACTTTGTACTTGATGGTGGTATTTGGCTTAATACACAAAGACCCGAATGGAACGACGCAAATAATGCCATTGTTGGTAGTGGGTTGTCGATGGTGACGTTGTACTACATGCGTCGATACACTTCGTTCATGACTCAATTGTTAGAACGCGCTCCAAAGAGCTTTGCGATATCAAAAGAAGTCAGTGAATGGCTAAATCACAGTTTTTGTATTTTGGAAGCGGCCACGAATGTGTTGAAACATGACGCGGCGACGCCAGAGTTCCGTAAATCGTTGTTAGTCGATTTAACGAACGAAGGCGAAAAATATCGAAATAAAGTGTATCAACACGGCTTCTCATCGAAAACATCGGTAGACAGCGGTCATATCAAAGGCTTCATGAATATCGCGCAGTCGCTGATTGACCGAACGATTGAAAACAACAAGCGTGAAGATGGGCTTTACAATGCGTATAACATTTTAGACTTGAACGATGACGGTGCTCAAATTAAAGAGCTATACCCAATGCTAGAGGGTCAAGTCGCGGTATTGAGTGCTGGTGTTTTAGACGGCAAACAGAGCGCCGAATTACTTGATAACTTGTTTAGCAGTGACATGTACCGAGCTGATCAACAGACCTTTATGCTCTATCCAGACCGAGCCTTGAAAGGGTTTATGGACAAGAACAGCATTGATCAACACGCCATAGAATCAAGCACGCTGTTAGAACATATGCTACTGAGGAATGACACTCGAATCATCACAAAAGATATTAATCAGAAGTATCATTTTAATGCCGATTTTGAAAATTCAGGCGTGCTTTCAGATCGCTTAAATGAAGTGAAATCAGATTACCCAAGCTTTGCCGATAGCGACTGGAAGGCCGTACTGGCGCTTTATGAAGATGTTTTTGAACATAGCGCGTTCACTGGCCGTTCCGGCACAATGTTTGGTTATGAAGGGCTAGGTTGTATCTACTGGCATATGGTGTCAAAACTGTTGCTTGCTGTGCAAGAAAATTATCAAGCTTCGTATCGTGAAACAGGTATGAGCCCATCGACGAACAAGCTTGATAAATACTATTACCGTATTCGAAAAGGCATTGGGTTTAATAAGACCCCTCAAAATTACGGTGCTTTCCCGACCGACCCTTATTCTCATACACCGAAGCAGGCAGGCGCACAGCAACCGGGTATGACAGGGCAAGTGAAAGAAGAGATCATCACTCGTTTTGGGGAGTTGGGTATTGAGGTTGAGCAGTCTCAGTTGCGAATCCATCCGACATTATTAAAAGCATCGGACTTTACCACCCGTCTCAAGGCATTCAATTACATTGATGTCGATGGGGTTTGCCAGTCGTTGGCGCTAGAAGGTGACGGCTTGGCTTTCACTTATTGTCAGGTACCTTTTGTTTACAAGGTCGACAAAAGAGCAGTGGACACTAGTATTCATGTAAAACTGATGGATGGACAATGTTTGGAGTGTGAAGGTGACCAGCTTTCTCTTGAATTGACGCAGTGGCTTTTTGAGCGCTCGGCAATGATACACTCAATCTATGTGACGTTACCTAACAGCGCAGTTGAGCGTTAATCTCACTATTAGATAAGAAGAACACAAATAAAGCCATATTTACTATGGCTTTATTTGTTCTTATCGAGGTGTAGAAACTTAAAACATGAAGGCCTATGGCTTGAAGCTTGAAAGGCTTAAAAGCGACGAAGTTACTCGTCATTCATGTTTTTTACGGAGTCTCGAATAACGATGGTTGGGATGAGTTTACAGCTTGTCATTTTTCCAACGTCATTGATCTGGTCGATAATCATCTCGCCCGCTATCTTTCCCATTTCGTGCAGTGGAAAACCAACCGTCGTTAATTGCGGACGCATGTGCTTAGAAAGTAAGTCGTTGTCAAAGCCGACAACTGATATATCTCCCCCAATCAGCAGTTTACGTTGTACGCAAACGTCATAGACAGCCAGTGCTATATTGTCGTTTTGGCAGAATATTGCAGTGATGTTGTTGTCTCGATCAAGCAATTTAGAGGCCGTATCAAAGTTTCCTTCATGGTCAAATCGAGCTTCAATGGTGAGGTTAGGGTCATAAGAGACACCGTGTTCAGCTAGCGCACGAATATAACCAAGTAAGCGGTCACGGGCGTCTTGTTTAGACATAGGGCCAGTGATACACGCGACATTTCTATGCCCATTATCCAACAAATGCTTGGTGGCGATATACCCACCGAGTTCATTATCAAGGTAAAGACACTGATCTTTCAGCTCGGTTATTTTTCGGTTGAGCACAACGAGTGCTTTAAAGTCACGGGTTAAGCTTTGCAACATATCATCCGAGACTTTGTCAGCATGAACAATGGCACCGTCGACTTGTTTAGAGCGTAAAAAATTAAGAGCATCGTGCTCCTTTTTTTCATCGTCTTGCCCACTGGTCACTATAAAATGAAGCCCATTACGATAAAGCGTGTCTTCCGCTGAATGCATTAAAGGGCCATAAAAAGGACCGTCTAAGCTTCCTACTAACATACCGATACTGTTGGAACGGTTACTGGCTAACGCTTTAGCGGCTGAATTGGGAGTATAACCAAGGTCGGCGATGGCCTTTTTTACTTTTTCTAAGTTCTTCTCTTTTACCGAGTCCTGACCATTTATCACGCGAGAAACAGTGGCTTGCGAAACATTGGCGTATTCAGCGACTTCTTTAATTGTTATGACTTGTTTTTGCATAATAGGTCGAAAATGTCCGTGTTTAATAGATAATGGGTTTCAACTGGAAAAGGTAAGAGTTTGATGTCAGCACCATACAAATGAATGCAAGTGTTTGATTCAAAATTATCTTTTAAGCTTTAGCCCAATTTTATACGCCTTAACTGCTGAGGTACAGAAGAAAGCGGTTCAAACTTTACCTAGGTAGCAAAATGCAACAATATCTTTCATGTTTGCTTGGTGTAAAACACATCACAGAGGCGAGCTTTAAATGCTTAAAGTGAGTAATGACCTCGTTTATTGAGGGAGCAGTTCACGTTTTTTGAGTACATTTTAACTTTTCGTAGACTTATCCAATTGAGTGAAGGTATCTTACAAGCATAAAAGAAAGCGCTTTCTTTTTCTTTTTCGGTGACTCATTCGATGGGCGTTGCATTAGAGAGGTCTGGATCAGTCAGACACGTACAGAAAGGTTTTTAAAGCATTTTTCTCATGTCGGGATACAAGAGTTGAGGTAGGTAGAGTGACCATGAATAAAGAGTATTATTTGGCAAATGAAGAGTTTGTAATTAACGATTATGACTTAAAGAAGACATTTTCTTCATTTTTGCCGGGGTTAGCTGGGAAGAAGGGGATTCCGCTTTGGGCGTTTTACGTTAATCGAGGTCAGGGGTTATGTTCTTTTGGTGTAGAGAATAAGGATAATCCTATTCTTGAATTTTCACCGGCAGTGACCGCTTACCAAAATGTTGACCGAATAGGGTTTCGTACCTTTGTGAAGTTAAACAATGATGTGTATGAGTTTTTTGGTACTCAGCGTTCTGAAAATACCCAGCGTAAAATGTACATCAAGCGTGATAAATTTAAGATTACTGAAGAAAATCAAGATCTTGGTATATTAGTAACGGTGACATATTTCGGACTTCCAAACGATAGCCTTGCTGCCGTTATGAGAAAAGTAGAGATCAGAGATTTGTCGGGTATGACGCGACATATCGAACTGATTGATGGACTGTCGCAAATTCTTCCATACGGTACGCCAAATACGCTATTCAAAGAGATGTCGAACTTGCTGAGAAGTTGGATGGATGTCTACAACTTAGAAAATGACGTGCCATTTTTTAAGATGCGCTCAACCACGTCAGACAGTGCAGAAGTTGGCATATTAGATAAGGGTAACTTCTATCTGTCTTTTGCTAATGAACAGCTTATTAGCCCAATCGTTGATGGTGAAATTATATTTGGTCACGACACTTCTATGTCGACACCGGTCTCTTTTCAAGAACACTCCATTGATGAGCTAAAACAGAAAGCGCAAATTACCGCGAATAAAATTCCAGTCGGTTTTTCTCCGGTGGCATTTGACCTTAAGGGTGATGATACTTTTGTTCTGAGAACCATTATTGGCCACGCCAACGATCTCGAACAGTTGAACGGTAAAGTTAATGAGATGGTTTCAAGCCATTACTTTGACACAAAAGAGCAAGAGTCTGAGGCCGTGATCAACGAGTTGGTTCAAGAAGTTGAATGTCAGACATCGAATCCAATCTTTGATCAGTATATCAAGCAAAACTATCTCGATAACATTTTGCGTGGTGGCTACCCGTTAATATTCGAAGGAAATAAGACAAATCATGTTTATCATGTTTTTTCTCGTAAACACGGTGATCTTGAGCGTGACTATAACTTCTTCAATGTGGCTCCCGAGTATTTCTCGCAGGGTAATGGTAACTTCCGAGACGTATGTCAAAACCGCCGAGTCGATTCACTCTTTAACCCAAAAGTGGGTGACTATAACGTCAAACTGTTTGCTTCACTGATTCAGTTAGATGGTTATAATCCGTTGGGCGTTAACGGTTCGACATTCCAGTTTAATCGTGATGTGGATATCAAATCTTTAATCGCAGAGAACTTTGATAATAAGCATGACGTTATGGAAGGTGTTTTAGGTAAAAAATTCACGCCTGGTACTGTCATCAATACCATGTCAAATGAAGGTATTACGTCTTCAAAAGATGAAATGACGCTGCTGTCTGATCTTTTAAAGCATGCTGAACAAAACATTGAAGCAAGTTTTGGAGAGGGCTTTTGGGTTGACCACTGGACTTACATTCTTGATTTAGTTGAGTCTCACTTGGCTGTTTACCCAGATACCAAAAAATCATTCTTGTTCGATAACTACGACTATAAATACTATTCATCACCTGTCACCGTTCTACCAAGAGACGAAAAAACGGTACTGACAGCAGAAGGTAAAGTAAGGCGTTACGGCTCTATTTTGCACAACGATGAAGAGAAAGTAGAACAACTGGTTATGGATGTGAACGGCTCTAACTGGGTGGTTGATACACAAGGCGAGCAGATAAAAACCAATCTGTTTACGAAACTGTTTACGTTAGCGTTTAACAAGTTTTGTACGCTTGACCCTGAAGGCATTGGCATTGAGATGGAGTCAGACAAGCCTGGCTGGAATGATGCGATGAACGGCCTACCTGGGTTGTTTGGCTCTGGCGTATCGGAAACGGTTGAGCTTCTTAGACTCTTAAAGTTCCTAGCAAGTGCGTTTGATTACTCAGGCTCAATGCAGCTGCCTACTGAGTTTACGGAGTATGTATTCCGTGTTGATTCGCTTCTTAAGTCGAGCCTAACAGGGTTTGAATATTGGGACGAGATTTCTTCAATCCGAGAAGAGTATCGTCAAGCTGTGAGATTCACCGTTACCGCTAATTCAGACCAGTTGAATGTATCAGATGTGATGGCATTGCTTGGAAAGATGACGGCTAAAGTCGAAGCGGGCATAGAGAAAGCGAAAGCATTGTCGAACGGTGTACTTCCTACGTTTCTTTACTATGAAGTCTCGCAATACGAAGAGATTCTTAAAGACGGCATGCCAAAAATCGGTAATTATAATCTGCCGCTGGTTCGAGCAAAAGCCTTCAAACTCCATGTTTTACCGGCTTTCTTAGAAGCGCCTGCTCGCCTGTTGAAAGCGAATACGGACGCCCAAGGCAATGTGTCAGATTACAACAAAATCAAAGCGACAGGCATCTACGATACAGAGCTAGGCCAATTTAAAACTAGTGAGTGTTTGGATGAAATGAGTTTAGAGATCGGTCGAGCGCGCGCATTTACCAAAGGTTGGCTTGAGCGTGAATCTAATTTCTTACATATGAACTACAAGTATTTGCTTGGCTTATTAAAAGCAGGGATGTACGAACAGTATTTTAATGAAATAAGCACCAACCTGATTTGTTTCATGGACCCTGAGGTGTATGGCCGAAGTATCTTAGAAAACTCATCATTTATTGCACCAACATGCAATCCAGATCCAAAAACGCACGGTCAAGGTTTTGTGGCTCGTTTGTCTGGGTCAACCGTCGAAATGCTTCATATGTGGACCATGATGATGTTTGGCGACAAACCGTTTGTGATGAATGGCGATACGTTAACACTTAACTTGAAGCCAGCACTGTCGGCGGCATTCTTTGATGAAAACAATCAAGTGTCATTTACGTTTATGGGTGCGACGAAAGTGACTTACGTCAATCATTCTCGACTGAATACATACGATGAGTTTAGTGTTTCTGAATACGTTATGAAGTATTCGAATGGCAGCACAATCGCATTAACTGAAATCAATGGTGAACATGCCAAAGACCTAAGAAATGGCGAGATATCAGAACTTATTGTGACGATGAAATAACGAATAAACATAAGACACATAGTTAGTGTTTAGCGTACCGACAGACATTCATAGTAGGCGGTACGCAATTAAATAAACAGTAATTCGTGTTACGAATTTAAATAATAAGTTTTGCCTTTATCTTAGGCGAAAACCTATTGATGGATTAAAGGGTATTAAAATGAGTGAAGCGAATCAATCAGCAAGCCGGGTTAACGTAGGGGCGAGCTATCAACCTACGGCCAATGGCTCTGTGCCGTTGTATCAAAAGATCGCCTTTGGTGTTGGCTCTTTAGCGAATCAGCTATTTGCTGCGGCACTGGGTGTGTTCATGATTGTGCTGGTTATGGGGTTAGGTATGGACCCACTGCTTGTGGGTATTTTAGGCGCGGTTCCTCGCCTGTTTGATGCGATTACAGACCCATTAATGGGGTATATTTCTGATAACTCACGCACGCGTTGGGGACGTAGACGTCCATATATTTTTGTTGGCGCCATTATCACGGGTGTCGCTTTTATGTTGATGTGGCAAATATACCCAGAGAATGGTGAAGCCTATAACTTTGTGTACTTTTTAGTACTCTCATTGTTGTTCTATTTAGGTTACACCATTTTCGCGACGCCTTTAGTGGCTTTAGGCTATGAAATGAGCCCAGACTTTCATGAGCGAACTCGTATTATGGCGGTTTCTCAATGGATTGGGCAATTAGCATGGGTGATTGCGCCTTGGTTCTGGGTAATGATCTATGATCCGAACCTTTATGAGTCTGCTGCAATTGGTAGCCGTGAGTTGGCTATTTGGGTCGGTCTGCTTTGCCTAGTGTTTGGTATTACACCGGCTCTATTCTGTAAAGAGCGAGCACCAACAGAGCAACCAACTGAAAAGCTGACACTTTCTTCTTTCAAAAATATTTTTGGGAAGTTCTTTAAGGGAATTTGGCAAACCTTTAAATGTTTACCGTTCGTAAAACTGTGCAGCGCGACATTCCTTGTTTTCAATGGTTTCCAAACGGTGGCTCAGTTCTCTTTCTTTATCATTGTCTTTTACGTATTCAATGGTGACCAAGGTGCAGCTGGAACATGGCCCGCTTGGTTCGGTACTATCAGCTCACTATGTACTTGCTTATTAGTGATTCCGATTATTACCAAAATCTCACAAAATTTTGGAAAGAAAAACGCCTTTATTATTGCGACTTTAGTGTCAATTGTGGGCTACGTACTGCGCTGGTGGGCATTTGAACAAGCACTGAACCCAAGTACTCATTGGATGATGTTTGTTTCATTACCTCTGATGGCTTTTGGTATCGGTGGCTTGTTTACTTTAATGATGTCGATGACTGCAGATGTTTGTGACTTAGATGAGTTAAACACAGGTGAACGCCGCGAAGGGGTATTTGGCGCGGTGTACTGGTGGTTTGTTAAGTTGGGTACAGCCATTGCTACCTTGATGTCTGGTTGGGTGTTGAGTTCGATTGGCTACAAGAGATTGGAAGAGATCAGAAACTCTCTGGTTAGCGGTGAAGCTCTTTTGGATATGCCAGAAGCGTTAGAGATCATCAACTTAATGAGAGTAGCGGACATTCTTATTCCGGTGGTAACTGCGGTATTGGCCATTGTTGTTATGTATCGATACGATTTCACGGAACAAAGAGCAATTGAGGTGAGACAAGAGCTAGAGTTTCGTCGAGGTAAGATCAAGCACGCAGAATAATACAAATGAACTTAGGTTGTTAATCTTGCGCGTTCCAGTTTTAATATGCGAGATCGGACTAGTGTTAACTGTACTACTTCTATATTAGCCAGCAACGTAAGTTGCTGGCTTTGTTACATAGAGCGATTTATTCTAAGTGTTTTGAAATGCTTTATATTGTTATCTTCCTGAGGGTTTTATTTTTGTCGATTTATTGTTTGTAATGTATGAGGAAGTAACAAGGTAACGGAGTGATGGGTTAAACTTAGATAAATATATTTAAATAATTCTAATGTGTAGATTTACTAAGTGGTTTGTTCTTTGATGGTTAATTCATGAAATTAGTAATTATTTATAAGCCATAAAACAGATAAATTTTTCGATATTGTCAGGGTTTTACTTATTTTTTTGATATAAAAGTTGTCTTTTCTTGCGCAGAAGCGTTAGATATGATGGATTGTATTTTGATATCTTTACTCTATTCAGGTTCTGTCGGGGCGGATTATTTGATACGAGAGCGCTCTAGAATAAAGCTACGGGCAAGAATACATGTTCTTGATGTTGCGAAAAGTACTCGTTGGATCAAAATACATCTTATGTACCGTCTTGGTAGTTGTTTAGTTACTCTGAAACCAACAATAACCCACAAGAATTGGATAATAAAAAACTATTCAAATTTCTAATGGTGATAACCACACCCTTAAAAATTCATATATCACGATTTATTCAGTCAATGCGACTAGTAATATTATTCGAGAACTAGCGTTCACCTCATTCACACTTACAGTGTGATATCTTTTTTAGTTGTTGGTTTATATTTTCGTACCATATCCATCGTTATAACGAGAGTGGCGTATTTTATTTTGATTAGCAAAAGTTAAAAGCACTTGGGTGTGACGGGGGTGTTACTTGTTTGGGAGATAATAATTTGTCATTATATTCCTCATATCGAATTAATATATGGTTGTATATTAGGCTCAAGAGATTTGGTAGTTGATTGAAAATATGGTATTGAGTACAGGATTTGCTATCACTCGCTCTATTGGAGTGAGTCATATCAATGTGAATGACGCATTGATTTTCTGTATTGAACGTGCAGATAAAACGTTATATACAGAAAAAATGCCAGGCGGGAATTGTGTATTTAGTCAGCTTACGGATTGTATTTATTAGTAATGAATAGGTCTACAGAAACAGTTGTACCCGCTAGTCAGAAATGAATTAAAAGTAATAGTATTGAATTTCGCTTTTTGAGAAATTTAAAGTTAATCATTGCCGTCTGAACAGAAACGAAAAATGTCGCATCCATGCGACATTTTTCTTTTGGCGGCCAAACCAGTTTTGCTATATCCATTCTAGAGTGCAATCCATTAGGAGATTATTCAGAATGTACTTATAAGACGCTGTTAATGTTGATTAGTTCCCGTTACGCCGCATTTTTTTTCGATTTATTTTCTAAGTCGAATGACGCTGCGATTAACTTCTTGGTGTAGTCATTTTTCGGTGCATTGAAAATCTCTTCTGCAGACCCTTCTTCCATCACTTCACCCTTCTGCATCACCAATACGCGATCTGACAGTGCTTTCACTACAGAGAGGTCGTGGCTGATGAACAAGAAGCCGATATTGTGCTTGGCTTGAATGTCTTTTAGCAGGTCAATCACGGTCAGTTGTACTGAGCGATCGAGTGCTGAAGTCGGTTCATCCAGCAAAATGAAAGAGGGCTCTAGAATCAGTGCGCGAGCAATCGCGATACGTTGTCTTTGCCCGCCAGAAAACTCATGCGGATAACGGTTAATTGAACTCTGTTCTAAGCGAACTTCAATCAGCGCTTTACGAGCTCTTTCTAAACGTTCTTGCTTGGATAGATGAGGTTGATGCACCGTTAAGCCTTCGGTGATGATTTCCCCAACTGTCATGCGTGGTGATAAAGAACCATAAGGGTCTTGGAATACCATTTGGACATCTTTTTTGAGCTTATGGCGTTCTTTGTCGGTTAACAAACTGACATCTTGGCCTTTATAAACAATACGTCCGGTACTTGGCAGCAAGCCGATTAACGCTCGTCCCAGTGTTGATTTTCCTGATCCGGATTCACCAACAATGCCCAAGGTTTCACCCTGTTTAAGATTCAACGAAATGCCTTTTACGGCTTCGAAGTACTGACTTTTACTCTTGATGAAATGTGATTTAACCAAGAACTGAACTCGGATATCGTCAGCAGACAATAGCTCTGGGGCTGACGCCTCAACAGGAACCTTAACGCCTTTAGGAATCGAGTTAATCAGCATGCGTGTGTAATCGTGTCTTGGATTCTCGAATAAGGCTTGAGTCATCCCTTCTTCAACTAGCTCACCTTTGCACATCACCAGAACACGGTCGGCAAAATGTTTTACTACGCCAAGGTCATGGGTGATGAACAAAATTGCCATGCCCATTTTGTTTTGGATTTCTTTGATAAGAGAAAGCACTTCCGCTTGTACGGTCACATCCAATGCGGTGGTGGGTTCGTCGGCAATCAAAATATCGGGCTCGTTGATCAAAGCCATCGCGATCATGATACGCTGCAGCTGGCCGCCCGAAAACTCGTGCGGGTATTTGCTATATGCTTGCTCTGGCATGGGTAAGTGAACCAGTTCAAATAGCTCCAGCACACGTTGTTTTGCCTTCGACTTCGATACCTTACGGTGACACATAATCGCTTCAGCCACTTGAGTCCCAACACGCAGGTATGGGTTCAACGATGTCATCGGCTCCTGAAAGATCATGCCAATCCTGTCGCCGCGAATTGACTGCATTTCTCGCTCGGTCTTTCCAAGAACCGATTGCCCCTCAAACACAATTTCAGATTGAGCATCAATAATGGCGTTGTCTGGCAGTAAACGCATGAGTGCGTTGGAAGATACTGATTTGCCAGAACCCGACTCACCAACAATGGCCAAGGTTTCACTGGAATTAAGGGTAAAACTAACTTTTTTAACCGCATCAATGATTCCATCATTGGTTGTGAAGCTAACGGAGAGGTTATTGACTTTGAGAATGGCCCGGTCCGACATGATATATCCTTATCAATTTAAGACATTAGGTGAAGATTGAACTTCTGACGTAGATTTAAGCTGCCCGAAATGGTGATGAGCACGTTGAATTTGTTCAAGCTCAAGCATCCAGTGTGAGCTGCGCTGAGCACTGCAAAAAGCAATCAAGTGATTGAGTAAATCTTCACTCTGCTTCTCTAAAAGCGAATAGGTCCGTTGAATCAGTTCAGTGCTTTCGAGGGAGATGAATTGCATCAGCGCGTATGACTGGTTCAAAGTGTCGAAAGCTTTCTGTTGTTGGCCTAGACGGTTGAGAATCTCTGATTGGGCAACGCTTGCATCTCTAAGCCCTGCAAGTAAGCAAGCAAACTGGCAAGGTTTGATGTCGCTTTGATATGCAGCATATTGGATGTGATGGGGAAGGGAAATAAGAACATCATTGTAAAGACGCTGTGCTTCTGGCCAGTAGCCTTGTTCCATTAACTGTTCAGCTTTTAGGTAGTGCATCCAGCATCGTTCAATTTCCATATCCACATCCTCAATCTATAGTATTTGGAAATGTTAATGATATTTATTATCAATTGCAAATTAAAATCATTTACATGTTAAGTTGATGAATAAAATGGTCTCTTATTAGTAAAAATGGCTCAAATTGTGTGTTATTTGTTCGGTTGAACAGCGGTGCAGCGTAAGTCACTAAATTGATAGGAAATTACATCTACACTGATTTTATCTACACCCAAGTAATGAAGGATTAAGGAGGCGGCGATGGCGATGCAAAGACTCAATACAGAACAGCTGTATCAGGTAGCGGATTTAGAAAAGCTACCCTGTAAGTCGACCAAAGAACTGGCTCCAATTGACGAAATCGTCGGGCAGGAACGGGCACAAAAGGCCGTTGAGTTCGCGATGTCAATCAAGGAAAAGGGTTACAACATTTATGCGATAGGGCGAAATGGTCTTGGTAAACGCACCATGATCTTGCGCTATCTGAACCGTCATCCTCAAGAAGTGCAGGAGCTTTTTGATTGGTGTTATATCGCGAACTTTGAAGATATTCGTACACCTAAGGTACTGAAATTGCCGCGTGGCGTTGGCAGCAGTTTAAAGCAAGATATTGAAAAATTGATGCGTAAACTGTTGAAAGGTATGCCTCTAGCGTTTGACAACGAGATGTACTTTAGCCGTGCTGACAGGCTTAAAAACCAATTAGCAGCTAAGCAACAAGCCGCATTAGAAAGCATTAGCCAAGAAGCGAAAGACAAGGGCATTAACCTGACGATCACCACTCAGGGTGATTACCAGTTTGTGGCAATGAATGGCGATGATCTTCATACCGAAGAGAGCTTTGAGCTGCTTTCACCGGAAGAACAAGATCAATTCGATAAAACCATTGATGGGTTGGAAGTCGGGCTGCGAACCATTTCTCGTGAATTGACGGAGCTTGAAGAAACGTACACTGAGAAAATTCAAAAGCTGAATGATGATACGGCGCGAGATGTGATCACTCACTTCATCAAGCAATTGAAGAAGGATTACAGTCAATACCCAGATATCAAAAAGTACCTAACGGCACTGCGGAAAGACATTGTCGACAACGCTGACATCTTCCTGGAAGAGAGCACGGAACAAGCAGAAGTTGCAACGGCCTCTCTGGATAAGAAAATGCCGCGTCGCTACAAGGTTAATGTGATTGTGAGCCAGAAGGAGGAGACTCTACCAATCGTGGTTGAAGAGAATCCAAATTATCACTCTCTGTTTGGCTATGTAGAAACGGCAACGTTTAAGGGCACCGTATTTACTGACTTCTCATTGATTCGCGCAGGTAGCTTACACAGAGCCAATGGCGGCGTATTACTGATGGACGCGGTGAAGGTACTTGAGCAGCCGTACGTTTGGGAAGGCTTGAAACGAGCGCTGCGTTCACGTCAATTGAGTTTCACTTCATTAGAAAAAGAGGTGACCTTAACGGGCGCGGTATCGCTTGATCCAGAACCGATTCCATTGGACGTTAAGATCATCCTGTTTGGCGATTACCGAACTTACCAACTGCTGCAACACTACGATGCAGAGTTTGGTGAATTGTTCCGTGTGACAGCCGATTTCGAAGATGAGATGAAGCGTACTCCCGATTCTGAAATGCATTACGCGCGCTTTATTTCGAGCATCGTGCACGACAACAACATGTTGCATTGTGACCGAAAAGCGATTGCTCGCATTATTGAGCACAGCTCTCGTCAGGCGGGTGACCAAGGTAAATTGTCTCTGCACTCAGCGCACATTGCTAATCTGCTTCGTGAGTCAAACTACGTGGCGAGAGGCTCAAAATCGAATCTGATTCGTGCAACGCACGTCGACCAAGCGTTATCTAACCAACAGATGCGTGTCGGACGACTGCAAGACAGCGTGATGGAAACCTTCACTAACGGCACAACGCTAATCCATGTCGATGGTCAGGCGGTTGGACAAGTGAATGCGTTGTCTGTACTTAGTACGACGGATCATATGTTTGGTGCACCGAACCGAATCACGGCAACCACCGCTTACGGTGATGGTGAAGTGATTGATATTGAAAGAAACGTAGACCTAGGTGGCAGTATTCACTCGAAAGGGGTAATGATCTTGTCGGCTTACCTTTCTTCTGTGTTTGGTAAGACAGCAAAAGTCCCGCTCACCACTAACATCACCTTCGAACAATCGTATGGTGGCGTCGATGGTGACAGTGCGAGTATGGCCGAGTTCTGTGCGGTGGTGTCAGCGTTTTCTAAGCAGCCAAACCGTCAAGATATCGCAATTACTGGCTCTATGAACCAGTTTGGTGAGTCTCAGCCAATTGGTGGTGTGAACGAGAAAATTGAAGGTTTCTTTGATGTGTGTGAAATCAAAGGGCGTTCAAACGAACAAGGGGTGATCATCCCGCGTTCAAATGTTCACAACCTGATGCTACGCAGCGATATCGTGAGAGCGGTTGAAAAGGGCGAGTTTAATATCTGGGCGATTGACCATGTAACAGAGGCGATTGAGCTGTTCACAGGCAAAGCCGCAGGTGAGGCAAGTGATGAGGGTAGTTATCCAATTGATACTATCTTTGGTATCGCCCAAGCTAAACTGAACGCACTGCGTAAATAGCTTGAATATCTAGATAGCTAAACAAATAAACAAACAGCCAAAACGCAAAAGCCATCGATTATAGAGTCGATGGCTTTTTTATTGGTTACGATTCGGCTCGCTAGTGAGCTATTCGTTTTTGGCCGGATTACGGTATTCGGTGAAAGTCGCGTGTTAAAAGGCGTCACCCGTTTCGCAAGCAGAGCTTGGTGCCATCGAACTTCAATTTGGCCAACAAGTGTTTGGCATTAGCTCGGCCAATATCATCAAATTCGACACCGTATCGAGCGTAGTGCGTCGATTTTTGTAGATTACAGACGATGCCTCGCAATGGCGGAATTAATGGGCCATTGTAGTTCTCAGGGGTTATCTCAATAGACACTCGATCGGCAATCTGAATCGCACGAGAGGTCGGCGAGGTAACGAAACGACAACCACTTTTGGATAAATCTCGTATCTCACAGTTTGCTCGTTGGTCGTTGAAGATGATTCTTGAAGCCAGATTCACTTCATAGCGTGTCTCTTTACGCAGCTGAGTCACTTGCATCGTGCTTGGTGTAGACAGCACAAGAATAGGGAAGGGTTCACCAATCTTATGATGAATTTGGCTTCTAAAGTGGATAAGCGCGCCTTCACCTCGGAGAGAATACGCACGAGCGGTCATCCAAAAACCTTCTTGAAAGAAAAAGTTCAGATCTTCATTGGATACCTCGGGAACCTCAACCACAATACAGTTATCACTGTGCGTACCGATAAACTTGGTAGTGGCGAGAAACTTCGTGCCAACGGGGGTCGAGACATTTAATGTCAGTTCACTGCCGTGTTCAATCATGGCCAGCGCATCAGTGCTATTGATGGTGGAAACGGTGCGATTACGAGGGTCTTGAAGTGCCTGATTATGCTCCAAAGGCTTCTTCAGGGGTGCGTTCATTATATGTTCTCCATGCGCCAACATGCGTCTGTTAGTTATATTGGTAACTTGCTAACAAGGGGTTATTACGTGCTAGATTTAATGGACGTACTCACATAGATTTATAGAGTGCCTTCTATCATTGCTGATTTTATATTAAGCCAATTGCACTGAATTATTTACTGTGTTTGTAAGTACTTAGTTTTATTTATATGCACTTGCGTTAGTCTATTACAAGGAACTCATACTTCAAACTTTTATTGTTTGTCGTATCAATTATTTGCAGGAGTTGAGAATGCAGGCAGTAAAATGGGATCAAGAAGTGAACCAGATCACAGTAGAGCTAGAACCCAACCAGTTCGCGGTCGTTAAGTATCAAAAGGACGGAGATGTACTACATATCACGTCGACACGCATTCCTGATGAACTGCAAGGCAAGGGCTTTGGTAAGGTGATGATGGAGTCGGTATTGCCTGAAATTGAGCAAGCAGGCTTGAAAATTGTGCCGGTTTGTAGCTATGTGGTTCACTACATGAATAGGCAGCCACAGTGGTCACATCTTCTATCTGATAAAGCATAACAACGAGTAATATGTCTCAATCAATATCGTCAAATAATCGAGCTCAACCTGAAGCGGGTTCAAGTCAAAATCAGCCAGAGCTTTATCAAAATGAGCTTTATCAAAAAATAGCGACCTCGTTGGGGTGTCATGAAGGATTTGATGTCCAAGTGATTCAACGCCTGTGGGGGGGATATGGCGAGTTAGTTCGCTTGGTCTTTTCTCAAGCAAGCCGTGTTGAACTCAAGAGTGTGATTGTTAAACATGTCGCGTTGCCAGATAAAGCCGAACATCCGAAAGGGTGGAACACCAAACTTTCTCACCAACGAAAGGTACACTCTTACCAAGTGGAAACAGCTTGGTATCAGTCGTTCACCCAACAATGGGACGAGCGCTGCCCTGTACCTGTTGGACTGCAATGTGAATTAGAAGAGAATGAGTGGCTGATAGTGATGCAAGACTTAGCGGATATTGGCTTTCCGTTGATCTCTCAATTTGATGTGCTTGCTACCTCTGACGATCTGGCAACCAAAGAGGCTCAGCTTGAACTGGCGTCTGGTTACACACTAAAAGAGAAAAAACAACGCGATGCTTGTCTTAAATGGCTCGCTAACTTTCACGCAAAGCACATCAATGTCGATCAAGAACAATCAGCCTCATTGTGGCAAGTCGGTACTTATTGGCACTTAGATACTCGCCCCGATGAGTTGAATGCATTGGCTGATTTACCATTGAAGAACCAAGCCAAGCACATCGACCGTCTATTAAAAAAATGCCCATATCAGACCTTAGTCCATGGCGACGCCAAGCTCGCCAACTTTTGTTTTGATTCGGAAAGCGAACGCGTGGCTGCGGTCGATTTCCAATATGTGGGTCTCGGCTGTGCGCTGAAAGATGTGGCTCTGTTCATGAGCAGCGCGGTGAGGCCGCAAGATTGCGCAGAGCTTGAATCACAAGTCTTAGACACTTACTTCCAACACTTGAAAGAAGCATTGGCGCACTATCAACCACAGCTTTCGTTCGATGAGGTAGAAACTGCATGGCGACCAATGTTTTACGTGGCATGGGCTGATTTCCAACGTTTCGTAAAAGGGTGGAGTCCTGAGCATTGGAAGATTAACCCTTACACTGAGCAGCTGACCTTACAAGTGCTCACTCAATTAGACGAACAGGAGTCCGTCAATGTTCGATAGAACCGCGAGCTGGAAAACGCCGCAAAACTTTTTATTACTGATTTCGATTGTTGTGCCGATCGCGTTTTCGAGCTGGATGGCTTTGCTTAATAACTTCGTGATTGAGAAAGCGAACTTTGATGGTGCGGATATTGGCTTGCTGCAAAGTGTGCGCGAGATTCCGGGCTTCTTAGCGTTTACCGTGGTGTTTGTGCTGGCTTTCATTCGTGAGCAATGCTTCATGTTGATATCGTTGGCGATGCTCACTGTGGGTACGGCAATTACGGGTTTGTTCCCCTCACTGACTGGTTTGCTGTTGACCACCATTTTAATGTCGACGGGCTTTCATTATTTTGAAACGCTGAAGCAGTCTTTGTCACTGCAATGGCTGAGTAAAGAAGAAGCACCTGAGATGCTAGGTAAGATGATCTCAGTCGGCGCACTGGCATCCTTAATCACTTACGGGTCTATCTGGGTGATGTTAGAACAGCTAAAGCTCGATTTTGCTTGGGTGTACGGCATCACTGGCGGTATTGGTTTTATTCTGGTTTTGGTGATGACCTTTGGGTTCCCGGAGTTTCAAACCAATACGCCACAGAATAAGAAGTTAGTGCTAAGGAAGCGTTACTGGCTCTACTACGCACTGACGTTTATGAGTGGCGCGAGAAGACAAATCTTCACCGTGTTTGCTGGCTTCTTGATGGTAGAGAAGTTCGGTTACTCGGCTGCCGACGTTACATTGTTGTTCTTAGTTAACTACCTATTTAACTTCTTGTTTGCAAAGCGCATTGGTCGATTTATCGGTGTGGTTGGCGAGCGCAAAGCGTTGATCTTCGAGTATGTGGGTTTGATTGGTGTGTTTGTCGGTTATGGCTTGGTGCAAAGTGCGGAATGGGCGGCGGCACTTTATGTGGTCGATCACCTGTTCTTTGCATTGGCGTTGGCGATCAAAACTTACTTCCAGAAAATCGCAGACCCGGCAGACATGGCATCAACCGCTGGTGTCTCTTTCACCATCAACCATATTGCCGCAGTCGTTATTCCGGTCGTGTTTGGTGTGATTTGGTTATCGTCCCCTGCAACGGTTTTCTACATCGGTGCTGCGATGGCAGCGGTTTCTTTGGCGTTGTCTTTAAACATTCCTAAGACACCTGAAGAAGGCAATGAAGTGCGAATGTTTAGCTGGCGCTAATGTTGGTCTCGATATTATGAAATAAACAAAAAGCTCCAATAGTGATATTGGAGCTTTTTGTATATGTGGGATGTGTATATCTAATCCGCAAAATAGGTTTCAGGCGGATCAGTTTCTTACCGTTTTTAATTCGGTACGCAGCTTGAAAATTCCCTTTGGCGCCTTGGTGAGCAAGATGCCACAAAGTAGAGGGATCATCATTAGTAGAGATTGTTCAGATAGAACCTCACCATTGACGTAGCAAGATATTAGCAACGCAACTACAGGGAAAATGAGGAAGCAGATAGAAGCTTGGAAAGGTGTCGAAACCTGGCCTAATTTAAAGTAAGCAACAATGCCGCCCACACTCGCGACAAAGCCTAGGTACACCACAGCTGAGATTGAATCCCAAGTGAAAGATTCAACATTTACGTTCTCGCCCATAGCTGATACGGCAAATAAGAATAGAGCTGCAATTAGGCTCGGTACGGCGTTGTAGGTCAGTACTTCAATGCCTTTGCAGTGCTTTTGAACTAATACATACATCACTGCGTGAATCGCAACAGCAAGGCCTAAGCAAACCGTGCCAATTACGTAGTCATCGCCACCCATTTGCATTTCGTTGCCAAGGATTAAACATAGGCTCACAACAGCAGTAATCAAACCGAATATCTGGTGCTTCGCCAGTCGTAGACCTAAGAATAAGCCAGACATCAGCATCACAGCCACAGGCATGTTGGCAAAGATGATCGACGCTAAACCAGAAGAGATGTATTGCTCACCATAGATCATCAACGTAAACGGAATTGCGAAATACATCAGCGCAACAATAAGCAGCCATTGGCGCTTACCTTTAGGGAACAGCAGAGGTTGGTTGAAGACTTTCGCCAATACCGCAAGCAGAGGAGCTGCAAGTAAAAAGCGTAACGCAGTAGCAAAAATAGGTGGGATAGAATGCAATGCTACTTCCATAGCGAACCAAGTGGTTCCCCAAATTAAGCAAACAGAGACAAAAAGCAAGATAGTTAGCGACTTCGAATTCATGGTGACTACTCATTAATAATTATTTTAAATCATAGGCTTGTAGCGCCTTAATGACGTGGCACAGTATAGAAAGGTAGTCGGAGAAAAGTTTTGCCTTTTTATCTCTAATTAAAGTTTTCTGTGGAAATTAAATCTCTAATATAATTATTTTATAGAAAATAAATTCACTTTAGATAGTTAAAGTAAAGTCATTATTCTTTGTGAGGTTTTTGTTGAACGATGGAAAGTTAAAACAGAGGAAGAAGCGGCGAAATTGATTTAAGTTGATTACGGTATTCGCAACTGATTGGAAAGGTTATTACATGAAGCAAAAAGCCCCTTTACTCAAACAGATCGTAAAGGGGAGAGAGCTACCACACGAAACGGTAAACTAAAAACGAAGGTTGAAGCCTAGCTCAACGCTGCCATCAGAACGAAATACGTCTCCCGGACTAACGCGCTTTTGACCGAATGTGTATTTCACATAAGGCTCTACCCATTTAGGTTTTAAAGTAAAAGTGACATCTTGGCTGTTGTAATAGCCTTTCTCGCCTGTTAATTGGCGATCATGGCTGAAAGAGTAGGAAAAACTCATGTGCTTGGAAGGTGAATAGCTCGTACCTATGGTGTTTTTCCATTCGCGATTCGCATCGTGAAGATCGGCTAGCGAGAATTTCCGCCATTCATGCGAAGTGTTGGCAAACAACATGATATTTTCTGAAAGCGCCGTTCCGCTAAAAATACCAACGTCATAGATATCAATAAGGTCAGCGCGGCCATAGCTAACGAAAGCTTCGGTGTAAAATTGCCCTAAGACTAAGCCATAGCCAGTTCCAAGCTCAAGGTAGCCTTCGCTGTCGATCTCTGCATTAATGTTTATCGCATCGGTCGCTTGAATCACGCCTGATACCGTGCCGACCCAAGTATCACCAGCCTTAGCGGTTTGGAAGCTGAGGCTAGGTTCATGGTAGCTCAGTTGTTGTAGCTGGTGGTCGTTAGCGGAAACACTGAGTGTCACCAGCATAGCCATTGCCAAAGATATTCGTTTCATTTCACTTTCAACCTTGGTTCAAACAAAAAGGAGCCACTTAGAAAGCGGCTCCTTTGCTTTTATTCACTGTTTTATTTAGCCGCGGCTAACACGGTCTTTTACAGCTTGTTTGATTTGCTGACGTTGCTCTTGTGAAAGTGATTGAACTTTCTGTTTTAGTTCTGCTTTTTGCTCAGCGGTTAGATTTGGCTTTGCAGGAATCCAGTCATTAACTGCGTCTGAGATAGCTCCTTTCGCAGCCGTGCGAAGTTCATCTACAGTTTTCTTTTCACCAGTTAATAAGTAGTAGCCCAAAGAATTGCCTTGAAGATCCATTTCAATGTTCGCGATTTTCAACATGGTTAGCTTGTTGTCTTGAGACCACTCTTTCGTCATCTCTTTAGTTACAGTCCAAGCTTTCACTCGCATATCTTCATTGATGGCACCAGCACCTTCATTGGCAATAAACGCAAGTGCCAGGAATTTCTGTTCTTCTTTTGTTAGATGAGTCATTGCTTCTTTGTAAGCGTTCACTGTCTTTACAGAAACAGTGCTGCGGCCTTCATCTCCTGATATAATGACACCGGTAGCTGTATCAGTAATTGTTACTTCACTCGCACCTAAAGTGACAACGAGTTTATTATCGTCAACCATTTCGAATTCGAAGCCAACTCCGTAGTCAGGATCTGTTAAACCCCAGCCGTTGTCAGTATCGCCATCAATAGATACATTAGTGTCTCCTGTCGCACTATCCCATGTGTAGATCATTCCGTCTTTGTGTACGGTGACAATGGTAGTTTCAGTCGATACTGAGTAATTGAGGGATGTCCCGTTGTACAGTGTCACGGTGCCTTCGTCGGAACTACCTTTGAATTCACCTACAATTTGTCCATCCTTGATAACGTAACCATCATCACTAACTGAGCCGATTAGTTCGTCTCCAACAAAAATCAGTGTTTTTCCATCAACAGGAATTAACTTAATTGAGCTTGCGCCTTCGTCCCCCCACTTTGGTGGTGTTTCAATAACAACAGAATCTGCAATCAAACGTCCATCGACAACCGTAAGTGTAACTTCGACTTTTTCACCGTTTACCACGCCGTTAAACACGATTTGGTCGCCTTGATTTTCGATGTGACCAATTTCATTGTGGTCGTTATCAGTAACAACACCATCTTCAATGTGATACAGGTTGCCATCAATTAAAACTAAAGTGGTTGTTTCACCATTTTCACTCGATATATCACGAATAATTAATGCGTTGTAGTTGCCTTCATCACCGACTACACGAGCTGCGTCCAAGTTTTCGCCTTGGAAGTAAGTAACATCTGCAATCCCATCTTGAGCTGCTGGTGGATTGCTACTTGAACCAGAAGAAGAACAACCAGCAAGGAATGTTGCCGCAATAGCAGCGCTCAGTAATTTTAGTTTCATGGTTTACTCTCAAATAATTGTTAGGAACAAAGTTTGCTTCTTGCAGTGTTATGTGGCGTTCCTAGCCGATGAGAGAAGTATATGGACTGAACAAAAAAGCCTCTAATCTCTTAAAAGAATAGAGGCCTTAACGATGAGTTATTAATGAAACAGAGTAAAGAGGGTGATAACTACTGGTTATTATTGAGTTGTGATTCAAGTATTTTCCTCAACCACAGCGTCATTGGGCTATTTCGGTTTTTGTGATGATAGTACGCACAAACCGTTGGTTCGTAATAGCTACTATCAAACAGCAACTTGATGGCTCTTAATGAGGTTTCTTGTTCAATATCTAGGAATTTAGATGCTGGGAATAACATGTCTGAGTTTTTGACGACATCAATAACTGCAGACGGTAATTCTGAACGAAAACCAATGTTTGCTTTCAACCCTTTTACTTTGAGTATTTTCTCCGCTTGTGACTGGTGTGAATTCCAATCAACCGCAATGACTGAAGCTAATTCAAAATTTACCCCGTCTTTAATTTCTAAAAATTCTTTTTCGTATGGGTGATCTTTCCTGACATACCCTTTGAAAGTATCTTGTGCAATAGGTTTTTGCAGTAGTTCTTTAGGGGCATGGTTAATCTCGTAGTTCAACCCTATGTAAACTTCATCATTAATAATGTCGGTCATGGTTGTACCTGACCAATTCAATAGCTGAATTTGTACTAGTGGTGCTTCAGAACGAATGGCTTTAAAGAGCTTACTTGAAAGAGACGACAGCAAATATGGGGACAATGCGACTTTGACCACTCCTTGTAGTTCGGCGGGATTAAAATCATTGCTGTTATTAATAGCGAAAGAAAGTTCATCAAGTATTGGTGAAATGCTTTCCGCTAGCATAGTCGCGTGATCAGTTGCACGTAATCCGTGGTGCGTTTTTACAAATAGCTCATCGCCAAAATGATCGCGCAATCTTTGTAGAGCTTTACTGATCGCCGGTTGAGATACGAACAAACGTTCGGATGCTTTGCGCATATTCCGCTCTTGATGCAGGATCATAAAAGTTCGCAGTAGATTTAAATCTAAGCTAGAAAACAAGTCTTTTGCCATATTGAGCACCTTATTATTAGTTATTTAACTATAAGGTTGGGTCGGTACGAGAACAAATACATATTTTATATAGGTGTGATGCCTGTAAAGAAAAACCCGCACTTGGCGGGTTTATAAGTAACAACCTAAATCTTTTACTGCGTAACGGGTTTGACCGTTTTGGTTTGCCTTACTGCCAGAATAAGCTGTGGTAGTAGTGACATCACGATCATGCCTGTCATCAGTGAATACTGTACTGGAGTAAAGGATTCACCCATCAACACCATCCCCGTAACGATGCCAGCCACTGGGTTAGCGATGCCACCGAAGGTGAAATCGACCACTGACATGCGTTGTAGTAACCATACATACATGCCGTAACCTAGTGCTGTATTTAGCCCAATTACCCACAATAGACCCATTGCGTTGCGAGTATCGAAATGAGTGACAGCATTAACATAAGGTTGCGGGTCGATGAACGCATGAACGCCAGACGCGACAGACAAAATCACACCGCCTAGAATCAGCTGCCACGTTAATACCTTCCACCAGTGCATTCGATTACCCAGTGACTTGGTAATGCTGCTACCGATGACAATACACATGATTGCGGCGAACATTGCACCTAAACCGATTGGATTCAAAGCGATTTGGCTTGGGTTAAACAGTATCCACGCTAAGGTGATCAAGCCAATACCAGACAGGGCTTGAATCAAATGCGGGCGCTGCTTTTTCACTACCCAATGGAAGATCATCGCGAACACAGGCACAGAGATCATACCCACGCCAGAAATCGCTGAAGGCAGCGTTAGTGCCATCACGAAGATCAGGCCAAAGAAGGTCGCAATATTGATAAGGCCCAATGTGAAAATGATCTGCCACTCGCCTTTTTTAGGCAGTGTCGGCTTTACTGCTAGCAATAACAAACCAGCAGGTAACGCACGCAAAGCACCTAATAATAATGGTGGCCACTCCTGTAGCGTAAATTGCGTCACTGCATAGGTTGTTCCCCAAAAGAACGCGGGGATCATTGCTAATAATATGTTCATTTAAAATATCTTTACGTTAAGATAACTATTGTGTGAACTGTATACTGAGAACTAGTGGTTGTAAAGTATCTTTATGTTAAACTAGTTTGAAGTAAACAAGACTAATCACGGAGCTAGATTGCAAATGGATGCTATCGACCGCGTTGTAGAGCAATGGGCAAAGGAAAAGCCCGAATTAGAAACTGAGCCTATGGCAATGATGGGCCGGATTATGCGTATTGCCAAGTATATGGAGACGCAGGTTGCCGAGCTTCATAAAAAATACGACATGAAGCTGGGTGAGTTTGATGTGCTGGCCACCTTGCGACGCTCTGGAAAGCCTTATCGACTCACGCCATCAGAATTGATTGGCTCGATGATGCTGACATCAGGCGCGATGACCAATCGCCTTGATAAGCTAGAAGCTAAAGGGCTGATCAGTCGTGAGCACAGTAAAGAAGACAGACGCAGCGTGAGTGTTCAGTTAACCAAAGATGGTTTGATTTTGATTGACCAAATGATGACTGAGCATGTTGAAACGCAGAAGAAGCTGGTGAAATCTCTGTCTGCGAGCCAGAAGAAAAATACTAACCAGCTACTGAAAACATGGTTGAGTGCGTACGAGTAGTATTGTTGACCTCCTTTTATATTCATTAAAAAACCGAAGCTTAATAGCTTCGGTTTTTTTGTTCTTGTCTAAGAATTTCAAGTACAGCTAATTGGCTAGTTAAGCTTGCAGC
Organism: Vibrio sp. 14G-20; assembly: GCF_026241515.1. Taxonomy (GTDB): domain Bacteria; phylum Pseudomonadota; class Gammaproteobacteria; order Enterobacterales; family Vibrionaceae; genus Vibrio. The sequence goes on from NZ_JAPHPW010000020.1 coordinate 46,415, forward strand.
ATCTCGTCGCTAAACAGTTCAGCACAGCCAATGCCATTAATGGCGCAGCTTTCGTCGATATCTGATATATCGCCGCTAACCCCGATAGCGCCCAGTACCGTTTTATCTTTGTCTCGAATCAGTAGCCCCCCTGGTACTGGCACCATGTTTCCGTGTGCCAGCACGTTTACGGCGGAGATGAATGCTGGTCGGTTGTCAGCATCTTGGGCGAGTTTTCTAGAGGAACAACCCAGTGCGAGTGCCCCCCACGCTTTAGCAATCGCGATGTCTGGTCGCATCATGCTAGAGCCGTCTTGACGTTGCAAAGAAATCAGTTTTCCACCGCTGTCTAAGACGGCGACCGTCAAAGGTTCTGTGTGGATCTTGTTTCCTGCTTTTAAGGTGCCATCGATGATGGTTAACGCTTGTTGTAGAGTCAAACTTCCCATGTTATCTCCTAGTTTTTCAAGGGGCCGTGTACCAAGCTAAGCCTGCCAATCATTACTCTTGTTGTGAATATCATTGACTGATTCAGCTCGGTACAAGAGTCCTAACTGGACTCTTGTAATAGCCCATAGCTGGGTAAAGTTAGGAAGGCAGCGAACTCTTTGGCTGTAGAAAGTTGATAGAAAAGATCAGCTGTCTCTTCAAATCGACCTGCTGCATAGCGCGAGTCTCCGACTTCATGTTTTATGGTGTCTAGCTCTTGGTAAAGCCAAGAGTGGAATAGTGATTTGGTAAAGGTTTGGCCATCATCGAGTGTTACCCCGTGGTGGATCCACTGCCAAATATTGGCTCTCGAGATCTCAGCAGTCGCGGCATCTTCCATAAGGCCGTAGATAGGCACACAGCCGTAGCCTTGAATCCAAGCTTCGATGTAATACAGCGCGATGCGTATATTCTTACGTACTCCTGCTTCGTCGCGACTGCCCTCACAAGGCTTGAGTAGCGTGTCGGCGTTGATCACATGCTCTGGGCTTTGGAAATCCATTTGGTTTACTTTGCTATCTAAGTGCTTATCAAAGATCGACATTGCCAAATCAACCAGCGCAGGGTGCGCAACCCATGTTCCATCATGTCCGTTCTGAGATTCTCTTTGTTTATCTTCGATAACCTTGGCGGTTACACGCGCCATTTCTTGCGGGTCTTTTGCTGGAATAAAGGCTGACATCCCACCCATTGCTAATGCGCCACGAGCGTGACAAGTACGCACTAACAGTTGGCTATAGGCGTTGAGGAATTCTTGATCCATGCAGATCCCATGACGATCTGGCAGGATGCGGTCTTTATGGTTCTTCAGAGTTTTGATGTAGCTGAAGATGTAATCCCAACGGCCACAGTTCATCGCAACGATGTGATCACGCATGGCGTACAAGATCTCTTCCATTTGGAATACGGCTGGTAGCGTTTCGATCAATACTGTCGCGCGAATGGTGCCTTTTGGTACATGGAAATAGTTTTCGGTGAAGCTGAAAATATCGTCCCACCATTGTGCTTCTTCCATGCTTTCTAGCTTTGGAATGTAGTAGTAAACCCCTAAACCTTGTTGTGCACGTGATTGATAGTTGTGGAAAAAGTACAAGGCGAAGTCCATCAAGCAACCGCCGATAGGCTGATTGTTGAATTGGATGGATTGCTCAGGAAGGTGGATCCCTCGTGGGCGTGCGATCAGCAGTGCAGGATCGTCGTTTAATTGGTAACGCTTCTGCTTTTTCTCATCGAAATAACTAATGGTGCCAAGGTTGGCGTCTCTTAGGTTGATTTGCCCTTCGACCATATTGGCCCAAGTAGGAGAAGACGCATCTTCAAAGCAGCACATGAAGACTTTCGCGCCTGAGTTTAGCGCGTTGATCACCATCTTTCTTTCGATAGGCCCGGTGATCTCTACTCGGCGATCGAGTAGCTCTGGTGGCGGTGTTGCCACTTTCCACTCTTTATTCTGGCGAATGGAAATTGTGTCTTTTCTGAAATTGGGTAACTCACCCTCGTCATATTGAGCTTGCTTTACGTCGCGGTCACTTAGCAGGGTATGACGGCGATCTCCAAACTTATTGACGAGAGCTTCTAAGAATTTTAATGCATCTTTAGACAAGATCTCTTTGTACTCGGAGTTGTCCATCTTCCCAAGTACCTGCATACATTGTACTTCTTCTCTCTCTTTTACGTCATTCATCATTGTTGTCTCCTTTAAACAATACGATGTCACTTTGTATACAAAATGCCCTTTTTAAGGGTATTTATATTGTAGAAATTGTAAACAAGCAAACGGTATTTAACATTTATTTATCATTTGATCTTTTTGTAATTTATTTTTACGTAAAGATATTTTATGTAAAGTAATGAATTGTAAGCTTTTCAGGGTAAGTGCGTACTTAATGTGATGGGTTGGTGTAACAAAATTGTTTCATTCTGGGGTTGATAAATAGTGAGGATGGTTCATAGTACACAAAAGTTAGTTTAATTGTATACAATCTGAACTGGAGGTTCGAATGGCAATTATGAAAGCGATTGAAGCAGCGGTAGAAGTGCTTAAACGTGAAGGTGTAGACATCGCATTTGGTGTTCCCGGCGCAGCAATTAACCCTATGTATGCGGCTATGAAAAAGCTCGGAGGAATCGACCACGTCTTAGCTCGTCACGTAGAGGGTGCATCCCATATGGCTGAAGGGTACACGCGTACTAATCAAGGCAATATAGGTGTGTGTATTGGTACCTCTGGCCCTGCGGGAACGGACATGATCACGGGCCTTTATTCTGCGTCTGCAGATTCGATCCCAATTCTATGCATCACCGGCCAAGCGCCACGTGCTCGTCTTCACAAAGAAGATTTCCAAGCGGTCGACATTGAATCTATCGCTAAACCAGTCACTAAATGGGCAACCACGGTGCTGGAACCTGCACAAGTGCCACGCGCATTCCAAAAAGCCTTTCATTTGATGCGTTCGGGTCGTCCGGGGCCAATTCTGATTGATCTACCTATTGATGTTCAGCTGGCTGAGATTGAGTTTGATATCGATACCTATGAACCGCTAGAACCTTACAAACCGCAAGCAACTCGCGCGCAGGTTGAGAAAGCATTAACTATGATGTCTCAATCGGAAAAACCGCTGATTGTATCGGGTGGTGGCGTGATTAACGCTGGCGCGTCTGAATTGCTCCAACAGTTCGCCGAAATCACCGGTGTGCCAGTAATCCCAACCTTGATGGGCTGGGGCTCTATCCCAGATGACCATGACTTAATGGCGGGCATGGTGGGGCTACAAACTTCTCACCGTTACGGTAACGAAACCATGCTCAACTCTGACTTCGTGTTTGGTGTCGGTAACCGTTGGGCCAACCGTCATACCGGGTCCGTGGATGTTTACACCGAAGGTCGTAAGTTTGTACATGTGGACATTGAACCAACTCAAATCGGCCGCGTGTTCTGCCCAGATTTAGGGATTGTCTCTGATGCGAAAGCTGCGCTAGAGCTAATGGTTGAAGTGGCGCAAGAGTGGCGTGACGCTGGCAAGCTGCCAAACCGAAATGCTTGGGCAAGTGAGTGTCAGGAACGCAAATCGACCATGCTGCGTAAAACCAATTTCGATGAAGCACCAATGAAACCGATGCGTGTTTATGAAGAGATGAACAAGGCATTTGGTCGTGACACTTGTTATGTGAGCACCATTGGTTTGTCGCAAATCGCTGCCGCTCAGTTCCTGCATGTTTATAAGCCTCGTAACTGGATCAACTGTGGTCAAGCTGGCCCGTTAGGTTGGACAACACCAGCCGCATTGGGTGTACGAGCGGCCGATCCAGATCGCGATATTGTTGCTATCTCTGGTGATTATGATTTCCAATTTATGATCGAAGAACTGGCAGTAGGTGCTCAATTCAACCTGCCATACATTCATGTGTTGGTGAACAACTCGTACTTAGGTTTGATTCGCCAAGCACAGCGTCAATTTGATATCGATTATTGTGTACAACTGGCGTTTGATAACCAGAATGCGCCAGAGCTTGAAGGCTACGGTGTTGACCATGTCGCGGTTGTTGAAGGTTTAGGCTGTAAGGCGATTCGAGTTCGTGAACCAGAGCAAATTGCCGCTGCGTTTGAGCAAGCTAAAGAGCTGATGAACAAGCATAAAGTACCGGTTGTTGTTGAGCTGATTCTTGAGCGAGTGACCAATATTGCGATGGGCGTAGAGATCAACGCCATCAACGAATTTGAGCCACTTGCCGAAAGCCGCGGCGATGCTCCAACGGCGCTGGCGTACAAGTAATCATCAAGTAATGTGTATCCGTAGAGCTGAGGTTTAGCCCTACGAAAAGCCTCTGATAGAGCGAGGCTTTACTACAAACAACCAGATTTACACAGATAAAGAATAAGGACAGAGTCATGGCAAAATTTGCAGCAAACTTGTCAATGTTATTCACGGAAGTTGATTTTATGGATCGCTTTGAGGCCGCTGCAGAAGCGGGCTTTCAAGGTGTGGAATACCTTTTCCCTTACGCCTTTGATGCTCAGGCAATCAAAGCAAAGCTCGACGCTAATAACCTAGAGCAAGTGCTATTTAACTTGCCTGCGGGTGATTGGGATGCTGGTGATCGTGGTATCGCGGTAGACCCAGCACGAGTTGAAGAGTTTCAAGCGGGTGTACCTAAAGCCATCGCTTACGCAAAATCGCTCGGCTGTGCTCAAGTGAATTGCTTGGCCGGGATTGTTCCACAAGGTGTGACCCAACAAGACGCGCAATCAGCGTTTGTGATCAACCTGCATTACGCGGCGAACGCGCTAGCAGCAGAAGGCATCAGCTTAGTGATAGAAGCGATCAATACCCGCGATATTCCGGGCTTCTTCTTGAATACCACAGAGCAAGCTAAAGCGATCATCAAAGAGGTAGGGAGCGATAACCTTTCTATCCAATACGATATTTATCATATGCAAATTATGGAAGGCGATCTTACGCCGACCATGCAACAGAACATTGGTCAAATTGCACACGTGCAACTGGCGGATAACCCAGGCCGACACGAACCGGGTACTGGCGAAATCAACTACCCATTCGTGCTCAACTATCTTGATGAGCTTGGTTATCAAGGCTGGGTGGGCTGCGAATATAAACCTAAAACGACAACGACAGAAGGCCTTGGTTGGCTGCACCAGTACCGTTAATTGCGTCTGGTAACCCTCAAACGTTAAGGAGAACAACATGTCTAAAATTGCATTTATCGGAACTGGCATCATGGGTAAACCTATGGCGAGTAACCTTCAAAAAGCAGGTCACGATTTGATTCTGTCTGATCACTTTAATGCAGCACCTGCTGATCTTGTGGCAGCGGGCGCAACGGTCTGCCACTCACCAGCAGAAGCGGCTGAAGCAGCGGATATCATTATCCTAATGGTGCCGAATACCCCTCAAGTTGAAGATGTCCTGTTTGGTGACAACGGCGTCGAGAAAGGCCTCACGGCGGGCGGAGCAACTGGGAAACTGGTTATCGATATGAGTTCAATCTCGCCAATCGCAACCAAAGCCATTGCCGCTCGAATCAACGAAGGTGGTGCTTCATACCTTGATGCTCCGGTTTCAGGTGGTGAAGTTGGCGCGATAAACGCGGCTCTGACTATCATGGTGGGCGGTGAGCAAGACGCCTTTGATAAAGCACGACCTCTTTTCGAAATCATGGGTAAGAACATCACGCTAGTAGGCGACAACGGCGCAGGTCAAACCTGTAAGGTCGCAAATCAAATTATTGTGGCGCTGAATATCGAAGCCGTGTCTGAAGCGTTAGTCTTTGCTTCGAAAGCCGGCGCTGATCCAGCACGAGTTCGTCAGGCGCTATTAGGTGGCTTTGCTAACTCTAAGATCTTGGAAGTGCACGGCGAGCGCATGGTTGAAGGCACATTCGACCCTGGCTTTAGAATCTCACTTCACCAAAAAGACCTCAACTTAGCGCTAACGGGCGCGCAAGAGTTGGGTGTCGCGCTACCGAACACGGCTAACGCTCAAGAGCTGTTTGGCGAGTGTGCCGAAATGGGCGGAGAAGGTTGGGACCACTCTGCGCTTATTCAAGCGATTGAGAAACGTTCTGACCACTCGATTCGTTAATCTAATTAACGGTTTGTCTGTTTAGTGGTTAGTCAATCAACCGATTATCCATTAATTAATTCGGGCTGCTATTGATTCGTAGCCCACCAGTTTCAAACAGTTTGTTTATAAATCGCGTAGTTTCGTCTCCTTTTATACGCGTTCCTGATACGAGTCAGAGGTTGAAGTTGTTCCTTTCCAACTTGATCTTAGCAGGCACCCTTTGGCCTTGTATCGGGGTTCTTTTTTTCTCCGTCAACTAAGGAGTGGCTGATGGACATTGATGCTAAGCAGTTTCTGCAAACCCTTTTCTCAAGTGCTGTTAATCAGGCGCTACCTAAAAATCACATCGAACCTTTTCTTCCTCAAGACATTTTTTACCGCTCAGCTAACCAAGCTGGGCGAACTGTGGTAATTGGCGCAGGAAAAGCCGCCGCGTCGATGGCCGCTGAGCTAGAGGCCGTCTGGCAAGTTAAGCAACAGCAAGATCTCGCACTGCGTGACCTTGAAGGTCTCGTCGTGACCCGCTACGAACACACCGAACCTTGCGAACACATTGAGGTGATCGAAGCGGCGCACCCCGTCCCGGATGCCATGGGCTTAGAAGTGAGCCAACGTATGCTGGAATTAGTGAGTGGTCTGAGTGCTGACGACACCGTTATTTGTCTACTGTCTGGCGGCGGTTCTGCTTTGCTAAGCCTGCCCGGTGGCGACATTAGCTTGGCTGAGAAGCAACAAATCAATAAGGCGCTGCTCAAGTCGGGCGCCGCCATTGATGAGATGAACTGTGTGCGTAAACACTTATCGTCTATCAAAGGTGGGCGACTAGCGAAAGCTGCGTATCCAGCAAGAGTAGTCTCTTTAGCGATTTCAGATGTACCGGGCGATGACATCAGTGTGATTGCATCAGGCCCAACCGTACCTGACACAACGACACGTTTTGATGCGATGGCAATTTTAGAACGTTACCAGATAGAAACACCACGCTCGGCATTTGAATGGTTAAATAATCCAGAGTCAGAAACCGTGAAGCCGGATGACGCTTGTTGGAAAAACGCAGAGCACCATATTATTGCCACGCCGATGTCGGCATTGGAAGCAGCCGCGGCAGAGGCCGAAGGTTTAGGTATACCTGCCTATGTGCTGAGTGACTGCATTGAGGGGGAAGCTCGAGATGTAGCGAAGGTTCATGCTGCGTTGGCCAAGCAAGTCGCTAATAACAAGCACCCATTTGATACGCCTTGCGTGATACTTTCCGGTGGTGAAACCACAGTAACCGTTAAAGGCAATGGTCGCGGTGGGCGTAATTGTGAGTTCCTTTTAAGCTTGTATAGCGAGTTAAAAGGGCAGGAAAACATATTTGCTCTGGCGGCTGATACTGATGGCATTGATGGTGTTGAAGATAATGCAGGTGCGTGGATCACGCCTCAAACATGGCAACAAGGTTCGAGCCTGTCGCTTAAAGCGCAAGACTATCTCGATGCCAACAATAGCTACGACTTCTTTAAGCAAGTCGGTGTGTTGTTGACCACAGGGCCGACGCTAACCAACGTGAATGACTTCCGCGCAATATTGATTCTTTAACCTGAACAGTTCGAATAGGCTGAAAAACCTTAAAGTTCGAAAACGCATACAATTGAATGGTCGCTCTTCCCCACATAAGAGCGACCATTTTATTGCTATCAATGTTGTGACCTCGAGTTCTGAGATTATCTTCTGGACTAATGAAGCACGTTGATTACTATGGCTTTAGTAATGAGCTGTAAAGGATGCAACATGTCTAGGATCAGACAAAAGAATCAAGATTTAATCATCGAAGTCGCGTGTGAACAATTCGCTACTCATGGATATGCCGCAACAAAAATGGCTGATATCGCGAAAGCGGCCGACATCCCTAAACCTAATGTATTCTATTATTTCAGCTCCAAAGATAAGCTCTACAATGCCGTTCTAGAAACCGTCACTCAGCCCTTACTGGAAGCGTCACGTCCGATTGAAGAGCTCAGCGATCCTGTTGAAGCCCTATCTCAATATATTCAAACCAAGCTGATCATTTCTCGTGACCATCCGCACGCCTCTAAGGTATTTGCTAACGAAGTGATGTCTGGCGCTAAAGTATTGCCGAAAGAGATTGGTGATGAACTGTATAAGCAATCCCAGATGATCCTCGATAAGTTCTCAACGTGGTCAGCACAAGGCTTAATGGATGACGTTCCTGCACACCACCTGATGTTTACCATTTGGGCGGCCACTCAAACTTACGCTGATTTTGGATGGCAGATTTGCAGCGTAATGCAGAAAGATCAGCTCGATGACAAAGATTATGAAGATGCCGCTGAGTTCATCACGCAGCTAGTGATTAAAGGCTGTGGTGTTAAAAGCTAATGTTGTTTGAACGTTTTTTTGGGGTCTGCGATTGCAGGCCTTTTTTGTTTGTGCATGTGAGTGAGCATATGTGCAAAGCTACTTTTGTGACCTGTTGTGCAATAACTCATTTATCTTGTATTTTGCTCGATTAGGTATGCCATTTTATTTAAAGGTAAGGTTATAGTGTCGCAAAAATTTAGCGGTGATCTTTTTTAAAGGAAAAAACTAACCTTCTAACAATATTACACGCACAACATTAAGGTTTAGCAATGACGCTCAAAAGCTTGGCATGCACTATCAGCACAGTTCTACTGGCAGGCTGTGGTTCGACGGTCGCGACGCAAACATACAACGCCGATCTGATCATCACCAATGGACAGGTTCTCACGATCAATTCAAAAATGGATGTGATTGAAGATGGCGTTGTAGTGGTGAAAAACGACCAGATCATCGCAGTCGGTAACGAGGATTTAATGACTCAATATCGCGCAGAAAAAGTGATTGATGCTCAAGATGGAATCGTCATGCCGGGCATGGTCAATGCTCACAACCATTTACCTATGATCGCGTTTCGTGGCTTAGGGGAAGAGGGCATCTCGAATCGTCTGTTTGCTTACTTCTTCCCTCTAGAAGCCGAAAAGTTAAGCCGTGAACTGATTTACAACGCGACTAAGCTAGGCAGCATCGAATTAGCGCAAAGTGGTGTGACAACTTACGCCGACATGTATTACCACATGGATGAAATGGCTAAGGCGACCAAAGAAGTTGGCTTGCGTGCCGTGTTGGGTGAAACTGTGATTAAGTTTCCTGTGGTCGATGCCAAAGAACCTTACGGTGGGATAGAGTATGCCAAAGGCTTTATCGAGCAGTACAAAAACGATGAGCTAATCACGCCTGCTTATGCACCACATGCGGTGTACACCGTGAGTAAAGATAAGCTTCAAGAAATTAATAAGCTATCGGCTCAATACGATGTGCCAGTGCTGATTCACGTTGCTGAATTTCCGAATGAAGAAAAGCGTATCAAAGATGAAACCGAAGCCACGTCACCAGTTGAATACATGGATGAAATCGGTGTGCTTGATGCGCGCGTAGTGATTGCGCATGGTATCCACCTTTCAGAGAACGACCAAAAACTATTGAAGCAGGCCGATGCGGGTATCTCATACAATCCAATGGCGAATGCCAAAGGTGCGACAGGAATAGCTCCTGCGTGGGAAATGTACCGAGCTGATATGCGTATTGGTTTGGGAACGGACGGTCCAATGAGCTCAAACCAAGTTGATATCATGCGTACCCTAAGTTACGCCGCAAACATGCAGCGCTTAAAGTATTCTGATCGCACGATCATGATTCCTGAGCAAGTGATTGAGATGGCGACATTAGGCGGTGCGAAAGCCCTGCACATGGAAGATAAAATCGGTTCTCTTGAAGTCGGAAAGAAAGCAGATATCGTGATTGTAGAGACACAATCGGCGAACATGATGCCAAGTTACGACCCATACGCGACTTTGGTTTACCAAGCGAACCCAAGCAACATCGACACCACTATCGTTAACGGCCAAATCGTAATGGAAAACCGAGTGATGCAGACGGTTCAACTGGATGAAATCCGCCAAAGCGTCGATGAGTTTGAAAGAGATATCAAAGCGTTTGCCAAAGAGCTTTCTAAGAAAGCGATTAAGTCGAAGAGCTTGATGGATTAGGATGTAAATCGGTTTCTAAAATCGAATAGAGTGAATGAACAAGCAAGGCCGATATCATGTCGGCCTTAATATTATTGATCCTGTGAGCACCCTACAGACTGGATTGCTGATGAGTTCTACAATCAATCTCAGATGATCATCGATAAGTTCTCTATTTGTTCACCACAAGGCATGATGGAATGAGGTATCTAAGGAAATTAAGGTTAGGTTTCTAGGGCAGTCTGACTAGGACGAGTGCTTGGATAGCCTAAGTAATAGCCCTGAACGAACTCTACACCTGATTGTTTGGCTATTTGCATATCAGACTCGTTTTCAATACCTTCCATAACAATGAGTTCATTTTCAAGCGACAACTTCTTTTTGAGATTCCAACAAGATTCGATGGGTCTATTCCGAAGCTTCCTAAGTATAGTTTTATCAAGCTTTACAATGTCTGGGTTGACTTGCTTAATTCTCTTTAAGTCTGATTTCCCAGAACCAAAATCATCCACCGCGAGCAAACAACCTTGTTCCTTAAAAGTAATGAGCTGCTGAATAAATGTACTGTTTGAGTCAGAGGCCTTCTCAACAATTTCAATGACTAAATTCTCAAAGTTATACTCACAGCGACTAATACTATTATTATGAACAGACTTGAGCATGGTTTTCCATACTCGCTGGTGGTTGTGTAAGTAGGAGATACTGGCCGGGTTGATGTTTATAAATAGTTTTCCCGTAATCGTATTTTTGTTTTTTCGGTAGTTCAAAGCATGTAGCGTCGCTGCCACGAGATCGGTTTTAATTCGTGAAAGTTGAGGCTGTGTAGAATCAAACAACTTTGAGGGTGATATCAACTCTCCTCGGTTATTGGCGCAACGAACTAAGGCTTCATAACCCATCAACGCCTTACTTTGAGTTTGGAAGATAGGTTGAAATACCGAATGTATTTTGTAATCACCAAGTAAGATGTTGAAACCGCCGTTATCTTGATTTAACGCTTTGATGAATAACATGTTTTCTCTACTGCATTAATTCGATAATTTGAAACGCTTGAGAATGTGTTGCTGCTTCTCGATCTCAGTAAGTTGAGTATTCATATGATCAGTAGTTTTTTCAGCTTGTGTTGTAACTTGCTGACTGATCTCTGTAATTTGCTGAGTGTTCCGACCGACTTCTAAGGAAACGGCGCTTTGCTCTTCAGCTGTTGTTGCAATTTGGCGAGTAAATTCCGAAATATTCATAATATTCTGTTGTACTAATTGCAATGCTGTAGTGGCTCTGCGGGCGCAATCAACAGCTTCTTGAGCATTACGTTCGCTGACTAAAATTGAGTCGGCCATCGAACTGGTTCCTGAGCGTAGTTGTTCGATCTTCGTATGTATCTCTCGCGTTGATTCTTGCGTTCGGATAGAGAGCAAGCGAACATGATCTGCGACGACTGCGAACCCTCGACCAGCCTGTCCTGCTCTTGCTGATTCTATCGTTGCATTGAGGGCTAGCAGATTGGTTTGATTAGCAATTTCGTTGATAACTTCAATGATGCTACCTATGCTTTCCGTCGTTTCTTCCAAGGCATGCGAGTGAGCGACAGCTTGATGGATATCGTTCGATAAGCTTTCGATATTACTTTCCGTTTGCTTAACTACGGAGGTACTTTCTAATACTTTTTCTTGTGCATCATTCGCGTTTTTAGCGGCATGTTGCGTATTTTGTGCCGTCTCTTGCGCCGAAATAGTCATTTGTCCAATTGCTGTGACTAAGTCGTTTAATTCAGACATTTGGAGATTGATACTTTGCTCTGTTTCTCGCGTAGCACTCTGTGTCAGTTGTGCATGCTCCTTAACTGCGTCAGAAACGACTATAGAGTCTTTCATCTGTTGCTGTAGAGTTGTCACAAACTGATTGAAATTGGTTGCTAGCTCAGCGAATTCTGTGTCTGTGTTAGTGTCTAAACGGTGGGTTAGGTCGGCATCACCTGATGCGATATTTTTGAGAGCGCTATTTAGCTCGTTGACTGGTTTAAATAGATATAAAATGAGCCAATACAACATTGCAATCACTACAATTAATGACAGAGCACTAAAACCGATGATCTGATAGTTGAGTTGTGTTAGGTCAGAGAAAACACGCTGTTCATCGATGACTGAACCAACATACCAAGGTTCACCAGCCACCTTGTGCAAGCTGATTAAATGCTTAACACCATCGATTGTGACTTCTGTTATACCAGGTGCTAATTGAGCATTAGGGATGAAATCTGTAAACGAAGAACCGTTGTAATCGGTATTTGGATGGGCGATCACCGTTCCGTCGCCTGTCATCATAAATAGATAACCTGAGTTAAAGAGATCGGTTTGATTGACAAGATTGGCTAGTGGTTTCAATGACACATCGAAAACAATATTGCCGATAAACTTCCCATTCTTATCGGCTAACGACGAAGATATCGAAACAATCATTTCTCCCGTTGAAGAGTCAATATAAGGCAAAGTAACAACAACATCATTTGATTCACTGGCTGCACGGTACCAAGGTCGTTTACGGACGTCATAATCATCAGGCGGAAGCCATCCGTCGTTTGAAATCAGTTTTCCGTTTTCTTCATAACCAATACCAACCGCTTGAAAGCTATTTTTAAGTGAAGGAGTAGAAATAGACTTTCGCGCCAGAGCCGTATTAGATGCATCAATCACATTCAATGAGTGAGTCACTGAATTTACGAGCTGTCGTTTAGCGCTCAACTCATGTGCCACGGTAAAGCTAATACTCTTTGTCAACTCCGCGACACTGGTTTCGATATTGTTTTTAAAAGTGCTATTCGTTGCTTTTTGTTGGATAAAGTCAATGGTGATAGCAACTGATGAAAATAGCAGGCTCGAAGCGATAATTATTTTAGATTGAAACTTCATTGGATATGATTGGTTATATAAATAATGCGGGCATATATAATATATATTCTGAAGGGGTTTAATGGGTTATAAGCAATATAACCAAATCGAATAACAGTCCTATCATATTGATAATAAATACTATGTTTTACTTGTTTTAGAATCTTTGCACTTGACGATTTCAAGTGTTGTATTTTCATTGTTCTGTATCAATAAATGACGAGTTATTTTATTTTTGTCAAATTTACAATTTACCCAAAACCATAAGTTGCTCTTATTTATATTATTAAAAAGCCGACACGATGTCGGCCTTTTGTTTTGGTGAGTTCAAAATATAGAAACTCTAGTTATTCATCGCCAGTTTACCTAGCTTCATTGCGGCAGAATGGTGGCGGTGCATCAGTTGCTCCATGTCTACGCCAATAACGGCACCATCGTTAACTCGCCATTTTCCGGCCACCATCACTTTATCCGCTTGTTGAGCGCCACAAAGTAGTAATGCAGCGAGTGGATCGTGGCTACCAGAGAAACGAATATCATCGAGTTTGAACATTGCGAGGTCGGCTTGTTTGCCAACCTCTAGCGTACCAATGTCGGTTCTGCCCATTGCGCGTGCTGAGCCTGACGTTGCCCAGCGCAGTGCATCGAGGTGTGAAACATTGGCAGAACCATATTGCAGGCGTTGTAGATACATTGCCATGCGCACTTCGGCAATCATATTTGAACCGTCGTTTGAGGCGGAACCATCAACACCCAACCCGACTTTTACGCCTGCTGCTTCAAGATCGTTGTTCTTACAAATACCGGAAGCCAGCATCATGTTGGACGTCGGGCAATGGCTGATACCAATGCCCGCTTTACCCAAACGTTTGATCTCTTCTGGATTGAAGTGAATACCATGAGCAAGCCAAGTGCGTTCATTCAGCCACCCCACATCTTCTAGGTAATCCACAGGGCGTAGGCCAAATTTCTCAATACAGAAGTCTTCTTCATCCAAGGTTTCGCATAGGTGAGTGTGCATCATCACGTTCTCACGCTCACTGATCTTGGCGGTTTCTTTCATCAGGTCTGTAGTGACTGAAAACGGCGAACAAGGCGCGAGTGCGATTTGAATCATCGCCCCTTCATCACGCTGGTGGTAATCGCGAATTAAGCGTTGGCTGTCATCAATAATGGTTTGTTCAGTTTGAATGGTGTGTCGTGGAGGTAGTCCACCTTCATCTTCTCCAAGGCTCATGGAGCCACGCGTAAATATCGCTCTCACACCTAGCTTCTCTGCCGCTTCGACTTGTAAATCGATGGCATGCTCAAGCCCGTTTGGTAGCAAGTAATGGTGGTCTGACGCGGTGGTACAGCCCGACATCATTAACTCGACCAATGCTAGCTCTGTAGCAAGGCTCATCATCTCAGAATCGAGGTTAGCCCAAACTGGGTAGAGGCTTTGTAGCCAATGGAAGAGTTCTTTATTGAGTGCGCCAGGGTAGGCACGCGTTAGGGTTTGATAGAAGTGGTGGTGCGCATTGATAAGCCCGGGAGTTACAACATGACGAGAGGCGTCGACGCTGTAATCTACGGGTAAGGTCGGCTCTTTGTGTTTGCCAACCAATTCAATGACTTTATTACCTTTAATGACGATTCCGCCTTCTGCATCAGCCTGTGAGCCAGTGTAGATTGCGAGAGGATTCTTAATCCAGATTGTTTCCATTCATAGTAGTCCTTAGCCATCTCAGCCTTTTCAGGGAAGAGGGTCTTTGTTGGTATTTGCTGTTGATAGATAAATTCGAATCAGGGGGCGTTAAAACGTTCAATGTTCTAATCATTCCCTGATTCTGTGAAAATCGGTTTTACGCTAGTCAGTGAACCAGTTAAATTGGGGAATCAGCTAGTTCGTTTTTGGCTCAGGATTTTCTGATGCCGCTTGAACGTCTGCTTCTGTACTTGCATGTTGAATCTCTAACTGCTCGCCTGAGTGTAGTTCTTCTTCAGCCTGTTCTTTCATTTCTAGCTCAACTTGCGCTTGGCTCTCGGCTAACGCTTCTTGTTCTTCAGCTTTTGATGATTTTGGTAACACAAGGTTTAGCAGAACCGTCATGATGGTGCCTGTTGTAATGCCAGAATGAAGAAAGTTCGCTAGATCATGCGGCAAGTGTTGCAGCAATCTTGGTTCGAAAGTTACGGCCAAGCCAGACGCCAAACCGACACAGATTACCAAGGCATTTCGTTTGGTGTCTGCGGCTTTTATCAACATGCGGATGCCCGCGTAGGCAATCATACCGAACATCACGAAACCTACACCACCCAAAACAGGTTTCGGAATCGTGACGGCAATAGCAGCTAATTTCGGGAATAAACCGCCTAAAATTAGTAAACCACCGGTTGCAGCCACTACATAGCGACTTGCTACCCCTGTGATACCCACAATGCCGACGTTTTGGCTGAACGACGCCAATGGCATCGCTGTTAAAATCGAAGATAAGGTACTACCAAGGCCATCGCCTAACAGCCCACGTTTTAGATCTTTACCGCTGACTTGGGTTTGGCAGTTGTTGCCCAATGCCATGAAGTCACCCGTTGCTTCGGCGATCACCACGATGTACACCAAGCTCATACTGATGATGGCACTGGCAGAAAAGGTAAAGCCATATTTGAAAGGTTCAGGTCCGCCAACCCAAGCGGCAGAGCTGATTTGTTCAAGGTCGACCATACCGAGCGATAGCGCCACAATGTAGCCGCCCGCTAAACCAATCACGATGGCTGAAGCGGCAACCGCGCCTTTACAGTAAACCGATACACCAACCACAATCCCCAAAGAGACTAGAGCTAGAAACAGTTTGGGTAGCGTAGCGAATTGTTCGCTGTTGGCGGGAGAGTCTCCGACCCAGTTCATGGCAACCGGTAAAATGGTTAAGCCAATGAGCGTAACCACTACACCACTTACCACGGTTGGGAACAATTTACGGACCTTGTCCATGTAAAAGCTGGCGCCAATCACAACGAATGAGCCGATAAGCGCTGAGCCCATGATGGCAGCAACACCACCTTCGTTACCGATGGAGATGGCCACACCTAAAAAGGCAAAGCTTGAGCCCATTACCACGGGCAGCCGAATACCCACTGGACCAAAGCCGAGACACTGCGCGACGGTCACAATACCTGACGCTAAGAGCGCTGCATTGATCAGTGAGACGATCTCGGTGTTGGGCAGGCCAATGGAGGCGCCGACAATAAGGGGGACAGCGACAATGCCACCAATCGAGGCGAGCATGTGTTGTAGAGCGAGTAGGAGGGTTAGCCCATGGGGCGGTCTTTCATTAAGGGTGTACAGAAGTTTCATTTGATATTCCTCTGCCTGCGTTTCCGTTTACAGGCGATTGGCGGTCAAATAATGACTTCTACAAACTGCGTAGGGTCATAAAAAAGGTGCACTGAATCGGTAGGGTTTCTGCTCTCTCGTCATCAATGCAATTAGCTTTCTTAAAAATCATGTTGTTGCTTGGCTTGCGAACGAGCCAAGCAACGTTGTGAGCAATCAAGAAACAACTGCTCAGGAGCTATAGGGTTAACCGATGAACACCAGCTTGGCGATGAAGATAGCCGCTAGGAAGTACATCGAGATAGACACATCTTTGGTTTTACCTGTCGCCAGTTTAAGCACTGTGTAGGTAATGAAACCCAGTGCGATACCATTCGCGATAGAGAAGGTCAGTGGCATCATCAGTGCGGTAATCGCAGCTGGAGCACCGTTGGTAAAGTCTTTCCAATCGACGTGCTGCATACTGCTCATCATCACAAACGCTACGTAAATCAACGCGCCGGAGGTGGCGTAAGCTGGGATCATACCTGCAAGAGGTGATAGGAAAATCGCCGCTAAGAACAAAGCGCCAACTACAATCGCAGATAGGCCTGTTCGAGCACCGGCTGCAACACCTGCAGCACTTTCTACGTAACTGGTGACAGGTGGACAACCCACACACGCACCTGCAACACTTGAGATACTATCGGCTTTCAGTGCTTTGCTCAGACCTTCGATCTTACCCGTTTCAGGGTTAGTTAGGTTTGCACGCTCAGCCACGCCCATCAAAGTACCCGCGGTATCGAACATGTTTACAAAAAGGAAAGCCAAGATAACGCTGATCATCGAAACATCAAGCGCACCCATAATATCCATCTTTAGGAACGTAGGCGCTAAACTTGGTGGGGCTGCGAAGAAGCCGTTGTAATGCACTAAGCCAAGCATCATGCCGACCAGAGTGACACTCAAAATGCCGATTAGCACCGCACCAAAGACTTTACGCTCACTGAGTACCGCGATGATAAGGAACGCGATAGCAGCCAGTAGCGCTTCTGGTTTAGTGAAGTCACCTAGTGATACCAAAGTTGCTGGGTTTTCGACGACGATACCTGCTGTTTTTAAGCCAATCAGACCTAAGAACAAGCCAACACCTGCCGTCATGGAATAGCGCAGACTCACCGGGATACTTTCAATTATCCATTGGCGGACTTTGTAGAAGCTCATCCCGACGAACAAGATACCTGAGATAAACACCGCACCCAGTGCCACTTCCCAGCTGTAGCCCATTTCGCTTACTACTGTGAACGAGAAGAAGGCATTCAAGCCCATGCCCGGCGCAAGTCCGACAGGCCAGTTCGCAAATAGCCCCATTAACAAACAGCCGATCGCAGCACCAATACAGGTTGCGACGAATACCGCACCTGAATCCATGCCTGAAGCGGCCATTATTTGTGGGTTAACGAAGATGATGTAAGCCATGGTGGCGAAAGTGGTGACACCACCGACTAACTCATTTTTTACGCTACTTCCGTGTGCCTTAATTTTAAAAAACTTCTCTAAAATTCCGTTGTTCGCATCTTGGTTGAGTATTTCTGTTTTACTCTCACTCATGTCAGCAAGTCCTTTTATGTTGTGATCCATTTATTGAATACAGCGAGATTTCAATATTAAGTTTTAAGGTTTTTCCTAGCCGCTATTTCTTTAGTTATCAGTTTCTAACCATCTGTTTTTTAGCTATTAATCTCTAACTATTAACGTTGTTAGTATTTTTATATGAGCGTGTTTAGTGAGTGCACACCTTTTGGGATGCACACATCACGCACTAATCTGTTTAATATTTGTCGGTTGAGCCTAGTTCGAAGTTCTAGGTCACGGGACTAACTGCCCCGATAGGTTGAGAAACTGTAAGGCGAGACGAGAAGAGGGACATGATAATGCGCTTCTGGGTCATCTAAGCCGAAACGAATCACCACATCATCTAAGAAGGGCACACCATCCAATTCTACACCTTTGCTTTTGTAGTAATCCGCAACGTAGAACACCAATTGATATTTCCCCGGTCGGAAATCATTCCCTGCCAGAATCGGCGCATCGGTTCGGCCATCGGAGTTGGTGAGTACCGTCGCCAGCTTTTCTGTTGAGTCTTCATTGACCTTATAAAGCTCTACCTTGATCTCTGCACCTGGTAAGCCGTGAGTAGTGTCTAATACGTGTGTTGTTAGTCTTCCCATAGTCCTTTAATAGCGCTTTTGGCGCTCCTCTGTTCCGTGGTTTGTTTGTCCATATCGACCTAGCAAAAGAGTGCAACTGGTCACTTTGTTACCACTAACTATGTACGAACTGTACACAATTAGTAAAGCGAATTGTTGGAAAAATGTTAACTATTGTGTCTTTTTTTCTGACTTTATAGATCCTGATTATCGTTTTTGGTGAGGCTGTGATTTATTAAGCTACTGTTTTTAAAGTGTAAAAGTGTATAAATTTAACTTGAATAACAAAATCTTTACATTGAGATAAATAATTGTATACAATAAATGTACAGGGGTAAGGTTGCTCGGTTTTGAAATAACCAATAGCGGAATCACCAATAGAAGAATCATATTGATGAACCAGCTAAACAGCGGCTAAGCCAACCACTTATGTTAGGAGTACTTGGATGAATAAGGATTATTCAAGAAATTTGATCGGTTACGGAGCTAACCCTCCAAACCCTCAATGGCCAGGTAATGCGCGCGTCGCGGTTTCTTTTGTATTGAACTATGAAGAGGGCGGTGAGCGTTGTTTGTTACATGGAGACGACGAGTCTGAAGCCTTTCTTTCAGAGATCCCGTCAGCACAGCCGATCAAAGGCGAACGTCACATGAGCATGGAATCCATTTATGAATATGGTAGCCGTGCGGGTGTATGGCGTGTTCTTCGCTTGTTCGATGAATATGAAATCCCACTGACCGTCTTTGCGGTTGCTATGGCGATTGAGCGTCACCCAGATGTTGCCAAAGCTATGGTCGAAGCGGGCCACGAAATTTGTAGCCACGGTTATCGCTGGATCGACTATCAATACATTGATGAGTCAGAAGAGCGCGACCACATGACCAAAGCGATTGAGATCATCCAACAAGTGACGGGTCAACGCCCACAAGGTTGGTACACAGGTCGAACGGGTCCAAATACGCGTCGCTTGGTAGCAGAAGAGGGCGGTTTTCTTTATGACTCAGATGCCTATGATGATGACCTGCCTTATTGGCACACCGAAACCGGTCATCCGCAATTGGTGATCCCTTACACACTCGATGTGAACGACATGCGTTTTTCAACCGCGCAAGGCTTCAACTCGGGTGAACAGTTCTTCCAATACCTAAAAGACACGTTTGACACCCTTTATATGGAAGGCGAAACCGCGCCGAAAATGATGTCGGTTGGGCTGCATTGTCGTCTGATTGGTCGCCCCGGTCGTATTGCTGCATTAAGACGTTTCTTAGATTACGTAAAACAGCATGACAGCGTGTGGTTATGTCGTCGAATCGATATCGCCAACCACTGGCACCAACATCATCCATATCAACTAGATAACGCTATTCATCAACAATAAAAGTAGCAGTGAAGCAAGGAGGCTTAACGTGACTGAATTTCGATCATGCCAACCAACAACCATGGACCGCGATACGTTTGTCGCTCACTTTGCTGATGTCTACGAACACAGCCCGTGGGTTGCAGAACTGGTGTATGACCAAGGTTTGAATGCCGAAGACGACCATATCGAGAATCTTCATCTGAAAATGGCATCGACTTTGTTAAGTGCAGACCAAGGCAAACAGTTGGCTTTGATCAACGCTCACCCGGATTTAGCCGGTCGAGCAGCAGTAAACGGCGAACTCACAGAGTCGTCGACCAAGGAACAAGCGGGGGCGGGCATCGACCAGTGCAACGCCGAAGAATTTGAAAAATTCACTTCTTATAACAACAGCTACAAAAGTCGCTTCAATTTCCCTTTTATCATGGCGGTGAAGGGAGCCAATCGTTACCAAATTCTTGAGTCGTTCGAGATGCGATTAGGAAATGATAGTGAAACTGAGTTTGCTACGGCGATTCAAGAGATCAACAAGATCGCGATGTTTCGTCTCTGGGATATGTAAGTTAACGGAGTTAACAGCTATCTCAGCCCAGTCTTAGTGCGCTAAGAGCTTTGTTTATCAGAGCTAGAGTTTGATTTATCCGAGGCTTATTTATCAAAGCCTTATTGAATAAAGCATAAGCCACTAAGTTCTCATTTTATTATTACTTTATTAATTTCATAGGATTACATGGACATGACCCATAAATTTGAACAGTACATAAACCTTGCAGACGAAAAACTCGGCGCAGAAGCTATCTTCGCAACCGACGATTTTTTCGCGGATAAAAGCCGTCTACTCAGCCATGCGGCACCAGAGTGGAAAGACGACTTATACGACGACAACGGTAAGTGGATGGACGGTTGGGAAAGCAGACGCAAACGCGGTGAAGGTTACGACTACTGTGTCGTTCGCCTTGGCCTAGCTGGCACCATTGCTGGCGTTGATATTGATACCTCATTCTTCACAGGTAACTTCCCACCTTCGGCATCAATTGACGCGTGTTATTCACCACAAGGTGAGCCAACTGACTCAACAGAGTGGCTAGAAATTCTGCCTTCAATGGCACTACAAGGTGATCATCATCATCTTGAAGCGATTGAAAGTGACCAAGTATTTACGCACCTACGTTTGAACATCTACCCAGACGGCGGTGTCGCTCGCTTACGTGTTTATGGCCGACCAAGTGTGGATTGGGAAGCAATTGATTCTCAGCAACAAGTCGACCTAGCATCGGTTGAACACGGTGGCCGAGCACTCGCATGTAGCGATGAGCACTACGGCAACAAAGCCAACATCTTAGGCCCAGGCCGTGGTGAAAACATGGGTGATGGCTGGGAAACAGCACGTCGTCGTACACCAGGTAACGACTGGGTTATCGTGGCACTAGGCCACCCAGGTAACATCGAACGTATCGTCGTGGACACGGCTCACTTCAAAGGTAACTATCCTGACAGCTGCTCAATTCAAGCCGCTTACGTGAAAGGTGGTACCGACGATCAAGTGGAAACACAAAGCCTATTCTGGCGTGAACTGTTGCCTGCACAAAAGCTGCAAGCGCACGAGATTCACGAATTCATTTCTGAGGTAAACGACCTTGGTGCGATTACCCACGTACGTGCAAACATATTCCCAGATGGCGGTATTAGCCGTTTGCGTCTGTTTGGTACGAAAGCGAAATAGGTAAGGAAATGAGTATGAGTAATGGAATACGTCGTTTGTCCATCGAACCGTTAACCAAGCAGGCTTTTGCAGAGTTTGGTGATGTTATCGAGTCCGATAATAGTGATTTCTTCATGATCAACAGTGGATCAACACGTCGCTACCACAAGCTAGCGACAACGGATGTGCAAGACCAAGACGGAGAAGCGATCATCAGCATCTTCCAAGCCACACCGTTGAGCTACCCACTGACCATCAAAATGTTAGAGCGTCATCCACTTGGCTCTCAGGCATTCATTCCATTACTTGGTCAACCCTATTTAATTGTTGTTGCGCCAAAAGGCGACGATCCAACATTAGCCAATAGCCGAGCTTTCTTGAGCAACGGCCGTCAAGGAGTGAACTATCACAAAGGGGTGTGGCATCACCCAGTTCTTGCGCTTACCGATCAAGACCAGTTCTTGATCGTCGATAGAGGCGGAGAAGGACATAACTGTGATGAGGTTTATTTCGACAGCGATCAAGTGGCATTGCATTTGGACGATCTGCCAACGGACGACAATAAGGAAGAGCAACGCTTAGCTAAAGCGTTGTGATACAGGAGTTTATTATGGATCCGCATATTACAGAGTGGTTGAATTTAGCAATACGCTGGGCTCACATGATTGTTGGTGTTGCGTGGATAGGCGCATCATTTTACTTTGTTTGGTTAGAGAATAACCTTAACCGAGTAAACCCAAAAACGGGCCTTTCGGGCGACTTATGGGCGATTCACGGTGGTGGTATTTATCACCTAGAGAAGTACAAACTTGCGCCACCAGAGATGCCAGAGCACCTGCACTGGTTCAAATGGGAAGCCTACTTCACGTGGATCACCGGTGTGTGTCTACTGGGTGTGGTTTACTACCTCAACGCTGAAATCTACCTGATTGCACCGGGCTCTGGCCTTGATTCAACAACGGCAATCGCGATTGGTATTGGTTCATTCGTTGCTGGTTGGTTTATCTACGACTTACTGTGTGACTCGCCATTAGGTAAAACCCCCGTGTTGCTTGGCGTTGTGCTGTTTGTGCTGCTCGTTGCTGCGACATATGGCCTAACCCAAGTGTTCAGTGGCCGTGGTGCTTACATCCACGTGGGTGCCATCATTGGTACCATCATGGTGGGTAACGTATTCCGCGTTATCATGCCAGCGCAGCGTAACTTGGTGAAAGCGATTGAAGAGAAGCGCGAACCGGATCCGGCACTGCCAGCGAAAGGTTTACTGCGTTCTCGTCACAACAACTACATGACACTGCCAGTGCTGTTCATCATGATCAGTAATCACTTCCCAAGCACTTACGGCTCGGAATACAACTGGTTGATTCTTGCCGGCTTAGCGATCTTCAGTATCTTGGTGCGTCACTATTTCAACACGCGTCATGGTAGCCAGAAGTTTGCATGGACAATACCAGTCGCAGCATTGGGTATGATCACGCTTGCGTTTGTTACCTCACCTTACGCGAAAAAACAGATGACTCCAGTTGTGCAAGCACCAGTGGTTCAAGAAGCGCTAGTAAGCGCGACTGAATCAGCGACAGAAGAACTTGCTGCAAACGACACCGCTTCAACGACTAGCTCTCAAGCTGTACCTACAGACCACACAATGCAAACTGCTAGCGCAGGTGTAAGCTTTGAAACCATCAACAAAGTCATTCAAGAGCGCTGTTCTGTGTGTCACTCATCAACCCCAAGCCACGCCGCTTTTGCTGCTGCGCCAGCCGGTGTGATGTTTGATACCCCAGAAGAGATTAAAGCCAACGTACCTAGGATTGTTGCTCAAACCGTGACAACCAAGGTGATGCCGCTCGGTAACATGACTCAAATGACCGACGCAGAACGCGCACTCATCGGAACTTGGGTTGAGCAAGGCGCGACGCTTCAATAGCAGTACTTTGTAATAGCAGTACTTTGCAATAACAGTACTCAGTATCCTTTACCTAAGAGCATGAGTCTTAGGTGAGGCTTGGGGAGAGTTTGGTTTCGGGCACGCGCCAAACTCATCCCACCCTGTTTCCCCGGTTCCTATAACCGGGGCTTTTTGTTTTTGGAGAATCGGCAATAGGAAAGAGAAAACAGGAAATGTGAAGCTGAATATAGGTTACTTTATTCGTTAAATCTGCGGAATGAAGATAGGCGAATTAAGCGGAATGGCGAGATTGAATATTACAAATCGCATAGCCGATGCAGTGATAGATACAGTCGAGCACTTCTTGCTCTTCGCCTTGGATCTTGGATTGCAGCCCTTTGATGCCTTTCTCAGTTGGCATAATAGGACCAAATGCAATAATAGCTGCCACAAAATTCGGTTCACTATCAATGGCTTTCTGCCAAGTCTTCGAAAACGCTGCGGTCGACTCGTAATTTAAGTGCTCATTGATGATCTTTGAAAACAGAGGCTCAAGCTCTTTGGCAATATCGGCTTTTCTGTCGAAGTGAGCATTAATCCCTGATTTAGACACACCAGCTTTTTTAGCGATATAAGCAAAGGTTGCCTTGTCGAAGCCTTCATTTAATGCGATATCAAATGCAGCATCGATGATCTTTTGTCGTGTAATAATCGCTTGTGCAGCGCTTGCTCTTCCCACTCTTGCCTCCGAATGTTGGATGATGGTTGTGTTTTATGTGCCATCGATAATAAGCAGTAACAGGCCGTAGAATAAAGGCACATAGCTTACGATACAATCGATCGTTGAGTAACTGAACATTAATGGGCCCAAACAGGCATCATCGAGTTCATGTTATTGAAATTATACATTTAGCATATGAAATAGCGGTTGTTAACCTTTATTTTTCTGAAAGGCTCGAAATGATGGCCATTATCGTAACTAATTAAAGGAAATGGCGTAACTTCGATATCGCCTCCCTTGTAAACATTTGGTGAGTAACTGGCGGTTAGGCCTACGCCAAATTCAGCGTTAATAGGTGCCGATAAAGGCAGGGCTAAAATGAGGGTGGTGAGTGCTACTTTTTTCATGTTTTGTTCTTGTAAGGGGTGACCCTATGTTCAAATTTAGGAACCCAACTCCAATAGAGTTGAGCGGTTATTCTGACTTTTGACTACGAAGTAGCTTGACGATAAGTGTGACTAAACGTAGACCTTAAAAATAAAGGATTCAACCCTTAAAGTTATCATCAAATATTAGTGTTTTACTTATGTTGTAAGAACCATCGAGGCTAATTTTCGATTCATCTAAGATGCTCATCCAATCCGTTGGTTCGAGTAAAAACTCGTGATCGCAACATGCCTCAATGAAGATTGATTCTACTTGGCGAACGTTAACGCCTTCGTGGGCCAGTGCTGTCCATGCCTTATTGGCTTTGATAAATCCGTTAATACGTTTGGTTTGTTCACACTTCCCTCTTAGAGAGTGGCACCTCTTAACTTGGTAAATAGGATATTATGGGTACATTTGACGGACATTTGCTAAGGTTAAACTTATTGCTTATGAGTGAGGCGACAACGGCAAACAATATGCCTACCGCCAAACCTAAAGGGAAGCTCAAGCTATTTAGATTCACTCGCAGCTCTCAAAGGCTATCATCGGTTCGATTCCTCGCTCTACAAAGCTCAGGTACTGCAGATAGCATTTATTGTTAACCAGCTTGCCTTGGCTAACGTTCTTAGCGTCCGTGATAGCGATTTGCATGGCCAGCTTGCCATCCACTTCAATAAGTGGGCTATCGAAGTCAGCAAAATTCAGATCTTCACCATCACCAACACCGCTAATCACCACGGCCAGCGCTTCCCTAGTCGCGTCTGGGTATCCGTCCATAAATGCACATTGGCCCATAGTACAGTTTGGAAAGATATCGGTAAGGTCTGGGTAGTTTGGATCCAAGCCGCTTGGTGCACCGCTGTATGGGCCTTTCTCTAGGCCATTCACTGCTAGTTTTCCGTAGGCAATGGCAATACCACCGTTCAATGCGCCCTTTGTCTCGATTAACACCGCCTCTTTAGCGTCCGTCTGCAGGTTTAGGAACTTAGGCGCTGCAGTAACGGCCAGCACTCCGAGTACCACTATCACAACCACCAGCTCGATTAGCGTGAAGCCTTTACTGTTCTTCTGGGTCATAAGCTTTCTCTTCAAATGATGAATCAATTGATGTGTCCGAGTAGTTTCCGCTTGGCTTCTTCGTATAGTACGGCTCGGGGTATGGAATGTATTTCTTTTCCTGGGTAGTCGCTGGATCTTCCGCTGGTGGCTCTTCCTTTGGTTCGCTTAAGTCCTTTAATAGAACAATGCCGCGAACCGTTTCCACTAGGCCGCTAATCACTTCGCGCTGGTCTGATGTATTCAGTTCTAGCGTTTTAATATCTTCGTTCACGGCCACGCAGAACTTACAAAGCGCTTCGTGCTGGACCTTAACTTGCTTAAGTTCCTCGGTGGTTTGCTTTTCCTTTTCTGTCATTGAGTCGAATTTGATTAGCAGCTTGATGACTATTACCGCCAGTGCGATTACTGCGAGTATTAAAATTGCCGTTAGTAACATTGTTATCTCTCTCTATACGTAAACATCGATGCCGTTCATTTTCTTGGCCACCTTGGCCCCATCGATGCGCTTAAGTACCACACCGTTATCGGTCTTTACTTCAATTTGGTTTCTACTGTTCAGCTTGGCCGTGAGGCCTTGGTTCTTAATGGTGCTACCAATAAAGCTGGTGGCACTCTTAAGGTCTTGCTGAATACTTGGCTTGTGTAAATTCATTGCTTCTCTTGCCATGACTGCATTAGATCAACAATCACGCTCACTTCGTCATCGTCCAGGTTAAATATTTCTGTGTAGCCAGCTAGTACGCTGCCATCGATATCCTTTTCGTTCTCCTTATCCAGTAGCTCGTGGATTTGCTGTTCGAGCTTATAGCACTCGATTAGAGTGGAGTTCGCCACCGCCACCTCTTCGTACAGAATCTTTTCAGAGCTGAAGCGTTCTTGTACCGATAGTGTGGTGATGCCAATCTTGTATTTAATGTCATCGTTGATAAGCATTGATACGAAGTACACAACACAAGGCTTGGCGGCCAGTTCTGGATCGCGCTCAAGGATAGTTAAGTTGTACCGGCCACTGCTTTTAATCTTCTCAGAACCACGGTTAACCGCTTCTTCTGCAGTGAGGCCCGAGCGTAGTCTCGATACCAGTCTTCTTTCGTTGATACCTACCTCTTCGGCCAGCTCTTTGATGCTCTTGTACCACTTGCCCTTGTACTGAACTGACTTAAGGCTTTCGTGAAGAACAAGGCCCACGGCCTCTTCTGGTGTCCAGCCATCGGCCAGTCGGCTACTGATTAGGCCATCACGAACGCCAAACTTTTCGGCAGCATCAATAAGCCTTTCGTACTTCACACCGTCCACGGTGATTGATACAGATTTACCGGTCTTGCTCACGGCCTCCTCAGGTGTCCATCCGTAGTCCACAATTCGCTGTCTTACCACGTAGTCTTTTAGGCCGTAGGCGTTAGCCAGAGCGCGATACCCGTGGTATTCAACTCCACCCACCTCGAGCGTTACCGCTGGTCTTCTTACGTTCGTGTAAGCTTCTCTTTGTTTATCCAGCACACCCTTTTGGATCTTTTCCTTTCTCATGGCCATCTCAATGGTCGCACCACGGAATAGTCGATCTCGAATTGTTGATTCCGACATACCGTATTTGTCGGCTAGTTGTTTTGCCGTTAGGGTTTCGCCCTTGTATTCATACGTGGTGCCAACCAAACTCCGACCGTCCACAACTTTTTCAACACCAAGCGCTTGGCCAATCGTTAGGCCGCGCTTAATTCTCGAATTGTACGTACAGTGCTTAACGCCAAACTCTTCAATCATCGCTGTGATGCTCGGGTAAGTGATGCCGTTGTACTCAACTGCTCTCGCGTGGTCTGGGATCTTTTTCGGTCGCTTTTTCTTTTCAGGCTTAACGTAGTCTTTGCGCTCTCTCTTCAGAACTAGATCATCGTTTCTCGCGCCTCGGTTGTAGCGCTGGTACATGGTATTTTCGTTAACGCCATACTCTTTGGCCACATCGCTAAGCAGTTCGTACACAACACCCTCAATCGTATGCGGCCCGTACTTAGGTGCACCGGTCTTGTGCTTCTCTGCAGTAAACGCTTCCTCTACAGATAGCTTTTCCTCTTTGATTCGAGTCTGGAACGTAGGGAACGAGCAATTAGCGTCTTTTTTGTTGCCGAGATATAGCGCCCTGATAGTGCCGTAGGTTTTCCCTTTGTACTTGTAAACCTCGCCATTCACGGCCACACCCTTTGGTTCGGTCGCGGCCTTTTCAATACTCCAGCCAGCATCAACTCGCTGCTTAAACGTTGGGAAACTTACTGTGATTATTTCTTTGTTGGCGGTGTGTAGGCCACTCAGAGAACCGTACTCATTACCCCTGAACTTGAATTTCTCTTTTGTGATACGAGCGGTTCTAGGCTTGTTCAGTGCATCCTCAACACTCCAGCCAGCTTTAATTCGCTTCTTAACAGTCGGCAGTGAAACATCACTATGGTGCTCATTAAGCAACTCACCGATTGAGTCGTATGTTTTACCTTTGTATTCAATTGCCATCGTTCTTATCACATTAATCCAGTGGTTGAGGTCAGCGTGATACCAGCGCCAACACGAGTCTGGTTATGGTTGTAATCAATCATTGATTCCCCGTAACCCTCGAACACTTGAACGTAAAAACCTACGTACTTGTTAATCGGTAGCGTATAGGCCGCTTCAACATGGCCCTTATCCGTACTGAAGTTGTAGGCCGTTCTTACTTTGATTGACCCCATACTGCCGTGGTACTTGGCCCAAACCTCATAAGGTGGAATGAAGTCCTCGATATCTTTGTTCTCGCTTAAGCTGGCTGCGTACCAGCCTTGCACACCATATTCGAGTTTTGAGTTAACGCGTTCTAGCGCGATGTATCCCATATCCCAAGAGCGGCTAGTTCCTTTGTCCTTGCCGTTCGACTGGTGGCGATACCCGTATTCGATGTTATTGAAGATCACGAACTTGCCTTGGTGCATCATGAATAGCTGTGGCTTGTAGTTCGTTTCTCGAAACGGAGATGAAGCTTCCGTGTTCCCTAGCTGCCATAGCGACAATTGCGTATAGCTGGCCATCAAGGATCCAAACTGCGTTTGAGCGAGTGGCACTGATAGCGAGAACTGATATTTAACCTCTGCGTTCTTAAGCTTATCCATACCCGAGCCATACGCGTTGTCGTAAACGTCTTGGTTAATATCGCTGGTATAGGTCTGCATTACATAGGTGTCGTCATAGATAGCGATGCCTTTGTCAGACTTTGCTAGTGCTTGAGCGCTGATTAATACGAGTGGTGCGATAGCTAGGGATAGTTTGTTCATTGTCTGCCTTATTTGTTTCTGTTGGCCACCAGCGAACTGGCGGCCTTGTGTTGGTCTTACTTAAAAATGGTCAACATGTAGTTGCCGTACATCGATACGCCATCAAAGTCTGGAATGCTGAACTTAACGCCATCAATAACGGTGTCTTTGTTCACGTCCTCTGATAACGGCAAGTCTGCAAAGTAGTTAGCCGTGTTAGGGTTCTTACCCAGTAGCTTTAGGCCGCGTTTAACTGCTGCAACCAGGTGTTGAGCTTGATTAGGTGCAAACAGGCCGTTGCTTTGGTCTAGCGTGATAGTGATATCTACGTAATCCCCGTAGTCGTTCAATGACATTTGAATCATGCGCTGGCCGTCTGTTTTCATGATCACGCACTGGGTTACTTCGTCAGACTGGTACTTGATGCGGCCGTACTGGCCCTGACAAACTGGGTTGCCGTTGATGAAGTTACGTTGTAGTTCTGTTCCTGCGTTCGCTGAGAATGCTGAAGCGGTAAGCAGTGCTGCGATAAGTGTCTTTTTCATGTTGCTCTCTTTTGGGGTTATTTATTTTTTAAGTTTCAGTGAAGTTTTAAGGCGACGACACAGGCCGATATCTGCGGACTTAGGGCCACCAGATAGGGCCATCACTTCACTCATGTAAGTCAGAGACTCGTTAAACGCGCTGTTGTAAAGCTTGCCATTCCACTTTTGGCCACGGCTCTTGATGACTTTCTTGGCTTCAGCTATCTGAACTCGCTCAACCTTGTCAGCTTGGTGTTGAGC
Organism: Vibrio sp. 14G-20; assembly: GCF_026241515.1. Lineage (GTDB taxonomy): Bacteria > Pseudomonadota > Gammaproteobacteria > Enterobacterales > Vibrionaceae > Vibrio. Next base: position 76,118 of record NZ_JAPHPW010000020.1, read on the forward strand.
AAGGTACATCAAGTTGTCAGCGCACAATTGCGCGGTAGCTGATACCGTTGCGGCCATCTTGATCTCGTACTCTGCAGTTTGCTGGTACTTGGCTTTCGCTTCGGCTTCTTGCAGTCGCTTAGCGTTCGCCAGCATTGATTGTTTTGCCAGTTCAGCTTTGCGCGTGTCCGCTTTGGCCTTGCGTTCTGCTTTCAAAGCTTGGTGTTGCTTGGCCAGCTCTTCGTTTACCTTTGCCGTTACAGCGTCTGCAAGCTCTTGGCTCACTTTGCATCGATACGGCACGAACGCGGTTAGCTTGGTTTTGTACCCGTCCCGATAAGCGAACGACACGTTAACGTCTACCGGTGCTGGGTATGCTTCGTTATCGTTGCCACATGCGAACCCACGTTCGAACTGAGGTAAATCAAACGTAACTACCGAGTTGTAGCTATCGGTCAGTCTGAAGTCGTAGCCATCGTTGTAGACGTATTCGCGGTTTACAGGTTCGCCATGCTTCAGGTGGGCGATATCAGTCGCTTTACAGCCAAACAGCGCGGCCGTGATAAGCGCTGCTAAAGTGAGTTTTTTCATCGTTACTTTCCTTGTTGGTTGCTGGTGGTTAAGTCCACTTGTTCTTGATGATTCCGCACATGATTCCAAGCTCAAGATCGTTCGTTTTGTTCAAACGTTTGAACTCTTCGCGCTTGCCATCTTCCATTCGGCCTTTCCACCAATCGCCTTTTTTAGCGATTTTGTATTTTTTGATTACTGCAAAGTCAGCGGCCACTTTCTCGTCACGGTCTAACTTCCTAGCAATATGGCAAGCTGTGATTTGCGCGAACGTCTTACCAGCGTCACGCGGCGCGCCAGCGTGGGCCGTCATTGGCTGCACAATTTCCAACGCTGCAGTAAGTAGTGTTTTTTTCATGGTTTCTCTCTTTTGGTTAGTATTTGATGATTCGGATCAAAGGGCATCTACGGTTAGGCGTGGTGTATAACGTTGTGCCATCGTCATACTTACAAATCAGCCTCCCCTCAGATATGTAGCTCACAATTAAGTGGGCCGGTTCTAACTCGCGGTTTTCAGCGTGTGAGAACGTTGCGAACATAGCTAAAGCGATAAGTAGTTTTTTCATGGTGTTCTCTCTCAAATAAAGGACAGCATCCTTTCTGCGAGTAAAAAATATTAGCCAAGCTTTGCTTTGCACTTGCTGTAAGCGAGTGGCAATAGCGTTAGGACTGCGAACATAACCGCACCGCCAACCATCAACTCGAATGACTTTTGGTTAAATCCGTCAAGGAAGAACACGGTTAAGACAAAGTAAGATGGTACGACCAGCAATGAGCGTTTGCTCGATACGAACGGCAGTGCCAGCGCCACCAATAGCGGTGTTTGCATATAAACGATGGTTGATATAGCTAGAACAACGAATGAGCCTACAGCCGCAAACAGAGCGTTTGTCTTGCCAATCTTCTCGATGATCAGTTCTTTGTTAGCCTTTGCGATAACCAGTCCGGTGATTGTGATTAGTGCCACGCTGTAGACGCAGGCAAAGTTACCGAAGCCCTCGGCTGTTCCCCACTTACCACCAAAGCTAAATACGTAAACCGCGTTGGTTCCGTTGATGAATGCTAGGGCTAGTGCACCGAAAATAGGCATCCAGTAATAAGCGAATGTTGATAGTGACTCTGACATACCGCGACCGGCCATGAATGGCATTGCGAACAGTGCGAAGAACGACACCAACACGCGGCCGTCTCGGCTATCAGCGAACAGAAGAAATAACGCGATCAGGATTGACGTTGATGTGAACAACACCAAGCTGGCCTTGATGAAGTCTGTGTAGCTCTCTTTTGGTGTGGTGAACATTTATTTTTCCTCGATTGAAACTTTAATTAGCATGTAAAGCACGATGGTTGTGACGATTCCTACCGCGCTGCATCAGGTGCTGATGACAAACAGGAGCATGATTACTCCGTCAGTAAAGTAGGTCATGGAGACTCTCTTTAATCACATCGATGTACGTAGAACATTTCATCGTTTGTTGTTTTGTTGATTACTGTTGCAAGGTAGCTTTCTAGCTTCATGTACCGGTGCCTATGAGCCGTTGACGTTCTTATCTTTGCGATGATTAACTCTAGCGCCTGAATTAGTTCGGTCCGTTTCAGTATTACCCCTACTTGTCCGTCTACAATGTTGTGTTTTTCCGATAACACCGTTAGAATCTCTGCTGACACTCCACCAGCTCTGGCGAAGTAGTGAAGCAAATGGCGGCATGAGCTGTCGCAAATCGAATAGCTCATGATTTCGCTGTCGCCTGGATCTGCGTTAAACATTAGCTAAGTAATTTTTTGACTTCGACTTCGGCTGCAGCTCTCCGCTTAACATTTCGGTCGATACACTTGTTTAAAAAGCCGTTCTCATCGTACTTGTCGCGGTGTACTTGTATTTGTTTGTTTTGCGTATTATCCATCTGAGGCTGTCGCCCTTTTTTTATTTAAATTTTTCTCCAGACTCTGGTGGCCTTGTTCCAGGTCGGTTATCTACGGTGCAATTTAACGGTGTTTCCCCGAGAGGATTACCGTTTCAAAGAACTCTGGCGTATTACCACCAGAGCTATGATCAAGGCATAAGAACGCGGTGCTTATCAGTGCATCGCCTATTCGGCTTTGTGTTACTGTGTTTCCCGAGCTGCTATCGCGTTCTTTTATCCATGCCTCGAACTCTTCCTGAGTTGCTTCTATCACTTCCCTTTTTTGTTCAGGATGTGCAGCATTCTTTACCTGCTAACGTTGCTCCAAACCTTTGTTGGACTTTCTATAGCCTTTTCGGCCCTGAAGATTTTGATTGTTTCCTTGTCGCTGGTGATACCTAGCCCAACTTGGCCTTTGGTCTTATCGCAGATCTTCATCTCGAACAGAAAGTTGCCGGGTTCGTCAGTTAAGATCCCCGACTGGCCCACGCCTCTAGTAATCTTCAACATGCTCAGTTCCTACCGCTGGCGTGTCTACGTGTGGTTCCTGAAGCATTGGCCGGTACTCAATGATGTTGTTGATGTTCCCAGCGTCATTACCATCGCTGATAGCTTCGTCAATCGCGTCCGTGTCGTCTGTTGGCCAGTAGTTCTCTCGAGCGTCAATCTTCGATTGGTTGCCGTTTAGGATTAGTCGTGGAAGCTCTTCGAACGTGTTGTACTGAAAAATCACACCAGCGTATTGATAACCGGCCCAGCTTTTCATGGTTAGGCTATTCTCAAATCGGTTGTTCTTGATTGAGGCCTTGTAACCATCGTTCAGGCCGATGCTAAACCACACTGGAGACTTAAATACATTGCGCTCCACTTGGTAGTGAACTGGATACCAGACGTATGGCGCTAGCTCTTCAGTACCGGTAATAACCGAGTCAGTTACGATTATTGAGCCTCTGCTGCTCGCGTTGGCAGGGAATGAGTTGTTGTCCAGCTCCGAGTTGGTGATCTTAATTGAGCTTGGTTCATCGACCTTTTCGCCTTGGTTCGAAATGCCAGTGCCTTTCACCACTGAGTTATTAACCACCATATCGCCAAACACTGAGATACCACCGTGGCCCTTAATGGCGTACACCTCAACACCTTCTGCAGTAAGCGTAGTGCCGTAGTTGATAATCACGCTTCCACTTACAAGGTAAGGCGAATCTTTAGGGGTAAGCGTCAAGTCTTGTACGTAGTCACCTGAAATAACCGTACCGGCCTTGATGGTTGCTGATATTGGCTTACTTAGCTTGTCACCGTCACTAACCACCAGCTCAACCGTGTAGTCACCTGGTAGGTCTGGCGTAAACTCAGCGGTCATATCTGCTTTGCTAAATACCGCGTTGCTTCCGTCTGGCTTGCTTGTGATAGTCCAGTCATAAGTGATATCGGCCGTTTCGTCTGGATCGTAGCTATCAACACCACTAATGATTGCTGGCTGGTAGCGGTACGTCAGTTCTTCAGCGTCTACTACTGCGATTGGTGCTAGGTTCTCAATTGGCTCAATTGGATCGCTAGGCTCGATTGGTGTAACTGGAACGCCACTGTCTGGGTTTGACTGTGCAGAACCGCCACCACAACCGGCAAGGATGGACGCAGTAATTAGTGTGAGGGCTAGTTTTTTCATTGTTTTACCTATTTGGTTGCGATGGCCTATGCAAGCGCCACCGCGTTTGGGGGTTAGTTACTTAGATGCAGTTTCAAGGCGCATTGGTGGCACAGGCAGCTTAGTCTTCTCCAGCTTCTCTTTAGCTGAGCGCATGTTTTCACACTCAACAATAGAGATCGTGCCGTGGTAGTCGTCACCAATGAAGCAAGGCAGAACTGGAACGCCACCAGTACCACCACCACCGTGTGCGAATGCGTTCACTGAAGCGAAAGAAGAAACAAGTGTTAGTGCGATAAGTAGGGTTTTCATTTTATTGCTCTTTGTTTAATGGCCATTTGTGGTGGCCGATTGATTAAGATTGTTTAATTTGATGCTGAGTATTTCTTTGTACTTAACATTTCGTTCGTCCCACTCTTTGAGCCACTGGTCGCGGCTACTACCGCCAACCTCTAGCGCCTCATCGTGGCAACCTCGCGCCACCTCATCACGGCCAGCTTCAGTGGCGTAATAGCCAGCCATTTTTCTCATTTTTCGGATTTCTTTATTTAAAATTCGCAATGTCATTCCTAGTGCAAAATCAACTTGCCATCGCCTTGGTTGGTGAACTGTGGCGGCCTTACTCCGTTTCGGTTATCAACCTTGTCAGCATCGATGTAGATTTTTAAGATCAGTTCGCTAAATATCAGCTCAACGTCAGAAACCACTTCCCCCACTTCGATAAACAGCTTCCCACCGGTCAGGCTCGTAACTTCTATCTCTTGGTTTTCCGCTAAAACTCGCCACGCTTGACACTTGGTTGTCGAGTTCTGCAGCAACGTGAAGCATTTCCTTACCCAGTGCGATCAGGGCCTTTTCAACATCGTCCGTTTTCTCACGCTGTATGTACCTAAAGATTGCATGTCCAGTGATAACCGTTCTGGTGCCACCTATCTGCATGAGTCCGTACTGCATGGAAATTCTTGCCAATCACAATTGAACGTGTCCGGTTTCCTCATCCAGGAATGGCCACCAGGTTGTGACACAACATTGAATCTTCTTCGTGCTTGATTGGTGAATCCAATGCCAAACCGATGACGCGTTGTACGTATTCCATGTACGCGATGTTTTTGGCTTCGATAAGCGCTTCTGCCTTTGTTGCTTTGCGCGGTTTACGTTCGAATCGGTTCGCGAATTTACGCTTAAACCCTTTAACCAATACTTTGCCGTGAGAGTTGCCCTCACAAATAACGGACAACTACCTTTAATTGATTAAAAATTAGCTAGAGAGATAATTGAAGTTAAGCGCGTCTAGCGAATACAGATTGCGTCTGCGAGTCTTGCCGTCTTCACTGACGTAGTAACACCAGAGTGAGTAGTCCTTGCCACCGTTCGAGCGTACAAGTTCTTCCACGTCCTTAAGTGCCTTAACTGGCATTGCTGCAGAGCCGTGGTGCGGTTCTTCGCCCTCTGCTAGACCAAACTTACGGCCCAGTGTGTAAGTACCTTTGAGGCCTCGTTTAGCGATGAATGTCGCATATTCACCACCAACCATGCCGTTGGCTGTAATTGAAGAGATTTCTTGTGCTGATTGCATTAAAGTGTTTTGTGCTTTCATGGTCTGCCTATTAATTTGATAGTTGATTATGAAGTGCTGGTCAGTTCTCTTGCTGTCTAAGCTTAAACTCACCCAGTCGTAAACCATCAACCATTTGCCTACTCCCCGATTAAAGCTACTTTCTTGTTAAGCGCCTTATGAGCTCAAGCCGTTAGCGCTGCGATAACTAAACACATTGCAGCTTGTGGCCAGCGCCCACACCATTGCGATTAGGAATTTCATTAGATTTTCCCCATTAGCTTTCTAGCGGCCATTTCAATCTGGCTTGATAGAACTAGGTCAGAATTCGGCTACCATCTTCAGCTTCTACAGTCTCTAGAGCTGGTAGCGAACCCTCGTATTTGTAGCCAGCGTTGATATTGCGGCCGAAACTAACCACCTTTACTTTGCTCTCACCAGTGATCACATAAGCACACTTCCAAACTGAATCGATATAGCGCTTAACTGCGTAAAAAACATGGATGCTCGGCTCTTGCTGCGTAGCTGGTGGCTCGATATCTAACAGTTCGCCAATTTTAGCGTTAATTGGTGCCAATAAAGACATAGCTAAGAGGGTAATGAGTACTGATTTTTCATGTTTTACTCTTGTAAGGGGTGACCCTATGTTCAAATTTAGGGACCCAAGCCCAATAGAGTTGAGCGGTTATTCTGACTTTTGGTTACGAAGTAGCTTGACGATAAGTGCGACTAAACGTAGACTCCCCAAAATAAAGGGTGGCACCCCTTATTTTGGGCGATTATAACAACAGTTCGTTGGCTTTGGCTAATTAATAATTAGCGATAAAACAAAAACTACGACCAAATAAAGGGTGTTAACCTTTAAGTTATCATTAAATATTAGTGTGTTACTGATGGCGTTAGAGTCACAAAGGCTTATTTCTGGAGAGAATGATGGGAGAAGAAGTGGAACCAATTTACGTTTTTCTTGGTATTAGCAGCATCGTGATGACTGTTCTATGCATTGTCGCTGCATTTCTGGTTTATCGCATGATCAAACGGAATATAGAGGATAGATGGTGATTTTCTCAGATTGAATCGTTGCCAAAGTAAGACACGACATTTCAACAACCATTTGCCAGCCCTCAACTAGGACATCAGCTTTAGATGAGGTTTCGGGGGAGTTTGATCGCAGGCATACGTCAGACTCATTTTCCCCATCTTCCCCCGGCTCCTATCGCCGGGGATTTTTTGCCAAAAAAGGGCGATACCCTTTAAGTCGAAAGGCCAACCGGAAACTAACAATGAAAACTACGTTAATCGCTGCAATGATCGCGGCACTATCAATTCCATCGATTGCTAACGCTAAAGGCTCAGAGTTTGGTTTAGGCCTTACTGCTGCTTACTCACCTAACGTTTACAAAGGTGGCGACACGGAAGTAACACCGTTCCCACTTCTGAGCTATGACAATGGCCATTTCTTCATTGAGGGTGTTCAAGCTGGCTACCGTTTAGCGCCAAAAGGTTCAGTGAGCAACATTGTGTTTTTCGCAGCGTATGACCCACGAACGCTTGAGGCTAGTGAATCTGACGATGCAGATATCAAAAAGCTTGATGATCGCGATTCTACCTTTATGGGGGGGGCGGCCTACGTGCTTACTACCAATATTGGCGAGTTCCGTGTAGGCGCTGGTACTGACATTGGTAGTGTTCACAATGGCTTGTATGTCGAGACTCGATACAGCTATCACATGAACTTTGGCGCGTTTGGCCTTATTCCTGCGATTGGTTACTCGCTTAACAGTGACAAGCTTAACGAACATTTATACGGCGTATCTGCTGCTGAAGCGTCCAGAACTCGCTTCGATGAATTTAAGCCTGATTGGTCTGGCCGTTACTTCGTAGGCCTGTCTGGTTACATGTACTTATCTAAGCACTTGCGTCTAACTGGCGGTGTTCGCTACGAGAACCTGGACAGTGAAATTGAGAAGAGCCCTATCCTTGATAACACCACTTCAGTTATGGGTAATGTTGGCGTTACCTACCTGTTTTAAGTAATCCGATTACCAATGCAGGAACGAGTCCATTGTTCCTGTCATTAGTTTCGTTCACTCAGCTAATCTTTTGATTGATCTATTCTGGATGAAAAAGCATTAACTACAAATTCAGTCACTGTACTGATTTTTCAATGCTGCATTGGCAAGATTTATATGCGTACTAAAGTTATATACGCTGGCGTTACTTACCCCAGCAAGACAGAAATGATAACCACCAATATGGCCGCTGGGCTTAATTGTGATTTGGTTCTCTCTCGGCTCAGAAATGACTGGTCACTTGAGAACGCGCTTACTAAAAAGCGTGGCAGTAACAACCCAGACCGAAGTCAATACAGATACAAAGGTAAGTATTACGATACACAAGAAGAGCTGATTGTAGCGAACAAGAACCCTCTTATTAGTTATCGTGGCGTCCTTAACAGGGTTAACCGTAATTGGAGCTTTGAAGACGCTTTGAACCTTCCAAGTGGTTCGAGAAAACCTAAATATTGATATGAAGACCTAAAACCAGCCAGGTGTTGGTTTTATCATTTCATTCAGATTGCTCTCAATTTGAGCGCTCACTATTTTTTACCATTAGAAAGACATCCCCCTTATTAGGCACAGCAATGATTTTATTCAAACGATTTTCACTCATTTTCCTATTGTCTATTGCCGTTACTGGGTGTGGAACCGTCCCTATAGCATATGATGCCAATGTCCTGCCAGTAGAAGACTCGGTCTACGTAATTGATAAGATGATCATGACGCAGCACCACAATTGGAAGCCTGAGCAATTCGTGATTACTGACCATTATTTTGCTTGGGGGTTTGGCAGTGTGTCTCACTCTAGTGGTTCTGCTACTCGCATCGGTTCTACTAACTTGGTACTAACTGAATCAAGCACTACCACTAGAACAATGGCTAACCGTATCTATTACGAGGACATTGCTGAAATTAAGCTACTAGATTGGACTCGCAAGTTTAAGCAATGGTACGTCGTGACTTTATTCAACGAACACGGTAGCGCTATGAGACACGTATTGAGAACTCGCAGCCTTGAAGACGCCCAACTAATGGTTGATGCGTTAAGTTCATTTGTTGAACACAAGAAAGCTCAAGGTGGCAAATAATGAAAAAGCTAACTACATACTTAGTTGCTTCAGCGTTATTAGCTGGTTGCTCTATTGCTCCAAAAGATAACCTAGACGCCCTTTGTAGAGAGAAGGTCATTGAAGTGGCTAGCGACTTCTTTGATGGTGCAGATATCGACTTGGATGGTTCCCCAGTAACTCTACTGAACCACCAGTCAATCTCATACGATGGTATTGAGTATAACTATGACTCCAAGCGTAATGGTAAACCTGAAATCTTAAAAAAACCGGTTATCTGCTCGTACAACTATCGTAAGAACACCGTGTCTATTGTGATTGAGAAGGACGGCCGAGCTGGGAACGAGTTTAAGCTGTACAAGAACATTAAGGTGAATGGCTAAACATGTTTATCCTTACTAAAGACAACATCACCAAACTATAACGCCACCACGAAACCTAACCATACCAACGTAAACACGATACCCAACGATGAAATGAAAAATGCCATGCATTGGGAATCACTCTTAAATGCTTTTGTTAGCAATACACTACTAAACGAGTCTGGATATAACTTTTTTCCAAAAATCCGGGTTAGCCCAGTCCGTTTTTGAAGCTCCCTTTACTATTTTTCCTAATTGGCTATCAAAATCTCCAAAGATGCCTTTCGTAGCTGCAGTATCCATAAGGTCAAGGTTATTTTTGAGCATATAGTTAACGGTCAAGAGCATACTAACTGTCAATGTAACCGCAATTCCAACTGCTGCGGCATCAATGTAGCCTGTTGGTGGCATAATTGATTTTGCCCATAGGAATAAATTTCTTCCTATCGCCTGAGTGGCGTAAGCAGGTAGCATGGCTAATGCTTGAGTCTTAGACAACATTGTGCCGGTGTATATGTAATATAAGCCGCATATTGCACCAACTTGAATACCTGTCACCGTTACACCGCTACCCGGAAAAAATGCTGCGATGCCGGCAGAAACACATGCTGCTGTAATTGCGAGCAAGGCTGCTTTACTTTTATTTTGCTGTGACTTTAGAAAGAGTAAATCCTTATTAATTTTTTCTAACTTCTTTGCAATATCCTTTGTAATTTCATCAACACCAAAAACTGTTCGTGGGATGCCGAAGTCATCAACTGAAATTGGAGTTTCTTCTTGGGTATATTGATCAATGATTTTATCTTCTGGATCATAACCACGAGATGAACAACAATAAATAGTTTCAGAGGAAGCTAAGTCTAATTTCTCTTTCCATTGACTGATAATAGTCTCACGGTTCGCCTTACTTAAACTATCTGCTTTGTTTAATACAACAAGCATATTTCCTTTTGGAACACTGCTTTTTAGGACTTCATAATTTTCTTTTTGCCCAGAATCAGCAGCACCAGAAACAATCAGAATTGCTAAGTCATGCCCTTTAGCTAGGAAATCTTTAGTTGTTTTAACATTTTTTTCATCAAGGTCATTCAGTCCCGGCGTGTCCCAGACAATAACGTTTTCTGCTAATTCTCTGTATGCTTTGGGCTCTGTTGTTATCCCTGCTTCAGCGCCTACAGTGAAAACTGGTTCACTCTGCTTGCACGAAAACAAAGCGTTCAAAAATGAGCTCTTTCCTGAGCTAACTTGCCCTCCAACAACAATAGAAAGTTCACTTTCTATTTGAGATGAGATGTTTTTCAATACATCTTCTACTTCTTTTTCTACATCTTGCTCTGTAATCATTAATTTTCACCGTTAGGAAAGGAAAGAGAACTTCTCATTGGGAATATCACACCATAAATAGAAGGCTATTTGTTACGGAGTATTGCTAACGCCCAATTAAGGTGTGAGCCACGACACTCAACTGGAGCGCCGTAAACACTGAACCTGACCCAAACCAAAAATGCCAAGCGTGGGGAGTCACTCTTAAATTGTTTGTATGGCGCTGGTTGGCTGAAATTTTTCCATATATTTAAGAATTGCTGACCATAAAGGTTCTATAATTTCAATCCAATATTCTATATCAATATTTCTAACAGAAGCGCAGTGCATTTTTTGTGTCAGAAAGCCTTCACCCTCGTGTTTAATTTTAAAGGCGGGGGCATCAGCATGACCAACCACTTGATTTCTTATAGTAAGAATCTCTGCCTTAAATTCATAAAACTTTTCTTTCTCAGACTCTGTCTTCACGAACTCAGCGATTATATTGTCAAGGTGCTCCTCGATAAATCTTCGAGTATTTCTCGCAGCAACACCACTGTCTTCGTTGCCAGTATTAAATGCTTGACTGAAAAAAATAACAGCAAGCATTTTGTTGTAGTCAGTCATTTGAATACACTCAACGAACGAAGGAAAACCATGATGCAACTCAACTTTTCCATCATACCTTTGGCTGATTTCAATCGCTGTCTCAGAAGATTTTTTGCTCAAGTTCAGCAATTTTTTACATTCACTTACAGCTGACAACCACAATGATAAACGTCCATAAATTTCCTGATCACTCACATCATTCATTAATACCGACCTCTAAATTATCCAAATTGTTGAAATTGAAATTGAAATATGCTTGCGCTTAACGCCTTGCTAAGCGGATAAAAATGGTTGGTTAAAATCGCGTAGCGATAACCAACTGTTTTTATTACGTTTAAGCAACTTGTTATATTTTTAATGACGAGACTACCCGTGCAAATTCTTTAATATTTGAAAGAAATATTTCATTGTTTGAAACGAACTCGAGGGGATCAATTAATTCGTAATCTGAGAATTTACTATGATTCCAGTTGTCATTAGAACCAAACAATAAACTTCGACCAAATTGATCCGCTGTAATATCAATAATTCTTTCTTCAGATTCAAGCCAGTAATGCCAAGCATCATTAGCACGGTCATACCCTTTAGCAACAACATACGTGCTATTTAATTTATTTTTAGAAATGGCAAGAGAAAGAATTAATGTAGTAACTTCACAGCAATCCCTTGGAAATTTATGAATAAAAGGCAATTCAATATTATTGGAATTTTCTTCTAGGTAATTTCTTAAACATTTTGCTAAGTTAATCATTTGATGCTTCCTTAGTTGATAATAGATCAAACGCGATACGACCTTTCTTTAGAAAGTAATAAGACATAATGCTTACAACCAAAAGCTCTCTTAATGTAAGCCAAATTTTTCTGTAAATAGGACTTGCATATTCATCAAAAGATGACGATAAAAATGAGCCAGAACCATCACTATATTGATTCGTTAGCGAAGCTCTGAGATCCATTAGCGATAAAATATTTTCAAACAATTGATAGGCCTGATAAATCCTAATACAGAGTATTGTTAGGCCAATAGCTCTTATAATTAACCACTTAACACGGTAAACTCAAAGAAACCTAGAATGCCGAATGTAGCAAATCGTGTTGATGCATTTGTTATACGTTTATTCCGATCAAAATTGCTATTATAGCAACCCCTAGACTTAAAACTGATAGTTGATGCCGCCTTTGAATAGCAGCCCAACCTGAATCTGTTAATTTCCAGTGAGTTTCTTTTGACGTAAACGGTTGGTCTGAGAGCATATTTCCATCACCATCAATTTTACCAGTCGGCATATTTTCATGCAAAACATCAACCCAACCTCTAATTTGGGCGGTTAATAAAAACGTTTTGGTTTCCTCATCCCGTCCGATAGCGCGCTCTACTACTGGAACATTCCCAGGTTCAAGAATTATAGCTACGCGTTGACGAGCTACTTTCTTTAGAACTCTATGCATTTTAAATTCATAAATAAAATCATCGAACATTCAACGCTCCTTAAACGTATAACGAATGACATGGATTCCCCCTACCGAGGATCTGCCACACTTACGTGGTACTT
>NZ_JAPHPW010000021.1 GCF_026241515.1 Vibrio sp. 14G-20
TATTCATCAACGAGTGCCCACACAGATTGATAGGTTTAAATTGTTAAAGAGCTTCTCTTCGTTGTGATTTGCATCACTTCGGAAGAGGCGGCCATTCTAGCGATTTAATTCTCAGTGTCAAACACTTATTTGGAATTAATTTCTACTTTCTAAAAGTAGAAGCGAATCATCGCTTAAAGCTAGTTGCCTTACTAACATTCTTCGCTGAGGCCTTGTGGCGTCTGCCGTGTCAGTGAGGCGGCATTATAGAGATGCCGCTCATATTGGCAAGCAATAAATGCGTTTTTTATTGAAAAAAGAAGTTAAGAGAAGACATTTCGACCAAAGGCTTATTTATACCACTTTCACCCCAAGTTTCGAACAAATTACCCACAACAACCTGTGGATAACTACTCTCCACTATCAAAAAAGTAAGATAACCGAGCTCTAGGGTTTAGATACTCTCGAACTTGTTCAGGTAATTTACTTGGATGAACGGCATTAACGATTTTGATCTCTTTAATAAAGAGATCAATGATTGGGGCTTGGGTTCTTGGCACGCTAGGATCATAGATAAGTACATTTGGATAAAGCATATGTTTAGCGTTAACGGATATCACAATCCCAATCGAATCATTTGAAAGTTGTACTACGGTTCCTGGTGGGTAGACTCCCATGAACTTAACTAACAGCCCCAAGTTATCTTGGCTATATAGATGCTTGCAGCTCTTATATAAGTGGGACAGTGCCAAATACGGGATCATTTGTTGAGATTGCGTTTTCCCATGGCAAAGGTTATCAAATGCATTAGCCACAGCGACTATCTTGGCAAACTCATCAATCTCATGTTCTTTTAAGCCCTCAGGGTAACCAGAACCATCATTCATCTCATGGTGCTGAACAATCACCTTTTTAGCACTTTCAGGAAAATCATCAATTGCCGAGACAATATCCGCGCCATATTTAGTATGAAGCTTTAAGTAATTCTCTTCAGGTATTGTCAGAGCGCTCTGCTTTCTTAATATCGCAGCTGGTATTTTGATCTTGCCTATATCATGGAACATTGCCGCGAAAGAGAGGTCTCTCAATTGTTGTGTATTATAGCCTTTAGCTTTACCTATCATCAGCGCAACAACCGAAACATTCAATGTATGAAAGTAGAGATCTTCAAAATCCGCTTTAGCATTCATAAGGTGCAAGGTGATGTTATCATCACTCACTAGCGTTTCGACAATATCATCAACAAGAGCCTTAACCTCTCCCACTGCATCTAATGGCCTGTTACGGATCTTGGTCATCACAGAGCGCATTCGAGCAAGCGAACGTTCGAACTCTTTCTCACAATGGCTTACTCTTCGGCGGTAAGAACTTAGAGTTTCAATACGTTGATGCTTATCTTTCCACATTCTTTCCGTTTCAAGACTTGCCTGTAAATCAGCATCCAAGACTTGTTCATTCACGTGGTTAACTGGTAGAGGAGATGTATCGCTCTGATTTGGATTTATATAGACGTGCTTGATTCCAAGATGTCGAATTACTTGTACTTGAGCATCATCTTTGATTTTGAAACTGTTGAGTAGAAATGGGTGTTCATTCCATTTTACCGGGAGTCGTATGTGCAGACCGGGCTGAATGCGATCTACGGTTATCTTTATACTGCCCATTTTTATATATAATATTGATCAATAATTTCTATCTATAATTCTAATAAAACCAAGCAGCAATTTCACTATCCAATTTCACTGCTTCAACTTAAAGAGTCACAATGTACCATCCAGCGTATACCAAATTTATCTTCCACTTTACCAAACCGCGCTCCCCAAAAAGTATCCGCTAAAGGTGTCATAATACGACCACCTTGCTTTAACTTTTCAAAGATTTGCTCTTGAGTCGTCGTATCCTCAGTAACAAGGGAAAGTGCAAGATTGTTTCCTTCTAATTCTTTCGCTTTGACGCCATCTGACATCATAAGCTTCATACCGAATGCTTCAAACTCTGCGTGCATAACCCAATCAGGCTGAGCACCCTCTATTACCTGTGGTGCGTCACTAAATAGTTGTTTTGATAAAACTACACCACCAAAGCACTTGTGATAAAAGTCCAATGCTTCATTACAACGACCATCAAAAAATAAGTAAGGGGTTACTTTCAGCATATCTCTCTCCTTTATGACCTATCTTAAACATAGACAATAGATGTGAGAATTAAAGGTAACATTCTGATTTAAGATAATTAATTCATTGGCACATTAGATTACGAAGAGAAATGATGAAATTTAGGAATGAAACATCAAGATCTGACTGATTGAACAGGCATACCTGCCGCCACAGCGAAGGCAACGTTTTCTGCTCTCCAGATACAACAAAGCCCCGATTTGAGTCGAGGCTTTGTCATTAAATATGATCCGATAGGCGACTTGACTGGGCTTGCATCCAAGCCGGCACCCTGGGTTAGGAATTCACAAACGACGAAAGGTCGCGATAAAAACGACCTTTCTATGTTTGGTACCGGCAGGCGGACTGATTGGACAGGCACCCCTGCCGTCACAGCGAAGGCAACGTTTTTTTGCTCTCCAGATACAACAAAGCCCCGACGTGAGTCGAGGCTTTGTCATATTGAATATGGTACCGGTAGGCGGACTTGAACCGCCACGCCCGAAGGCAACGGATTTTGAATCCGTCGTGTATACCAATTTCACCATACCGGCATTATCTTGGGGCATTGCCCTTTCGATGTCTGGCATTATACGTATGCGAACTGATGTGGCAAGTATAAAAACTTGAATTCATGTGTGTTTGCCGATAATTTCGCCACTAAGTCACAAGCTGTGCGTCATGTCTCTTTTCACGCCAAGCCTTAGACTATATTCTGACGCCTAAATTTTTGAAGAAGTAATAACACCATGACATCAACAAACACAATGCCACCAGCAGGAGTCATGCGCCGATTTGGTGCCTTGTTCTACGACGCCCTTATCGTAATCGCTATTGAAATGTTGGCTGCTGGCGTCATTGTCGCTCTACTGCACGCGCTCATGGCTCTCGGCATTTTTAACCATAGCGGTTATGCCGATGTTAGTGACTTCTTAACCAACCACCCTATCTGGAGCCCTGCATACACTTTCTACTTAGTCGTAGTTTGGGTGTACTTCTTTGTGTTCTTCTGGACTAGAGCTGGTCAAACTCTCGGTATGAGAGCTTGGAAGCTGCGCGTTCAAAACAAAGATGGCTCAGCTATCACAGTAACTCAGGCATTGATTCGCTTAGGTACTTCAGGTTTTGGATTGGCGAACCTATGTGTTCCATTCGATCCTGAAAAACGTGGCTTTCACGACATCTGGGCGAAGACTGAAGTAGTCGTGCTACCACAAGCACGATAACGCTATTAATCTCGCTACAATCAAGATCAAAAAAGGAAGGCGTTATGCCTTCCTTTTTTCTATTTACAGTTTCCGCCTCAAGAGCATAACTGCTATTCCGAGGAATACCACACTCGGGGCTAGCGCACCAAAAGCGGGGGGAATTTGATAAACCAAACTCACTGGACCAAAAAACTCACTGGATATATAGAAAGTAAAACCAGCGATAACACCAGAAAGAATCCTAGCTCCCATAGTCACACTACGTAGAGGGCCAAAGATAAACGACAATGCCATCAACATCATGACCGCTATCGAGATAGGCTGAGTTATCTTTCTCCATAAAGCGAGTTCATAGCGTGATGCATCTTGCTCCGACGCCTTAAGATAAGAAACATAATCGTACAAGCCACTTAAAGACAGCTCTTCAGGCTTAACCGTTACAATGGCAAGCTTATCTGGAGCGAGTGATGTCTTCCATGAGTATGTCGGTAGGCTTTCTTTAGTAATTTGAATCTCATTTTCGAACGACGTGATCTCGACATCGTTCATTGTCCAAACGTTGTCTCCAACGTAATCGACCTCTTCAGAGTATATCGCCGTCTTAAGTGCCTTATTCTCATCAAAGCGCCACATGTTCAAACCATATAGCTTTTCATCGTCAATTTTAACAACGAATATAAAGTCATTGGCATCACGCGCCCATACCCCACTTTGGGTAGAGATAATATTACCACCAGCAATTGATATGGTTCTTAGGTCACGAGCCATCTTCTGTGCTTGAGGCGCACCCCATTGCCCAAGAAGTGTCACGACAATCATCAATGGAATTGCGGTTTTGAGTACCGATAGGCCAATATCTAACTTAGAGAAACCCGCAGCCTGCATCACCACCAGCTCAGAGCTCGCAGCAAGCATACCCAGCCCAATCAATGCACCAAGTAATGCGGCCATTGGAAAGAACATTTCAATATCACGAGGGATACTCAATAGAACGAAATACAGCGCTTGTAATAGGTCATAGGTACCACGACCAACCTTTCTCAGCTGCTCTACGTACTTGATAATCCCTGAGAGACCAACAAACGTCACCAATACCAGTGACGTCGTTGCGATGATGGTTCTGCCTATATATAAATCGAGAATCTTAAACACGGCTTAAGCTAACCTTTTATTCTTGAATTTTTCTTTCAAACGCCTTACTGGCACGCTATCCATAAAGTTTGCACCAATCGCAACAAATAACAATAACGCATTAATTGGCCACATGCCGATTACCGCAGGAATACTCCCTTCTTCAATTGAAGATTTAGTTGCACTGATTGCCAAGAAATAGGTGAGATAGATCAGTATTGCTGGGCCAATTTTGGCAAAACGACCCTGTCGAGGGTTTACCGCTGACAGTGGCACAACAAGCATGGTCAACAATGGAATACAAAGTACCAAAGAAATACGCCACTGCAGCTCTGCTTTCGCACTGTTGTTTGGATTACCAATCAGATCCAGTGTAGGAATGGCTTCCCAATCTCGTCCTTTCTTCTTAACTTCACGTTGGCCAATTAGGCCTTCGTACTCTTCAAAGTGCGTCACCATATAATCGAGACGTGTCGGAATCCCCTCATGACGGGTACCATCGTACATTACAATCACTTGGCGACCATCGCTGAGCTCTTTTACATCACCCGACTTAGAGAACATCACACTAGGCAATACCGAATCACGTGGACGCATTTGAGCAACGAACACATTTTCTAACTTATTACCGTCGATATCATCAATGAAAACAACAGAAGAACCATCCGGCGTACCTTCAAATTTACCTTTTGGCAGCAAATCAACACTGTTCTCTGCAGCCACTTCTTCATACATTTGCTCAACTTTGTCTTGCGACCAAGGAGATAACCAAAATGAGTTAAAAGCGGCAACGGATGCGGTAATCAAAGCCAAATAGAGTGCAGATTGGATAAGGAATTTATTACCAATACCCGTAGCGTTCATTACGACTATTTCACTTTCAGCGTAAAGACGGCCAAAAGTAAGCAAAATACCAATGTAGATACTGAGTGGAAGCATCAATAAGCCCATCGCTGGCATATTTAGGCCAACAATAGACAATATAAGACTCGCAGGGATATCACCATCAGAGGCGTCCGCTAAAACACTGATGAATTTTTGGCTGAGAAACACGAGAAAGAGAACAAAAAAGATCGCAAATTGGCTCTTGATTGTCTCGCGGATCAAATATCTAACAATAATCACGCTCAAATTACCTATACAAAACTTGTTTTTTTGATTGAATCACTATAATTTCCCGTTGAACCTTTTATTTTTTTAAATTTTTAGCTAAGTGTTAGCGTTCTTCTTTAAGGTTAGTTCCATTATAGGATCCAACAAGTAAGAACCCATTATCTAACATTTAGTTCGATTTGTCTTCAGGATGTAGGAGTACGCATGGAGTTCAGTGTAAAAAGTGGCAGCCCAGAGAAACAGCGCAGCGCATGTATCGTTGTCGGTGTATTCGAACCGCGCCGCCTTTCTCCAGTAGCCGAGCAATTAGATAAAATTAGCGATGGCTACATTAGTTCACTGCTTCGTCGCGGTGATCTAGAGGGTAAACCTGGCCAGATGCTGCTACTGCATCAAGTACCTGGTGTACTTTCAGAACGTGTTCTACTGGTAGGCTGTGGTAAAGAACGTGAGCTAGGCGAGCGTCAATACAAAGAAATTATCCAAAAAACTATCAGCACACTAAACGAAACAGGTTCTATGGAAGCGGTATGTTTCCTTACAGAGCTTCACGTTAAAGGTCGCGACACTTACTGGAAAGTTCGTCAAGCGGTAGAAGCGACTAAAGATGGTCTTTACACATTCGACCAATTTAAGAGCAATAAACCAGAGACTCGTCGCCCATTGCGCAAATTGGTATTCAACGTACCAACACGTCGCGAACTAAGCCTTGGCGAAAAAGCGATCTCTCATGGTCTTGCTATTGCTTCAGGTGTGAAAGCATCTAAAGACCTTGGCAACATGCCACCAAACATCGCAAACCCGGCTTACCTAGCTTCTCAAGCTCGTCGTTTAGCTGACGATTATGAGACAGTAAAGACTAAGATCATCGGTGAAGAAGAGATGGAAAAGCTGGGTATGACTTCATACTTAGCAGTAGGCCGTGGCTCTAAGAACGAATCTATGATGTCTATCATGGAATACAAAGGCGCTGCTGACCCAAATGCAAAACCTATCGTTCTAGTCGGTAAAGGTCTTACTTTCGATTCAGGCGGTATCTCACTTAAGCCAGGTGAAGGCATGGATGAGATGAAGTACGACATGTGTGGTGCTGCGTCTGTATTCGGCACAATGAAAGCATTGGCGAAACTTAACTTGCCAATCAACGTTGTAGGTATTCTTGCTGGCTGTGAAAACATGCCGGGCAGCAATGCTTACCGCCCAGGTGACATTCTAACAACGATGTCTGGCCAAACGGTTGAAGTACTAAACACTGATGCTGAAGGTCGCTTAGTTCTATGTGATGCTCTAACTTACGTTGAGCGTTTTGAACCTGATTGTGTTGTCGACGTTGCAACACTAACTGGCGCGTGTGTTATTGCTTTAGGTCACCACATCAGTGGCGTTCTATCAAACCACAACCCACTTTCTCACGAACTTGTTAATGCTTCAGAGCAAGCAAGTGACCGTGCATGGCGTCTACCTATGGCAGACGAGTACCATGAGCAACTAAACAGCCCATTCGCTGATATGGCGAACATCGGTGGTCGTCCTGGCGGCACAATTACTGCTGGTTGTTTCCTGTCTAAGTTCACCAAAAAATACCACTGGGCTCACATCGACAGTGCTGGTACAGCTTGGAAGTCAGGCGCAGCAAAAGGCTCGACAGGTCGTCCTGTCTCAATGCTAGTCCAATTCTTATTGAACCGCAGCGGCCAAGAGACTGAAGAACAATCTTCAAAATAATGAAAGGGCCTACGGGCCCTTTTTTAATAACTGCTATTTGTTAGAGTCTGTAGACCAAGTAATATTGATATCCACGATTTTAAGTTCAAGTTTCGAGTGTTAAGTATGCAAACTGCCACATTTTACATTGTGCCTTCAGACAGCCCGCAAGCCAGCGAAAATGGTTTTGCTCACTATGTGCTGTTTCTTGCTCAGCACTTTGCAAAACAAGGCGCTAAACTTTATCTCAACTGTAACGATAAAGATCATGCAGAGCGTATCGCTGAAGTTTTTTGGCAGGTAGAGCCTACTGAATTTATCGCGCACAACTTGGTTGGCGAAGGCCCAAAATATTCAACGAATATTGAAATAGGCCATCAAGGTGTCAAACCTAATTGGAACCGCCAATTGGTAATAAATCTGGCCGATAATCATACAACCTTTGCGAACGCCTTTGCTCAGGTGATAGACTTCGTCCCTTGCGAAGAAAAAGCTAAGCAACTCGCTCGAGAAAGGTATAAAATTTACCGTCAGGCTGGATATCAGCTACAAACTATCGAGATTCAACATCCATAGTCAAACCTCATAGTTAAAGCTATCTTTGGATTTAGATTCAAGAAGCTTCACTTATGAAGTTTGACCACGATTAACCATTCACAGTATCCGTTTAAGAGCACTATGGAAAAGACATACAACCCAACATCAATCGAACAAGCTCTGTATAAGACTTGGGAAGAGAAAGGCTACTTTAAGCCACACGGTGACACATCAAAAGAAGCTTACAGCATCATGATCCCGCCACCGAACGTTACTGGCAGCCTACACATGGGTCACGCGTTCCAAGATACGATCATGGATACGCTTATCCGTGCTCAACGTATGAAAGGCAAAAATACGCTTTGGCAAGTGGGTACTGACCACGCTGGTATCGCAACTCAAATGGTTGTTGAGCGTAAGATCGCTGCTGAAGAAGGCAAAACAAAACACGACTACGGCCGTGAAGCTTTCATCGACAAGATCTGGGAATGGAAAGGCGAATCAGGCGGCACGATCACTCAACAACTTCGTCGTCTTGGCGCATCTGTAGACTGGGGTCGTGAACGATTCACTATGGATGACGGCCTATCGGCTGCGACTCAAGAAGTGTTTGTTCGTCTATACGAAGAAGACCTAATCTACCGTGGTAAACGCCTAGTAAACTGGGATCCTAAACTGCACACTGCAATCTCGGATCTTGAAGTTGAAAACAAAGACAAAAAAGGTTTCATGTGGCACTTCCGCTACCCGCTAGCGAACGGTGTTAAAACGGCTGATGGCAAAGACTACATCGTTGTTGCGACTACGCGTCCTGAAACCATGCTTGGTGATACCGGCGTTGCGGTTAACCCAGAAGATCCTCGCTACAAAGATCTTATCGGTAAAGAAATCCTGCTTCCTATCGTAAATCGTCTTATCCCTATCGTAGGTGATGAGCACGCTGACATGGATAAAGGCACGGGTTGTGTGAAAATCACGCCAGCTCATGACTTTAACGATTACGAAGTGGGCAAGCGCCATAGCCTACCAATGATCAACATCCTAACGTTCAACGGTGATATCCGTGATGCGGCTGAAATCTTCACAACTAACGGTGAAGAGAGCGATGTGTACTCAACAGAACTTCCAGCTAAATACCAAGGTATGGAGCGCTTTGCTGCTCGTCGTGCAACGGTTGCTGAATTTGAAGAGCTAGGCCTACTTGAAGAGATCAAAGATCACGATCTAACCGTTCCTTACGGTGACCGTGGTGGCGTGGTTATCGAACCAATGCTGACTGACCAATGGTACGTGCGTACAGCACCTCTTGCTGCTCCTGCTGTTAAAGCCGTTGAAGATGGTGAAATCCAATTCGTACCTAAGCAATATGAAAACATGTACTTCGCGTGGATGCGTGACGTGCAAGACTGGTGTATCTCTCGTCAACTTTGGTGGGGCCACCGTATCCCAGCATGGTACGACAACGATGGTAAAGTTTACGTAGGTCGCACTGAAGAAGAAGTTCGTGAAAAGAACAACCTTTCACCGGTTATTGTTCTTAAGCAAGACAACGACGTTCTTGATACTTGGTTCTCTTCTGCACTTTGGACGTTCGGCACACAAGGCTGGCCTGAAGATACTGAAGCAATGAAAACATTCCACCCATCAGAAGTACTAGTATCTGGTTTTGATATTATCTTCTTCTGGGTTGCTCGTATGATCATGATGACCATGCACTTCGTGAAAGACGAAGATGGCAAGGCTCAAGTACCTTTCAAAACAGTTTACATGACGGGCCTTATCCGTGATGAGAACGGCGACAAGATGTCTAAGTCGAAAGGTAACGTACTTGACCCAATCGATATGATTGACGGCATCGGCCTTGAAGAGCTAGTAGAAAAGCGTTGTGGCAACATGATGCAACCTAAACTGGCTGCTAAGATCGAAAAAGCTACGCGTAAAACTTTCGAAGATGGTA
Organism: Vibrio sp. 14G-20; assembly: GCF_026241515.1. Lineage (GTDB taxonomy): Bacteria > Pseudomonadota > Gammaproteobacteria > Enterobacterales > Vibrionaceae > Vibrio. Next base: position 9,783 of record NZ_JAPHPW010000021.1, read on the forward strand.
TCGAACCGTACGGTACTGATGCACTGCGTTTCACTCTTGCAGCTATGGCTTCAACTGGCCGTGACATCAACTGGGACATGAAGCGTCTTGAAGGTTACCGTAACTTCTGTAACAAGCTATGGAACGCAAGCCGTTACGTACTGATGAATACAGAAGAGCACGATTGTGGCATGTCACTGTCTGCTCCAGACCGTGCAAACATGGAATTCTCTCTAGCAGACAAGTGGATTGAATCTCAGTTTGAAGTTGCAGCGAAAGAGTTTAATGCTCACCTAGACAACTACCGTTTAGACATGGCAGCAAACACGCTTTACGAGTTCATCTGGAACCAATTCTGTGACTGGTACTTAGAGCTAACGAAACCTGTTCTTTGGAAGGGTACTGAAGCTCAACAACAAGCAACTCGTTACACGCTTATTACGGTTCTTGAGAAGACTCTGCGTCTTGCTCACCCTGTTCTTCCTTACATCACGGAATCTATCTGGCAGAGCGTTAAGCCGCTAGTAGATGGCGTTGAAGGTGAGACAATCATGACTCAAGCGCTTCCTCAGTTTAACGAAGATAACTTCAATGCAGAGATCGTTGAAGACATCGAATGGGTTAAGACTTTCATCACTGCTATCCGTAACCTACGTGCGGAATACGACATTGCACCAAGCCAAGGCTTGGAAGTAATGATCAAGGTTGCTGATGAGAAAGATGCAGCTCGTATCGAAGCAAACAAGATCGTTCTGACTTCTCTAGCTAAGCTAGACGATATTAAAGTTCTAGCTTATGGTGAAGAGACTCCTGCTTGTGCAACTAAACTGGTTGGCAAATCTGAGCTGATGATCCCAATGGCAGGTCTTATCGACAAAGATGCTGAGCTTGCTCGTCTAGATAAAGAAGTCGCTAAGACTCACGGCGAGATTAAGCGTATCGAAGGTAAGCTAGGTAACGAAGGTTTCGTTGCTAAAGCACCAGAAGCAGTTATCGCGAAAGAGCGTGAAAAGCTTGAAGGCTACAAGGAAACTCTTGTTAAGCTTGAAGAGCAAAAAGCGACAATCGCTGCGCTTTAAAACCGAGTGAACGAGAAGGCTTCAAACTTCTCGCTCTAAATAGAAAGGTTGGTCTTGGTGACCAGCCTTTTTTTATACCTCTAACTCCAAAATTCCAATGCTTCTCACTCTAGCCTCACTTATTGATAGGTTTCATCTATCAAATTAATCTCTACTTCCCATTATACTTAATGATAATGATTCTCAATAATAAGCCTATCAAAACAACACAACGACTGAGTAATTATCATGAAAAAGACACTAACCTTTGCTGCATTACATTTTACTATCGCATTTAGTGTCGCTTATGTACTAACAGGCGACATCTTAATTGGTAGCTTAATCGCTATGATTGAGCCTTCTGTGAATACTGTTGCCTTCTATTTTCATGAAAAGGCGTGGGCTCAAGTTCCTGCTCTTAAAGCTCGTCAGTGGATGACCAAATTAAAAACAGCAAGCTTTGCTACCATCCACTTTAGTGTTGCCTTTACCGTTGTCTACTTATTGACTGGTGATGCCTTTGTTGGTGGTGTGATGGCAACGTTAGAGCCCGCGTTGAATACCGTGGCTTATTACTTTCATGAGAAGGTGTGGTTACGAAAAGCAGAAAACCAAGCAGCACAACCACAGTTTTGTTTGCACCAACATGCTTAATTAAGAGAATTTACCATTGACAAAGTTGCGCACCGCAATTAAATTAGTTGTGGTACACAACTTTATTTGAAGGTGAAAATTATGGATGCTCGAAAACTCAGACAATACTCCCGCCAAGCCGTGCGTTTACTGGGTATGTTTGATAAACAATGTGGTGAGGTCACGCTCACTCCTGTTCAAGCTCACGCATTAGGAGAGATCCAACTCCAACCTTTAACCATCAATCAATTAGCACAACAGCTCAATGTCGATAAATCTAATGCCAGTCGAACGGTGGCTGGCCTCAGCAAACTTGAGTTGGTAGAGACTATTGAAAATCCAAAAGACAAACGCAGCCAATGGGTGACACTGACGTCTCTTGGGCAAAACATGTTGAGTCAATTAGACGTGCAACAAAACACCTTTTTCGAAGACATGCTGCTGACTCTCAATGAGGATGAGCAACAACAGCTGAAAGTTGGACTGGAAACGTACTTAAAAGGGTTAGCGAATGTCTGCCAAGCTGACGAGTTCATACTTCGCCCACTCACTCAATCAGATAACCCGCAGTTAGCCGAGGTGATTCGTAAAGTTTCAGCGGAACATGGGCTCACCGAAGATAAAGGTTATGGTGTAGCCGACCCTACCCTTGATGACATGTACTCTGTCTATAACAAAGAGAACGCAATGTACTGGGTGATCGAATATCAAGGTGAAGTGGTAGGTGGCGGTGGTTTTGCGCCATTAGCAGGCCGACCAGATGTGTGTGAGCTACAGAAAATGTACTTCCTACCACAAACCCGAGGGCAAGGTTTAGCAAAGCGCATCGTTGCTCAAAGCCTAAAACTGGCTAAGCAGCTTGGTTACCAGCACATGTACTTGGAAACAACGGAATGCTTGGGTGCTGCTGTAAAACTCTATGAAAAACTGGAGTTTGAACACCTTGATTCAGCTTGGGGAGAAACAGGCCATGACGCTTGTGAGGTTGTCATGGCCAAAACGCTATAATGTGTTTTTGAAATAGGGTTAGCGTCGGCAGTTCATCAGATGGTAAGCAAGTGAGCGAATTGATTCCTTACGTAACGGGCTAATTAAATAACCGCTAACTACGCAAAAAATTACTGACGCAAGAAGCTGGATTCAAGGCGACAAAAGAGCTCTCTTCCTGCCCATCAAGTACCACTTCTAACTGATATAAATGTTTAGGGTTAGGATTCTCAATATCAAAAATGATCGGCGCCTCAACCTGGAAAACAACACCCGTATGTTCTGCTCGCACATCTATCGGCATCACCAATGTCATACCATTAAACTTGATTGATGCCGATATTAGCCCCGGCTTTAGCGTTTGATAGATAACATCCACTTTGAACTCACAACCACCACCGTAATGCCAGATCTGCTCTGTCACAACTTGCTCAAGCTTGACGTGACGAACGAACTGCAGATATGGCGCTTGCCAGATTCCGATACGAGAATCCGATTTAGCGACAGCCGGTGACGAGACTGACTCATCCATATCCTCTTCAAGCAATAAGCTCTCCTCTTCTTCAAGGAAAAGGATCTCAAAACGGTTGCGACCAGACTGCATGTAAGGTCGAATATCTTTACGATATTCGACTTGGCTACCATCACAATCAAACACGGCAACGCCATTGAGCCGCACTTCCGCAAAGTAATCAACACCTGCCATTACTAACTCAACAAACGGGCACGCCAGCATCGCATCATCCACTTCGATGTCATGCATCAGGTGCCACTCTTGCTCTGCGATTTCACTTTCACTCAAGCTATCAGGAAGCTTTGAACTTAACGGAGCCGGAAAGGTAATGTCATCTTGTGGAATAGAGAGATCCGTTAGTGGCGATATTTGCCAAAGACCATCGAGAGGTAATCGCATAGCATTCCTTGAGCTAGATCAATTTTGACCGCATTATAATGAATGAATGCATATAAAGACATTTATTTTTCTGAGGACAAAAAAATGCCAGCTCAAGGCTGGCATTCTTTAAAACTGGGAGAGATTACTCTTCGTCTTCATCATCTTCGTCAGGGTAGATAGCATCTTCACCTTCGTAGTAAGTGCCCCAACCGTCGTAGATAATGTCAAACTTCTCGGCAAGATTTACAAGCTTTTCAACTTGCTCATCAATCGCTTCTGCGTTCAGAGTACACTGCATCGTTGCATCACAACAAAGTAGCTTGTTGCCATCTTCGTCTTCTGTCTCTTCAGCTTCAAGCACTTCAAAGCCCATTTTGAACGCTTCAACAACCGCTTTCTCAAGTACTGCGAAATCTTCAGCAAATAGGTGATGCTCGATATCGTATAGAGCTTCAGGATCGCTACCATCTTCAATTAACGCTGTAATGATGTCGCGAGTCTCTTCCTTTTGAAATTCAATTAATTCCGCTACTGATAGATATTCATCTTCGTGAGACATGTGTCTGCTCCAGAGTGTTGACTATGAAAAGATCAAATTTGATTGCCACGAAATATGGCATGGATCGCCTAGAAAAGCCACCTAGATCAGGTATAGAAGAGTAAGTTTATCGCTAGATAACAGAGGGGATATCAATTAAAAAGTGAAATCAAAATCACAGAAACAAATTTTCAACATATTATTAACTAACGTGTGTTTTAGCATTTCATTTTTATTGTTACTTTTCGCCTTACTTCTCTAAAACTGAGTGGTTAGTCATATCAAATGCATACTGACGATCACTTCATTGGTGCATAAGATCTCATTTTAGAATGGATAATTGCATAAATTTTGAATGAAAAATCATGTTCACCAAGCAAAATGGATTATCGAGTTACTGAAATTTGAGCATAGAACCGCAAAAAGTTTGTTCTAGCATTGAGTTTTTCAATTGGATTTTAATATCACTAATTTTTAATTAATTAGCATTAAAAACCAATAATTGAGAAATAACACAACCTTTACACAATTTTCAAAACTTGCATATTACGAACAAGCTTGTCATAAATAGACGCTGGATTAATAGTAAGGATGCAAAATGAGTAAGCTGTACGTTGGCTCCGAAGTCGGTCAATTAAGACGAGTTCTCCTAAATCGACCTGAAAGGGCACTCACCCACCTCACCCCTTCTAACTGTCATGAGTTACTCTTTGATGATGTACTTGCAGTAGAAGCCGCAGGTGAAGAACACGATGCCTTTGCGACAACACTTCGTAACCAAGACGTTGAAGTGTTATTACTGCATGACCTACTGGTTGAGACACTCGCTGTGGCTCAAGCTCGTGAGTGGCTACTGACTACTCAAATCTCAGATTTCCGTTACGGCCCTACATTCGCACGAGATTTAAGAGAATACCTTGCTCAAATGGACAACGAGCACTTAGCCACGATCCTACTTGGTGGTTTAGCCTACTCTGAACTTCCTATTAAATCTTCTTCAATGCTACCGAAGATGCACCGCCCGCTTGATTTCGTTATTGAGCCGCTACCCAACCATCTATTTACCCGCGATACTTCTTGTTGGGTTTATGGAGGTGTCTCTCTTAACCCGATGATGATGCCTGCCCGTCAACGAGAAACGAATCACTTGCGAGCAATTTACCGCTGGCACCCTGTATTCGCAGGCCAAGATTTCATTAAGCACTTCGGTGATGAAGATCTTCACTATGACAATGCGAATATTGAAGGTGGAGATGTTCTGGTTATCGGTAAAGGTGCCGTGCTTATCGGTATTTCAGAGCGTACTAAGCCACAAGGTGTTGAAAACCTAGCCGCTAGTTTATTCAAATCTGGTCAAGCTAAAGAAGTGATTGCGATTGATTTACCGAAGCACCGCTCTTGTATGCACCTTGATACAGTAATGACGCACATGGATATCGACACATTCTCAGTCTATCCAGAGATCGTTCGCAAAGACCTAGATACTTGGCGCTTAACGCCAAAAGAAAATGGCGAAATGCGAGTAGAGAAAGCTGAAAACTACCTAACAGCGATTGAAGGTGCACTGGACCTCGATCAACTGAAGATCATCACTACTGGTGGTGATAACTACGAAGCTGAACGTGAACAGTGGAATGACGCTAACAACGTACTGACGGTGAAACCGGGTACGGTTATCGGTTATGAGCGTAATGTTTACACCAATGAGAAATACGATAAAGCAGGTATCGAAGTTCTGACGATTCCGGGCAATGAGCTAGGTCGTGGCCGAGGTGGCGCTCGCTGTATGAGTTGTCCTATCGAAAGAGACGGTATCTAAGCCACAAAACTCAATAAAGCGAACACACTAACTTATCTAGGCCAGTACCATTGTACTGGCCTTTTTTATCAAATCAATAAAATAAATATTCACAAATATAGCATTTTTATGTTTAACTGAGTTCTTCATTGATTCTATATACGCAAGGAGCGAGAGATGGCCTTTAATCTTCGCAATCGTAACTTTCTAAAACTTCTCGACTTTACTCCTAAAGAGATTCAGTTTTTACTCGACCTGTCTGCCGACCTTAAAAAAGCTAAGTATGCAGGTACAGAGCAGAAAAAGCTTAACGGTAAAAACATCGCTTTGATCTTTGAAAAAGCATCCACTCGAACTCGATGTGCTTTTGAGGTAGCTGCTTTTGATCAAGGTGCTCAAGTCTCTTATTTAGGCCCTTCTGGTTCTCAGATTGGTCAGAAAGAATCAATGAAAGATACGGCGCGTGTATTAGGTCGCATGTACGATGGCATTGAATACCGAGGGTTTGGCCAAAGCATTGTCGAAGACCTAGGCGCTTATGCTGGTGTACCGGTTTGGAATGGCTTAACCGATGAGTTCCACCCTACTCAGATCTTGGCTGATTTCCTCACTATGCTTGAGCATGGTCGTGGTAAACATCTGCACCAAATCAGCTTTGCTTACCTTGGTGATGCACGTAATAACATGGGTAACTCTCTGTTAGTGGGTGCCGCGAAAATGGGCATGGATATTCGCCTTGTCGCGCCAAAAGCATTTTGGCCAGAAGAGCACCTTGTCGAAGAGTGCCAAGCTATCGCGCAAAATACAGGTGCAAAAATCACGCTGACAGAAGACGTTGCCGAAGGTGTGAAAGGCTGTGATTTCCTTTATACCGATGTTTGGGTTTCTATGGGTGAAGCGCCAGAAGCTTGGGACGAACGTGTTGCTGTAATGACACCTTACCAAGTGAATATGGATGTCATTAAGCTCACAGGTAACCCTCAAGTGAAATTCATGCATTGCCTGCCCGCTTTCCACAACAATGAAACCGTGATCGGCCAGCAAGTTGCAGACAAATATGGAATGAACGGCTTAGAAGTCACTGACGAAGTCTTTGAATCGGATTACTCAATTGTATTTGATGAAGCAGAGAATCGCATGCATACCATCAAAGCGGTAATGGTTGCGACTCTGGGCCAATAGCGAATACTGAAAGTAAACAAAAGCTTGATGTAATCGCTTGCGCTCACAAATTGAAAGCGTATAATTCTCGGCAATTTGTCTGAGAGTAGTGAAAATGACGCCAAGCAATGTTGTGATAAAACATAATGATATTGTGAAAACACATAATAAAATTGTGAAAACACCAAATATTGCTCGCAAGCTAGCATGCTTGCCAGGCCGTCTATTCTGCTTTTCAGCACTTTTTTAAAGCCTCCCATTATGGGGGGCTTTTTTATGGCCAATACATTATTGTGGGGAAGAAGATCATGGCGAATTCGCTCTATCAAAAGCACATCATCTCAATTCCAGAGCTTTCTCGTGAAGAGCTAGAATTAATTGTTCAAACGGCAGGTCAGCTAAAGGCTGAACCAAACCCAGAACTCATCAAGAACAAAGTTGTTGCCAGCTGCTTCTTCGAACCTTCAACGCGAACTCGTCTCTCTTTTGAAACGGCTATTCAACGCATTGGTGGTGATGTGATTGGTTTCGACAGTGGTGGTAACACGTCACTGGCGAAGAAAGGCGAAACGCTAGCGGACTCGGTACAGGTTATCTCTTCATACGTTGATGCTTACGTAATGCGTCATCCTCAAGAAGGTGCTGCGCGTCTGGCTTCTGAGTTTTCTAACGGTGTACCGGTTATTAACGCGGGCGACGGCGCAAACCAACACCCAACACAAACGCTATTAGACCTATTCTCTATTGCCGAAACTCAAGGCCGTTTAGACAACCTTAACGTTGCATTCGTTGGTGACCTTAAGTATGGCCGTACAGTTCACTCGCTGACTCAAGCGCTAGCGAAGTTCGATAACATCTGTTTCTACTTCGTGGCACCTGAAGCACTGGCGATGCCAGACTACATTTGCGAAGAACTTGATGAAGCGGGTATCAAGTATCAACTGCTGACAGACATGGAAGATGTCATTCCAGAGCTTGATGTCTTGTACATGACTCGAGTTCAAAAAGAGCGCTTCGATGAATCGGAATACGCGCACATCAAATCAGCGTACATCCTGACTGCTCCGATGCTGGAAAATGCACGTGATAACCTAAAGGTTCTTCACCCTCTTCCTCGTGTTGATGAAATTACTGTCGATGTCGATAAAACACCTTACGCTTACTACTTCCAGCAAGCAGAGAACGGTGTTTACGCACGTGAAGCACTGCTAGCCCTTGTTCTTAACGAAACGCTGTAGAGGAGAGATATCATGTCTAAAGAGACTCAATTAAAAGTTGAAGCAATCAAGAACGGAACGGTTATCGACCATATCCCAGCCAACATCGGGATCAAGGTACTCAAACTGTTCGACATGCATAACTCAAATCAGCGAGTAACGATTGGCCTAAACCTGCCATCTTCTGCTCTAGGTGGCAAAGACTTACTCAAGATTGAGAATGTATTTGTCACCGAAGAGCAAGCTAGCAAGCTGGCTCTTTACGCGCCTCACGCAACAGTGAACCAAATCGAAGATTACGAAGTGGTTAAGAAGCTACCATTAGAGCTTCCTGAGCAAATCAACGATGTGTTCGAGTGTCCAAATACCAACTGTATTACTCACAATGAACCGGTTGAAAGCAGCTTTAAGATCTTTGAAAAGAAAGAAGATATTCGATTGAAGTGTAAGTATTGCGAAAAAGTCTTCTCTCGCGAGATCGTGACAGAAAGATAACGTCATACGGCAAAGCAGACCGAATGTAAAAACTATCAAATACCTCGCCTATGCGGGGTATTTTGCGCTTTACCTAGCCTAAGTTTGAAGGCACACTGAAAAACGATTTTTATCTAATAACTGATGGAATAAACCAATGACTAAAGTACTTCACACAGAATCGGCTCCAGCTGCAATCGGCCCATACGTACAAGGTGTTGACCTTGGCAACATGGTACTGACTTCTGGTCAAATCCCAGTAAACCCAGCAACTGGTGAAGTATCTGCGGATATCGCAGTGCAAGCTCGCCAATCTCTAGACAACGTTCAAGCGGTTGTTGAAGCTTCAGGCCTGACTGTAAAAGACATCGTAAAACTAACTGTATTCGTTAAAGACCTAAACGACTTCGGCACAGTAAACGAAGTTTACGGCAAATTCTTTGATGAGCACGGCGTTGCTAACTACCCTGCACGTTCATGTGTTGAAGTAGCTCGTCTGCCAAAAGATGTAGGTATCGAGATCGAAGCTATTGCAGTTCGTAAATAGTCTTTCTAAATCTACAATGAACGTCTGAGCATAAAGCTGAGTGTTTATCAGATACAAAAAAGGTTGCCCATTTGGCAACCTTTTTTATTGTTCAGCGTTTTGCTCAATTACTTCTTGTTGAGCTCAACCACTTCTTTGTCTAATTCTTCAAGTTTCGCAGCCATTTGCTCACGAGCTAAGTTAGCCAGTTCACGAACGTTAGACTTATCAAAACCTTCAGTGCTGATTGGTGGCAGCATCTCAACAATCACATGACCATTGTTCCAACGGTTTAGCTTCACGCCACCCGTTGAGCTACACACGATAGGGATAATTGGTAAGCCAGCGCCAATTGCAGCGTGGAAAGCACCCGTTTTGAATGGCAACAAACCACGGCCACGAGAACGCGTCCCTTCAGGGAACATCCATACTGAAACGTCGCTCTCTTTTAGGCTAGTCACTACCTGATCGATAGTACCTACTGCTTTGCTGCGGTTAGCACGGTCAATAAGAATGTTACCCGTCAGCCAGTAAAGCTGACCAAACAGCGGCATCCACACTAGGCTCTTCTTACCAACCGTCACAACTTTAGGCGTTACCGCTGATGAAATCGTGAATAGATCCCAGCTGTTCTGGTGGTTCGCCACATACACATGTTGGCCACGAGAGTAAGCATCTTCTGGGATACGAAGTTCTAACTTCATGCCGAAAATTTTTGACATACGGCCGAAGTAACGACCGAAGGTAAACACGTGTTTCGGGTTACGTGGGCTCAGTAAACAGTAACCACACCCAAATACAAACATAAGAATCGCAAATATCGCCACTGCGAAAATACGTAATATTGCTATCATTTTGTTCCTCACCAACCGCTAAGCGGATTCATCTATTCGCACAAACACTGGCAATAGATTCACTTGCGGTAAATACAACTATAAAAAAGCCGAAACCAAGGTTCCGACTTTTGTGTTTTCATCTTACTGATTCATGAACTCACTAACCTAAGTTAGCTAGACTCACGAAATCGTGTAATGTTTGCGCCTAGGGCTGACAGTTTATCTTCAATCTTATCGTAGCCACGATCGATGTGATAAATACGGTCAACGATGGTTTCACCTTGAGCGATACAGCCAGCAATAACAAGGCTCGCAGATGCACGAAGATCCGTTGCCATTACTTGAGCGCCGCTCAATTTTTCCGTTTCACCACAGATAGCCGTGTTACCTTCGATTTCCGCTTTTGCACCCATTCTCTGTAATTCAGGAATATGCATGAAGCGGTTTTCAAAGATAGTCTCAGTGATAACACCACTGCCCTTCGCCATCATGTTAAGCAGAGTAAACTGAGCTTGCATGTCGGTTGGGAAGCCAGGGTGAGGTGCTGTTACGATTTTCACCGCTTTCAGCTCACGACCTGTCATATCAAGGCTGATCCAGTCTTCGCCCGTTTCAACCTTCGCACCCGCTTCTTCAAGCTTCGCCAATGCAGCTTCAAGAAGATGAGCGTTAGTGTTACGACAAACAACTTTACCGCCAGACACTGCCGCAGCAACAAGGAACGTGCCCGTTTCAATACGGTCTGCAACCACAGAGTGTTGACCACCACCAAGGCGTTCAACACCTTCGATAGTAATCGTATCTGTACCAGCGCCAGAAATCTTAGCACCCAGCTTGTTTAGGAAGTCTGCGGTATCAACAATCTCAGGCTCACGCGCAGAGTTGTCTAATACTGTTGTACCTTCCGCAAGTGTTGCTGCACACATGATAGTAATCGTAGCGCCAACGCTTACTTTATCCATCACGATGTGCGCGCCTTTCAGACGGCCATCAACGCTTGCTTTAACATAACCATCTTCCAACGTAATCGTTGCACCTAGCTGCTCTAGGCCATGGATATGCAGATCAACTGGACGAGCACCAATCGCACAACCACCAGGAAGTGATACTTGGCCTTCACCAAAACGAGCCACCAGTGGACCTAAAGCCCAGATAGAAGCACGCATTGTTTTTACTAAATCGTAAGGCGCACAAAATTCATTAATTTCGCTGCCGTCAACATGAACACTACCGTTACGTGATACTTTTGCGCCGAGACGCTTTAGTAGTTCCATCGTAGTATCGATGTCACGTAAGTGAGGAACATTACTCACTTCCACTGGCTCTTCAGCAAGAATTGAAGCAAATAAGATAGGTAGCGCTGCATTTTTTGCGCCTGAGATCGTCACTTCACCGCTTAGCGGCTTGTCTGATCCAATAACTCGAAACTTTTCCATCATAAACCTTAAAGTGACATCAGTTTCTTATCACGTTCCCACTCTTCTGGCGTGAAAGCCTTAATAGAAAGAGCATGGATGTCATTGCATTGAATGTATTCCATTAGTGGGCCGTAGATTAGTTGCTGCTTCTTAACTCGATTCATGCCGTCAAAACATGGATCAACTGCAACAACTTCGTAATGACTGCCTTCACCCTTCACGAAAATCTCTTGAAGGTTCAGTGCCTCTGCTAATAATTCTTGTACTTTTGTGCTGTCCACAAATAGCTCCTGCCTAATTTTTTATGTGTTCTGCCATCATTGGCTGGATATTGCTCAATTGGAACAACGTTCGTAATTGTTCTGGCACGAAACTGAGCATTATATGACAGTTTTGATTTTTTGCATGCTCTAATAAGTGAATTAGCATCACCATTCCTGCGGAATCAACTCGATTTATATGGCTAAGGTCAATTTCAACGCTCGATTCCGTTGTTTGCCACTTTTCCAATATACGCCAGATTGCAGGGACACTGTCTCGGTCAATATCACCGAGCAGCTGATACTCTTTAGAGCTTAGTGCTTGCCATTGAGAATGGCTCATTATTTGTTACTCTCAAAACGAATCGGTTGTGCGGCCAGTTTCTCTAGTTCGTCGGCAACTTGTAAGATACCTTCCTGACGAATCTTAGTATTCCACTCTGACTGCTTGCTCGATAACAGGCTAATCCCTTCGGCAACCATATCAAATGCCTTCCACTCGCCCGACTTTTTGTCTTTGCGAAGCTTAAATTCAAGTTTGATGTTTGGTCGCGGCGAATCGATGATGTCTACCTTGATACTGGTAATTCGGCTATCCGCTTTGATTTTTGGTTCAGGACCAAACTCAATTGTCTGGTCGGTATATTGAGTCAGTACTTGAGCGTAAGAAGAAACCAGGTATTTACGGAATGAGTCAATAAATACACGCACGTCTTTTCTATCCGCGCCTTTCAAATTTGGCCCAAGTAACTTAAGTGCTGCATATTGCGCATTCACATAAGGCATCAACTCTTCTTCCACGATGACCTTCAATAACTCTGGGTCTTGGCGGATGTTGTCTTGTTCATTTTTCAAACGCTCAAATGCCACTTCCGCAACTTGAGTCATCATCTGGTAAGGCTGAGTACGATCAATCGATTCTGCAGCAAATGCTTGAGTAGAAATAAGCAATGCCATTGCTGCCATAAACATTGATTTCAAGTAATCGATAGCTTTTAAATGACTAATAGTTTTCAACATCATCTTATTCCTTAACTCCGCTGTCATTAGAACCACCAACGCTATACAACACTTGGCCAATCAAATCTTCTAGTACTAATGCTGACTTGGTGTCTTCAATTGAATCACCATCCACCAGCATCTCTTCATCATCAAAAATGAAGCCTGGAACCAAACTAATATACTGCTCACCAATTAATCCAGACGTTAAAATTTGAGCGCTAGAGGTATCTGGAAATTGTGAGTACTTCGAATCAATAGACAATTGAACCACTGGAAGGTAGCTCTCGGTATCAAGTTCAATGCTTTGAACTCGGCCAACAACCACGCCGCCCACTTTCACAGGAGAGCGAACCTTTAGGCTACCAATGTTGTCAAAGGTCGCTTTTAGGTTGTAAGTATGGTTCGAACCTATACCTTTTACGTCAGCGACTTGAAAGATCATGATTAAGATTGCGCAAATTCCGGCAATAACAAAGGTGCCGACCCATAATTCTAATTTTCGAGTTTGTTGCATGATTAATTCCCAAACATCAATGCGGTAAGAACAAAATCTAGCCCTAATACCGCTAGAGAAGAGTGCACTACTGTGCGTGTGGTTGCCTGACTGATACCTTCAGAGGTCGGTACCGCATCATAACCATTGAAAAGAGCGATCCAAGTAACGGTGATAGCGAAGACCATACACTTGATCATGCTGTTACCAATATCTCGGCCTAGCTCAACAGAAGACTGCATCGCAGACCAGAAACTACCGTGGTCAATGCCTTTCCAATCAACACCCACTAACTGACCGCCCCAAATACCTACCGCCATAAAGATCATAGCAAGCAACGGCATTGAGATAAGCCCAGCCCAAAGTCGTGGTGCAATAATGCGTTTAAGAGGATCAACGGCCATCATCTCAAGGCTTGAGATCTGCTCCGTAGCCTTCATTAGGCCAATCTCAGCCGTTAAAGCCGAACCTGCACGACCTGCGAACAGAAGTGCTGTCACTACAGGGCCAAGCTCACGTAGTAATGAGAGCGCGACCATTTGACCAAGGTTGCCCTCAGCACCGTAGTCAATTAACACAACATAACCCTGCAGGCTAAGTACCATGCCAATGAACAGACCCGAAACTAAAATAATAGCCAATGACTGAACGCCAACGCTATAAAGTTGTTTTACTAATAAAGGGAAGTTTTTTAGTCGCGGGATGCCAAACAAAGCCCCGAATAACATCAGGCTTGCTCGACCAAATGACTCGCAAATCGCAAGTGTGCGTTTACCGACACCCGCAATACTTTTAGCAATCATATTAAAACAAATCCTTTTCTAGACTTTGTGCTGGGAATCTAAACGGCACCGGGCCATCAGCTTCACCTTGCAAGAATTGCTGCACTCTCGGATCGTCGTTGTTGTGCAACTCTTCAGGCGTTCCCGCAGCAATGATTTTGCTATCAGCCATGAGATAAACCCAATCAGCAATACTCATTACTTCTGGAACATCGTGAGAAACAACAATCGAGGTTAAGCCCAACGCTTGATTGAGGTTACGAATAAGCTCAACCAAAACACCCATGGTGATTGGGTCTTGGCCAACAAACGGTTCATCGTACATGATGAGTTCTGGATCCAAGGCAATCGCACGTGCCAACGCCGCTCTTCTCGCCATACCACCAGACAATTCACTCGGCATTAACTGTGCCGCCCCTCGTAACCCTACTGCCTCAAGCTTTAGTAATACGATGGTACGAATGAATTTTTCATTCAGTTCAGTGTGCTCACGTAATGGAAACGCCACATTATCAAAGACATTGAGATCCGTAAAAAGTGCACCCGACTGGAAAAGCATGCTCATTTTTTTTCGTGCTTGATACAGCTTTCGACGTGATAATGCGGGGATATTGTCCCCATCAAACCAAATTTCACCGCTATCTGGCGGCAATTGCCCGCCAATCAGGCGCAGCAAGGTCGTTTTACCGATCCCTGACGGCCCCATGATTGCGGTTATCTTGCCTTGAGGTACCTCTAAACTTATATCATCGAAGATAACGCGATCACCGCGTGAAAAGCTGAGGTTCTTAACTTTCACAAGCTCAGTGTTCAACATATTTTTGTTGTTTCCTTGCTTTAAAAAACGCCATTTATGGCTGCAATAATAATGAGTCTACTTTAGAATTAAAAGCACTGTTCGATTAATTCATATTAAACAGAAAAGTATGGCAGGGATTTGAAAGCATTGAGAAATTATCCATTCGATTCTATTTCTTTACTACTAACTGGTAATTAATTTGTCGAGTGACTTCCCTTTTAACTAGCAACAAGTCAAAATTAGCGGTTAATTCTCCGTTTTTTATTAATTTTTAGGAATCATCATGCTTGAAGCGATTGCGTTTCTTATTATCGGTCTAGGTTTTTTGGTGTGGAGTGCAGATAAGCTGGTTTACGGTGCCGCTGCTCTTGCTCGAAACTTCGGTATTTCACCACTAGTTATCGGTATGACGATCTTAGCAATGGGGTCTTCGGCTCCTGAAATGATGGTTTCTGCAACAGCCGCGCTTGATGGCAAAACAGATACAGCCGTTGGTAACGTTTTAGGTTCAAACATCGCCAACATCGCCCTAATTTTAGGTATTACAGCGCTGATTAAGCCATTATCTATTAGCTCAGGCGTGATTCGTCGTGAACTCCCATTAATGATCGGTGTCACTCTACTAGCGGGCGCCCTATTATGGGATAACCACTTAGGCTTCTATGAAGGCGTGTTGTTATTTGTTCTTTTTGCCGCGTTTTTGTTTGCTATGTTGCAAATCAGCCGCAGCGAGAAAAAGAACGGCGATGCTTTCCTTGATGAACAAGAATCAGAGATCCCAGAAGGCGTAAGTAACCCCAAAGCCGCAATGTGGGTGGTGATTGGTCTGATTATTCTGCCTCTAGCTGCCAACATGTTGGTTGATAACGCGGTTGTTATCGCGAAGTTCTTTGGCATGAGCGACCTTGTGATTGGTTTAACCATTATTGCCGTTGGTACAAGTCTGCCTGAGCTAGCAGCATCACTTGCTGGCGTAATGAAGGGTGAGGATGATATGGCCGTGGGTAATATCATTGGCTCGAACGTATTCAACATCCTTGCTGTTATGGGTATCCCTGGCATCCTCAACCCTTCAGTCTTGAGCGAGTTTGCGATGGGTCGTGATTTCTGGGTAATGCTAGGTGTATCGCTACTGCTTGTCGTCATGGCGCTAGGTAAATCACGTAGTGTGAATCGTATTGAAGGCGGTGTGTTAATAGTGACATTCGTGGCCTACCAAGCTTACCTACTTATGAACATGTCAGCTTAATTATTGATTTAACTTCCCGTACTTGGAGTATTTAATGTCTCAGTCATTCGATTATCGCAGTGTTGCAAAGCAAGTTTTGGAAACCGAAGTTGCAGGTCTTACTCAATTGGACCAATATTTTAATGATGACTTTTGCAAAGCTTGCGACCTTATCCTGAACAACAAAGGAAAAGTAGTTGTGATGGGCATGGGAAAATCTGGCCACATCGGCAAAAAAATAGCAGCAACACTAGCAAGTACTGGGACATCCGCTTTCTTCGTACACCCCGGGGAAGCTGCGCACGGTGACTTAGGAATGATCGGGGCTGGCGATGTTGTGATAGCAATATCCAACTCTGGCGAATCAGGTGAAATCCTAAGCTTATTCCCGGTATTGAAGCGTTTGAACATCAAGATTATCAGCATGACAGGTAAGCCAGCATCAAACATGGCGACTTTGTCTGATATTCATTTACAAATATCAGTGCCAGAAGAAGCGTGCCCATTAGGGCTTGCACCAACAACCAGCACCACGGCAACCTTGGTGATGGGTGATGCATTAGCCGTCGCACTGTTACAAGCCAGAGGCTTTACTGCGCAAGATTTTGCTTTGTCCCACCCTGGCGGCGCTTTGGGTCGACAACTATTATTGAAGCTTGAAGATATCATGCATACGGGCGATGCACTTCCAGTGGTAGCACCGGAAGCATTGGTACGAGACGCTCTTTTGGAGATATCTCAAAAAGGCTTGGGGATGACGGCAGTCGTGGGTGAAGACGGTCTAATGGCCGGTATTTTTACTGATGGTGATTTGCGCCGTATCCTAGACAAGCGCATCGATATCCATGATACGCAGATCGGCGACGTGATGACGCTAAATCCGACGGTAGCAGAACCAAACATGCTCGCGGTTGAGGGTTTGAACTTGATGCAAGCTAAGAGCATCAATGGCCTAATGCTGTGCCATGAAGGCAAACTAGTCGGAGCGTTAAACATGCATGACTTACTGAAAGCAGGAGTAATGTAATGACACAGACAGTCGAAACTCTATACGGCACGGTAGATTCAGAAGTGTTTGCCGTAGCGAAAGAGATTAAATTGCTTATTTGCGATGTCGATGGCGTATTCTCAGATGGTCGCATCTACATGGGCAACAACGGTGAAGAACTGAAAACCTTCCACACTCGTGATGGCTATGGCATTAAGTCACTGATGAACGCCGGTATCGAAATCGCGATCATCACTGGCCGTAAATCTCAAATTGTTGAGAATCGAATGACCGCTCTCGGTATTAAGCTTATTTACCAAGGTCAGGATGATAAAGTTAAGGCATACCAAGATATTTGCGATAAGCTTTCTGTAAATCCTGAAAATACGGGCTACATCGGAGACGATCTGATCGACTGGCCTGTGATGGAAAAAGTTGGCTTGAAAGTATGTGTTGCAGATGGTCATCCACTACTTGCAAAGCGTGCAAATTACGTGACAACCATTAACGGTGGTCACGGTGCGGTACGTGAAGTTTGCGACCTTATTTTACAAGCAAGAAATGAACTCGACGTGCATAAAGGTTTAAGCATATGAGTTTTACTCGTATTATCTATTTAATACTAATATTTATTGCCTCTTGGTCGACCTATTACTTGTACGACAAAGAGCAAACATCAACGATACAAGTGGCTCCAAATTTGGAGCTGCCCGCGTTTAGTGGCAAAAGTCTAAACAACATTAGCTATGACGAAAGCGGTATTCGTAGCTATCAGGTTGAATCGACGTATTTAGAGCACTACTCAGTGGTTGGCGATACGCACTTTCAAAACCCGGTTCTTTCGGTATTCCGAGAAGGGCACACGATTGAATGGCAAGTCACCGCTGATCGCGCGATTATGGATGAGAATCAAGTTGTCACGTTTTATGACAACGTCGTGGCAAAGAACCTGTTGCCAGAAGCCAGCTTCGATACAATGACCACAGATAAAATGGTTGTTGAGCTGCCTAGCCGAGATTTTTATTCAGAGACTCCGGTCCATATGATCGGTACATTTTTTGAAACTGAGGGACAAGCAATGAAAGGTAACTTCGGTACCAACAATGCAACCCTCTTTAATTCTGTTCAAGGTAGATATGAAACTCTTACACCTTAGTTTATTCGCTTTGACCCTTGCGGCGCCTAATGTCTATGCCCTTTCTTCGGATAGCGAGCAACCTGTCTACATTGACTCAGACAGCCAGCAATTGGATATGAAAAGTAACCAAGTGACTTTCCTTGGTGATGTAAACCTTAAGCAAGGCAGCATCAATATCAATGCCGATAAGGTTATTGTTACCCGCAACGCCGTAAACGGTGAGATTGAAGAAATTCAAGGCTTCGGTAAGCCAGCGACCTTCTCTCAACTGACTGACGACGGGAAGACACTCTACGGTGAAGCTGACGACTTACATTACCAGCTTGTTGCCGACAAATTGATCATGACTAAGAATGCAATGCTATCTCAAGATGGCAGCATCATTCGTGGCTCTAAGATCACCTACCAGATCGGCTCTCAAAAATTAGTCGCTGACAGTGGTGAAAACAAACGAGTGTCAACGGTTTTACAACCAACGGAAGTGAATAAGTAACGATGGCTGTTCTTAAAGCAAAAAACCTAGCGAAAACCTACAGCAAGCGCAAAGTTGTTACCGATGTAAGCTTGCAGGTAGAGTCAGGCCAGATCGTTGGTCTGCTTGGCCCTAACGGTGCGGGGAAAACGACCTCTTTCTATATGATAGTTGGCCTGGTTGCGCGTGATGAAGGTACTATCAGCATTGACGACCGTGACATCAGTATCTTGCCAATGCACAGTCGTTCTCGTCTTGGTATCGGTTACCTGCCTCAAGAAGCATCGATTTTCCGTAAGTTATCTGTAGAGAACAACATCATGGCGGTTTTACAAACCCGTGATGAAATGACCAATGAACAACGCCAAGATAAGCTGGAAGACCTGCTAGAAGAGTTCCACATCCAACATATCCGCACCAGTAATGGTATGGCTCTGTCGGGTGGTGAGCGTCGTCGTGTAGAGATTGCTCGTGCACTAGCAGCAAACCCGCAGTTCATTCTATTGGATGAACCATTCGCCGGTGTTGACCCGATCTCAGTAATCGATATCAAAAAAATCATTGTTCACCTGCGCGATCGCGGCTTGGGCGTTTTGATTACCGACCACAACGTTCGTGAAACATTAGACGTGTGTGAAAAAGCTTACATCGTAAGCCAAGGACACCTGATCGCTGAGGGTACTCCTGAAGATGTTCTCAATAACGAACAAGTTAAACAAGTTTATCTAGGCGAACAATTCCGTCTATGATTATATAGAGAGTATCGAGAGTTCTAAGAATAATAACTAGGTAAGTCACACTGAATGAAACCCTCATTACAACTTAAGCTAGGCCAACAGTTAGCAATGACTCCTCAATTGCAGCAAGCGATTCGTTTGTTGCAATTGTCTACTTTAGATTTGCAGCAAGAGATTCAAGAAGCACTTGAATCTAACCCACTACTCGATGTCGAAGAAGGCAATGAAGATACGCCAACATCGGAAGAAAAACCTAGCAGTGACGAAAAAGAAACAGTTGAAGCCACAGAGCAAGACTTACCTGATAGCTCAGACTTAATCGAAAAATCAGAGATTGGCAACGAACTAGAAATCGACACAACTTGGGAAGACGTCTACAGCGCGAACACCGGTAACACGGGTATTGCGATTGATGACGATATGCCTGTCTATCAAGGCGAAACTACTCAAAGCCTGCACGATTACCTACTTTGGCAACTCGACTTAACACCATTCACTGACACCGACCGAAGCATCGCTTTTGCACTAATAGATGCCATCGATGACTATGGCTACCTCACTGTAACTTGTGAAGACATCCTTGAAAACTTCGACAATGAAGAGATCGAGCTTGATGAAATTGAAGCCGTACGTAAACGAATTCAGCAGTTTGACCCGCTAGGTGTCGGTTCAGTCAATCTGCAAGATTGCTTGTTACTGCAACTGGCAACCTTCCCTCAAGATACGCCTTGGCTCAACGAAGCTAAGTTAGTACTTACTAGCCATATCGACCAACTCGGCAATCGCGATTACAAACTGGTTATCAAAGAGACCAAGTTGAAAGAAGCAGAACTACGTGAAGTTTTGCAGCTTATTCAACAGCTGGACCCTCGCCCTGGCAGTAAGATTACTCCAGATGAAACTGAGTATGTGGTTCCGGATGTATCTGTCTTCAAAGACCTTGGCAAATGGTTAGTGACCATTAACCCTGATAGCGTGCCTAAGTTGAAAGTAAATCAGCAGTACGCTGATCTTGGTAGTAAAGGCAACAGCGCCGACAATCAATACATACGCTCAAATTTGCAAGAAGCAAAGTGGTTAATTAAAAGCCTAGAGAGCCGAAATGAGACGCTACTCAAAGTTGCGCGATGCATTGTTGAACATCAGCGTGATTTCTTCGAACATGGCGAAGAAGCGATGAAGCCAATGGTTCTTAATGATGTTGCGTTAGCTGTTGATATGCACGAATCCACGATCTCTCGTGTGACTACTCAAAAATTCATGCATACGCCACGTGGCATCTTCGAACTCAAATACTTTTTCTCAAGCCATGTCAGCACTGACAATGGCGGTGAATGTTCATCTACAGCAATTCGCGCACTCATTAAGAAGCTTGTCGCAGCGGAAAATACCGCGAAGCCTCTAAGTGATAGTAAGATTGCTGCTTTACTGGCTGACCAAGGAATTCAGGTAGCTAGACGTACCATAGCGAAATACCGTGAGTCTCTGGGCATTGCCCCATCGAGTCAGCGTAAACGCCTGCTATAAGCTCATTTAGTCGCTAGTTAATTAGCAACTATAATAAGGCAACCAACTGAAAAGGAAAGTCTATGCAAATCAATATTCAAGGCCATCACGTTGATCTTACCGATTCAATGCAAGACTATGTTCACACCAAATTCGACAAACTTGAGCGCTTCTTTGATCATATCAATAGCGTTCAGGTTGTTTTAAAAGTTGAGAAAATCAATCAAATCGCAGAAGCTACCCTGCATATAAATCAGGGGGAAATCCATGCGGCAGCAACAGATGAAAGCATGTATGCCGCGATTGATTCATTGGTTGATAAACTCGTTCGCCAACTCAACAAGCACAAAGAAAAGCTAAGTAGTCACTAACATGCAATTAAGCGAAGTACTTTCATTGGACTGCACCAAAAGTGCAGTCCAATGCACAAGCAAAAAAAGAGCCCTTGAGCTCATCAGTCAGATCGCAGCAGAAAGCTGTGGTCAAGATTCAACAGAACTGTTTGAGTGCATGTTGAGCCGTGAGAAAATGGGCAGTACAGGTATTGGTAATGGCATTGCTATTCCCCATGCTCGTATGAATGTCAGTGATAAAGCGATTGCTGTATTACTGCAATGCCAAGATCCAATCGAATTTGATGCT
The DNA here is from genome assembly GCF_026241515.1 of Vibrio sp. 14G-20. Lineage (GTDB taxonomy): Bacteria > Pseudomonadota > Gammaproteobacteria > Enterobacterales > Vibrionaceae > Vibrio. The sequence goes on from NZ_JAPHPW010000021.1 coordinate 31,350, forward strand.
ATTGATAATCGTCCTGTCGACCTACTATTTGCTCTGCTTGTTCCAAGTGAACAGTGTAAGGAGCATCTAAAAACCCTTTCATGTATGGCAGAACGACTTAACGACAAGCAGACTCTAAAACAGTTGCGTAATGCTCAAAGCGATCAAGAGCTTTACGACATCATGATTCAAGTGCCAACTTGCGAGCAATAACATGCGATTAATCGTGGTTAGTGGCCAATCCGGGGCCGGTAAAAGTGTTGCACTACGAGTCCTTGAAGACTTGGGGTATTACTGTGTTGATAACCTCCCCGTAAACCTGCTCAACGACTTCGTTGAGTCGGTGCGCGAGATCAATCAAAACGTTGCCGTGAGCATTGATATTCGTAACCTACCGAAAGAGCCTCAGTTAGTCACAGACACGCTAGAGCAACTTGAAGCTGCCACAGATATTGATGTGAACGTGTTGTTTCTTGATGCAAGCAAGCAGACGTTACTCAAGCGCTACAGCGAAACACGCAGAATCCACCCTCTATCAATCGGCCAAGAAAAGCTCTCTCTTGAACAAGCGATTGATTTAGAAAAGACACTCCTGACTCCTCTTGCTGAACAAGCCAGCATTGTGATCGACAGTAGTGACTGCAACCTCTATGAATTGAGTGAAAAGGTTCGCTTTAAAGTTGAAGGCAAAGAGAAGCAAGAGCTGATCATTGTCTTTCAATCGTTCGGTTTTAAGTATGGCTTGCCAAGTGACGCTGACTATGTGTTTGATGTTCGCTTCTTGCCTAACCCTCATTGGGAACCAGATTTACGACCATTAACGGGCCTCGATGCCCCGATTCACTCTTTCCTAGAAAAACACCCAGAAGTTATTGAACTCAAGCAACAGATCCAAGGCTTTGTTGAGCAGTGGCTGCCAATGTTAGAGAAGAATAATCGCAGCTACCTAACAGTCGCGATTGGCTGTACTGGCGGTAAGCACCGCTCGGTTTATCTAACTCAAAAAATTGGTGAGTACTTCGAACAACTTGGCCACCAAGTTCAAATCAGACACGCCTCCCTAGAGAAGCACCAACAGGGCTAACCATGGAATTAACTCGAACTGTACTGATCCAAAACCGCTTGGGTCTTCACGCTAGAGCAGCCGTAAAGTTGGTTGAGCTTGCACAAAGCTTTGATGCGACCATCACTATCCATAGTGAAGAAGATAAAAGCGCGACAGCAGACAGCGTGATGGGCCTGCTTATGCTGGAATCAGCACAAGGGCAACACATTACCATTCAAGCTGCTGGCACTGATTCACAGCAAGCACTGGATGCCGTCTGTCATCTAATTGAAGACAAGTTTGATGAAGGTGAGTAGCGAAAGCGCTTCATTTGCAACACCCAAAACTCAAACAGCGAACCAACCAATATTAAATCTTAGTTCTACCTAAGTTTATGATTTAAATAAGCCCCAGAATTAAGTTACTATTCCAAGCATTGTTAGAATAATGAGATAGGAGGAAAATATGGCAGAGCAATTAGAATTCGACCAAGCTCACCAAACCCTCCAAGAAGTCAGCGAAGCCCTAGAAAACGGCCGATTTGTTCACGTACGCCGACAACTTCAGGACATGGAACCTGAGGATATTGCACACCTTTTAGAAGCCTCCCCTCGCAAAAGTCGTGACGTACTCTGGCAACTCACCGATCCAGAAGACTACGGTGAAATTCTTGATGAACTAAACGAAGACGTCAAAGACGCTCTTGTGTCGAAAATGGCACCCGAGACCTTGGCAGAAGCAACCGAAGGTATGGAAACCGATGACGTCGCGTACGTACTTCGAAGCCTACCCGACGATGTTTCTCGCGAAGTCCTTTCTCAAATGGACTCCGTCGATCGTGCTCTAGTTGAAACCGCACTTTCGTACCCTGAAGACTCAGCGGGTGCGATCATGAATACCGACGTAATCACGATTCGTGGTGATGTCGATGTTGACGTTGTATTACGTTATATGCGAATGCGTGGAGAACTGCCCGATGCAACCGATGCACTGTATGTTATCGATGAAGAAGAACGTCTTATCGGTAACCTATCGCTTACTACGCTAGTCACAACTCAGCCTGATGTTCCGGTTTCAGAAGTGATGGATGATGCCGACGAAGCGATCGCGGTAGAAACCAGTGCGTCAGATATCGCGAGCCTGTTTGAACGTCGTAACTGGGTTTCTGCGCCTGTCGTCGATAGTAACCAGCACCTTGTTGGTCGTATCACCATCGATGACGTGGTTGATGTTATCCGTGAAGATGCCGAACACTCAATGATGAGTATGGCGGGTATGGACGATGACGAAGATACCTTCGCACCGGTCGTAAAATCCGCTCGTCGTCGTAGTGTCTGGCTTGGTGCTAACGTACTCGCAGCACTGGCGGCAGCATCTGTATCAAACATGTTTGAAGCAACGCTCGACCAAATGGCAGCGATTGCGGTTCTGATGACTATTGTACCTTCGATGGGCGGGGTTGCTGGTAACCAAACCGTTGCACTGGTGATTCGTGGTTTAGCACTCGGTCATATAGGTGACAGTAACAAACGCGAACTGCTACTCAAAGAAGCAGCTATCGGCTTCCTCAACGGCGTTCTATGGGCCGTTATCATTGGTGGTATTGTGGTAGCTTGGAAAGGCAACTGGGTACTGGGCGGTATCATCTCAGCAGCGATGATGACCAACTTGATTGTCGCGGGTATTGCCGGTGTAACTATCCCTGTGATGCTGAAGAAGATGAATATCGACCCGGCATTGGCAGGTGGTATGGCACTCACAACGGTTACTGATGTTATTGGCCTATCGGTGTTCCTAGGCTTAGCGACCATACTGATCTAGTTAGCATAAGCAGTTAGCCAATTTTTGGCGAAATACAGAAAACAAAAAGGGAGCCATCGGCTCCCTTTTTAATTCATCAGATTCGCTTTAATTGAATTACTCGCCCGCGACTTTCATCGACTCAAGCAAGATAGAACCTGTTTGAATTTGAGAGCGCGTTTCAACATCGTTACCGACTGCAACGATCTGATTAAACATATCTTTTAGGTTACCCGCAATCGTCACTTCAGATACTGGGTATTGGATCTCTCCGTTCTCAACCCAGAAGCCTGCAGCGCCACGAGAGTAATCACCCGTTACTGTGTTTACGCCTTGACCCATCACTTCAGTGACTAGGAAACCAGTGCCCAACTCTTTTAGCATCTGCTCGAAGTTTTGACCGGTCGATTTAACGAACCAGTTATGAATACCACCAGCATGACCGGTTGGAGTCATATCCATCTTGCGTGCGGCATAGCTCGTTAGCAGGTAAGTCGCTAGCACACCATCAGTGATGATTTCACGATCTTGAGTGAACACACCTTCGCTATCGAACGGGCTTGAAGCCAAACCACACAGGATATGAGGACGCTCAGAGATATTGAACCAATCAGGTAGGATTTTCTGACCTAAATGATCTAATAAGAACGACGACTTGCGGTAAAGATTACCACCACTGATCGCCATCACTAGGTGACCGATAAGACCTGTCGCAACATCATTTGCGAACATGATTGGGTATTGGCCTGTTGGTAGCTTTTTCGCATCCAAACGGCTAATCGTCTTTTCTGCAGCTTCTTGACCTACACGTTCAGGCGTCCACAGTTCGTCACGGTGACGTGCAACGGTGTAGCTGTAGTCACGTTCCATTTCACCATTAGCGCCTTGTCCAATCACGCAGCAGCTCGTGCTGTGGCGGCTTGAAGCGTAGCTTGCTAGTAAGCCATGGCTGTTACCATAAACCTTAACACCGTAGTGACTGTCGTAGCTCGCGCCGTCACTCTGTTTGATCTTGTCGCTATAAGCGAGCGCTTGCTTCTCAGCAGCAATCGCAATCTCAGCGGCATAGTCAGGATTAGGTTCATCAGGGTGGAAAAGATCCAAGTCTGGAATTTCTTTTACCATGTATTCTTTTGCTGCAGGACCTGCAAACGGGTCTTCAGATGTGTACTGAGCGATATCAAGCGCGGCTGCTACCGTTTGAGCAATCGCCTTCTCACTCAGATCAGATGTAGATGCGCTGCCTTTTTTCTGGCCGCGATAAACAGTAATACCAAGTGCACCATCACTATTAAATTCAACGTTTTCCACTTCACACATACGTGTTGAAACACTTAAACCCGTTGACTTAGTAATAGCAACTTCAGCGGCGTCGGCACTCACAGAGGCCATGTCCAACGCTTTTGCTACTGCGGCTTCTAGCTCAACTCTTTGCTGGGCGACTTGCTGTTTTACATCCATATCTATTCTAATTTTTTAGGTCAATATTACGTAGGATAACAAGAATTTCGCTTTCTCCCCAAGATTCTTGCTAAAATAGGCAATATATTCGTTTGAGATAGTGACATAGGCAGAAAAGATGGCTCGCAAAAACCAAAAAGCCCCATGGGAACCAGAAGAAGAAATCATCTGGGTAAGTAAGACAGAAATGAAAACGGACATGGATGCCCTGCAAAAGCTGGGAGAAGAGCTTGTTGGTCTAAAGCCTTCTGTATTAGACAAATTTCCGCTGTCTGAAGATTTGGCACAAGCGATTAAAGATGCACAACGCTTTAAAAATGAAGCGAAGCGTCGTCAACTTCAATACATTGGTAAAGTAATGCGCAATGTCGATCCTGAGCCAATTCAAGCGGCTTTGGATAAAGTACGTAACAAACACTCACAAGCAACAGCTGAGCTACATAAGCTTGAGCAACTGCGTGACCGTGTTGTAGCTGAAGGCGATACCGCAATTTCAGACGTGATGGATATGTACCCTGAAGCAGACCGTCAACGTCTTCGTCAGCTAGCTCGTCAAGCTAACAAAGAGAAAGCAGCAAATAAACCGGCTAAGTCTTCTCGTGAAATCTTCCAAATCTTAAAAGAGCTAAAGCTAGGCGACTAGTTTTTGCCTCTCCTGACTCAGAAAGATAATAAAAGACCTAGCACATGCTAGGTCTTTTTGTATTCGACGCTCTCAATATCAATAAATGTTCAATATCGAGACTCAGTCCTTATTCTCCCGCTCGAACAAAGGAACTCAATTCGACTTGTGGGTGAACGACAGTTAGTGCATCTATCGAGTCTTCGACTAAAACCTTACCCAATGCCACAAACACAAACTTGTTCGCGATACTGCGCGCATCACCTAAGTGGTGTGTCACCATCAAAACAGTAATGTTTCGCTCTGCCGCTAATCGCTTAACTAAGCTCAGCATCTCTTCACGAAGCAAAGGATCAAGCGCAGAAAATGGCTCATCAAGCAGCCAAATATTATGCGGCTGTACAAAACAGCGAGCTAGCGCAACACGCTGACGCTGACCACCCGATAAATGCTCTGGCAGCCGATCTAAATACTCAGCAACCCCTACTTGTGTAGCAGCTTGTTCGACTTCTAGCTTTTGGGTTACCGTAAGCTTTAATCCTGGGTGCAAACCCAGACCAATATTTTCACGCACCGTGAGGTGCGCAAATAGGTTGTGTTCTTGGAACAACATCGCCAATGGGCGCTGATGTGCTTCTTTGCCAATCAGCGATTGGCCTGCAACTGAGATCTCGCCCGATGTTGGCTCAATAAAGCCAGCAACCAATGCGAGTAGCGTTGATTTCCCCGCACCACTTGGCCCCATAAGAGCAACAATATCGCCCTGCTCTGCTTGGAAATCAAAACTAAACAACTCTTGGTGATAGTGGTAATCCACATCTTTCATCACTAACATCATCGGTTCCTTAACTTTTTAGCATGGAGATTTGAGGTTCGAGTAAATAAAAATTCAATCAGACTAAAACTACCCACACTCAACAACAGCAGACTGACCGAAACAACGGCTGCGGCTTCCATTTGATAGCTACCTAACAATTGGAATAGATACAAAGGCAGAGTTCTAAAGTCTTGGCTACCAAATAAGGCAATTGCACTTAAGTCGCCCATCGCCAGCATAAAGCTGATTGAGAAAGCCTGTGCCATAGGTTTACGTAATGCACGCCACTCCACCAGCCTAAAGCGAGTGAACCCTGTCATTCCTAAGCTTGCACACACATACTGATACTGCTGAGAAAGGTGCAGCATAGGCTGAGCCAAGGTTTTAATCACGTAAGGCAGCGCCATCAAGCTGTTTACGGCAATCACAATAAAGAAAGCCAAGCTGAACACATCGGTAAACGAGCGCAGTAATAAGAACAGGCCCGTACTGATCACCAAGCCCGGCGTCACCAAAATGATAGTGCCAATCAGTTCAATCTTATCCGCTCTAAAGTTCTTATTCTGCAAGCGCCATGCGCGACTGGTTAGCAGGATCGCGATACCAATACCAACGGCGATAATACTAGCGAGGGAAGCAACTCGAACCGATGTCATTAACGCTGCCCAAAATGGCTCGCTGCTCAAGACTGTGAGCGCCTGAGAGTTAATACCACTTAGAATAACCATGGCTAATGGCGGCAATACCAGGATTGAGACTATGATGATCCAAAAGCTATCCCAAGCTTTTGACCACCAGCTGTCCTTAACCAAATATTTCTCTTCCGACAGCTGACTAGCCGTCACAGATATAGGCTTAGACAAACGCTGAATACTCACCGCTAATACGCCACACAGCAGCATTTGCCATATCGCGAGTAACGCGCCAGCTTGCAAGTCAAAGTCGAATTTGATTGCTTGATAGATGGCTAGCTCAATGGTGGTCGATTTCGGACCACCACCCAACGCCATCACGGTAGCAAAGCTGGTGAAGCACAGCATGAACACTAAGCCACACACATGCGGTAATTGCTGCCTTAGCCTCGGCCATTCAACCCATTTAAATTTATTCCAATGGCTCATGCCTAAGTGAGCACAGAGTTTATGCTGCTCGGCAGGCACGGTATCTAACGCTTGCAGAAGTAAACGGCTGGCATAAGGCAGATTAAAGAAAACGTGCGCCAACAAAATACCATTCAAGCCATAAATCGAGAATGGTAGCTCAATGTCGAAGTTCGCCAAGAACTTAGCTAACCAACCACTGTTGCCGTAAATCGCTAGCAAACCAAACACGCCGACCAACACTGGCAGAACCAAGGTCGACGCGAACAATCTTAATAACAAGGCTCGTCCAAAAAACTGTCTACGACACAGAGCGTGTGCAATAGGTATAGCAAAGCCAACACTCAGCACTGTTGAGAGTGTCGCCTGATAAAAGCTGAATTTCGTTACATGCCAATAGTAAGGATCTGACCATACTTGGCTGATATCAAGAGAAGGGGCATTGCTAAGCAATGCCCCAACTGCTGAAACCACGAAGGCGGTAATGAGTATCGCAACCCAGATCCCTACCTTAGGTGTTTTCTTTATCATAAATTGATTTTTTTACCGTAAATGGTTCACTCCATACATAACGAATGAACCTTTAAATACAGAAAGCGAGTTTTTAAAAGTACGTTAGAAAGTAAGTGCACTCTGCCATTCACGAATCCAAGGCTTACGCTTCTCGGCAATCTCTTCCGAGCTAAAGCTCAGCGCCTTCTGCGGCACTATTAACTGCTCAAAACCTTTTGGTAGCTCGACACCCGTTACTGGGTACATCCAGTTACCTGTAGGCATCGCCGATTGGAAATCATCACTTAGGATAAACGCCATAAACTCATCAGCAAGCTTTTCGTTCTTGCTGCCTTTAACCTTAGCGGCCACTTCAACTTGAGTGTAATGCCCTTCTTCGAAGCTCGCTGCTGCGTACTTAGAATCGTTCTCTGCAATGATATGGTAAGCCGGAGAAGTTGTGTAAGACAGAACCAAGTCAGACTCACCTTCTAGGAACATAGAGTAAGCTTCAGACCAACCTTTGGTTACCGTAACGGTTTTCTGAGCTAGCTTCTTCCAAGCTGTCGTTGCTTCATCGCCGTAAACCGACTTCATCCATAACATCATGCCTTGGCCAGGTGTTGAAGTACGTGGATCTTGATAGATAACCTTAAGGTCATCACGCTGCTCAACCAGCTCTTTCAGGCTCTTAGGCGGGTTTGCGAGCTTCTCTGTGTTATATACAAAAGCAAAGTAACCAAAGTCATAAGGTACAAAGGTCTTATCATCCCAACCATTAGGCAGTGTTACTGATGAGGTATCAACGTTGTGCTCAGCCAATAAGCCTGTCGCTTTCGCTTCAGCCATTAGGTTATTGTCTAGGCCTAATACGATGTCAGCCTTGCTGTTACCGCCTTCAAGACGTAAGCGGTTAAGAATAGACACGCCATCTTCAAGCGCGACAAAGTTCACATCACAACCACACTTCTCTTTAAATGCTTTTTCAACGGCAGGACGAGGGCCCCAATCCGCAGCAAAAGAATCATAGGTGTATACAGTCAAAGTGTTGTCTGCTGCGAAGGCAGAAAAAGAGATCGCTGTAGTAACAGCAAGGGTAGTTAATGTGAATTTCACTGGACGCTCTCCATGGTCTGAGCGGCACAGGTTTGAGGGAGGAGAACGGTAGAGGTTGTTCCTAACTCAATTCCTACGCCAGCATTATCTGGTTCAGGTTTACGGGTCCCAAGCGTGTGCTTGATCTCAGCTCGCATTCATTATTTGAATGGTTCGCTCCCCGATGAGTGTTCAGAATTGTAATTCGAATTTTAACAATAAGCTATCAAGTTTGGATCAATTACGTTGATCGTACCCCCAACGTGGCACTAAACCCTGCTCGATACCAAGATGGTCCAGAATACGCGCCACCATAAAATCAACCAAGTCTTCAATCGACTTAGGTTGGTGATAAAAGCCTGGAGCCGCAGGCATGATCGTTACGCCCATGGTTGAGAGTTTGTGCATGTTCTCTAGGTGAAGCGTCGAAAATGGTGTTTCACGAACCACCAACAGCAGCTGTCCTCGCTCTTTCATCACCACATCTGCTGCGCGCTCAATCAGGTTATCTGACAGGCCATGAGCAATTGAAGCCAAGCTGCCCGCAGAACATGGGCACACCACCATCTGCTTCGGTGCTGCTGAACCAGAGGCAACCGGTGAGAACCAATCATCTTTGCCACACACCACCAGCTTTTCAGGGTCGCAATCTAAATGCTTAACCAAGGCTTGTTTCGCCGCATCCGGCCCAGCAGGTAACTTAAGTTCGTGCTCGGTCGCCAATACCACTCGCGCTGCCGATGAAATCAGCAAGTAGACCTGATAATCTGCCGCCAGTAGGCATTCAAGTAAACGCAGTCCATAAGGCGCACCAGATGCGCCTGTGAAAGCAAGAGTTATCGCTTTATCGTGTTTTTTCATGTTCTCAGTTACTTCAAATTATAAGGTCTTGGATTGAGTTAACCTTTAAGGGCTAACGCATCCAACAATTTCTGGTGAATACCGCCAAAGCCACCATTACTCATTACCAAGATTTGGTCGCCCGCATGTGCCTCTGAGACAATTTTAGCAACGAATGCATCCATATCATCACTTACGTGCGCGGGTTGATGACAAGCATCCGCAACATCTTGTACAGACCAATCAATGTTATCTGGTTGGAATAAGTAAGTGGAATCCGCTTGTGTAAGCGAATCAGCTAAGGTTTCTTTGTGCACACCACGCTTCATGGTGGCAGAACGAGGCTCTAAAACGGCAATGATTTTTTTCGTGTCGACCTTATTACGTAAACCACCGAGCGTAAGTTCAATCGCCGTTGGGTGATGAGCAAAATCGTCATAAACAGAGACACCGGCCACCTCGCCTTTAAACTCCAAGCGGCGCTTAGTATTAATAAAGGTAGCTAGCGATTCACAAGCGAGGTCTGGTGTTACACCCACGTGTCGTGCAGCGGCAATCGCCATCAAGGCATTATTTACGTTGTGGTCGCCCACTAAATCCCAGTTTACCGTTCCAACACATTCATTTTGGAAGTAAACCTCAAATTGAGAGCCATCTTTGACCAGTTTCTTGGCATCCCAGTCGCCTTGCTCGCCACTCGATTCAGTTTCACTCCAGCAACCGCGAGCTAGAACATCTTCAATAGCGCTGTCTTGCTTAGGTGAAAATATACGGCCATTGCTCGGCACAGTACGCACCAAATGATGGAATTGACGCTTAATCGCTTCAAGATCGTCAAAGATGTCCGCATGATCGAACTCTAGATTATTCACCACCAAGGTTCTTGGGCGGTAATGAACGAACTTAGATCGTTTATCGAAAAAAGCACTGTCGTATTCGTCAGCTTCTACCACGAAGAACATACTTTCACCAAGGCGAGCAGAGATACCAAAGTTACCCAACACTCCGCCAACTAAGAAGCCCGGTGCATAGCCACAGTCTTCCAAGATCCAAGCCAACATGCTTGATGTCGTGGTCTTACCGTGCGTTCCCGATACCGCTAACACCCAACGGTCATGCAGCAGGAACTCTTGCAACCACTGAGGGCCAGAGGTGTATCTAAGGTTGTTATCCAACACATACTCAACACACGGATTACCGCGGCTCATTGCGTTACCGATAACCACGAGATCTGGCCTTGGTTCTAATTGGCTAGGGTCGAACCCTTCAATAATTTCAATCCCTTGTGATTCCAACAAGGTGCTCATTGGTGGGTAAACATTCGCGTCACTACCCGTAACCTTGTGACCTAATTGACGAGCCAATACCGCAGCACCACCCATGAAGGTGCCACAAATTCCTAAGATATGAATATGCATAAATTGCTTCCAAACGCTTGGCTAAATAAACGATGCCTAATTAAAACGGCCTGCACTCATTATCATTAAATGGCGATTAAAAGCGAGCGGCAATGCAAAACAAATTGAGTCGACATAGTAAGTGAGATCTGTGTCGCTTAGTTCATTACCATTAAAAAGATCTAACCTTTAGAATTTAGGTAAGCGTCTAGATGAATAAAGCCCACTCAAGAGGCCTAATCTACAGTGCTCAAATCCCCCCTAATATTGAGAGAAGTTTAAGGAAATAACATGTCTGAGATGCGCACCCTTGGTGAGTTCATTGTTGCAAAACAAAATGACTTTCCCCATGCAAGTGGTGATCTATCATCCCTTTTGTCATCAATTCGTCTTGCTGCAAAAATTGTTAACCGTGAAATCAACAAAGCAGGTCTTGTCGACATTACTGGCGCTGTTGGTACAGACAACGTTCAAGGTGAAGAGCAACAAAAGCTAGACCTTTACGCGAACGACAAATTTAAAGCAGCTCTAGAAGCTCGTGACCAGGTTTGTGGTGTAGCAAGTGAAGAAGAAGACGAAGCCGTTGCCTTCAATAAAGAGCTAAACAAAAATGCAAAATACGTTGTTTTGATGGATCCACTTGATGGATCTTCAAACATCGATGTGAATGTATCTGTTGGTACGATTTTCTCTATCTACCGTCGAGTATCACCGATTGGCACTCCACCAACAGAAGAAGATTTCCTACAACCTGGACACAAGCAAGTAGCCGCGGGTTACGTGATTTACGGTTCTTCAACCATGCTTGTTTACACGACAGGCGCCGGCGTAAATGGCTTCACCTACGACCCATCATTGGGTACTTTCTGTTTGTCTCATGAAAACATGATGGTCCCTGATGAAGGTAAGATTTACTCAATCAACGAAGGTAACTACTTCCGTTTCCCTACGGGTGTTAAAAAGTACATTAAGTACTGCCAAGAAGATGAGCCGAGTGACAACCGTCCTTACACCTCTCGCTACATTGGTTCTCTCGTATCTGATTTCCACCGTAACCTACTGAAAGGCGGCATCTACTTGTATCCAAGTACACAAAGTCACCCTCAAGGAAAACTGCGCCTGTTGTACGAGTGCAACCCAATTGCTTTCCTTATGGAGCAAGCGGGCGGTATCGCATCAGATGGTGTTCAACGCATCATGGATATCAAACCAACTGAGTTACACCAACGTGTGCCTTTCTTCGTTGGTTCAACAAGTATGGTACGTAAAGTAGAAGAGTTTCTTGAGCTTAACCGAGACTAGTTTTCTCGATTAATTATCAAAATAGCGTCATTAAAAAAGCCAGCATTCATATGCTGGCTTTTTGTTTGATAACTCAAGGATATATAGCGGCTAACAGTTATTCCGCTTACACCAGTCACCCGAAAGTATTTCTTTATTAGCTGTTAGATCAATCTGATATAAATATACCCATGCTAATCCAAATATAGTCTCTATTTGCTCGCGACGATACTCAACAGGAACATCTTCTAGCCGATCGAGCGACTCTAAAATTTCGTCGTTAATGATATAGACCTCGCCAGCGACACTTTTCTTTCCAAGAATCATCGCCGGATAGGTACCTAAATCAAAAAGCGCGTATTCCTCAGGTGTATCAAACTGCCCTAATAAATCACAGCCCTTCAAATAGTGGTGATTGGACTGACCTTGCCTCAAGGTTCCATAAACAAAAACAAGATGCTGCATACGCCCTCCATGCGGCTTTACTCGAACTCAAACTGATAGAGAAGGTCTACAGCACTGTCGAGACCTGACACGGCTTCAACGTAGAGATCCTGCATCAATCGATAGCGGACTGTAAACTCTCCTAACGAGTTAAAGATGCCCACACCATATTTTACCTGTAAGCCCGGCAGGATGTAGCCACTTACCGTCACTTGAGAGTCATCGCCAGAGCCTGCGGTATCCAGTTGCAAATCTTGTACACCAAAGGCTTCACCAATTTCGCCGACAACCTTACCACTCTTCGCCAAACTCAAACCAATTAAGGTTGTCGTCATCGAGCCGCTCGATTCACCGTCGATATCTTGGCCACGCAAAATATAAGACAGCGCGTTCGCTTGTGGCATTGCAGGATCAGAATAAATCTCGATGGTCGGCTCTGTCGCAGGGCCTGTCACTCGAATACCTGCGGTCACGTCATCCTGAGTATTATCAGGATTACGAATCGCATTGATGGCTACGTATGGCTGATCCGGTGGACCATTCATTAGAATCTTACCCTCTTCGATTAAGAGGTCTTGCCCGAATGATTGGTAAGTACCATCGACGATGTTCACTTCACCTGTAATAAATGGACCTTGGTCTTTTTGAGCTACGTTGAGCTTACCGACCAAATCACCTTCAAGGCCGAAGGCAGACAGTTTAAAGTCATCACCAATGGAGATATTAATATTCGTCATCACGTTGAATGGAATCGTATCTTCGTTTTCTGGCTCTAGATCTTTATTCAAAATAACCTGATCAGAAGAGACACCAACTGCTGACGGTGGTAAGTCTTCAACAACAATTCGTCCCCATGGTAAGGCGATATCACCGGTGATTTTCGCCAGATCTGGTGTAACATCAATGGTCATATCAGGCACGACCTTGACCTTAACCATAGGTGGAATATCAACCATCAACTCATCAGCGAAAACTCTAACGTTAGAGTGCCATGCTGTAAGAACTTGCCAATCTCCGGTTCCCTCAATATCAAGGTGACCATCAGGCGTTTCGACATTCGCATCCAGTTTTGCGCTATACCCATCAAAGTCGAGGTCGATGCGGCCATCTTTCACATCAACAGGCGTGACGTCACCTTTAACTTGAATACCATCAACAGAGAATTGACCAAAGACTTGAGGGTGCATCAAAGAGCCTTTAACTTGAAGATCACTCTCTAGGTCGGCTTTCAATAAGCTGTATTCACCTAGTATTGGTTGTAAGAAATCAAGATGGAACGTGGTCAGCTTAATTGCTGCATCGACCATTTTATCTTCGGCGAGAATATCCGGTAACGACACCGTGCCAGACAGGTCACCATTGTCGGAAACATCCAACTTAAAGTCGGCATCCAGTTTGTTGTCTTTCAGTTGGGCATTCAATGCAACGCTTTCCCAACCCAGAGTGATTGGCTCACCCACTTGTTGAACAACCTGACCTTTCGGCATATCAACGCTTACCGTAACCTCAGGCTCACCTTGTTCAGACCACTTAGCATGAGCGGTCGCATTGACTAAGCCCTGTAATTGCGTCTCATTAGGCACAAAGGCTTTAATCTGCTCGAAATCGAATTGATTGATGGCCACTTTGGCCTCACCCGATTTTCCGACACGAACGTCTTCATCCAAACACACACTTGAACCCGATTGTTTCCAACAGTGCGCTTGAACATCGGCAAACTGCTTATCGACATCCGCCTTTATCGCGACAGGTTGGTCTAACACCCAAGGGCCTTGCTGAGTGGTGATTTTGACTCTATCTAACGACCCATCCCAAATGATAGAAGGGGTTTGAATCAACTCTCCGGAAATAGCTAAGCTTGTAGACACGATGTCGGATATCACATCAAGTGTCACTGTGTGCTTCTTCTCACCACCACTCACCTTGAGATCAATGCTTTCTACGCTTTGATCTTGATAGGTTAAGTTGTTAGCTTTTAATTCAAGATCGGCTTGAGCTTCAGGCAATGGCAGAGGAATCACAGAGCCATTAAGCGACAAGGATTCTAGTGTTGCTTCGTTGTTCCAATCTACCTTATCCACATTTAGAGCGAGATCGACTTCAGGCTCTTTCGTAGGACCACTTAGCTGGATGTTACCAATCACTTTACCTTTCAAATCAGGGGCGCTTTTTACAAGCTCAGGGAAGTAAATCTCAACACCCATGTCCCATTTTTTATCAAGCTCACCCTGAGCCTTAATCGAGTTAACACCGTGAGCTAAGCTCAAACCACTGGTTTTCAGTTTTGGTTCACCGCTCGCGCTGCGATCCGATGCTGACAACTGACCTTCGATATCCAGAGGGTATTCTCGCAAGATCCCTTCAATATCCAATTTAAGCAGTTCAATCGCCCAGCCGCCCACTTCCGTCAACTCACCCGAGGTGACGATGCTTCCGCTAATGTTGCCCTCGGCTTCAGGCCACTGCAGACCCGGTTGAATATCTTTGAGTGTCACGTCAGCTTGCCAGTTAACGAGACTCTTCCAGTTCGCTTTAACGACGCCGTTAAGCTCACCGCCTAGCGTGTTGAGCTTTAGACGCTCGAGCTCAATCTGTTCCGTCGTGCCTTTGCCCTGCAGATCGATGGCTAACTCAGGGATTTCCTTACCATCTGCTTGACCTTTGAGCTGCACATTGAAACCACCTAGTGAGCCATCAGCTTTGAATTGTTCAATTGTCGCTTGGTAATCGCTTTTTCCGGTAAGGGGCCACTGCGCTTGTCCACCCTCTAAAAGAAGGTCAAATGGCAGAGTCGGCTCTAAGGGTTGAATATCCCCAGACAACTTTGCCTCAATCAATTCAGAAAATTGGGAATCTAGGTTTAGCTTAGCCACGCTACCTTGTGCTTTCAGAGATAACTTCTGCCCAGCAAGGTCGGTTTCTTTCACTAACGCATCCAAAGAAAGATCTAGCGGATAACCGCCCTTGAGCTCAACCTTCATCGTTAGATGAGCGCTTGCTTGTGGCATATCGAGTTCGAGCGTTGGAACATCAACCGTGTGTTTACCCGCGCGTGCCTCTAGTCCAAGGTGATTCACAACGATTGGTGTTTCTTGTTCCAAGGTGAAACGGTTAAGATCAAAACGCTCCAACACAACCTGTAAAGGAATCCAGACTTCCGGCAATTCGATAGCCGTTTTCTCGGTAGCTTCTGGCTCAACCGTTTCTGCTTGCGGTTCTTCTGTCGACTCCGCGAGTTTTACCTTAAGATCATTGAATAAGGTTGGCGATACCGTCAGCTTTTCGCCCTGCATACTCAAAGCCGTAGAGAACAGGCTCCATTCAATTTCATGCCCTAAGATATTCAACTTGATATCAGACAAAGCGATACGGTTGATCACGATTGGCAACGGTGTTTTTACCGATGTTACGGGCGGAGTCGGTTCTGTTTCTTCTGGAGAGGCAGGAGGCAGTTCAGTAAATGCGAAGTCCAACCCTTGAATCGCTAAACGATCGACACACAGCTTAGGGTCGAACAGGCAGCGAGGATTAATAGCCAAGTTCAGCTTTTGAACCTTGGTATCGATATGCAGGCTGTCATCTTTAAACTGAACATTATTAAGCGTAAAACTTGGGAAAAGTGCCCCTTTGGTACTTTCCACTTTAAACTGTGGCAATGCTTTTTCAGCGCCCCACAGCACAGTGTTCAACCCTGGGTTGGTGAACAAAACAAAACCTAGCAGGGCTATCAACAACAGCAAAATAGACGTCAATGAGATCGACGTCC
Source organism: Vibrio sp. 14G-20 (assembly GCF_026241515.1). GTDB lineage: Bacteria > Pseudomonadota > Gammaproteobacteria > Enterobacterales > Vibrionaceae > Vibrio. The sequence goes on from NZ_JAPHPW010000021.1 coordinate 47,489, forward strand.
ACTTAATGAATTTTCCCATCACTTTGATCATAATTCTGGCCCTAAACTAAAGTGTAACTGGAACTCATCACCTTTTGCTGCATCTAGACCCCAAGCAAAATCTAAACTCACTGGACCAACAGGAGACGCCCAACGAACACCGACACCGGTGCCGTGTTTCCATTCCGGTTTGTCATTAAATGCATCACCAATGTCGTAGAATGCTGCGCCCCACCAGTTTCCAACCAAGCGGTATTGGTATTCAAGCGAGCTGGTTGCAATGAATTTTGCACCCGTTAGTGCGCCACTTTCATCGCGAGGAGAGATCGACTCATAACCATAACCACGAATGCTGTTGTCACCACCAGCAAAGAATCTTAGGGAGGGAGATAGCTTATCAAACTCGTCAGCAAAGTTACCGCCAAATTGAAGTCGAGTTAAGCCTCGGTGATTGTCGCCAATGCTTCGAATCCAAGCGGTTTGGCCTTGAAAACGAACAACCTTAGTTTCAGATAGCAGGGTATCGTCAGCCGCTTCAACCATGATGGTTTGTTTGTCACCCCACATTGGCATCGAGCCACCACGAGTTCGAGTTCGTGAGAAAGAGATACCCGGCAATACGAATTGTGCCAAGTCATCTTGCAAACCTTGTTCATAGTTTTCGACCAAGTATCGAATGAACACCGTGCGTTGCCAGCCGTTATCCAGGCGCCAATATCTTTCTAAGGCAAGGTTTGATTCCAAACTCTTGGTATCACGATTATCCAAATTCTTCATACCGTACTTAACTTGGTAGTAGTCATTAAGTACGTCATCCAATGGGATTTTATAAGCTGCCGTGATCGTCTGCTCAGGCTTCGAGATCGACAAGCTACTATTGAAGCTATGGCCTCGATCATTAACCCAAGGTTTTTTCCATTTGAGAGTGCCTTTCACACCAAGGTCGGTTGAGACACCGATACCCGTTTCGATTTGGTTACGAGCTTGCGGAGCAAGGCTAACCTTCATCGGAATTTCTCGACCTTCGCCTAACTGGCTTAAATCTGGCTCAACAAATACCGAGGAGAACCAATCCGTATTCGACAAGTTTTGGTTGTACTCGCCGACTTTGGTGATTGAGTAAGGTTCACCATCTTCAAACGGCTTGAGGGATTGAACTTTGTCATCTTCAATTTGACTGCCCGTCACAGTAGTTGTGCCAAAGTGATAACGGATACCACTGTTGTAATGAAGACGAACATAAGCGCGGTTCAATTCAGGAGCGACTTCTAGCTTACTAAGATCATAAGCCCCATCGAAGTAGCCTTTCGCTAATCCAAGGTTGCGGATCGACGATTTCAAAGAGTCATAATTACCATGATTCAGAGTCGAACCTTTAGACAAGCTACTCTTCGCTATCAAGGCTAAAAAGTCTGGGTCACCTTTGGCTTCACCCGTCAGAACGATATCTGAAGTATAAATAACAACAGGCTCTCCCGGCTCAACCGTAACGGTCATTTCGGTGTCATCTTCGGAGTGAGTAAATGTGATTTTAGGGTGGTAGTAGCCTAACGCATTAAGGGCTTCTTTAATCATAGATTCCAAGCGAGATTGGAACCTTAGTGAAACCGAATACTCTTCTTCAGGGATCGCACTCAGATAAGCATCAACATTATCCTCAAGCGCTCCATCTAGCCCTTTAATTTCAAGGGAAACGTCAGCGAAAGCGAGCGTAGATGACAATAGAGTGCCAATCAGAACTGGTAAAGTTTTTCTTATCATGTTTAATTGGTGAAGAAGTTATCAATACGTTAATAAGTGAAAAGAAATAATACCGCTAAATAGGCATTGAGTCTGTAATTAATCCTGGAATAACACGGTCTAATTTAAAGACTTATTCAATATTGACCAACAGTTAATATGAACCCACGTTAAATAAAAGCCAGCGCGGTAAACGTATGCGAAAAGGAATATAACATGCTAAACAAACAACAACTGGTTTCTGCAGCAACCGCACTACCGGGAAATGCTGACCCAATTCGAATCACTGAGCGCCATTTCGTCAATCAAACCTACCTGCTCGATGCGCCTACGGACTCTCAACAAGAAGTCCTGTTTGGTATGGGATGCTTCTGGGGAGCTGAGCGTTTGTTTTGGCAATTGGATGGCGTTATTTCAACATCCGTTGGTTACGCTGGCGGTTACACGGTTAATCCCACTTATGAACAAGTATGTACTGGGCAAACCGGCCATACCGAAGTCGTTCGTGTCATATTTGATAGTGAACAAACCTCTCTAGCTCGAATACTTGAGACCTTTTGGGAGCGTCATGACCCAACTCAAGGAATGCGCCAAGGCAACGATTTAGGGACTCAGTACCGTTCCGCGATTTACACCTTCAGTGAAGAGCAACAGTCTATCGCTGAGCACTCTAAACGAGAATATCAACGAGCAATGACTGAATCTTTAGGCAACGAGATCACGACGGAAGTTCTACCTGCGGGAAAATATTTTTTTGCTGAAACCTATCACCAGCAATACCTAGCTAAAAACCCTAACGGTTACTGCGGACTAGGCGGAACAGGGGTTTGCTTCCCGCCACAATAGAGGGCAGTTAGGCACCCTACCTCAAACGATATCCAGTAAAAAAGGGCTTCCATTAGGAAGCCCTTTTCGTTGTTAATCTATTTGAAGCAAGACCAATCAATAAAGCTCAGTTACACCGGCAGCGCAGCAATCGTGCCGTTAACTTCTTTAAAAATGGTGAGCTTTTGTTTGTCTGAAACTTCAGGAAGAAGCACTTTGCCTTGGTCGAAGCGAAACTCTCCGATACCTTCAATAGCAAACTGGCCTTTGAACAGGACTTTAACGAAACGCGCCACCTGATGTGGACGGTAAGTAGAAAATTTTCTTAACATAATACAACCTCAATTCCATTTGAGTACTACAGTCACGTACCTGAACACCACCGTATTCAAAGCACATTCAATCGCTAATTCCTTTAGCAAACAGCAAGATAATCTATTGTTCATCTCGATATTAATGCATTATACCTTTTGGTAACAAGCCTGCAACTTATTTCTACGTCGTACGATAAAAAAGTTAAAGAGGCATTTTTCAAATTTCATATTATACTTCCAGAGCAAACCAATAAGCGGAACAAAAATATAATGAAAAACAAAACTCTACTGGCTTTTTTAGCCGCAGCCTCTCCACTCTTAGCCAATGCTCACAACTTATCTGTAGGTGCAACTCTGCCTGCTGTCGATGTTAGCAACTATGGTGAAATCGTACTAAACGACGGAAATACTGGATATCAAGCTTGGGCAACCAACGCTCTTCTAGGTAAAGTTCGCGTCGTTCAAGCTATTGCAGGCCGTAGCAGCTCGAAAGAGCTCAACGCACCACTGATGGCAGCCATCACAGCATCGAAATTCGCAGAAGACAGCTACCAAACCACTACCATCATCAACCAAGATGATGCGATTTGGGGTACTGGGTCTTTTGTTAAATCGTCAGCAGAAAGTAGCAAAGAAGAATTTCCATGGTCTTCTATGGTGCTAGATGAAGACGGCACGGTAGCGTCATCATGGGCTTTAAAAGAAGAAAGCTCTGCGATTATCGTTCAAGACAAGCAAGGTAAAATCTTGTTTGTTAAAGAAGGGGCATTAAACGAATCAGAAGTCACTCAAGTCATTGAGTTGATTAAAGCGAGCCTTTAATAAGATATTCGCGTCTTTTTCGAGACCTGACCAAAGGATATTGTTATATTATAACAGTATCCTTTTTTAATTCTGTGGTTAAACATACTCATGTGGCAAAACACATCTAACAATGTGAAACGCAAAACAAGCTTCTTGCTTGGGCTGATGCTCATGTTAAGCGTGTTAGCCGCGACACACATCGTGGATATCTCACCAGAACACCACACTTCACACCATTGTGAGCTGTTTTCGATAAATCAATTCATTACGGCGCACTCACTTCCACAGCTCCCAGAGTTCCATTCGGAATTTACTGTCGCTATCACAGAGTCAGTCATTTCGTTACAGCGCCTTTATTTTGCCTATTTAGCACGTTCACCTCCTGTAAAGATTGCTTAATTACCACTACTTTTTAATTAACCTTTATTCAGGAAAAAAACATGAAACCTACTATTTTAGCCGTTGTTATCGGCATGACTGTTTCTACAAATGTTCTAGCTAACGAAGAATTCCGCTCTCATGGTGCACACGTACACGGTCAAGTTGAAGTAAACATCGCGCAAGATGGGCAAGAACTGCTTGTTGAAGTGACCGCTCCCGGCGCGGATGTGGTTGGCTTTGAACATGCTCCAGAAACAGCAGAACAAAAGAAAGTGTTTGAGCAGGCTATCGCACAATTAAACAAGCCAGAAGAGCTGTTTAGTTTTAACAATGCGAGTTGTACTCTGAAGTTCAAGTCAGTGGCGAACACCTTAGAAGGCGACCATGAAGGCCATGATCATGCGGAACACGGTCATGACGAGCACAAAGACCATGACCACGCTGAACACGATCATGATGACCACAAAGGCCATGACCATGCTGAACACGATCATGACGACCACAAAGACCATGACCATGCTGAGCACGATCATGATGACCACAAAGACCATGACCATGCTGAAGGTGGCCACGGTGAATTCACGGTTGAGTACCATTACCAATGTTCAGACGTTGCTCAGCTAGACACAGTTAGCACTCAATGGTTCTCTAAGTTCAGTAATACAGAAAAAATGACTGTTAACTTGCTAACAGACACAGCTCAGGTACAAGAAGTGCTTAACGCAGAGCGTATTAGTTTCCGATTCTAATCACTCCTAGGTCGGATTAAACGTAAAATAAACAGCCAGGTAAGTCATCACTTACTTGGTTGTTCAAATCGGTGTGTTCTGGGGAATTTATGTTTCAAATAGCTGTCCAGTAGATACACCGCTTTAATTATTGGAGCTAATATGCCTTCTGACAGTTCATCACTTGTGGTCAAACTCGAAAATATCAGCTTTCGTTGGAAGCCTGAATTACCACCAACGCTAGAGATCCCCTCTCTGTACATCCAAGCCCAAGAGCACCTTTTTATTAAAGGGCCAAGTGGATGTGGAAAATCAACATTGTTAGGGCTACTGACAGGAATCAACCAAGCCGAGCAAGGAGAAGTCTCTATCCTTGATCAAGACCTTACTCAGCTTACACCTCGTCAAAGAGATAAATTCAGAGCAGATCATATTGGTTATATTTTCCAACAATTTAACCTGCTTCCTTATCTATCAGTTATCGATAACGTGACGCTTCCTTGCCTGTTTTCACAGATTCGTAAACAGCAAGTCGCTGAAAGCCAGAAAAGCTTACAAGAGACGGCTCGAGAGTTGTTACTCCGATTAAAGCTACCTCAAACCTTGATGGACAAGCCTGTTACCGAGTTGAGCATTGGTCAACAACAACGTGTAGCCGCAGCCCGTGCCCTAATCGGCCAGCCCAAAATCATCATTGCAGATGAACCAACATCCGCATTGGATCATGACAACCGAGAAGCCTTTATCGAACTGTTGTTAGAACAAGCTAACCAGGCAGGTTCTACTCTTATCTTTGTTAGCCATGATCCCACACTAGAAAAGTTGTTCACTCGAACCATAGATTTAAAAACCGTTAATCAAGCTAAGGTTGTCGTATGAAAGTAATTACTCACTTAGCCCTAAAAAGCGTACTCAACCGCAAAGCGACCGCCATCCTTACCATTCTCACGGTTGCTGTATCCATCATTCTCTTGCTCGGCGTAGAGCGCGTTAGAACCGAAGCAAAAAGCAGTTTCGCCAATACGATTTCAGGTACTGACCTTATCGTTGGAGGCCGTTCTGGTCAGGTAAACCTTCTGCTTTACTCAGTATTCAGAATCGGTAATGCGACCAACAACATCGACTGGAAAAGCTACCAAGAATTTAGCCAGCACAACGCTGTAAAGTGGGCGATACCAATCTCACTGGGTGATTCACACAAAGGCTTCCGCGTGATGGGTACAAATCATAGTTACTTTGAAAACTATCGCTATGGAAGTAAGCAATTACTTACTTTCCAACAAGGTAAAGAATTTGAACAGCTATTTGATGTAGTGATTGGTGCCGATGTCGCGAAGAAGTTGAACTATACGATTGGTGACCAAATCATTCTTGCGCACGGTATCAGTGATGTTGCGTTTAGCCGTCACGATAATCTGCCCTTCAAGATCGTGGGAATACTGGCACCAACCGGAACACCAGTAGACAAAACCGTACACGTATCGCTAGAGGCAATCGAAGCGATTCACGTTGGCTGGGAATCAGGTGCCAACTTAGGTCACACGCCGGATGCTGAAACGCTCAAGACCTACGATTTCCAACCTAAACAGATTACTGCGATGATGGTTGGCCTTAACTCGAAAATCCAAACCTTCGCACTGCAACGAGAAATCAATAACTACCGCCAAGAGCCGTTGAGCGCCATTATGCCGGGCATTGCGCTTCACGAATTGTGGGGAATGATGGCTGTAGCAGAACAAGCACTGTTAATTGTTTCAGGGTTTGTTGTTGTCGCCGGTTTATTGGGCATGCTCAGTAGCCTACTCACTAGTTTGCAAGAAAGGCGTCGAGAGATGGCTATCCTACGTGCGATGGGCGCAAGACCTCGTCATGTGTTTGGTTTGCTAATTAGTGAAGCCAGTGCACTGACCTTCCTCGGTATCACATTGGGTGTTGCCGTGTTGTTTGCTCTGATCGCAGTAGTTGCTCCTATTGTGCAACAAAGCTATGGTATCAACATATCGATATCCGCAATCACACCTCATGAGTGGAAACTGCTTATGTTGGTGCAAGTTGCCGGAATCATTATCGGCTTTATTCCCGCTTTCAGGGCTTACCGTCAGTCATTGTCTGATGGCATGACTATTCGAATCTAAAATAGGAACCTACGATGCAACGCAAATTCCTACTGATACTTGGGTTACTTATGTTCCCATTTATCAGCACAGCTCACGCTGACACCACTCAGACTGACGAATCGGTATTAACACTCGATTGGATTGACTTAATTCCAGAATCGGAACGAGCACAACTAGATTCATTTGGCATGCCGATGGTTAACCACGACAGTATGGACAAACCTCAACAATCGACACTTGGCGCTGTTCGTCCGGAGTTGAATGGCAGCACAGTTAAGATCCCAGGCTTTGTGATTCCATTGGAAGGCGATGAGAACATGATCACGGAGTTTCTGTTGGTGCCTTACTTTGGCGCATGTATCCACGTGCCACCGCCGCCACCGAACCAAATCATCTATGTGAAGTTCCCTAAAGGTGCACCGATCCAGCAGTTATGGGATGTGATCTATTTAGTTGGTACACTGAAAACGGAATCAATAAGCCACGACTTGGCGCAAACTGGTTATCTTATTGAAGGTACTGCAATAGAAGAATATGACGACATGTAGTCATTAGAAGGGTGGCTCAAGGATGAGCTGCCGTCACTGAACAAAAGATATTATTCAATAACAGTTTAATAACGATAATTTTCTTCTAAATTACGCGATGTAATTAGATAAGTAAGCTAGAACGGCGACATAAGTCGCGAGTAATAACCCTATACTAAGCTGTTTCTTCAGCTTGTTATCATTGACTTGATTCATAACCCCTCCCTGAGAACTACAACAAATTTAACATTTTATTATCATCAGCAAAAGTAAAATTTTGTTGAAACCTTCAACTCTGCACGCAAAATCTAGCCACCAATAAGATAAAGAGTTACATTTTAGACAGTTAAGTCGTCTCCTAACGGTACTCTTATGTCAGAAACCAAACAGCCAGTGATCATTGAGCATGCTAGCGATACACAGCACAAGCATGAGAAAAAGCCTCATATTGCCGACAGTGCTAGCAGGATGCTGCACATCGCACAAAGCTTCGGCCTCGATTCCTTAATTAGTCATAGTGCAAAGCCAAACGATAAAGCTGAGAGTACCCTTATCGAACGGGCACTATTACGAGAGAAAAAACGTAGAGAGCTTCGCCAAAAGAACCTAGAACAAATTCTGAAATTGGCACACACTTCATGTAAAGATGAAGCGGCTGGAGATCCTGATCAGGACTGGCTATACCGTTTCTTCGATATGGCACAAGAGATCCACAATACATCGATGCAGAGGCTATGGGCTCAAGTACTGAAACGAGAAGTCACCAACCCAGGCTCGACGTCAATGAAGGCACTTCAGATCTTAAAAGACATGACACCAAAAGAAGCGCTCACCCTACAAAGAGCGGCTTCATTGGGTTGTAGCTTTGGTAGCGATAACAGCAGAAAGCTCTTACTCGGCTTTAAATCTCATGCTGGGTTATTCAGCTTTAGCAAAAGGGACACCACTAACACCATCAACCTTGGTGGGTACAACTTGCCCTACTCTAGCCTGCTCCACTTGATAGAGCTCGGGATTATTCTGGGCACAGAATTAGAATCAGGAGAGATTGATTTCGATCCAGCCCTGCACTTAACCTATCAAGGTAAGAGCATGTCACTGGCGCCTATTTCAAAAGGGGTCAAGCTGGTTTACTACCGATTCAGTCCAACCGGTAACGAGCTGTGCACCTTACTTGGCAACAAACCCAACATACAGTATTACGACCAACTGATTGCACTATTGAGCCAGAAATTCACGGTTCAGACAGAAGTGAAAAGCAGCGTGAATTACACCGTCTAGGCACTCAATAGTGCAAAGAATAAACGGTGTAAAGAGTGAAGAATATTGAGAGGAATAAAGAGAATCTAGAGGATAGGTTTCTTGTCTCGGTAAACCAAGGCTGTACTACTTATCAGTTATGAACAAATCGATAAGCAAGTGGACAGCCTTAGTCATACCAGCGATCTCAATTGGCTAAAATATTACGCTTCTCTAAAGCATCAATACACAATTCGACCAATTCATCGAGTGTCTTCTCACCTGCGGGTAAATCAATCTCAGGATTCTGAGGCGCTTCGTACACTGAACTAATACCTGTAAAGTTCGGTATCTCTCCGGCACGTGCTTTCTTATACAGACCTTTAGGGTCACGCTGTTCGCAAACCTCAAGTGGTGTATTAACAAACACCTCTAGAAACTCACCTTCAGGCAATAAATCACGCACCAACTGTCTCTCCGCTTGATGTGGCGAAATAAACGCAGACAACACGATCAAACCTGCGTCCGCCATCAATTTAGCCAACTCACCAATACGACGAATATTCTCTCGACGGTCTTGCTCAGAGAAACCAAGATCGCTACATAATCCGTGACGAACATTATCGCCATCCAATAAATAAGTATGGTAACCAAGCTGTGCTAAGCGGTTTTCTAATGCTCCAGCGACTGTCGACTTCCCAGAACCAGATAATCCCGTGAACCAGAGCACGGCTGGCTTTTGTGATTTCAGATCAGAGCGGAATGTTTTATCAATCGAGTGTTGATGCCACACAACATTCTCATCTTTTGGTTTGAGTACTGCGGTCATAATTAGTCCTTTAAATAAACAGCATTAAAATGGGAAAAAATAAGGAATTAGGGTCAATACCAAGCCCGAATAGACAATCGAGATTGGAATACCAATGCGCAAATAATCCGTAATATGATAATTACCTACGCTATATACGAGTAAATTGGTTTGGTAACCATAGGGAGAGATAAAGCTAGCACTGGCGCCAAACAACACCGCCATGATAAATGGCATAGGGTCAACGCCATAGCCGATAGCCATGCTGTAGCCAATTGGGAACGAGAGTGCTGCGGCCGCATTATTAGTAACAAGCTCAGTCAGAACCAAGGTCATGAAATAGGTCGCAACTAACGCACCGAACACACCCCAGCCATTAAAGGCTTCCATAAACATCAGCCCCATACGCTCAGACAAACCCGATGAAATCATCAGTTGAGCAATAGAAAGTGCAGAGCCAACGATCACCACAATATCAACCGGAAAACGGCGACGAAGCTCACCAAGTTGCACTACGCCAAAGGCCACCAGCAGCAGTAAGAAACCAGCCAGCCCTTTGATAATCGGCACGGCTTCAGCAAGGGCCAAACCAATCACACTAGCAAAACCGAGCAATACAAACGTCGATTTATCCGCATCAAGCTTGGCACTCGAGTCCAAGTCATTCATCAACACAAACTCTTTGTTGTGTTGCTGGCGCTGTTCTTCAAAGCGTTTGCCTGGAACCAAAATCAAGGTATCACCAGCGGTTAGTGTGATGTTCCCAAGGCCACCTTCGAGGCGTTCATGACCACGACGAATAGCGACCACAACCGCATCGAAACGATCTCTGAACTGGCTAGTTTTCAGGGTTTTGTTACAGAAGCTTGCTGACGAACTCACCACCACTTCAACAAAGCTCTGGCCATTAAGGTGGTGCTGACCAAACAGAGTTAGTCCTTGAATTTCTTGCAGTGTCGCCACACTCTCGACATCGCCACAAAACAGTAATCGGTCTCGAGCTTGGAGTATGAAGTCAGGGTCTATAGACGCGGTTGTTTTACCGTCTCTAATCACTTCTGCTAAGAACAGTTTTCTCAATGCTCTGAGGTTATTCTCGCTCACACTGCGGCCAACTAACGGTGAACCGGGTTCAACTCTGGCTTCTAGAAAGTAAGGCAGATCGTCCTGCGAGCCGTCATCGTAGCTTGGCAAGAAGTAGCTCAGAGGGATAAGGATCAACACACCACCCACTAAGACGGCTAAACCGATCAATGTTGGTGTGAAAAAGTTTAAGCTCGGCAATCCTGCATCTTCAACAAAGCTATTAATGATCAAATTGGTTGAGGTGCCGATCAATGTCAGCGTACCACCTAAAATGGCAGCGTATGACAGAGGGATAAGTAACTTAGATGGCGCGTGTTGTTGATTACGTTTGATCGCTCCGATCAAAGAGACAACCACCGCCGTGTTATTGGTAAAAGAAGAAAGTAGCGCTGTGGAAATACCCAACTTCGCAACCACGGTACCTAGCCTACCTTCAGAGATATTGCGGCTAACCCAGCTGATTAAGCGAGTTTTCTCCAACGCACTTGATGCGAGGATCAGTAGAATTAAAGTCAGTAACGAGGAGTTAGTGAAGTTATTAGCCAAGCTCGACAAGTCGATCATGCCAGCCATAAAAGCAATAAACGCCGCGCCAGCAAAGATAAAGCTTGGCTTAATACGGGTAACGAGCAGGCAAGTAATAATGCCGAGCAAAATCGCTAATACAAATCCTTGTTGCCACATATACCCGTCCTTTATGGCGGAAACGATGGGTTTCCGCCTGATTCAATAAGCTGTTACTTGGTCGTTTATGACTTCAGTAATTGGCTTAGATCTTTGGCATCCCAATGAGGGAAATGCTTACGAACCAGAGCGTTGAACTCAAGTTCAAATGCAGAGATGTTACCGACTTGCTGTTCAACAGAGTCCAAACGGTCTCGAATCAAACCAGCACCAACCGTCACGTTGGTTAGACGGTCGATAACGATGAAACCACCGGTATCCGCACTCTCACGGTATTTATCCAATGCGACAGTCTCGTTCAAAGACCATTCACACAAGCCAATACCATTCAGTGGTAACTCATCGACAGCGTGGGTCGACAGGTTGTTGATGTCATATTGGTGGCGAACCGTTTCAACCTGACCGACGGTTTTCTTGCCTGCGATTTTGATGTCGTAAGCTTTACCCGGTTGCAGTGGTTGTTCTGTCATCCACACGATGTCTGCCAATACGTGGTTAGTGGATTCAATTTGCGCGTTTTCCAACACAATCAAATCACCACGGCTGATATCGATTTCATCTTCAAGGGTCAGCGTTACCGCCAAGCCCGCTTGTGCTGATTCAAGTTCACCATCAAAGGTCACAATGCTTGCCACCTTAGAGGTTTTACCTGAAGGCAACGCCTTGATTTCATCACCCACGCTGACACGACCAGAAGCTACTGTGCCGGCAAAGCCTCGGAAATCTAGGTTAGGACGATTGACGTACTGCACTGGGAAACGGAATTCACCCGCAGAGCGTTTTTGGTCAATGTCTACGTTCTCTAGTACTTCTAATAGCGATGGACCTTCGAACCATGCAAGCTCTTTACTTGGTGCAGCAACGTTAATGCCTTCAAGTGCCGAAACAGGCAGGATCTGAATATTAGTCTCACCCTCTAGGTTTTCAGCAAACTCTAGGTACTGATCGCGAATCTCCTCAAAACGATCTTGCGAGTACTCGACGAGATCCATCTTGTTGACTGCGACGATGAAATGCTTCAAACCAAGCAGGTTAGAAATAAACGAGTGACGACGTGTTTGATCCAGTACGCCCTTACGAGCATCAATCAAGATCACAGCCAGATCACACGTTGAAGCGCCTGTTGCCATGTTACGCGTGTACTGCTCATGCCCTGGGGTATCAGCAATAATGAATTTACGCTTTTGAGTCGAGAAATAACGATAAGCTACATCGATCGTAATCCCTTGCTCACGCTCAGCCTGTAAACCATCAACAAGCAGTGCCAAATCAGGCTTCTCACCTGTCGTACCCACTCGTTGGCTATCCGAGTGAACCGCGGCTAGCTGATCTTCATAAATCTGTTTTGTATCATGGAGCAAGCGACCGATTAACGTACTTTTACCGTCATCTACTGAGCCACAAGTTAAAAATCTAAGCATAGATTTATGCTGATGCTGACTTAGATAACCTTCAATCCCTAGTTCAGCCAATTCGGCTTCTACTGCACTATTCATTTTTCTTTCCTTAGATTCTTAGAAATAACCTTGGCGCTTTTTCAGCTCCATTGAGCCCGACTGATCGTGGTCTATCGCTCGACCTTGACGCTCACTAGACGTCGCCACCAGCATCTCTTCAATAATGCCTGTTAACGTATTCGCCTCAGATTCAACGGCTCCGGTGAGTGGGTAACAACCCAAAGTACGGAAGCGAACGCTTTTCTCTTCAATCACTTCACCTTCTTGCAGTTCCATACGGTCGTCATCAACCATGATAAGCATACCATCACGCTCAACCACAGGACGTTTGTCTGAAAGGTAAAGTGGAACAATATCGATGCTCTCTAGGTAGATGTATTGCCAGATATCAAGCTCAGTCCAGTTAGATAGTGGGAAGACACGAATGCTTTCGCCTTTATTAACCTGACCGTTGTAGGTGTGCCACAGCTCTGGACGCTGGTTTTTTGGATCCCATGTGTGGTTCTTGTCGCGGAAAGAATAAACACGCTCTTTCGCTCGAGATTTTTCTTCATCACGACGCGCACCACCAAAAGCGGCATCGAACCCGTACTTGTTTAACGCCTGCTTAAGGCCTTGAGTTTTCATGATGTCAGTGTGCTTAGAAGAACCATGTACGAACGGGCTACACCCCATCTCAATACCTTCTGGGTTCTTATGTACTAAAAGGTCGAAGCCGTACTTTTTAGCCGTACGATCACGAAACTCAATCATCTCGCGAAATTTCCAATCCGTATCAACATGCAATAGTGGGAATGGAATCTTGCCTGGATAAAACGCTTTGCGAGCTAAATGAAGCATCACAGAAGAATCTTTACCGATGGAGTACATCATTACTGGGTTATCAAACTCAGCAGCAACTTCACGGATAATATGAATACTTTCCGCTTCAAGCTGTTTTAGGTGGGTTAAACGTTCTTGGTCCATTTCAGTGCTTCCTTTAAGGCTCGCGTTACGAGTAATTCATTACTTGGTCTTGCCAAGCAAGGGATTTAACTCATCCACTTGAGTGAATGGGAGTATTGGCACTAGAAGAAAACAGAAGCTTCGTTTTGAGCTATCCTTGCTATTCATCTGCCTGATACGTCCTTGATATAGGCATTATGACGAGCCTCTCATATTACTGGAAATTCTAAAATTTCATTTTTTATTCGAAAAGCTGATAAGGGATTGGATTTACCGATAAGCAGGTGAAATGAATGGACTAATATTATCGATATCAGTTGCGCATCGATTAAGCAGCTTTGGGAGGCGTCTTGCAGAACACCATAAAGTAATCGATCTAAGTCACGAATTAACATTCGTTGTAATCATTGTTTCATTCGGTTTTGTTACATTACGCAACGAATTTTCTACTAATCCACTTTGGAGCTCCAAAATGAAAGTTGCAATGAAACCTTTATCATTGGCTGTACTTGCAGGTCTTGGTTTGACTTTAGCAGGCTGCACAACAACACCAGATACCGATGAAGTGATTAAACTACGTGTCGTAGAAACGACGGACATCCATACCAACCTAATGGATTACGACTACTACAAAGACAAGCCATCGAAAAAAATCGGCTTAGCACGTACTGCAACTTTAGTAAAAGAAGCTCAAAGCGAAGTAACCAACAGCGTATTAGTTGATAACGGTGATTTGCTGCAAGGTAGCCCGATGGGTGACTACATGGCAGACAAAGGCATCGAAGCGGGCGAAGTTCACCCTGCGTACAAAGCAATGAATCAACTAAGCTACGACGCTGCAAACCTAGGTAACCACGAATTCAACTACGGTCTTGAGTTCCTAGAAGAGTCTATCAACGATGCTGATTTCCCATACATCAGTGCCAACGTTTACGACGCAGAAACCAAAGAACACTACTTCACGCCTTACATCATCAAGACGCATACGTTCGAAGATACTGCTGGCGTAGAGCATGAAGTAAAAGTAGGCTACATCGGTTTCGTTCCACCACAAATCATGACGTGGGATAAGAAGAACCTTGAAGGCAAAGTGATCGCTCGTGACATCATTGAGACAGCTAACGAGCTAGTGCCTCAAATGAAAGCAGAAGGCGCTGAAGTTATCGTTGCTATCCCTCACTCAGGCGTATCAACTGACCCTTACAAAAATGGCGAAGAGAACTCAACGTTCTACCTCTCTGAAGTAGATGGTATCGATGCAATCGCATTCGGCCACTCTCATGCAGTATTCCCAGGTAAAGGTTTTGATGACATTCAAGGCATCGACAACGAAACGGGCACAATGAATGGCGTTGCGGCAGTAATGCCTGGTCGTTGGGGTAGCCACGTTGGTGTTATGGACCTAACACTTGCACAAAAAGACGGTAAGTGGGAAGTCGTTAAAGGCCAATCAGAAGCACGCCCTATCTACGACAAGATCGAGAAGAAATCGCTTGCTGCTGCAGATGAAGGTATCGTAACGGCACTAGAAAAAGACCATGCAGGTACTCGTGAGTTTGTTAACCAACCTATTGGTAAAGCAGACGACGTGATGTACAGCTTCCTATCTCTAGTACAAGACGATCCAACAGTACAAATTGTTAACCTTGCACAGAAAGATTACGTAGAACAGTTCATCCAAGGTGACCCAGACCTAGACGGTATTCCAGTATTGTCAGCGGCAGCGCCTTTTAAAGCCGGCGGTCGTAAAAATGACCCAGCTAACTTCACTGAAGTGGAATCAGGTCAACTAACGTTCCGTAACGCAGCCGATTTATACCTTTACCCGAACACGTTAGTCGCAATGAAGGTAACGGGTCACGAAGTACAAGAGTGGCTTGAGTGTTCAGCTGGTCAGTTCAACCAAGTTGATGTTAACTCGACAGCACCACAACAGTTGATCGAGTGGGATAACTTCCGTACTTACAACTTTGATGTTATCGACGGTGTTGATTACCAAATCGACGTAACACAACCTGCGAAATACGATGCAAACTGTAAAGTGGTTAACCCTGAGTCTCAACGTATTGTTGGCCTAACTTACCAAGGTAAGCCAATCGACATGAAGCAAGACTTCTTGATCGCAACCAACAACTACCGTGCATACAGTGCTAAGTTCCCAGGTACAGGCGAAGATTTCATCGCATTTGATGCACCAGATGAAAACCGCACTGTTCTTGCTAACTACATCTCTCGCGTAAGCAAAGAGCAAGGTCAAGTTAGCCCAAGCGCAGATAACAATTGGTCATTTGCTCCAATCAAAACGGATAACAAGCTAGATATTCGCTTTGAAACATCTCCAAGTGACAAAGCGGCTGAATTCATCAAAGAAAAAGGTCAATACCCGATGAAACGTGTTGCGACTGACGATGTTGGTTTTGCTGTTTACCAAATTGACTTAACTAAATAGATAGCTTTATTAATCAATAGTTAATGTTATTAAAGGCTGAGTTTAACGACTCAGCCTTTTTCTTTTCTTATGTAAGATCCCCCACCCAAAGCCCGGTTTTTTTAACTACAAACTCTCGTTAAATCCACTTTTAAAATATCAAACATTTCGCTTCAATCTTGACTTAAACAACGCATTCCACAGTACTGGTCGAACAAAGCAAGTACAAAAAATCCTCCATCACCTGTAAGTTTTTCCCCGCTCCTCCTGTCTATTTAATTTACTACACTCAATGAATGATCATTAAGCCATTCATTTATAGGATAGATAAGGATATTTAATGAGCAGCGTCGAGAGCATTCAGGCATGGTTAAATACAGGAGAGGAGTCGTTGCTATGGCTGATGCTTGGCATCATCGCGCTTTCTTACCTGCTTGAAGATCTGGCGATTGTTACGGCAGCTGGTTTAGCAACTCAAGGGCTCATTCTTCCTCAATATGCGTTGCTTGCCATTTTCATCGGCATTGCCACTGGTGACTTGGGACTCTATTACCTAGGAAAATCAGGACGTTACTTCAGAGGCGTTCGTTACAAAGCCCTCACGAATAAGTACTTTCGTTCGCTTCGTACCAAATTACGTCAGAACGCATTCAGCAGCCTTTTTGTTATCCGCTTTATTCCAGGGCTTCGCACCGTCGGGTTTACCTTAAGTGGCTTTTTCGCCATCCCACTGCCTACTTTCTTGTTTGCTGTCATCAGCGCCACCGCGATCTGGACTGGCATTGTCTTCTCTGCCATCTACTATTTAGGGACATCAGCGTGGCTGCAAGCCTCTGAATATCAATGGATCGTTATCCCGTGTGCCATCGCTTTACTGTTTATCGGTAATCGATTAATGAATAAAACCTACTCTAGAGGATTATCATGAGTTCACCGCAAGATATTCGCATCATTCCCGCACATCAAATCAATGCAGGCATGCCTTTGCTTGAAAAAGATACCGTGCGCAGTGTCTCTCCTTATGAGTTTCTTCCAACTTGGTTCTTCTACACGCCAGTGGTGATTCAAAGCCTGATGCAAGGGTTACGGCACTTTGACTGGGCGCTGCCGCTCATCGCCAACCCGAGCATCAAGTTAAGCGGAATGGTAGGCGAATCAAAACACGAGATATTAAGCCTTGCCGGATCTTCAAGTCAGCGTTGGATCTCTCCGTTTATCACCCTCACCAAAACGGATCTTAGCAGTAAGAAACAAGCCGAAGATGCGCGCAGCGCACTCATACAATCGGACCTCGATTTCCCGATTGTGGCCAAACCGGATCTTGGCTGTCGAGGTGTTGGCGTTAAGCTGATCAAAACACAAGATCAACTTGAGCAGTATGTTGAATCTTTCCCAAATAATGCTCGCTTTCTATTGCAAGAAAAGGCGCCTTATCAAGCCGAAGCGGGTGTTTTCTACGTTCGTTACCCAAATAAAAAGCAAGGCGAGATCATCTCGATCACACTCAAATACGCACCAATGGTGACGGGGGATGGTAGCTCGACACTCAAACAGTTAATTGAAAATAGCCCGCGTGCTGGGCAGCTTAGTCACCTGTATCTACCGAGACATGAAGATAAATTGGATCAAGTGCTCGCAGAGGGTGAAGAGTTCCAACTCGCGTTTGCAGGTAGCCATAGCCGTGGCTGTATCTTCCGAGACGGCAATCAATACATCACTCAGGCTTTAACCGAACGCTTAGACGAGATATTCGATGACTTTGATGGTTTTCATTATGGCCGACTCGACGTCAAGTTTAAAGACATGCACAGCCTAATGAACGGCGAGGATTTCACGATCCTTGAGGTCAATGGCGCAAGTAGTGAGGCTGGGCATATCTGGGATCGCAACACACCGCTGCGAGAGATATTTTCTACGCTACTTCTGCAATACCGCATTCTTTTTGATATTGGCGCTCAACAAAAACAACGAGGCCATAAGACTCCCTCTTTCAAGAGCTTATTCGCTGCGTGGCAAGAAGAGCGACGTCTTGTTCAACAATATCCGACCACTGACTAACTTTGTACGAGGACCATGAATGAACCCCATAGCCCAACCAAGCGCCCTCACTTCTTTCTCTCCAAGTATCAAAGGAGCGGTAGAAATATTAAATCAGGGTCTAGAGTTTTTGTTAGCGATATCTGACAGCGACTATCTGACACGAGCAAAGCCGCACGTCACAAGCTCTATTGGTGAGCATACTCGTCATACGCTCGATCTTTTTCACGCTTTAATTTTAAAAGAGAATGCGACCGTTGATTACAACACTCGCCGTCGTGGTCATCCCGTCGAATTCGACAGGTCGATTGCGTTGAAAGAGATCCATTACGTAATCAACTGGCTTGAACGATTAGACCGTCGAGATCTCGAAGCGCCTATCATGATCCAAACCGAAGTTTCAATGGATACACAAGTGTTCGCCAGCCTGCCTTCTACGTTAGAAAGAGAGGTCACCTTTGCTGCTCTGCATGCCAATCATCATTACGCGATGATAAAGGTGATCACCACCTTCCTAGACATTGAAACCTGTAACACCTTTGGTTATGCCCCAACCACCAGTAGCTATCTGAGGGAGCAATAATCATGTGTTCAGTATCTTGGCTGCTTGAAGACAATGGCTATCAGGTCTTTTTTAATCGTGATGAACAGAAGACACGGGCATTGGCGATGCCACCGAAACAATATCGAGTTAACGGCGTCGATATCATCATGCCACTCGACCCAACCGGCGGTGGTAGCTGGATCAGTATTAATGAGTTCGGACTTTCGTTATGTTTGCTCAACAACTATCAAGGCACCGTGCCCGCTGGCCCTTTGATCAGCCGCGGTTTGTTGCTCAAGAACTTATCATCGAGTCACAGCATTACTCAGATTTCTGAGGTATTTCATAAGCTCGACTTGCACTCTTTTGCCCCATTTACCTTGCTGGCTTTCGCGCCAAACTTAACTCAACACCATGGTTTGGTTATCGCCTATATGTGGGATGGCATTCAACAAAAAATAGTCGAAACCGATTCTCCGCTCTTCTCATCAGGTGTTGATTTAGAGCGAGTGCAAGCCTACCGACAAGCAAAATACGATCAGCTTATGGCAATGGGTAAGAATCAACAGAACTTACTGATGTTTCACTCTCACCATCACAGCGAACAGCCTCACTTAGCGACCTGTATGCATCGTGAAGACGCGCACACCGTGAGCTTTACACACTTACGTAATCTACACGGCCAAGCCTCTATGTTTTACGCACCCGGCTCGCCTTGTGAACCCATTAAACCATGCCAGATAAATCAACAGCGTTTTACCTTCGATTTATCACCAGCAATCAATCTATAGATGGAGTCCATCATGAGAAAACTATTAACCATGGTCATGCTACTTGTTAGCCCTTACGTATTTGCTGCAGACGAAATCTACACCGGATTCTTTAGCAGCAAGGCGCTCGATGGCTACGATACCGTAGCTTATTTCACTTCAGGTAAGCCTATTGAAGGCAGTAAAAAATTCAGCACTGAGTACAAAGGTGCGGACTGGTATTTCTCTTCTGAAAAGAATCTGACTTTATTTGTTAATAATCCTGAAAAATATGCCCCTCAATATGGTGGCTATTGCGCTTGGGCTGTTTCAGCAAAAAGTGACTTTGCACCCGGTGACCCTCAGCAATGGACAATTGTTGATAACAAGCTTTACCTCAACTACGACCAAGAGATTAAGCAACGTTGGGAACAAGACCGAGCACAACATATTCAAAAAGCCGACACCGTTTGGCCGCAACTGATCAAGTAAGGGAATAATCATGACATTGACTCCAGCTAAGCATATCCCTGCAGCATTCATCGCTTTTGTATTTATTCAGTCGCTGTTTTTCAAGTTCACTGGCTCATATGAGACAGAACATATCTTTGGCACCCTAGCTACATGGTCAGGCCTAAGCTGGTTTGGCTCATTTGGCGGCTACTTAATTGGTGGCGCTGAGCTGATTGCTGCCATTCTGTTGTTCACTCGCTGGCATGGCCTTGGTGCCATCATGAGTGTGGGGATTATGAGTGGCGCGATTTTCTTCCACTTGTTTACGCCATTAGGTATTCAAATGCCTGAGTTCAATGCGGCAGGTGAAGTTGTCGGTTATGACGGTGGATTATTGTTTGGCATGGCATGCCTAGTCTGGCTATGCGGTGCATTTTTAAGTGTTAAAGATTTCAAGAATCAAGACGGTTTCCTACACAACTTTAGTCAATAAGGTAGCTATATTATGATTGATAGTCCTTTTCGTTTACCACGTTACACACCTTTTGGCTTAGGTGAGTCTGTTGTCGAGTGGGCAACTGGGCTATCTAAGCTAGACCGACTCTATCAAGATCGAAAAAACGAGTTATCTAGCTTCGAATTCATGAATTACACCCTGTCAGCACTCAATATCGACTACTCGGTTGTATCGGGAAGCACAGAAAACATCCCGGAAGAAGGGCCTGTCGTAATTGTGGCGAACCACCCACTTGGCGCCATTGAGGGTGTGATCCTTGCTGATCTCGTAGGATCGGTGAGAAAGGATGTGAAGGTGTTAGCGAATGAGTTGCTCAAGCGACTGCCTGAACTGGATGATCTTTTCATCGGAGTCGATGTCTTTAATAGTAAAGAATCGAAACGCACCAATGCCAAAGCCATTCGAGATGCCAATCGTCACTTGTCCGATGGCGGACTTTTGATTGTGTTCCCTGCGGGCGAAGTATCGAGTTACCGTAAAGGGGCTAAAACACTAACGGATATCGAATGGAGCAAATCGGTTGCGAAGTTCGTTAAACGTCATCAAGCCGCTACGGTGCCTATCTTTATCAATGGTAAAAACAGTGAGCTTTTCTACCAAGCGGGTCGTGTGCACCCATTGTTGAGAACCGCTCTACTCGGGCGTGAACTTCTTAATAAACAAGCGACAACTATCTCTATCTCGATTGGCTCATCGATTCCGTATTCAGAGATAAAATCGTTTGAAAAAGAGATGGATATCGTCAACTACCTACGACTTAATACCTACCTAATGAGTCAACAAGATAGCCCGAATACGCCAATCCACGCGCCCTCTTTCGATACCCAAGTGATAGCGCCAATATCACCCGAAGTATTGGCAATAGAGATAGGATCACTCCCTGAAGAGATGAAGCTACTCGAGCAAGGCGACTTCGAGGTCTACTGCACGCCAAGCCAATCTATTCCCAACTTAATGCGTGAGATTGGTCGAGTAAGAGAAGAAAGCTTTAGAGAAGTTGGCGAAGGCAGCGGGCTTGCCTGTGATTTAGATGAGTATGACCTTTACTACCACCAACTGTTTGTGTGGAATAAAACCAAGGCAGAACTGGTTGGCGCGTATCGACTCGGTATGGTCGACAAGTTAATCGCTGAGCATGGGTTGGACCAACTCTATTCCCGCAGTCTGTTTAACTACAACCAAGAGTTCATTAATACTCTAGAAAACAGTATTGAGCTTGGGCGTTCTGTCGTGAGTAAGCCTTATCAAAAGAGCCTTAACTCACTATTACTATTGTGGAAAGGCATCGCGACCTTTGTTTCTCGTCACCCTCAATATACCCATCTGTTCGGCCCAGTCAGTATCAGTAATGATTACAGCCACAATGCGCGTTTGTTGATCGCGACCACCTTATCGATCCATCACTATGATGAGGAAAAGGCGAATTTGGTTTCACCTTCGTCACCTCTCAATACCAGTAATCATGTGTTCTGGCAAAATCATCTGTTATCGTCATTGGCGAGTGTTCCTCTGCTCTCTAAAGTGTTAGCACGTATGGAGCAAGGAAAAGGCCTACCAGTACTACTGCGACAGTATCTAGGGATGAACGGTAAGTTGGTGTGCTTTAACGTCGACCCATCATTTAATGACGCTCTGGATGGCTTGATTGTGGTTAACCTTAAGAAAGTACCACTGAAAACTCTTGGTAAATACATGGGTAGAGAACTTGCTCAAGATTATCTAGAACAGCACGCTCGACGCTGATTTAGCCAGCTCTGTACCTATACTCAAATAAGTGCGATGATTTCTACACTTATTTGGGTTAGGTTATTTCCATGCACACCTCTTTTATCGAACAACTACAAAGCTTCGACTTCTCTGAAAGTCAGATTGAATCTCTATTAGCTGTCGCGAAACCGCTTGAGCTACCAACTAGACATATCCTGATCAATCAAGGTGAGATGGCGAGTTCAATCTACTTTGTACTTGAAGGCTTGTGCCACGCTTGTTATCTCACTAATGACGGTAAGCAATACAGCAAAGAATTCTACTGGGAACAAGATTGGATCATCGGCTTTGAGAGTTTGATAAAAAACCAAGCGTCCCCTTACCTGTTAGAAACACTCACACCAATTACTATGTTAGAGCTGCCAATGAATGCGGTTATCGAGTGGCGCGCATCAAACAACCCTCTGTATTTAAAGTTGTTAGAAACTCAGCTGATGCATAAGGAAAACAAAGAACGCTTTATGCTGCTCTATACACCCGAGCAACGCTATCAACTTTTCTGCGAACATTATCCCGACCTTGAGCAGCGCTTGAACGACAACCAAATTGCCGCTTACCTAGGAATAACCGCGATCAGTCTGAGCAGAATTAAAGGTCGAATTAACAATAGTTAATGCCAACAATCATCGCGCATAGTACATTCAGAGCATCGATAACCTCTGGATGTAAACATGATCACTTGGCACTCAATTCCTTTCTCTGAACTTTCAACACATCAGCTTTATCAATTACTTAAATTGCGAGTAGATGTATTTGTGGTTGAGCAAACTTGTCCTTATCCAGAGCTCGACGGTAAAGATACACTCGCAGGTGTTGAGCACCTGCTTGGCTATTCTGATGAAGAGTTGGTAGCGTGTGCACGCTTGTTACCACCAGGGACTTCTTACGACCACACAAGCATCGGCCGAGTAGCAACTAAGCAATCAGCAAGAGGCGATGGCTTAGGCCACCAATTGTTAAAAGAAGCGTTAACACGCTGTGAGGATCTTTGGCCGAGCACGACTATCGATATTGGTGCACAACAACACCTAGAAAACTTCTATGTGAGCCACGGCTTCAAAACGATCTCTGAGATGTACTTGGAAGACGATATTCCGCACGTTGATATGAGATTAGAGAAGTAATGTCGAATATCACTGTCGGTATCCTATTTCTGATTGCAGGTAACTTGTTTGCCTCGCTTTCCGACGTAGCGGTAAAACTGTTGAATGGCGAAGTGCCACCTCTTCAGTATATTTTTTTCCGACAGCTGATATCTCTGCTCATCATCACCCCTTTGTGGCTACAGCAGAAAAAGGAACAACGACGCTTACAGCAGGCCAAAGTGACCATCATACGCGGACAGCTGATATTAATTGGCAGTGGATGCATGGTCGTCGCAATTACCCATTTATCTTTGGCCACCGCTAACGCTGTATTTTATGTCGCACCCTTGTTGATGCTGCCTCTCTCAATATTGCTACTCAAAGAGCAACCCGCTCTGGGTAAGGTGATAGCAACCACCATCGGCTTCATTGGTGCATTGATTGTCTTGAGGCCATCACAATTTCATTGGGCAGCACTGTTTGCTTTGGGTACAGCACTCACCCTCGCACTATTCAATGTATTGGTAAGAAAGCTTCCTAGTGAGCAAACGGTGGTCACTACGCTGTGGTGGACAACCTTATTCTCTATTCCAGCCTCATTAGTACTGTGCTTCTTATACTGGCAGCCGGTGTCTGTGGAGCATTTGGGATATATAGCATTAAGTGCGACGCTAATCTTAAGCTACAACGGACTTGCGGTCGCTGCCTACCAAAAAGCACACTCTAGTCAAATTGCCTTGGCTGAATACTCAGGCTTAGTGTTTGTCGCCATAATAGGCGCTATATGGTTTGATGAGATTCCAGATACGTTAACCTTTATCGGAATTATGCTCATCATCTTACCGCTCGCCCCTTTCAAGCGACCCAAAAAAAGAGCTAATGCTTAGCTCTTTTCTATCGTTTATCTGTGTCTGGTGAAGCGCTTTAAATCAAGCTAACTGTTCATCTACTTACTGCGACCAAAGCCACCATCTGATAAGCGGAAGAACATCACCGATGTGTCGCCTTTCTCTAGTTGAAGAATGTCCAACTGCCCAGTTTCAGCAAGTTTGAAACGAACAAGCTGACCTTGACGAATCTGACTTAGTGGCTTATCTACACCTTCAATACGTACTAGCGCGTTCAAGTCAGACAATGGCAAACCGTTGTTTCGAAAAACCTGCGATAACGTATCCCCTTGCTTAACAAGGTACTCCT
Source organism: Vibrio sp. 14G-20 (assembly GCF_026241515.1). Lineage (GTDB taxonomy): Bacteria > Pseudomonadota > Gammaproteobacteria > Enterobacterales > Vibrionaceae > Vibrio. Next base: position 71,900 of record NZ_JAPHPW010000021.1, read on the forward strand.
GCCAATTTTTGTTACTCGGTTCTGATGAACTGCTTTTGGCATTTTGCTGTTCACTTAAGCCGACGGTGTTTATTTCAAGCTCAACGCGCGATGTTGTTGAAGCTGTGTCTACTTTAGGTTCTGGTAGCGGCACAAAAAGTAATATCAGTACGATCGGAGAAATTGCCATCAACAGTCTTTGGTGTAACTTCGGCAATGAACCCCAAATTTGCGCTGCCGAGCTTTTCATTTTCTTCACATCGATCGAACTCAATTTCTCTTTGACCTGATTCAGTCGATCCTTGAATTCTGCTAAGTGGTCAACTTTCTGTTTTTTCTTTTGACGACGATTCATACCACTGCGTCCTATACATTGAATAACTACAGTATAAAAACCAAAGTACCAACAGTATAGATCTTTCCGCTACAACAGAGACCAAAGCAAGAAAATTGACATAGCTGTGATTTGGATACGGTAAAGCGTAAGTGATCAGGGGCTAGCCGTTTATTCAGGCTGCTAATACTGGTATTCTTACCCTTTTCGTACTGACAAAAAGAGTGACTTTTCATGTCTGAAGTAAAATTTGAAACTGTAGAGCAAAAAGCTAGCTACGGTATCGGCCTACAAATGGGCCAACAACTTGCTGGTTCTGGTCTTGAAGGCCTAAACGTTGACGCAATCGCTGCTGGTATCGCAACAGCTCTAGTTGGTGACATGCCAGCTATCGAAGTTGACGAAATCAACAACGCACTACAAGAGCTACACACTCGTGGTGAAGCTGCACGTCAAGAACTAGCTAAAGCAGCAGCTGCTGACGGCGAAGCTTTCCTAACTGACAACGCTCTTCGTTCAGAAGTAACAGTTCTTGAGTCTGGTCTTCAGTACGAAGTACTAACTGAAGGTACTGGCGAAATCCCAACTGCAGACAAGCAAGTGCGTGTTCACTACCACGGTGAACTAACTGACGGTACTGTTTTCGACAGTTCTGTATCTCGCGGTCAACCTGCTGAATTCCCAGTAACTGGCGTAATTCAAGGTTGGGTACAAGCTCTACAAATGATGCCTGTTGGCTCTAAGTGGAAGCTATACATCCCTCAAGATCTAGCATACGGTGAGCGCGGCGCAGGTGCTGCAATTCCACCATTTGCAGCTCTAGTGTTTGAAGTAGAACTTCTAGCTATCCTTTAATTTTTATAAAAACCTTTAGTAAAACAAAATACTATAGGCAAATAAAATTAAAATAATCCAACGGCGATGTGACTACATCGCCGTTTTTCGTTTATAGTGAATAGGTCGATTACTTTATTACTTAAGGAAGAATAATGAAGAAAATACTCATCACTATGCTCAGCAGCCTTGCTGTAGTCTCTTGCGCTAGCACTAGCGACTCTGAACAAACCGGTTCAACATCAGATACCAACTATTCCCAACTATCGCAAACTGCCCTGATGGCAGCAGTGAATATGTGGTCTCATCAAAACGAAACAACACCACTTGCTGATACCGTTGCTGATCAAGCATCTGTTACCAGCGATCAAGCAATTGGCGGTATTGGTTCAATGTTAGCCCTTGCTCAAAATTCACTTGGCACAGCTGACAACAAAGAACTCGCGACACTTATTCCTGGCATGTCGAGCCTAGAGTCTACTGGTCTATCATCGCTATTAAGCTCACAAGGTGCCGTTGAAAGTGCATTTGCTGGGTTAGGTATGGATTCGTCAATGGTTACGACATTTGCACCAATAATTCTTCAGGCACTTCAATCACAAGGTGCAACAAGTGGCCTTATGGATTCACTTGCCGCTATTTGGCAGTAGGCCATCGCGATTAGCGATTAGCGATTAGCGATTAGCGATTAGCGATTAGCGATTAGTTGAAGAATATTGTAAGGGCACTTCGGTGCTCTTTTTTGTGCGTGGAAGAAAAGATATTTGAGATACGAGATACGAGATACGAGATACGAGATACGAGATACGAGATACGAGATACGAGATACGAGATACGAGATACGAGATACGAGATACGAGATACGAGATATTTTTAAAAAATAGAGCAGAGCAGGCAAGTAAAAATGCCAAATATCGTGGTGCAATTTTTCAATTCAATAGAAACAAAAAAAGCCGAGCTAATGCTCGGCTTTTTGTATTAAGAATCTAGTATAGATTACTCAGCAGCTTCTTCAGCAGCTGGGCGGTCTACAAGCTCAATGTAAGCCATTGGAGCTTTATCACCAGTACGGAAACCACATTTAAGAATGCGAGTGTAACCACCTTGGCGAGCCGCGAAACGCGGGCCTAGTTCATTAAATAGTTTTGCCACAACTTCGTTATCACGAGTGCGAGCAAATGCAAGACGACGGTTAGCAACACTGTCTGTCTTAGCTAGGGTAATCAATGGCTCAATTACGCGACGTAGTTCTTTTGCTTTAGGCACGGTAGTTTTAATAACTTCGTGACGAACAAGAGAGCTAGCCATGTTGCTGAACATCGCTTTGCGATGACTGCTGTTGCGGTTGAGTTGACGACCACTTTTACGATGGCGCATGACCTAATCCTTCTAACTTTTCGATTAATCTTCAGCGATTGACGCTGGTGGCCAGTTTTCTAGACGCATGCCTAGAGAAAGACCACGTGAAGCAAGCACATCTTTAATCTCTGTAAGAGATTTCTTACCAAGGTTTGGCGTTTTAAGTAGCTCAACCTCAGTGCGCTGTACAAGATCACCGATGTAGTGAATCGCTTCTGCTTTCAAACAGTTAGCAGAGCGAACTGTTAGTTCAAGATCGTCTACAGGACGTAGTAGGATAGGATCGAATTCTGGCTTCTCTTCCTTCTCCTCAGGTACACGTACATCACGAAGATCTACGAACGCATCCAGTTGTTCAGCTAAAATAGTAGCTGCACGACGGATTGCTTCCTCAGGTTCTAGAGTACCGTTCGTTTCCATATCGATAACAAGCTTGTCTAAATCAGTACGTTGTTCTACACGTGCCGCTTCTACAGCGTAAGCGATTTTATCAACCGGGCTGTAAGTAGCGTCAACTAGTAGACGACCGATAGGACGCTCATCTTCTTCAGTATGGATACGAGCTGAAGCTGGAACGTAACCACGACCACGTTCTACTTTGATACGCATAGCGATCTCAGCGTTGTCATCCGTTAGGTGACAAATTACGTGCTCAGGGTTAGCGATCTCTACATCACCATCGTGGGTGATGTCACCTGCAACAACAGGGCCTGAGCCTGATTTGTTCAGTGTAATAAACACTTCATCTTTGCCTTCAGCAACGCGTACAGCCAAACCTTTAAGGTTTAGAAGGATTTCCAGGATATCTTCCTGAACGCCTTCTTTAGTGCTGTATTCGTGTAGCACACCTTCAATTTCAACTTCTGTTACGGCACAACCCGGCATAGAAGATAGAAGAATGCGGCGAAGAGCATTACCTAGAGTGTGGCCGAAACCTCGCTCTAATGGCTCAAGAGTTACTTTCGCGTGTGTCGTATTGATCTGTTCAATGTCAACAAGACGCGGCTTAAGAAATTCTGTTACAGAACCCTGCATTGTGTCCTCTCTTTTTTTAACCTTACTTAGAGTAAAGTTCGACGATCAAGTGTTCATTGATGTCAGCTGATAGGTCAGAACGCTCAGGCATACGCTTGAATGTACCTTCCATTTTGCCAGCATCTACTTCAATCCAAGTTGGCTTTTCACGTTGTTCAGCAACTTCTAGAGCCGCTTTAATACGAGATTGCTGTTTAGCTTTCTCGCGGATAGAAACAACGTCGTTTGCCGCTACTTTGAAAGAAGGAACGTTTACAACTTTACCGTTAACTAGAATAGACTTGTGGCTAACTAGTTGACGAGATTCAGCACGAGTAGCGCCAAAGCCCATACGGTAAACTACGTTATCAAGACGACCTTCAAGAAGCTGAAGCAGGTTTGCACCTGTGTTGCCTTTAAGACGTGCAGCTTCTTTGTAGTAGTTGCGGAATTGTTTTTCTAGAACGCCGTAAATACGACGAACTTTTTGCTTCTCACGAAGCTGAACGCCATACTCAGATAGACGACCGCGACGAGCGCCGTGTACACCTGGTGCGTTATCAATTTTACACTTGGTATCGATCGCACGGACACCAGACTTAAGAAATAAGTCAGTACCTTCGCGACGGCTAAGCTTCAGCTTAGGACCCAAATATCTTGCCATGATCTTTCTCCAATATTCCTAGAAACGAAACTTAAACGCGACGTTTCTTAGGTGGACGACAACCGTTATGAGGGATTGGTGTCGCATCAACAATGTTAGTGATACGGAAACCAGCAGCGTTCAGTGCACGAACAGTAGATTCGCGACCTGGACCTGGACCCTTAACCATAACTTCCAAGTTCTTTAGGCCATATTCTTTAGCCATTTCACCACAACGCTCAGCTGCAACTTGTGCTGCGAACGGAGTAGATTTACGAGAACCACGGAAACCTGAACCACCTGCTGTAGCCCATGCAAGAGCGTTGCCTTGACGGTCAGTGATAGTTACGATTGTGTTGTTGAAAGAAGCATGAATGTGCGCTACGCCATCAGCTACTTGCTTGCGTACGCGCTTACGCGCGCGAGTTGGTTGTTTTGCCATTGTACTCTACCTTATCCGACTATTTCTTGATCGGCTTGCGCGGACCCTTACGGGTACGAGCGTTGGTTTTAGTACGCTGTCCACGTAGTGGTAGACTGCGACGATGACGAAGACCGCGGTAACAGCCAAGGTCCATAAGACGCTTGATGTTCATCGATACTTCACGACGTAGATCACCTTCTACAGTGTATTTAGCTACACCATCACGCAGTTGATCGATCTGCTCTTCAGTTAGTTCACTGATCTTAGCATCTTCAGCAATACCCACTTCAGCTAGAATAGCTTGAGAGCGAGTTTTACCAATACCGTAGATTGCAGTAAGTGCAATTACAGAATGCTTATGATCAGGAATGTTAATGCCGGCTATACGGGCCATTATTCACTCCTAAGGGGTTCATAAAAGAATTATCCGCAGCAAAGCCCGTTATGGATACGCTGCGGCATACTACTTCTTTTGCACGCAAAAGGTAGGCCGAGGAATATACTCGACTCTACCTAGTATTTCAAGTAAAAATTTCTGCTGATTAGCCTTGGCGTTGCTTATGCTTTGGCTCACTGCAAATCACGCGAACGACACCGTTACGCTTGATAACTTTACAGTTACGGCAGATTTTTTTAACGGAAGCACGAACTTTCATTGCTAAACTCCGTAAATGGAATCGAAATAATTACTACCGAATTAACGGCCGTAACCTTTCAGATTCGCTTTCTTTAACACAGAATCATACTGTTGTGACATCAGATGAGTCTGTACCTGTGCCATGAAATCCATGATAACTACCACTACGATTAGTAGTGATGTGCCGCCGAAGTAGAAACGAACGTTCCACGCGACCATCATGAATTCAGGAATCAGACATATAAAAGTAATGTATAGAGCGCCCGCAAGGGTTAGCCTAGTCATCACTTTATCGATATATTTCGCTGTCTGCTCACCTGGGCGGATACCGGGTACGAATGCACCAGACTTCTTCAAGTTATCAGCTGTTTCACGTGGGTTAAACACCAACGCTGTATAGAAGAAACAGAAGAAGATAATAGCTGCTGCATAAAGCATTACATACAAAGGTTGACCTGGGCTAAGAGCTAATGACACGTCAGTTAACCAACCGAACGCGCTGCTTTCACCATTTTGACCAAACCATTGCGCTAATGTTCCTGGGAACAAAATAATACTTGATGCAAAAATCGCTGGTATAACACCTGCCATATTAATCTTAAGTGGCAAGTGAGAACTTTGTGCTGCAAACACTTTACGACCTTGTTGACGCTTTGCATAGTTAACGACGATACGACGTTGACCACGCTCCATGAAAACTACGAAGTAAATTACAGCAAAAGACAATACCGCGATAAACAACAGAAGAAGCACATGCAATTCACCTTGACGCGCTTGCTCGATTGTTTGACCGATTGCAGAAGGCAATCCAGCAACAATACCTGCAAAAATCAGAATGGAAATACCATTACCGATTCCTCGCTCAGTGATTTGTTCACCTAACCACATCAAAAACATGGTACCAGTTACTAAACTCACGGTAGCAATAAGCGTAAACATGGTTTGGTTGATAACAACCAGATTGTCGACCATGTTTGGTAAGCCTGTTGCGATACCAATAGCTTGGAATGTTGCAAGTACAAGCGTGCCGTAGCGTGTATATTGGCTTATCTTACGACGGCCTGCTTCACCCTCTTTCTTGAGTTCCGCTAACGCTGGATGAACTACAGTTAGCAATTGGACTACGATCGATGCCGAAATGTACGGCATGATACCCAATGCTAATATAGATGCACGCTCAAGAGCACCACCGGAGAACATGTTAAACATTTCTACGATGGTACCTTTTTGCTGATCGAACAAATCGGCAAGTACAGCTGCGTCAATACCAGGGATCGGCACAAAAGAGCCGGCTCGGAATACTAAAAGTGCACCAATTACGAATAACAAGCGCGACTTTAATTCACTTAAGCCGCTCTGAGCACTACGAAAATCTTTTCCTGGTTTCTTAGCCATCTGTACCTCGTTCCTCGAGATTATTCCTCGATTTTACCGCCTGCAGCTTCGATTGCAGCTTTAGCGCCTTTAGTCACGCGTAAACCTTTAACAGTCACAGCTTTGCTTAGGTCACCAGAAAGAACGATCTTAACAAACTCGATGTTCTTAGTGATAACGTTAGCAGCTTTAAGGCTGTTAAGATCAACTACGTCACCTGTTACTTTCGCTAGCTCAGCTAGACGAACTTCAGCAGACACTAGGCTCTTACGAGAAGTGAAACCGAATTTAGGTAGACGTTGTTTTAGAGGCATTTGACCGCCTTCAAAACCTGGACGAACAGAGCCGCCAGAACGTGACTTTTGACCTTTGTGACCGCGGCCACCTGTTTTACCAAGGCCAGAACCGATACCACGACCTACACGCTTCTTAGAAGGTTTAGAGCCAGCAGCCGGTGATAGAGTATTCAAACGCATTCTGATTACTCCTCAATCTTAACCATGTAGTAAACCTTGTTGATCATACCGCGTACGCACGGTGTATCTTCAAGTTCTACTGTATGGTTGATGCGACGAAGACCTAGACCTTTAAGACACGCTTTGTGCTTAGGTAGGCGACCAATTGAGCTTTTAGTTTGAGTTACTTTAATAGTTGCCATCGTGTTCTTACTCCGAAATAGATTCAACAGTTAGACCACGTTTAGCAGCAACCATTTCTGGTGACTTAACGTCTACTAGAGCACCAATCGTTGCGCGAACAACGTTGATTGGGTTCGTTGAACCGTATGCTTTAGAAAGTACGTTATGTACGCCTGCAACTTCAAGTACGGCACGCATTGCACCACCGGCAATAACACCTGTACCTTCAGCAGCTGGCTGCATGTAAACTTTAGAGCCCGAATGACGACCTTTCACCGGGTGGTGAAGAGTGCCTTCGTTAAGCGCAACAGTAACCATGTTACGACGCGCTTTTTCCATTGCTTTTTGAATCGCAGCAGGTACTTCACGAGCTTTGCCGTAACCGAAACCTACACGACCATTACCGTCACCAACTACTGTTAGTGCAGTGAAGCTCATGATTCGACCACCTTTAACCGTCTTAGATACACGGTTAACTGCGATCAGCTTTTCTTGCAAATCATTAGCTTGTTGTTGTTCTTTAGCCATCTTCCAACCCTACCTTAGAATTTCAGACCAGCTTCGCGAGCAGAATCTGCTAGCGCCGCTACTCGACCGTGGTATTGGAAACCAGAACGATCGAATGCAACTGAAGCTACGCCTTTTTCAAGAGCGCGCTCAGCAACAGCTTTACCAACTGCTTTAGCTGCATCAACGTTACCAGTGTTCTTAACTTGCTCACGGATCGCTTTTTCTACAGTAGAAGCAGCTGCGATAACCTCAGAGCCGTTTGCCGCGATAACTTGTGCGTAAACATGGCGAGGAGTACGATGTACTACCAGGCGAGTTGCACCAAGTTCTGCAATCTTACGACGTGCACGTGTAGCACGACGGATGCGAGATGCTTTCTTATCCATAGTGATACCTTACTTCTTCTTAGCTTCTTTAGTACGCACATTTTCATCTGCGTAACGAACACCTTTGCCTTTGTAAGGCTCAGGAGCACGGTAAGAACGAATGTCAGCCGCAACTTGACCTACTACTTGCTTATCGCAACCAGTAATGATGATCTCAGTTTGGCTAGGGCACTCAGCTTTAATACCTTCAGGTAGAGCGTGCTCTACTGGGTGAGAAAAACCAAGAGTTAGAGCTACAGAGTTGCCTTTCATAGCAGCACGGTAACCAACACCTTTAAGAGTTAGCTTCTTAGTGAAGCCCTCAGTAACACCCACAACCATGTTATTAACTAGAGCGCGAGCTGTACCAGCTTGTGCCCATGCGTTAGTAACACCTTCTTTCGGACCGAAAGTTAGGTTGGTTTCTTCCTGTGCAATAACTACGGCGCTGTTAAGAACGCGAGTAAGCTCACCTTTGCTACCTTTTACAGTAACTTCTTGGCCGTTTAGTTTCACCTCTACGCCAGCTGGAATAGCGACAGGTGCTTTAGCAACACGAGACATAATCTACTCCTTAAGCTACGTAACAGATGATTTCACCGCCAAGACCTGCTTTACGAGCAGCACGGTCAGACATCAGACCCTTGGAAGTAGAAACAACTGCAATACCAAGACCACCCATCACTGTAGGTAAAGAGTCTTTATTTTTATAAACTCTTAGACCAGGACGTGATACACGCTTGATTTGCTCGATTACAGGTTTAGCTTGGAAGTACTTAAGAGTAACTTCTAGCTCAGGTTTTGCTTCGCTGTTAACAGCGAAGTCTACGATGTAACCTTCAGCTTTAAGTAATGCAGCAATTGCAACTTTAAGCTTTGAAGAAGGCATTTTTACAGCAACTTTGTTTGCTGCCTGACCGTTACGAACTCGGGTCAGCATATCCGAAATCGGATCTTGCATGCTCATAAGATTTACTCCAAATGATTAAGTGGCAATTACCAGCTAGCCTTACGAAGACCCGGAATCTCGCCTTTCATGCAAGCTTCACGAACCTTAATGCGGCTTAGACCGAACTTACGTAGGTAACCGTGTGGACGACCAGTTTGGTTGCAACGGTTGCGCTGACGTGATGCACTTGAATCACGTGGAAGAGATTGCAGTTTAAGAACCGCATTCCAACGATCTTCTTCAGATGCGTTTACATCGCTAATGATAACTTTTAGCGCAGAACGCTTTTCAGCGAACTTAGCTACTAGTTTTGCACGTTTAGCTTCACGTGCTTTCATTGATTGTTTAGCCATAACAGTAACCCTACCCTTACTTACGGAATGGGAAGTTAAAGGCAGCCAGCAGAGCTCGGCCTTCCTCATCGGAACCCGCAGAAGTCGTGATAGTGATATCAAGACCGCGGACGCGATCGACTTTATCGTAGTCGATTTCCGGAAAGATGATTTGCTCGCGAACGCCCATGCTGTAGTTACCGCGACCGTCAAAAGACTTAGCGCTAACACCACGGAAATCACGTACACGTGGAAGTGCGATAGAGATTAAACGCTCTAAAAATTCCCACATGCGCTCACCACGCAAGGTTACTTTACAACCAATTGGGTAGCCTTCACGAATTTTGAAACCAGCTACAGATTTACGCGCTTTAGTGATAAGTGGCTTTTGACCAGAGATCGTTGCCATATCAGCTGCTGCGTTTTCTAGCAGTTTCTTATCGTTGATTGCTTCACCAACGCCCATGTTTAGGGTGATTTTCTCAATCCTAGGGACTTGCATGACGCTTGTGTAGCTGAACTCTTTGGTAAGCTCAGCGACTACAGACGACTTGTAGTAATCATGCAGTTTCGCCATAGTAGAACTCCAAATTACTTCTAATTAGTTAGAAACAGTTTCGCCGTTAGATTTGAAGAAACGAACTTTCTTGCCATCTTCGATACGGAAACCGATACGGTCTGCTTTACCAGTAGCCGCGTTAAAAACAGCAACGTTAGAAGCATCAATAGCTGCTTCTTGTTCAACGATGCCACCTTGTTGACCTAGAGCCGGAACCGGCTTTTGGTGTTTCTTAACAAGGTTGATGCCTTCAACGATAACTTTACCAGTTGTCAGAACCTTAGTTACTTTACCTTTCTTGCCTTTATCTTTACCAGCAAGAATGATTACTTCGTCATTACGACGGATTTTAGCTGCCATGTTGCCGCTCCTTACAGAACTTCAGGTGCTAGTGATACAATCTTCATGAATTTCGCGTTACGAAGTTCACGAGTCACAGGACCAAAGATACGTGTGCCGACTGGTTGCTCAGTAGTGTCATTTAACAATACACAAGCATTACTGTCGAAGCGAATGACAGAACCGTCTGGGCGACGAACGCCTTTACGGGTGCGCACTACTACCGCCTTCAGAACATCACCTTTCTTTACTTTACCGCGAGGAATCGCTTCCTTCACTGTAACCTTGATGACGTCACCGATATGTGCATAACGGCGGTGAGAGCCACCCAGAACCTTAATACACATTACCTTGCGCGCGCCAGAGTTATCTGCTGCGTCAAGTGTACTTTGCATCTGGATCATTGTTAGTGCTCCGCTAAATATTAAAACTAGACCCTCTCGGGTCGGGCTGCCTCTTTAAAAGGGACGCGAATTGTACCACCCTTTTTTTAAATTGGGTAGACAAAAAACAAGCGGCTCCAAAAAATTATTTGGAGCCGCTTATAAGTTATAGAATTACAAAGATTAAATCTTCGCTTTTTCTAGAACTTTAACCAATGTCCAAGACTTAGTCTTAGACAGAGGACGACACTCAGCGATTTCAACTTTGTCGCCTAGGCCACAAGTGTTGTCTTCGTCGTGTGCGTGTACTTTAGTCGTGCGTTTGATGAACTTACCGTAAATTGGGTGTTTTACAGTGCGCTCAATAGCAACAACGATAGACTTGTCCATCTTGTCACTTACTACACGGCCTTGCTGGATGCGGTTAGTTTCGCTCATTATGCGCCTGCCTTTTCAGTCAAAACAGTTTTCACACGTGCGATGTCACGGCGTACAGCTTTTAGAGTATGAGTTTGCTGTAGTTGACCAGTTGCAGCTTGCATGCGCAAGTTGAACTGTTCACGTAGCAAATTCAATAGCTCAGCGTTAAGCTCTTCAACGTTCTTTTCGCGTAGATCTTGTGCTTTCATCACATCACCTGCTTAGTTACAAAAGTAGTTTTAACAGGCAGTTTACGTGCCGCTAGGCGGAACGCTTCACGTGCCAACTCTTCAGGTACGCCATTCATCTCGTACATAACTTTGCCTGGTTGGATTTGAGCAACCCAGTACGCAACTGAACCTTTACCTTTACCTTGACGAACTTCAAGAGGCTTTTCAGTAATCGGTTTGTCTGGGAAAACACGGATCCAGATTTGACCTTGACGCTTAATGTGACGTGTCATAGCACGACGTGCCGCTTCGATTTGACGTGCAGTCAGACGACCACGGCCAACAGCTTTAAGACCGAATTCGCCGAAGCTTACTTCAGTACCTTTAGCTAGACCACGGTTACGACCAGTCATAACCTTGCGGAACTTAGTACGTTTTGGTTGTAGCATCGTTCGACTCCTTACTTACGGCCTTTACGCTGCTTCTTAGGCTTATCGCCTTTTGGCTCTACTGCGTTAGCAGCTGGCATACCGCCTAGAATCTCACCTTTGAAGATCCAAACTTTAATGCCGATCACACCGTATTGGGTGTGAGCCGAAGAAGTTGCGTAATCAATGTCTGCACGTAGAGTGTGTAGAGGCACACGGCCTTCACGGTACCACTCAGAACGTGCGATTTCAGCACCGCCAAGACGGCCGCCTACTTGTACTTTGATGCCTTTAGCGCCTAGACGCATAGCATTTTGTACCGCACGCTTCATTGCACGACGGAACATAACACGACGCTCTAGTTGAGACGCGATGCTATCAGCTACAAGCTGACCATCTAGCTCAGGCTTACGTACTTCAGCGATGTTAATTTGCGCTGGTACACCTGCGATTTTAGCTACAGCTGCGCGTAGCTTCTCTACGTCTTCACCTTTCTTACCGATAACAACGCCAGGACGAGCAGTGTGAATAGTCACACGGATGCTCTTAGCTGGACGCTCGATAACGATACGAGATAATGATGCTTTTTGTAGTTCCTTGGTAAGGAACTGACGTACCTTGAAGTCGCCGTCTAGGTTGTCAGCGAATTCGTTGGTATTAGCAAACCATGTAGCATTCCAAGGCTTAACGATGCCAAGACGAATACCATTAGGATGTACTTTCTGACCCATTGCTTACTCTCCTAGTCTTTAGCGATCTGCTACAACAATAGTGATGTGGCTTGAACGCTTCAAGATACGATCCGCACGACCTTTAGCACGAGGCATAATACGCTTCATGATAGGGCCCTCATCTACGAAGATTTTAGCGACATTTAGATCGTCGATATCTGCACCTTCGTTATGTTCCGCGTTAGCGATAGCTGACTCAAGAACTTTCTTAACTAATACAGCAGCTTTTTTGTTGCTGAAAGTTAGAATTTCTAGAGCTTGGTCTACCGACTTACCGCGAATTTGGTCTGCAACTAAGCGAGCTTTCTGTGGAGAAATACGAGCAAAGTTATGTTTAGCTAAAGCTTCCATCATCTACTCCTATTTCTTCTTAGCTTTCTTATCTGCAGCATGACCGCGATAAGTACGAGTTGGTGCAAATTCGCCCAGTTTGTGACCGATCATTTCTTCGGTAACGAAAACTGGAACGTGCTGACGACCATTATGGACAGCGATGGTCAAACCAATCATTGTTGGGATGATCATTGAGCGACGGGACCAAGTCTTAATAGGCTTTTTGTCTCCGCTTTCCACCGCTTTCTCTACCTTCTTCAGCAAGTGTAGGTCAATAAAAGGACCTTTCTTGAGAGAACGTGGCATGGCGATTCCTCTTTATAAATTATTTAGTGCGACGACGTACGATGTACTTGTCAGTGCGCTTGTTCTTACGAGTCTTGAAGCCCTTAGTAGGAACGCCCCAAGGAGAAACTGGGTGACGACCACCAGATGTGCGGCCTTCACCACCACCATGTGGGTGATCCACCGGGTTCATTACTACACCACGTACGGTTGGACGTACGCCGCGCCAGCGTGAAGCACCAGCTTTACCAAGTTCACGTAGCATATGCTCAGAGTTACCAACTTCACCGATCGTTGCACGACCTTCAGAAAGAACTTTGCGCATTTCACCAGAACGTAGACGGATAGTTACGTATGCACCATCGCGAGCGATGATTTGAGCATAAGCACCAGCCGAACGAGCTAGTTGAGCACCTTTACCAGGCTTAAGTTCAACACAGTGTACAGTAGAACCTACTGGGATGTTGCGCATCGGCAGAGTGTTACCTGCTTTGATTGCAGCATCTACGCCAGATTGAATCTGGTCGCCTGCGTTAACACCTTTAGGTGCAATGATGTAACGACGCTCACCGTCTGCGTACAGAACTAGAGCGATGTTAGCACTACGGTTTGGATCGTATTCTAGACGCTCAACTTTCGCTGGGATGCCATCTTTAGTACGTTTGAAGTCAATCAGACGGTAATGGTGTTTATGACCACCACCGATGTGACGTACTGTAATACGACCGTTGTTGTTACGACCACCGTTCTTAGAGTTTTTCTCTAAAAGTGGTGCGTATGGCTTACCCTTGTGCAGGTCAGCGTTAACAACTTTAACGACGTGACGACGACCAGGGGAAGTCGGCTTACATTTAACAATAGCCATTTTTACTACTCCTGTTATTCCGCGCCGCCAACGAAGTCAAGATCTTGACCTTCTTTCAAAGTAACGTAGGCTTTCTTAACGTCTGAACGACGGCCTTCACGCATACCTTGACGTTTGGTCTTACCCTTTAATACAAGAGTATTTACAGACTTAACTTCAACTTCAAATAGCTTTTCTACAGCTGCTTTGATCTCTTTCTTAGTTGCATCTTTAGCTACTTTGAAAACGATAGTGTTCGCTTTCTCAGCTGCCATAGTTGCTTTTTCAGAGATGTGCGGAGCACGTAGAACTTTTAAGATACGCTCTTCAGTGATCATGCTAGCATCTCCTCAACTTGCTTAACTGCGTCAGCAGTCATCAGAACCTTGTCGAAAGCGATTAGTGATACCGGATCAACACCAGCAACATCACGTGCATCTACTTTGTATAGGTTACGAGCAGCTAAGAATAGATTTTCATCTACTTCGCCAGTCACAATCAGAACGTCATTTAGCTCAAGCTCTTTAAGCTTAGCTACAAGTTCTTTTGTTTTTGGTGCTTCTACAGAGAAGTTATCAACAACGATTAGACGCTCTTGACGAATCAACTCAGACAGAATGCTCTTCATAGCACCGCGGTACATTTTTTTGTTTACTTTTTGGCTGTGATCTTGTGGTTTCGCAGCAAAAGTAACACCACCTGTACGCCAGATTGGGCTACGAATTGTACCAGCACGTGCACGGCCAGTACCTTTTTGGCGCCATGGCTTAGCACCGCCGCCTGATACTTCAGAACGAGTCTTTTGAGCACGAGTACCTTGACGAGCACCTGCTGCATATGCAACAACTACTTGGTGTACTAGAGCTTCGTTAAAGTCACGTCCGAAAGTAGTCTCGGAAACAGTTAGTGCATCAGCACCTTTAACCATCAATTCCATTACTTACTCCTAGACGTTATGCTTTAACAGCAGGTTTTACGATCACGTTACCGCCTGTTGAGCCTGGTACTGCACCTTTAATAAGGAGTAGATTGCGCTCAGCGTCAACACGTACGATCTCTAGGTTTTGAGTCGTTACACGCTCAGCACCCATGTGACCTGCCATTTTCTTGCCTTTAAACACGCGGCCTGGAGTTTGACATTGGCCAATTGAACCCGGTGCGCGGTGAGACAAAGAGTTACCGTGAGTCATATCTTGAGTAGAGAAATTCCAACGCTTGATAGCGCCTTGGAAGCCTTTACCTTTAGATGTACCAGTAACGTCTACTTTTTTAATTTCGTTGAAAAGTTCTACGTTTAGCTCAGCGCCAACTTCAAACTCTTCGCCGTTTTCTAAACGGAATTCCCAAAGACCGCGACCTGCTTCTACACCCGCTTTCGCGAAGTGACCAGCTTCAGGTTTAGTTACACGGTTAGCTTTCTTAGCACCAGTAGTTACTTGGATTGCTGCGTAGCCGTCTGTCTCAAGAGTTTTAACTTGAGAAATACGGTTCGCTTCAACCTCAACAACAGTTACTGGGATAGAAACGCCTTCTTCAGTAAATACGCGGGTCATACCCACTTTACGTCCGACTAGACCAATCATTATTCTTATCTCCCTTAACCTAGGCTGATTTGAACATCAACGCCAGCTGCAAGATCAAGACGCATTAGAGCATCAACAGTTTTATCTGTTGGCTCAACGATGTCGATCAAACGCTTGTGAGTACGAATTTCGTACTGATCACGTGCATCTTTGTTGACGTGTGGAGAGGTAAGAACAGTGAAACGCTCTTTACGAGTAGGAAGTGGAATAGGACCACGAACCTGTGCGCCAGTACGTTTTGCTGTTTCAACGATTTCCGCAGTTGAAGCATCGATTAGCTTGTAATCAAACGCTTTAAGGCGGATACGAATACGTTGGTTCTGCATGAGACAGAGCTCCAATTATTAAAAATTACACAAACAATATCGCCACTCAAGCTCGAAAGAACGAGAGAATGCCGATTGATTTATGTGAAACCGTAGCATCCAAAATCAGGACGCATTGTCAGTTAACTTTTGAAGTAAACTTAAAGTTTACTATTTTTATTAACCGCGAACATAAGCTGAGTATACATTACTAGGTAAGACCTACTCCTCAGTGCTCATTGGTTCACAAACCGACCTTAGCCAGTGGGATGCATTATACAGATCACACTTTAGTATGCAAGTGGTGTTGGAAAAATAATCGGAATATATTGAAAAAGGAGCTTAAAGGATATGATGTATTGCGGGGGAAAAGACTTTTCTTCATAAATAACAAAAGGGAAGCCAAAGCTTCCCTTTTCAGATGCGTGTTCTTCTAATGAAGAGTGTGCAAAAATCTAAATGCTATTAAGCGAAGATTTTAGCTACAACACCAGCACCAACTGTACGGCCACCTTCGCGGATTGCGAAACGTAGACCTTCGTCCATTGCGATTGGAGCGATTAGCTCAACAGTCATTTGAACGTTGTCACCTGGCATTACCATTTCTACGCCTTCTGGTAGAGTGATATCGCCTGTTACGTCAGTTGTACGGAAGTAGAACTGTGGACGGTAACCCTTGAAGAAAGGAGTGTGACGGCCGCCTTCGTCTTTAGAAAGTACGTATACTTCAGACTCAAACTTAGTGTGTGGGTTGATTGAACCTTTAGCAGAAAGTACTTGGCCACGTTCAACGTCATCACGCTTAGTACCACGTAGAAGTGCACCAACGTTCTCACCTGCACGACCTTCGTCAAGCAGCTTACGGAACATTTCAACACCAGTACAAGTAGTAAGAGTAGTTTCTTTGATACCAACGATTTCTACTTCGTCACCTACGCGTAGGATACCGCGCTCGATACGACCAGTAACTACAGTACCACGAC
>NZ_JAPHPW010000022.1 GCF_026241515.1 Vibrio sp. 14G-20
TATTCATCAACGAGTGCCCACACAGATTGATAGGTTTAAATTGTTAAAGAGCTTTGCTTATCGAAACTTTCTTTTTACAAAGAAACCCTTGAAAGCGGACGTGAATTCTAGCGATTTAATCTTAAGTGTCAAACACTTTTTAAAATTAATTTCTTTCGAACTTTCCGTCTTACTGATTACCGATGAAGCCTTGTGGCGTCTGCCGTGTCAGTGAGGCGGCATTATAGAGATCATCGTAAACATGGCAACCCATTTTTTGATAAAAATTCAAAAAAGTTGCTTAAGCGTCTACTTTTACGTCAAAACCCTCTTTCATAGGCCAAAGTTAATACAATCAAGAGCATATAACTTAGAATTTCGCGACTAAATCTTTCGAAAATGCCTTTATATCCAGTTCGATACTCCACTTTTCACTCAGCTCCACTATGTTATCTAGCGATTGCTGAACCGTTTTTATCGTCAATGTATTGTTATCTAGGTCATATACTTGTTTTTGCGTAGTGTAATAGAAGTAAAGGATCGTCAGTGCTTCTCGATCGCCTTGCTCAGCTTTCGGTTGAATACGCTTGAGCTTGCGATAGATTTGATTGTGAGTTTGTTTAAGGTTCCACACATAAAGTGCTTCCTTAAAGTAATCATGCCCTTTCACACGACTCGCGATAAAGGCATTCAGTGCGACTGATAAAATCACCCCGAGTACATTCAAATGGAAATTGCCTGTCGCTTCCCCACTAATAGACCCAGCTGAACCAAAAAGTTCAATCAGAATGCTACCGAATACGATAGCAAACAAGGCGAGTGACCCAACTAACGAAACCAACAGCAGGTTCATCTTCTTTCTATATTCTTCTTTATTAATCTTCTGTAACTTCATCGACTACTTCCTTATACAATACCAATCGTAGTAAATAACTGGTCATCCTAGCTGGTTAAAACGCTCTATAACTGCGTTAGAAATTTTGATTGTAGAATTACTACTTATCGAAAATTTCCGCCTTGTTCTTAAGCCTTTTTCCTGCGCTATTTATGATCACTTACTTACTGTGATTGGTATAAGTCACCTAATAATTTGCGCATACTATCTATGTAAACCTTGCTTCGCTTCAACCCTTACCATCTTGTAATGTGGTCATTCTCTATTTAATACGCAGAGTTCTTCTGGTTGGCGCTATACACAACTCTATTTGACTTCATTAATAGAAAAGAGTTACATACCGTCACAATTTTGGTTATTCATCAATTCATGTTGATAAAGTCCGTTTCGCTTTATCACATACTGACAAGGTACATTCCATGCGTTCATTTGTATTACGCGCTCGCGCAGCCCCTACAGAGAGCAAACTTATCTTAGAAGGTGTTGGGCAAGATGCTCATACTGAGATTCTGGCTCATACTCTGATGAACACGATCTTCGTTGCTCAATCTCACCGTGAGAATGTCACCGTGCACCTTGTGCTAGAGAGTACTAAAGACTTTTCACGTACCATTACATTCGATTCAAATGAAATCACCAACATTGGTGGCTTTCATGAATCTGCACTGTTATCTGCGGTAGTAAGAGCGGTTGACGCTTCTCAAGGCATGACAAAAGAACAGACACGTCAGGTAGAACCGGGCATCACTGTCCGTACCATGAGCTTTGAAAAGTTGGTCAAAGAACTGGCCGAAGACCACCAGCTGTACATGATGGATAAGAAAGGCGACTTTATCCGTGATGCAGAGATTGCGGAAAACCCATGTTTCCTTCTAACTGACCACATCCCTATGCCAAAGAAAAGCTACAACAGCTTAAAGCGTTTAGGAACAGAGAAAATCAGTTTAGGTCCGAACATGCTGTTCGCTTCTCAGTGTGTAGTGTTGATCAACAATGAGCTTGATATTCGCGGTTTCTAACCTCCTAGCTAATTATCTAAACAAAAAAAGAGCTCAATTATGTGAGCTCTTTTTTATTATCGATGTCTTATTATCGATGGTGTTCTTGTAATCAGAACTGATTAACCAAAGATGAAGCTGTATAGGAAACCTGCGCCCATCGCCATGCTTAGGATAACGAATAGGAATGCTGCAATCATTTGGTTTTTGAAGATTGATTTAAGCAGGATAACTTCAGTCAAACTTGCACCTGCACTACCAATGATCAATGCCATTACCGAACCTAGCGCCATACCTTTTTGTACTAAAGCAGCACTTAGTGGGATTACCGCTTCAGCACGAATGTACAGTGGAATACCAATCACAGCTGCTACAGGAATCGCATACCACATACCTTCACCAGCGTACTGTGCAATTAGGTCTGTAGGAATGAAGCCGTAGATGAATGAACCAATCGCGATACCCATCATTAGGTAAGGGAAAACTTGTTTGAAGTCTTTCCAAGTTGAGAACCAAATTCTCATCCAACGGCTAGGCTCTTTCTTCTCTACGATTTCAGCAGTCGCGCTTCCATCCGTTGAGCAGCATGAAACAGTAACTTGTGGCTCTTCTTTTTTAGAATCGCAGCAAGATGTCTCTTTCGCCATTACTGGTGCAGGTTCACCACATGCACTTGTGCCACATGAAGATTCAGCTTTTACTGGTGCTGCTTTATTAGGAGCAGAGTCACCGCAACTAGTACCACAACTTGAAGAAGAACCTGTTGACTCATACGCTTCTGCTTTTACGTAACGCTCAAAACCTAGCTTCTCTAGTGCGTAACCTGCCACTACCGATACCGTCATTGCTACTAAGAAGTAGAACACAGCCACTTGCCAGCCAAACGTGATCACGAATAAACCAATGATCACAGGGTTCAATAGTGGGCTACCGAATAGGAACACCATCATTGGACCAAAACCCGCTCGTGCACGCAGCAATCCTTTTAAGAAAGGTATGGTCGAACATGAACAGAAAGGCGTAATCGCACCCAGTAGCGCTGCAACCACATAGCCCTTACCGTTACGCGAACTCAGAATAGATTGAATCTTCTCTGGTGTAAGAAACTCTTGCAGAATCCCAACAATGTAGCTGATCGCCAAGAAAAGGATGATTAGCTCTACTGCTAAGAAAGCGAACATATCAAGTGCGTCTTTTAGCATTGTTAACATTTCATTGCTCATAATTAACTCCAAACTGGATTGAAGGCCGGACTCTATGAGGAAAGTAATCAGCCCTTAATTTCGAATATTCTCGAATTATAGAAATATTTAGTAACAGATCAAGCTTTATTTCGATAAAAATCGAATTGAATTTCAAAAGAACGGATTTTCAATGACTTACATAATCACGCTTTTTACATTTGTATTTGGGATACATTTCGACTATTATCGAAATTAAATCTTGAGGAGTTAATATGAACTTAGAAGTCGTTGCGAAAGCACTTAAAGAGTTGGGACACCCTATCCGCCTAACTATCTATAAGAGTGTCGTTAAAGCTGGCTACCAAGGCATTGCAGTTGGCGGCCTACAAGAAGAGCTCGGTATCCCCGGTTCTACCTTGTCTCACCATATTTCAAGCCTAGCGTCGGCGGGGCTAATCAGCCAAAGACGTGAGGGAAGAACCTTATTCTGCGTGGCAGAGTATGAATGCCTAGAAGGCGTGATTGATTTCTTGCAAGACGAGTGCTGCGTGAATGAACAGTGCAACTAAAGCACCTTTGAATAGGGCTTCTTTGGACTTAGAACAGGTTTGGGCTGAATACCAACAAGCGTTAAAGTCTTTTTTGCACTCTAAGGTCAACAACGCTGCTGACGTCGACGACTTGCTTCAAGAGATCTTGATTAAGACGTATCAGAACTTACACAAAGTCCAAGATGCAAGCAGTGTGAAATCGTGGCTATTCCAATTAGCTAATCACACGATCATCGACTTCTACCGTAAACATGCTCGCCAACAGCGTGACAGCCAAATTGATGCTGAAGATCTTTGGTTTGCCGATTTAGACCATGACTCTGAGTTTAAACAGAAGCTGTCGTTGTGTATTGAGCCGTTTATTCAGGCGCTACCAGAACAAAGTTCATCGCTACTGCTTGCTGTTGATATCAAAGGCCAAAGCCAGAAAGAGATCGCAGAGGCACAAAACATAAGCTATTCAACGGTGAAGTCTCGCGTTCAGAAAAGTCGAGGGGATCTTAAGAACCTATTCGAACAATGCTGTGACTTGTCACTGGATAAGCAAGGCAATGTGATTGATTGTGAGCTTAAGTCGGACGCCGATTGCGGTAAGTGCTAATAGAAGTACTGATAGTTATTAGCTCAAACCTCTTATTTAAATAGAACAAAGCCAGCAATTGATGCTGGCTTTGTTGTTTTCATAATCTGTAAATCACTTTGCTTAAGCTAGCCTAGTGTTTGAACGAACCAAGAGCTTGAGCAAACCTAGTACTCGTGCGAGCTTAGCTACGCCGCTTCCGCTTTAACGACTGGTTGATAGCGCCCCGGTTTATGGTTCATCGCCAAAATCAAGTTGGTGACAATTGCACCCAGTACAGACAACAGAACCAATGACACATCAACGATAAACAGTGACAACACAACAATCGTGCAGTCTAGTGCCATCTGAACCTTACCCGCACGAATTCCAAAACGTTCTTGTAGGAACAACGCCAGAATGTTGAAGCCACCCAAGCTCATCTTGTGACGGAAGATCACCAGCATGCCAGTACCAATTAAACCGCCGCCCAATAACGCTGCATACAATGCATGGATTTCAGCAATCTGAATCACGTGATACAAATGATCCACGGCAAACGAAACAATCGAAACGGCAATAAAAGTATTGATAGTGAAGCGCCACCCCATACGAGCGACAGACAAAATATAGAAAGGTAAGTTAAGTGCGAAGAACACTTGACCAAAGCTCAAGTCTGTCACTTTAGTAATGAAGATAGCTAGACCAGCCGTGCCTCCGGTGAGCAGACCGACCTGATTGAAAAAGATAACGCCGAGTGATACCAATGCGCTACCTAAGATCAGCGCCAGTAAGTTTTCGCGAAGGTTATGATCTTTATCCATGTGAATGACTCTCCCTGAATCTTTTAACATCGCGTTTCAGTCATGTTGAAACGATTTACGCCCAAATTTACGATGTTTAGCAGATAAGTCGAGCGAACAGCCGATCTTGCGAGGTGATTAGTTTGTATATTAGTTTTTACAGTTTTGTGAAATATCTCAATAAAGCAATCAGTTACGAACATGAAACTAAGTATCTATTCTGAATTACACGCTTCTACTGTTGAATCAGTGAGCTTAGTGTTTTCCTATTTATTAGTCATGTTTCATCCCAATCCCATCGACGCATAAATCCATGCGTAGATCTATGCATAAAACGCATAAACTAAATCACAAATGGTCATTTGATACATATCTCACTCGTCATTATGATGCGCGACTTCTTACAACATAGAGCGCATGTAAACACCTTATGTTTTCACAATCTCTTTTTGCCCAACTGGCCAGAATGACGTTATTCCTCGTCATTAGTTTGGTTATTGTGCATCACAGTCAGCCATTGATTGATCTCTTGGCTCAGCATGCCGTAAGCAGTGGGTGCCACCAGCAGTCAGGGCATGATCATTCTGGGCACGAACATCACCATGAGATGACTGACCAACACATGTCAGCGCAAGACCACTCACATCACCACCATTAATTTAAGAGTATTAGAATGAGCATTTTCCGTTTTCCTTTACTGGTATGGCTTGGGATCGGCACACTTATTATCAGTCTAGGGATCAGACAATCATTCGGCATTTTCATGATGCCAATTTCAGAGCATTTCGGCACGGGTCGAGAGTTTTTCAGCTTCGCTATTGCTCTACAAAACCTGTCGTTCGGTGTATTCCAACCTTTTGTTGGTATGGCCGCTGACAAGTGGGGAGCAAGACGCATCATTATTGCTGGCGCATGTGCTTACGGTTTGGGTTTACTTCTTACCTCAATTTCTACCGAATCAAGCATGCTTTACGTTTCATTGGGCGCACTGGTTGGTCTTGGACTAAGTGCAACAAGCTATGTGATTGTGTTGGGTGCTGTCGCGAAAGTAGTACCCGCAGAGCATGCCGCTAAAGCATTCGGCTTAACCACAGCTGCAGGTTCATTTGGTATGTTCGCAGTGATTCCGGGCGCGCAATACATGTTGAACGAGTTCGACTGGCAGAGTGCGATGCAAGTGTTTGGCGTATTGTGTTGCTTGATGATCTCTTTTGCACTGTTCATGCGTGCGCCAAAAGCGGCATCAAACAAACAGGCACAAGCAGAAGACAATCAAACATTGAAAGAAGCGTTGTCTGAAGCGTTCTCTAACAAAAGTTACTGGCTGATTCATGCAGGCTTCTTTGTGTGTGGATTCCACGTGATGTTTATCGCAACGCACTTACCAAGTTACTTAGCAGACAAGAATTTACCTGCGAGCAGCGCAGCGATGGCACTGGCTTATGTCGGTATCTTTAACATCTTCGGTTCTTACTTCTGGGGTGTAATGGGCGATAAGTTCAGCAAGCGTCATGTAATGTCGGCACTGTATTTAGTGCGCACTGCGGTTATTGGCGCGTTTGTGACTCTACCAGTAACGGAATCAACCGCAGCTATCTTTGGTGCGGCCATTGGTTTCTGTTGGCTAGGTACGGTTCCACTCACTTCAGGCTTAGTTCGCCAGATATTTGGTGCTCGTTACCTATCAACTTTGTATGGCTTGGTGTTCTTCACTCACCAAGTAGGTAGTTTCTTAGGTGCTTGGGTTGGTGGTCGTATTTACGATTACTACGGATCTTACGAGCCAATTTGGTGGTCGACGGTGGTATTGGCATTTGCAGCAGCGCTTATCCATTTACCAATCAATGACAAGCCGATTGAGCGCATCAAATTGGCAATGGCTTAACATTTAACGCTGACTCCCCCCACCAGCGAAAATCGATAAGCAATCCAATAAGATAGTGGATATTGAAAGGAGCACATCCTGAGATATTCACTCTCTTTTTTATTGGCCGTTGAAATCGAAATTATAACTAGCGAAACTTGCATAAACCTCACTGAATAATAAGACTATTCCTGCTGTTTTACTTTATAGTATTCGTTCGCTCCTTTAGAACTTATCCGCAGGCTTATGGAATACCTAGATCAGACCGCCCTTATCGCGATGGCACTCATTTTTGTCGGCTCGTTTGTACAAACCGCAATCGGCTTTGGCTTGGCGATTGTGGCTGCCCCGTTGTTGTTTTTGGTCTCGCCTGACTATGTACCCGCGCCTATCTGCCTTGTTGGTCTGTTCATTTCTGTATTCAACGCGTTTAAACACCGAGCAAACATCTCTATTGGCGGATTAAAAATCGCACTGTTAGGCCGAATTCCCGGTTCACTGGCTGGCGGGGCTTTGTTGGTGATGGTTTCGACGAGTGTGTTGTCACTGTGGTTAGGCTTTTTGGTAGTATTCGCCGTGATTGTTAGCTTACTTCCATTCAGGTTAGAACCGACGCCTGCCAAAATGGGTATCGCGGGGTTCTTCTCAGGCTTCTTCGGCACCAGTTCTGGTATTGGTGGTCCACCAATGGCACTACTACTTCAACACCAAGATGCGAATCAGCTTCGTGGCAACCTTTCTGCGTTTTTTGTGTTTAGTTCTATCATTTCATTACTGGTACAGATCCCAATTGGCTTCTTCACCATGCACCATTTGATCATCACAATCCCGCTGCTTCCTGCCGCTTGGTTGGGTTACAAGGTGGCGCTATTGACGACGCAAAGTATTCCCAAAGAGAAGATACGTATAGGCTCTTTGTTGCTATGTTCTATCAGCGGCTTTACTGCCATTTGGCAAGGCTTAGCTGGCTAGCTAGAAGCAGAAACATCGATAAAACAACAAACACGCAGATCCACCACCAAACGATTGAAAGGGTGTTCTATGACATACGATGAGTTCAACGCATTCTGTGAATCACAAGCTGCCACCAGCTATGTGATGCAGTGGAATAACTCTCACGTTTGGAAAGTGGGAGGGAAGGTGTTTGCGATTGGAGGTTGGGGGCCGAACGACGAGCCTGCATTTATTTTCAAAGCGTCGGAGCAGAATTTCGACTTTCTAAAAGAAGAGCCCGGTTATAAACCCGCGCCCTACTTTGCTTCACGCGGTATGAAGTGGATTCAACTGTTTGAGAGCACACCAGAAAGGGATGAGGAATTGAGATACTACCTCACTGAATCACACCGAATTGTGTCTTTAGGGCTAACCAAAAAGAAACAAGCAGAACTCGGGCTCAATCAATAGCCAGAATTTCTGCTTGTTAATAGGCCACTCAATACTAGATAACCTTTCAAAACTTAGGCGGCTATTAACAAGCTTAAGCCGCTCTTAAAAACTTAGGCCGTTCTGAGGAACTTGGGCAATAGAGGCTCTATTTTTTGCGTAGGAACCAGTGGCACCAATAGATAGATTAAACCTGCAAAAGCGATAGATGCTGCTAAGTCTTCAGGGCGATGCATGCCAAGCCAAACTCGGCTATAAGCAACGCCACCAGCCCATACCAACAAGCCACCCACTAAGTAGAAGCGCTTCGCTTCTAAGAACAAGCCACCAAAGAACGCCAAACACACACCAACGAAAATCATGTGTCCAGACGGGAAGGAGTAGTCGGTTTCACCAAGCCAATGACGCGTTCGCCAATCACTGACCTTATCTTGCACAGATTCGATCGCTACGTTCTTTTCTACCAATGGCAGCTCATAAAACAGCTCTGGCATTTCAACCACTTCTTGCATAACCAAATACTCAGAATAAGGGCGTGGACTCTCTGTTGAATGCTTTAAGAAGGTTTTCGCTGCAAAGCTAAGCACCAACAAAATGCCTAACTGCAGACAAAGGCTGACCAGTTTAGCTTTAGAAAACTTCATCGTGAGCACTACCAAAGACAAAACAGCGAGCGTTACCAAGAATCCTTGATTGCCTGCCGAGTAAGTCACGAAAGTCATGAAGGCACCATAGAAAGGCAGAACCGCACTTCCAAGGTCGAAATCAGATCCAAAGATCAAAAAGGGTACGAGAGAATACAAACTTAAAACGAGCAGTAATAAGCCTTTGGATTTGTTAGAGAACAGAGAAGTCATGGCTAAGATCTTTTGGATAAAGTGGTCGGATGCTATCGCAGCTTAGCATCGCCAATATCAATTTTATGTCAAAACGGTCAGTGAGCCGTCATGGTGTAACAATATTCAATTAGCGCAGTGCTTGAGTATTGATCCGGTGAACCCTCACCTCATCATCAATAATCTTTACCATCCACTTATACGCATACCGACAGTAAAACCAACCAAAAACCAGCTATACCTGACTAAACACAACGGCATTGTGTTCTGCTGATAAAGTGAACACTCACCGGGTTATCAGGCCAGAATCTGAAAAACTTTGCTGTCAGTCCTTTAAATCCACTATTGAAAGGATTACCATCTGGTCTGCTTTCAAAGCAAAACAGATTATTAATTTTTATTCTCAGGGCGGGGCGAAATTCCCCACCGGCGGTATGTCCTTAGCAAAATCTAAAGATAAGCCCGCGAGCGCTCGATTCGTCGAGGTCAGCAGATCTGGTGAGATGCCAGAGCCGACGGTTATAGTCCGGATGAGAGAGAATGGAAACACACTCGTTTAAGTTGGAAAGGCGTACCTATTTATTGGGTTCATGCCTCCAACTCGGACGGGTGCATTTCGTTTTGGATGAAACCATAATGAGCTAAGGTCGACTTGTGATGAGTTGGCTTTGTCGTGCTCGGTTGAGATCCCTCATACAGCCCTGATTCTGGTGATATTTTAGGAGTTTAACCATGAATCAGTCTTCACTACTTGCCGAATTTGGCGAACCAATCACTCGCGTTGAAAACGCACTGCAAGCCCTACGCGAAGGTCGTGGCGTACTTTTACTTGACGATGAAGATCGCGAGAACGAAGGCGACATCATCTACTCAGTAGAACACCTAACCAATGCTCAAATGGCACTTATGATCCGTGAATGCAGCGGCATCGTGTGCTTGTGTCTAACTGACGAGCAAGCAAACCAACTTGAACTTCCACCTATGGTTGTTGATAACAACAGCGCAAACCAAACTGCGTTTACGGTGACTATCGAAGCAAAAGTGGGCGTAACAACAGGTGTTTCTGCCGCTGACCGTGTAACAACGATCAAAACAGCTGCTAACCCAACAGCTAAGCCGACTGACCTTGCTCGCCCTGGCCACGTATTCCCACTGCGCGCTCGCAAAGGTGGTGTACTTGCTCGCCGCGGTCACACAGAAGGTACTGTGGATCTGATGCAAATGGCAGGTCTTCAATCAGCAGGTGTACTGTGTGAAGTAACCAACCCAGACGGCACAATGGCAAAAGCGCCAGAGATCGTTGCTTTCGGTAAACTGCACAACATGCCAGTACTGACCATTGAAGATATGGTGATGTACCGCACTGAGTTCGACCTTAAGCTTGCATAACGTTTACCCTTCAATGCTAAACACTTAGCATTGAAGCTAACTACACTGCTAAATGAACACTCAAAGGCCTCACTCTTACTGCTTTTTGATAGTTAAAAGCATATAAGGGGTGAGGTCTTTTTAATTTCTGCAGCTTGAAACAAGCCAGAGATGGATCGCCTAAGTATCTCTACTTCTAGAAACCTCCCCAACCTAACCACTCAAAAGCGTAACCTCTCAAAAAATCCTGCAAAATATGAGAAATATTCACTCGAATGGTGAAGTCATGCACCATGATTGATCATCCATAATTTAATTAAAAACATAACCCAATGAAATATAACACTTATTTATTTTGGCACGGTGTCTGCACTACTACTAAGTAGGTATACAAATATTAGGAGTTGAATATGTTTGTAGTTATTTCAGTGGGTTTATCCCTATTAGTACTTGCAGCCCTGTTTCATTTCTCAAGGAAGAGACAAACAGCGCTATCACACAGGTTTGAAACCTTAGTTCTGCTTAGAGAGTTATTGTTGTTATCACGCAAACACCGCGCAGCAACGCATTACGCTCTGGCGTATAAATTGTCTAGCGACTCGATTCGCAAAGTGAACGAGATTTACGACAACATACTTGAGGTATCTGAACTGCTTCAATCGCATGTGTCGTTTGATAGCCGCCCAATGTATCGCATCTATCACCTTAAGCTCATCGCTATGCACAGCGACTGGCAAAACCGTAGCTTGGTGCGTAACCAATCGATTCATGGCAAAACGATTCGTCACAGCATGTTCTTGATGGATGAAGTGATGATCATCTGGCTGATTCAATCTGAACGCGAAGACATGAGCCGTGAGTACCACATGAATTGGCAACAGATCTTAGATTGCATGGAGATCCTGACCAAGCTTAGAATGTCTATCCCTGGAATAGAAAAGGCAGATATGGAGAAGCCTGAGGAGTATTTAAGATTCAAATTCTACGCCTCTCAGACACACAGAAAACTCAACCAATTATCGATTATCTGCCCGATTAGTAGTGGGTCACCGGTTTGTACACGAGCGATGCATGCACTTACAGAGATTGCATCAAGCAACGAAGCGACCCAACCGGCAGATAGCATGTACGAATTAACCAGTGATATCTCTAGCGTCGTGTCGCAAGTCTACGACCAAGTATTATCTGACATTACGAGAAGCTTGTATCAGCCTTTACCAGACATTAACGAAAAGGTGATAAATACTCGATTATCCGTACATCATTACATGTAAAGACTTCGTGAGAGGAGAGCGTGCTGGAACTCTGAATTATTGAGTTCAAATCCGATATCACCATTTGATATCGGATTTTTGTATTTATGGGCTTTTAAATTTCTATCGCTATGTACCATTGCCTATGATGTTTCAAACATCACCAGACTTGATATCGTTAGCCCAAGCTTCTGCCGCAAAATCAATGAACTGACGAACAACTGGAAGCTGATAGCTGCGAGATAGATACACCGCCCAAAGAACGCTGCTAGGTGAAACAAAGTCATCCAATATTCGTTTCAATTGACCATTCGCAATCAGTGGATTGGCTAAATCACAAGGTAAACGAACCACCCCTTTTCCGTGCTGTGCCGCGCGAGTTAGCACTCCAACATCGTTAGCCTTGATAGTGCCAGACACCTCAACCGAATAGTGCTGATTATCCTTAACGAAATCCCACTTCGAGACATTCAAATGACGAAAGCAATTGTGTTGTCGAAGCGCGTCGATTGTTTCAGGTTCACCATGTTTGTCCAAGTAGGCTTGTGAAGCGCACACCACTGAATCAATTACCATTAGCTTTCGTGCAATCAAGCTATCGTCTGGTTGATCTGTATAGCGAAGTGCAATATCGATCCTTTCATCCACCAGCTGAGTAAAACGATCCGAAGCAAACAGCTCGACCGTGATATTAGGGTGGCGCTCCGTAAACTGTTCGACCACATCCAACAACATGTGCTGAGTTAAACCAATGGGAGCTGCAATTCGAATGGTTCCAGAAAGATCATCGGTTTGATTGAGTGAAGTAACTTCTAGCTCAGCGGTCTCATAGAGGATTTTCTCACAGCGCTGCAGAGCGATTTCCCCTGCCGCCGTCAAGCTCACCTTTCGAGTCGTCCTATGTAATAGCCTCTGCTTCAACCACCCTTCTATCTCTTGAACATGACGTGAAACCTGCAACCGACTCATGTCCAAATGCTCAGCCGCTTGAGTGAAACTGGCACAATTCGCAACTTCGACGAAGCTACGCATTGCCGTCAACCTATCCATCACGCTCTCCTTGAACTATTTCGCAGCTAATCGAATCTTATTAGATCACTATATAGATACAATCTACATCATTTTACGATATTTATCGCAACCTAGTGAGCTATTAGACTGCAATGGCTGTCGAGAAAACGAATCAATAAATTAGATAATTGGAGAGACATTATGAAAATTGCAGTATTAGGCGCATCAGGTTGGATTGGTAGTCACATCGCTCAAGAAGCTCAATCTCGAGGTCATGATGTGGTAGCTGTTGTAAGAGATGCAAACCGCGTGGAAACCCAAGGCATTGAAGTTCGTTCATATGATTTACAAGACGAAGCCGCAAGTCTAGCAAACGCACTAGCCGGCGTTGATGCAGTAATTACTTCGATTGGCGGACGTGCTCTGGGTAATCACGGCATCGTAAAAAACACTGCGACTAAATTGCTGGCAACATTACCAAGCATCGGTATCGAGCGCCTACTTTGGGTTGGCGGTGCAGGCTCACTAGAAGTTGCGCCAAACGTACCGTTAGTAACCGTTCCTGACTTCCCTGCAGATTACAAAAACGAAGCGCTAGCACAGGGTGAAGCTCTTGAAGTGTTCAAGCAATCGAACAGCGAAGTGAACTGGACGTTTGTTAGCCCTGCAGCAGAGATATTCCCGGGCGAGAAACTATCGACCTACCGTACCGGTGGCGATCAACTGCTCACCGACGAAGATGGTAACAGCACAATTTCAGTCAGCGATTACGCTATCGCGATGATAGATGAGCTCGAAGCTGGTAAGTTCCCACGCCAACGTATTGGTGTCGCTTACTAATGCTCAAATGTGTATTAAGTAAGCTCAATAGGCATTAGAAAGCAGAAAGCCGCTGACTTTTAATAAGCGGCTTTCTATTTTACTTGTCGAGATAATCATCATATCAGTGGCAAATGACCTGTTTTCACTAGGATGATCGTCTCTTCTTCCACATAAGGGAAATGCTCGCTCATGTGAGGGCTACGCATCCATGTGTGTTTCGGGTACTCGCCATGTTCATCTTTGAAAGTTCCAGACAGTACAAAGATCTCTTCACCACCAAAGTGACGATGTGGCTGAAAGCGTTCGCCGACAGGCCACTTCACTAAAGCGACATGTTCGTGCTCAAACTCATGCAGTGGCATGACTTGCAAGCCACCAATGCCCGGAAGCCACTCCGTTTCTAGTGTATTGATACGAACTTGGGTTAAGTCTCTTGCATCAAACTGGTTGAGCTTAACCAAGATCGTGCAGCCATCTTTACTCGACGGAGAGTGCGCACTACCCGGAGGATTACGGATATAAGTGCCCGCTGGGAAATCTCCGGTTTCATCAGAAAAGATACCCTCTAATACGAAGATCTCTTCACCTTGTGGATGCGGGTGCTCAGAAAACGAAGATTGAGGGTCGTACTTAACCACACTGGTCGTGTGACCCGATTCTTTCTCTTCTCTTTCTAACGGCTTGCGCCATACCCCTTTGGCAGGGCTCGCGACCCAATCTAGTGGTTCGGTTTCTATAACCAGTCTCTTTGAAAAGTCCATGTTGAACATAGTGGCGACCTTACTCTTGTTATCGTTTTAGTTATTATTGTCTTTCTAGCTTCTATTCTACGCAAATACTCATCAAGGAGGCCATCTCGTTGCTATTTACCTACGCGACAGCCACCTAAAGAGAATTCTGATTAATTGCGACCAGCGATCACGCCACCATCAACATCCCAGATTGCGCCCGTTACCCAATCGGCACTGTCTGATAGTAAGAAAGAGATGCTGTTGGCGATGTCTTTAGGCTGACCTACGCGACCAATAGGATGGAATGCGTTGAAGCCTTCTAGCGCTTGGTCTACCTCTTCCGGCTTAATGAAAGATTCGTAGATTGGCGTTTTAACAACAGCAGGAGACACCGCATTCACACGAATGTTGTGGTCTGCAAGTTCCATTGCCATGTGTTGTGTTAAAGCGTGCAAGCCGGCTTTTGCCATTGAGTACGCAGAAGATGGGGTCGCTTTGATTGCTTGCTTACCCCACATAGAACCAACGTTAACCACACTGCCGCCGCCGTTCTTGATCATCAACTTGCTGATAGCTTGAGTGATGAAGAAGGTTGCTTTGTTAAGTTGCATGTATTGCTCGTAGTCAGATTCTTGGTGCTCAATAAACGCTTTAGGGTTGAAGTAACCAGCCGCATTAACAAGGTAACCAATACCTTCTTCAAGCGACTCTAGATGCGCAATAAGGTTCGACACACTTGCATCATCATAAAGGTTAGCTTGCCAACCAGAAGCGTGGCCTAATGATTGAAGTTCTGACACCGCTTTATCTAACTTAGTTGGGTTATTGCCGACAACCAACACATGGATGTTTTGAGCGACTAACTGCTTCGCTGTTTCAAAGCCCATACCACTTGTGCCACCGATTACTACTGCAATACCATTTTTAGTGAAGTTCATTTTGTTATCTCCTAAGTCATGTGAACGTGGTAATCTTAGGCTTTGAACTAACACTATGAATAGTAAGTACAAATCGGTTAGGTAGGTACTTATTGGTACATCTTTATGAAAAATCAGGAAAACTTTTTTTCAAGAAAATCGGCACCAGAGCGTTCCGCTCGTATGGTCGAAACCATCTACGGCTGTAAATGGTCGCTAACGGTTTACCAATTACTGGCAAATGGCATTAATCGCCCCGGTGAAATGGTTCGTTCGGTCGAAGGATTATCGACCAAGGTACTGAATGAATGTTTGAAGCGAAATGTGGAGTTCGGGATTTTAGATAAGCAAATGTTCAACGAACTCCCACCAAGAGTTGAGTATCAAGTGACACCCTTTGGTGAGAAGTTTTTACTGATTCTGGATCAGCTGGAAAGCCTACAAAACGAAATCGACGAGATGTAAGCCCAAACCAGTCAAACGAATAGCAGAGACAGTAAGCACGCTTAGCTCACAGGCATTTGCTCAAAGCGACCTTTTACGAAATCAATGAAGGTTCGAATTCGACTTGGTTGATAGCGGTCTCGATGGTAGATCGCTGAAAAGTCCACTTTAGGTACTACCCACTCATCAAACACCTGCTCTAGTTGTCCGTCATTGAGCTCTTGTAAACAATAGATAGTGGGAACTCGAATAATTCCGTTACCCGACTTAGCACCCTGCACCAACACTCGGCCATTTTTACATTGCAGCCTGCCCGTAACATGCACATCGACCGTTTTCTTGGTGTCGTCCAACGCTTGAAAACTCCACTTACGCACCGAGCCTGTTAAGCAATCATGATGGATAAGGTCCTTAGGATGATTTGGCTTTCCTTTACGAACAAAATACTCAGGGCTCGCCAGTGTTCCCATCTCAATATCCAATAGCTTTCTTGCGATAAAGCCTGCATCTTCTAAGCTTCCCATGCGAAAAGCGATATCGAACGCATCCTCAATCAGGTCGACTCGGTTACTACTGAAATCGAGGCTAATACTGATGTCTGGGTAAAGTTGCATGAACTCATTGACCAGATCCGCGATGATCACCTCACCAAGATAACCGCCAACACAGTTTACTTTTATGTCGCCACGTACTTCTTCGACATCGTCCACAGCAGCAATCAAGGCTTGGTCTATATTATCTAAGGCTTGTTCGCATCTCGCGTACAGATCTTGCCCTGCGTGAGTCAGCCTCAAGGTTCGTGTGGTGCGGATAAACAATGTCACGCCCATCTGCTTTTCTAAACTACTCACTTGGCGTGATACGTGGGAACGCGACACATCCAACTCCTCCGCCGCTTTAGTGAAATTACCTAAACGAGCGATCAGCACGAAAGAACGAATATCAGACAGGTTAATTTGATTAAGCATAGTCGCCAGCTTACTAATGGAGTTATGAGATAGACGCTTTATTGTTGCACCACAGCAACAGTGTTTCAAGTAAAGCGCTATATATCAACAATGCTATTTTCCTTAATATGCTTCCATCGCAACGAAGCAAGACAACAAACACTTGATTCGAATGCACTTAAACAATACGTCGTAGCCAACCGACGCAATAAAAGTACAGAGGAAATAAAATGAAAAAACTAATCGTAATTACAGGTGCAAGCTCTGGTATTGGTGAAGCAATCGCTCGTCGTCTAAGCGATGAAGGTCACCCTCTGCTACTTTTGGCTCGCCGTATTGACCGCCTTGAAGCGCTTAACCTACCAAATTCACTGTCAGTGAAAGTAGACGTAACAGACAAAGCGTCTTTTGATGCGGCAATCGCACAAGGTGAAGAGAAATTCGGCCCTGTAGATGCACTTATCAACAACGCTGGCGCAATGCTTCTTGGTCAGATCGATACTCAAGACGCTCAAGAGTGGAAGACAATGTTCGATGTGAACGTAATTGGTCTTCTAAACGGCATGCAATCTGTACTTGCTCCGATGATGGAACGCAACACAGGTACTATCATCAACATCAGCTCAATTGCGGGTAAGAAAACATTCCCAAGCCACGCTGCTTACTGTGGTACTAAGTTCGCGGTACACGCAATCTCTGAGAACGTTCGTGAAGAAGTAGCAGCTTCAAATGTTCGTGTTACTACTATCGCACCGGGTGCTGTTGAGACAGAGCTTCTGTCTCACACTACATCTCAAGAGATCAAAGACGGTTACGATTCTTGGAAAGAAGACATGGGCGGTGTATTGGCAGCTGACGATATTGCTCGCGCTGTATCATTCGCTTACCAACAGCCACAGAACGTATGTATCCGTGAAATCGCTCTAGCTCCGACTAAGCAACAGCCATAGGCCTTTGTTATCG
Organism: Vibrio sp. 14G-20; assembly: GCF_026241515.1. Taxonomy (GTDB): domain Bacteria; phylum Pseudomonadota; class Gammaproteobacteria; order Enterobacterales; family Vibrionaceae; genus Vibrio. Next base: position 17,509 of record NZ_JAPHPW010000022.1, read on the forward strand.
CGACTAAATCAGCGATGAAATAAGCGATGAACTAAAAAGCGCCACGACTTAACAAGTCGTGGCGCTTTTGTTTTGATTAAATCTAATTGCTAGCGATAAGCGAGATTAGAACTCAACGCGGTAAACTGATGTGCTACCACTCACTTCGTTGCCAACCGCAATAAAGTGGTTACCAGAGCGAGTGAAATACTTGATTGACTCTGGGCCTAAGTCACCCGCTTTCGAGTTATAGGTATGGTTGTCGCAATCACCGTCTTCATCAACCTTGGTACACACTGGTTGTGTAAAGTCTCGGTTGTTCAAGTAGCTGATGAAACTTGCGTTTTTAGGCTGTGTTACGTCGTAAATCATGATGCCACCTTGGCGCTCAAGACCAATAAAGGCATAGTGCTTACCGTCAATCTCAGCCACTTCGATCGCTTCAGGCTCAACCCCTTTGTCATCACTGCGATCGTCACCACTTTGGTTGTTATCATTAGTGCTATTGAAGTTTGCAGGATCTTGATCAAGAACGATTCGAGCAAAGTCATCACCGCTATCAAACACTAACTCGCCAGACTCATCCCAAATAGAGAAAGAACGGCTACCGAATGCTTGAACCTTTTGGTCAGCAGCAAGTGTTCCTTGTGGCTTAATCACCTTAAGGCGAGCAAGTTGCTTATTGTCTTTCAATGCACCTGCCAATGGGTGGTTAGCGTCAACATCTAACTTCTTGCCGCGTACTTCATCAACATAAGCGATACAAAAGTCTTTCTCTGTTGTGTAGTTTTCAGTGCCTTTGTAGTCGTCACCATCCCACTCGAAGCCCTTGTCATCACACACTTTTTGCGTCGTCTTGATGCCATACTCACGGCCATCGCCTTCGTTTGCCGTCACGATGTAGGTGTTACCATCAACACTGTAACTGGTGATGCTGTCTGGCATGTAAAGGCCTTCTAACATTGCGTAGCTTTGTAGATTTCCGATGTTTTTGTCTTTGTTCGATGCATCCAACTGAGCGGTATCCCAATGCTTGCCGCCTAGTCCAAGAATCGCATCGACTTGTCCACTTGCCACGTCAATTGCTGCCAATGCATTGTTCTCTTGCAGGGCCACATAGAGTTTGCCGTTATCAGCAAACGTTAGATATTCCGGCTCCAGGTCTTGGGCAACGGTCGCATTAGGCGCTGAGATTCGAACCTTGTCGGTCAGTTCTGCATGGCGAGGCTGACCTTGATTGAATGCCTTGAAATCAATTTGAGTCACTTTTGCTTGTAAAGGACCATTAGCTAAATCGACCAGCGTCACAGAGCCTTCAGGATCAATACTGTAATCCGCATTCGGCTCGCCTTCGTTTGCCGATGCAATGTAACGGCCGTCTTTCGAGAAGCTCACCATGTCTGGTAATGCGCCAGCAGTGTAAGTGGTGATCAGCTCTAGTGTGTCTGAGCGATACAGAGCAATAATCCCATTTTGTTGTTTGTCAGCATTTTCAATCGCGACAGCAACTAAGCCCTGATGAGTCGATACACTGTTCGCAGCACCGATATTAATACCCGAAGCTAAAGCTGCAGATTGAAGATCAATAGAGCCTTCGGAGTTTGGCAAACTGTCAGCGTTCATCGACAACACATCGACTTTCTGCGCTTGAGCGTTAACCACATAAAGCTTATCGGTACATGAATCGTAGCTGACGATTTCGGCTGCAGAAGTATCAAACGGAGCGTCAGCAATAGAACTGCCCACCAGAGTAAGCCCGGTAACTTCAGCATCACTTGCGATTGGCTGTTGGATGGATTGGCATTGAAGACTAAAAGCATCGAGTGATGCTTGAGATGATGTTGTCGGCTTTGAAGTTGATTGAGAACAACCAACTAAAGCCGAGCTTACTGCGATAGGTAGTAATAAAGTCAGCTTATTAAATTTGCGATTCATATATCCTCCATAATTTGAATCGCGATCATAGAGGCCGCTTATGACAGTTATCTTTCCCTTTTGTTAACAATAGGTGACGACAATCGGTTTCTTTTACCCATAACAACAGCAAGTTGGAATGAGCATTCCATTAACAAGCAAGCAAAAAAAAGCGCCCAAGCTGGCTGGTGCTTGAGCGCCTTTAGTAAACTGAATAGGTGGGTTAGAAGTTGTAACCACCACCGATCATGAATACCCATGGGTCGATATCAACGTCTGTTGAGAACTGTTGACCATTAAACTTATATTTTGCTGTCGTTCCAATGTCTGCATACCAAACCGATGCGTTCAAGAACCAGTCTTCATTGATCATGTAGTCCATACCAATGTTTGCCGCTAAGCCCCAAGAATCATCAAGAGATAAATCACTTAAGCCTAGCTCTTTCGCTCCTTGGTTTAGTGACTCATCGAAGAAAACAGTGTAGTTGATACCTGCGCCTACGTAAGGGCGGAAGTCACTATTTGCTTGACCAAAATAGTACTGAACCATGAACGTTGGTGGTAGGTGTTTTGTATCAGCAATTTCACCTAGGCCAGTAGCAGAAATGTTGTGAGAAAATGGGCTTGCCGCTAGTACTTCAAGGCTGATGTTGTCAGTAAACATGTAACCGAAAGTCAAACCAAGCTGAGTGTTTGAGTCTACAGAGAACTCTGTATTCGGATCATTTAACACAGCACCACTACTATCATTTGGAGATACCGTTGCTGCGCCTGCACGGATGATGAAATCACCTTCTTTATGAGCAAGAACATTCGTTGACATAAGAGCCGCAATAACCGCAATTCCACATACTGTTTTTTTCATTATTATTTCCTTTTGAGGGCTTATTCTTTATTGGTGAATGAGTAATCATTTCTTATTTTGCGTGCAAGGTAACATACAATAACCCTACTTTATTGATGGAAATCAATTTGTGAAAGGTTATGATTATTTGTGTAAATTTATATCGACCCGATCACTTTATTCCTTCATTTTATTGACAGTTCTGTAATGCAGCTTTTCCGTGCATCATTTTGTTAACTCTACCTTTTCACTTTGCTCTGATCTCTTTGGATCAAAATAGAGCAATCCAACATCCCGTACGCATCAATTTGGTGCAGTCTCGCAGAGTTCATTGTCACCTCGTTTAATATTCAATGAGTTACATTTGGCGTGGTGCTTGCAAGTCTATGTTCATAATCATAAATACATTGAGGTTCTGACTATGCAAGACACTCTAACAATCGTTCTGGCCGGCGGTGTTGGCTCTCGGCTTTCCCCTCTCACCGATAACCGCGCAAAACCTGCGGTACCCTTTGGTGGCAAATATCGAATCATCGATTTCACACTCGCGAACTGCCTTCACTCCGGACTTCGCCAAATTCTGGTACTGACTCAGTACAAGTCTCACTCTTTGCAAAAACACTTACGTGATGGTTGGTCGGTGCTTAACCCCGAGCTCGGCGAATACATCACCAATGTTCCCCCGCAAATGCGCACAGGTGACAGCTGGTATAGCGGCACTGCCGATGCGATTTATCAAAACTTGTATTTGCTGTCGCGTAGTGAAGCCAAGCATGTAGTAGTCTTATCCGGCGACCATATCTATCGCATGGATTACGCACCAATGCTCAAGCAACATAAGCAGAATGAAGCTGACTTGACGGTCGCCTGTATGGAAGTGTCAATTGATGAGGCCAAAGAGTTTGGTGTGATGGAGATAGACGAATCTCTGCAAATCAATAACTTTACCGAGAAGCCACGCTACCCCGCGTGCGTACCTGGCAGACCGACCCGAAGCATGGCTTCAATGGGAATTTACATCTTTGATAAAGAAGTACTGACACAGGCATTATTGGCAGACGCAGAAGATCCAGACTCAAGCCACGATTTCGGTAAAGACATCATTCCAAAGTTAGTCGGCAACAACAGTGTTTACGCGTATAAGTTTGGTGACGAAGAAGGACGCGTAACCCAAGACGCTTACTGGAGAGATGTAGGTACAATCGACTCTTATTACCAATCGAATATGGACTTGTTGAAACCAGCCTCACCTATCGATTTGTACCAACCGGATTGGGCAATTCGCACCTATGATCCGCAACTGCCGCCCGCACGAACTATTGCTTCGGTAGAAGGTAACCAAGGGATCTTTATCAACTCGATGATCGCCAATGGCGTGGTGATTGAAGGTGGTTCAGCGCAAAACTCTATCTTCTTCCCTAAGGTAAAAGTCAGCAATGCCGCGATTGTGATTGATAGTATTCTGTTTGAAGATGTCGAGATCGGGCGAAACTGTCACATTCAAAACTGCATCATCGATAAGAACGTTAAAGTACCGGATGGAACACAAATCGGCATAGATAGCCTTGCCGATGCCAAGCGCTTCCACATATCGAAACAAGGCGTAATAGTCGTGCCCTCGTCTTATCAGTTTGAAGAGTGATGCGTCACTTGAAATCGCTTCTATCTAAACCAACAAAGGCAGCGAATTCGCTGCCTTTTTATTTGGTTAGAAATTTTCAACCAAATCTTATCCGGTTAATAAACCAAGCTTTAGAATGGACCCAACTCAATCATTTGAGCAATCACAACCGAAACCAACGCACCCACTGACCAGAACAAGAATAACGGTAAGAAGAAGCGAACCCACTTGGTGTAAGGCACTTTTGCAATCGCCAGTACAGCCAGTAAACCACCATTAGTTGGGTAAATGTAGTTAGAGATACCATCGCCCAATTGAGAGGCCAACGCCGCAACTTGACGAGTTACTTCACCAATGTCCGCCAATGGAATAATGATTGGCATGGTGATAACCGCTTGACCACTGCCCGACGGAATAAACAGGTTAATTGCAGCTTGCGAGAAGTAGATTCCCGCCGCAGCTACAAGCTTAGAACTGCCTGAAATGATCTGCGCAAGATAGTAGATGATTGAGTCGACAATCTTCGCGTCTTCCATAATAGTCAACACTGAGCGTGCGAAGAAGATAATTAATACAGCGACCAATACATCGCTGACACCTTTAGTCCAGTATTCACAGATCTTGTTAGGAGACAAACCCGCCACCAAGCCCGGAATGATCGCCATTGCCACAAATGCACCCGCAATCTCGGTAAAACCAAAGCCCATCGTCAGGGTACCGAAGATCATATATGCGAACACGCCTAAGAATGCGATACCTGCGAACTTTTCACGCGTGGTCAGTGTTTTCGCTTCAACATTTGATTCGTAGTGGTAACCCGTGCCGTGTAACAAGCCCTTGGTTGGATCTTGCTTTACTTTGCGTGCGTAACTCAACACATACCAAGCCCCCGTCAATAGCATGAACATGCCGACAATAAAGCGATACCACATGCCTGAATACATAGGGAGTTCAGCAATAGTATGTGCGATACCCGTGAAGAATGGGTTTGCCAACGCGGCCGCGAAACCTGCGCAACTCGCGAGTAGGACAACACCAAGAGCCGTGATCGCATCGTAGCCAAGCTTGATACAGATAGGGATCATCAGCGAGATGAAAATAACGTCAAGCTCACGCATACCCGTGAAGGTTACGTTGAAGAAGATCGCCGTCATGATCACAGGCGCAATCACGTACAAGCCTTGTTTCTTCAGTTTAGTAGTGAGCGCAACAACCGATGCGTCTAGCAGACCCATGTGTTTGATGATACCGAAAGCACCACCAACAAATACCACAACACCCATCACGCCAGAAGCGGATTTGAAGCCTTTAAAAAATGATTCGAAAAAAGAGGCTAATGTTGTGGGATTGCTCGCTAAGAGTATGTAGCTGTCTGGGTCGATAACCGTGCGACTATTCATGACCACTCGTTCAAATTCACCAGCAGGGATAAAGTAGGTTGCGATTGCTGCAACAATTACCATGATGACCAAAGAAAGAAACGGGTGGTTTACTTCTTTCTCTGTCGAAGCTGAGTTACCAGCTGGAGATGTAGGTACGGACGTAGATACCGTAGACGTCATATAGACTCCTTACTTGTCAGCAACCAAGAAGTACTTGGCCGCCAAGGGGGATTTTTGGGAAAACGAAACCCTTCACGCTGAACTAAGTTCGCGCTAATTAGGCTGTTTCTAAAAGGCCTTTGATAGATGGTGCTCTCAAATGTACATAGTGAAGTAGTGAGAACTACTCTCTTTGCGTCCGAGCAAAATGCAGATGTTCAGCCAAGTCAGGCCAAACTGAATGAGGTCATTACAAGCAGATAAACAGAAAAAGACTGTTTGGGTAATGCGTTTTTTATCAATTACAAAGACAAGCGGCGCATACTAGCACAACAGGCGGTAAAATGTCAGGAAAGCGTGATTTTTATCACATTTTGTTGAGCCATAAAAAAGCGCCCTGTAAAACAGCGCGCTTTGACAAATATATCGAGAGACAGATCTAATCGGTTACTTAGGGGCTAGTTCGTAGTTCTCTTGCATCTCATGAGGAGCAATACCGTACTCATAATCTGCTAAGTAGCCATCCTTATATACCTTCATTCCTTTTTCATCCCAGCTCACTTTAATCACTGCAGTTTTGCCATCTTCACTGCCCATTAGCTCAAGCATTTCTACATCGATCTTAATCGCTTTGATGGTTTTAATGCGCTTAAACGGCTTAAATTCTGTGGTCGATGTTGGCAGTGAACCATAGCTGCTGATCCACGTATCCTTTGGAACCAACCATTGGTTGAAAACATCATCAACAATCGCTTTCGGCATGCTTGCAATAACTACATCGTCCGTCATTACATTATTGGTTTCTAAGCTGTAACCACCCTTTCCATCTGAAACGTAGGTAGGAAAATCAACGCCAATTTCAGACTCCGCAGGCAAACGGCCTAAAGTGACGGATTTCTTAACGTACAACTCGGCGGTTTCAAATTGTTGCATGATTTCTGGAATTTTCTGAAACTCAACAGGTGCAGCAAAAGCATTAAAAGCGAAAGAAAGGGAAGCCGCGATTGCAGCGAATTTGACAGGCATTTTCATGGTGATGGGTCCAAATATAATGAAGCCGTTAGAGTATCCCGTACTAATCGTCGCCTCAACGGATAACTGTTCTTTATATCAGTAATTGTGATATTGAATGACGAATTGATAAAAACTACGACCATAACTGACCTCCGCTCTACCCTCTCAAAGATTCCACTCTTCTTCGATTTCAAACGACAAACTATCTTAAATGAAAAACCGACACCATTTTTACCGTACTGTCAGCCTTATGTCAGTGGCGCAAAATGGTAAGTCCTGCGTTCGAACGAAACTAAAATGAGATCTCGATCATCATTTTGAGGTTCTCATGAAGGCTATTTACATCATTACTGCAGCTTTATTGCTGAGCAGCTCTTTAGCAAATGCAAACGTGCACAAATGGAAAAATACCGAATTTCAGACCTATTCCGATAAAACGCAGGTGAGGTTTTTATTAGTAAACCGTTACACCAAACAAGCGGATTACTACCTGCGAATTGATGACAAAGAATTCCCAAACAAAATCACACTGAATGCGAACCAAGAGTTAGAACTGGACATCAATGTTAAGACACCAGCAGCTCAAACAACCAAGAAAAAGATCTGCACACGCATGGTAACGGACTCTCCGAACAGCTACGAAGTGTGTACGAACCTTAAATTTAAACGGTATTAATCAAATTCAAACGGTACTCACGATGCACAAAATCATAACCACGCTACGCAGAGCTTTATTGACTGTCGTTGCACTGGCTATCGCTTCATTGACCAGTCTTTCTCTAACAAGCCCTGCATTGGCAAACCCGATACCGAGTGTATCCAACCCGTCAGGAACCGACCGAGTTCGTACCTCTGAAGGAGCTTCGTGTGAGCAAGCCATTTCAACGGGCAAAACAGTTCAGTTCGGTACCTATGGCTCAACGGGTAATGAAGATAGCGACAGCTATTACAACAACTATTACTACCAGAATCAGGATGAAGCAGGCATTTACGCCGCTGTCACACTGCAGTTTGGTGGTGAGGATCGAGTTGACTGTCGTCGACTCTACGAGTTCGAGCTCCGTGAGCGAGAACGATTAGAAGAGCTGGCTCAAGCGGAACATGAGCTCAAGCTATTACAAATCGAAGCAGAGAAATATCGCCTGCTGAAGATGAAACAAAGCAATACCACTTTTTCGGAGTAAAAGATGCTTAATAAAAAACCATTACTTGGCCTAGCAGCCGTATCTATTTTTGCCACTGGATCGGCATTTGCACAACCTCCCGGTGATGGAGATGACAAAACTGGAGATGTCGTGTTTTCGGCATCGGTTGAATCTCAATGCGGTATAGAGGCTACAGAAGATAAAGCCGACCTAGCTTTTGGCGAAAGTTACAATGAATCTCACGCGACTGTAAAGTTAGTCAGCAACAGAAACGGAATCAAAGTTCGAGCAGAAGAGATCAAAATCGAATCGTTTGACGGACAAATTCAAAAGAGCGATGTGTTTTTCCAGTCAACGGGTACAACAGAGCTAGACCAATCGGCAGTTAGCTGGGAATCGGGTGTAGACATCACTCGAGATCAAATTCGTGAAGATAACAATATGAATCTTTTCGCTCGTGTTGCGGTTGATGAAAGCAATCTCGATGCAAGTGAAGATTACGAAGTAAAAACAAAATGGAAGATTGAGTGTAACTAACCCATCATCTCTCCCACGGTAAGCCCTCTAATCAAGAGGGCTTACTGACCCAGAGGCACTATGAAAACTCTAGTTTTATACTTGGCGATATTGTTTATCGCGCCCTATGCCGTGAGCACAGGGTTTGATAGAAAAGAAGTCGAACATTTCAATCAAATGTGCGTCGATGGTTCAGACAACCACCAACGCCGAATCTTTGATGCGCTGTCGAATTCTGAATACATCGATTGGTCGAGTATCGAGTTAATCGACACCGAAAGTCGCGTTAACTACACCGATACTACCGTCGAAATTAAGCAAACCGACCGTGTCACGTGCGATCTTATTGTCGAATACAAATATCATCATGCCGATATTGTACTGAGCTCAAGCTATCAGGTCTCTCTCAAAGATAAGCAAACCATCAGTAATGTGGCTGTTACTGAACAAGCGGTCACGGACTTTATTGTCCGCGTTATGGTGAACTAACATGCTACGATTTATTGTCGCGTTCACTTTAATCAGCTTATCCAACTGTACATTGGCATCCAATAATCACTCTACATTAAGCTTTAAAAAGCATGTGAGAGAACGCTGCGGTTTAGAAGTGATCAATAACCAAGGTGAAATGAGTTTTGGTCGAGAATACGATGGCAGAGCAATCACGCTCAAGCTGGAGTCCAATCGCAAAGATTCTCGATTGTTGCTCAAACTGCAACATATTGACCTAGGCTCAATTGATGAGTCTCGCATTTCAGAACTTGTGCGATTCAAAGTCGAAACGCCGGTTCGCTATGAAGGTGACATTAATTATTGGCGTCAGGGCGTCGAATTTCCTGTCGATCAACTGGCATCCAATAAAGAGGTCGATATTCGAGCACGTATTACTATACCCGAGTCTCAACTAACAGCAGGAGAGTTTCACTTCAATATGGAGTGGGCAGTTGAGTGTCTATAAATTAGTAACTTAAGCTGAGTTTTTATTCAAAGAAGAAAAAAATAAGTGAGCTGGAAAGAAAATCAATGGAGTGACAAGTTCGGAATTATAAAACCGATAAAGAGAGATTCACTGGGAATTCGCTGTAGCTTAGCGCAAATTATCAAGGATGGAGTTTTTTTGAACATGTCTCTAAAACACGAAACATAATATGCGATCAGTTCATCGGACTTTCAAGGGAGTAACAAGAGAATATTTGATAACACTGAAGTCAATCACACATGTGCTAATTCTCAGTTGGTTAATCTATCCGATGTTTGCTACGTTTAAATGACACAGTCATTGGAAAGGTATGATTTATGAAAATAAATGTTCAAACACATCATGTATCAATTAACGACGAGTCACGCAAAGACATCGAAGGTAAATTCGAGAAGATATCTAACCATTTCCCATCACTGATCAGTTGCGACATCATCATTACTAAAGAACACGGTCAACATCAGGTTGAAGTATTCACCAACTACGAAGGTGTACGAGTAACAGCAAAATCGACAGACGATGTTATGTACCCAGCTATCGCTGCAGCACTTAAGAAACTTGAAGCGGGCCTAAGTAACCGTAAGGGACAATTGAAAGCCGACCTACACGAGAAACCAACAAGTACGAAGCCAGAGATTGCTTCGGACATCATCCAAGAGATGAAATTGGTATAAATCGATAAGTAGTTAAAGCGAAATAACTAATAGACACTTATTAAGAATTTCAAAGCCAGCACATGCTGGCTTTTTCGATCTTACAGCAAAGCAAACCCTCCCTTCTTTACCGCCTCTTGAATTCAGCTCAAACCCACATCATTTTTAACGCCCTTAAGTTCTTAGCAGCTATAACAATCACTTGTGGTATTTGATACAGTTATAAACAGAAATCTAGACCAAAACGGAATATTTGTTATGAAGAAAGTCGCGTTGATCCTTTTCCTAGCCACTCAGTTAATGGCTTGCACAGAGGTGGGAAGTGAAGCTTGGTGTGCGGATATGAAAGAGAAGCCTAAAGGCGACTGGACGGCGAATGAAGCGGGCGATTTTGCTAAACACTGTATTTTCTAGGCGGGTTAGCTTTTAGCTCTACATTAGGCTGAATTAATACGCTCTGTGTAAAACAATCCATGGAATAAGTGAGTTTTAATGGAACACTAACTAGACAACAACTGGAAGCACATCGAATGGGTATTAACCGGCGTCGATGACACGCTCACTTGGCAAGGTTCACTGCCTCCTGAAACCCTGATTGCGTTACAAAAGCTGAGAGACAGTGGAATCAAAGTGGTCGCCGTGACTGGTGCTTGTGCGGGTTGGTGCGACCATATCGCGCAACTTTGGCCTGTCGATGCCGTGCTTGGAGAGAATGGCGCGTTACAGCTTTCTTCGGAGACGCCGCTAGAACAAGTGCGTCAGAACCAAGCCAAGCTCAAACAACAAGTCGAAGCGATCTTGCTGAGTTACCCAGACCTATCCCTAACTTTGGACCAATCTTACCGCTTGTGTGAAGTCGCGATTGATATCGGCCAAAACCGTAAGCCTGTTGATCCTGAAATAGTGCAAGCGGTACTTGATAGAATACATTCTTTAGGCGCACACGCGACGGCAAGTTCAATTCATATCAATGCTTGGTATGGAGAGTACTCAAAGAAAAATGCCGTGCACCGTTTCCTTACGAATAAAGGCCTATCGCTTGAAAAAATCCACAATCAAGCCTGCTATGTCGGCGATTCAATGAACGATCAACAGATGTTCGAATCACTGACACTCACCGTTGGCGTGGCTAGCATTCAACATTATTGGGATAAGTTAGAACATCATCCAAGCAAGGTAATGTCAGAACCGGGTGGCTATGGGTTTGCAGAATTTGTAGATGCGCTGCTGAGGCTTAAAAGTGAGGTAATTTAGATAATCGCTCAGACTTTGAAGCAAAAATCGCACAAGATTTCACTCATGCGATTTCATTTATGTCATATCTATCGATTAGATGGATTCAACGAACTTAGAGAATAATCATCCCATCTCGATAAGTCAGTGCTGGTGCGACATCTTTGCCAAGTAATACTGGGCCATCGAGGTCGACGATTTCAGATTGAACCGCAATAGGCAGAGCTGCACGCATCGCCAACGATGTACCAAGCATACAACCCGACATCAGAGTAAACCCGAGCCTTTGCGCTTCTTCTGCAAGTACTAATGCCTCAGTCAAGCCACCCGTTTTATCGAGCTTGATGTTGACCATTTCATACTTGCCTAACAAAGATGGAAGTTGCGAAGTGGTATGACAGCTTTCATCAGCACACAGTGGGATCGGGTGATTGATGTGTGCCAATGACGCATCATGTTGTTGCGGCAAAGGTTGCTCGATCATTGCGATATCAAACTCAGTAAGTTGATTGAACAACTCTTCGAGGTTCAACCCTGTCCACGCTTCATTAGCATCCAGTACAATCTGAACATCGGATGCCGCTTCTCGCACAGCGCGAACACGCTCTACTACCTGCTCGCCATCAAGCTTCACTTTTAGAAGTTTTGCCCCATTCGCCACATAATCTCGAGCTTGGGTCGCCATCGCTTCTGGTGTGCCAATGGAGACGGTCATTGCAGTCACAATTTGAGCAGGTAACTCAAACAAGCTATTTGGAAACATCTGGTCGTTCTGCTGCGCTTCGAAATCCCAAAGCGCACAATCGACCGCATTTCGCGCTGCCCCTCCGGTCAATAAAGACTGAAGATGATCTCTTAGCTCTGCCGGATCGGTAACGCCTCGTTCAAACATAGCTTCAAGGGCACTAGACGCTTGTTGAATTTGCGCTAACACAGACTCCGATGACTCGCCGTATCGTGGGTAAGGCGTGCATTCGCCCTGAGCTTGTTTGCCACCATGTTCAATGTAAACACGAACAACGTGGCACTCAGTTCGGCTGCCACGAGATATGCGAAAAGGCGTTTGCATCGCGATAGTAATGGGTTCTGCTGTAATCTTCATAATTTCACTCGGTTGATGTTCGCTTTAACAAATGGAAACGTAGAAATGATGAAGTCGTTAAAGTGAATGTCGCAAATGATCAGTAATATTTTGTACACCAAAACGAACCGGGTCCGTCACTGGTACTTGATAAAGTGTGGTCCATTCTTGGCACAATGTCTCAGCATCTTCAATGCTAATCGCCGATGTGTTTAAACAAATACCGACCAGTTTCACGTCTGGATTCGTCAATCGCGCGGCTTGCAAGTTAGCTTCAATGGTCTGTTCTATGCTTGGTAATCGCGCATGAGGAAGGTTGCGAATATGTGGTCGCCCGACTTCATGACACAACACCAAAGCGTCAGCTTGTGCGCCATGCAATAATCCCAAACTCACGCCTGCAAAAGACGGATTGAACAACGAACCTTGGCCTTCAATGATGTCCCAATCGTGGTCGGTAAAATCGGGGCTAATCGCTTCAACCGCGCCGGAAATGAAATCCGCGACCACAGCATCAATTGAAATCCCGCAACCTTCAATCAAGATACCTGTCTGCCCCGTAGCTTTAAACTGAGCTGACGTTCCCGCTTGTTTGAGGGATTTCTCTATCGCCAGTGCCGAGAACATTTTGCCTACTGAGCAATCGGTTCCGACTGTGAGAAGGCGTTTACCTTGTCGTGGTTTACCGTTACCAACATTAAGAACACCGTCAAAATGACGTACATCATGAAGCTTAGTCAATCCGTGTTGCTGCATGTCAGCAAGCGGTGAAAATTCACTCAAGCGCTGGTGCATGCCAGATGCAATCTGAAATCCCATTTCTGCAGCTTCCATTATGGTTGACTGCCAAGAATCAGGGATAACACCACCTGGGTTTGCTGTGCCAATCACTAGTGTTTTCGCACCCTCTGCATGCGCCTCTTGCAAGGTCATGTCCGTTAAGCCTAATGAAACGGTATCGTCTGTTAAACGAAGCTGACCTAGGCAAATTTCTGGTCGCCATTGGTGGATACCGCGAGCTGTTTTTGCGGCAAGTGGGTCGGTAACATCCCCAAGAAAAAGAAGGTAAGGTTGAGCGATAGACATGAGTATTCCTAATTAATAAATCCTTGTATGGATTTACTTTAATTAAGAACTTCGAAGCTGCCGAATGCCTATTTATGGCGAGCCTATAACCTTAAGTTATAGGGTGAGTATGGTTCTTCAATGAAGCGATAAATTGCTTAACGGAAATCGACTGAGGGGTGTGCTCTGCGCAAAGCATCGATACCGAGAATTGGATATCTGGTTGAAGTGGCAACACACAAACCGAATCGTCATTTTGGTACTGCTTTGCCGTCCACGGATCCACAATCGCAAACCCTGCTTGGTGTTTCACCAGTTCAGCTGCCGCGCTGTATCCACGCACAGATATTGGATGATGATAATGCGCATCTCGCGCCACAAGGCTTTGATGTAACAGCAGCCCTAATGGGTCACGGCTATCGAGCCCGATGATTGGCAACGGATAATTGATCAGATCATCTAGCGTTAAGTCTGCCGGTAACTGCTCAACCGTATTGGATGGAACCAAAACCTTGAGTGACTCGGTTAAGAGCATTTCACTTAATATAGCCGGCGGCGCTTCATCGCCAAACGCGATAGCAATATCAAGCTCATGCTTTAACAACCCAGCACACAGTTCATCGCGATTGGCAGTCAGCAACTCAAAAGAGAGCTCTTGTTCGCGAGACATTTGGGCTATTACCGGAGTCAGCAATTTAGTCGCCAGAATCGGTGGTGCACCAATACGCAGGTGCTGATGGCCTTGCTTGACTTTGTTGGTCAAAGAACGAAATTGACCCAGTTGTTGGTAGACTTTCTCCGCTTCCGGTAACAAAGTTTTCGCTTCAACCGTTGGTACTAAGCGCCCTTTAACACGCTCGAATAAACCGAAGCCGAGTTGTTGCTCTGTGTGCGCCAGAATACGCGTCACGTTAGGTTGTGACACATGCAGATTACGTGCGGCTCCAGATACGGTGCCAGTTTGCATGATGGCGTAAAAGACTTCCAACTGTCTTAGGTTCAAATCAATGTCCTTTTGGGTTCACTTAACTATTTAACTGTTTAATCACTTATCTAATCAGCTATCTAATCCGTTACCTGAGCGAGTTTATTTTAATAACGCTTCTATCTTAGGTTGGAGAATCTCAGCCCAAACTTGATAAGCCTTGGCATTCAAATGCAAGTCATCACAACTGTATTCATTGGATAGTAATTGATTCGGTGCTAGCACACGGTTTACATCCAAAAACTCGATATCATGTTGTTGGCAATAAGCCTGTAGTCTTTTATTGAGTTCTGAAACTTGAGGATTCAACCCTTGTAGTTTATTGCCTACGTGCAGCGTTGATTGAACAAGAACAGTAATACCTTGAGCTCTCCATGTTGTCAGTATCTCAACATAGTTTTGGTAGATATGATCAACGCTGTAACCTTGTGCAAGATCGTTAATTCCCGCCATAAAACACACCAGCTTTGGCTTCACGTTCAACGTGGTATCAATACGGCGCAACATGCCCGTTGTGGTATCGCCCGCAAGGCCACGGTTGACCATTGAGACATCACGGAAAATATCCGCCCACGGAGCCCATTCAGTGATCGAATCACCAAACACGACTAGATCCGCTTTTGGCGAAAAATGACGGTGATTATCTGATGTCATGATGTAGCGACTCATGCTGTGGCCTCGCTGTTGAATCTCAGACTGGATTGCGACCGATTCGAGGATTTCACTATCAGACGTGGTGCTATCGAATTGAGCCAATAATCCTTCAATGTGAGGCTTGAAAGGGCTAAGACGAGTATTCAATTGATGCTGTTCTTTAAGGGAAGATAATCGCTCTAATAAAGCATATAAAGAGTGGTTTTGACCGACTTCTTGGAATAACTGGTATAAATCGAGGACAGGATTTTGTTGTAGCGCGGCAAGTAATTGCTTGTCTTCCATGGTGTTATCTAACCCTTCAATTATCTGGTGGTGAACTCAGATAATATCCGATTGCATGAGGGATAGATAACACTAGAAGCGGAGAATTACTTTTCTTTGACTAATAAGTGGTTGCGATTATCACGGCTTTTCTTAATCAGCTCGTTGCTCTCGTCCATTTCATCCGATTTCGCAAGGCGATCATAAAGTAGCACGTTGACCGTCGCAGCTAAATTCATACAGCCTACCGTTGGTACATACACAACGTGATCGGCTCTATCTGCCACATCTTGAGAAATAGAACCGTCTTCAGGGCCAAAGATATAGATAGCATTTTCTGGATGTTTAAAACGCGGCAATGGCGTTGCGCCTTCTGCTAGTTCCACACACACAATTTGTGTTTCTGTATCAAGGTTATCTAAAAATGACTCTACACTAGTCAGCGGAATAGTGCGCGTTGCACTCTTAGTATCGGTGTGGAATTTAGCGGCTTTTTCGTAGCGTTGCCCTGTGTATTTAACTTCGTCGACTTGGTAACAACCAGCCGCACGCATAACAGCACCAACATTCGTCGGGCTCTTTGGGTTAGTTAAACCAATAGTCACATGGCTTTTGTTCATGAATTTTCTCACTTAACGAATAGACATAGCAGGGTGCTACAAAGCGTCGCATTCTAACAAAGCAACGT
The DNA here is from genome assembly GCF_026241515.1 of Vibrio sp. 14G-20. GTDB lineage: Bacteria > Pseudomonadota > Gammaproteobacteria > Enterobacterales > Vibrionaceae > Vibrio. The sequence goes on from NZ_JAPHPW010000022.1 coordinate 33,685, forward strand.
CCAATTCAAAAGCACATAAACGATCCCCATAGTTATGCGCACTGCCCTTGATTACATAGGCCTGCGAGCAAGAAAACAGAACCACCTTCATATTTACAAAACAAATGCCATTTAGGGTAACAATTAAACAACAAGTTCATTTACATTTTGAAACCACATTAATAATCTGTTGAAAACTGCATTGGACAATCGCACAGGAACCGTGACATGACCCTAACCATCAAGAATCGCCTCTATATTCTCTCCTTCATACCCTTGTTGCTAATGGCGATCGGGATGATGAGCGTGACTTATATGAAGAGCACCGAGCTAACGGCTCAGCAAGTAGAATCGACGCGTAGCAATATGATGGTGATGAAAGAAAAGGAACTCAAAGCGTATCTCCAAATGGCCTACTCTTCGATAAGCCCATTTTTGGACAGAGGGGCAACGCTTGAAGAAGCTCTACCAACACTGAGAACATTAGAATATGGCGAATCTGGCTATATTTTTGGTTATGACTCTAAAGGTGTCCGAGTCGTTGTTGGGCAAAGTAACGATGGCATTGGTAACAACTACTTCGACCTACAAGACAAGAAAGGTAACTACTTAATCCGCGACCTCATTAAGAACTCCAAACTGGGTGAATTCACGACTTACTATTTCCCAAAACCGGGGCAATCTGTCGCGCTACCAAAGCTAAGCTATTCAGTATTTGTTCCACAGTGGGGCTTAATGCTTGGTACTGGCTTCTATACCGATGATATCGATGCTGTTATTGCAGAAATGAAAGAGAGCTCGAATGTCGCTCTACAAAGCTCATTAACTGCTATCGCAATTTTCTGTGGTCTGATTGCCCTTGTTGTTGCTGTATTCGCTGTTGCTGTGAATCGTACGATAATGCAGCCACTTGAGCAGTTTGACCGTTCGATTAGCGCTTTTGCTAGTGGTGAAGCCGATTTAACCGCACGAATGGAAGCGTTCAAAGCACCAGAGTTCACCAAGCTCAGCGAAAACTTCAATGCCTTCGTTGCTAGCCTGCAAACCATCATTCGTAGCGTAAGCGATGTGGGCCAGCAAGTCGTATCAGAAACCAGCAGCATGTCTTCTCGCGCCGCACAGGTTGACGAGATTGCCACAGGCCAACGTGAAGAAACAGAACAGGTCGCGACCGCAATGACCGAGATGACCACGACGGCACAAGAGATTTCAAGCAATGCAAGTCAAGCAGCAGACTCTGCCAAACAAGCGGAAAACAACGCCAAAGAAGCTCAACAGATTGTTAATGCGGCTGCAAACTCGGTTGCAGGCCTTGCCAGCGAAGTATCAGAAGCGAACACTGTGGTATCTAGACTTGAAGGTGATGTACAAAATATCTCGTCTTCACTGACAGTCATTCAAGATATTGCTGAGCAAACCAACTTGTTAGCACTGAATGCAGCGATTGAAGCCGCACGTGCTGGTGAACAAGGACGTGGATTTGCGGTGGTAGCGGATGAGGTACGTAAACTGGCAAGTCGTACTCAAGAAAGTACGGGCGACATTCACAAAATGATTCAACAGCTAAAAGCCGCTTCAGATGCCGCCGTAAAGGCCATGGATTCGAGTCAAAATCGAAGTGCTCAAACCGTAGAAGAAGCGAATGCCGCTGCTGCAGCACTGGCGAAAATTCAGGCGTCGATTGATACCATCATGGACATGAACTCGCTTATTGCAACCGCGACTGAACAACAAAACATTGTAGGCCAAGAGATATCACAACGTATTGTCGTGATTTCAGATCAAAGCTCACAATCGGCATCACTGGCGAATCAAAACCGTACAGGTAGCCAGAACCTAAACAGCCGCGCGAATGAGCTTTACCACTTAGTGGATCGCTTCACGGTTTAATACATTTTCAGTCTAGTTAATAACAAGCAAATGCTACTTAACTATAAAAGTTTTCGCACCACATAAAAGTTTTCGCACCACATAAAAAAACGGGCTTCAGAATCACCATTCTGAAGCCCGTTTTTTATTCCAATGATATATTGATACAGTAAACTCGTTGAGTCGAACTAAAGTTAAACTCCTGCCTTAGCGCAACCTTGATTCAGTGGGCAATGTTCACACTTGGGCTTTGGGTTACAAAACTGCTGACCGTGCTCTACCAATAAGCCATGATAGTAAGCATACCTTTGTGTGTCCAACGGAATCACATTCTCCATCAAGGCTCGGAATTTCTCATACGATTTAGGGACATCAAGCCCGTTGCGAGTGAAGATCCTTCTTGCGTATGCATCAATCACAAAAGAAGGTTTACCTATCGCGTACACCAGAATCGCGTCAGCCGTTTCACCGCCGATTCCTTTGACTTCCAATAGCTCTTTTCGCAACTGATTCTTATCTTGCTGCTTCACTACAGACAGATCGTATTCATAACTCGCAAACCATTCCGTAACAGCCTTTAATTTGATGGCTTTTTGATTGTAATAACCACTGGAACGTATCTTCTGCGCAAGCTCATCAATATCCATCATAGCAACGGCTTTCGGATTACAGTCTTCTCCAAGGTTATCTATCGCCTTCTCTGCATTCTTCCAATTGGTGTTCTGAACCAGAATAGCGCCAAGCATTACCTGGTAAGGAGCATCCGTTTGCCACCAATCAAAATAGCCATAGTGCAGCTCAAGTGTATCGAACACTCTGAGTATCAAGTCGTTTGGACTGATTGCATTACGGTGGCTTGGCGTCATAGAACTAATCCAGTTGCTCAGATAGGAAATCGACTAATAAGCGAACCTTTGAAGACAAATTACGGTTCTGAGGATAAAGCGCCCAGATCCCCTCTTTGTCGTCTCGGTAATCCGATAGCACCTCAACCAACTCTCCACAATCAAGGTCTTCACTCACGTAGTACTCTGGTAATTGCACCAAGCCAATGCTCTGCTTCGCTGCATCCAGCAAGGCTAGACCACTGTTACACCTAATACGCCCGTTGACACGAACCGAACGAGGGCGATTATTCTCTTTGAAACGCCAATGTTCAAAACCACCCACTAAACATTGATGATTGCTCAACTCAGAAAGCGTATGCGGCTCACCATAACGTTCAATGTACTCAGGGCTGGCACATACATAGAGTTGTCGTTGAGACAGCTTCTTGGCCACGAGGCTTGAATCTTCTAATCGGCCAAGGCGAATCGCCACATCAACGCCAGAATCGATAAGGTCGAGCTTTTGGTTGGTCAGCATCAACTCAAGTTCTACCTGCGGGTGAAGCTTTAAAAATTGATGGAGTATTGGGGCAAGTTGGCGCTCACCATAGGTTACAGGTGCGGTCACTTTGAGCAAACCTTTGGGTGTAGATTGCATCTGGGTTACTGCTAACTCTGCAATTTCTAAGCCTTCTACCAACAACTTACATTGCTGATAATAGAGTTGGCCAGCTTCTGTTAGGGAAACCTTACGAGTCGTTCGATTGAGTAGTTTCACAGCTAAGCGCTCTTCAAGATTCGCCACTCTGCGACTGATTTGAGCCACAGACGTAGCAAGCTTCTGCGCTGCACCTGTAAAACTTTCACGCTCTGCTACTGCAACAAACTCACTGACCCCTTCCCAATTAGCCATACCTTTACCTTATTCTGAACGATGGTTACCCATACAGTGTATTGAAGTTATAAATCAGTGTCACTGGCTTGCTATGCTCTGTGCATAAATCTTCGCCATCTACAATCGCTCAAAATCATTCCAACCAAGCCCTGACATTTCTCAATATTCCTCACCGAACACTAACAAATTTAGCATTCCCTCTGACACTCATCTTACCACTTCATTGGTATGTTAGTTCTGTACCGGAACACAGGTACTTCAACAAAGTAAGGTACTCCTATGAAAAAATTAATCATACTTGCATCAACTCTTGTACTCAGCACGACAGCGTTTGCAGCAACCAAAACAACGATTCAAGAAACAACGCTAAAATCTGATACATTTGTTACTGAAGCGGAAGCATACGATGCAGGAACAAACCTTATGGATGAGCTAAGCGCAAAGACACCTTTTGAGCTTTCTAGAGAACTGCCACAGTTCCAACAAACAACAAAATACGATTCGTTCAAGATTGATGACGCGAATATGGAAGTGAAAAAAATCACTAACATGAGTGGCGACATCCATTACCAAGCGAATGTAAAAGTTGACTACCGTTACACATACAAAGACGGTCGCAGCAGCTAACCCAGACTTATTGACTAGATCGGCAAAGCACATTGCGTGTCTAAAATGAAAGCCTGTATCTCAACAAAAAAGTCCGTATATAAAAAGAAAGCCCGCACTCATAGAGTGCGGGCTTTTTGATTTATTCTTCTTTGGCTATTTTTTTCTGACAATTCGGTTTGATCAATCTATTTCGATTCTCGCTACTCATGACAGGTTGACGACCAAACCACGACCTTGTTCGCCTGCGCGCGCCGCTTCAATCACAATTTTACTCTTAATTGAGAGGTTGTTGATACTCATAAGGGGGTTTATAACCACACAGTAAATAGGGACGCGCGCATAATATACAGTATCAATTTAAAAGCTAGCTAAAAGTTTGTGAGCCTAGTCGCATAGCAAACGTTACCCTTGAATCAACTGTCGAATACTTAACCAAACGTCAACTTGAAAAAGATCTGAAGAAAGCAAATATCGCACTTATTTACCCTAGACATGCTCAAACACTGGAGAAGTATTGGAAATAGCACCATAATGTACGGCTCAAAAGTAAATAGGTATGAACATGAAAATTTGTGGTGTTGAAATCAAAGGTAACGATGCAGTCATCTGTCTTCTTTCTCTGTCAGATGGTGTATTTAATATCCCTGATTGCCGAGTTTCTAAGGTTGCGATTAGCGACGCAAACGACACGCAGAATATGAAAGACTTTCAATTCTCTTTTGCAAAGTTGATGGAAGATTACCAAGTAGACAAAGTTGTGATTCGTCAACGCCAAACAAAAGGCAAATTTGCTGGCGGTGGCTTTGGCTTCAAACTAGAAGCAGCAATTCAACTGATCGACGGCCTAGACGTAACCGTTGTATCACCTGCTGACATCAAAGAGAGCCTAAAGCGCAATCCTCTTATGATGAAGTTTAAAGAAACTGGCCTTAAGCAATACCAAGAAGCACCGTTTACAACGGCTTACGCTTGCTTGATGCAGCGCTAGTTCATAGACGAAAAAAATGATCCAAACGAAAAGAGCCTGAATATTCAGGCTCTTTTTTCATATCTATCATGTCAGTTTTAGGCCTAACACTTCTCGTTCAGCCTATATCCAATAGCTGAAGCTATATGTTTGCTCACTATTAACGGTTAAGCGATTCTCAGCGATTCAATGCAGCGTGTCTTCGAGACTTGAATAGCTCTGGCTTTTTGACCACCAAATATACCGCAGCGGCCGACAGAGCAAACCCCATTGCGCCATAGATATCGAACGATTCACCGAAGATAAGCCAAGCTTGAATTGCCGTCGTTGGTGGTACTAAATAAAACACCGATGCCACACTTGAAGATGCTCCATGCTCTACCATGTACAGTAGCAACAGTATTGCGATACAGGACAACACAACCACCAGCCAGATTAGAGTTAACGTGAATTCTACCGTCCAGTTCACTTGCATAGTTTCGTAACGCATTGCGAAAGGTAAAAACAACGAAGCTGCAGCAAGATATTGCACCATCGCGCCACCGACCATATCCGTCCCTTTGCAGAAACGCTTTTGGTACAGAGTACCGACCGTGATACCCACCAGCGAAACCAAACACAACAGCGTCGCCATGCCCTTTTGATCATCTGATTGCCATTCAATATTTCCCATCAACACTAGGCTAATGCCCGCAAAGCCGAGGGCTAAACCCAGCCATTGTGCGAAGTTAAACCGCTGTGAAGTACAACTGATCATAATCAATGCGGTAAGAATTGGCTGTAAGCCTACCAGTAAAGAACTCAACCCTGCAGGCATACCCATATCAATCGCCAGATAAGTGCCACCAAGGTAGAAACCATGAATCAAGATGCCGACCACACAAGCATGGAAGAATGCTCGACCACGAGGAATTCGACGCTTAAGGATTGCAATCAAAACCAAGAACAGCGCTACGTTGGCCACCATCCTCAGTGAGAGTAATGTTGCGGGTTCCGCGTATTCCACACCAAGACGTGCGCCGACAAAACCTGACGACCACAATATTACAAACACAAACGGAATCATTTTAATCAGCATTACAAACCTCTGGTCAACTCTTCATCAATGCTGTTACCTTAGTTGGGTACAGATAACTAATAAAGATACAGATATAACACTTTAAATGGTTACAGATTGAGAGTGAGCAACGAGGGAGAATAACGTGGAAGTAGAACTCAGCGGCAATAAATACCTTGCTACCGAACAACATATTAAGGCTCAAATTGATAAAGGGCTCTTTCACCCAGATGATCGCCTTCCCTCGATCCGCCAACTCAGTGAACAGCTTGGCGTGAGCAAAAACACCGTGATTCGTGCCTATCAAGAACTGGAGGCTACAGGCTGGGTTTATTCGGTCCCCAAGTCGGGTTATCGTGTCAAAGCGCCCAATACAACAAGTTGGGACACGCCAAGTCAACCTCAAAAAGTCGACCTACTCTCTGTCACTAAATCGGTGCTCTCTCGTCCAAAGGGTCGCTTGAAGCTTTTAGCAGGTTCTGCACATCCCAACATCAACAACCCCGCTATTCGTAGTTTATACGCCGAGATCGGTCGCCACAGTCGATTGCAAACTCAGTTACCCGGTTACTACCAACTACCTCCTGGCGACGAGCAATTAGTAAAGCAATTGTTAAAGATCACCCATGATCTAGGCGTGCCCGCGGGATCGAAAGAGATTGCGATTACTCACGGTGCTCAACAGGCGATCAGTTTGGCTCTGCGGGCATTAACCAAACCGGGTGACATCGTCGCTGTTGAGTCGCCGTGTTATTTCGGTAACTTACTACTACTTGAATCACTTGGGTTACAGGCTCTTGAAATACCAAGCAGTATTAGCCACGGAATCGACATCCCTTCACTACAAAGTGCATTGGATAAATGGGAAGTAAAAACGCTACTGCTAACACCAAACTTTACCAACCCAACGGGCTCTCGTATGCCTTTGGCAAATCGAAAAGCGCTGTTGAAGATAACCGGATCTTTGCCGATTATCGAAGATGATGTGTTCGGCAGTCTAGCGTTTGATACACCAATTTCTAGCCTAAAAGAACTTGATGACCAAGATAGAGTTATCTACGTGAACTCGCTATCCAAAACCTTAGACTCTCGCCTACGCATTGGTTGGTTACTTTCAGGACGTTACCAAGCTCAAGTCGAAAAGTACCTTTTATGCGACAACATGGGCAGTTCCAATCTCATGCAATCGGCGGTCGGACAGTTTCTCACCACAGGCAAATACCGCAGTCACCTGTCCAAAATGAAACGACTCTATCAAACCAATCAAAAGCAGTTTCAAAGCTTATTAATACAAGCATTGGACAGCTATCCTCATCTTGAAGGGCGTTATCATTTATCGAAGCCAGAAGGCTCTTTTTTAAACTGGATAACACTGCCGGAATCGGTCGACAGTTATGCCGTTTATCAAGATTGCTTGAAACATAAACTAGGGATCTTACCCGGCACCGTTTTTGGTACCCACGATCAATTCAAGCACTGTTTGCGCTTTACTGTGGCTAACATTGAAGAGAGTAAAGATTGGAAAGAAGGGGTTGTGACATTAGCGAAGATAATCGCTAAGCATACACATTAACCAGATTAGGCCCACATAGCCCAAACAACAAAGCCCCGCTCAACCGAGCGGGGCTTTCATCATTATCAGATCTTGGCTTACTTAAAAGCGATTAACCTTGCCAAGCAAACTGTTCGAACACCTTGTCTACTGGCGTTTCAGCAACACGGTTTACGTAGTTACTGATCACTTTCTGAGACAAACCTAGAATGACTTCTAGCACTTGTTGTTGACCGTAACCCGCCGCAAAGAAGGCTTCCATTTCGTCCGCTGGCACATTGCCACGATTACGTACCATGCTTAACGTGAAGTCGTGCAATGCTTGCAGTTTTTCAGTTGGCAGTGCAGTACGGTTACGAAGTGCTTCGGTAATTGCAGGATCAACCTTCATTGAATGTGCAATGCCAGTATGTGCAGGCACACAGTAGTGGCACTCGTGCTCAACATTTATGGTTTGCCATACCACGGTTAACTCATCAGCATCAAAAGACGAATCACTAAATGCTTGATGAAGCTGCGTGTAAGCTTTGAGAGTATTAGGTGATTCAGCCATCACCCCAAAAAGACCAGGAACTCGCCCCATCTGTTTTACAGCCCCTTCAAGAATGGGCTTGCTTTGCTCTGGTGCTGATTCTACTGAGTGAATTTTAAAGTTGCTCATGTTCTATTCCTTTCGATTCTTTATACTAATTTGATTCACAATCGGAGTGATATATGACTGTTCTCCGTTGGCGTGAAAACAATATAGATCAAAAAAGAACGATCGTTCAAGTATTATTTTGAACAATTGTTCAATACATTCCTAGAGGATAAAAAACCAAGTGAAATAATACGGTTTTAAATTGAACCACTTTCAAACTATCCTGCTGATTAAAAACAAAAAAGCCCATCAAGTGAGACCTGATGGGCTTCTAATTAGTCTGAGTTTTTATTTTGAGCGACTACCAGTATTCAGCGTGAGCCAAGCCTTTAACGCAGTTCGACTTTCCACTTGTGACTCTGATTTCACTGCCAGTCAGCGATTGAGCGATCCAACCATGTGGGTAGCTCAAATCAAATGGGGCTGGGATCTGATCAATAGTGATTTGATTAAAACCCACTTTTGAATAATAACTAGGGTCACCATAAGTTACAGCAAGTTCGACACCCTGTTCTTTTAGAGTCTCTAAGCCGAAGTTAATCAACTTTTGGCCGATACCATGCTTTTGTACCTGAGTGCTCACCGCTACAGGTGACAGCAAATAAGCCTTAGTTTCATCGTCAAATGAAAGCGGAGTAAAAATAATCGCACCCACAATCGTGCTATCCGACTCACTAGAATCGTCTTCAGCAACAAAACAAAGTAGCTCTGTCGAATCAGTGGTCGTTAAAAGATCGTTCGCAAGCTTACCTACTGTTTTACCCTCGTTCTCGCCTTCTGAATCGGTAAAGGTTTGAGTAAAAAGTTGAGTGATCGTTTCGATCTCGCTTAAATCATGTTGTCTAAATTTCATAGTGTTCTTCACTTACTGTACTTTCTTCAACACAAAGAAGTGATAATCAAAATCACGCTTAGCTGAGCCTTGAGAGTCTTCTAGATATTCACTCTTAAGCCTGCTGTTATTGAAGAATTTTTTAATTTCATTGTCGCAATCTGCGAGCGCTTTTGAGTTTGGCATCGTTACTTTCAAAGACTCTACTTGCTTTTGTAAAGGCTGATAATAGGCAAGCTAGCCTGCATCGCTCATCGCAAAGTCATCTAAGACTTGATACCCCGCCGCCTTTGCATGCTTGATACGTTTAGCTACCGTGGTCATATCTGGATACTCTTTATGCCAGAACACTTTGATTGATTCGTTTGGACTGTCTGTATTCCAGACCAAATCATTCACGACCAAGATGCCCTCATCGGCGAGTAGCTTTCGCCACTGCTTTAACGCCTTCTGAACACCCATTATGTAAGCACTGCCTTCCGACCAGATTAGGTCAAACGACTTAGCTTCAAGCGGCAAATCCATCATGCTCGCACACACAGTTTTAATATTGCTTTCTAAGCCGAATGCTTGTGCTTGCTGAGCCAGAATATCTAAACACGGTTGATCATTGTCGACCGCAATAATCTGCACATCGGGTTGATTTTCTTTGAGGGCTTTCGCCAGCACAGAGGTGGCAATACCTTTACCACAACCAATCTCAAGGACGTGTTTCGGTGTGTGAGGAACTTGTGCCAATGCCGCTAAAGTATCTTCAGCTGTTCCTGGGCCTAACCGTTCTAATCCGTCAAAAATGACGCCAAAATCCGCCATGTATTGCTCATGTTCATTCATGTCTTTCGATAACCACTTCAATCGCAGAGCCTGCTTCTCATCAAAGCCCTGCTTAATTAACCAATCGAGGTGTGCATCTGGCGCAAGCTTGTCCATCGACTCATGCCACTCTTCTAAGCCACTTTCTCCTAACATTGCAGCTAATAGATCTCGTGAACGCTGCTTTTGTACTAGCTCTTCATCCAACTGCTTAAGGCGATTTTCCAACAGGCTGCGTTCTATCTTGGCATCTAAACAGGCTTGGCACTCTTTAAGCGTCAACCCGCCCGCTTGCAGTTGTTGTAACAACCGAACACGCTGCAGATCCTTTTCTGAATACAGACGATAACCATTACTCTGGCGTTGAGCTTCAATCAAACCTAGCTTGCCGTAATACAGCAATGTCGAGCGACTCAGTCCAACTAAATCGGCCAGTTCAGAGATACGATACATGCACTTCCCCTCTCATTTCGGTAGCAAAGATAAACTATGAAGCTGTAGTCAGGTCAACAGCCCATTAAACATTTTTCTTATCTTGTCCTTGTTGAACTTCAAATTGGTAAAGCTCTCTGAGCGTGTCTTTTAACCATAGAACGATTGGGTTGTAGGCATTGCGCTTGTGCCAAATCATGGTGAACGGGATCAGCAGCTTTTTGGCGTTCTCTTCATCTAGAGGAATAGGCAGACAAGTAAGATTAGGGTGAAGTTGTTCAACGTAACGCCGGCAGTAATTCGGTGCCACGGTAGTCATGGTGTGGTTTGACTGAGCCGCCATAAACAAAGACTGCTCAAAACCCGCTAGCGTAAGTGCGATATGTCGGTCGAGTTGCAAATCTGTGAGAATTTCATCCAACGCCCATGTTTCACTTTTCTCCCACACAATATTGATGTGAGGGTATTTGAGGAAAGCCTCAAGGTTCCACTCTTCTTGCAAGGCTGGGTGGTCTTTTCTCAGATACACCACGGGCAAATCGTGGAACAGTACCTCGAAATCAATGAAGTATGGCAGTGCATCTAGAGATTCTTTCGAACGTGGGTGGCTTTCTCGCCCTGAAAATCCAATATCAGATTCGCCACGTACGATGGAGTCTATCGAATCGTAGTCCCAATTGCGCATTTTGATCTTCGCATTGGGATAACGTTGATACACGCTTTGCGTCAATTCGTTCAGCATGATCAACGATAACGGAGATTCGGCTTCTAAGTTTAAACGTAAGTCCTTTGGGGCATCGTCGCCACGAGTAGTGAGTATTTGACTACCAATCTGCAACCAGTCTTGAAGATCTTTCACCATGCTCAACGCAAGTGGTGTTGGCGTTAAGCCCCTCGGCGTTTTCACAAATAGAGGATCATCGAACCAGTCTCGAAGTTTAGTCAGTGATTTGCTTACCGTTGAAGGCGTGACGTTGAGCTTTTTGGCAGCTTTTGAAACACTCTGCTCTTGCAACAGCAATTGCAGAGTGAATAACAAATTCAGATCAAGACGGGCTAGTGGCTGCTTCATAATCACTTTTAACTAGGGAAGGACCTACCCATAGTATTAGAGCAATACTGATAACTCCACCAGCAGCCAATATAAATGCCAACATATTCAATGCACTTAGTCCGATAACGCCCATAAACCAGATAAACAGTGCTGAAGTACATACTTGGGAAACTCCGAGTATTGAACTTGCCACACCTGCGCGCTGTGAATAACAGCTCAATGCTTGGCTCATCGCGACACCAAAACCTAGCGAGAAACCACCACACACAAAAGCAAAGCCTAGCATGGTTACATAATGCCCTAACCCACCATCAATCGATGCAAACAACAAAATAGCTGCAATAACAAAGCACGTTTGAGATGTCAGCATGAGGCTTTTCTGCTTAAACACATTCAAGGCAAACGGCGCAGAGAACGACACCAACATACTTACTAATGCTGTGAGAGCCATGGTATACGAGTATTGACCACGGTCGAAACCAAGCTCAGTCATGATCAGCATCGGAGACACATTCACGTAAGTCAGAATCGCCGTCACGCCCAAACTAGTCATGATCACTCGGCTGATAAACAAGGGTTCCTTAAAAGTTTCGGTTGAAGATGATTGAGACACAGAAGCTTTTGTTACTTCCGAACCTTTGCTATTCGGCTTAGTTTCTCTTAGTACTAACACCGACAACAAACACACCACAACGCCCATACTTGCCATAGTCGTAAATAGACTTGGCCAAGGGTACACCGTCATGATGAGGTGACCGATCACCGGCGCAAGCACTGGCACGATGCAGGTGATGCCATTCATCATCGACAACACCTTGGCGCGCTTTTGGTCATCTAACACATCTCGTAAAATGGCGAATGCCACCACATAACAAGAACCCGCACCAACACCTTGGAAAAAGCGTACCGCTAGAAACGGTTCCGCGCTGGTCACAATGCCACCTAACATTGAAGAGATAGCAAAGACAATCGCACCGAAAATCGCGACAGGCTTTCTTCCTACATTGTCGGCAAATTTACCGGCGAACAGCATGGTGGTTGCCATACCTGCAAGGTAGATAGAGAACGCCACATGGAGCTGCGCCTCCGAAGCATTTAAATCAGCGGCAATTTGAGGCAAGCCAACCAAATACAAATCAATCGCCGTTGGATACAAGAGAACAAGCGCGAAACTACAAAACAGAAAACGATACATAACACCCCCACATAATTGGTGTGAGGATAATAAGAGCGAAACGCCAAACTACCGAGTGGCATCTACGACAACGGATCTTTCCATTTACGACAAACCCTCAGTGTGTAGAAAAGGCGGCAGACAAGAATTAACGAAATAAGCAAGGTTTTGACTCAAATCAGCTGAAATTAAGACACCGATTTATCAGCTATAAACCGCTGCCTATTAATCGGTGAACAATTTACAAAAGTTATCAAAACGATAAATAAACTCACCGAGTGAATACTTAAATTAACCACTCATATCCACCGTAAATTCCTGCTTAAATTTTTTAGAAAAATTCAAAAATAATTAGAATTTAACCCCTAACTTTACTGAGTAATTTGTTAGGCTTGGCAACAAATATTTACAATCCAACTAAAAATTAATTGGATACTTTGAGGTTGCTTTCTTGAATATGAAATTATTCGGCAGTTCTTTGATTCTTTCAGGAACTGCATTAGGGGCTGGCATGTTAGCTATCCCAATGGTGTTGGCTCAATTTGGCTTCATGATCAGCTCAGTGTTGATGCTACTTATCTTTATTGGCACCACATACTCTGCACTCCTACTGGCAGAAGCGTGTACAAAAACCAAAGACAATAGTGGCATGAGCAGCGTTGCTTACCTCACTCTGGGCAGCAAAGGTAAACACTTTATCAATGCACTCTTTTACCTGCTGCTAGTATGCATGTTGATCGCTTATATCTTGGGTGTCGGTGACATCATTCATAAGCTACTGCTCGATGTGGGTGTCGATGTATCAGCATCCGTTGCGTATACAATTTTCAGCCTATTGATGGGCGCTATCGTCGTCTCGGGCAAGTCTTATATCGACAAACTGAATCGCGGGCTATTCATCTTGATGGTCGTGATGCTGTTTATCGTTATTGCATCCTTGTTTAGCAACATTCGCCTTGATTACCTAACTCAAACCAGCCAATACACGGCCAACGACGTAGTGCAATACAGCGCAGTTATCTTTACTAGCTTTGCCTCTATGGTGGTGATCCCGTCACTGGTTATCTACAACCGTGAAGCAACTCAAAAGCAGATCCGCAATATGATTCTGCTAGGCTCAGTGATTCCATTAATTTGCTACCTAACTTGGTTATTCGCGATTATCGGCAACCTTGGCACAGACGCGATCAGCCAGTTCCACAATATCTCTGAGTTGATCTCTGCGTTCAGCGGCCAATCTGCTTGGTTGAAAGTGGTGATCGCTCTGTTCTCTGCTCTAGCCTTGGTGACTTCTTTCCTCGGCGTGTCGATGGCGCTTTACGACCAAAACAAAGACGCGGTGACCAACAACAAAGCGTTGGCTTATGCGCTGACCTTCATTTTGCCTTTGGTATTAGCAGAGCTGTTCGCTAGCCAGTTTGTAAGCATGTTGGACTACGCAGGTATGGTGCTGGTTTTCCTAGCTATCTGGGGACCACTCGCAATGGTGGTTAAGGTTCGCAGACCTGACTTCCCTCACCTACAAACCGAAGGCAGCTACACAGCAGCCGGTGGCGACACGGCACTAATGGCAACATTCGGTTTTGGTGCGTTGATTTTCGTGTCTTGGTTTATGGGGTAGATCCCAATCGAATGGACTATCTGTTGCTATTTAGAAGACAGCAGATACAAATAGCCCGTTAGCCTTACTCGAATTAGCAATCGTAACTAATTAACAGTAGGACTAACGGGCTTTTTCGTTTTCTTATTACCATTGCCGAAAACTACAAGTACTTACTTGGTCAAATTACCAAGCAATTGCTCACACTGAGCTTTTAGTGATTTAAGCTCATCTTCATTCATCTTAGAAAGACATAGCATTTCTACTGGCACTGTTTGCGCTTGTTCTTTGAGTTCGACCCCGGCAGGTGTCAACGTGATAACTCGAACTCGCTCATCTTCAATACTGCGAGTTCTAAGCACATAACCTTTCACTTCCAAACGCTTGAGTAGTGGCGTCAAGGTGCCTGAATCTAAATGCGTTTTTGCACCTAGCGCTTTGACATTTATCTCTTTCTCTTCCCAAAGCACCATCATCACAATGTATTGCAAGTAAGTAAGATCAAGTGCTTTCAGCAAAGGTTGATACGCTCTACTCATTGCATTCGACGCACTATACAGCGCGAAACACACCTGATTATCCAACTTTAGATAGTCATCTTGGTCACTCATAACCACCTCACCAATAAATTAAATTGCGCACAATATACTTGCGCGCTCAAATTTTATCAATTAGGCTAGCTTTAAAATTAAGTTGCGCGCAATTTAGTTGCACACAATCACAATTAAGGACTAAGACAATGACAACATTCTACACAACTTCTGCTACAGCAACGGCGGGTCGTAACGGCCAAGTTTCTACTGATGACAATCTGCTTTCAGTGGCGTTGAGCTACCCTAAAGAAATGGGCGGTACAGGTGAAGCGACCAACCCTGAACAACTGTTTGCTGCGGGCTACTCTGCGTGTTTCTCAAATGCTCTACTTCACGTTGCAAAAGAGATGAAAATCAAAATCGCATCGGCGCCAACGACTGCAACTGTGGGTATCGGACCAAATGAAAACGGTGGCTTTGCTTTAACTGTTGCTCTATCGATTGAACTCGATTTAGAGCAAGAACAAGCTGTAACGCTTGTGAAAACGGCGCACCAAGTTTGCCCTTACTCAAACGCAGTTCGTGGCAACATTGATGTAAAATTGTCGGTTAACGGACAAGCGCTTTAGCCGCTTTAGCCGCTTCATCCCCTTCCCAAAAAAAAGAAAAAGTACCCCGCTAAAAAAATGTCCCGCACTAGGCGGGACATTTCGTTATATAACTATCAACTTTAACTCTAGCTCTTCTCTTAGCTCTTAAACGTACTCGCAATATCTTTCAATGAAGCTGCTAGCTGAGCTTGTTCTTTGGCTGTTGCAGCTATTTGCGTTGCCCCTGTCGTAGATTCTGTCGACTTCTGCTCTACTGCCATTACGTTCTGAGCGATGTCTTGAGTCACTACCGCTTGCTCTTCGGTTGCGGTTGCGATCTGCTCAGTCATGCTAAAGATCTCGCTTACCGATGCTGAGATTCCTTGTAAGGTGTGCTCCACCTCTTTTGAATCCTCAACCGCTTTAGACGACATCTTCTGGCTGTTATCAATCACATTAAACGCGGTTTGCACATCAGACTGTAGCGAGCTGATGAAACCTTCGATTTCAGCTGTCGACTGTTGAGTACGCTGTGCTAGCGTGCGAACTTCATCGGCGACGACGGCGAAACCACGGCCTTGCTCACCCGCACGAGCCGCTTCAATTGCCGCGTTCAACGCAAGTAAGTTGGTTTGTTCTGCTACCGACTTAATCACATCAATCACACTGTTAATGTTGTTGCTGCTCTCGTGTAGATGCGTGATCTTTTCAGCGAGGTCATTAATCTCAGATGCCAGTTTCTCGATCGAGTGGTAAGAGTCTTGGACTGTGCTCAAACCTTCTTGCGACTGCTCATCGACCATTTTAGCGGAGCTTGCTGTCTGCTGAGTTTTCGCGGCCACTTCATTTACCGTTGCCGATAGCTCTTCTGTCGCCGTTGCAACCAAGCCAATTTGGTCTTGTTGTTGCACTAGCGTGTTCGAGTTGTAGTGACAAGTTTGCGAGGTTTCTTCTGCGGCTGAAGCCAAAGTCAGACTCGACTGAGATAAGTTGTCGATAACGTTTGAAAACTTCTCTAAGGTTTCGTTCAGTGCCGAAGAGATCTGTCCAAGCTCACTGTTGCCAACGAACTTAGCGCGAACTGTTAAGTCGTTGTCATTACGAACCTTAGACAACATCACTGTAAGATCTTTTACTCTCATCGTCAGGTCGCTGATCGCCTTATAGCTCACGAAGGTCGCGAACAAGGTTATCAAAGCAAACAGACCAATACTCATCATCATCGCAGACTGCGCCTCTGACATTTTTTTCTCTGTCAGTGCGATAAGTGACTCTGCTAGGTGGTTTTCTGTTTTCTTTAGCTGAACAATACGAGCGGTAGATTGCGAGAACCAGTAAACAGGATCAACATCAAAGCCGCTCATCTTAGATTCAGCCAAACCACGAAGCTTTTCTACTTCTGCCACCGAACGATCATTCAATTGCTGTTCAAAGAAACGAACGTTCTCTGGGTTACCCAACACTTCGAAGTTAGAGAAATAAGTATTTTGCTGTGTCACCAAAGAGATGAATCTAACCAACATGCCTGGGCCAAATTCATTTTTAGAGAAGGTGTTATTTAGGACAGCACGCTCAATACCAGCACGCTCTTTACCTTGCAAAAAGTTGTAGTAAGCGATGGTTTCAGTGGTGATGGCAGCATCAGAGCTAAGCTCAGCAATTAACGCCGATACGCTCAGCAGCTTTGCATTAAGTTTGGTGTAGTAACCCAAAGCCTCAGACAGAGGAATCGATTGAGAGTCCACTCGATTTCGAATAGAAGAAAGTTGATTAAGGCTTTGGCTTATCTCTGTGTTCAGGCGATTTATCTGTGGCAGATTGATATTGGCAGACTGCCAGTAATCGTTTCTTTCATTACGTCGGTTGTCAGCACTGGTTCTCTGCGAGGCTAATTCACTGACAAACTTGGTTCCTTGAGAACCAATAAAGCCAGCAGTCATGCCTCGCTCTTTTTGTAACTCATGCACTAACTCACTGTATACAACCGAAAGGCGTGTCAGTTGGTTTAATGAAGACATTTCAGTCTTAGTTTCCACGCCCTTGGATATCGCTGAAACACTGAGCCAGAGAAACCCTAAGATCGGTAAAATAAGCAAAGCGATAATTTTTTGCTTAAAAGACATATCGGTTAATTTCATTTTTATTTCCTAGCAGCTAACAAATCTTTTCAGTCATCTAACACGCACATCCTTAATAAGATGCGCCTCAATTGTGACTGTATAATTATTCAACTTGATCAATGTGCACCAATTACCGTGCCACACAGATCGCGATGCGATGAAAGTAACATTTAACCTTACAAAATTCATTGATTTACCGATAAAACTGTTAGCTAAGCGACCTAACGATACCAAAAACACGTGCAACAACATTTTATTGACGTAAGCGACTGAAATCTGACACATTTTAACTACCCAAAAGGGGTAGGTCTGCACCAATTATGTGCTCAGAGAAAACGAAATATTCAGAACTAACTATAGATTCAACGCTCGCCAGCGATTGATTCACAACTAACCAACTCCCTATTCTGCGCTGATTAACTGTCTATTCCTCGTTAACTAAATATGTATAATGCCGAATTATTAAAGTAGAGATTCGCAATAAATATGCGACAACAACTGAGAGATATTGTATGGATTGTCCCGCTTGCGAAGAACATATCGGTTGGGAATGGGTAGAAGAAGCGGCCATTGAACCCAATGAGGAATTCGATTGTCCAGAGTGCGAAGCAACATTGATGTACACCATCGATGAAGGCACCTACTACGGCGCTCAGCACAAGACCGTAGAAGTTATTGATGATTAAGATGATTTCCTGATGATCGGGATGTTTTATTAACTCTTTGATGTTCTAAGCCTGCGCAAAGCAGCTAAACACACCTTTACTAGAACGGGCGTTCAGCATAAAATATTGAACATATGTTCAGATTAATAAAGTAGATGTTATGGCTAAGACCGCTAAGTTCGATAGACAAGACGTAGTAGACAAAGCAACTAACCTGTATTGGGAAAAGGGCTTTCACGCAACTTCTATGCGCAACCTGCAAGACGTGATTGATATGCGTCCGGGAAGCATCTACGCGACTTTTGGCAGCAAAGAAGGCCTATTTAAGGAAACTCTTGCTCGTTATACCGAGCTTGGCATTCTCAATCTGAATCGCTTTCGCAGTGAAACGGATTCTCCAATCAAAGCGCTCGAAAACTTCGTCAAACGTGCTGTAGTCGAATCAAAACAAAGCTCACCAAATGGCATGTGTATGCTGGCAAAAACGGTGGCCGAGCTTACTGATGAGCACGCCGAATTATTGGAAGAAGCCAAGAAATCATTGAAAATCATGGAAGGTGAATTCGCCAAGTTGATAGCTGAATCACAAGATCTAGGTGAGATAAGCAAAGAGCGAGAACCCGCTCAGCTTGCTCGTCATGTTCAGGTTCAAATCGCTGGCCTGCGTACCTATGCGAAAACATGCGACGACATCGAATTACTCAATTCGATGGTTGAGGACGTATTTAAGTACCACCCTTTTTAGAGGCTGAACTTATATAAGCTCAGACCATATAAAAAGACGCCCAAGTATTATTATCAATACTTGGGCGTCTTTTTATTTATCGCTTTTCAGCCAATCTCAAGAGCAGATTACTTTTATAC
The DNA here is from genome assembly GCF_026241515.1 of Vibrio sp. 14G-20. Taxonomy (GTDB): domain Bacteria; phylum Pseudomonadota; class Gammaproteobacteria; order Enterobacterales; family Vibrionaceae; genus Vibrio. The sequence continues at coordinate 52,757 of NZ_JAPHPW010000022.1, forward strand.
TTTCCTCATGATTAACGCCTGTGCATTAAGCATCGCTTCTTTGGTGCTGACATCTAAGGTTTTAACGTTCGCAAAGCGCTCGACTTCTTTGATTGCCACATCGTGAGCAAAAATCACTAGCCTAGCTTTTTCAATATCTTTTTGTGTAATGCGATTGCCTATCCCGTTTGCACCTTGTGTTTCGACTTTTATCCGAACCCCAAGATGATGTGCCGCCTTTTCCAAAGACTTAGCCGCCAGAAAAGTGTGCGCGACACCTGACGGGCAAGAAGTAATAGCAAGTACATCAGCTTGCCCTTCTTCCGTGACCGAACCACCCGCAAATTGATTAGAGCGAGACTCGTCTTCAACCACATTCTTTTTAAGCAGTATAACGATCGCAGCCGTCGTCAGTGCACCCGCTAACGTTCCAACAATGTAGCCAATCTTGCCATCAACCACAGGCAAAACAATCCAGCCCCCCCAAGGAGCATGGTTTACTACATGGAACATAAAGCCAACCACGTTACCGACAATGCCACCAGCCACAACCGCAGGCAGAACACGCGCAGGATCGGCCGCTGCAAATGGGATTGCACCTTCACTGATGCCAATCATTCCCATAATACCTGCTGCTTTACCTGCTTCGCGTTCGTCTCGTTTAAACTTCTTCGGCGATAAGAAAGTCGCCAGCGCCATACCTAATGGAGGTGTACAAATGGCAATGCCAACCCCCCCCATTAACCATGGCTGAGTATTCACCTGAGTTTGTGCAAACAGCGTGGCTACTTTGTTGATTGGGCCGCCCATATCAAACGCGGTCATTGCACCTAGAATGCTACCCAGAACCACTTTTCCTGAGCCAGCCATGCCAGTCAGCATTTGATTCATCTCAAGCATCACCTGCGCAATGGGGGCACCAATCACCCACATCACAGCCCCACAGGTAACAAAAGTGCCGACAAGCGGATAGATGAAGATAGAGCTCAGCGAGATCATGCTGTCTGGCAGCTTGATCTTCTTAAGTAGATTAACCACAAAGCCTGCGAAAAAGCCGACCACAATCGCACCAAGGAAACCAGTGTTGTATTGATTAACCGCCACCCAAGAACCAATCATGCCTGGTGCTAAACCCGGTTTGTCTGCCATTGAATAGGCGATGTAACCGCCGAGCACGGCGGTAAAAAGCGTTAAACCCGCAATACCCATTTGTGCAATGTCAGCCAAAACGCCGCTCTCTGGAACGGCACCGTGACCAGACATCATGACCGATAAAGACAACAGAACACCGCCCGCGACCACGAATGGAATCATGTGTGAAGTACCGTACAACAAGTGTTCTTTAAGGCGATTGAGAGATTGAGCCCAAGGACTGAGCGGCTCGATGTACACTTCATGATAGTTGGAGGCGTAACTATCGAACGATTCAGAATTGGCTTCGAGAAACAACTCCAAAGCTTCCTCTACCGACTCCACTGCCTTTAATTTTGTAACAAAGTCATCTTCAATCAGTTTGGTCGATATTTGAGCCAATACCTCGATATGATGATCATCATTGTTATCGGGTGAAGCGAGCATAAAGAACACATCCGACAATTCACCACCGTCGGCCCCATAATCGATTCCAGAACGACTGATACCGACGGCGACAGCAGGTTTAGCTACGGCTTTACTTTTCGCGTGTGGAATCGCAATACCATCATCAAATCCAGTATTACCTATAGCTTCACGCTTCCAGATATCATCAAGGAAATCACTTTTACTCGAGAGCTTACCGGCACGGTCGAGCAGTTCAACAAGCTCTTCAAATACCGCCTGTTTCGAGTCTGCCTGTAATTCCAAGCAGATAATCTCTGGCTCGATAATGTTAGTGATATCCATATGCTGCCTCGTACGAGTGCCGATTTAAGTAAATGAGCTAAAGAAGTTAATGAGATGAAAAGATTAACGACGCAAGGCTTCTCAATATATAGGACGAAAAGTGCATTAACTGGATAATTGTAACCAAGAACTCAGAGTGTGACGTCCACCTTTGAATTAAAAACGGCAATCCATAAAATCCACAGATTCGGATAATAGTATCTGATCCACACAAGCCGAGAATAATAATGAGAATTGTAGCGGTAACTGCGTGCCCTACAGGCATTGCGCACACCTATATGGCAGCTGATGCTCTAAATAAAACAGCCCCTAAGTTCAACGTTTCGATCAAGGTTGAGACGCAAGGCGCTATGGGTATTGAAAACTTACTGACAGGCCAGGATATTACCCTCGCAGACAAAGTGTTGATCGTCTCTGATATCGACATCGAACAACCAAGCCGATTTGACCCAGCCAAAACCGTATTTGTTCCAATGGAAGAGGTGTTATTGAGTGTCGATAAAGTCTTCATTAAGCATTGTCGAACTTAAACCTTTTATGAACGAATACCAGATCACCTTCTTCGTTAACGATCCTGCCGCGAACTCACATGTCGCGCAGCCGCTGACTCGCTTAGCGAAGAAGTTCAAAAGCAACATCCGCATTATCAACATCACTCAAAACCGAACGGCTGATCTCTCCAAATCCGTTGCAATGCTACAAGTGGGTTTACTTCGTGGTGATTTATGTCAGATCACTGCGGTCGGTATTGATGCAGAGCTAGCGTGTTTCGTTCTTAAAGATGTGATTGCTGAGCATTACGCTATGGTTGGCTCGCAAGTGAACCATGAGTTCTCGAAAGATCTAATCCAGCGTATGCCGCAGATATGTCCACCTTGTGAGATCAAGTGGCACCATGCCAAAGCACAAACTCAACTGACCAAATTTGAGTGCTTAAAAGGGCTCGCTCACCTCGTGTATCCAGAAGATCCGGATGAGCTGATTCTTGCCTTTATTAAGCGAGAGGAACGCTCGTCTACGTGTGTATCCCCGGGAATCGCACTTCCACATGTAATGTTTGAATCGACTCAAGATCTCTCGATTGCGGTCATCGTCAGTGACGACCCGATTGATTGGGCTTCACGCATTGGAGAGGTGCACGTTGCTATCGCTTTGGTACTGCCTACCAAGCCACAGCGAGAGCACATTGTGGCGGCCACTAACCTAACCAGAAACCTGCTTCACGATCAGGTCAATGAGCGTTTACAAAAGACTCGAAGCAGTGTCGATCTACAAGCGCTGTTGATGTACATCTCTTCACGTCTGATTTAGTTCTTCTCTCCCTTTTAAATTCATTTCCTTAATTATCTAAGTTACTCGCTCCAGTAGTTGTAATCTCAATGGTTCACACAATAAAAAACGGCTGAGCAATCACGCTCAGCCGTTCTATTCTATATGGCCCATTTAGTAAGTTTAGTTACCTAAGCCGTTTTGTTCTCTTGTTTCGCATCTTCCACCGAGTCGTCCACGGCTTTCACCAGCATCAGACCAACGATGAACACGATACCGCCACACAATACGAACATCATTCTTCCCCAGAATGGGTTTGGCAGAGCAAACATCGCCATCACTGCCACACCAGACACTGCAATCAGTGAGCCCAGCATGTGACGTTGTTTGTTATCCAGTTTCTTCTGAGCTGTTGATTCAGAAACCAATGGCGTCGCAAGGTTGTTGAAGAAGGTGTCCACATCTTTCTGACGAGACGCCTCTAGTGGTTTGTAGAACAGAGTCGATAGAATAAAAAAGCCAGCAGTAAATGTTAAGTGTGCAATCAGACCTACCGCTACTTTCAAGTCAGACCATTCACGGCTCGTTAGCGGCTCTAGGTTGAACAGGTTCTGCAGCATCTCAGCGGTAATCACGAAACCAACGATGTAAGACACAATCGCACCAACTACTAGCGTACCCCAACCTGCCCAGTCCGGAGTCTTCTTAAGGAAGAAACCACAGAATGCAGGGATGGTCATTGGGAAGCCGATTAATGCGCCCACGTACATCATGGTGTCGAACAGGCTCAAGCCTTTTAGCGAGTTGATAAACAGCGCGATAAGGATGATAGCAAGACCAAAGAAGGTAGACATCAACTTAGACACAATCATCAGCTCTTTCTCTGTCGCGTTTGGACGAAGAATTGGTTGGTAGAAGTTGATTACAAAGATACCTGAGTTACGGTTTAAGCCTGAGTCCATTGAAGACATGGTTGCCGCAAACATCGCTGCGATTAGAAGCCCCACCATACCTGCTGGCATGTATTGCTCTACAAAGTATAGGTAAGCAAAATCGCCCGCTTTAGAACCTGCATCTGGGTAATGCGCTGCAAGATCAACGCCTTGTCCCGCAACAAACCAAGGTGGCATGAACCAAATGATTGGACCAATTGTCATCAGAATACACGCCAATAGTGCTGCTTTCTTCGCGTTCTTAGAGTCTTTTGCCGCTAGGTAACGGTAAGAGTTCAACATGTTGTTAGTAATACTGAACTGCTTGAAGAAGATGAAAAATGCCCAGATTCCGAAGATGCTTACGTAGTTCAGATTGTTACCCGAAACGAATGATGCGCCTTCTGCTACAGGGAAGTCATTAATGATCTCAGTAACACCGCCACCTTGCACAATAGCGACCGCAGCACACGTTACTGTTACCGCCATGATGATGACCATCTGCATGAAGTCAGATGCGATAACCGCCCATGAACCGCCTGTCACCGACATCACCAGTACAACAAGACCGGTTAGAACGATGGTTGTCGTCATATCGAAGCCAAAGATGCCCGATGCGATAATCGCCAAGCCATTTAGCCAGATACCTGCAGACACTATACTGTTCGGCATGCCAGACCAAGTAAACACTTGCTCGTTCAAGCTACCAAAACGCATGCGAATCGCGTCAATTGGCGTGACTACACGCAGCTGACGGAATTTCGGAGCAAAGTACAGGTAGTTCATCAAGTAACCAAATGCGTTTGCTAGGAAGATAACCGCGACAGCCATACCATCGGCATACGCTTTACCTGCTGCACCGGTGAAAGTCCAAGCACTGAACTGAGTCATAAACGCAGTTGCGCCAACCATCCACCAAAGCATGTTACCGCCCCCGCGGAAATAGTCACTGGTTGTACTGGTGAACGTTCTAAACATCCAACCTATTGCGATAAGGAAAAGGAAATAAATTCCTACGATCAGAGTATTGAGTTCCATGAATTAAGTCTTCTTTATTATTAATATCTGAAGAGCATATTATCCATAGAAAATTTAATTTGTAGTATTATAAGTCAAGATTGTGATGGGACATATAAACCTGAATATTTGATTTCGAGGCATTAATTGCGCGCTAGTAAATAAAGAATAAGCCGACACAAGGTAAACATTTAAAATCAATGACTTAAATCAAACTCAATCAGTAACTCGGACAACAATAACAAGATTTTGTCGTCTCGATAAGTAGTTTTTAATTTACTTAACATTCATTAAATGCATCGCGTTAATACATCAACTCTCACACATTTAATTCAATCAATAGAGAGCGGAAATAATAAGCAACTCGCAAAACTAACCCTTAATATTATTAATTGGAGTTACTTAGTGAAACACGGTAAATAGAAAAATGGACTTAGATATGAAGCGTAGGAATAAACGGAAGAGGAGAACACAAAGCAAATGGATCATAGCAGTTCGGAGTCAGCAGTGATGCTCTAGTCATACAAATTTCGGTCGTATAAGCTCAGGTCAGAAAAGGGAATTTTAGAGTATATTAGATTGACCCACGATATTGTGTCGGTGTTCTTCCTGTTCGATTTTTAAACACTCGACAAAAGTAATTCACGTCCTTGAAGCCACAACGCACCGCCACTTCATTGAGCTTGAAGTTGTACTTTTTGAGCATGAACTTGGCGCGGTCGACTCGCACGCGTGTGATGTATTCTGCCAACGTCATGTGGCCTTGCTGACGGAACATTCGCGACAAGTGATTGGATGAAATGCTAAAGCGTGAGGCAATGCTGTCTCGGGTTATTTGGCGATGGAAGTTCTCTTGAATGTAGATACAAATCCCCTGATACACATCCTGCACTCGGCTGTGAGACTTCTCGACCGGCGCATCCAACATCGACTTGCTGTATTGCAGTAGTGCTTGCAGTAATAACTCGTCCATTGGCTGCTTGTTGCTCTCTCTCGCTAACGAGCTGAGCGCCTCCAAAATGTTATCAATCGCGAACCCAGAACGAGTCTGAATACTGTGCTTTTGAATATCATAAAAACTCTCCTCGCCTTTGCGTTTGCTCACCAAACTTAAACCCAGCTGACGACGCCCAAACAACATACTCAGAACCGAGCAATCGGTATCCCAATTGGGCTTATTCCAGCAGTTAGGCGGGATGAAAATCGCATCACCCGCTTTGGCGGTAACGTTGGTAATTTTGCGATCATGACTCTCCATTTCATTTATATACTCACCGTCTAGCACCAGCTCTAAACGCGGAAAGTTCACCTGATAACTGCATGCTGAAGGCGTATGAAAATCTCCAGCAAACCAGATGTTGTGAAACGGTTCTCGCTCGTTTAATACCGACGAGATTAGGTCATGAAATATCATTTATTCGAACTCTTATAAGCAGCAATAAGGCTACGGGAATAGATATACTCCTTAGTGAAACATAGCGCTATTGAGCAAAATCACAATTTGAGATCTAAGTTACAAAAATCCAGTAGTGGGAATAAATCTCCAGTCACAAATCTGATATAGCACATTGTTCCCCCGATAACTCTACACGCCAAACCCCTTGCAAATAAAAGCCTCAAGCAGACTCAACCTATGTCAATAGAGGCCGAAAAACGCGCCACTAACCGATCAAAATCACACTCCATTTATAAGGCAACAATCATCCAGTAAATGCGTTTTTTCTTCACTACAGAAGGTAAGTAATCAATTTCAGAATACCCCTAACAAAATAAAAAAGAGTAGGGGTTCATTATGATCACGACATTGATCAATCAAGATTTGATTAAGCTTTCGCTTAGCGCCAATTCCAAAGAAGACGTATTTAAAGAACTAATAGACGTGCTGTACGCACAAGGTCGAATTTCAGACAAAGCGCAGTTTCTTGCCGACATTAAAGCGCGAGAAGAACAAGGCAACACAGGGTTTGAAGAAGGCATCGCCCTACCACACGCCAAAAGCAGCGCGGTGATCAAACCCGCGGTTGTTATCGGCGTCCACAAACAGGGCATCGAGTACGGCGCCGATGACGGTCAGCCATCAAAACTATTCTTTATGATTGCCTCTCCTGATGGCGGCGACAATCACCACATCGAAGTATTGGCAGAGCTTTCTTCAAAATTGATTGAAGAAGGTTTTATCGAAAACTTCATGAATGCCGACTCTGAACAAGCGGCGTTAGAGCTACTGCTTACCAAACCTGAACCTGCTGAGACAGAAACCAATATTGAGAAACAAGGCTTCATCATTGGCGTGACAGGTTGCCCAGCTGGCGTGGCACACACTTATTTGGCAGCAGAGGCGTTAGAGAAAGGCGCGGCGGCTCTTGGTTACGACATCAAGGTCGAAACTAACGGTTCTATTGGTGTTAAAAACAGCCCGACTCAAGACGAGATCGAACGTGCCGACGCAATTGTTGTGGCTTGTGACAAGCAAGTCGACATGGCTCGTTTTGCTGGCAAACGCGTGATTTGCACCAACGTGAAAGCGCCAATCAAAGACGCACAGGGCTTGATTAAACAAGCTCTCAACGCACCAAGTTACCAAGCCGAACAAGCGCCGACCAATCAATCCGTTGCCGAAAAAGCATCACAAGCGCGTTCAGACCTATATCGCTACTTGATGAATGGCGTGTCACACATGATCCCATTCGTGGTGACTGGCGGCCTTTTGATTGCCCTAGCGCTAGCGATTGGCGGTGAGCCAAGTGAATCTGGTATGGCGATTCCTGCTGGCAGCATGTGGAACCAAATCTTAGAAGTCGGCGTGGTTGCCTTCACACTGATGATCCCGATCTTAGCTGGCTACATTGCTTACGCGATTGCCGACCGCCCAGCTCTAACCCCTGGCTTGATTGGCGGCTGGATTGCCAACAACGGTTCTTTCTATGGTGCTGACGCAGGTACTGGCTTCATTGGCGCAATCATCGCAGGCCTATTAGTGGGTTACTTCGTTAAATGGATTACCTCGTTTAACTACCACAAATTCGTCCAGCCGCTTGTGCCTATCATGATCGCTCCGATCACTGGTTCTCTATTCATCGCTGGCCTGTTCATCTTTGTTATCGGCGCACCTATCGCGGGATTGATGGATGCTCTTACTGCCCTACTTACTAGCATGAGCACAGGCAACGTGGTTCTGCTTGGTATTGTACTGGGTGGTATGGCTGGCTTTGATATGGGTGGCCCGTTCAACAAGGTGGCGTTCCTATTCTCGGTCGGCATGATTGCCAGCGGTCAAACTCAATTCATGGGTGCAATGGCGTGTGCAATTCCTGTCGCTCCACTGGGTATGGCTATCGCAACCAGACTTGGCCGTAAGTTCGACCTGTTCGAATCATCAGAAATCGAAGCGGGTAAAGCAGCAGGCGCAATGGGCTTAGTGGGTATCTCTGAAGGTGCGATTCCTTTCGCGGCTCAAGACCCGATGTCAGTAATCCCAGCCAACGTGCTTGGTTCAATGACGGCTGCGGTTATGGCGTTCTCATTTGGGATTACCAACAGCGTTGCTCACGGTGGCCCAGTTGTCGCTCTACTAGGCGCAATGAACTACCCACTGCTAGCACTTCTGTGCATGGCATCAGGTGCGGGCGTGACTGCGGTTACTTGTATCGCGCTTAAAAATCTACGCAAAGCCAAGCTAACAACAGCAGCGGCTTAAGCCATTTCAACTCCAATGGCTTGAGCCCCTCTACCCTACTGTTTTTAGTAGCTAATAGTTTTTTAGGAACGAATAGAGCTCAAGCCATGTTTCCCTTCATGGTGATTTCGATGTCTGATTTTTCTTTAGCGAACGACTCGTTCGTACAACGATTTTTCTACCCTATGACCAACGTGATTCAAAACTACGCATGGGGTAGCCCTTCTTCGTTCAGCCAACTGTTTGGTATTGATAACCAATCTGGTGAACCGCAAGCGGAGATCTGGATGGGCGCTCACCCGAATGGTTGCTCAATGGTGACTGATAACGGGCAGCAGACCACATTATCGAGCTTAATCTCTAAGAACCTAAACCTGTTTCTAAGCGAGAAAGTGGCGAGTCGTTTTGGCGAACTGCCGTACCTATTCAAAGTGTTAGCTGCTGAGAAAGCACTGTCTGTTCAAGTTCACCCGAACAAGCAGCAAGCCGAATCTGGCTACGCTCTTGAAGAGCAGCAAGGCATTCCGATGACAGCGGGGAACCGCAAGTACAAGGATCCTAATCACAAGCCAGAACTGGTGTATGCCCTAACCGACTACAAGGCGATGAATGGTTTTAGGTCAATCAGCGAGATCCTTGAGCACTTCCATTATCTCGACATTCCAGAGCTTCATTCGATGGTTAACGATCTCGCGGGCGATCAAACCCCCAATGGCTTAGCCTGCTTTTTTGCGAGCTTACTGTCTTTGGAAGGTGAGCAAAAAGGAATGGCACTTACCATGTTGATCATGAAGGCCAAGCTTTCTGATAAACGTGTATTCCAATTGATTTCAGAACTGGGAGACCAATACCCAGGTGATGTCGGCCTGTTTGCTCCGCTGCTATTGAACGTGATCACCCTAAAGCCGGGGCAAGCCATGTATCTGGACGCTGAAACACCTCACGCTTACATCAAGGGTACAGGCTTAGAAATCATGGCGAACTCAGACAATGTGCTGCGTGCCGGGTTAACGCCTAAGTACATGGACGTGAACGAACTGGTTTCTTGTACTCGATTTAATGAAAAACCTGCGGATAGATTACTGCTCAGCCCGGTTGAACAAGGTGATGTGATGGAATACGAAATTCCGGTCGAGGATTTTAAGTTCTCTATCGTGCAAAACTCACATCAACGACAGATCACGACCGAAGGTGCCGAGATCCTATTGCCGCTCGACGAATCTATGGTGCTCACTCACCAATGTGGCGAAACCTGCGTGATAGAGAAAGGTCAGTCGGTATTCATTCCTGCTTATGCTGAGAGTTACAAACTGGACTGCGTTGGACGCGTGGCGCGTGCTTACAGCTAGCTCCCTCAGAACTCAGTACACACTGTTCATGCCCTGCTTTTGCGGGGCATTTTTGTTTTTGACGAAGGCTATTAGCGTGTCAAAAACCTAATCCAAAACGCCATCAAATATGATCAATATCACACCGCATAAATGATGCAAATCACACTTAATTTTGCTGGATACAAATGTACAGTGAAGGGCTTTTATTTGCTATTTCGCGAATCGGGTTAATCCATTAATTTTAATTCAAGAACTTCAATAGTGAATGAGTTAATAAATGATCACACAGCTAACTAACGTCAACTTAATTAATAACAACCTTCAAGCGAATAATAAAAAAGAACTGTTTGAAGAATTGGCAAGCATGTTATTTGAGAACAACCGAATCAGTGATAAAGAAGCCTTCTTGGCAGACATTGAAATTCGTGAATCTCAAAGTATCACCTCAATGGACGGCATCGCTTACCCACACTCAAAAAGCAAGGCAGTAACAGAGCCGGCAATCGCTATCGGCGTAAAGCGAGAAGGCATCGAGTATGGCGATGAAGACGGCATTAATCCAACCGTGTTTTTTATGATTGCCTCACCAGATAACGGTGCTGACCATCATATTTATGTACTACAAGAACTATTTGGAAAATTCAGTGATGAATTTATTCAAGATATCCATAACGCAAAAGATGAACATCAAATCCTTAATATTTTAATTAATTCATAAGGCGTAGACAATTATGAGCACCCTAGCAAATCAAGCTACGAATACCAGTAGCAATTCTAATAATAAAAATAGTAGTAGCGACTATAAAAAAATCCTTAGTACCATGAAAGGTCACCTGCTTTTCGGTACATCACACATGTTGCCTTTCATCGTAGCCGGTGGTGTTCTGTTGGCTTTAGCGGTCATGGCATCGGGTAAAGGTGCCGTTCCAGCAGACGGCTTGCTGGCAGACATCTCTAACATCGGTATCAAGGGCCTTGTTCTTTTCCCAATCATTCTTGGCGGCTTTATTGGTTACTCAATTGCAGATAAACCAGCACTAGCGCCAGCGATGATCTCTTCTGGCATCATGGCTGACATGGGCGGCGGCTTCCTTGGCTGTATCGTGGCAGGCTTTATCGCCGGTGGCGTGGTGTTCCAACTTAAGAAGATCCCGCTTTCTGCGAACATGACGGCGCTGGGTGCTTACTTCATCTACCCGCTTCTAGGCACTTTAATCTCTGCAGGTATCGTTCTTTGGGGCATCGGTGAGCCAATCAAACTGTTCATGTCTTCTATGAACGAGTTCTTAGCTTCAATGGCTGGCGCATCTAAGATGGTTCTGGGCACAATCCTTGGCGGTATGACGGCGTTTGATATGGGTGGCCCTATCAACAAAGTAGCGACCCTATTTGCTCAAACTCAAGTAGACACACAACCGTGGCTAATGGGCGGTGTTGGCATCGCGATTTGTACTCCACCTCTAGGCATGGCATTGGCAACTTTCCTCTTCAAAAACAAGTTCTCTAAACAAGAACAAGAAGCAGGTAAAGCAGCGGCAATCATGGGTTCTATCGGTATCTCGGAAGGTGCAATCCCATTCGCAGCGAACGACCCAATGCGCGTACTTCCTTCAATCGTTGCCGGCGGTATCGTGGGTTGTGTATTCGGCTTCATGACAGACGTTCTACTGCACGCACCGTGGGGCGGCCTAATCACTGCGCCAGTATCAAGCAACATCCCAATGTACGTGGTCGGTATCGCACTTGGCTCACTAACCACAGCGGTTATCGTTGGCTTCTGGAAACCAGTAGCAGTAGAAACGGAAGAAGACATGGTTGAAGCTGCGCCAGTTCAAACTCAAACAGCACCTGTAGCAGGCGAAGGCGAGTACGACATCGTAGCTGTAACATGTTGCCCTTCTGGTGTTGCACACACCTTCATGGCAGCGAAAGCACTAGAAAAAGCAGGCTTAGCGGCAGGCCTTAAGATTAAGGTAGAAACTCAAGGTCAAAACGGTATTCAGAACCGCATCACTGACCTAGATGTAGCAAACGCGAAGCTGGTTATCTTGGCTCACGATATTCAAGTGAAAGACGCTCACCGCTTTGCCAATGCGAACGTGATTGAGTGCTCAACCAAAGAAGCGATGAAGAAAGCCGCGGATATGGTGACTATCTAAAACAAATCAATGAATTAGTGATTGCTCACTATTGATAAAGTACCCCTCTACTAAGTAGAACCCCCTACTAAGAAAAATCCCCGTTCGTCTAGTCAACGAATGGGGATTTCTTTATTCAGTTGTCACCTGCCAAGAGCTACCGAATCAACTCTTAGGATCGAGCGTATCTTCTGTTTCTAAATCGAATAAATGACATTGGCTTGTGTTGAAATGCAGCACCGTATCTTCGCCACTGTTTGCTGTGCGATCTGCATCGAAAGGTACGCGCGCCACCAGCTTATCTGCACCCAATTTGAAGTAGAGATACAGCTCGTTACCCATCGATTCGACCACATCAAGCCTGTGTGTTTGGGTATTCACCTCAGACAATGGTGCATCGTGATTAGCGATTTGGATATGTTCAGGACGAACACCAAACCATACCCACTCCCCCATCTTTTCACGAGCGATAATCTGCTTGTCTTGTGGCAGCGTCCAACGAGTACCACTTTCAGAAACCACGTTCATCACACCGTCAATCTCATCCAACCTTACCTTGAGAAGATTCATCGCTGGCGAACCAATAAAGCCTGCGACAAACTTGTTTGCTGGGTATTGATAAAGATTCATTGGCGTATCGACCTGCATGATCTCGCCTTGATTCAACACACAGATGCGATCGCCAAGTGTCATGGCTTCCACCTGATCGTGTGTCACGTAGATCATGGTGGCGTTCTGCCCTTCTTGCTTAAGATTGTTGTGCAACTGAGCAATGCTGACACGAGTCGATACACGCAGCTTTGCATCCAAGTTAGACAAGGGCTCATCAAACAAAAACACATCTGGCTTACGTACCATCGCACGACCAAGCGCCACACGTTGCCGTTGACCACCGGACATTTCACCCGGCTTGTTATTCAGCAGATGTTCGATATCGAGAGTCTTGGCTGCATCTTCAATTCGCTCATTGATTTCATGCTTTGGCAGTTTCTGTTGCTTAAGGCCAAAAGCCATGTTTTCGTACACCGACATGTGCGGATAAAGCGCGTAGTTCTGAAATACCATCGAGATACCACGATCTTTAGGTGGCAATTCGTTTACACGTTTATCGCCAATGTAGACATCGCCTTCTGAGATATCTTCAAGGCCTGCGATCATACGAAGTGTGGTGGATTTTGCGCAACCAGACGGCCCAACAAACACCATGAACTCACCTTCGCGAATATTCAGATCGACACCGTGCACGGCCTTAAAACCATTTGGGTAGGTTTTTTCTACCCCTCTCAGTGTGACTTCAGCCATAACCTGTCCTTAAATCAATTCGTTAAATACTATCTTTGCAATCTGTTGTGAAACGTTTTAGCCACGTTCTTGCAGTTGATTGAGCTCAAAGTGAGCAACCGATGCGATAACCAGATCCGCCACTGGCTCTAACTCGCTGTGTTGAGCCGTACCAGTCAGAACGCCAACATTACTTGCGCCTGCATTACGGCCAAACTCCATATCTGAAACCGTGTCACCAAACATGATCACTTCATGTGGCTCAATACCGCACTTTTCACAGAATGCATTGAGCAGTGCTGGCGCAGGTTTAGGTTCGATATCACCATCGGAGTAACCGACATAATCGAACATCTCACTCAAACCCGATTGCTCTAGTGTGTAGATCGTTGAGTCTTTAGTATCTGCTGTCGCGATGCCTAAAATCATGCCTTGCTGCTTGAACAGACCGAGCTTTTCAGTCACACCCGGTAGGGCTTCAATCCAGCTTGGATTATCTTCCACTTCGTCATTGAAAGCGGCTTTGGTCACCTTAGTAAACTCAGCGAGCGAGACATTGGGTTGCAGCATGTTGAACCACGCTGTCGCGGTATCTTCCACTGGGTTTGAGGCTAATAGTCCATAGTTATCAACCACATCACCTTCAACACCGATGGCCAAGAGTAACTCAGCAGGTGTGACAGTTTGATTACCCTGATGCTGGTCACTGTAAGATTTCACACGCTCACAAGCACCACGAGAAACGTTAAGCCACATCTTGTGGAACTCTAACAATGTGCCGTCTTTATCAAATAACATCGCCTTAAACTTCATCACGGCTCATTCGCTCCATTAGTTCTCCCCAAGTACGCACTAGGGGTTGGTTAAATTCTGGTTGTTTACCGTCGAATACGGCATTGATGCAGCCTTCAAACTCACGTTCGTCAGATGCAGGTTGAGTGCTGTTGATTAATGCTGAGGAAAGCTCTCCGCGACGAATATCGACACGGCACCAACGGTAGCCCTCATCAATATGGATACTTTGCAGCTCATCACTCAAAGCGATTCGCTCAACAATTTCGCCATCTACCACGCACTCGGCGTAGTAAGGGTTTTCTGCGTCAGCAACAACAATTCGGTAGGTTAGTGGTTGGCCTTGAGAGTCGTTGCCCGGTAGCAAATCACCTAAGTTAATATCAAACTTCAAGCCACAGCGGCGCTCTAGGTAAACTTGCCCATTACGCAAACCAGACAAGATGCTTTCGCCACTCAAGCCATGGCTGTATACGAAAGTTGATGGGTCACCGTAGATAGAAGGCTCATCCGATTTAGGATTACGTTCATGGGGTTCAAGGTGTGAATCACTGCCGCCAATCGCCGTAATGCGCTGGCCACAATTCCACATTTCACTGAGAACCAATAACGCCTCTTCGGTCGCTTTTGGCGAGGTCGACCAAGTTGGGTCGCAGCACACCTCAAACGTGGAGACTTGGGTTAGATCCACTTGATCGTAATGCCAATGCCACGGCTTCATCATCGGGTGATTAATGCCAAGGGAACTGTGTCCACTTTTAGCTAAGTTCAATCCGGCTTCCATGGTCGCTTGGCTGCTGTGTTCAACCTCTCTTAGGTCCAAAGACTGAGCTGGGCCATGTACATTGAAGTGACCGAGATCGGTTGTAACTTCTAACGCAGGCAAGAACAAACATTGATTTGATACAGGTAGCTTCGGCTGACAAATGTTGTGCTCGGTGAAGAAGAAGAAATCGAGCCCTTGTGATTCGACGATATCTTTCGCCGCTGCCAAAGTATTATGACCATCAGAAAGCTGTGTGTGGGCGTGTAAATCACCACGGTACCAACGAGAATCAGAGCTCAGCATGTTGCTGTAATCAAACTCGATATCGTGATCCGTTGTGACTGTTGGGTTCAGTTCTAGCTCACTCTCTACTCCGTCAGTACCTAGCTCATTAGAATGATTAACTAACTCATCAGAGCAAAGCACATCGACTTGATACTGCATCGCACGCTCGGTACGGAACTCACCTTCGAGGTTGTAAAGTTCTAAGAACCAATCGCCCGATGGAATCGCGCCATCAATCGCGCCTAGCCCTGAGTTTTCCGGTTGGATAGCGAGTGACTTGTGCGCCTTTTCAAACAACACTTTGCCACGAAATGCTTGGTTGGCATCATACGCCGCTGCGTACAAGAATCCTTTTTTCACCGTTGTGCCGGTAATCGTTACGCTGTGAGAACCTGCTGGCACATCAAAGGGGATACGTACTCTGCCAAACGGCAGCTCACCTTGAAATTGGGTCATTGTCTTCACCAAATTCGTCCTAATTGAAGGACTGGGTCAAAAGAGGCCCACCCGAATAGATGGGCCTTTGTTAATTAATCGATCTTCGTTACTAATAGCCAAGAGCTAATCACTTTACAGACTAAGAACGATTCGCTCGGTCTAGTGCACGTTGTGCTTTCTTAGCCGCTTGTTTTAGCGCTTTGTCAGCAGGCACGTTTTGGATTTGAATCTGGTCCGCAGCTACCTTCAGCGCATCCATGATCTTACCGTTGGTAGGGTCTAGGAAATCTTTGGTTGCCGTGTTCGCTTGCTTCAGCGGGATCAGAGCTTGTGGATTATCTTTAGTGAACGCTTGGTATTCTGGCACTTCAGAAACGCTGTTACGTACTGGGATGTAGCCCGTAAACATTGACCATGCCGCCGTGTTTTTCGCGTTGGTGTAGAACTCAACAAACTCGAATGCACCTTTTGCTGCTGCTTCATCTGTGCCTTTTGGCATAACGTAAACTAGCGCACCCGCTTGTGGCGCAGAAGGGTTTGAGCCCCAACCCGGTTGTGTGGTTGCCGAAAGCTTAGTGAAGTCCAAATCACCTTGGTCACCCGATGAACCGGTGTAGCCAAGCGCGTTGTCTTTCATCACGTCATCAATGGTTTTGTACCAGTATTCCCAACCTTGACCACCGTAGTGAATACGCATGATTTGATCATCGTGGATCCATTTACGGAAGCTGTCCCACACCTCAACCCATTCAGCTGAATCGATTAGCACTGTTTTGCCGTCATCACTGATGATCTGTGCGCCGTTAGAGAAAGCCGCGTCAATCATGTTGTCTTGACCCCACATCGGCTCCCAGCCGTAGAAGGTCACGTTACCTTTCTCATCACGCTGTGTGACTTTCTCAGCGACCTTAGCCACGCCTTGCCATGTGTTTAGATCTTGCTCGGTAAAGCCGTTGTCTGCCAACACCTGCTTGTTGTAGTAGAACACTTGAGTGGTACCGTAAGCAGGTAGGCCGATGATAGTGCCATCGTCTGCCGTCACTTGATCTTTAAAAGCACCAATGAAATCAGAGAAGTTGAACTCTTCATCCATGAACGGCGTTAGGTCACGGCTCAAGCCACGTCCGTGCATCGCTTCCGCACGACCTGAATCTAGCAGCACAAGTTCAGGTGCCGTTTTAGACGCTAGGCCTGCTTGCAGCTTCTGGTAGGTTTCTGTGTAGTTACCTTGCAATGCTGGCTTCACCACATACTCATCTTGGCTCGCATTGAACTCTTCGATGAGCTTAGTCATCATTTGCTGTGGCTTAGTACCACCGGAATACCAAAAGTTAACTTCGGTTGCGGCAAGAACACTGCTAGAGAACATAGACGCGCTTGCTGCGCCAGCACACACTAGTGCGAGAGTTTTTAGTTTCATTTCCGTTTTACTCTTTTACGCCGTTATCGGCGATACCTGAAAGAATCGTCTTTTGACAAATGACGAATAGAATTAACAAAGGCAATACTGCAATGGTGCTCGCCGCCATGATTTGCGACCAGTTCAATCCATAGTTACCTTCGGCAATAAAGTAGTGACGAATCCCGGTCGCAATCAGGTTAAGTTCCTGAGTGGTGATAACCAAGCTAGGCCACATGTAGCTGTTGTAATTGGTAATAAAAGTGATGAGGAACAGTGTTGCGACTGCTGCTCGGCATTGCGGTAAGATGATTGCCCATAAAATTTTGAGCTCACCTGCACCATCAATTCGTGCCGCTTCAATCAGCGACGGATGCACCTTGATAAACACTTGGCGTAGATAGAACACACCGAAAACCGACGCCGCATTCGACGCCACTAAGCCCATGTGCGAATCCAACAAACCCAGTCTTGCCAGGGTGATGTAAGACGGAATGTAAGTCACAGCGCCCGGCAGCATGTAACAGCCCATCACGATAAAATAGAGTACGGTTTTCGAGCGAAACTTCAGCTGCGTTAATGCGTATGCAAACATCGCTGAGTTCACAATCACCAACAAGGTAGTGAACAAAGCCACACTAAAACTATTGAAGATGTACAAGCCAAACGGCGCGCTGTGAAAGGTTTCAACAAAGGTTTCCCAGCGAAACTGTTCTGGAATCAAATTCAACGGGCTAGCAAAAATCTCATCATTGGTTTTCAGCGAACCAGACAGCATCCATAAGAACGGAAACACCATGATGGTTCCGCAGGTCGCTAAGAAAAGGTGCTTAGCCAGTGCGATAAACGAACGGCGATCCATTGAGGTTTTCTTTGACGCATTCTCTGATCTGTTCGTTTTCACTTTGGCTGTGACTTTAGATTCAGCAGTTCTCTGAGCTAATACTTGATTGGCATCTAATACTTGCGTGGTCATAATTCTGTCCTTTCAAAAATCGACTAGTAGTACACCCAGCGCTTGCCGATGTAGGTATTAATAAGTGCCAACAATCCAGTAATTAGGAATATCACTAACGATGTCGCGGCCGCAGGTCCCATTTCGTAACGTTCAAACGCTTGTTGGTAGAACAAGTACAGCAAGGTACGAGTTTCACCACCCGGCCCGCCTTGCGTTAGGATCTGGAACTGATCGAATGCCTGCATTGCCGTAATAATGTTGACCACCACCAAGAAGAATGTGGTTGGGGAAATCAGCGGCAACGTTATCTTCAAAAATCGCGTTAAGCTGCTACAACCATCAATCAAAGAGGCTTCGTACAAAGACTCAGGAATCTTGTTGAGCGCACTGATGTAAAACAGCATCGTCCAACCAATTGCTTGCCACACCGTTACGATAATCACCGCAATCAAGGCTGTGTTACCGTTCTCTAGCCATGGAATCGCGCTAAACCCTGCCGACTCCAATAAGTGGTTTGCCAAGCCCGATTTAGTTTCAAAAACCCAAGACCAAACAATCGACACCGCGACGGTTGGTGTGATCCAAGGAGAAAAGATCACCGCACGATAAAACTGGCTGCCCTTGAAGTTTTTGTGTAGCAACATCGCAAACACAAGACCAAGAATGATGGTTGGAATCACCACCCCGACCGAGAACCAAAACGTGTTGAGTACTGCTTGAATGAACTCGTAGTCCTCAACCATATACTCGTAATTTTCTAAACCGATGAACGAATAATCTGGCGAGATGTAATCCCAATCGGTGAAGCTGATATAAATTGAATAACCAAATGGTACGAGCCAAAAAGTAAACAGTGGCACCAACAACGGTGCAGTAAATAACAGTACCTTTAAGCGGTTTTTCATTGGTTGTGAGAAAGCACTCATGGTGACCTCGTCCTTATTTGTATGCGGTTAAACTAAGTGTTTTTTATGACAGGTTAGTAAGAGCGCCCTTCATTTTTTTTATGGATATCCATAAGAAAATGTTTACTCCAGTTCACCGTCTTCCATCTGGTGGTAGAGCCAATCACAGAAGAAATTCACCTTTGCGCTGCGACTGTGTTTGGTAATGAGATAGTGGGCAGACTCGGCAGGCATCGACGAATCACTTGCTAATACAAGGTCTTCTTTCCTGAGCAATTCAGACACTGCAAGCGAACGTACCAGCAACATTCCAATGCCATGTTTGACCGCCTCTAAGGCATGTAAAGAGTTACTCACTTCGAGCAGAACTTTCGGTAAAGTCATCTCGAATTGGTTATGCCCAAGCCATTGCAACCAGTTCTCTCGATAGCCTTTCACCTGAACCGTTGGCAGAGCAGCGAAGTCGGGCTTGCTGAGTAATTCTTGATGCTCGGCTTTGAATTGAGGACTACACACCAACTGCCAATGTTCTTGAAACAGTCGCTCGCAATGGGTGTCTTCGCTTTCGACCTTGCCATTGGTCAGTTCGATATCAACATTCTGACAAGGGGTAGTTGATGGCCAGTCCACCAGCTGAATATCGAGCCTGATAAAAGGGTATTTTTGATAAAAGGATGGCAGGCGAGGTAACAGCCAGTTATGGCAAAAGGTATGGTTAACGCGCAGGCTTAACACATCGGTTTCTTTTTCCCCGAACAGGATTTGAGTCTGCAGCTTCAAGTGAGCAAGCGAGCCCGCAACAATCGGTTGATAATGTTGAGCTGAAGAGGTTAGCTTCACGCCTTTAGAGCTGCGTTCAAACAGGGTCGTATCGAGAAAGGCTTCTAAACTTTTGAGCTGCTGGCTCACCGCAGCTTGAGTCACACAAAGCTCTCGGGCAGCGGCGCCAATGGAACCAAGACGAGCAACAGCTTCGAACGCAACAAGGGCGCGTAGAGGGGGTAACATGGCTTCACCTGATTGAAATAAAAGTGAAAAATACTTCAATCAGGTTTCAGTTTTTTGCGGTTCTAGTTACAGATTAATGACGAAGGGACATTGATCAGATATTTATGATCAACGTCCCTTTTCTTCTATTTATTATTTCTATTTTTATACTCAACGCCTTCGCTTCGTCATATCAGAGCTCGCATCAAGCTTATCTATTCTTTGATATAAAGATCCTTAGAATAGATGCGCCCTTCAACGTTGTTCTTAGCAAAACCACCGACACTTGGTCGCACTAGGCGGGCCTGCATGTAGTAATAGATTGGCGCGATAGGCATATCTTCAGCCAGTAACTGCTCGGCTTGATCATAGAAACTTTGGCGATCTTGCTCATTGGTTGCGGCTAATGCGCTGTCCATCGCTGAGTCGTACTTGTCGTTGTTGTAACGAGCAAAATTACCCGATGACTCAGAGCGCAATAGGCTCAAGAAGGTCGACGCTTCATTGTAGTCACCACACCAAGACGCTCGCATTACATCAAAATCACCTTGGCGACGTGATACTAGGTAAGACTTCCACTCTTGGTTTTCCAGCTCAACTTGCGCGCCGAGGTTACCTTTCAACATTGAAGCGATGGCCACTGCAATCGACTTGTTCGACTCACTGGTGTTGTAGAGCAATTTGAAATCCAATGGATTAGCTGCATCGTACCCCGCTTCTTTCAGTAGCTCTTTTGCTTTTTGGTCACGTTCCTTTTGAGTCCATGTGCTGTATTCAGGCTGAGTCGCATCAAAACCTGCCGTGTACTCATGGGCAAAAGTATAAGCAGGTAGGTTACCCACCTGAGTGACACCATTGGTGATCACATCACGCATCATTGAATACGATACCGCTTTACGCACTCGTGAATCGTCAAACGGTGGACGCGTGGTATTGAACGCGTAGTAGTAGGTACACAACAAAGGTACCGCGGTAAACGCATCTTGGTATTTGGTTTTAAGCTGCTGCGCCATGTGTGTTGGTACGTCAGACGTGATATCGACCTCGCCCACCGCATAACGGTTAATCGAAGCGTTTTGGTTTTCGAACGGAATGTAAGTCACTTGGGTTAGATTGGTATCTGAGCTATCCCAGTAGTTAGAATTCTTCTTCAGTTCAATCCGTTCGTTAACCACCCACTCATCTAAAACAAAAGCGCCATTCCCTACAAACTGCTTAGGGTCGCTCCACGGCTTATCGCTGTTTTCTAGCGTTGCCTTATGAACGGGCATCATAGATGTGTGACCCGTCATCGCAACAAAGTATGGCACTTTGCTATCAAGATCGAACTTCACCGTGTGTTTATCGACAGCAGAGATACCGAGCTCTTCGACGGGCTTTTTACCTTCTGCTACGTCAGCAATATTGTTGATTTTGGTAAGCTTGAGATACCAAACATTCGGCGAAGCAAGTTTCGGGTCTACCGCACGTCTTATCGCATACACGAAATCATCGGCTGTCACCGGATCGCCATTCGACCATTTAGCATCTTTACGTAGGTGGAATACAAACGTCTGGTTGTCTTCGGTTTCCCAAGATTCCGCAACACCAGGAGTAATGTTGCCATCGCGATCTTGAATCACTAAACCTTCAAATAGGTCTCGTAAAATGTGCATTTCAGGCAGGCCTTCAGCTTTCGCAGGATCGAGTGTCGCCGCTTCTGCATCATTGGCACGAACTAAGTGTTGGTCTTTTGCCAATGAAACACCAGCAGGTAAGGTTTCAGCAACGGCTGTCACTGCGATAAAAGGGGTCAATAGAGATGAAATGAGTAAAGCCGTTGAATGTTTTTTAAAATCCATGTTTGTTTGCTCTCCTAGCCTATCTTTGAAGCAAGTAATAAAATTAACAATGTGACGGTTGACGAGTTTTGACGCTATGGTTTATTAAATAGAGGTCATCTAAATAGTAGTTATAGCAATCACAGTAAGTAAGTAAGTGTTCAAAAATAGCGCAGGAAAAAAGCTTGAGAACAAGGCGGCTTTTTTCGATAAGTAGTTATTCTACAATCAAAAAATCTAACGACGTTATCGAGATTTTTAACAAGCTAGGGTGAACAGTTATTTACTACGATTGGTTTTACTATTTGATAGTACTTGATCAATCAGGAGATTAAGGTGAGTTTAATTCCAAGAACGGAAAGAGCTGCGTTTTCGATAAAGCCGCTGTCATATGGAAAATCGGTGTTAGGTGCGCCTTTGCTCTACTTCCCCGCACAAATAGAAAGCGAATCTCGCGGGCTGATTTTAGCAGGCACACACGGCGATGAAACCGCTTCTATCGCGGGTTTGTCTTGCGCCCTAAGAAGCTTGCCTGCCGCCAACTTACGACACGATGTGATTCTGTCGATGAACCCAGATGGCAATCAGCTAGGTACCCGCGCTAATGCTAACCAAGTCGATTTGAACCGCGCCTTTCCGACTCAAAACTGGACTGAAAACGGCACCGTCTATCGCTGGAGTTCCCACACACCTGTCAGAGATGTCAAAGTGAAAACCGGCCAAGCCAACCAGCTCGAACCAGAAGTGCAGTCACTCATCAACCTCATCGAACAGCGCCAACCTAAATTCGTCATCTCTTTCCACGAACCACTCGCTATGGTCGACGACCCAACCCAATCTGAACTCGCCACTTGGCTGGGTAAACAGTTCAACCTACCACTTGTCGAAGACGTCGATTACGAAACCCCAGGCTCATTCGGCACTTGGTGCCAAGAAAGAAACCTACCGTGCATCACCGTGGAGCTACCACCCGTTTCAGCGGATCTGACTATCGAGCAGTATTTGGATGCGTTTGTGGCGGTGTTGGGGTGTGAGGGAGGTGGTTAGACAAACTCATTTTTGGACAAAAACGTGACAGTGATCTTTAAACAGACTCCTCAATAAACAGCATTTTTAATTTGGATAAATTCCAAATAAGGTGGTCCGCATCGGGGAGCCACCTCGCTAATTACTAGGCTTGCGCCACTAGGGTTAATACAATTGGTATAGTATTTGAGCTATCAACACTTCCAACGATCTTTATTTAATCGCTTGGACAATCGCTCTCGCCATTGACTCTTCTTGGTTTTCACCATCACCAGTTGAGAACCAAGCAACAACGGTGTCTGTTGAAGGTGAAATATAAACACCTTGCCCACCGACTCCGGCTTTGTACAGGTCACCTTCAGAAGTGACTGCATCCCACTGATAACGGTTACTGATGTTACCTGCATCGTCAGCAAAGTTTTTGGTCAGTTTTTTACCTAAGTAACCATCAGGGTATTGATCGATGTATTTACGGTCGTGGATTTTCTCCATGATCTCATCAGAGACAATTTTTTCGCCCGCAATTTGCTCAATGCTTGGCGTAAATGCCATACCAAATCGAGCTAGGTCGCGAAGTGTAGAGTTCACACCCATAAAGCCAAGAGTATTACCTGCTGGGCTGCTCATGTAGTAAGCGTCGTGCTCCATACCTAACTTGCTCCAAATACGCTCAGAAAAAAGCTCTGACAATGGTTTACCAGACACATGCTCTACGATGCGGTTGATTACAAACGTGTTAATAGAGTTGTATTCAAACAGTTGATGCCCTGGAGTTTTACGCTCCATTGAAGTCAAAACATCAACCCAGCTTTCATCACGGCCGCGCACGTCAGGTACCATGCCTACCATATCGGTTGCTGCCCAACGGAACCAGATCTGGTCAGGGTTCGTACGTGAATCTGGTGTCGGCTCATCGTGCTCTGTACCGTTTAGACCAGAAGCCATATCCAAAGATTCTTCAACCTTTACAGTATCCCAAACCGAACCTTTTAGCTCTGGAAGGTAGTGGCTGACAGGTTTTTGCACGTCAATTTTGCCTTCTTGTTCAAACATCGCCAGAATCGTAGAACCCGTTACTTTTGATACTGACATCCACAAGTGTTTATCTTGTGGGCGCATGGTTTTGTAACGTTCAAACACGATTTTGCCATCTTTAACCACGACCATTGCGTCAATTGGTTTAGTTTCGAAGTGCTCATCCACTGAGATTTCTTTCTCTGAACGGTAGTTCATGTACTTAACATCGTTGATGTCTGCATTGATTGCGTAAGGAAGTTCAGAAACCTCACCATTACGTGGCACTTGAACGGTTGGGTAGAACTTAGACATGTTTACCCAAGCGAACTCTGTTTCAGCCGAAGGAAACTGAATCTTCACTTTGTTTTCAGGTTGATTAAAAAACGCGCTAATAGCATTGATTTCATCGACCGAACGTGACGTACTTAGCTCACTTGCCTGCGCCATTGTTGGACCATTTGGGTTGATTTCTGTGTCAGCAAACACGGCTGAAGAAAATACCAACGCACTGCCTAGTGCAACTGCTGAAGTTAATTGATTAAGGTTAAAAGTTTTCACAATTGCTCCTATGAGGAGAGACGACCATTTTCACGACATCTGTTTTCTCATGTTTGGTTAATTAACTAGATGCCTAAAATTGATAATCGATTGCGAAGATCAAACGGTGGTTATCACGACTATCTGATGCCGAACGATCGTGAGTGGTGTAGTTGTATTCAAACCCTGCAACTAGATTCTCTCGTACGGTCCATTTCAAGTTGGCTGCGGCAAATTGAGTGCTAGTGAACGTGTCCGCTTGCTCCTCTAGAGCATCTGCCTGCCACATACCATAAGCAAGTGTTGACTTAAGCGATGGAGTCCAAGAGTGGCTTATCGACCCCCACATAGCTTCTGACTCACGAATTTGGAAGTCGTCAGTTTGAGGGTTGTAGATTGGACCTGTGCCGCTCACACCAAGGATGTATCGATCATTTCCATAACTGTTGAAGTACGCTAAAGAGAAATGATTCTTTTCATCGAACTTGATACCACCGGATAGTTGATAACCCCAACCCATATCATCGACTGTTTGGTTTTTATGGGTATCTTTGGTGGTAATTTGGTTTACAACACCAGATGCACGTACCCAATAATCTTCAGTATTCGTTTGAAGACCGACAATCAAATCTGGGTAATCAGAGGAATTGTCTAACACCGTTTCGTTATCTTCGGTTTGAACGCGATTTGAGCCACTTTCTAACGCTATGTCATAGCGAAAAGTACCAAGTGTTTGAGACCAACGAATCATTGGTTGGCGAGTAAAAACAACGCCACTCAACGTTGGTTCTAGAACTGTATCTGGCAGTCGGTTCATATCCATCAAGGTTGACCATGTTTGACCCACCAGCAATGAGCCGTTACCAATTTTCCAATTCACATACGCTTCTCGCATACGCAGTGACATCTTGCCGTTGTTTGCACCGTTAAAGTCGAAAGACACAAACGATTTGATAGACTCATCACCATCTAACTCGGTGTTGGTACCGAAATTAAGGCGAGTTAACGTGGTATCAATGGCAATGTTACTGTCATCATTTTTGCCAAATGGACCATTTGCGGTGTTATTGGCACCCATACCTGACACATCGCTATCCGCAATGAGCGCTCCAACAATCTTGCCCGAAAGGTCCATACTAGTGCGATCTGTCACCTCAAAAGAGTTGGCCATTGCAGAAGTCGAAAGACCGACTGCAGCAGTGATTCCCATCGCTAGGATACTCTTTTTAAGGATTGGATTTTGTTGATTCATACCATGACACTCAATAAAAATAGGTTATGCCAAATGTACGAGGCCCTTCCTCATTTTCATGAAGAAACTCAATACGTCGATTAAAAGTGTTTTTCAGATGCCCTCCCCTAGTGAGGAGGGCTTACAGGTTATTTGTCGGCGAGCTGTTTAGCTGCTTCTCGTAGGTAACCCGGGATTAGGTCAGGTGTTAGGTAGACCGGAGACGTAGAGAAAGCTACGCCTACAACGTCACGCACTGGGTCCACATAAAGGTTTTGGTATAAGTTACCATGTTTAAATAGCGCACCATCTTCCCAAGCCGCATCCCATTGGTGCGTATTGTAGATTGGCATATCTTTACCAAATGACGCTTTAACCCAAGAGTGGTCAGTAAAGTCACCCGCCATGTAAGCCTCGTGGTTACCGCCTTTTTGCATTTTTTCTAGTACTTCATTTGAAATCACTTGCTCTTGAGCCACCGTGTCCCAACTTGGAGTGAACAGCAAACCGTAGCGTGCTAAATCATCCAAACGCGAATGAACTAAACCGTAAGATACCGCGTGACCTGCTGGTGATACGTTCACCTGAGCTGAAGCGCGAGCACCAATTTTTGACCAAATTCGATCTTCAAATACTTGAGTAAATGGTTGTTGAGTGATGTTTTCAATTGCTACACCCAGCACTTTGGTAATTGTTGAACTGTAGCGAGCCACTTCACCAGAAGGCTCACCTTCCAATGGAACAACATCACGCAGCACTTTCATTTCGTCTTCTCTTACACCATCGGCATTAACAACATGGAAGTCAGCTGACAGCATGCGCTGGAAAACAGAGCGAGGATTTAAGGTATTAGCTGCGTTTTCACTGATGTCTAAACCAGAAGCCATGTTCATCGCATCAAGCATGATGATATTGTCCCACTCAGTACCTTTTAACTCAGGAACATATTCTGTAATTGGCTTAGTCATATCGACTTTGCCTTCGGCTTCTAGCATGGTTAGCAAGGTTCCAACGGTCGATTTTGCCACTGACGCCCATAAGTGAGTGTCATAAGGGTTCATACCAGGAAATTCCTCGTAGACCACCTCACCACCTTTTAGGATCATGATGCCTTGTACGCGTGTTTTCTCTTCATGAATGTATTCATTCAGTGAGACAGACTCACTGCCGTCACCCATGGTAAAAGTAAGGTCGTTAAGAGACTCATCAATATTGCGCTTTAAAACGCTTACTTCACCGTGAGGCATAGCCAGTTCTGCAGGCACGTATTTAGTCATATTGATTGCGTAGTAAAGTGCATGGTCGCCCCCCATCTGCATGTGGAAGTTACCAAAAGCAGCATTTGCTTCGTCAATAAACGTTTTATCAAACCCTTCTTTCACTTGAGTTACAGGGATGATTGGTTTTGCACCTGGTTCAGCCAGCGCTTTCTCAAGTGGTGATTCTGCTACTGCTGCGCCAGCAGTAAGCGTATATGCTACAAGTAGTGCGATGTTGCGTAGTTTAAATGTAGTTTTCATAATAATTACCTGTCTAAATTTGTTTAATCTCAACGCTGATATAAGCCTGAATTAGAAGTAAAATTTGTAGTTTGCCCATACCACGGTGTCGTTGACTTTTTCATCAATGAAGCTGTTTTTGACCGTTGTGTTCGTGTTAATGATTTTGATTTGGCCCCAACGCGTTTTGTCGTTACTAAGCGGTGTCGACATTAGGAAGTTGGTATTCAAAACAGACATATCGACATCACCAGACAGGTAGTTGTACTCAGGGTACAAGCCGAAATAAGTGCCGTCGTCGCCAGCGGTATAGAACATGTATAGAGCTGCTGAACCACCAACTGCTTTTTCGTCAGTGATGTTAGCCATAGCTTTCACATCATCAGAGAACTCACCGCCAAGCACGCCAACACGAGGGAAAATGTTTAGACCTTTCACACCAGAGTTAATGGCCAAAGTCACACCCGGAGAAACAGAGGTAAATAGAGCGTTGTCCAATACATCCAGTGAAGCAGCCACTTTTGGTACAAATGAGTTTTGCGTGGTCATCACGTGGAAGTACTGAAGACGACTGTCTGTGTAGTTGCCTTCATTATCGATGGCCGCTTCCACAGTCATCATGCCAGTCTGGCCATTGTCAAATGTCATGTCGCCAGAGATCGAAGCTTTGAAGCCGCCTTTGTTGCTCATACCAACATAAGCAGACGTATTCGTTTCGGTAAGGTCTGAAGGATCAGGGGCTTTTTCTGCTGCAAAAGCGGGTAATGATGTAGCTAGTGCAAGCAGTACCGCGATTGATTTCGTATTTGTCATCGTCAAATCTCATAGTTATCGATGTAAGTAATACAAAATCCGTTTGTAAGACCTTCAGCAGAAAGCACTGTGCTTTTTGACTGAAGCTAAAGTTCCTTTTGATGGCAGCTATATTAAGAGGCTTGGCGCGAATATAAGAGGTCATTTAAGGACATTGAGCAGGTCATAAAAGGACATTAATAAGTGATTTTCGGTGAGTAGTAAAAGATGAAAGTGAGAGTCTTAAGTTGAATAAGAGGGATATTAAAGAGAGTTACCCGTTTGCACTCTCTTTAAAAGCAAATCTCAATTGCGCGGGCGTGCTTCCGCTCATCGCTTTAATGGCACGGTTGAAATTTGAGACATCTTCGTAACCCATTTGATAGGCGATGTTGCTCACGGGCTCGTCCGTGTCGCGAAGCAGCTGTTCGCTACGTTCAAGTATCGCACTCTTTTTAATCTCTTTGAATGAGGTGTCATGATCTTTGAAATAGCGATAGAGCGTTTTGCTCGTTACACCAAACAAAGCGGCCAGCCAATCCAAGGTAAAGTGTGGCAAATGACAGTAGCTCTCGGCGAGTAACCGCACCTCACCAATGTCTCTGGATTTCAAAGAGCGATTGGTCATGGGTTCAAGTGCATCAACGCCCGTTAGTTCCATGCTCATGAACGGTTGTCCATAGCGAATCTCAGTATCCGGCAGTAGAATCTCACCGTACTTTTTGCCCTGATGCTCTTCTGTTAGAACGTTCAAGCGCGCTGGCACCCAGTCTTGACCTAGCCACTGGCGACATATCTGAAGTAACAGTGCGACACGAAACCACTCATTAATTTGCGAGCCGGGGTAAGATGGCTTGAGTGCACCGCGGTGGCACCAACACCACACCCCTGATATCTGTTCGAGCCAGTAATTATTCTGTCGGCTCCAGCGGTGTTCATTGTTCATTAAAGATTGTAAAACCGCTTTAAATGGTTGTTCTCTAGCGATAACTCGCCACCGCCCTGCCACAACACTTTCACCGACAGTTTTCCCAACCACTAGTGGCATTTCTGTATAGCACAAAGCCGACATTTTATTAAGAAACAAGCAATAACTTGTTACTGGGATCCACGCTTCAGCATTCGGCTTATCAGTAGGAAGATCGAACTCTTCCGCAATTCCTCGCCACTTAATACCGTGACTTTCGAAGTAAGGAATGAAGTACCACATAGATTCTGCGGACGTCAAAATTAAGTTGTCATGTAATCTACGCATTTTTCGTTTCTAACAGTGTTTCTGCCTTCCAATCAGAGTAGTCTACCAATGTATATGGTTTCAATCATACAATTGTGTGGTGTGCTTTTATACACAGATAGTTTGATCCAAGCCTGAGTTTTTGCGTTCAGTGTGTAGTTGTACATAGCTCGAGCCGCTTCAGTCTTCCGGGCAATGCATCTAGACTAGGAACCTTGAGCAATGTAGATGCTGAGATCATCATGAAGCCAACTTGTCCAATAAAAATGCAACTGCATGCTGACCGAATAATTCTTCTGAAAGTTTGCTGTGTTCTAAACACATAATGGGCAGAAACGAGTTAGAGCTCCTAATGACTCACCGACGTCGAAAATAGGTTGATAACCACTACGCCAGACAGAATCAAACCGATCCCAATCACCGCGTAGATATCTAGTTTTTGCCCGTAAACCAACCAAGATAGTGCCGCAATCAACACGATCCCGGCCCCACACCAAATCGCATACGCTACACCCAAAGACATGGTTTGCACTGTGAGAGACAACAGATAAAAGGCACAGCCGTAACTGGCTAATACCGCGGCAGTGGCAGGTAAAGAAGTAAATTGCTGCGTTTTAGGTAATAGAGAAGTTGCGACAACTTCAAGCGCGATGGCGAGTGACAGCATCACTGGAGGTGGGAGAGATAAAAGCATGTTTGAGTCCACAACAATAAAATACGGCGCTCAGAATATTGTAGTTTTATTTCCAATTCATGCGATTTTCAGTAAGCAATTATTATGACGTACCCTAAAAGATCTTAACCAAAAAATTCAATGAATAAATCTTAGGCGACTCATCCATATAAAAAATAAAAGAGCCCGCTAACTCATGGCTAATAGGCTCTTCTTCAATAGAGCAACCAAGGTATTTAGTCTTTTAAAAACAAGGCTATAACGCTTAGTTTGCTAATGTCGAGTCTCTTAAAATATCGCGCTTAACTTCACCTTTCAGATCAGTCAGGGTTTGTTGGTCGATATCAATCAAGAAGTGGTCACTCGCTTGGCCTGTTGCGAATTTTTCAAGAATAACGAACAAGCTGCCAAAACGAGAGCGGAATACCTCGCCTACTGTATATTGGCCAAGGTCACCCAGCTCTGAATCCACGGTGCCGTCAAACTCGGCAAGCTCGCGGCTTAGCAGTTCGTATTGGCGAAGCTGTGTTTCACCGATATCACGGAATGCCAGTTCGTCAGCATTGCGCAGTCGGTAGAAATCTGTCGCTAGTAGCTCACCGCTCCACTCAGCAAAATCGGCTAATTCTAGTCCTTCTAAAGAAGCTAGCTTTTCAGCAACAACCTTAGCCGTCTCCCAATCGCGTTGAAACTGTTCGTAATCGTCCACACCATTTTCAACGCAAGTACCTACGTCGTAACCCAGTTCATTGGCTAGCTGACAGACCGTGAAATTAGTTTCTAGCTGAGACATGATCATCATCTCTTCGCCATTCATTTCCATGATCATAGCGCGCATCTCTAGTGGCCAGTCACCCGGAAGGAAACGAAGACGCGTTAATTCACGGATATGCCAATCAGTCAGTTCGTAGTAGCTCTCTGAATCTAGAATTTCTTTGTTCCAAATCTTAGCTTCTGCATCAGGATCGCCATTCGCAGCTTGAGTCAGGTATTCATGCTCTTCTTCATAGTGACTGAATAGATCGTTGTAATGTTTAACTTGATCGATGACCACTGTTTCAACTTCAATTTGGTTATCAGGGCGAATGTTCAGCAGCTTGTAGGCTGGAATGTAGCCCGCTAGCGATGGTGCTTGAATATTAAAGAGTGTGTGCTGTACGCCATCAATATTGAAGCTCTTCTTACCCGTATCATTAAAGTGCATGTGACCACCAACGTGAATGCTTAAGCCCGTCGCAGCCAATGCTTTGCTTGTATTGTCATCTGGTTCACGAGCCAGTTGATGGCTTCCTTCGCCAAACAGATCTTCAATCTCTTCAGAAGCACCGTTGTAGAAGTCGGTCATTGGGAAGTGCGAGAAAGAAACAAGCGTCTTATTCTGCTCTTTCGCTGCTTTTACTACATCTGAGATCCAATCGATCACATGCTCTTTGTGAGTCAGCATCATGTTGTAGCCAGCGCTGCTTGAACCATCAAAAGTGTTGCCATCTACGGAGCTATCAGACGAATTTTCTTTAGGTCGATAAACATTCGCGTCGATTGCCAACAACCACAGCCCTTTTACTGGCTCGACTAAATAACTGGTATCAGGCACTTCAGAACAGCTTGAGTAACCACTTTCTTTGTAGCTGCCGCCTGTCCCTTCGTAACAGATCTCGTACATGCGCTTATCAAAAGCCGCTTCTTCTTTCGCTAAGTCATAGCTGTAGTTAGTACGAGCTTGGTCGCTGCTGTATGGGGTTTCAAAGTAGAGGTAATCTTGTTGAGGGTAGAAGCCATGAGTACCAAGGATACTCATGATCTCTTCATAGCCCCATTCACGTACTTCTTCAGTACATATGGTTGCTAGGTTGTCGCCTTCACCGGGAATGGTTGTCCACTCATCTTCATAGCCAACACACTCTTCTTTACCGCGGCTGTAGATACGCTGATTCTTACCACCCTCGCCTAGGTAATCAGATTTACCTGCAGGGATTGTAAATGGGCGCACTGGATCGTGGTTACCCGGCGCTGCAAAAAACTCAAGGCCGTAAGTATCACGGTAGTGATCAAAGATGCTAACTAAGCCACGCATATGAATCGGCTGACCGTCGTCGCTAAAGTCACCGGGCAAGGCTACGTATTTAACGCCACGATCAACCACATCATCCAATGCTGCGATCATCGCAAAGTAGTTTTCGTTGAATAGACGGGTAGAATTCATCTGCGACTCCATCGTTCGAATTGTTGCGTACTTGCCACTATTCGGGTTGTAGAGCCCTGCGAACGAACCATCTTCAAATGTACCGTAAACATCATGGAAATGGATATCTGGCATGAACGCAACTTGTACTGCGCTCTCTAGATTGCCGTTATCGTCACTTGGTGAACTTGAATTACAACCAACCAGCGTGGCTGCTATCAAGCCTGACAGTACGGTCAATGTACTCTTTTTCATTTTCTCTTCCCAAAAAGTTAGAACTAAAAATTTGGCGAGGAGATTAGGTGAGAAAAATGACATTATTGTTTCTGATATCTTACAAAACGTCGCGTGCAGAGTGCTTATGCGACCTTGCTTCAATCCTTAAAATTCAAATAGTTACCCAACATCACAACCATCAATGACTTGATAGTAATAATCAGATGTAAGTATACAAACCATCACACATCGCTAGACCGAACATCAATGGTAGCAATGCTTCCAAGCGGTTAAAGAATGTCACTCCTTTCCTAAAAGTAGCTTATTAGTCTCAAGGTTTACCACTACTAAGCCAGGCAAGAGCTTAATACCAACTGTTACATATATGTAATAATCATTTTCCATTTCGGGGGATTATCAAAACTAAGAGTCACACCTATACTAGCTCCAACAAAACGAGAGAGCGGAAACAAACTTGCTCAACTACGCTTAATACGTTGAGCATACTGAGAATCAAAAAGTCCGCTGTAATGACATAAATAGGAAGCATCCAATGACTATCGAAATCAAACCTGGTCAAACTCATATCCAATCTAAAGCTATGGTCGCTTGGAAAGCGGGTGAGCCTCTAAAACGTGAAACTGTTGACGTTGAACTGCCAAAAGCAGGTGAAGTTCTTGTTCGTATCGTAGCGACTGGTGTTTGTCACACTGACGCATTCACATTATCAGGTGACGATCCAGAAGGTATCTTCCCTTCTATTCTTGGTCACGAAGGTGGCGGTATCGTTGAAATGATCGGCGAAGGCGTTACAAGTGTTGAAGTTGGCGACCACGTTATCCCACTTTACACAGCAGAATGTGGCGAATGTAAATTCTGTAAATCTGGTAAAACTAACCTATGCCAAGCGGTTCGTGAAACGCAAGGTAAAGGCCTAATGCCAGACGGTACAAGCCGCTTCTCTATCAATGGTGAGACAATCTTCCACTACATGGGTTGTTCTACTTTCTCTGAGTACACAGTACTTCCAGAAATTTCACTAGCGAAAGTAAGCAAAGAAGCACCGCTTGAAGAAGTTTGTCTTCTAGGTTGTGGTGTAACTACAGGTATGGGCGCAGTACTGAACACAGCTAAAGTTGAAAAAGGCGACAACGTTGCTGTATTCGGCCTAGGTGGTATCGGTCTTTCTGCAATCATTGGTGCTCGCATGGCTGGTGCTGACCGCATCATCGGTGTTGATATCAACGAGAGCAAATTCGAGCTAGCTAAACAGCTTGGCGCGACAGACTGCATCAACCCAATGAACTTCGACAAGCCAATCCAAGACGTTATCGTTGAGATGACAGACGGTGGTGTTGAGTACTCTTTCGAGTGTATCGGTAACGTAAACGTGATGCGTCAAGCGCTTGAGTGTTGTCACAAAGGTTGGGGCGAGTCAGTAATCATCGGTGTTGCAGGAGCAGGCCAAGAGATAGCAACTCGTCCATTCCAACTAGTGACTGGTCGTGTATGGCGTGGTTCTGCTTTCGGTGGTGTTAAAGGCCGCTCTGAGCTTCCAGAAATCGTAAACCGTTACATGGCGGGTGAGTTTGGTCTTCAAGAGTTCATCACTCACACAATGAGCCTTGATGAAGTAAACGACGCATTCGACCTAATGCACAAAGGTGAATCTATCCGTACTGTTCTGCACATGGACAGATAATTCTCCTTGGTCTCGATACTTAGGTGTCGAGACCACAGTTCTGACTTAAACATCAGAGCGAAACTGTCTTCACCACCTCCTGCCCGGTGGGTGGTGAAACTTTATGTAACATAGACAAATTTACTCCCAAACCATCAACCTAACGGAGCACAATAGATGACAATCGAAAACATTAGCCAAGCAAAGGTTGCTGGTGGTTGGCACAAACAATACACCCACTTTTCTGCAACGCTTGACTGCAATATGCGTTTCGCGATTTTCTTGCCACCTAACGCAAGCAAAGAAAACCCAGTTCCTGTTTTGTATTGGTTATCAGGCTTAACCTGTACCGATGAAAACTTCATGCAAAAAGCTGGCGCGTTCAAAGCCGCCGCAGAGCAAGGCATTGCCATTGTTGCCCCAGACACAAGCCCACGTGGCGAAGGTGTTGCCGACGATGACAACTACGATTTAGGCCAAGGCGCAGGCTTCTACGTAAATGCCACTCAAGCACCATGGGACAGCCATTACCATATGTACGATTACGTGGTAACAGAGCTTCCAGCGCTGATTGAATCTTTCTTCCCTGTGACACCAGTGAAATCAATTTCTGGTCACAGCATGGGCGGACACGGTGCCATAACCATTGGCATCAAAAACGAAGATAGCTACCGTTCTATCTCGGCATTCAGCCCTATTAGTAACCCAATGCAATGTCCTTGGGGACAAAAAGCATTCAACCAATATCTAGGCTTAGATATTGAAGAGTGGAAGCAATACGACGCCTCTGAGCTTCTAAAAACCCAAGGCACTAAACTGCCAATGTTGGTAGACCAAGGCGAAGCAGACAACTTCCTAATTGAGCAGCTAAAGCCTGAGCAATTGGTCGAAGCAGCTAAGGTAACCAATGCCGATTTAGAGCTACGTATGCAGCCAGGTTACGACCACAGCTACTACTTCATCTCTAGCTTCATTGATGAGCACATTGAGTTCCACGCTGCTTACCTAAACAAGTAATCACCGTTATTTAGCCCACACCTTGCAACCGTAAGGTGTGGGCTTAATTATATGGTCCGCCTCACTCTCAAGCCATTAAGCTTAGAGTAGGCT
>NZ_JAPHPW010000023.1 GCF_026241515.1 Vibrio sp. 14G-20
CCTCCGACCGCCTGGTTCGTAGCCAGGTACTCTATCCAGCTGAGCTAAGGGCGCACGGTATCTTCAAGTGAAGAAGTTGTGAAATATATCACATTCTTGTTTCTACGAAACAAAAAAAAGGCCATAGGCCTGTAATGAATGGCGGTGAGGGAGGGATTCGAACCCTCGATGCGGCTACAAACCACATACTCCCTTAGCAGGGGAGCGCCTTCGGCCACTCGGCCACCTCACCTAATTCATTATTCTTATCCATTACTTCTTAACAAAGTAATCTAAAGAATGGTGCGCCCTGGAGGATTCGAACCTCCGACCGCCTGGTTCGTAGCCAGGTACTCTATCCAGCTGAGCTAAGGGCGCACATTGTTACTTCTGTGTTTGCTTGCAAATTCAAACGTGCAAGAAATGGCGGTGAGGGAGGGATTCGAACCCTCGATGCGGCTATAAACCACATACTCCCTTAGCAGGGGAGCGCCTTCGGCCTCTCGGCCACCTCACCGTCTTGCGGAGGCACATATTACGTTTTACCGAAAATATGTCAAACACTTTATTAAAAAAAACCGGACAAAAACATCCAACCGTTTGCAATTTAATCAAAGCGCTTGCAAATTGAACTTATAACATCCAATTAGCGCTTTTTTCCTTAAAAATTAAGGTGAAAGATTGGCAATAATAAACAGCGAAAAACAATTATCTAATTTATCTCGCAGTAAGTGCAACTGCTGTTTGCACCATACTACGGGATGCTGTCTTTCGCCATAGGGTAAGTAAGTAAAACTTGAACTATGGCAAACAAATATCATGATGCTTCAATAAGAGTTAACTCTAGTGGCGTGACTTTTCGATATAAAGCATTCCATTCAGCATCTAGAACTAAGCCAGCTAGTGAATCAACCAGTTGCTAAGTTGTGATTATGTATACCCCAAGATCAAAAAAGGCTAGCAACAATGCTAGCCCCTCTTCTACGCAAAAGTATTAGTAGTTGCCAGATGCAACGTTACCATTACCTTTTTCAGCTTGAATGCGCATGTAGATCTCTTCACGGTGAACAGACACTTCTTTAGGTGCATTAACACCAATACGTACTTGGTTACCTTTAACACCTAGTACAGTAACTGTTACTTCATCACCAATCATCAGTGTTTCGCCAACACGGCGAGTCAAAATTAGCATTCTTTGCTCCTTGAGTAATCTCTAAATTTATCTAGCTACGAGAGCATTATCCAACAAAAGTTATATTTTCGTAAACTATCGATTGAGTTTATTTAACCAAAATGCACTTCTTTTTTAAGATAACCCTGTGTTTCACGCGCTACGATGTATGCATTGTGTAATATGTTAGCAGCTATATCGACTTGCGTTGGTGATATCACCAAAGTTAAAGACTGCTGCTGCAATAAGTGATGTTGTACATCAATTTCGCCTTCAGACAACAATCCATGTGAACTGACCACAATTTCTTGCGTTCGGCTTCCTACCACAGTTAACAAACTAACATATTCACTATTACGGATTTTTTCAGCAAAAACTAGTTTTAATTTAGCACTTATGTCCGGTTTGATAATGAGCGCTGCCCGTTCTGTTTCCTCGATCACACTACAGACTTCGATCCCTAACAACTGACAATGCGACATGAGAGACGGTAAATCTTGATTCAAACACTCGATGCGAACCATATCTCTTTGAATAGCTATACCAGCAATATCATTCAAACAATCATTACCCGCGATGAGAGTTCCCTCGCCTTCTTCAAAACTCGAAAGCACTCTCAGTGGTACATTGTGTCGCCACGCATGCTGAACACATGGAAGATGCAAAACTTTCGCGCCTCTGCGAGCCATTTCTTCCATAGAGGGAAAGTCTAAAGTATCTAATTTTTTAGATTGCTTAACCACTCTAGGGTCGCAGGAATATACGCCATCAACGTCGGTATAGATCTGACACTCTTTGGCTTGAAGCGCGCCTGCTAATGCAACGGCCGTGGTGTCTGAGCCACCTCGCCCTAAGGTTGTGATATCACCCTTCGCATTAACGCCTTGAAAACCTGCAACAATGACAATCTGGTCATCATCTAACAACGCTTTAATAGGAGCGGTATCAATACGTTCAATCGTCGCATTATTATGATTAGAATCGGTGTGTATCTTGGCTTGATAGCCAGTCATCGATGTCGCTTCATAACCCAACTTGTGCAACGTCATCGCTAACAAAGCCATGGAAACTTGTTCTCCAGCCGTTAAC
This sequence comes from Vibrio sp. 14G-20, assembly GCF_026241515.1. Classification (GTDB taxonomy): domain Bacteria; phylum Pseudomonadota; class Gammaproteobacteria; order Enterobacterales; family Vibrionaceae; genus Vibrio. Next base: position 2,240 of record NZ_JAPHPW010000023.1, read on the forward strand.
AGCACATCCAGTTCTCTAGCGTTTGGTACGCTATCAATTTGTGAGGCTAAGTTAACTAACCGATTTGTTTCACCTGACATAGCAGAAACGACAACCAGGATCTGGTTCCCTTCATTTTTCGCTTCAATGATTTTTTCTGCTACATGATGGATGCGTTCTATTGAACCCACCGACGTTCCACCAAATTTCTGTACGATAAGAGGCATTTTCACCCTTCCTCACCTTCCCAAGACCAATGTCTATATATGACAAAAAAACACATACTCCGCGTCATGGCGAAGCAATAAAAAATTAACCAAGGAGTCTAACGTTACCATTAGACTTCTTGGTTAATCTCAATCAAATCTTTTTCAGACGTTCTTCCAATAGGCAAAATAAAAGATGCCCAATCAGTTGATTGGGCATCTTTGTATCAATTACTTAAGCTTAAAGACGCTCTTCTAGCCAAGTACGTACTGATTTAAGCGCTTCAGGTAGTGCTTCAACGTCTGTACCACCCGCTTGAGCCATGTCTGGGCGACCGCCACCTTTACCGCCAATTTGCTCAGCAACCATCTTAACGAGGTCACCCGCTTTTACTTTGCCGATAAGGTCTTTGGTTACACCAGCAATCAAGCCAACTTTACCGTCTGCTATGTTTGCGATCAGAATGATGCCGCTACCTACTTGGTTTTTAGCGTTATCTACCATGGTACGTAGGTTCTTGTTGTCTGCACCTTCAATTGCAGCAACCAAAACTTTAGTACCAGAGATGTCTTCTACTTTGCCCATGATGTTTGCGCTTTCTGCAGCAGCCATCTTTTCTTTAAGTAGTTGGATTTCTTTCTCTAGAGATTTCGCTTTCTTAGCTGATTCAGCAAGCTTCTCTACGTAAGCGTTAGCCTGAGCTTCTACTGCATCTAGAGCAGCTTCACCCGTTACCGCTTCAATACGACGAATACCCGCAGCAATACCACCTTCAGAAGTGATCTTGAATAGGCCGATATCACCCGTGTTGCTTGCGTGGATACCACCACAAAGTTCAGTCGAGAAATCGCCCATAGATAGAACGCGAACTTCATCATCGTACTTCTCGCCAAACAGTGCCATTGCACCTTTTTCTTTCGCTGACTCGATGTCCATGATGTTGGTTTCAATCACGTGGTTCTTACGAACTTGTACGTTAACCAAACGCTCTACTTCTTTAATCTGTGCCGGTGTTACCGCTTCAAGGTTAGAAAAGTCAAAACGTAGGTTGTCTGGCTTAACTAAAGAACCTTTTTGTGCAACGTGCTCACCTAGAACTTCGCGCAGTGCAGAGTGAAGTAAGTGAGTTGCAGAGTGGTTTAGTGAGATAGCAGCACGACGCTCAGCGTCAACCGTTGCTTCTACTTTATCGCCTTGAGCAAATACACCTTCAACTAGCTCACCGTGGTGAGCAAATGCGTTACCTAGCTTCTGAGTGTCTTGTACTTTGAATAGACCAGATGCTGTTTTTAGCGTACCAGCGTCACCACATTGACCGCCTGACTCAGCGTAGAATGGTGTCTCTTCAAGGATGATGATTGCTTTGTCGCCAGCCGATAGTGAAGATACTTCTTCGCCGTCAACAAATAGCGCAGAGATTTCACCTGCACCTTCAGTTGCTGTGTAACCACAGAACTCAGTGTTGGTGTCTACTTTGATTGTCGCGTTGTAATCCGTGCCGAATTGGCCAGCTTCACGTGCACGCTTACGCTGTGCTTCCATCGCCTTCTCAAAGCCTTCTTCATCGATAGTAAAGTCGCGTTCACGAGCTACATCGTTAGTAAGGTCTGCTGGGAAGCCGTATGTATCGTAAAGTTTGAAAACTGTTTCGCCGTCAAGCTCTTTGCCTTCAAGTGCATCTAGTGCGTCATTAAGAATAACCATGCCGCGCTCTAGAGTACGACCAAAGTTCTCTTCTTCAATGCGAAGTACTTTTTCAACAAGCTCTTGCTGTTTCTTAAGTTCATCTGCCGCAGAGCCCATCACTTCAGCCAGTACACCCACCAGTTTGTGGAAGAACACGCCTTGTGCGCCAAGCTTGTTACCGTGACGAACTGCACGACGAATAATACGACGTAGAACGTAACCACGACCTTCGTTTGAAGGCATAACACCGTCAGCGATTAGGAATGAACAAGAACGGATGTGGTCAGCAATAACGCGTAGCGATTGGTTAGATAGATCGTCATGACCCACAACTTCCGCTGTCGCTTTGATTAGCTTTTGGAATACATCAATTTCGTAGTTAGAGTGAACGCCCTGCATGATTGCAGAAATACGCTCAATACCCATACCTGTATCTACAGCAGGCTTAGGTAGCGGTTCCATTGTACCGTCAGCGTGACGGTTGAACTGCATGAATACGTTGTTCCAGATCTCGATGAAACGGTCACCATCTTCTTCAGGTGTACCAGGACGGCCACCCCAGATGTGCTCACCGTGATCGTAGAAGATTTCAGTACATGGACCACAAGGACCTGTGTCACCCATCGTCCAGAAGTTGTCAGACTCGAACTGTTTACCGCCTTCTTTGTCGCCAATGCGAACGATACGGTCAGCAGGAACACCTACTTTCTTGTTCCAGATATCGAATGCTTCATCATCTGTCTCGTATACCGTTACCAGCAGACGATCTTTTGGCAGTTGAAGAGTCTCAGTCAGGAATTCCCAAGCAAAACCAATCGCTTCTTCTTTGAAGTAGTCGCCAAAGCTGAAGTTGCCTAGCATTTCGAAGAACGTGTGGTGACGAGCCGTGAAACCTACGTTTTCAAGGTCATTGTGTTTACCACCCGCACGTACACAACGCTGAGCCGTAGTTGCTCGAGTGTAGGCACGCTTTTCGGCGCCTAAGAAGCAATCTTTGAATTGGTTCATACCTGCGTTAGTGAATAGCAGGGTTGGATCGTTATGTGGAACTAACGATGAACTGTCTACGATTTGGTGTTCTTTGCTCTCAAAGAACTTAAGGAACGCGTTGCGAACCTCATCAGTGCTCATGTACATGCAGCTCTTCCTGAAAATAGTCGAGTTAGAATTTTGCCGTATTGTAGATCATGGTTAAGGCTTCGACTAGTTTTCTTGTAGAAAAGACACCCTTGGGCAGGGTTTTAGTGGGAATTCGATAAAATGAAGAATATTCCACTATATCTAGCCGTGGAAAAGCAGAACTAAATTGACGACCTAGTATCGAAGAAACTCAGTCAACGAAAGAGAGTTGACCAAAGACATGCTCGACGGAGCTGCTCCAATAAAAAAAGCCCCACATAAAATATGCGAGGCTTTAAGTTCTTTCAAAGCGGATACTTCTTTCAAACATCCACTCTATAAAACGTTAGCTTATAGCTCTTCGTTTTCTTCTTCTTTCTCTACGTCTTTCTCTTCAAGAACAGCAGGAGTCAGTAGCAGCTCACGAAGTTTAGTATCGATCTCTAGAGCAACTTCTGGGTTTTCACGTAGGTATTTACCAGCGTTAGCTTTACCTTGGCCGATCTTATCGCCTTTGTAGCTGTACCAAGCGCCTGCTTTTTCTACTAGCTTATTCTTAACACCTAAGTCGATAAGCTCACCTTCGCGGTTGAAGCCTTTACCGTAAAGGATTTGAGTCTCAGCTTGTTTGAATGGTGCAGCAATCTTGTTCTTAACGACCTTGATACGAGTTTCGTTACCAACAACTTCATCACCATCTTTAATCGCACCAGTACGGCGAATATCAAGACGAACAGATGCGTAGAACTTAAGCGCATTACCACCAGTTGTTGTTTCTGGATTACCGAACATCACACCAATCTTCATACGAATTTGGTTAATGAAGATAGCCATACAATTAGACTGCTTAAGGTTACCTGTTAGCTTACGCATTGCCTGAGAAAGCATACGAGCTTGAAGACCCATGTGGCTATCGCCCATTTCGCCTTCAATTTCCGCTTTAGGTGTCAGTGCAGCTACTGAGTCAATAACAAGTACATCGATTGCACCTGAACGAGCCAGTGCATCACAGATTTCTAGCGCTTGCTCACCAGTATCTGGTTGAGAAACAAGAAGCGCATCGATATCAACACCAAGTTTTTGAGCGTAGATAGGGTCGAGTGCGTGTTCCGCATCAACGAAAGCACACGTCTTGCCAACTTTTTGTGCTGCAGCAATAAGCTCAAGCGTTAGCGTTGTTTTACCTGATGATTCTGGACCGTAAACTTCTACGATACGTCCCATCGGTAGGCCACCAGCACCTAGTGCGATATCTAGAGATAGAGAACCTGTAGAAATAGTTTCTACGTCCATTGTGCGGTTATCACCAAGACGCATGATCGAACCTTTACCAAATTGCTTTTCAATCTGACCAAGGGCTGCGGCTAACGCTTTTTGTTTATTCTCGTCCATTTCTATCTCCACATAATCGGTTGTCTCAACAAGCGATCTAGAATCTATTTCTAACCCACATAGGGGTGACTAATTGGCTTTTATTATACTGTTGATTCATACAGTGTCCATACCTGTGTGAAAATAATTTGTACAAATGTTACTTACCTTCCATTGATAGGTAATCATAAATAACTTGCAGGGCATGGTGCGTGGCTTGTTGGCGTACTTGTGATCTGTCGCCTGTAAATACATGCGTTTCTACTTTATCCCAGCCATTTAGAGCTTTCCACGCGAAGCACACTGTGCCAACAGGCTTATCTTCGGTCGCGCCACCTGGCCCAGCAATACCACTGATCGATACAGAGATCGTCCCGTTTGAATATTGCAATGCCCCGCTCGCCATTTCTATTACGACAGGCTCACTCACAGCGCCGAACTCAATTAATGTTTTAAGCTGTACACCGATCATCTCTTGCTTGGCTTCATTGCTGTACGTAACAAAAGCGCGATCAAACCACCCAGAGCTGCCCGCAATATCGGTTACCGCGCTAGCAACGCCACCGCCAGTGCAAGATTCAGCTGTCACTAAGACATGTTTATGTTTCGCAAGTAAATGTCCGAGTTTTTCACTAAGAGCTTGAGTCGTCTGCATCTTTGGCTTCCCTTATCTAGATGTATATCATTTGGATTTGCATCTTTTCGCATGTGTCGCTTTTCGCACGAAACGCTTTCACGTATCCTAAGCCGCAATAGAAATAAACGAAAGAAGTTAACTGTGAAAGCCGATCAAAAACATACTCCCATGATGCAGCAGTACCTAAAATTAAAAGCAGAAAATCCAGAAATTCTGCTGTTCTACCGCATGGGCGATTTCTACGAGCTTTTCTACGATGACGCTAAAAAAGCCTCTCAACTCCTCGATATTTCACTGACTAAGCGTGGTTCATCAAATGGTGAGCCGATTCCAATGGCGGGTGTTCCATACCATGCGGTTGAAGGTTACCTTGCGAAGTTAGTGCAGTTGGGCGAGTCCGTAGCGATTTGTGAGCAGATTGGTAATCCAGCAACTTCAAAGGGCCCGGTTGATCGCGCTGTCGTAAGAATTGTGACACCCGGCACCGTAACCGATGAAGCATTGCTTTCTGAGCGCGTTGATAACCTGATTGCCTCCATTTACCACCACAATGGAAAATTTGGCTACGCGACGCTTGATATTACTTCTGGCCGATTCCAGCTATGTGAGCCGGAAAACGAAGAAGCAATGGCGGCGGAGCTACAAAGAACGTCACCACGTGAGCTGCTATTCCCTGAAGATTTCGAACCCGTAAATTTGATGGCAAGTCGTAATGGCAATCGCCGTCGTCCAGTATGGGAATTTGAATTAGATACAGCGAAGCAACAACTCAACCAACAATTTGGTACTCGTGACCTAGTTGGTTTTGGCGTTGAAAGCGCAAAACTAGGTTTATGTGCGGCTGGTTGTTTGATCCAATACGTGAAAGACACGCAACGTACCGCTCTTCCACATATCCGTTCACTTACAATGGATAAGCAAGATCACTCAGTGATCCTTGATGCTGCGACTCGACGCAATCTAGAGATCACGCAAAATCTTGGTGGCGGTACAGACAACACCCTAGCCGAAGTGCTTGATCACACTGCGACAGCAATGGGCAGCCGTATGCTGAAGCGTTGGTTACATCAACCAATGCGCAATATCTCGGCACTTGACCAACGCCTAGATGCGATTGGTGAAATGAAAGATTTAGCTCTATTCACAGAGCTACAACCAACCTTAAAACAGATTGGTGATATCGAACGTATTCTTGCTCGATTAGCACTTCGCTCTGCTCGTCCTCGCGATATGGCACGACTTCGCCAAGCAATGGAATACTTGCCGGAGCTTGCAGAAACGCTGACGCAACTTAAGCACCCGTACCTGACTCAGCTTGCTCAGTATGCATCTCCTGTGGATGAAGTATCAGAACTGCTTGAGCGTGCTATCAAAGAAAACCCACCGGTGGTGATCCGCGATGGTGGTGTGATTGCAGAAGGCTACAATGCCGAGTTAGACGAATGGCGCGACCTTGCAGCGGGTGCAACCGAATTTCTTGATAAACTTGAGCAAGAAGAGCGCGAACGTCATGGCATCGACACGCTTAAAGTTGGCTACAACAACGTACACGGTTTCTTCATTCAAGTAAGCCGCGGACAAAGCCATCTTGTGCCACCACACTATGTTCGTCGTCAAACGCTGAAAAATGCAGAACGCTACATTATTCCTGAGCTAAAAGAGCACGAAGACAAAGTTCTCAGCTCTAAATCGAAAGCCCTAGCTATCGAGAAAAAGTTGTGGGATGAGTTGTTTGATTTGTTACTGCCTTATCTAGAGCGACTACAAAACATCGCTTCTTCAATATCTCAGCTGGATGTTCTACAAAACTTAGCTGAACGTGCAGACACCCTTGATTACTGTCGTCCAACTATGACAGAGTCTGCTGGTGTTCAAATTCAGGCGGGCCGTCACCCCGTTGTTGAACAAGTAATGGACGAACCGTTTATTGCGAACCCTATCGACCTCAATGATCAACGTAAGATGCTGATCATCACAGGTCCAAACATGGGTGGTAAGTCGACCTACATGCGTCAAACAGCCCTTATTGCGCTGATGGCTCATATCGGTTGTTATGTTCCAGCAGAAAGCGCGACGATTGGTTCTATCGACCGTATCTTTACTCGTATTGGCGCATCCGATGATTTGGCTTCGGGTCGTTCAACCTTCATGGTTGAGATGACCGAAACCGCGAATATTCTGCACAACGCAACACCAAATAGCCTTGTGTTAATGGATGAAATTGGTCGCGGTACCAGTACTTACGATGGTCTATCTCTGGCTTGGGCAAGTGCTGAATGGCTCGCCAATCAAATCAATGCGATGACGCTATTTGCAACGCACTACTTTGAGCTAACTGAACTGCCGAACCAACTGCCAACATTGGCAAATGTGCACTTGGACGCGGTTGAACACGGCGACAGCATTGCCTTTATGCACGCAGTTCAAGAAGGTGCAGCAAGTAAATCTTACGGTCTTGCGGTTGCTGGATTGGCTGGCGTACCTAAAGCGGTGATCAAAAACGCACGTGCGAAGCTGACTCAACTAGAAGCGTTAAGTATTGAGTCTCCGACATCAAAGCCAAGTGGTGTCGATATCGCGAACCAACTTAGCCTGATCCCTGAACCGAGTGAAGTGGAGCAAGCACTAGCGAATGTTGATCCTGATGATCTAACCCCTCGCCAAGCATTAGAAGAACTTTATCGCTTGAAGAAGCTGCTTTAGTCTCTTACCAAGTAGCTTGTTATTACCGTACTATTATTTTGATTAGACGGCATGGAATACCAAAGCCACAAACAAAAAACGCTGACTTAAAGTCAGCGTTTTTATTTGTCTTCTATTTAGAGAAACATCATCCGTTCAATTAGTCGTTTTCAACGTTGAACAGATTTTCCATATTCAAGCCTTGCTTGATTAGAATCTCACGTAGACGACGAAGACCTTCAACTTGGATTTGACGAACACGTTCACGAGTCAGGCTGATTTCACGGCCTACTTCTTCTAATGTTGACGGTTCATAGCCAAGTAGTCCAAAGCGACGCGCAAGCACCTCTTTCTGCTTCGGATTCAGCTCATCAAGCCAGAAAATCAGTGAATTCTTGATATCGCTATCTTGAGTTGAAACTTCAGGATCTGAGTTGTTGATGTCCGGAATAATATCCAGTAGCGCTTTCTCACCATCACCACCAATCGGCGTATCAACGGAGCTCACTCTTTCGTTTAGACGAAGCATCTTACTCACATCACCAACTGGTTTATCTAGCTTAGAAGCGATTTCTTCCGCCGTTGGTTCGTGGTCAAGTTTTTGTGATAGCTCTCGTGCAGTACGTAGGTAGATATTCAGCTCTTTCACAACATGAATTGGCAAACGGATAGTGCGAGTCTGATTCATTAACGCACGTTCAATGGTTTGACGAATCCACCATGTCGCGTAGGTTGAGAAGCGGAAGCCACGCTCTGGGTCAAACTTCTCTACCGCGCGAATCAAACCTAGGTTGCCTTCTTCAATAAGATCGAGAAGTGCAAGGCCACGGTTGCTATAACGACGAGAAATTTTCACCACCAAACGCAGGTTACTTTCAATCATGCGTTTGCGTGCTGCTTCATCACCGCGTAGAGCACGACGTGCATAAAGCACTTCTTCTTCAGCGGTTAATAGTGGTGAGAAACCGATTTCGCCTAGATAGAGTTGAGTAGCATCTAAACTTTTAGATGTAACTTCAGTCTCTTCTTTCGTTTCGGCTTTCTTTTTGACTGTTCGTTTTGCTTTTCCAAGAGCTTCCGGTTCCGTGGTTGCTTGGTTAAGATCGAACTCTTCTTTGGTTACTGCATTGCTTATACTCATAACGCCTCCCCCTGGCGAAATTAGCATGACATTACAACTTCATATGTCGCTAAATGACTGTGTCACTCAATACAATACGTTAATCATTCATATTGTATTTAAGGTAAATATCGTTTTGGATTAACTGATTTACCTTGGTAACGAATCTCAAAGTGCAGCATAACACTGCTGGCTCCAGAGCTTCCCATTGTTGCAATTTTCTGCCCTGGTTTCACACTTTGCCCTTCAGATACTAATAGTCGGTCGTTATGCGCGTATGCACTTAAGTAATTATCATTATGCTTCACAATCACTAGATTGCCGTAGCCTCGTAATGCATTACCCGAATAAACAACCGTTCCCCCTGCAGTAGATACTATTGGCTGACCTCGCTGTCCTGCTATGTCTATGCCTTTATTTCCTTGTTCGCCTACAGAGAAATTCTTGATTACTCTCCCTTTAGTTGGCCATAACCATTTGGATACTTTATCACTTGTTGGTTTGGTGGACGGTGTAACATTCTGTTTACCTTTAGACCCAACATACTCCTTTGATTTGGATTGTTCAACCTTCTTTGGTGGATCTTTTTTCACCACTTTGGTGGTAGTTTGAACTGGGGCAGGTTTAGAGTTTTTGCTCGGTTCAGGTGTCGTTTTAGGTTTACTTGCTGCAGATGACGTTGTGGATGCCGCGACAGGCGCAGCAACTGCTGCTGCCGCTACTGTTGATTTACCATACGCTGGCGCATTATAGCTAGGACGCCACAACTTAAGCTTCTGCCCTGGGTGGATCGTATATGGGGCAGACAACTTGTTGTAGCTGACTAGGTCATTCACGTCTTTATTAGTCACATAAGCGATGAAATAAAGGGTGTCGCCTTTTTTCACTTCGTAGTAACTACCGCGATAGCTGCCACGATCAATCGAGGAGTATTTTTTATTTAAACTTGAAACTGGTGCAGGCGAATTCGCTGCACACCCAACAAGGGCACAGCTAAGCAGCAAAGTACTTACTTTTAACAACTTCGAACGCATCGACTCTCTACCCACCTACACCATTAGTCTTGTTATTAAGCTAGTTCACCAGGAACAAGAGGTACAAATCTCACCATCTCGATAACACTCGATAAAAACTCATCGCCGTGTCGAACGATCTTCAATAGTTGCTGTTCGTCATCACCGACTGGAATCAGTAAACGGCCGCCATCTTTTAGTTGTTGCAGAAGCGCTTGAGGAATCGACTCTGCAGCTGCGGTGACAATAATCGCATCAAAAGGGGCTTTTGAAGACCACCCTTGCCAACCATCACCATGTTTGGTTGAAATATTGTAGAAATCGAGTTGCTTCAACCTACGTTTAGCATCCCATTGTAGAGACTTTATTCGTTCAACCGAATACACATGATCAACCAACTGAGCTAATACAGCAGTTTGATAACCAGAACCCGTGCCAATTTCCAAAACGCGGCTATCTTGTTGTAGCTCAAGTAACTCTGTCATTTTAGCAACGATGTACGGCTGAGAGATCGTCTGCCCTTGTCCGATAGGCAGCGCATTATTATCATAAGCTTGATGATACATGGCCTGTGACAAAAAACTCTCTCTTGGCAATTGGTAAATCGCATCAAGCACTTTCTGATCTTGAATGCCATTTTCAATCAGAAAAGTAACTAAGCGCTCTGCTTGTGGATTACTCACTTACTTCTCTCCTAACCATGTCGCCATCGTACCCAACGACTCATGCGCCGTTAAATCAACCTGTAGTGGTGTTACCGATACAAAACCATGCTCTATCGCATAAAAGTCCGTACCTTCGCCAGCATCTTGTTCTTTTCCCGGAGGACCAAGCCAATAGATGTCATGCCCACGAGGATCTTTCTGCTTAATCATGTCTTCAGCATGATGACGAGCCCCTAAGCGCGTCACTTGAGTACCAGACAGTTGCTCCAATGCTAAGTCAGGAACATTAATGTTTAATAAACGATTGGTTGGGATTGGATTTGCTAAATGTTGTTCGACAATACGACGAGCTATAGTCGCCGCTGTCTTAAAATGTTTTTTTCCAACCAGAGAAAACGCCACTGACTGAACACCTAAAAAGTGCCCTTCCATTGCGGCTGCGACTGTACCCGAATAAAGCACATCGTCACCAAGGTTAGCACCGTGATTAATTCCCGTTAATACCAGATCAGGCATGTCATTCTTTAGCAGTTCATTTAACGCAAAATGCACACAGTCTGTTGGTGTTCCTTGTACTGAATAGGTATTTTCGGCAATTTCTTGAACACGTAAAGGCTGTTCTAAAGTTAATGAATTTGAAGCGCCCGAGCGATTACGGTCAGGTGCAACAATGATAATTTCAGCAAGATCACGTAATTCATTGGCTAGCTCATGAATACCTTGAGCGTGCACACCATCATCGTTGCTGAGTAAAATCTTCATCTTGTATCCTTTCTTTTGTACCAATGCCAAGTCACTTAATTTCCGATATCAAGTGACTTCGCTCCAAGCAGAATCGTTATTACTCGTAGCTTCTCTCTACGTGAACTTCTTCAACCAATTCACGAACAATAGCGGTTGCGAAACAACCCGTATCGAGAGAGAACTTAAGCGTGACATTGTCTTCGTTCACTTCCCAAGCTAAACCCATCGGCTTCAACGAAGCTTCACGACGATCATGCCGCATACGGTTGCCACAGATCAGAGCCATTAGATCCGGTTCAGCATCGAGGTGTTGCTGCTCTAAAGCTTGAGATGCATTCGTCGTCGGTAACGCATTATCTCCAGCTAAAGCAACAGTAATAAACGCAGAGCCGTTCGCGATGTCTTGGTTTACCGCTTCGATGTTATCCGCTGTTACCGCTAATTGAGCGCCGTCTTTCACGACAATATCGCCAATCAGTGCCGACGCAAACGCATCTTGCTCAATACGGTCAGAAAGAATTAAATTGTAGATCCAAGAACGAGCGGCAGAAAGATACAAGCTGCGCTTATTCTGATTACGCGTACGAACGTTTTCACGACCCCAACGACGAGCTTCAGATAAGTTGTTACCTTCATTACCAAAGCGCTGAGCTCCGAAGTAATTTGGCACGCCTACTTGAGCGACTTTTTCTAAACGCTTTACCACATCATCACTGTCTGTTACTTCAGACAAAGTCAGCTCAAATTGGTTGCCAATTAAATCGCCTGGACGTAACTTTTTGTTGTGGCGTGCTGTCGCCAAGATCTCAATGCTTGGGTATTGCGCGAGAAAAGCAGAAAAGTCAGGTTCACCCTTTGGTAAGTGCACGCTTAACCACTGCTCGGTAACCGCGTGACGGTCTTTCAAACCAGCCCAGCTCACGTCCTTCGACTTAACACCGCAGGCTTTAGCCAGCTCATTTGCTACGAAGCTCGTATTTTCACCAGTTTTACGAATACGAACCATTAAATGCTCGCCTTCACCAGTAAACTCAAAACCTAAGTCTTCATTAACGACAAAGTGTTCGGCTTTTGCTTTTAGTTTTGCTTTCGCAGTTGGTTTACCGTTTAGATAAGCCAATGAAGATAAAATATCTGACATGCTGTTCTTTTCGTGTTGGTGCTTACGCACTTTTAGTAATTAGGACCACCGCTTCACATGCGATGCCCTCTTTGCGACCTGTAAAACCTAAACGCTCAGTTGTCGTCGCTTTTACATTCACATTGCTAATGCTGGTTTCTAAATCTTGTGCGATAGCGTGGCACATAGAGTCTATATGAGGCGCCATTTTAGGCGCTTGCGCCATGATAGTAATATCCGCATTACCAATCACATAACCTTGCTCTTTTACTCGACGGTACACATCTTTAAGCAATTCACGACTATCTGCGCCTTTCCACTCATCATCTGTATCTGGGAAATGACGACCAATATCACCCGCAGCAATCGCACCCAGCAAAGCGTCACATAACGCATGAAGGGCAACATCACCGTCTGAGTGTGCGATAAGCCCTTGCTCGTAAGGAATGCTAACGCCACCAATAATTACCGGGCCTTCACCACCAAATTTGTGTACATCAAAGCCATGGCCAATACGAATCATCATTATTCCTTATTCTGACTTAAATAGAACTCAGCCAAAGCCAAATCTTCAGGCTGAGTAATCTTAAAATTATCTGAACGCCCAGCAATCAATGCTGGTGATAAACCTTTCCACTCAAACGCAGAGGCCTCATCGGTAATCGAAACGCCTTGTTGCAAGGCCTCACTCAAGACTTTCCGTAAAGGCTTAGATCGAAACATCTGAGGGGTAAGCGCATGCCAAAGATCGACGCGATCGACCGTGTGTTCAATTTGTCCTTGAGCACCACGCTTCATTGTATCGCGAACCGGCGCTGCTAAAATTGCGCCCACATCATGGGTCATGGCCCCAGAGATCAGTTTGTCGATATCGCTCAATTGGATACAAGGCCTAGCGGCATCATGCACCATCACCCAATCACTGAGTTGCTGTTGGGTAATATAATCCAGAGCAGAAAGTACCGAGTCAGCTCGTTCCGTTCCGCCGGACACTCTGATCACCTGTGGATTAAGGTTAAGCGGTAATTCAGGGTAATAAGGGTCATCATCGCTGACCGCTACCACGATTTTAGACACCTGCGGATGAGACAACAGTTTCTCAACCGTGTGCTCTAAAATCGTTTTACCGTGAATTTGAAGATATTGCTTGGGACGGTCTGCCTTCATTCGGCTGCCGACGCCCGCAGCGGGGACCACTGCAATAACGCTTTGAAGTTGGTTCGACATTAATGAGATTCCTCACCAATAATACGATAAAACGTTTCGCCTTCTTTCACCATCCCAAGTTCATGACGAGCGCGCTCTTCTATCGCGTCTAAGCCTTGGCGTAGATCGTCGATTTCTGCAAACATCTCAGCATTGCGAAGATGAAGCTTTTCATTTACTTGCTGTTGAACTTGGATTTCGTTGTTCACACCGTAGTAATCAGAAATACCATTTTTACCGAGCCACAGTGTGTGTTGTAGCCAGCCAAACACTATGAGCAGTACTAAAGCAAAAATTCGCATAACACCTTTCGCCGGTTGAAAAAGAAGGAACTAGAATAAGGCACATATATACCATAATGCGCTTATTGGTGCGAGATATGTGGAGTCAGGGAATCAATAAGTCGGAGAATTATTGTTGTTCGAAACCTGTGATGAGATTCCCGACGCCCTCCTCTGTCGGTCTGAAGAATGACCGATTCTATAAAAAATACAAACAAAAGAAGACAACGCACCTTACCCACGACACATGCTCTCGTCATCCTCAAGAAGGAGGAACGACTGAATTGGGAATCTATGGCGGTTAACGTAAACAGGAGATTCCCTATGCCTTCCTACGTCAGTCTAGGGAATGAGGGGGTTTGGGTATCAAAAAGAGAGCTTTGGAACCTAGAGGTTCTTCATCTCACTTTTCTAAAGGCAAAAAAATACCCCGCATAAGCGAGGCATTCAAAGCTTAGATTAACAATTCCTTTGGTTTAAAAACCAGAGAGATTATTGACCTTTAACTTCTTTAAGACCGTTGAAAGGAGCTTTAGAACCTAGAGCTTCTTCGATACGGATAAGTTGGTTGTACTTAGCAACACGGTCAGAACGGCTCATAGAACCAGTTTTGATTTGACCTGCAGCTGTACCTACCGCTAGATCAGCGATAGTTGCATCTTCAGTTTCGCCAGAACGGTGAGAGATTACTGCAGTGTAGCCAGCGTCTTTAGCCATCTTGATAGCAGCTAGAGTCTCTGTTAGAGAACCGATTTGGTTGAACTTGATAAGGATAGAGTTAGCTACGCCTTTCTCGATACCTTCAGCAAGAATCTTAGTATTTGTAACGAACAGATCATCACCAACGATTTGAAGCTTGTCGCCTAGAAGTTCAGTTTGGTGCTTGAAGCCATCCCAATCTGACTCGTCAAGACCGTCTTCGATAGAAACGATTGGGAAGTTGTTCGCTAGCTCAGCTAGGTAGTGGTTGAACTCTTCAGAAGTGAAAGTTTTACCTTCGCCCTTCATGTTGTAGATGCCAGCTTCTTTGTCGAAGAACTCAGATGCTGCACAGTCCATAGCAAGAGTAACGTCTTTACCTAGTTCGTAACCAGCAGCTGCAACAGCTTCTGCGATAACTTCTAGAGCTTCAGCGTTAGACTTAAGGTTAGGAGCGAAACCACCTTCATCACCAACTGCAGTGCTGTAGCCTTTAGACTTAAGAACTTTAGCTAGGTTGTGGAATACTTCAGCGCCGATACGTAGACCTTCTTTAAGAGTTTTAGCGCCAACTGGTTGGATCATGAACTCTTGGATGTCAACGTTGTTATCTGCGTGCTCACCACCGTTGATGATGTTCATCATTGGTAGAGGCATAGAGAACTGACCAGCAGTACCGTTTAGCTCAGCGATGTGCTCGTATAGAGGCATGCCTTTCGCAGCAGCAGCAGCTTTTGCGTTAGCTAGAGATACAGCTAGGATAGCGTTCGCGCCGAACTTAGACTTGTTATCAGTACCGTCTAGGTCAAGCATGATTTGGTCAACGTCAGCTTGTGCTTTAGCGTCAGTACCAACTAGAGCTTCAGCGATTGGGCCGTTTACAGCTTCAATAGCTTTAAGAACACCTTTACCTAGGAAACGTGATTTGTCGCCGTCACGCAGCTCAAGAGCTTCGCGAGAACCAGTAGATGCGCCAGATGGAGCAGCAGCCATACCTACGAAACCGCCTTCTAGGTGTACTTCAGCTTCTACAGTTGGGTTACCACGTGAATCGATGATTTCACGACCTAGAACTTTAACGATCTTAGACATTGAATGTTTCCTTCTCGTTGAATATATAAATGTCAAATTTAAAGGTAGCAGCACAACTTACGCAGCTACCTGTATTCCTTTTTACTTCTCTAACTCGCCGCGCTGGAACTCGCCAGCCGCTTTAACGAAACCTGCAAACAATGGGTGACCATCGCGAGGTGTTGAAGTGAACTCTGGGTGGAATTGAGCAGCAACGAACCATGGGTGATTCGGGTTCTCAATAACTTCAACCAGTTTCTTGTCCGCAGATAGACCCGATACTTTTAGGCCCGCTTTTTCGATTTGTGGACGAAGATTGTTGTTCACTTCGTAACGGTGACGGTGACGTTCATGGATCGTCGCGCTACCGTATAATTCGTAAGCTTTAGTCCCTTTCGCTAGGTGACAAAGCTGTGAACCAAGACGCATTGTGCCGCCAAGGTCAGATTTTTCTGTACGCTCTTCAACTTTACCTTCGCCATCAGTCCACTCAGTGATAAGACCAACAACTGGGTACTTAGTTTCAGTACAGAATTCAGAAGAGTGTGCCCCTTCCATTTTCGCAACGTTACGAGCGTACTCGATAAGTGCTACTTGCATACCTAGACAGATACCCAAGTACGGTACTTTGTTTTCACGAGCGTATTGAGCAGCAAGAATCTTACCTTCAACACCACGATCACCAAAGCCACCAGGAACTAGAATTGCATCTAGGCCTTCTAAAATTTCTACGCCACGAGACTCAACGTCTTGTGAGTCTACATATTTAATATTAACGCTTAGGCGGTTTTTCAAGCCCGCGTGTTTTAACGCTTCATTTACTGATTTGTATGCGTCAGGTAGTTCAATGTACTTACCAACCATACCAATCGTCACTTCACCCGTTGGGTTAGCTTCTTCGTAAATTACTTGTTCCCATTCAGACAGATCTGCTTCTGGAGCTGTGATGCCGAAACGCTTACATACAAGTTCATCAGTGCCTTGAGCTTTAATAAGCTGAGGGATCTTGTAGATAGAGTCAACATCGCGCATAGAAATAACTGCATTTTCTTGCACATTACAGAACAGAGCAATTTTCTTACGCTCGTTCGAAGGAATGTTGCGGTCTGAACGACAAACTAGGATGTCTGGCTGAATACCAATAGACAGTAGCTCTTTTACAGAGTGTTGCGTTGGCTTAGTTTTTACTTCGCCCGCAGCTGCTAGGTATGGCACTAGAGTAAGGTGCATGAACATTGCGCGTTCACGGCCTAGTTCTACTGCTAGCTGACGAATCGCTTCCATGAATGGTAGAGATTCGATATCACCAACCGTACCACCAACTTCAACAAGCGCGATATCGTGGCCAGCTGCGCCAGAAATCACACGCTCTTTAATAGAGTTAGTGATGTGTGGGATAACCTGAATAGTTGCACCTAGGTAATCACCGCGACGCTCTTTAGCGAGTACGTCTGAGTAAACACGACCTGCAGTGAAATTGTTACGCTTAGTCATCTTGGTGCGAATGAATCGCTCATAGTGACCAAGGTCAAGGTCTGTTTCAGCGCCATCTTCCGTAACGAACACTTCACCGTGCTGAGTCGGGCTCATAGTGCCTGGATCAACGTTGATGTAAGGGTCAAGCTTCATCATAGTCACTTTAAGACCACGAGCTTCTAAAATAGCCGCAAGAGATGCTGCAGCAATACCTTTACCTAGAGAGGATACAACCCCGCCAGTAACAAAAATGTAATTTGTCGTCATGTTTAACCTGAAATTGGTTGAATGAGGGAAATGGACTACTTCTGGACGGGATGAAAATATACCAGAAGCCCCTTATCGCCACAACGTGAAATCTATCACACTGCTATTTTTTATTTTTTGCTTCAAATCAATTCATGATAAAAGCTTTGGTTATCTTTTCTCCGCCACCTTGACTTCATCCCACATGGAATCAAGCTGTTGTAGTGAAAAATCGGTCAAATTTTTATCTTGCTGACGAACTTTTTGTTCCACCCCTTTAAAGCGACGTGAAAACTTCAGATTGGCTTTGTTCAGCGCCGTTTCTGGATTTTTACCTAAATGTCGCACCAAATTGACCGTCGCAAACAGCAAATCACCTAACTCTTCTTCAACCAAATCTTCGTTAGGTGTGACTTGAAGCGCCTCTTCCAGCACCTCGTCAACTTCCTCTAAAACCTTATCAGCGACTGAGCCAATCGAGTCCCAATCAAAGCCAAATTTCGCGACCTGTTTTTGAATCTTTGTAGCACGCGAAAGTGCAGGTAGAGAGTTTGGTATTGAGTCTAGAATACTTTCTTGAGTTTTGCCTGCTTGTGCTTTTTCTTTGGCTTTTTCCGCTTCCCAGTTGGCATTGATTTCTTCATCACTGGCAAACTCAGTATCAGAGAACACATGTGGGTGACGTCGTGTTAGCTTCTCATTGATGCCATCAACCACATCAGAGAACTCAAACAAGCCCTGCTCTTTTGCTAATTGACTATAGAAAATCACTTGAAACAACAGGTCGCCCAACTCTTCTTGTAGGTTCGGCCAGTCTTTGTTGTGAATCGCGTCCACCACCTCGTAAGTCTCTTCGATAGTATGCGGGACAATTGTTTCAAAATTTTGTTTTAAATCCCAAGGACAGCCACCTTCTGGATCGCGCAGCTTAGTCATGATCTGTTCAAGTTGTTCAATCGGGTGATTCATTGTTTTCTTCCTATTCACTGTCTTTGATTTTTAAATTTAAAACTTCACTAAAACTAAAACTAAAAAAGGTGAGTAGCCAAAACTACTCACCTTTGTTGATACTGTCTAATTCTCTAAATAATTGAAACTGTGGCTAGGCGACAAGCAAGCGAGACTCCTGGGCATAGCTTGTCTATGTGATTGAGCGAGTGCGCGCAGGCAACAACGCCATCAGCTTCAAGTATGACGAGAATTTTAGCCTAGTCTTTTGACACTCATAACATCTTTGATTTGCTCGACACGGCTGGTCACTCGACTCAGGATTTCAATATTGGTCACTTCCAAATCGAAATCCATCACCGACAGCTGACGTTTATAGTCAATACGGCTCTTCATTGTCGTCACACTGACTTTTTCGTTCAAGAACAAGGATGTGATGTCTTTCAACAAGCCGGTACGTTCTAGCGCCTCTACACGCAGCGTTAAGATATACGAGCCTACAAAACCATCGCCCCACACAGTATCTATGATACGTTCGGGTGCATGTAGGTTAAGTTCACTTAACTGTTCGCAATCGCTGCGGTGTACTGAGATACCACGCCCTTGAGTAATGTAACCTTTGATCACATCGCCAGGGATAGGCTGACAACAACGAGCCAAGTGGGTCATTAGGTTATCGACACCTTCAACAACGACAGCATCCTTTTTCGGACGGCTCTGATGCGCAGGCTTATTGTCAGACTCAAGCAACTTCTCGAGCGCTTTCTTGTCTTCTTCTTCCGCCGTTGGTTTGTTGACCAAAGCATTGATGTGATTAACGACTTGGTTGATACGCAAATCGCCGCTACCAATACCCGCATACAATTCATCTGGAGTGTTGACGTTAAATCGTTTCAGCGCGTATTGCTCGGCGTCTTTGAGCGTCGCTCCGACTCTGCCTAACTCGACTTCTAGGATGTCTCGCCCCGCTTCGAGGTTTTTCTCACGACTCTGAGCACGGAACCAAGCGTTAATTTTTGCTCGAGCTCGGCTTGAATGAACAAAGCCTGTGGTCGGATTTAGCCAATCACGTGATGGATTCGGCTCTTTTTGAGTGATGATTTCAACCTGATCGCCCATCGCCAACTTATGAGTAAACGGAACGATTCGACCTGCGACTTTGGCACCGATACAGCGATGTCCAACCATCGAGTGGATGTGGTAAGCAAAATCCAACGGTGTTGCACCCATTGGTAAATCGACCACATCACCGCGTGGTGTAAAGGCATAGACACGGTCATCAAAGACTTGGCTTCGAACTTCATCCAGCATTTCGCCAGAGTCCGACATCTCTTCTTGCCAATCGATAAGCTTACGCAACCAGGTAATTTTCTCATCGTAGCCACTGCGTACGCCGCTAGATGCACCTTCTTTGTATTTCCAGTGTGCAGCAACGCCCAATTCAGAATCTTCATGCATCTGCTTAGTACGAATCTGAATTTCAATGGTCTTGCCTTCAGGGCCAAGAACTACGGTATGAATCGACTGATAACCATTCGGCTTTGGATTCGCCACGTAGTCATCAAACTCACTGGGTAGGTGTTTATATTTGGTGTGAACCACACCTAAGCCGGCATAACAATCTTGCAGCTGGTCTGCGATAATACGCACCGCACGCACGTCAAAAAGCTCATCAAACTCTAAGCCTTTTTTCTGCATTTTTCGCCAAATACTGTAGATGTGTTTTGGTCGACCGCTGACTTCAGCATTGATGCTTGAACGGTTCATTTCTGATGTGAGATCGTCGACAAAGTCAGTGATGTATTGTTCGCGCACGATACGGCGCTCAGACAGCTGTTTAGCAATCTGCTTATAGGTATCGGGTTGTTGGTAGCGGAAAGCGTAATCTTCAATTTCCCACTTTAGCTGACCAATACCGAGACGGTTTGCTAGAGGCGCGTAGATGTTGGCACACTCTTTTGCTGCCGCACGGCGCACAGCATCAGGGGCCTTTTTTACTTCTATAAGGTTACAAATTCGCTCTGCTAGTTTGATGACTACGCAGCGGAAATCATCCACCATTGCCAATAGCATTCGTCGGACATTATCGACTTGACCCGAGGCAGCACTGCCTTCAAGGGTCACATTTAGCTGGCCCAAAGCCGCCATTTCTTCCACGCCATCAATCAGCTTTACGGTTTCCTTTCCGTAACTTTCTTCAAACGCTTCGCGCTCAAAAACACCGCTTGATACGACTGGGAAGAGTTGCGCCGCTACTAACGTTGCACGATCCATAGACAAGGTGACCAAGATTTCGATCATCTCGCGACCACGCCAAAGCAGGAGCTCGCCTTGCTCGTGATCTTTTAATAGCTCTTCACAGTGACGATAAACTTTGGTCAGTTTATTCGAGGTTTTTGCGTCTTGATTCAGTGACGCAATCCAATTATCTAGCTCAAACTGTTCGCTTGGGTTTAAATGTGCGCTTCGTACCGCAACCATCATGCCTTCCTAGTTATTATGTTTTATACCCAAATTCAATATGACTAACTGATTCCAAGTTAGTTCGACCATATTGATATCAGCACAGGCTTTCCTGCGCCTTTGTGATTCATTTTCAAGCCTTGTTTAAGGGCCTCTAAGCCTTGATAAAGAGAGCCATCGATTCGAGATGGCTGGTGTGTGGGAACATGTCCAACATACCCAGCTTAGCTAATTGATAACCTTGTTTTTCTAAGCTCTCAGAATCTCTAGCTAGAGTAGCAGGATTACACGAAACATAAACCACACGCTTCGCTCCTAACGCTGAAATTTGATCAACGATCCCACTCGCTCCCGCACGTGCCGGGTCAAGCAATACTTTATCGAATTTCTCTTTTGCCCAAGGCTGTGAAGATAAGTCTTCTTCCAGATTAGCTTGGTAAAATTCCGTATTGCTTAACTGGTTTAACTCTGCATTAGATGTGGCTTGCTGGACCATTTCATCAACGCCTTCCACACCAACCACAAACGCTGATTGTTGCGCGATAGGCAGACTGAAGTTACCTAGACCACAAAACAGGTCTAGCACTCGTTCATTCGCTTGAGGTTCTAGCCACTCAATCGCTTGAGTCACCATCTGCTGATTCACTTTCTGGTTTACTTGGATAAAGTGGTTTGGCTCAAACGGTAACGTCACGCCAGTTTCGCTATAAGAAGGTGCATCGCCGACTAAGCGAACCAACTTATCAGTTTCGGGCATCGAGTACAGCGTAACGCCTTCTTCTTTTGCTAACGCAATCAGCGCTTGTTCATCTTTTTCAACCAAAGGCTTAAGGTGACGTAGCACCATTACAGGGCCAGTATCGCCCAACACCAATTCAACGTGCCCTAAAGACGTAAGGCTGTTGAAAGTGTTCAGTAAATTTTTCAGTTTTGGCAGCAATACATTAAGGCGAGGATCAAGCACGGCACAGTCGGTGATGTTTTCAATCTGCTTGCTCTGTTTCTTACGGAAACCGAACTGAAGTTGCTGTGTCTTTTTATCAACAAATAGGCTGATACGTGCGCGACGTCGATAACCGGTTTCATCACCGACAATAGGCTGTGCAACTTCAGTGTTAACCGTTTGGTATTGGCTCATCAGGTGGGTCAGAGATTGCGATTTATGCTCAACCTGAGAAGAGTAACCAAGGTGTTGAAGGTGACAGCCGCCACACTGATTAAAGTGCTTACAAAACGGCTTTAAACGCTGCTCGCTCGGCTTCAATAACTTGATGAGCTTAGCTCGCGAAAACTTACTTTTACTCTCAGTAAGTTGAATAACCACCTGCTCACCGGGCAATGCGCCATCAATGAAAACCGGTTTATTCTTTTGATAAGCGATGCCAGCGCCATTGTGATCCATTCGTTCAACCAAAACCGATTGATGCTTGGTCTCGAGTTGAGTTTTCTTTTTTGGTTGGAAAAAACGTGCCATTGCTTGTGCCTAATGTATCTTTTAATAAGTAATTGGTATCCAGGACTCACTATTATGTCTTGGAATCATTGTCGAACGTCACGGCTTTGATTAAGCTTACCGTTCACTTAACCGCCATTGTGTGCGTTATTTTCCCATATCCAGACCTCGATGTAATTAAAGAACATGACCAGATATGGCTTAAGAGCCCGTGTAATTACCTTAACTCTAGCTCCAACCCTGATTATTGGGTTGCTATTGAGTGCATTTTTCTCATTTAACCGCTATCAAGACCTTGAGGGTCAAGTGGTTAATACTGGTACTAGCATCATTGAGCCACTTGCGATTGCGAGTGAATCAGGCATGAAGCTCGAAAGTCGAGAGTCTGTTCGTCAGCTTATTAGTTATGCTCATCGAAAAAATTCTAAGCTGGTACGCAGTATCGCGGTGTTTGATGAACGTCATGAGTTGTTTGTAACCTCGAACTTCCACCCTGATTTTGAAAGCCTGACCTATCCTAAAGACAAACCCACCCCGCATTTAAGCTCATCGAATCTGCTCGATAACACGCTGATTCTGCGGACGCCTATCATCGCCGAAGGCCAGTACATCAACTCGGCCAACGGTCAGTCTCAAGCTAACCAAGCGATCGGCTATATTGCGATAGAGTTAGATCTATCTTCACTTCGATTACAGCAATATCAAGAAGTGTTCTCTGCTTTCTTGGTATTAATTCTGGGGCTTGGTTTATCGGGCGTGTTTGCGTTCCGCTTGATGCACGACGTAACCCAACCGATCACACACATGAAAAATATGGTCGACCGAATTCGTCGAGGTCACCTAGATGTACGTATCGAAGGCAAGATGCATGGTGAGCTAGATTCGCTAAAAAACGGTATCAACGCGATGGCGGTATCGCTGTCAGAATATCACGTCGAGATGCAGCACAGTATCGACCAAGCCACATCCGATTTGCGTGAAACCCTTGAGCAGCTAGAGATTCAAAACGTTGAGTTAGACATCGCGAAGAAACGCGCGCAAGAAGCGGCTCGTGTTAAGTCTGAGTTCTTAGCGAATATGTCTCACGAACTAAGAACACCGCTGAACGGTGTGATTGGCTTTACTCGTCAGATGCTCAAGACTCACCTATCGAACAGTCAAACCGATTACCTGCAAACCATTGAACGCTCGGCAAACAACCTGCTTAGCATCATCAACGATATCTTGGACTTCTCGAAACTTGAAGCCGGTAAATTAGCCCTAGAGAACATTCCATTTGAATTCCAAGCCAGCCTTGAAGAGGTAGTAAACCTTCAGGCAACCAACGCTCATGAGAAGGGCCTAGAGCTGACACTGAAGATCGACCCTAAAGTACCGCCAGGCGTAGTGGGCGATCCACTGCGTATTCAACAGATCCTGACTAACCTAGTGGGTAACTCAATCAAGTTTACCGAGCGCGGTAACATTGATATCAGCGTTGAGCTTCGTTCACAAAGCGAAGATAACATCGAACTGCAGTTCATGGTTCGCGATACGGGTATTGGTATCTCAGAGCGTCAACAAGCTCAGCTGTTCCAAGCCTTCAGCCAAGCCGATGCAAGTATCTCTCGTCGTTATGGCGGTACAGGCTTAGGGCTGGTTATCACCCAAAAACTGGTCAGCCAAATGGGCGGAGAGATCAGCCTAACCAGTCGTCTACACCAAGGTTCAACCTTCTGGTTCACTTTGAGACTATCAACGACTGATATGCCAATGACTGAGTTGATTGAGACTCAATGCCTGCAAGGTAAACAACTGCTGCTTATCGAGCCAAACATGCAAGCGGCATCGATTACTCAGCAAATCCTAACCCAAGAAGGCTTAGTGGTAACGTATCGTTCGGTTATGCCAGACGAGACGACCTCGTATGACTACGTTCTGCTTAACCTAGCCGCGAACCAAGAGTATCAATTTGATACCGTGAGTGGTTGGGCTATCGGTGCGAAGAAGATTGCTCAAAACGTGATTATTGGTACCCCAAGTACCGAGCTAGCGCTGGGTGAACAACTGATGAAAGAGGTCGATGTTCAGTGCATCACTAAGCCGCTTTCTCGTAAGAAATTACTGCAAACTCTAGTATCAAATCAAGCACCAACCTTGATTGCACCAGCGATTGAAACACACTCAGAAGAGAAGCTTCCACTTACGGTATTGGCGGTCGACGACAACCCAGCCAACCTTAAATTGATCACCGCACTGCTCAAAGAACGTGTAGAAACTGTCATCAGTTGTACCAGTGGGCAGCAGGCGATAGACAAAGCAACAGAGACACCATTTGATATCGTATTTATGGATATTCAAATGCCACAAATGGATGGTGTGACCGCTTGTCAGAACATCAAGAAGCTGGCGAACAATGCGAATACGCCTGTGATTGCCGTTACCGCGCATGCAATGATTGGCGAACGTGATCGACTGCTTGAAGCGGGTATGGATGACTATCTAACGAAGCCTATTGAGGAGCATGTTTTACAACAGGTTCTTATTCACTGGAGTCCAACCTCTGAGGTTGAGCACATCGAAAAAATAGATCCTGACCACCCTGCTGTCTCAGCTGAAGTCGACAACGGTCCAATATCAGAAACTGAAGCCAGCGTGCACAAAAACATCATCATTGATTGGCAAGCTGCGCTGAAACAAGCTGCCAATAAAGAAGACCTCGCACGCGATATGCTGAAAATGCTCGTAGACTTTATTCCAGAGGTTTATGAGGCAGCAGACAAAGCGATAGAAGACAGTGACTACCCAGTTGAAGAGCTCATACACATCATACACAAGATGCATGGCAGCAGCTCGTACAGCGGCGTACCAAGGCTAAAATCGGTATGTGCGACGATAGAGAAAGAGCTGCGTTCTGGTACTTCTGTTGAAGACATTGAACCAGAGCTTTTCGAGCTTCAAGATGAATTAGATAAGGTTCAAGCAACCGCGATTCATTATTTGAAACCCGCGAAGACCTAGCGAGTACTTGTTACTCACCAATATTCGTTAGACGGTTTACCCGCCAATAAAAAAGCAGAGCTCATGAGCTCTGCTTTTTCTGTCTAGAGCATAGAGCACTAGATATAAAGTAGCGATAATCTGTTTACGATTCGAGTAACACAGTTGCCACGGCGTAGTGGCGCTCATCCGAGATAGTCAGATGAATCGATGTTGTGCCATTTGCCTCTGCGATTTCACGCGCTTTTTTATGCAGGCTCAAAACTGGCTTGCCATGTTCATCGTTTGAAATCTCAAAGTCGTGGAAGGTCACACCCAGCGCGATACCGGTGCCTAACGCCTTAGATGCCGCTTCTTTAGCGGCAAAGCGTTTTGCAAGGTAACGTCCTTTTTGCTTAAGTTGCTGGAATACTTCAAATTCAGAATCCGTCAAAATACGCTGAGCAAAAGCGTCACCACTTCGTGACAATGCTTTTTCAACGCGTTCTATTTCTGCGATATCTGTACCTAATCCAACAACTGCCATGTTTCCTCTACAACTTAACTTCTATCTAATGATTAACTGCGCATCGCTTACTACTTACAAAACTTAAGAGTTGTTACGTGCTGTTTCCATGATTGCTTTCATGTCTGCAACGGCTTTGTTTAAGCCATCAAACACTGCGCGACCCATGATCGAGTGACCGATGTTCAGCTCGTAGATCTCTGGAAGTGCCGCAATTGGAGCAACGTTGTGGTACGTCAGGCCATGACCCGCATTGACAGTGATACCAAGATCATCTGCATAGCTCGCGCCCGCTGCGATCTTCTTCAGCTCGTCTTGTTGATCTTCTTCAGTCTTAGCATCAGCATAGTGACCCGTGTGCAGTTCAATGAACGGTGCGCCACACGCTTTTGCTGCGTCGATTTGCTCACGATCTGCATCGATAAATAAAGAGACCTTAATACCTGCAGCCGACAGTTTTTCCGTCGCCGCTTTGATCTTTTCAAGTTGACCAACCACGTCTAAGCCACCTTCAGTGGTCAGCTCTTCACGCTTCTCTGGAACCAGACAAACAAACTCAGGATTAGTATCGAGGGCAATTTGAACCATCTCGTCCGTTACTGCCATTTCCAAATTCATACGAGTTTGAAGTGTCTCAGCCAGAATACGTACATCGCGGTCAACGATATGACGACGGTCTTCACGCAGGTGAACTGTAATGCCGTCCGCACCCGCACGTTCAGCAATTTCAGCTGCGTGTACTGGATCTGGGTATTTAGTACCACGTGCATTACGTAGTGTTGCAATATGGTCGATATTAACGCCTAAAAGGATTGAGCTCATTTTCCAATACTCCGTGCTCTAGAGAGGGCTATTGTTGGCATAAATAGCTCTCTACTTTTTAATGGTTTGCCGCCAAGATACGGCTTTAAGGCTATGCGTGTAAAGCGTTTTGCCGCTTTTAACTGCTCTTTAGTGATAAACCTACGTTCACTGATTGCGATAAGTTCATCGCCCATAAAAGTCAGGTTGTCTCGACGCACCGAAGCAATGAAACCTTTCTGCTCTCGATAGCGATAAGTCATGCTCGGATCAATCGCTTCGCCAGTGCCCGCGCAGTGTAAAAAGTCGACGCCATAACCCATAGCGGATAATAGAGCCAGCTCAAAGCGACGCAGTGCTGGCTCAGGGTTTTCATTATGAGCCAGCTCTGTTAAAGCATGAAGATAGTCGTGAAAAAGTGCAGGCATCGGTACTTCCGCCATCAGTACTCGACCAATTAACTCGTTCACATACATGCCTGAATACAGATTGATACCGGCGAGAGGAAGCCCCAAGCTAATAGCCTCAGCTTGGCGTAAGGTTTTCATCGAACCATTACCAGACCATTTAAGCAGTAGCGGCGTAAAAGGTTGTAATGCACCTTTCAAATTAGAACGCTTGCTGCGAGCGCCTTTAGACATCAATGTCACCCGACCGAACTCTTCGCTGAAGACGTCCAAAATCAGGCTCGACTCACTGTATGGTCGACGGTGCAACACAAAGCATCGCTGTAACCCTTCGCTCAATCACTTACCCTTATTACAGATACAAAAAGAGAGAGTTCGCACTCTCTCTTGGATTTATCTTCAGTTCAACTTTCTTAATCTCAGAAAGTGACGTTCAATATATTATAGATCGTCGATGTAGCCTAACGAGCGAAGTGCACGCTCATCATCAGCCCAACCAGATTTAACCTTGACCCAAGTCTCTAGGTAAACCTTACGGCCGAATAGCTCTTCCATATCGATACGAGCTTCACGACCAATCGTTTTGATCTTCTCACCCGCTTTACCAATCACCATCTTCTTCTGACCAGTACGTTCAACAAGAATCAAAGCATTGATGTGGAAACCATCGTTATCAGGGTTGTAATCAAAACGCTCGATTTCAACCGTTACTGAGTAAGGTAGCTCTTCGCCTGTGAATCGCATCAGTTTTTCACGGATGATTTCAGAGGCCATAAAGCGCTGTGAACGATCCGTTACGTACTCTTCAGGGAAGTGGTGCGTTGCTTTTGGTAAAGAATTACGAACGTGCTTACGCAGTACATCGATATTCTTACCTTGTTTCGCTGAGATAGGCACAACATCAAGGAAGTCCATCTTCTTAGACACTTCCATCATGTGTTGCATCACGTCGGTACGGTCTTGAACGTTGTCTACCTTGTTAATACAAAGGACTACTGGGAAATCTGTTTTTCTCAGCTTGTTCAGAACCATCTCATCGTCGTCAGTCCAGTGAGTACCGTCAACAAGAAAGAATACTAGGTTTACATCGCTCAGTGAGCTGTTTGCAGCACGGTTCATCAAGCGGTTAATTGCACGCTTTTCTTCAATATGAAGTCCAGGAGTATCAACGTAGATCGCTTGGTAATCACCTTCAGTTTCTACGCCCATAATGCGGTGGCGTGTCGTTTGAGGTTTACGTGATGTGATCGAGATTTTCTGACCCAAAATATGGTTCAGAAGCGTCGATTTACCTACGTTTGGTCGACCGACAATAGCGATGAAGCCACAGTGTTGGTTTTCCGGTAAGCCCGTTTTTTTGCTATCAGATGAAAAGAATGCATCGATATCGAAATCTTGGTTGTTATCAGACATTGCTTAGTTGCTCTAATGCTGTTTCAGCAGCCGCTTGTTCTGCCTTGCGGCGGCTAGTGCCTTTACCGATAACAGGTTTATCCACACCTGCCACTTCACACTCAACCGTAAACTCTTGGTTGTGTGCTTCACCTTTAATATTAGTCACTGTGTAGACAGGTAGAGGATTTCTTCGACCTTGCAAAAACTCTTGAAGGCGAGTTTTCGGATCTTTTTGAGATACTCCAGGCTGAATAGCATCTAGGCGAGATTGGTACCAGCTTAAAATAATGCGGCGAACAACCTCGGTATCACTATCTAAATAGACAGCACCGATAATCGCTTCTACTGCATCCGCTAGAATAGAATCACGACGGAAACCGCCACTCTTCAACTCACCTGGACCTAATTTTAAGTAATCTCCTAGCTCGAATTCACGACCTAGTTCTGCCAATGTATGACCACGTACTAATGTTGCGCGCATGCGGCTCATATCACCTTCGTTTACCTTAGGAAAACGGTGGTAAAGATCATCAGCGATAACAAAACTTAAAATTGAATCGCCCAGAAACTCAAGACGTTCGTTATGTTTACCTGCGGCGCTGCGGTGAGTCAGCGCCAAGTGGATAAGATCGGCATCATTAAACTGATAGCCAATCTTTCTCTCTAGTTTATCAATTGGAGAATTCATGCTCTCTCGATGTGTTATGTGATCGATTAATGAATCCCACCGATGCGATTAAAACGCACACCAGTAGGAATCCATGTTGGAAGTATACTGTCTGAACCACGTTCGAATTCGAAGCTGATCCAAATAGCAACGGCCTTACCAACAAGGTTTGCTTCAGGGACAAAGCCCCAGTAACGGCTATCGGCACTGTTATCACGGTTATCACCCATCACAAAGTACTGGCCTTCTGGAACGACCCATTCGTTAACACCATTGCGAGGCTGATACGCTTGCACACGATCACGGCGTAATGGGTTAACTAAAATCTGGTGCTCTGCGTCTCCAAGCTGTTCGTTCAGCTGAATCAGAGGCACACCATCTTGAATAAATTGGCTCTCTTCAACATTACTTAGTTTCACTGGTTCACAGCTACTTGTACCCTTCGCCTGAATACAGATCTCTTTACGAGAGCTGTAGCGAATGGTGTCGCCTGGCATACCTACAACACGCTTGATGTAGTCGATATTAGGCTGAGGTGGGTACTTAAATACGATTGAATCACCGCGTTCTGGCTTACCTGTTTCTACCAATTGAGTGCGCCATACCGGGTCTTTTAGACCATAAGCGTACTTTTCTACCAAGATGAAATCACCAACCAATAGTGTTGGCATCATCGAGCCAGATGGGATTTGAAACGGTTCATAGATAAATGAACGCAAGATCAAAACAAATGCAATTACCGGGAAAATGGACACACTGTTCTCAACCCACCAAGGCTGAGCCATAACTTTTGCGCTAGTTTCAGCGTCTAGGCCATTCGATTGTGCTTCAACGTCAGCAAGTTTTTGCTGGCGCTTCTTCGCCCACACAAACTTTTCCAACGCCCATACAATGCCGGTCACTAGAGTTACGATCACTAAGATAAGCGAAAATGTATTAGCCATTGATATCCCTTAAATTTCATTTCTTTAAAAATAACGAAAGTGAAAGAATAGCGAGCTACTCTTCCACTTTCAATTATTCGTTTATCGTTGGATAAAGTTAATCTTTTCCAACGTGAAGGATTGCAAGGAAAGCTTCTTGAGGCAGTTCAACGTTACCGATCTGCTTCATACGCTTCTTACCTTCTTTTTGTTTCTTAAGAAGTTTCTTCTTACGACTGATATCACCACCGTAACATTTTGCGATTACGTTCTTACGCAGTTGTTTCACTGTAGAACGAGCAATGATGTGGTTACCAATCGCTGCTTGAATCGCGATATCGAACATCTGACGAGGGATGAATTCTTTCATCTTCTCTACCAGTAGACGACCACGAGACTGAGCAATATCTTTGTGCGTAATGATCGCTAGTGCATCAACCGTTTCGCCATTCAATAATACGTCTACACGTACCATGTTTGATGGCTCGTAGCGCTGGAAGTTGTAATCCAATGATGCGTAACCGCGAGACGTTGACTTCAGACGGTCGAAGAAATCTAGAACTACTTCGGCCATAGGAAGGTCGTACGTTACAGCAACTTGGTTACCGTGGTAAACCATGTCTACTTGTACGCCACGCTTCTCAACACACAGTGTAATTACGTTACCTAGGTAGTCCGAAGGTACTAAAATATTACAGCGTGCAATTGGTTCACGAATTTCTTCTAGGTCATTAACCGCTGGCAGTTTAGCTGGGCTATCAACGTACAGAACTGTTTTATCTGTTTTTACAACTTCATACACTACTGTTGGTGCAGTCGTGATCAGGTCTAGGTCGTATTCACGCTCTAGACGCTCTTGGATGATCTCCATGTGAAGCATTCCTAAGAAGCCACAACGGAAACCAAAACCAAGTGCTGCTGAACTTTCTGGTTCAAAGAACAGTGATGCATCGTTCAGGCTTAGTTTGCCTAACGCGTCACGGAAGTTTTCGTAGTCATCAGATGATACAGGGAATAGACCTGCGTATACCTGAGGCTTCACTTTTTGGAAACCAGGTAGACGTTCAGTGCTGCCGCCTTTTGCAAGCGTCAACGTATCACCAACTGGTGCACCTAGGATGTCTTTAATACCACAAACAACCCAACCAACTTCGCCAGTATTTAGCTCTGCCGTGTCGATTTGCTTAGGCGTGAAGATACCTAGACGGTCAACACCCCATACTTGGTCTGTCGACATTACTTTGATCTTGTCGTTCTTCTTCAGCTTACCGTTCTTGATACGAACCAAAGAAACAACGCCTAAGTAGTTATCGAACCAAGAGTCGATGATCAGTGCTTGTAGCGGCGCTTCTGGATCACCTTCTGGTGGTGGGATAGCAGTTACGATGTTTTCAAGAACGTCGTCAACACCGATACCTGTTTTCGCAGAACAGCGAGTCGCTTCCATCGCATCAATGCCAACGATCTCTTCGATTTCTTCAGCAACACGTTCTGGTTCAGCTGCAGGTAAGTCAATCTTGTTCAAGATTGGCACTACTTCCAGTTCCATTTCGATTGCTGTGTAACAGTTTGCTAGAGTTTGTGCTTCAACACCTTGGCCAGCATCCACTACAAGTAGTGCGCCTTCACAAGCCGCTAGAGAACGAGATACTTCGTAAGAGAAGTCTACGTGTCCAGGAGTGTCGATAAAGTTAAGTTGGTAAGTTTCACCATCTTTAGCTTTGTAATCTAAAGTCACACTCTGCGCTTTAATTGTAATACCACGCTCGCGTTCTATATCCATAGAATCGAGGACTTGAGCTGCCATCTCACGTTCACTTAATCCTCCACAAACTTGGATTAAGCGGTCAGAAAGGGTCGACTTACCGTGGTCGATGTGGGCGATAATCGAAAAATTACGAATGTGCTTCATAGGCTTGGTGTGACTAAACTCTTTGAATAGGGATAATAAGAAAGCCGCGACGCGTCCAATCTACAGTCAGCATTGGTGGCGGCATTTCAATCAAGTTGGCAGATTCTACCCAATTTAAGGGCAAGAAGCATCATAAATTAGACGAGAGACTCACCTAGGATTCGAATCAAGACGACTTCTTGCTTGGATTTGTCTTCCATGGGTTTGGCTAACCGCTTCGCTAAGGCAATCCCACCAGCAGTAAACAGCGCTGCACTTAAGATAACAATGCCCTCGCCCCCTTGGAGTAAGGGTTGTAACAAGAGTTGTCCAAAACCAGCACCAATCATCAACATGAAAAGTGGGATGAGATAAACAATGGCTGCCGATTGAAGTAGGCTTTTTTCTGGAAAGCCAATTTCTACGATTTGTCCTGCTTTGACTAAGCTTTTGGTTTTAAGCTGCCAAAACAAAGATTTATTACCAACAGCCTTAGTCACAATGCCCGTGCCGCAGCTTTTTTGAGAAGAGCAACTGCTACAACTGGTTTGCTGTTCACAGCTCAGTTGAACAAAGTATTGCTTACCTTTTTGTTCAACCGAGCTAACGGTCGCCAGCGCGGTCATCATTGCGCTTGTACCGATTTATTGAATGTAACTGACTGAGCAATACGTTTCGCAGTTTCTGGCGGAATGTCACCAACCACAGAGATCTCTTTGTTGCCAATCACTAAGCTGTGCAAGGTTCTACGCCCTTGACGCACTAGCTGCCCTTTCAATGAATGTTCGTCTTTTTCAGCGATATAAACCGAAAAGCTAAACAGTCCATCACTGAAAAGCTGACTTTCAACCATTTTATCGGTCGCAGCCATTTGATAGCGGCTAAGCTCTTTTGACTTAAACCCTTCAGGAATCCAAGAGGCTTGCCAGTTGGTTTCACTCACTAAGCCTTCCGGTAATGATAAAACTTTCGGCAATTGAGCTTGGTTCAAGCCACCCATCGCCTCAGCAATCTTATCGTTCACCACGTAAGAGATGGTGCGGTACTGTTCAAGCACTTCACCATCACGGTCCAAAAGGTCGGCACGCAAAGGAAGACTCGTTTTTTCGTCTACCCAAACCACGTAAGAATAGCGAAGGCCATCTTTCGGCACGACACGTAGCACTTGAGTGGTGCTGCCCGCTTCACGAGAGCGCCCAACTTTCACAAAGTCGTAGTACTGATTTAGGGACTCAATATCTCGATTAATCATCGGAATAACAGGTGCAACCATGCTGCCTGACTGAATCGTAAATGGCTCTGTACCCGGTTCGATGTAGCTAACTTCGTTGCCACGTCGAATGACTTCACGAACAGGGCCACTTAGGTAAACAAGGTGTGCAAGCTGTTGGTCGTCTTTAACCGCATGGCGATAAACAAGAGGTTCGATACTGCTCTTCTTTATCAAAATGTAGGAGAGTTCGTAATTTAGATGCTGACTGGCCTCGTTCATTTGATGCAACAAGACCTTTGCAGTGGTTTCCCCTGCAAAGGCTGTTGGAGACATCAAGCTGAACAGTGTCAGTGCACTGACCAGGATTTTCTTCATTCAATGTCCGATTCTAGATGTGTATCTTGCATTGGCGATGCATCACTGTTTAATCTTAGCTGCAGCTCATAATCTTCTAGCATTGCATGAACGCGTTTGCGCTGCTCTTGCAAGTTAGCTTCAGATGCTGGCTTCTCAACAGAGTCACGCGTTAAGCTTACAGGTTCTGCAGAACCGGCAAATGGAATCGTCTGGAGTACAGGCAACTGCTCTGGTGCTGCAGGGTCGCTGCCACCATATTGTTGAACACCTAATACAACGGCTAATGAAACACACGCTGCCACGGCAACTTGTCCAAACTGTTGTAACCACGCCGGAAGCTGACGCTTCGCTTGCTGAGGTTTTGGCTGCTCTTCAATTGGAGCAACAGTAGGTTCAACATTCACTTGGTGCAGGTTCGACATTGAACCATGTGCAGGCTCGTTCTCAAGCGCTGCCGCTACACTATTAGCAATGTTCCACTCTGGAGTTTCTGGCGCATCCCCACGCATAACATCACCAATTAAATGGTAACTCTGCCAGGTATCCATGCTTTCTTGATCGGATTCAAGATCTACAATGAGAGCTTTATCGATCGTTTCACCATCCATGAGTGCCGAAAGCTTTTCTTTATCAGCCATTATTTTCACCATAATTATTACAAGTTCTAGCGTTGTAAAAGAGGT
This sequence comes from Vibrio sp. 14G-20, assembly GCF_026241515.1. Classification (GTDB taxonomy): domain Bacteria; phylum Pseudomonadota; class Gammaproteobacteria; order Enterobacterales; family Vibrionaceae; genus Vibrio. The sequence continues at coordinate 36,247 of NZ_JAPHPW010000023.1, forward strand.
TTAATTTTCTTTTCCACCGCTTCACGAGCTCGGAAAATACGCGAACGTACGGTTCCTACAGGGCAATCCATTACTTCTGCAATCTCTTCGTAGCTCAAACCTTCGAGCTCTCGCAACGTCATTGCAGTTTTTAAGTCTTCTGGTAGCGCTTCAATCGCTCCAAAAACGACTTGTTTCAATTCTTTTGACAGCGTTAAGTTCTCAGGGTTCGATATTTCTTTTAACGCGCTGCCTGTTTCGTAATATTCTGCATCTTCTGCATCTACATCTGTTGCTGGCGGCCTACGGCTTTGGGCAACGATATGATTTTTAGCGGTGTTCACGGCAATTCGGTACAACCATGTATAGAAGGCACTCTCGCCACGAAAGTTAGGTATCGCGCGGTAAGCTTTAATAAAAGCTTCTTGTGCTACATCAGGTACATCACCGGAATTATTCACGTATCGAGAGATAAGATTACAAACTTTGTTTTGATACTTAACCACTAGTAAGTTAAATGCCTGCTTATCTCCACTCTGAACTCGCTCAATCAACACTTGATCGGTTAGCTGCTCGTTCATTCGAGCGGGTACTCCTATTGTTATAACCCTCACCTTCACAGATATGGGTACTAATTATGCGAAATGTAGTATTGACACCACCGTCTACAAGAGCACTATTGTGACTAAGCCAAATACCGAAAGTTCCAACTTTCTTAAAATTATTTGCCATTATTGTTTCACAATGTGATGTAATAAAAATAGCTATCCCTATCAATTTGGGGAAACTTGAGCAAAAGCAATGGTATTGAGCAATTAAATATTTCTAGATAGCTGTCTATATATTGATTTTGCATAGCGTTTAAGGATGACTCTGGAGAGATTATAACAGTCTTAGCCAAACTCCTAAAACAAGACAAAGTCAATTGAGAGTGGACAACTCGACTATAGCCCGGGATTTAATAAGTTTTATGAACGCAAACCGTGAACATCAGTGTGATGTATTAGTGGTAGGAAGTGGTGCGGCAGGCTTGTCATTAGCCTTACGCGTAGCAGAACATGCAAAAGTAATTGTATTAAGCAAAGGACCACGCAGCGAAGGATCGACGTATTACGCACAAGGTGGTATCGCCGCGGTGTTCGATGAGTCGGACAGTATTGAGTCTCATGTAGAGGATACTCAAATAGCTGGGGCTGGGTTATGCGAAGAAGATACAGTTCAATTCATTGCTGAAAATGCTAAAGAGTGTGTGCAATGGCTGATTGATGGTGGTGTTCCATTTGATAAAGATGAGAACAGCACAGAAGGCCAACCAAAATATCACCTCACTCGTGAGGGTGGCCACAGTCACCGCAGGATTCTGCACGCTGCCGATGCAACTGGCATGGCGATGCAAACCTCACTACAAGATAACGTCAACAACCACCCAAATATCGAGATCTTCGAGCGCCACAATGCGCTGGATTTGATCACTGAAGATAAGGTTGGTGGTTCAAAAGACAAGGTTATTGGTGCCTACATTTGGAACCGTAACCAAGAACACGTTGAAACCGTGCGCGCTAAATTTGTTGTACTAGCAACTGGCGGCGCTTCAAAGGTTTACCAGTACACCTCAAACCCAGATGTTTCTTCAGGTGATGGTATTGCTATCGCTTGGCGTGCGGGTTGCCGTGTAGCCAACCTTGAGTTCAACCAGTTCCACCCAACTTGCTTGTTCCACCCAGAAGCGCGTAACTTCCTACTAACGGAAGCACTGCGTGGTGAAGGTGCCTACCTGCGTCGTCCAGACGGTTCTCGCTTTATGAAGGACTTCGATGATCGCGGTGAACTGGCGCCTCGTGATGTGGTTGCTCGTGCGATTGACTTCGAAATGAAGCGCTTGGGTGCCGACTGCATGTATGTTGATATCAGCCACAAACCTGAAGAGTTCATCACAGCTCACTTCCCAATGATCCATACTCGCTTGATGGACTTGGGCATCGATATGACCAAAGAGCCGATCCCTATCGTGCCAGCCGCTCACTACACGTGTGGTGGTGTCATGGTGAATAAACAGGGCCAAACCGACCTGACTAACTTGTATGCGATTGGCGAAGTGAGCTACACCGGCTTACACGGTGCAAACCGTATGGCTTCTAACTCGTTGCTTGAGTGTGTGGTTTACGCATGGGCAGCAGCAAAAGATATCGTTGAGAACATCGACCAATCTCAACTGTGTGCAGAACTGCCAGCATGGGATGAAAGCCAAGTCACCAACAGTGATGAAGAAGTTATCATTCAACACAACTGGCACGAACTTCGCCTGTTCATGTGGGATTACATGGGTATTGTTCGAACGGATAAACGACTAGAGCGTGCATTGCGTCGTATTCAGATGCTGCAACAAGAAACTCATGAGTACTACAGCTACTTCAAGGTTTCGAATAACCTATTAGAACTGCGTAACTTGCTACAGGTAGCAGAGCTAATGGTCCGTTGTGCAATGCAACGCAAAGAGAGCCGCGGCCTTCACTACACGTTGGATTACCCTGAGCTCGCTGAAGACAGTGGCCCAACGATTCTGACACCCGAGAAAAACCAGTCTTAATTTTTGGTTAAACGTGATTAACGAATTAGTCGCCAGAGAAAAGTAATTAAATGAAGGGAGCCGAGAGCTCCCTTTTCTTTTATCTAGTACTTTCTTTCATCGAATACTTTCGCTTATCTAGCGTGCTCGTTGTAAGTTCGCCAGAAAGTGACGATATTCACGTTCGCAACAGCTGTCCCGCCAAAGCAGTACCGAATATCCACATTCAAACTGCAATTTAACGAAGAACTGCGCCCAGATCCGATCAACGGACTTGAGTCGGTAAGTTCGGTCATTGAGTCGAATATCACCATCCTCTTTGTAATCAAAACGTCCATGAGCACTGTTTAACATCATATGGTTGTTTCTGAACAAACGGATCATCAAAGCTAAGCAGTAAAGGCTGGCGGTAAGTGGAATAGAAGACAGGACGATGAAAAACAAAAGGCACCCAAAAATAGTGCCTTTTGCAAATAATGCGGAATATGAAGGGTTAAGCTGAAGCCTAACGAACCTTGCTGAGGTTATGCGCGACAATTTTATCAACCATTGATGCATGACCTAGGTTTTCACTGCGCCCGTGTCCCATTACCCAAGTAAACAAATCTGGGTCATCACACTCTAATAGAGAAACAAACTCGCGCTGTTCCTGCTCTTGCAATGAATCAAAACACTCTTCAAAAAATGGCATGATGACTACATCCAGTTCTAACATGCCGCGACGGCAACCCCATTTAATTCGTGCTTTCTGCTCTGCAGTGTACATTGGCTATCCTCACCTATAATTTTTCTTTCTCGGAGTGTAACAAGTCATACGCTCTGCAACTACTATGTGAGTCACAGTCCCTATCTAAGCTCACAAAAAAACCTAGGCTGACAAAGAAACAGAACCGGATTAACATAGAGCCAAATAAAATTCTTAGGAAAGATAAAATGGATTGGAAAAACACATTTCAGCCGCTCGCTCATACGCAAAATAAATCGCTTCCAGAACTGATGATGACACACGTGTCAGGTTGGAGCGCAATTACCATGATAGGTGATGACAAAAAGTCGTACCTACAAGGTCAAGTTACGTGCGATGTCGTCACTCTTCCTAATGATGAATCTACATTAGGTGCGCATTGTGATGCGAAAGGAAAGGTATGGAGTATCTTTCGCTTGTTCCACCACAACGGTGGCTACGCACTCATTCAGCCTAAATCGGCAATTGAAGTCGAGTTAGTTGAAATCAAGAAATACGCCGTATTCTCTAAGGTTGATATCGAGCAAACGACAGATGTTGTTATCGGTGTGATGGGCGCGTCAGCTGCTCAATACATTGACTCGATTTCAGAAAGCCAAGGTAAAGTGCGTGTTATCTCTGGTGGCACCGCGGTTCAAGTCTCTGACAACCGTTGGGCTCTACTTGTTACAGAAGAAGCCGCTGAAGCCTTGGTATCAAACAGCGCTGCAGAGAAAGTATCAGAAGCGCTGTGGCAGTATCATGAAATTCTTGATGCTCAGCCGAACCTATCAAAAGCCGAGCAAAACGAACACATTCCTCAAGCACTTAACCTGCAAGCAATTGGCGGTATCAGCTTTTCAAAAGGTTGTTACACAGGTCAAGAAACGGTTGCTCGTGCTAAATACCGTGGTATGAACAAGCGTGAGATGCGTATTGTTTCTGGAACGACTTCAGATGCATTATCTCTTGAGAATACGATTGAACTAGAGCGTAGCGTAGGTGAGAACTGGCGCGGTGCAGGCCGACTATTAAACGTCTATCAATTTGCTGATAATCAGGCGATTGGTTTGATGGTGTTACCAAACAACCTTAATGACGATGTTCAGCTTCGATTGACAGCACAACCTGACCAAATATGGAACATTCTACCACTGCCTTACAGCCTTGACGAAGAGTAGCCACGTGGAAACACTGATTACACAGTGGTTGGATCAACAACAGGTGGACTACCGCCTGTTGATGCAAAGCAAACCAACCACCAGCATTGAAGAAACGGCACAAGAACGAGGCATCGACGCCTCTCAAATGGTCAAGTGCATCCTGCTCAAGGATGTGGGAAACCAGTATGCGTTAGCCTGTATTGCTGGTGATCGCTCTGTCGACCCTAAGAAAGTACGCTCGGTACTGAATTGCCGTCGAATGACCTGCGTATCACTGAAAGATGTTGAAGCCATCACTGGCTTTAAGGCTGGATGTGTTGGGCCGCTTGCTCTGAAGAGACACATGCCGATCATTTTTGATCCTTCTCTGCAGAACAACGTCTTCGTGACGATCAGCTCTGGCGATCGAATGGCTGGCGTCGCACTAAATCTCGATGATCTTATGGCGCTATGTGCACCGACCGTCGCTGACATCAGTCGATGATCGTTCGAACGCATCATGCTTCGCAAACTTCATTTAAATATTTCATTGAGTACATTTTTAGTGTGAGGTTCGTCATAAGAAGAACACATCACCATTAAATAGTTAATCAAAATTAAAGCATAAGTAGTCACAAGGTTAAATCTGCGTTATTGTAAATTTACTGACTAGCTACTAAGCAAATCAGTACAAGTGAATCCACTGAGTAACATCAGTATCCACTTTTGTGTAATGCATCTGTGACTATTCGCCCGTTTTAGACGGGCTTTTTTTTGTCCGAAATTTACAATTTGATTACACAAACAAAAAAATCCCGCCTATTCTTATACTTGTAACATTATCACTGCTTAATACCGAACAGGAAAGTTCACGGCAGTTCACTACTCAGTATTATTTTGGGGAGGAGCTCACGTAAAAATAGATATTTACTGAAGAAAGTGCTTAGAACAGCACAAATATCTAATTAACGTCAACTCTACTGCATATTACTCCATGCTTATCACAATTATTATCTCGGAGTTTTTCTATAATATGCAGGCTAGGTAAATATAAGGATAATTAAGAATGAGACTGTTTAAGCGCTATACACCGAGTATGATAGCTAAACATGTAAGTCGACTTTTCAAAGGACGAATCTACATTTACGGCGTAGGAAAATTTGAGTTTGATAACGGTAAGCTAGTGCTGCCAGACCGAGCAGAAAAGCGTCATTTTCAAACAGTAAAAGAAATAAATAGTGAAATCATGAAACTGCGCTGTGCGTACGCATGACCTGATTATCTACAGAATTAAAAACAAAAAGGGTTGGCATAATGCCAGCCCTTTTTTCGTACCAATTTTCGTATCAATGATGATTCGATAAATCACCAGAACACTATGTCACTATCGATGAGCCACAGGACGCTTAGCTAAGTCAGGAAGATTGCCCGCAAGGCCAAGTGCGCGCTTCATGATTTCATCTTTCGCACCCGGTAATTGGCCCGCTAGCTTCACACCGATACCACGAATCAGCTTCTTAGCCGGGTTATCGCCTTCAAACAGATCTTTAAAGCCTTGCATTGAAGCAATCATCTTCGCCGCTTCTGCTTTTCTCCAGCGCTCATAACCGCGTAGGTTACGCTTGGTACCAATGTCCTCACCTGCAGACCATAGCTTTAACAGCTCTTGCGCTAAGCTTGCTGCATCTAATAGGCCAAGGTTCACGCCCTGCCCTGCTAATGGGTGAATGGTATGAGCAGCATCACCAACCAAAGTCACACGCTCTACCGCAAAGTCACGCGCATAACGCATGCGCAGTGGGAAGGCAAAACGGTCACCAACCACTTCGCATAATCCAAGCTTCGAGTCGAACTCTGCCGTTAGCTGCTTATTAAAATCAGCATCCGACATGGATACCAGCTTCTCGGCACGGTTTGGTTCCGTAGACCAAACAATCGAGCTCATGTTGCTTGGTTGCATTGGTAAGAATGCTAACGGACCTTGAGGTGTGAATATTTGACGAGCAACGCTGTGGTGCGGCTCTGTGGTTTTGATGTTCGCGACAATCGCACTGTGTCCGTAATCCCAATGTGTTAATGGGATATCTTGCTGTTTACGAACCCAAGAGTTTGCGCCGTCTGCTCCAACAACTAACTTAGCTGTCAGTGCTTGACCATTGTCCAATGTTAACCAGGCTTCACTTTCACCAATCGCCATCGTTTTGCACGTTGCGGGCATGTACAGGCTGACATTGTCTTGCTTCTTAACCTGATCAAGCAGCGCTAATTGAATCACACGGTTTTCAACGATATGACCAAGGTTAGGCTGAGCCAAGCGTGTCGAGTCAAACTCAATACGAGCAAAGCTGTCTTGCTCCCACACTTCCATCGCTTGATACGGTGCAGCTCGTCTTTGTTCGATACCTTGCCATGCACCTAGGTTACGAAGAATCACTTCACTAGAACGACTCAACGCGGACACACGTACGTCAGGCAATTCACTAAGCCCTTCGCTGGGAGCTCTGCCTTCAATGACAGCAATTCTTAAGTCACTGTCTTTCAGGGCAGCCGCGAGCGCTAGGCCAACCATGCCACCACCAACAATCGCGATATCAACACTTTGCATCATTATTTATCTACCTTATCTTTCTACTAGGCCAAGCGTATGACGCAAAAGTGGACCTTTAAGTGGTGGAAGGTTATCCATAACAGCTAACCCAAGGTTACGCCCGATACGAGCGGTTAAGAAATCGTTTGAGAACAGATGAACGAGGCTTGATGTCAGCGTAATCGTCGCGCCTCTGTCTTGTTCTCTACGTTTTCTAAAGTTAACAAGACCAGTGTAACGACCGACATCGTCCAACTGAGTACACAATTCTTCCGCTAAAGACGCCACATCACGAATACCGAGGTTAAAACCTTGCCCCGCAATTGGATGAAGTGTTTGAGCGGCATTGCCTACAATCGCGAATCGATGAGAAATATTTTGTTTACGATGACGAAGAATCAGTGAGTAGCTAGCACGCTTACCAACCTTTTCTAGTCGACCTAATCGCCAACCAAAATCGCTCTGCAGCTGTTCAAGGAATTCGTCGTCGTTCAAAGCCATAACTTTATCGGCTTGCTCCGGCGGCAAACACCAAACCAGAGACAAACGGTTATCACTCATTGGTAATAGAGCAACTGGCCCATGATGAGTAAAACGCTCAAACGCTCGACCTTGATGAGGTTCGCTCGCTACGATATTGGCAATCACAGCAACCTGTTCAAAGTCATGTTCACTCAATGAGATATTGAGTTGTTGGCAGCAGGTTGAGATAGCGCCATCAGCTGCAACCAATAACTTAGTCGTTATGGTTTGCCCACTTGTCAGTTCAATCGTCGTCAACGCTTCTTCACGTTCAACTTTACTGACAGACTCAGGGCAAAGCATGGTAATTGCCGCTTCTGATTCAAGTTTCTGTTGATAGATTCGCCCCACATCGGCTAACTCGACCACGTAGCCAAGCGTATCTACAACAAGCTCTTCACTGTAGATGTCTGTCATTCCGGCATGTCCTCTATCCGAAACATGGATATCTTTAATCGGGGTCGCTACTGGAGCGATAGATTGCCACAACTGCAAAGAATCCAGGATCTGCACCGTGCCATAGGACAAAGCAATCGAACGAGAATCAAACCCTGGATGAGCTTGATGATCAACCTGATAAGGCTCAACGACCGCAATCGACAACGAACCTTGGCTTAGGTGATTCAGAGCAAGGGCTAAGGTTGCCCCTGCCATTGCGCCACCAGCAATTACAACATCATATTGAGCCATCATAACCTCAAACCGACAAACGATTAGTGAATGGTTGGCGCCGCATCTTCAGATGGGCGTGCACCGAATTCAGCATGAATCGTTAATGCACACGCTTTTACGTGCTCAATAACGTGTTCTAGAAGTTGTGCTTGCTCTTCCAGATCATCTTCTTCGTCAATGCCTAGCTTCGCCATCTCTTCAAGATCAGCCAGTGCTTCTTTCGTGCCTTCAGACGCTTTGTTCAATTGAGCGCCAACAAGACCTAAACCAGAGATGAAATGGTTAATCCAATCAGACACACCATCAGCAAGATCAAACACGCTCGCGCTTGCATCTTCGTCTGGCAGTAGCATAGACAGTTCCATGCCTGAGCCTGTGATTTCACTGGTTGTGACTTTCAGTGTTGCTTCCGCTAGCGTTAGCGCGCGATCTGGCCAGCCCATACCTTCATTGGTGTAATCGAAGATAAGTGGTTGCCAGCTTTTATCTGCAAGGTTTAAGCCTCCGCTTAACATACCCGTTAATAAACCATGCATCTCAGCAGGGGTTACGGCTAGACTTGCCGATTGAAGTTCAGTCGCAACCGTTAGGTAGTCAGGTAAAGTAGTTTCGCTCATCAGATAGCTCGCTCAGTTATTCTTTATATCGATAGTATAATCGTACCACTTCACCCCAATTCTGGTAAGCATCGATCCCTAGCAATTGAAGGATGACTGACTACCAATTGTTCAATTTGCTGAATTACTGTGTGCTCAAGCTCTCATTTACAAACAGTCACTCTGAAAAGCTTGAATCTTAATAGCGGTTTACCTATAGTTTCTCCCTCAGAGGAGATTGCTTCCTCATCGGTACTTGCACTTTTTCTTTCTCAAAAAATGGCGAAGGGCAACAGCCTTAAAATAGCGCGTTAAAGAGTTCATACATCATGAGTAATCAAGCGGTAGACGTTGAAATATTAGGAAAACTGACTCGAGTGAATTGTCCACCAGGGCAAGAAGAGTCATTGATTGCAGCGGCGGCCGATCTTGATAATCGATTGAAAGAGATGGCTGAACGTACTAAGGTAACCAATGAAGTGAAGCTGCTGACTATCGCAGCTCTGAATATTTGCTACGAATTACAAACCAAAAAGTTTGAAGCAAATGATGAACAAAACGCACTGACCGAGCGAATGGAACAGCTCACGACATCACTTTCAGATGTCCTCAGTAAAGTTAAGCACGGACAGCAATAGCGTACACAAAATTTACCCTGGAGTGTTTGTCAGAGGATTCACGTCCCCGAGCCGATAAGCAATCCCTAAGGGTTAGTACTTGAATGCTATTGAGCATGCTCGGTCCGCCGAGAAGCCTACGGTAATCATTGCTGATCCGCCTTGAACTCGCTGGTTCAAGGGCCATCTATTCTCAACGGCACTTTGGGGTATCCCTTCTTATGAAGACGCTCACACGCAGCGAATTTCGCAAACAGATCCGTATCAAACGCAATGCCTTATCTGGCGAACAACAAACTCAATCCGGTTTAGACCTAGTTAAGCAGTGCATGCAGCTTGATGAGATTCAGTCTGCTCAGCATATTGCCCTTTATATTTCGATTGATGGCGAGCTCGATACCCAGCCTTTAATTGAATGGCTATGGTCGCAAGGTAAGCAAACTTATTTACCAGTATTGCACCCCTTCTCTGCCGGACACCTGCTGTTTCTACACTACTCTCCAACCACACCCACGGTTTTAAATAAGTACGGCATTGTAGAACCCCAGCTTAATCAAATGTTGGTGAAACCTTGTCAGCAACTCGACCTCATCCTGACGCCTCTTGTCGGCTTTGACTCTTATGGTCATCGCCTAGGTATGGGCGGCGGATATTACGATCGCACCCTAGCAAAATGGTTCGAGACCGGCGAAGGCGCAACCCCAATTGGTTTGGCCCACGATTGCCAACATGTCGATACCTTACCGATTGAAGAATGGGACATTCCCTTACCTAAAATCGTGACTCCGAGTAAAACTTGGCAATGGGAAAGTGACCATTAAAGCGCTATAATCGCGCCGCAAACGTTAACCTCGATATAGAAACGTTAATCCAATATCTAAACGTTAACTTCATCATTACGCGAACGATTAATTCAAAGCGCAAGACCTTATTCAGGAGAATGGCATGACTCAAGATGAAATGAAAAAAGCAGCTGGCTGGGCAGCACTTCAATATGTTGAAGAAGGCAGCATTGTAGGTGTAGGTACTGGCTCTACAGTAAATCACTTCATCGACGCACTTGGCACAATGAAAGACAAAATCAAAGGTGCGGTTTCAAGCTCTGTAGCCTCTACTGAAAAACTAGAAGCACTAGAAATCAAAGTATTTGAGTGCAATGACGTATTCAAACTAGACATCTATGTTGATGGCGCAGACGAGATTAACGCTTCACGCGATATGATCAAAGGCGGCGGTGCTGCTCTGACTCGTGAAAAAATCGTAGCGGCTATCTCTGATAAGTTTGTGTGTATTGTTGACGGCACTAAAGCAGTCGATGTGTTGGGTAAATTCCCACTGCCTGTTGAAGTGATTCCAATGGCGCGTTCATACGTTGCACGTGAACTAGTAAAACTTGGTGGTGACCCAGTTTACCGCGAAGGTTGCACAACCGATAACGGCAACATGATCCTAGACGTGTACGGCATGGCGATCGAAAATCCAAAACAACTAGAAGATATCATCAATGGTATTGCTGGTGTGGTGACGGTTGGTCTGTTCGCTCACCGTGGTGCTGATGTGGTTATCACTGGCACGCCAGAAGGTGCAAAAATCCAAGAATAAATAATAGAAGATTAAGTTTTTCTGTTACTTCATTACATACGGTGCCCAAGGGCGCCGTTTTTTTTGCTTTATACCTGTAAAATTATGTCTTATTCCGTAATTTTCTTACCCAAAACATTTTTTTTTTGTTACTTTATTGTTCAGAAGACGCACAGGGAAAACGTTTGTCTCCTAACAAAGTGGTGAATTTGTTCCCCTTTCAGCCATTTTGTAGCACGTGCGCCGCATTTGCCCAACCTTTCCATTTTAAGGACGAGAACAATGGCCAAAGTTTCACTGGAAAAAGAAAAAATAAAAATTCTACTTCTAGAAGGTCTTCACCCTTCTTCTGTAGAAGTACTGCAAGCTGCTGGTTACACAAATATTGAGTACCACAAAGGCTCGCTACCGGAAGATGAACTTCTTGAAGCAGTTAAAGATGCTCACTTCATTGGTATCCGTTCTCGCACAAACATCTCCCAAGAAGTGATTGATGCGGCTGAAAAGCTGGTTGCGATTGGTTGTTTCTGTATTGGTACTAACCAAGTTAACCTTCAAGCAGCAGCAAAACGCGGCATCCCTGTATTCAACGCACCCTTCTCCAACACTCGAAGTGTTGCTGAGCTAGTTCTTGGTCAGGTTCTATTGCTACTTCGTGGCATTCCAGAAAAGAACGCTCTTGCGCACCGTGGCATTTGGAAAAAGAGTGCAGACAACTCTTACGAAGCTCGTGGTAAACGTTTAGGTATTATTGGTTACGGTCACATTGGTACTCAACTGGGTATTATTGCGGAAAACCTTGGTATGCGCGTTTACTTTTACGACATCGAAAACAAGCTGTCTTTGGGTAACGCGACACAAGTTCATACCATGACTGAACTGTTGAATAAGTGTGATGTGATCTCTTTACACGTCCCTGAAACCAACGAAACTAAGAACATGATGGGTAAAGAAGAGTTCGAGCGCATGAAGCCTGGTTCTATCTTTATCAACGCAGCGCGTGGCACAGTGGTAGACATTCCAGCTCTGTGTGGCGCTCTAGATTCTGGTCACCTTGCAGGTGCAGCGATCGACGTTTTTCCAACTGAACCAAAAACCAATGCTGACCCATTTGAGTCGCCATTAATGCAGTTCGACAACGTAATTCTTACGCCTCACGTAGGTGGTTCAACTCAGGAAGCGCAAGAGAACATTGGTGTTGAAGTGGCTGGCAAGCTAGCGAAATACTCAGATAACGGTTCTACGCTATCAAGTGTTAACTTCCCAGAGGTATCACTACCGTTGCACACGGGCACGTCTCGTTTGCTGCACATTCACGAAAACCGCCCAGGTATCCTAACTCAGATCAACACCATCTTCGCTGAAGAAGGCATCAACATCGCGGGTCAGTACCTACAGACTGCGGCTGATATGGGTTATGTAGTTATCGATGTAGAAGCGGATCGTTCAGAAGAAGCACTGCTTAAACTGAAAGAGATCGAAGGCACAATCCGTGCTCGTCTACTTCACTAATCATCGAACTCGATATTAGTAAAAACAAAAAGGCTCTCATTATGGGAGCCTTTTTAGTATTTGGCCTATCGTAGGTAATTAGATCATCATGATCCAAAAGCCTCTATAGCGCTGTCATTACTCTTCGATCTGGTAGATCACATTAACGCGATCGCGAATGGTGATCGTTGAGTCTTCATAAGAGTTCGACTCTGTTCTCGCATCCATCGCCATTGAACGCATTAGCACAGGCTGAGAAGATTGTGCGTTGTAATCAACACGCCAAACATCACCTAGCTCACGCTCAAAACCACTCGCCAATGATTTCGCTTTCGATCGCGCATCCTTGATGGCTTCTAAGCGCGCTTGTTCTTGATACTTGGCTTGATCACGAACTTGAAGCTGAATGTTATCGATCTGATTAATGCCCTCTCCAATCGCAATATCCATGTACTCATTAAGATTAGCTAGCTCATTCACTTGAACGGTCACATTACGTGAAGCGCGGTAGCCGACCAATTCTGGTTTGCCATCTTTTGGATAGTGATATTGAGGAGATAGGTACAGGTTAGAGCTGTGTACGCTCGCTTCTTCTACACCGGCTTGATGCAGTTTATTAAGGAAGCCAGTCACCACTTTATCAACGGTATTTTTAGCTTGTTCAGCAGTCATCGTCGATTCCACGACTCTAACAGAGAATGTCGCCATATCTGGTGTTGCGATCACTTCACCGTAGCCCGTCGTTGAAATATGCGGGAAGGATGGAGAGTCAGCCAATGATGGGAAACTCACAGCACTCAACGCTGCAGTAAGAGTAAGAGACGTTGCTAACATCTTTGGTGCAAACTTCATTAGGTAGACCTGTGCTAAACAAATGTACTTTCATCATAGAGCAATTTGCCGTTTAGCCAATCCTGATGCCGAACTTCTAACAGAACTTTGACGCTGAAAAAACCAACAATTTACTGAGGTAAGTGGTTGTGAGCAAAACCTAAAATCGCTTGAGATATCTCTTTGAGTACCCCACTTTCAAGCTGCCAGTGGTGCCAATAGATACGATAAGACAACAAAAAACCGGGCGTAATATCAATCAATGCACCGGACTCTAGCTCATCAATGATCTGCAATCGAGGGATCAAGCAATAGGCGACACCTGACAGCGCCAAACGCACAAATGCTTCCGAGCTGCCGACTGTGTGATTGATTACGCTGTCCCTTGGTACGTTAAAGTGATCGTGCAGAAATTTCTTATGCAGATCATCGTATTGGTCATAAGAAACCGCCGGTGCCTTGCTTAACGTGGCGTAGTTTACGCCCTCAGAAAAATAACGCTGATGAAAATCAGGGCTCGCCACACACACGTAATCCATCCTGCCAAGATAGTCAGCACTGCAACCGGGAATAGCTTGAGATTCTAAACTGATCGCGCCGGCAACCTCACCGCTTTTAATCTTATCAATGGTTCTCGCCTCACCATGAATCGCGAGGTTCAGTTCCACTTGGCGAGACTTCATCACATCCGATAATGCAGGCAACAGCCATGTCGCTAAGCTATCAGCATTGGTAGCGATAGAGATTGATAAAGGTTGGGCGCTATCTTCGTTCATCAACTCTGGCACTAGCTCATGTTCTAACAAACGAACACGGCGATACAAACCCAATAGCTTTTTACCTGCAGGAGTCGGCCTAGGCGGGTTTTCTCTCACCAAGGCAGGCTGAGCTAACCACTTTTCTAACTGTTTGATGCGTTGAGATACCGCAGACTGAGAGATATATAACTGCTCTGCAGCCCTTTCAAAGCTACGTTGTTTCACCACAGCATCCAGTGCTTCTATCCACTTATAATCCAATCCACGCATCAATTTGTTTCCTTTTTAAGCTAACTCGACATTACATTAGCAACTCTAATAATAGATTAAAATCATTAATTATACTTATTTACAGGGTCGGAGTATCTTCGCCATATAGCACGTAAATATCGTTAAATAAGTGGAGGTTAAAATGAATTTTTGGGTTTTATTACAAGGTTTTGGTCTAGGGGCAAGCATGATTATCCCTATTGGCGCTCAGAATGCGTACGTCCTAAATCAAGGGATAAAACGCAACCACCATTTAACCACTGCGACAATCTGTAGCCTACTCGATACTCTGTTTATCTCATTGGGTATTTTTGGTGGCGGTGCGATTCTGTCGCAAAATGAATTGCTACTCACCTCAGTGACGTTAGGCGGTATAGCTTTTCTAGCCGTGTATGGTTTGTTATCACTGCGTAGTGCCTTTAAAGCGCCCTCAAGCGAGGAGTCAAAAGGAGAGATACTGGCTCGCGGTAAGCGCACCGTTATTTTGGGCGCCTTGGCGGTAACAGTATTAAACCCACACCTCTATTTGGATACGGTGGTGATTCTTGGTTCGATTGGAGGGCAGTTTGAAGGTAATGACAGAATTGCTTTTGCTATGGGAACCATCTTGGCTTCGTTCGTTTGGTTTTACTCTCTGTCATTGGGCGCGGCAAAGCTAGGCCCGACGCTATCTAAACCTAAGGTTAAGAAAGGCATCGATATCGCAGTAGCAACCATGATGTTCGTCATAGCTGCAGTACTTACCAATGGGCTGATTGAGCAATACTGGTAAATCTGTTTTTCTTAGAAAACCAACAAAAAAGGCGGATAACCAAAGTTATCCGCCTTTCCTTATAAAAGCTTATAGTTATAAAAACTAACTAGAGATTAAGCTTCTACTTTATTCATGTGTACATCCATTTGCGGGAATGGAATTTCGATACCTTCATTATCCAAGCCTTCTTTGATAGCTTGCATAAGGTCGAAATAAACATTCCAGTAGTCAGCAGTGCTAACCCATGGACGAACGACAAAATTAACTGAAGAGTCAGCTAGCGTGTGAACACCAACTTGAACACCAGGCTCTTTCAGTACACGCTCATCAGATTCACAGATCTTAGTCAGTAGCGCTTTTGTCTTTTGAAGATCAGCGTTGTAAGAAACACCAATCATTAGATCAATACGGCGCGTATCATGACGAGAGTAGTTTGTGATTGGACTACCGATAACGCTACCGTTAGGTACTACAACCATTTTGTTGTCTGGCGTTGTTAGAACCGTTTGGAAGATTTGAATAGAATCAACTGAACCTGCTACACCACCAATTTCCACATAGTCACCAGACTTGAATGGACGGAATGCAACGATAAGTACACCAGCAGCAAAGTTAGATAGTGAGCCTTGTAGCGCTAGGCCTACCGCTAAACCAGCCGCACCAATAACAGCAACTACAGATGCTGTTTGAACACCTAAACGACCAAGTGCAGCAATTAAAACAATAACAAACAATAGGTAACGAACTAAACCGTGAATAAATTCCACAACCGCTCGGTCCATTTTCTTCTTCTGAAGAACCTTAGACACGCTATTCGCTACAGCTTTAACAATAAGGTTACCAATAAATAAAATTATCAGTGCTGAAATGATATTTACGCCATATTGGATAAATAAATCTGAATTATTTGTTAACCACTGCTCTGCGTGAGACAAACCGTCCACAAGCGGAGTTTCAATTACTGTCGAACTATCAGCCATAATGTGCATCCTCTATATAATATGCTATGGGCTAAACTGCCTTAAGCCTAATTTACTCTGCAATATAATAAACAGTTTAATTACCGTTAAGTCATTGTGTTAAAAGTAAATTAAAGCCAAGTCCTTTTTATAAACTGAACCAAATTCAGTTTTTCGGCACGATATCCTATCTTTGACAGATTGCAAAGTCATATTTATGTAAGCTTTTGAATTAATAAAACTTACCAATAAACACAAATACCGATAACTAAAAGACTACGAGATTTATTCACCGCACGCTAGGTTTTTCACATATTTAATACAAGTTTTTATCAGACATAAAAAAACCCGCTCAATGAGCGGGTTTTTAAAACTTAAAGAGTACTTAATTCAAAGAATTATAGTACGTCTACAGCGTTAAGGTCAGCAAATGCTTTCTCTAGACGAGCAACCATTGAAGCTTGACCAGCACGTAGCCATACGCGTGGATCGTAGTACTTCTTGTTTGGAGCAGCTTCACCAGTTGGGTTGCCGATTTGACCTTGTAGGAAGTCGAAGTTGTCAGCAGAGTACTGACGGATGCCATCCCAAGTTGCCCACTGTGTATCAGTATCGATGTTCATTTTGATAACACCGTAGCCGATAGACTCTTGGATTTCTGCTTCAGAAGAACCAGAACCACCGTGGAATACGAAGTTTAGAGCGTTAGGTGCAATACCGAACTTCTCTGCACAGTATGCTTGAGAGTCACGTAGGATAGTTGGAGTAAGTACAACGTTACCAGCTTGGTAAACACCGTGTACGTTACCGAAAGAAGCAGCGATAGTGAAACGTGGGCTAACAGCCATTAGTTTCTCGTATGCGTATGCTACGTCTTCTGGAGAAGTGTAAAGCTCAGATGCGTCCATATCAGAGTTATCAACGCCGTCTTCTTCGCCACCAGTACAACCAAGTTCGATCTCGATTGTCATGTTCATTTTAGCCATGCGCTCTAGGTACTTAGCACATGTTTCGATGTTCTCTTCTAGAGACTCTTCAGAAAGGTCTAGCATGTGAGAAGAGAATAGAGGCTTACCAGTTTGTGCGAAGAACTCTTCACCAGCGTCTAGTAGACCGTCGATCCATGGAAGAAGTTTCTTAGCAGCGTGGTCAGTGTGCAGGATAACTGGAACACCGTAAGCTTCAGCTACAGCGTGTACATATTTTGCACCAGCTACAGCGCCAAGAACTTGTGCGCCTTGACCTTCAAGTTTAACGCCTTTACCTGCGAAGAATGCAGCGCCACCGTTAGAGAACTGAACAACTACTGGAGCTTTAACTTTAGCAGCTGCTTCTAGTACTGCGTTTACAGAGTCAGTACCAACAACGTTTACAGCAGGAAGAGCAAATTTGTTTTCTTTTGCTACTTCAAATACTTTCTGTACGTCATCGCCAGAAATCACACCAGGTTTTACAAAATCGAAGATCTTAGACATGGAAATAGTCCTATTTATTCTATCGTTTTAAGATTAAAAAACTTAAGTTCAAAAACTTGCAATCGTTTGCTCACAACTTGTGCCATTCTAGCAAAAAAGTGTGATATGCCGCAAACGTTAAAAGGCGAGATTCACATCTCGCCTTTCTGAATCAATTATGCTTTAGCACGCTCTTCAAGCATTGCTACTGCAGGAAGTACTTTACCTTCAACGAACTCAAGGAAAGCGCCACCACCAGTAGAGATGTAAGAAACGTCAGCTTTGATACCGAACTTGTCGATAGCTGCTAGCGTGTCACCACCACCGGCTACAGAGAAACCTGCAGATTCAGCGATTGCTTTAGAGATACCAGCAGTACCCGCTTCGAAGTTCTTAAATTCGAATACGCCTACAGGGCCGTTCCAAAGGATAGTTTTTGCATTGCCGATGATTTCAGCAAGAGCAGCCGTTGAATCTGGACCAAGGTCGAAAATCATGTCGTCGTCTTGAACTTCAGAAACGTGCTTGATTTCAGCTTCAGCGTTTTCATCGAAAGCTTTAGCACATGCAACGTCAGTTGCTACTGGAATAGCACACTCTTTCATTAGCTTCTTAGCTGTCTCAACTAGGTCTGCTTCGTATAGAGACTTACCTACGTTGTGGCCTTCAGCAGCGATGAACGTGTTCGCGATACCACCACCAACAACAAGTTGGTCAGCAATTTTAGAAAGAGACTCTAGAACCGTTAGTTTAGTAGAAACTTTAGAACCACCAACGATAGCAACTAGTGGACGAGCCGGGTTGTCCATTGCTTTGCCAAGAGCTTCAAGTTCAGCAGCTAGAAGAGGACCAGCACATGCTACAGGTGCATAAGTACCAACACCGTGAGTAGAAGCTTGTGCACGGTGAGCTGTACCGAATGCATCCATTACAAAGATGTCACATAGTGCAGCGTACTGCTTAGAAAGTGCTTCTTCGTTTTTCTTCTCGCCTTTGTTAAAGCGAACGTTTTCAAGAACAACTAGTTCACCAGCGTTTAGCTCTAGGCCGTTAACGTAATCTTTCGCTAGCTTAACTTCGCAGTCTAGTGCGTCGTTTAGGTAGTTAACTACAGGTGCTAGAGAGAACTCTTCGTTGTATTCGCCTTCAGTAGGACGACCAAGGTGAGAAGTAACCATAACTTTTGCGCCAGCTTCTAGGCAAAGTTTGATAGTTGGTAGAGATGCAAGGATACGTGCATCTGAAGTTACTTTACCGTCTTTTACTGGTACGTTTAGGTCAGCACGAATAAATACGCGTTTACCTGCAAGTTCCAGGTCAGTCATCTTGATCACAGACATGTTTTGTCCTCTCAAATTTAAATAAATATAAAGTTTTGGAAACTCAGCAACCCTGCTAAGCCTATAAATTATTCAACTGGTAATTCTTTAACTACTCATAATATGTGGATACTTTGTATTTATTTCAAGCTAAAAAATAAATAATCCGCACATTTGCTTCTAGGTCTTACTTCTTGCCTTCAGAAGCTTGCATTGCAAGAACCGTATCCAGCATTCGGTTCGCAAAGCCCCATTCATTGTCACACCACACCAGCATTTTCACTAGGTGGCCGTTGCTCACTCGCGTTTGTGAACCATCAACAATTGCGCTATGGGGATCGTGATTAAAGTCGATGGAAACGAGCGGCGCTTCAGTATAGTCAACTATATTGTGTAATGTACACTGGGACGCATTAACAATGGTTTGATTTACGTCATTAACTTTCACATTTGTATTAATTGTGACACTTAAATCCATCGCAGTTACGTTTACCGTAGGCACACGCACAGATATCGCTTCGAACTTGTTAGAAAATTTCGGGAAGATCCTTTCAATACCTTTGTGCAATTTGGTATCAACAGGAATGATGGATTGGCTTGCAGCTCGAGTACGGCGAAGGTCGCTATGATATGCATCGATCACTTGTTGATCATTCATTGAAGAGTGAATAGTCGTGATGGTCCCAGACTCAATACCAAAAGCGTCATCAAGTACCTTGATGATAGGGACAATACAGTTAGTCGTGCATGAACCGTTGGAAACAATTCGATGGTCAGCTGTGATAGTGTCGTGATTCACACCGTAGATAATGGTGTTATCAAGGTCATTCGCACCAGGATGTGAAAATAGAACTTTTTTAGCCCCTGCAGCGATGTGCGCTAGGCCATCATCTCTACAACCGTAGACGCCAGTACAATCGAGAACAATATCCACCTCAAGGTCACGCCAAGGCAGCAGTTCAATATCAGCAAGATGTAAGATACGAATAGTATCAAACTCGCCTTTATCTTCTGCACCAATACCATGGTGGATATAGATGTGCTCTTGATCGTTGGAGATCTTCTTACCAAAGCGACCGTGACTGGTGTCGTATTGTAATAAGTGAGCCATAGCGTCAGGCTGAGCAAGCTCATTGACAGCTACCACTTTGATTTGTTGGCTTTTGCCACTTTCATAGACAGCGCGCAATACATTACGCCCTATTCGTCCAAATCCATTTATCGCGACTTTTAGCATAGTTCCGTACATCTAACCAAAATTTCGTGCAACAGATGATAACTGAATCCTACCCAAAAGGCATTACTTGAATACCTCAGTCTACTTAGGACAGGTTGATCTGCTACTTATAAAGATGAGTCTAGGAGAAAACAAATCCCAGATACAAAAAACCGAGCTCAGCGCTCGGTTTTTTCCTTCATTTAACTGTTAGCACAAGGCCATCAGTCAATGATTAAGCAAGAAGCTCTTTCGCTGTGTTTACTACATTTTCAGTAGTGAAACCGAACATCTTGAATAGCTCACCCGCTGGTGCAGATTCGCCGAACGTTGTCATACCGATGATCTTGCCACCGAAACCAACGTACTTGTACCAGAAGTCAGCGATGCCAGCTTCTACAGCGATACGTGCAGTTACGTCAGATGGAAGTACAGATTCGCGGTATTCAGCGTCTTGCTTATCGAATGCGTCAGTTGCAGGCATAGAGACTACGCGTACTGCTTTACCTTCAGCTGTTAGTTGTGCTGCTGCTTCAACAGCAAGCTCAACTTCAGAACCTGTAGCAATGATGATTAGCTCTGGCTTACCAGCACAATCTTTCAGGATGTAACCACCCTTAGCGATATTAGCTACTTGCTCTGCGTTACGATCTTGTTGTGCAAGGTTTTGACGAGAGAAGATTAGAGATGAAGGACCATCTTTACGCTCAATAGCCAGTTTCCAAGCCACTGCAGATTCAACTTGGTCACATGGACGCCATGTGCTCATGTTTGGAGTCAGACGTAGAGAAGCGATTTGCTCAACCGGTTGGTGAGTAGGACCATCTTCGCCAAGACCGATAGAATCGTGCGTGTAAACTTGGATGTTCTGAACTTTCATCAGAGCAGCCATACGCATTGCGTTACGCGCGTATTCCATGAACATTAGGAACGTTGCGCCGTAGGGTACGAAACCACCGTGCAGAGCGATACCGTTCATGATAGCCGTCATACCGAATTCACGTACACCGTAGTGGATGTAGTTACCTGAGAAGTCATTTGCTTCAAGAGACTTAGAACCAGACCACATAGTAAGGTTAGAAGGCGCAAGGTCAGCAGAGCCGCCCATGAATTCTGGTAGCATAGCACCGAACGCTTCTAGTGCGTTTTGGGATGCTTTACGTGAAGCGATGTTTGCAGGGTTAGCTTGAAGATCAGCAATGATTGCATTTGCTTTCTCTTCCCACTCAGCTGGAAGTTCGCCGTTAGTACGACGTTTGAATTCTGCTGCTAGCTCTGGGTAAGCCGCTGCGTATGCGTCAAACTTAGCATTCCACGCTGCTTCTTTCGCTGCGCCTGCTTCTTTCGCATTCCACTCAGCTGCGATATCTGCTGGGATTTCGAAAGGACCGTGTTCCCAACCAAGCGCTGCTTTAGTTGCTGTGATTTCATCTGCACCTAGTGGAGCACCGTGACAGTCGTGCGTACCCGCTTTGTTTGGAGAACCAAAACCGATGATAGTTTTAGTACAGATAAGTGTTGGACGAGGATCCGCTTTAGCCGCTTCAATCGCAGCGTTAATAGCGTCAGAGTCGTGACCATCTACTGCTGGGATTACGTGCCAGCCGTATGCTTCAAAACGCTTAGGTGTATCGTCAGAGAACCAACCTTCCACTTCACCATCAATAGAGATGCCGTTGTCATCCCAGAAAGCAACCAGCTTACCAAGACCTAGCGTACCTGCTAGTGAACATGCTTCGTGAGAGATACCTTCCATCAGACAGCCATCACCCATGAATGCATAAGTGAAGTGGTCAACGATGTCGTGGCCTTCTTTGTTGAACTGTGCAGCCAGTGCTTTCTCAGCCATTGCCATACCAACAGCGTTAGTGATGCCTTGACCTAGAGGACCCGTCGTTGTCTCGATACCTGGTGCGTAACCGTACTCTGGGTGACCCGGAGTCTTAGAGTGCAGTTGACGGAAGTTTTTAAGGTCTTCAATTGAAAGCTCGTAACCTGCAAGGTGAAGCAGAGAGTAAATCAGCATAGAACCATGGCCGTTAGACAGGATAAAACGGTCGCGGTCAGCCCACTCTGGGTTTGCTGGGTTGTGGTTCAAGTGGCCACGCCAAAGAACTTCAGCGATGTCAGCCATGCCCATAGGTGCGCCTGGGTGGCCTGAATTTGCTTGTTGAACACCGTCCATGCTAAGTGCGCGGATTGCATTGGCTAGATCTTTACGAGAAGGCATGTCTGCTCCTGGATACATAAGCGATTTAAAAAAGAGATTGATGCTAAAGTTTTCATTTTTATTAGCGCGGGTATTCTCTCAAACGACTATAGCGACTGCAAACGTTTTACTGGCATTTTAACGGTCATTTTTCGCAATTTTCGATCATTTACATCACTTAGCAACGGCTTATCTCAAACGATACGCAAACGTTTAGTTATGACATATCATAAAAAAGAGCTTGTAATTCGACCGTTGGAATTTAGAATAGCCGTCTAGATGTAGAAACACCTACAACATATACTGTATTTAATGGCGGCGCTTCCTAGCTTGCGACGCCATAAAACTATTTACACCAAAACCTAAAAGTGGAGCTCTCATGGCTAAGCACCTATTCACTTCTGAATCTGTTTCAGAAGGCCATCCAGATAAAATTGCAGACCAAATCTCTGATGCTGTTCTTGATGCCATCTTGGAACAAGATCCAAAAGCACGTGTTGCTTGTGAGACTTACGTAAAAACCGGCATGGTTATGGTTGGCGGTGAAGTAACAACGTCTGCATGGGTTGATATCGAAGAAATCACTCGTGAAACAGTACGTGAAATTGGTTACGTTCATTCTGATATGGGCTTTGACGCTGACTCTTGTGCTGTTCTAAACACCATTGGTAAGCAGTCTCCAGACATCAACCAAGGTGTTGATAAAGAAGACCCTAAAGAGCAAGGCGCAGGCGACCAAGGCATCATGTTTGGTTACGCGACTAACGAAACTCCAATCCTAATGCCAGCTCCAATTACTTACTCTCACCTTCTTGTTAAGAAGCAAGCTGAAGTACGTAAGAGCGGTAAACTTGACTTCCTTCGCCCTGATGCGAAATCTCAAGTTACGTTCCAATACGACCAAGGTAAGATCGTTGGTATCGACGCTGTTGTTCTTTCGACTCAACACTGCGATTCAGTAACAACACCTGACCTTCGTGAAGCGGTAATGGAAGAGATCATCAAGCCAGTACTACCTTCTGAGTGGATCAACAAAGACACTAACTTCTTCATCAACCCAACAGGCCGTTTCGTAATCGGTGGCCCAATGGGTGACTGTGGTCTAACTGGTCGTAAGATCATCGTTGATACCTACGGCGGCGCAGCTCGTCACGGTGGCGGTGCATTCTCTGGTAAAGATCCATCAAAAGTTGACCGTTCTGCAGCTTACGCAGCACGTTACGTTGCGAAAAACATCGTTGCTGCTGGCATGGCTGACCGTTGTGAGATTCAACTGTCTTACGCTATCGGTGTTGCAGATCCAACATCTATCATGGTTGAAACGTTTGGCACTGAGAAAGTAGCTCACGAAATCATCATTGAAGCAGTTCGTCAAAACTTCGACCTACGTCCATACGGTCTTCAAGAAATGCTGAACCTTCTTCAGCCTATCTACAAGCAGACTGCGGCATACGGTCACTTCGGTCGTGAAGAGTTCCCTTGGGAAGCGACTGACAAAGCAGCAATCCTTGCAGACTTCGCTGGCCTAAAATAATTTAGCCACTTCGATTTGTTTCTATAAAGCCCTTACTGCTTAGTAAGGGCTTTATTTTTATGTACTTACCGGACCTTCACTCTCTAATTCTTTCTCTAACGCCCTTCTTTACCGTTAACCACTAAGTATAAAAAGCCGCCGATAATTTGTGTTTTCTAACACTACTGACAATAGTTAAGGTAACTCCTAGGCGATCAAGCTCACATTTAACTTAAATTAATTCAGTCTGATAACGCTCGTTAAATGCACGCTAGAACAAAAACTGGGATGACAAAGAGCAATTTAGCTCAACACCATAACTCTCACAAAAGCCACACCGATGAGCCTTATGGAATTATAACTAGGACGTTATTTAACTAGGGGGATCTATGCCTCGTACCGCGCACCCATCCGAACTGAACGATAAAAAACACAAGGTCAGCGATAAGGATTACGCTCGCACCATTCCTTGCAACCAGATCAGTATTTCCGCACCCTTTCATTGGTTGTCGCTTGCTCTGCATGACTTAGTAAGAATGCCATTAATCAGCGCATTTTACGGTTTGTGCTTTATGGGAGCGGCAATCGCCATAGTTCAACTTGTCCAATGGCAAGGAACACATTTGGTCGTGATGCCAAGCTTGATTGTGTACATGCTAATAGGACCTTTTCTTGCTCTGGGCTTGTATGACGCAGCCTGGGAAAGAGAAAAAGGGCACAACGCCAGCCTATTCCATTCAATGAAAGCCATTACTCGCAATTCGACTCACCAGTGGGCCTTTGCGATTGTATTAATGGTCGCGATGATATTCTGGATGCGTATCGCTGCATTATTGCACGCACTCTACCCTTCAGTGCAAGGCGCACCATTGGCTGAGTTCGCTCCCTTCTTAATTACGGGTTCTGTGATTGGTTTTGTTATCGCAAGCCTCATATTTAGCATCTCAGCATTTTCAATTCCGTTAATGATGGAGAGGCGCGTTGATGTGATGAGCGCAATCTTCACTAGCTTCAATGCCGTGAAATCCAATATCCCAGCAATGGTGGTATGGGCAAGTATTATTTGTGCCGGTATTCTGGTGGGCTTTGCAACCTACGGCATTGGTATGATCGTCACCATGCCGCTCCTTGGTTATGGTACATGGCATGCCTACCACGAAATCATCAAGAAGAATCACCACCTATAAATTATCGCCAGAATAACGAGCAATGTTATGATGAGGCCTTAGCTTAAACGCTGAGGCCTTTTTTTGGAGTTAACAACGTTTGTCTTACACCCTGCAACAGCATCGAGCAAATAAGAAATTGGCCGAGTGCCTAGCTATCGCTAATCAACATTTCTCTCGTGAATTCCCATGCCCAACCATTACTTACAAGTTAAGAGGCAAAGCTGCGGGAAAGGCCTACCTTCAGCTCAATGAAATTAAGCTTAACCATGTACTCTTCGCCGAGAATGAAGATGCCTTCATTAACGAGGTGGTGCCTCATGAACTGGCACATCTGATCACACATCAAGTATTTGGACGAGTGAGACCTCACGGGAATGAGTGGAAATACGTGATGGAAAAGGTATTCAACGTACCAGCCAAAACAACCCACAGTTTTGAGATTACCTCAGTGCAAGGCAAGACCTTTGAATACAGCTGCGACTGCACGGTTTACCCACTTTCGATTAGACGTCACAACAAGGTATTGCGTAACCAGTCAAGCTATCGCTGCCAACAGTGCAATCAAACCTTGGCCTTTACAGGAACGCAGCTCAGCTAACGCCCTGTCACTCGCACGTGTCCAATTGAGTAGCCCGCTTACTTTTCTTCAAGAAACTGCACTCCAACAAGTAGATGATTGAAATGTAATGGAGAAATCTATCACTTGAGTGCTAGACTGATATTTATCATACTTTTATCAGTCTTTTTCTATGCATAAAACCACTCCAAAAGCATTTGGCCTATCGGTGTCTTTTTACTTATCAATAGTATTTGGCCTACTGGTAACCCAAAGCGTTTTCGCCGCTCCACCAAGCTCCTTCTCCAAAGCAAAAAAAGAAGCGGTGAAGATTTACCTTGATCACCCGACTTCGTTTTATTGTGGCTGTGACATTACTTGGAAAGACAAAAAGAAAGGCATTCCAGACCTTGATGGCTGTGGTTATCAAGTACGAAAGCAGCAAAAGCGGGCGAGTCGAATTGAGTGGGAACACGTAGTTCCAGCTTGGCAATTTGGCCACCAGCGTCAGTGCTGGCAAGACGGTGGACGCAAGAATTGCACTCGTAATGACAAAGTATTCAAATCCATGGAAGCCGACCTTCACAACCTAACTCCGGCCATTGGCGAGGTTAACGGTGATCGCTCCAACTACAATTTCAGTCAGTGGAATGGCATGGATGGGGTGAGCTATGGCCAGTGTGAAATGCAGGTCAACTTCAAGCAGCGTAAGGTTATGCCACCAGACAGAGCAAAAGGCTCTATCGCTCGTACTTATCTTTACATGAGCCAAGAGTATGGTTTCAAGCTATCTAAGCAACAAACCAACCTGATGATGGCGTGGAACAAGCAGTTTCCTGTCGATGAGTGGGAGTGTACTCGTGATGAGCGTATCTATGCCATCCAAGGTAATCACAACCCATTTGTTTACCCAGCTTGTAAATAACGCCGCTCGCGTAACCCACATTCCTAACCGTCTCAAACAAGAGTTTCAGAATTCCCCCTGAAACTCTTGCTCTACCCTTGTTTTTTCAACTAAAAGCATCCATGTTAGGCAGAGACAAAATACCCAAATGATCATATTTATAGGTTTACCTGCATGAGAATCCCTCGTATCCATCACCCAGAACGCATTCACCAGTTAGGTTCTCTCGCTTTAGGCGAAGATGCCGCGGGTCATGTTGGTCGTGTCCTTCGCATGAAAGAAGGTCAAGAGGTTCTTCTATTTGATGGCAGTGGCGCTGAATTCCCTGCGACAATTGCTGAGGTATCAAAGAAGAACGTGACGGTGAATATTACTGAGCGAATCGAGCGCAGCAGTGAATCTCCGTTAGACTTACATTTAGGCCAAGTGATTTCACGTGGCGACAAAATGGAATTCACGATTCAGAAATCGGTTGAGCTTGGTGTGAACACCATCACCCCTCTGATTTCAGAGCGCTGTGGCGTTAAGCTAGATACTAAGCGATTCGAGAAAAAACTCGCGCAGTGGCAAAAGATTGCTATCGCGGCGTGTGAACAGTGCGGCCGTAACACGGTTCCAGTCATTCGCCCAATCATGCAACTTGAAGAGTGGTGTAGCGAACCGAGTGAAGCATTAAAGCTGAACCTGCACCCTCGCGCAAAATACTCAATTAATACCCTTCCAGAACCTATCAGCAAGGTACGCCTATTGATTGGTCCTGAAGGTGGCTTGTCGGCTGAAGAAATCGGCATGACTGAACAATACAAATTTGAAGAGACGCTACTCGGCCCACGTGTACTTCGTACCGAGACAGCTGCTCTAACCGCAATTACTGCCTTACAAGTCCGTTTTGGCGATCTAGGCTAGGAGAAAAAAATGATCAAACTTGGCATCGTAATGGATCCAATTTCATCCATTAACATCAAAAAAGACTCTAGCTTTGCCATGATGCTTGAAGCTCAGCGTCGTGGTTACGAAATCCATTACATGGAAATGGATGATCTACATTTAGATCAAGGCGTAGCCATTGCTGACACTAAGGTTATTGAACTAAAAGAAGATCCAAACGGTTGGTACGAGTTCAAATCAGAACAGACTATCGCGCTATCCGATTTAGATGCGGTACTGATGCGTAAAGATCCTCCGTTTGATACAGAATACATCTACGCAACTTACATTCTTGAGCGTGCTGAAGAGAACGGTGCACTGATCGTCAACAAGCCACAAAGCTTACGTGACTGTAACGAGAAGCTATTCACGGCTTGGTTCCCTGAACTGACACCGACTACCATCGTGACTCGTAAAGCTGAAAAAATTAAAGCGTTCCGAGAAGAACACGGTGACGTGATTCTAAAACCACTTGATGGTATGGGCGGCGCGTCTATCTTCCGAGTAAAAGAAGGCGATCCAAACGTATCAGTGATCATTGAAACACTGACTAACCACGGTCAAAACTACGCAATGGCACAAACCTTTGTTCCAGACATCAGTAATGGTGATAAGCGTATTCTTGTGGTTGATGGTGAACCAATGCCTTACTGCCTAGCGCGTATTCCTGCTAAAGGGGAAACTCGAGGTAACCTTGCTGCCGGTGGTACAGGTGAAGCTCGTCCGCTAAGTGAAACCGATTGGGCTATCGCAAGAGCAGTTGCTCCTGCACTTAAAGAGAAAGGCTTAATCTTTGTCGGACTTGATGTTATCGGTGACAAGCTTACTGAGATTAACGTGACAAGCCCTACTTGTATCCGTGAAATTGAAGCTGCTTTTGATATTTCGGTAACGGGCAAATTAATGGATGCAATCGAGCGTCGCGTTAACGCTAAATAGCCTAAACTAAAGAAAGCCTTAGCTATTCGAAAACACAAAAATATCTAGGCAAAGAACAATGAGCGGCTTTACGCCGCTCTTTTTCCTTTACTGGGAACACACTGGCAGGAGGCTCTATGAATTTAACGAACCACTTTCTGGTCGCTATGCCCGGAATGAAAGACCCATACTTTCAAAATTCGGTGATCTATCTTTGTGAGCACAATGACGAAGGTGCGATGGGTTTGATGATCAACGCTCCTATCGATGTCACTGTCGGCAGTATGCTTAAGCAAGTTGAGGTTGATTCTGAACAGCCGAAACCCAACCAAGCAAGCCTTGATAAGCCAGTACTTAATGGTGGGCCAGTCGCAGAAGATCGTGGATTTATTTTGCACAAACCCAAAGGCAGCTATCAATCCAGCATCAACATGACGGATCAAATCTCGGTAACAACCTCGAAAGATATTCTAATGGTGTTAGGGACAGAAGATGAACCTATGCATTATCTGGTCGCGCTTGGTTATGCAGGATGGGAACCTGGCCAGCTGGAGATCGAACTGACCGAGAACTCATGGCTAACCGTTGAAGCCGATCCAAAGGTCATCTTCGACACACCAATCTCAGACCGCTGGAAAGTTGCGGTGCAAATGTTAGGTATTAATGCCGCTCAGCTTTCAGCAGATGCAGGCCACGCCTAGCCCTACTCAGTTCAATAAAATATACACTCAAACACAGATTAATTTGGAAGCCCCATGTCACGAACAATTATGGCATTTGACTACGGTACAAAAAGTATCGGCAGTGCGATTGGACAAGAAATCACAGGTACAGCAAGCCCTTTAAAAGCCTTTAGAGCAAAAGATGGCATCCCAAACTGGGACGATATCGAGAAACAAATTAAGGAATGGCAGCCAAATCTTATTGTGGTTGGCCTTCCTACCGACCTTCATGGTAAAGATCTAGCAACCATTACACCCAGAGCGAAGAAGTTCGCTAACCGTCTTAAAGGACGCTTTGGTGTTGACGTTGAACTGCATGATGAGAGGCTATCGACCGCAGAAGCGAGAGCCGAGCTTTTTGACATGGGTGGTTATAAAGCACTAAGCAAAGGCAACGTTGATAATCAATCAGCTGTCGTTATTTTAGAGAGTTGGTTTGAAGCACAATATTGCTAATAAAAAATTAATCACTAAATGCTGAAAGTATTTTCTGAACCTATACTAATTGTACGACGTAATGTCTAATACATTAGTAATTAGATAAGTGAGGGAAATTATGAAAATTTTTCTAGTAATCTTCGTAGCTCTAACAATATCAGCATGCAGTTCGACAAGTCCCAACAATGCCGGTTATATGAATCATACTACGACTAACGCAGGCGTAATCAGTGAGCCTAAGAACAAGAAGCGTTGATAATACAGACACAAGCCAAGCGAAGAAAATGACGAACGCCTGATTTCAACTGGAATGAAATCAGGCGTTTTCATCAACCCATATCTATCTTCACACCAGCCAAAGCGCCAGTCCCGTAGTCATCATCACCACGTCTGGTTTTCAACATCAAGCGCAAATCATTAGCCGAGTCAGCACTGTGGAACGCATCTTCCTCGCTAATCTTGCCTGCAACGACCAAATCATACAAAGCTTGGTCAAAGGTCTGCATACCAATCTCTTTCGATTTAGCCATGGTCGCTTTTAGCTCGTGCAGCTCACCGCGACGAATTAAGTCAGACACTCGTGGGCTGTTAAGTAAAATCTCAAACACACCATGACGACCGCTGCCATTCTTATCTCGAATTAACTGCTGAGCGACCACACCACGCAGATTCATCGACAAATCAAACAAGAACTGTTCTTTCTGCTCTTTAGGCACCAAGTGGAGAATACGCTCTAACGCTTGGTTAGCGTTATTGGCGTGCAAGGTAGCCATACACAAGTGACCCGTTTCAGCAAAGGTCATCGCATATTCCATGGTTTCACGGCTACGGATTTCACCAATCAAGATCATATCAGGTGCTTGGCGCAAAGAGTTCTTAAGCGCAACTTCATAACTCTCGGTGTCGAGGCCAACCTCACGTTGAGTCACGATGCACTTTTTATGTTCGTGAACGAATTCAATCGGGTCTTCAACCGTCAAGATATGCCCCGAGCGGTTGGTATTGCGATAACCCGTCATTGCAGCCATTGAGGTCGATTTACCAGAGCCCGTAGCACCAACCACTAGCACCAAACCACGCTTTGCGATTGAAAGGTCTTGCAGTACATCAGGAAGCTTTAATTGTTCAAATGTTGGGATATTAGTCTCGATACGACGAATGACCGCTCCTGGTAGCTCTCGCTGAAAGAATGCACTAACACGAAAACGACCAAAATCACGCACAATGGCAAAGTTAGCCTCACGCGTTTTCTGATATTCATCGCGTCGATCTTGATCCATCATCGCGTCAAGCAACTGTGCGACCTGAGCCGACTTCAGCTTATCTCCCTGAGGTCGCAGTTCACCATCCACACGAAACAGGATTGGAGCATCGACAGTGATATAAAGATCCGAAGCTTTTTGAGACAGCATCCCCTCAAGAATTTGATTCAATTCCATTTTGTTTACCTTGATTAAAACATTGAGGTTTCAATTTCGATCTTTTTCTCGACCTCTTCTGAATCAACCAAACCTTGAGCCATCAGCTGCTTCGCATTTTGCTCCATGGTCTGCATACCGTGTGCCGCGCCCGTTTGAATAATCGAATACATCTGCGCGACCTTATCTTCACGAATCAAGTTTCTGATTGCAGGTGTTGCCATCATGATTTCATGACAAGCCACACGACCACCACCGACACGCTTTAACAGCTTCTGGGCAATCACCGAACGTAACGATTCAGACAACATTGAACGCACCATGTCTTTGTCGCTACCCGGGAATACATCGATAATACGGTCGATAGTTTTTGCCGCAGAGCTCGTGTGTAAGGTACCAAACACTAAGTGACCAGTTTCAGCTGCGGTTAGCGCTAAGCTGATCGTCTCTTGGTCACGAAGCTCACCAACAAGGATTACGTCTGGGTCTTCACGTAACGCACTACGTAACGCCGCTTTGAAGCTGTGAGTGTCGCGGTGCACTTCTCGTTGGTTGATTAAGCATTTGTTGTTGGTATGAACAAATTCGATCGGGTCTTCGATCGTCAGGATATGCTTATTGTGGTTACGGTTAACATAGTCCACCATCGCCGCCAAAGTTGTCGACTTACCCGAACCAGTGGGCCCGGTGACCAATACTAAACCTTTTTCGTAATTAGATATTCTTTCAAATATCTCAGGAGCCCCTAACTGTTCAAGGGTCGGAATTTCTACTGGAATGGTACGAAATACAGCAGAGCAGCCACGAGATTGGTTAAAAGCATTAACACGGAAACGACCAACGTTGGGTAATTCAAAAGAGAAGTCGACTTCCAGTTTTTCTTCAAACTCACCGCGTTGTGAATCGTCCATGATCTCAAAAACTAAACGATGCACATCAGCATGACTCAAAGCTGGTATTCCAAGCTTCCTTACTTCACCATCTATACGTACCATTGGAGATACACCCGCAGAAAGATGTAGATCTGACGCGTTATGCTTTACACTAAAATCTAGTAACTCAGTGATATCCATTTATTTTCCCTTAAGTAAAGTCAGCTATGAGTAGTATTCAACAAAATATCGAACAAATCACCTCACAGATTCGTAGTGCTGAGAAAAAGTGCGGACGAGATCCAGAGTCCGTGCAACTTTTAGCCGTCAGCAAAACTAAACCTATTGATGCGATTCTAGAAGCCGCACTCGGAGGCCAAGTTGCCTTTGGTGAAAACTATGTTCAAGAAGGTGTTGATAAAGTAAAACACTTTTCAGAACATCATTCTAATCTAAATTTGGAGTGGCATTTTATTGGTCCAATTCAATCCAATAAAACCCGTCCAATCGCTGAAAGCTTCCAATGGGTTCATTCTGTCGACCGCGATAAAATCGCACAAAGGCTCAATGATCAGCGACCAAGCGAGCTTCCACCTCTGCAAGTTCTCATTCAAGTAAATACCAGCGGTGAAAATTCCAAATCAGGAACGTCAGAAGAAACAGTTTTTGCACTCGCGGAGTTGATTTCGTCGCTCCCTAACCTCACTTTAAGAGGATTGATGTCGATTCCTGCAAACGTATCTGACTATCAATCTCAGCTTAATGCATTTTCTCAACTGGCGGAGCTTAAAGACAAGCTAGCCGCAAAGTATCCAAACATAGATACCCTTTCGATGGGTATGAGTGGTGATATGGATGCAGCAGTTGAGGCTGGCAGCACAATGGTTCGTATTGGAACGGCTATCTTCGGTGCTCGTAATTACGCGAAATAGCACAGCACGTAACAAGAAATAGCTACAGCAAGCAACAACAAGTAGCAACGAAAAATACAGTATTGATACCGCTTCGCTTTAACCGCGCAGCGACACGCTCAGGATTTTATATATGGAACATAAGAACATCGCCTTTATTGGGGCGGGAAATATGGTTCGCTCGATTGTAGCGGGCTTAGTGGCGAGTGGTTACCCAGCGCAAAAGATTACTGCAACAGCGCCTTCAGACACCAGAAGGCTGCCGTTAGAGCAAGAGTACGGCATCAATACCACCAGCGATAATATTGCCGCAGCAGAACAAGCAGACGTTGTTGTGTTATCCGTGAAGCCACAAATGATGGCTGATGTATGTAAACCCTTACAAGGTATCGACTTCAGCAACAAACTGGTTATCTCAATTGCCGCGGGTATTAATGCGAATCGACTCAATGAGATGTTAAACTGCCAGCTGAACCTTGTGCGTGTGATGCCAAACACGCCATCACTACTTGGTAAAGGGATGAGCGGCCTTTATGCTGACTCAACGGTTAGTCAGGGCGATAAAGAGTTCGCTTCTCAGCTAATGCAAGCCGTAGGTGAGGTAAGCTGGGTTGAACAAGAGTCTGGTATCAACAACATCATTGCAGCGGCGGGGAGTGCTCCGGCTTACTTCTTCCTGTTTATGGAAGCGATGCAAGCTGAAGCAATTAACCAAGGTTTTGACCAAGAAACCGCTCGTAAATTAGTGCAGCAATCTGCATTAGGCGCGGCAGAGATGGTGGTAGCGAATCCAAATACTGAATTATCAACACTGCGTGAGCAAGTGACTTCAAAAGGCGGAACGACCGCAGAAGCATTGCGCACGTTTAACGACCATCAACTATCAGACATCGTAGCGAAAGCCATGCAAGCGGCGGTTGCTCGAGCTGAAGAGATGGAAAAACTGTTTTAATACTCGTTACAGTACAAAAGCATTGTGCCGTTCGGGTGATACCTAGCGGCAAGTAAATCCGAAAAAGGAAACAATATGAATTCGATGAGCTTTCTGATCTCGACCGTTTTTGATCTTTACATCATGGTTGTGATCTTGCGTATCTGGCTACAAGCATCACGTGCAGATTTCTACAACCCATTCTCACAATTTATCGTAAAAGCGACACAACCGGTTGTTGCCCCGCTACGCCGAGTGATTCCATCAATAGGAAGCCTTGACCTTGCGACGGTTGTCTTCGCTTATGTGCTGTGTGTACTTAAGTTCGTCGCTCTAAACTTGATTATCTCTGGCGGTGCGGCTGTATTTGATATCAGCTTCCTGATCTTTGGCGCACTATCTCTGCTCAAAGCGGCTGGTGGGTTAATTTTCTGGGTTCTACTGATCCGTGCAATCCTGAGTTGGGTTAGCCAAGGCCGTAGCCCAATCGAATACGTATTCCATCAGTTAACAGAACCAATGCTAACGCCAATTCGCCGTATCCTTCCTGATATGGGTGGCTTCGACCTAAGTGTGCTGGTTCTGTTCATTGTTCTGCAATTTGCGAACTTCCTAATGGGCGACATGATCGGTCCTATTTGGTATCAGCTATAATTCAAGTACGAACCTCAGGTACTTTGACGATGCCAAAAGCAGTTTGGGCCGAAGAAGACGATATTCTTCTTCGGCTCTATATCCAACCCAAAGCAAGCCGAGACAAGATTGTCGGCTTGCACGGAGAGGAACTGAAAATTGCCATTACTGCACCACCGGTTGATGGCAAAGCAAATGCTCACTTAGCGAAATACCTTGCGAAACAATTTAAGGTCGCGAAAGGGCAAATTAAGATAGAAATGGGAGAGCTCGGTCGGCATAAGCAAGTTCGAATATGCTCACCAAGCCAGATCCCAACTGAAGTCAAAGCCATCCTATGATGGCTTTTTGCTATTTATTGGAGTCATTATGCGTCTATGGATAACAGCACTACTCACAGCTCTAATTGCCCTACCAAGCTCGGCAGGACAGTTTAAAAGTATCAAGGATGTCGAGGTTCATTACTCGGCTTTCAATTCCACGTTTTTAACTGCGCAGGTCGCTAAGCAATATAAGCTGAAACGAAACGGATACTCAGCGATTCTAAATATCAGCGTGCTAGACAACGCTTCTCTAGGCAAGCCTGCAACAACGGCTAAAATTACGGGAACAGCACGAAACCTAGTAGGCAATACTCGTACGCTTAACTTCCGTGAAATAAAGGAAGGTGATGCGATTTATTACCTTGCAGAGTTCCCTATCACTCACGAAGAGAACATCACTTTTGATATTGATGTTAACGCAGGTTTGAAAGGCACTGGACCACTGCGTTTTACACAAAAATTCTATATAGAAGAGTAGCTTCAACGCTCACTTTTCTAGTCATTAACTTATTAGAGCCACATTCCCATGAGTAAGATTGTTTTAGCAACAGGCAACCAAGGCAAAGTTCGCGAGATGGCAGATATTCTATCTGAGTTTGGTTTCGACGTTGTCGCGCAAAGTGAATTTAACGTTTCAGAAGTCGCAGAAACGGGAACAACTTTCATTGAAAATGCCATCATCAAAGCTCGCCACGCTGCGAAAGAGACGGGGCTACCAGCGATTGCGGACGATTCTGGCTTAGAAGTTGATTACCTTAATGGTGCACCCGGTATCTACTCAGCACGTTACTCTGGTGGAGGGGCGACCGATAAACAGAACATCGAAAAGTTGTTAGATGCCATGCAAGGTGTCGACGTTGAAAAACGCACGGCTCGTTTTCACTGTGTGCTGGTGCTAATGCGTCACGAAAACGACCCGACACCATTGGTGTGTCACGGTAAATGGGAAGGTCGCATTCTTACTGAAGAACACGGTGAGAATGGCTTTGGCTACGATCCTGTGTTCTTTGTACCAGAAGATAACTGCGCTTCAGCAGAGCTTGAATCGTCACGTAAGAAGCAACTGTCACACCGCGGAAAAGCTCTTGCTGCACTATTCGAAGCAATCAAAGAGCAAGCTCTGTAATGCACAATGCAGCGCTAGTACCACCCGCACTTAGCCTTTATGCACACATCCCATGGTGTGTACAAAAGTGCCCGTATTGTGATTTCAACTCACACGCTCTAAAAGCCGAGATCCCTGAGAAAGAGTACATCGATGCACTGCTTGAAGACCTCGATACAGATATCGAAAAGTACCAACTCAATGACACGCCTCGCCCATTGCATTCGATCTTTATTGGTGGTGGCACTCCGAGCCTGTTTTCTCCTGAAGAAATTGGCCGACTGTTACAAGGCATTGAACAGCGCATCCCGTTCAAGCCTGATATAGAAATCACCATGGAAGCCAACCCGGGCACCATAGAGGCTGAACGTTTTGCAGGTTACCAAAAGGCAGGCATTACTCGAATCTCGGTAGGCGTACAAAGTTTTGAGCAAGAGAAACTAGAAAGGCTTGGGCGTATCCATGGTCAAGATGAAGCAGTGAATGCCGCTCACTTAGCACATAAGATCGGATTAAATAGTTTCAACTTAGATCTCATGCACGGCTTACCGGATCAAAGCATAGATCAAGCATTGGCGGATCTAGATAAAGCTATCGAGCTTAACCCTCCACACTTATCTTGGTATCAGCTAACAATAGAACCTAACACCATGTTCTATTACAAAACCCCAAAGCTACCTGACGATGACGATCTTTGGGATATTTTCGATTTGGGTCATAAGAAACTCGCAGACGCAGGCTATGTGCAGTACGAAATTTCAGGCTACAGCAAGCCGGGATATCAGTGTCAACATAACCTCAACTACTGGCGCTTTGGTGACTACCTAGGTATTGGTTGTGGCTCTCATGGCAAGCTAAGTTTTGCTGATGGACGCATCATTCGCACGACTAAGGTTAAACACCCTAGAGGCTATTTAGCGGCTTACCAGAACATGGTGAAGCCGTATCTATCCGATGAGTTTGAAGTGCCGAATGAAGACCGCCCTTTTGAGTTCTTTATGAACCGCTTTAGGTTAATGGAAGCGTGTCCAAAACAAGATTTCATCGATACAACAGGGCTTGGTTTTGACTCAGTTCAGTCAACGATTGAGTGGGCAAAAGAGCTAGGTTACTTGAACGAAACTGACACTCACTGGCAGATCACTGAAAAAGGAAAGCTGTTCCTCAACGATTTGCTAGAAGCCTTTATGGCTGAAGAAGACGAGTAGTTCGAGATTCGAGATTCGAGATTCGAGATTCGAGATTCGAGAAGTATTGCGTAAGGGTTGGCTTTAGGGTCAACCCTTTTTATTGTAAGAATCTTTCTCGAAGCGAAGCGCTCTATAGGACGAAGTCCGTGCTCGCATCTCGCATCTTTCTTCTAAAAAATAGAACGACCAATTCGCTCTGAAAGCAACTCGAGAGCCTTAGTACCAGCAAGAGAGTTGCCAGACGGATCAAGCTCTGGAGACCATACCGCGATTGTCATCTCACCCGGAACGATGGCAATAATACCGCCACCCACACCCGACTTACCCGGCATACCCACACGATAAGCAAACTCACCCGCCCCATCGTACAAACCACATGTCGCAAGCAGGGCATTCAACTGCTTAGTTTGAACTGGCGTGATGATCTCTTTCTTAGTCTGAACCGACACACCTTTGTTCGCCAAATAACTAAAGGTTTTCGCCAAATCCACACACGTCATTTTAAGTGCACAAGCATGGAAGTAGTTATTCAGTACTGGGATAACATCATTCTCAAAGTTACCAAATGAACGCATCAAATAAGCAATGGCAGCATTACGATCGCTGTGCATCATTTCTGAAGCCGCTACCACCTTGTCATACACAATATGAGTATCGCCCGATAGCTGACGCACAAACTCTAACAAACGGTGTCTAGGCGCAGACAAGCGGCTTTGTAGTAGGTCTGCAACGACAATTGCACCCGCATTAATGAACGGGTTACGAGGGATGCCATGTTCCATCTCAAGCTGAATCATAGAGTTAAAGGCTTGGCCAGAAGGTTCTTTGCCTACGCGTTGCCAAATTTCTTCAGGCTTGTATAACACCATAGCTAACGTCAGGCTCAAGGCTTTAGAGATGGATTGCACAGAAAAGGCTTCCTCTGCATCACCCGCTTGAATCACCTCACCTTCGTTTGTGTATACCGCAATCGCCAGTTTCTGGTTCGATACGCGAGCCAATGCAGGGATATAATCAGCAACCTTTCCCTGACCAACTAGGGGACGAACTTCGTCTAAAATCTCGGTCAAAATAGCTTGAGTTGGTTTCATGTGTGCTTACTTCTATATTGTTATTTTTGTAGGGGTCTAACATTACTTTCTGTCGTTAAGCCTTTACTGAAA
This sequence comes from Vibrio sp. 14G-20, assembly GCF_026241515.1. Classification (GTDB taxonomy): domain Bacteria; phylum Pseudomonadota; class Gammaproteobacteria; order Enterobacterales; family Vibrionaceae; genus Vibrio. The sequence continues at coordinate 74,187 of NZ_JAPHPW010000023.1, forward strand.
TAAAAGCCTAAGGACAAAAAAGCCAACACTACAATAATGTTGGCTTTAATCAATCCCACAAAGTGTAAGGTTTAACCTAAAGCAGGTTTACCTTAACTTGTTGTGCTTGAGAATTACTTAGTACGCTTGTACTTAATATCCCAAACACCATGACCTAAACGGTGGCCACGAGCTTCAAACTTAGTCAGTGGACGCTCGTCTGGACGAGGAATATAATCACCATCCTCAGCGATATTCTCGAAACCTGGAGCTACGTTCATCACTTCAATCATATGTTCTGCGTAGTTTTCCCAGTCTGTTGCCATGTGGAAAATACCAGTATCAAGTTGCAGCTTACCGCGAACCATCTCTGCAAACTCAGCCTTAACGATACGACGTTTGTGGTGACGAGCTTTATGCCATGGGTCAGGGAAGAACAGTTGCAATGTATGCAGGCTGCTATCTGGAATCATGTGTTCAAATACTTCTACTGCATCGTGACACATTACACGCAGGTTGTTTACGCCAGCATCGCGAGCTGTACCTAAACACGCACCAACACCTGGGCTGTGAACTTCAATACCTAAGAAGTTTTTCTCAGGCGCATTCTTTGCCATTTCAACCAGTGATGCACCCATACCGAAGCCAATTTCTAGTACAACAGGGTTGTCGTTGCCAAACACTTCTTTCCAATTAAGAAGTTCTGGGTTGTAGTCGATACCCATTGTTGGCCAACATTCGTTCATCGCGTTTTCTTGGCCTTTTGTTAAGCGGCCTTCGCGGCGAACAAAACTACGGATCTTACGAACCAGTTTGCCGTCTTCAGTATATTCGTTAGTGGTCACTTCACTCATTGATTTTTGCCTGCACATTGATTAATCAAAGCGGGGATTATCCAAAGAATTGCCTCCGGTGCAAGTCTTTCCGTGGATAAATTCCCACACAATTTGTCTGTTTTACATCCAACCGTAAGTGTGGTGCAATTTCACTCCTAATAATAGCAAAGCATAGAGCATGTCGTGACTCCTTTCGCAACCGCCATATTAAAGTGGTATGACGCCTTTGGGCGTAAAGAATTACCTTGGCAACAAAACAAAACCGCCTACACCGTTTGGCTATCTGAAATCATGCTTCAACAGACTCAAGTCGCCACGGTGATTCCATACTACCAACGCTTCTTAGAACGCTTTCCAACGGTTATTGACCTAGCGAACGCTGAACAAGATGAGGTGCTGCACTTATGGACAGGGCTTGGCTATTACGCGCGAGCTCGTAACTTGCACAAGGCTGCCAAGATTGTTGCCGAACAATACGGTGGTGAGTTTCCGCTCTCTATTGAAGAGATGAACGCGCTACCGGGAATTGGTCGCTCTACTGCAGCTGCAGTGCTGTCTTCCGTTCACAAGCTTCCTCATGCAATTCTTGATGGCAATGTGAAGCGAACCCTTGCAAGAAGCTTTGCCGTTGAAGGTTGGCCGGGACAAAAGAAGGTAGAAAACCAACTTTGGGAGCATGCAGAAGCTCATACTCCGAAGAAAGATGTCGATAAGTACAATCAAGCGATGATGGACATGGGCGCCATGGTTTGTACTCGGAGCAAGCCTAAATGTACTCTGTGCCCGATTGAAACCATGTGTGAAGCCAAGAAGCTTGATAGACAACTCGACTTCCCAGGCAAGAAACCTAAGAAAGAAAAACCGGTAAAAGAAACATGGTTTGTGATTCTTTATCACGACAATCAAGTGTGGCTTGAACAGCGTCCTCAGTCTGGTATCTGGGGAGGCTTATTCTGTTTCCCTCAAAATGAAAACGCGGAGATCGAACATCAGTTAGATCTTCGTTCGATCAAAGACACTGAAACCGAATCAATCAAGACCATGATTGCGTTTAGGCACACTTTCAGCCACTACCACTTAGATATCACACCAGTATTAGTAAAATTAGATAAACAACCAGATTTGATAATGGAAGGGACCAAAGGTCTCTGGTATAACTTATCAAAACCGGAAGAAATTGGCCTAGCCGCTCCTGTGAAGCAGCTTATTGAGAGCCTACCCTTTGAACTGAACGACGACGTTTGAATCAACGAACGCGATAAGAGGAACCACTATGAGCCGCACTGTATTTTGTGCTCGCCTCCAGAAAGACGCTGAAGGCTTAGATTTTCAACTTTACCCAGGTGACTTAGGTAAGCGTATCTTTGACAACATCTCTAAAGAAGCTTGGGGACAATGGCAAAGCAAGCAAACAATGCTAATCAATGAAAAGAAGCTAAATATGATGGATCCTGAGCATCGTAAACTTCTTGAAACTGAGATGGTTAACTTCCTTTTCGAAGGTAAAGATGTCGTAATTGATGGCTATACTCCACCAAGCGAATAAGACATTTATTTAAGCAAATTTTAATGACATCATGGTTAACGCTGCGATGTCATTTTTGTATGAGGAACTATGAAAAAGCTAAGTTACTTCCTAACAGCCATGTTATTAACAGGCTGCAGCCGTGAATTTGTCGAAAGCATTTATGATGTGAATTACGAACCGACTAACCGATTTGTAAGCAACTTGGCAGAGCTACCTGGTCAGTTTGAAAAAGACACCGGTGCACTGGATGCTTTGATTAATAGCTTTTCTGGCAATATCCAAAAGCGCTGGGGCAGCAGTGAAGTAAAAATGGCAGGTAAGAGTAACTATGTGAAATACATAGATAATTACTTGAGTCGTTCAGAAGTAAACTTTAGCGAGGGCTTAATCACAGTAGAAACCGTGTCCTCGACTGAGCCTAAAAAACACCTCAAAAACGCGATAATGACGACGCTTTTGACGCCAGATGATCCGGCGCATGTCGACCTATTCTCTTCAAAAAGCATCAAGTTAGAAGGTAAACCTTTCCTCTACAATCAGGTCGTCGACCAAGAGAAAAAGCCTATTCAATGGACATGGCGCGCTAACCAATTCGCGGATTACCTGATCGCTAATAACCTCAAAACCAAAGAAGTCGATTTTAAAAAAGCCTACTACGTTGAAATCCCAATGGTGGCCGATCACGCGAGTCAGCGTAGTTATCAATATGCCGATATAGTCCGCAGAGCGTCTCAGCGTTATGACATTCCTGAAGACTTGATTTACGCGATAATAAAAACAGAAAGTAGTTTTAACCCATATGCGGTGAGTTGGGCGAATGCATATGGTCTTATGCAAGTCGTGCCAAAAACGGCAGGTCGAGACGTATTTAAACTGGTAAAGAACAAGCCAGGGGAGCCGACTCCTGAGTATTTATTCAATCCAGAAAACAACATTGATGCTGGCACGGCGTACTTTTACATCCTTAAAAATCGCTATTTGAAAGACGTGCAACACCCAACAACGCTTGAGTACAGCATGATTTCTGCATACAACGGCGGTACTGGTGGCGTACTCAATACGTTCAGTAAGGACAGAAAACGAGCAATGCGAGACCTAAACTCGCTCCAACCTAGCCAAGCGTACTGGGCACTTACCAAGAAGCACCCAAATAAAGAGTCGCGCCGATACCTAGAAAAAGTAACAAAATTCAAGAAAGATTTTAACCAAGGTAAAACGTAAGCCTCACTTTTGAATAAAAAAACAACTAACGAACGTTTTTTTTAATTATTTTCAAAAAAGGTGTTGACGGTTATGCAGAAAATCCGTTTAATAGCGCTCCGTTGCCCGGATAGCTCAGTCGGTAGAGCAGAGGATTGAAAATCCTCGTGTCGGTGGTTCGATTCCGCCTCCGGGCACCACAATTTGATTTGTTGGTGTCAACACTCTTTAACAGGGAGTAGCAACACGGACAAAAGCATAAAGAATTTAGTGTGCCGACTTAGCTCAGTAGGTAGAGCAACTGACTTGTAATCAGTAGGTCACCAGTTCGACTCCGGTAGTCGGCACCATTCTTTTGCCTCGATAGCTCAGTCGGTAGAGCAGCGGATTGAAAATCCGCGTGTCGGTGGTTCGATTCCGCCTCGAGGCACCATTATTTGGTACTTAACAAATAATGGTCTTAATAGACCAGATGTTGAGACAAGTAATTCCCCCTTAGTTCAGTTGGTAGAACGGCGGACTGTTAATCCGTATGTCGCAGGTTCGAGTCCCGCAGGGGGAGCCATTTTAAAGGGCTTCATTTTAATGAGGTTCTAACGAAGAGTTTACTCTTCAAGCAAAGAATTTAGTGTGCCGACTTAGCTCAGTAGGTAGAGCAACTGACTTGTAATCAGTAGGTCACCAGTTCGACTCCGGTAGTCGGCACCATTCTTTTGCCTCGATAGCTCAGTCGGTAGAGCAGCGGATTGAAAATCCGCGTGTCGGTGGTTCGATTCCGCCTCGAGGCACCATTATTTGATACTTAACAAATAATGGTCTTAATAGACCTGATGTTGAGACAAGTAATTCCCCTTTAGTTCAGTTGGTAGAACGGCGGACTGTTAATCCGTATGTCGCAAGTTCAAGTCTTGCAAGGGGAGCCACATTCAAGAAAGCCAAGTCGAAAGACTTGGCTTTTTTTCGTTTGAACGAAAGCTAAATCTATTCGATCACAGCATCTAACCTTAATAATCACTATAAAGCCCCTCTTCCCACGAACTCGCGCCTCAAACTCCGTAAATTCACCAAACCAACACTTTTCAAACTCCTTCATAGTCACACGAAAATAAACAAGCTTTCGTTCTGTTACTTTTTTTTCTTCGTAAATTTAATCTTCATCATGTTTTGATATCTTTCTGATATCTGCCCTACACGACTTAGATTAAGATTCGATGAAATATACCTAATACTTATTATTGAATCGCTGCGCGGGGAAATATGAAATTAAAAACGCAAGCTTACTTATTATCGGGCATCATCTTGATCGCTCTGCTAGCGCTGACTGCTACTGGTTTATGGACCTTGAGAGTCGCTAGCAACATGGACAACAAAGCTCGCGTTACAGAGCTATTTAAGAGTGCATATAGCATTCTTACTGAAGTCGAGAAAATGGCTATTGATGGCACTCTAGAAGAGCAACAAGCGAAACAACTTGCTACTCGCCTACTGCGTAACAACATCTATAAAGACAATGAATACGTTTACGTTGCAGATGAAAACATGACGTTTGTCGCGACACCACTAGATCCACAACTGCATGGAACCAGCTTCAATGACTTTAAAGACGGTGACGGCAATAGCGTAGGCCAGCTTATACAAAGAGTACTTGGTAATCGTACTGGGCAGATCGTTGAATACACCTGGACGCAAAAGCTGCCAGACGGAACCATCGAAGAAAAGCTGTCTATTGCAGAAAAGACTCCGCATTGGGGTTGGGTTGTGGGCACTGGTATTGGCTTCAACGAAGTTAACGCTCGTTTCTGGTCTACCGCTCAATGGCAGCTATTCCTTTGCGTCGTGATTGCTGGCCTTATCCTATCGAGCTTAATCGTATCCATTAAACGCATGCTAGCGCTTCTTGGTGGCGAGCCTAAAGATGTAAGAGAAGCGGTACAAGCCGTCGCAGAAGGTCGTATTCAAACCTCTTTCGAAACTCAAGCGGTAAATGGCAGTATCTATCACGCTGTGCAGCAAATGAGTAAGTCGTTAGCTGAGCTAGTATCAAACCTAAATGCTTCTATGTTGGCATTAAGAGGCGAATTACAGCGCGTAGAAGATCGTGCCGGTTCTATCGCCCAACTAACTGAAACTCAGCAGCAATCAACTGAGATGATCGCAACAGCAATGACCGAGATGGCTTCTTCAGCTAACAATGTTGCTGACTCCGCGGGCGATACAGCGCGTAATACTGATGAAGCAGACAAACAGAGCCAGCATACCCAACGTCTAATTCACAACACAGTCGACAACATTCAAGGGCTAGCAGGCCAACTAGGCACAGCAAGTGAAGCTGTCGCTAACCTAGATAACGATGTAAACAACATTGTGAAAGTACTCGACGTTATCGGTGACATTGCAGAACAGACTAACCTATTGGCACTGAATGCAGCTATTGAGGCCGCACGAGCTGGCGAACAAGGTCGTGGGTTTGCAGTGGTAGCTGACGAAGTTCGTAACCTTGCAGGTAGAACGCAATCAAGCACCAAAGAAATCCAATTGATGATTAATAACCTTCAAGAAGGCTCTCGTAACGCTATTCAAACCATGGAAGTGTGTGCAGCAACCAGTGAGAGCACCGTAACCGAGTCTCAAAATGCCTCTGAAGCGCTACAACAAATTGTTATCGCTCTGGAGTCTATTTCCTCGATGAGTCATCAAATCGCGACAGCAGCGGCTGAGCAGACTCAGGTAAGCGATGACATTTCAAAGCGCATCAACATGATCGAAGAAAGTGGCAACCAACTGAGTAATGTCGTGACAGAAAGTCACAACAGCACCCAAACCCTCGCCTCTCTTTCTAACGAATTAGAAGCTTGGGTTAATAGGTTTGAAGTGAAACACTAAACTCTCGATAAAATTCTTAAGAAAAAAAGCACGTTTTCATACGTGCTTTTTTTATTTCGGCACCCATTCAGTGTAGTTAACCTAAGTTTTTCTATCTTTTAAGGCATGCTAGACCTAGGTTTTTCGTGCCAAATGAACAAAAACACCCCACTAAGTATAGAAAAACATCAAACAATACTTTTTTTGCAATTTAATGTTGACCCAGAACGCGAAAACACGTTTAATACACCTCGTCGCCCGGATAGCTCAGTCGGTAGAGCAGAGGATTGAAAATCCTCGTGTCGGTGGTTCGATTCCGCCTCCGGGCACCACAATTTATTTGTTGGTGTCTTAGACAACAACAGTAAAGCACAAAGAAATATTATGTGCCGACTTAGCTCAGTAGGTAGAGCAACTGACTTGTAATCAGTAGGTCACCAGTTCGACTCCGGTAGTCGGCACCATTTCTTTAAAGCTTTAAGAATAATTCCCCTTTAGTTCAGTTGGTAGAACGGCGGACTGTTAATCCGTATGTCGCAAGTTCAAGTCTTGCAAGGGGAGCCAAATTAATCATCAAGCATAAGCTTTTTGATTCATGATGCCGACTTAGCTCAGTAGGTAGAGCAACTGACTTGTAATCAGTAGGTCACCAGTTCGATTCCGGTAGTCGGCACCATTCTCTTGATTAGAGACTAAACAATCAATTCCCCTTTAGTTCAGTTGGTAGAACGGCGGACTGTTAATCCGTATGTCGCAAGTTCAAGTCTTGCAAGGGGAGCCAATTAAAGAAAGCCGCATCACTGATGCGGCTTTTTTGCATCTGAAGATCTAAACTTTTTCATAACTCCCCTTCCTCTTTCTAATACCTCATTCAATCCAGAAACCAACCGTTTTAAACACCCTTCAAAGCTAATCAAACTGTACTCTTTAATTCAGTTTTAACTCCCGTAACAACAGGCGATCCATTTCTACAAAGAGTCAGTCATAACGGACTTGTTAGTTGCGTTACTGTTGATTGGTTCTATAGGAATAAACAAGCTTTAGATCGAATCAAATAGGCTCTAGAAAGCCCTGTAGCCTGTTCAAATTAAAATGACATCACGTTACTCTTTATCAAAACTATCCACTACAATCGCTCCCATAGATGCAGGCATGGAAATTACAATCACCCTTTTGATCGATACAATTGGATCGCTTAGTAAAGGCAGCTTGTCCAAACAAGTCAGTACCAGCGCAACAACCAACGCTGTCATCACGTAAGCAATAACGATTCGAAAAATAAAGACCGGTAGGCGAGCAACAATATCTTTCTGAAAGACGCTCTCATAGGTATAAAAGCCCAGGAACACCGCAGACAGTAAGAACAGTAATAATAAGTTAGCTATGGGTAAGGTCTCCCCTAGTTTCCAGGCCTCTTCAGAAAAAGAAATCGGCACGGCCAAAGCAAAAGATCCAACAAAGATTTGGCTAGCATCTTCAAAGTTAAAACTTAATTTCATTGAGCTACCTTTAAGGCTTAGGAATGTGTCTAGTTACCAAAACTATCAATTTCTGATTTAGGGGGATTTGTTAATTACCATCTAATATTAGTCGCAATTGGTCAGAACATAGCTTGAACTAACAAGCAGTAAAATGAATAACTCAAAGACACTGGTCACCAACCTCGCATACCCACTGCCAGTGTCGAGGAAACAAGTACATCTTTATCTATGAGCTAAGTAAATACCTATTAGTCATCGTAGCCACTAGATTTCAACCAACTCTATATAAGTCAGTGTTAGAAATATTATGCCTGCATAATTCCATATTAGTGGTGTTCTTCAAATCTTAAACACCCGTCTAATTCAATGGCGCGCTCGACATTAATACAAACAAATTTATGACGTTGATAGCCATTCTTTAATGGTGTATCTATGAGGTTCCTAAAGACTTTTAGAATACTATAAGCTGATTAGTGGCAAAGACTATTGAGTAGCAGCTGCCATAGCCTCTAGCGCTTAAAATAAAAGGTATTAAGTACTAGATTGTGAATACATAGCGAAAATTCTTTCTACACTCAGTGCCAGCTTATAGGTTGTGATATTTCTGGGTAAACCTCTGGCTAATCATTACAGATCTTGATTGTGAGCGACAAACAGAGTGAAGCGGAGGATAAAAGTAGGCTGAAGCTTTGTTTACAAGTATCTATAACCTCGCGCTTTCTAATAGCACTATTCTTGATCGCAAGACTCCTGTATGAGTATTAAGACCTCCCTGATAGTAAACCTTCCGAGAACTGCTCCATATAAACCTCTTAAGCCACTCAGTTCGGTGTACACGGAACTAAGTCGAACTACGCTTCTACCCCCACCGGAGATCTCTATGCTCCTAGCAGGGTTTGTGATGGCATGGTAAGTCTTTGTTGGATTTAGTGGTCGAATGCCAAAACTGTATGTAAGAGGCCCCTAAATCTAGTTCTACTAATGAGCTTTTAGAACCATGACTACATAGTCGAACCTTTAAATAACAACGGGCTCCGATCAATTAGAAAAGCCTAATGACTTTGAACGAAGGTTTTTATAATGAGTAAATAGCTAACGACTCATGCAGCAAGAAATCATTACTCAAATAGGCATACTTATAAGCGGAGTTGTAAGTAGGGTATCAGGAGGCTAGGGCTAGTTGGTAAAGCTCAAATATCTACGCTCAAAAACGACGAAAGCCAAGTCACAAGGCTAGGCTGTCAATAAGTGGTGAAGTGGCTGGACTGCTATTCCATCAGACTTGTGCACTAGCGGAGCTCTTTCGACCACAGAGTGTATACACAATGATTCAAATGTAAAAAAGCCCTGCTATTTCTAGCAGGGCTTCTCTATAAGTGACGAAGTGGCTGGGTTCGCAGGCGACCGGGACTCGTTGGTCGAAGACCAAAATATCTATTCCCCAAACGACGAAAGCCTAGTCTTATGACTAGGCTTTCTAATAAGTGGCGGAGTGGACGGGACTCGAACCCGCGACCCCCGGCGTGACAGGCCGGTATTCTAACCAACTGAACTACCACTCCGCAGTGTCTATTCAGCTTAAAGCAATTTGAGCCTGACGATGTCCTACTCTCACATGGGGAAGCCCCACACTACCATCGGCGCTATTGTGTT
>NZ_JAPHPW010000024.1 GCF_026241515.1 Vibrio sp. 14G-20
GAAGTTTTTCTTACTTTTTTGATTGTTCGAGCGTTTTTTGTTCAAAACACTCCATTTTCACTAGTATTCCCCTTAATTAAGGGCTTAAGGTGCCTATATAAAGGAGGATTTATGAGTTCAATGCGCAGTTATAAAGGAATATCCCCTCAGATTGGACAAGGTGTCTATATAGATACAAGTTCGGTACTGGTTGGTGATATCAAAATTGGTAACGACTCTAGCGTGTGGCCTTTGGTTGCAGCTCGAGGAGATGTGAACCACATTCATATTGGAGATAGAACGAATATACAAGACGGCAGCGTCTTGCATGTCACCCATAAGAATGCTGAAAACCCTGAGGGTTATCCTCTATTAATAGGTAATGATGTCACTATCGGACATAAAGTAATGCTACATGGCTGCACCATTGAAGATCGCGTACTTGTTGGTATGGGAGCTATCGTGCTCGATGGCGTGGTTATAAAAGAAGATGTGATGATTGGTGCTGGTAGCTTGGTTCCGCCTAATAAGGTACTTGAAAGCGGTTATCTCTATGTAGGAAGCCCAGTAAAACAAGCACGCCCATTAAATGATAAAGAGCGTGCCTTTTTACAGAAGTCAGCTGACAACTATGTTCAGAATAAAAACGACTATCTAGACTCTGTGTTGCCAGTCTAAAGCACTTTGATCTGAATTCGATTAGAGGAGTCATACTCCTCTTCTTCTATTAACTCTTCAGCTAGCTCTTCAATATCAAAACGTAACTCTGAAAAGATAACTAAAGCTTGATCGCCTTCTTCTATATCTTTACCTGCCAATCGAGACAGCTCTTCAATAGACATAACACACTCAATCAGTGCGCCAGACTGCTGTACTGGGAAGATGATTGATTGATTTTCTTCATCCCAATCTTGGATATCAGGAAATAAGATTGATTGATTCATTTTTTATAAATACCTTGTTACATCTCTAGGTTTTTGCGTAATTCTCTTAAAATCTGTTTTGTCCCAGGGCGAAGACCACGCCATAGCATAAAGCTCTCAGCAGCCTGCCCTACCAACATACCCAAACCATCATAAGCAGCATGAACACTATTATCTAATGCCCATTGATTGAATACTGTGGTTCCCGATCCATAAACCATGTCATAAACGGCGCTAGTAGAATTGAAAATAGCATCAGACACTTCAGGAAGCTGCCCGCTTAGACCAGACGAAGTCGAGTTAATAATGACATCAAAGCCATCACTTACATCACTTAACCCCATCCCCTTGATGTTGCCATGCGACGAAAACATCTCAGCCAATAGTTCTGCCTTGGAGCTAGTTCGATTAGCGACCACCAGCTGTTTTGGCTTTTGGTCGAGAAGAGGTTGAATCACTCCTCTCGCAGCACCACCAGCGCCAAGAAGAAGAACACGTGCTCCTTTTAGCGTGACTTGATGTTGAAGTAGGTCTTGAACTAAACCCTCACCATCGGTGTTATCACCAATGATCTCTCCATCATCTAACTTCTTAAGGGTATTTACGGCACCGGCCAGTTCAGCCCTCTCAGTTAGGCGATTAGCAAACTGATAGGCATCTTCTTTAAAAGGTGCTGTGACATTACATCCTCTACCACCTTCGCTGAAAAAGGCTTTCGCAGCAGTGATAAATTCACCATGTTCTGGCTGTAATGCTGTATAGGTAAGTTGTTGGCTGGTTTGGCGAGCAAATAATGTGTGAATGAATGGCGATTTGCTTTGACCAATAGGGTTACCGAAAACGGCATAACGATCTACTTGCTGTGTCATATCCTTACCTAACAGAAATAAAAAAGGGTCTTCTATATAGATGACCCTATCACTATCCCAATAAGGAAGGAAGAACTACCAAACTCGAGGCTTTAGGTAGTCGCTATAAAGCAGAGCTTCTGGTGAGCCCGCTTGTGGTTCATAGCGATATTCCCAACGAGCCAACGGCGGCATCGACATCAATATAGACTCTGTGCGACCACCACTTTGCAGGCCAAATAAGGTGCCACGGTCATACACAAGGTTAAATTCAACATAGCGACCACGACGATAAAGCTGGAAGTCACGCTCACGTTCACCATAAGGTGTCTCTTTGCGTCGTTCTACAATGGGTAAATATGCGGCTGCAAAACCTTCACCAACCGCCTGCATATAAGCGAAGCTCTTGTCAAAGCCCCAGTCGTTTAAGTCATCAAAGAACAGACCACCAACACCACGTGTTTCATCACGGTGAGGTAGATAGAAGTACTTATCACACCACTCCTTATGTTCTTGGTAAACGTCATCACCAAATGGTGCACACAGGTCTTTAGCAGTTTGATGCCAAGATTGGCAATCTTCATCGACAGGATAGAATGGCGTTAAATCAAAACCACCACCAAACCACCAGATAGGGTCTTCCCCTTCCTTTTCGGCAATAAAGAATCGTACGTTGGCGTGTGAAGTTGGGATATAAGGGTTTTTTGGGTGGATCACTAACGATACCCCCATCGCCTCAAACTTACGTCCGGCTAATTCAGGACGATGAGCGGTTGCTGAAGCGGGCATTGCCTTACCTGCAACGTGAGAAAAGTTAACACCACCTTGCTCAAAGACCGCACCGTTAGTCATCACACGAGTACGACCGCCACCACCGAGGCGTTCGCCAGGCTCGCGCTCCCATGCGTCTTCTTCAAACAACGCGCTACGATCAGCTTGCTCAAGCTGCTGGCAAATCGAATCTTGTAGGCTCAGTAAAAACTGCTTTACTGCTTCTTTATCAATTGCTGACATTTTACTTTCCTTTGCAGGGTTTAACCCTGTCTTAATATTTTCGACGTTTTTGCATCTCTAATTTCGCTAGGCTTCTCGCGGCCACCCGTTTGACCTTCAAGAATCGCGACCAAGTGTTGGCCAAGCTGCTGTTGTACTTCTTCAGTCGTCATACAAGGTGGTTCGCCCGTAAGGTTGGCACTGGTAGAGGTTAACGGCTTACCGAATTCATTACACATTCTTTGAACCAAAGGGTGATCAGTCACGCGTACCGCGATCGAATCAAATTGACCACTGACCCAGTCTGTTACTTTGCTGCTGGTCGGCATAATCCAAGTGACTGGGCCCGGCCATGTCGCTTTAACCGTCGCCAATTGCTCATCGGTTAGTTGGCTCTCGTCTATATAAGGAAGCAACTGCTCGTAACTTGCCGCAATTAAGATCAAGCCCTTTTCAACCGGGCGCTGTTTTAACTCGAGTAATTTCTGGATGGCTTGTGGATTATCTGGATCACAACCGACCCCAAAAACGCCTTCGGTCGGGTAAGCAATGACTTCACCTTGTTGTAATGCCTGCAATGTATGTTGAAAGTTATCCACGGGTGCCTCATTAATTCAGTTATCTAACTCACTAAGTGTACAAATTATCACTCACTGTGACTAAAGCTATTTGTTTATAAAATGTATCAATTAACAACTTAGACTGACGCAAACGTTTTCCTTAAGCGATTTTACCCGTATAATGCGCGCAAAATATCTAATCACTAATTAAATCGTACCTGAAGGAGTTTGAGATGACTGTCGGTATTATCATGGGTTCTAAATCTGATTGGCCAACAATGAAGCTAGCTGCAGAAATGTTGGATCAGTTTGGCGTGGCGTACGAAACAAAAGTGGTTTCTGCTCACCGCACACCTCAGTTGCTAGCAGACTACGCAACCAGTGCGAAAGAGCGCGGTATTAAAGTGATTATTGCTGGCGCTGGCGGCGCAGCTCACCTACCAGGTATGGCGGCTGCCTTCACAAGCGTACCTGTTCTTGGTGTTCCAGTTCAATCTAAAGCACTGAAAGGCATGGACTCTCTACTTTCTATCGTGCAAATGCCAAAAGGCATCGCGGTAGGTACTCTAGCTATCGGTGAAGCTGGTGCAGCGAACGCTGGCATCCTAGCGGCACAAATCATTGGTACACACAATGAAGATGTGATGGCAAAAGTAGAAGCGTTCCGCTCTGAGCAAACAGAAACGGTACTTGCTAATCCAAACCCTGCAGAGGACTAATTCCCATGCATGTTCTTGTGTTAGGCGCGGGCCAACTTGCTCGCATGATGTCCCTAGCTGGGGCACCGCTGAATATTGAAATTTCTGCTTTTGATGTTGGCAGCAAAAATATTGTTCATCCATTAACGCAAGCGATTCTAGGCAACGGCTTAGAAAATGCGATAGAGCGCGCGGATGTCATTACTGCTGAGTTTGAACATATCCCTCACGATGTACTTGAGGTATGTGAGCGCAGCGGTAAGTTCTTACCGACCACAGAAGCAATCAAAGCCGGCGGTGACCGTCGCCTTGAAAAAGCGCTGTTAGACGAAGCGAACGTGAAAAACGCTAAGTACTATGTGATTAACTCTCGCGAAGACTTTGATGCTGCGATCGCTCACGTTGGCTTACCAATGGTACTGAAGAGCACACTTGGTGGCTACGATGGTAAGGGCCAGTGGCGCTTAAAGACATTAGACAATGTTGACGCGACTTGGACAGAAATGGCCGAGTGCATTGCAGCGACAGACAATCAAGCCATTGTGGCTGAAGAGTTCGTTCCATTCGACCGAGAAGTATCACTGGTTGGTGCTCGCGGTACCAATGGCGAGATTCAAGTGTACCCACTGGCTGAGAATGTTCACACCGATGGCGTGTTGAGCTTATCAACCGCAATTGACGACATGGAACTGCAAGATCAAGCAAAAACCATGTTCACCGCAATTGCAGAACGCTTGGATTACGTTGGCGTACTAGCACTTGAATTCTTTGATGTTCAAGGTTCACTGCTGGTTAACGAGATTGCACCACGTGTTCATAACTCTGGCCACTGGACGCAACAAGGCGCTGAAACTTGTCAGTTTGAGAACCATCTGCGTGCTGTATGTGGCATGCCACTAGGCAGCACTAAGCTGATTCGTCCAACCGCAATGATCAACATTCTTGGTGAAGATACTTTACCTGAGGCTATTCTGGCTCAAGGCGGCTGTCATGTTCATTGGTATGGCAAAGAAAAGCGTGCAGGTCGTAAGATGGGCCACATTAACGTGAGCGCTGACTACAACGCAGAGCTGCAAAGAGCGTTGTGCTCATTGGCTGATATTCTTGATAAGCAAGCCTACCCGGCTGTGCATGAGTTTGCTGAGCAGATGAAATAAGCCAGCATGGGCTTATGTTAGTTTAAATACAAAAACGGCGCTCAGTGAGCGCCGTTTTTATTTCTATAATCTAAAGCTACTGAGATTGAATGTGATGACACTTGCGATCAGCACATTGCTTCTTGGTACCACTGGCTGTTTTCTTCTCAAGTAACAACGGGAACTGGCACTCTTCACAGCGACCAATAACAGGTGGCTGATTAACGGCAAACTTACACTTAGGGTAGTTATCACACGCATAGAAGGTTTTGCCATAGCGAGATTTGCGCTCAACCAAATGGCCTCTACCACACTCTGGGCATGCAACCAGCGGCTGCTCTTCAGGTTGTTCTTTTGGTTGGTCCAAAGATTCGATGTGATTACATTCTGGATAGTTGCTACAACCAATGAACATCCCGAAGCGACCTTGCCTTAATACCAATTCGTTTTGGCATTTAGGACACGGTACACCCAGTTCTTTCACTACGTGGCCATCGTTTTGATGCAAAGGCTTGATGTAATCACAGCTCGGATACTGCTTACAGCCTAAAAATGGGCCGTGCTTACCATGGCGAAGCTGAAGCTCCCCGCCACACTGTGGACATGGTTCATGCTCTAACGCATGTTCATGTGCTGAAAAAAGCTGATTATCAATCTTACTACTCATGACAAGCCTGTATTAATGCAAGATACCTTGCTCTTTGGTGTACAACAGCTCTTCCATTTGCGTGTAAGCACTTTCATTACCCGGCACATTAAATAGCACCATTAAGATAATCCATTTCAGATCATCCAATTCAAATTCGTTGGTCTCAAGCCCCATCACACGATCGATCACCATTTCACGAATCTCTGTCGTGAGCACGTTGATCTGCTCTAGGAACAGTAAGAAACCTCGACACTCCATATTAATACGCGATACCTCTCGACTGGTGTAAACACGCATCGAGGTATTGGAGCACATAGTAATCGCCGCTTGGTTGTCAGTATCTTGCAGTGCAGCAAGATCTTCTAACCAATGGAGGGCCTTATAAATATCGTCTTGGTGAAACCCTGCTCGAAGAAGCTCATCTTCAAGTTCGTCTTGATCCACCTGCAATTCAGAATCGCTATGGATGTAGGTTTCAAACAAGTACATCAGTATGTCCATCATCATAGCTTAGCCTCTCCCCTTTCGAATATAGCCACCGGAAACTGCAACAACATGCCCTGAGAGCTCAAGCTCTAAAAGCTGCATCATGACTTCATGCACAGGTATATGGGTTCTCTGTGCCAAAATATCAACGGGTGTCGCCTCTAATCCTACGTTAGCTAACAGCAGTGGAAATGGCAATTGTTCATTTTCACCCTCATTCTGCGTAGGTTCGAATAAGCTGGGCTGCTGATCTATAGACCAGTTTAACAGACTCTTTATTTCAATCAGAACATCTTGAGCATTTTGCACTAAACATGCTCCAGCTTTGATCAGACTGTTACCTCCGCGGCTGGTTGGGCTATGAATAGAACCGGGCAGCGCAAACACTTCTCGACCTTGCTCCATCGCATAACGAGCCGTAATCAAAGAACCACTCTTTTCTGCCGCTTCAACAACGAGAGTTCCCAAAGACAAGCCACTTATAATACGGTTACGACGGGGGAAATGTTCAGGTCTCGGTTTAGCACTTGGGCGAAACTCTGAAATCAACGCACCATTTTCACAGATCTTATCGGCTAAATTTCTGTGTCGCGCAGGATAAATGGAATCCAAGCCAGAACCCAACACAGCAAAAGTTTCCCCACCTTTATCTAGAGCACCATCATGAGCATAACCATCAATACCGAGCGCTAAGCCACTGGTGACAATCAAACCGTTTTGGACGAACTCTTTGGCGAAGGACTTCGCGGTTTGCAGCCCTTCGAGACTGGCATTGCGACTGCCGACCATAGCGATTTGAGGCTCAATCAGCTTTTCAACGTGACCTTTAACAAAAAGCACGCTTGGCACAGAGGCGGTCTCATTCAGCAGTTTGGGATAATGCGAGCAATTCGGGGTAATGATGTGATGGTTGGGTTGTCTTGCTTGCCACTCTAGGCAAGCCTCCACTTCTCTTGGGGCTTGCTCTCTTAAATAGGAGATTTGCTTGGCAGACAAACCAATCGCTTGCAGTTGCTGGCTTGAGTAACCAACAATATTCGAAGGGGAATCAATGCTCAGCAGTCGAGAAAGGCGCTTGCCACCCAATTGGGGAACAAAACTTAGAGTTAGCCAAGCACTCAGTTGTAGCTCATTCACTCGGTGCCCTTAGCTTCTTCCTTCAAAGCCAGATCCAAAGGCGATACCGCCAGAATATCATTGCTAACCGGTTTTGAGCTCTGAGTAATCAACGCGAGGCTAAAATATTCGTAAGGACGAATGACCATCAAACTACCGAGTGACGTACTTGGCAACTGCACCTTATCGCTCGCCGCAGACTCTTTGTAGCTGTATTCGCCTTGCTTACCAAACACCACAGCGCCGCTTTCACTGAGGGTAAACATAGAGCCTTGGCGAAGATTGTCCTGTGAGCCTTTATTAATAACGACCACTTGATTCTTTGCACTGTATTGGCTGCCATCTAATGAACCCAAGATATTAGCAAACTGCCCCGCAGCACTAGGCGCTGGATAAAATGTGGTTGAGAGCTTCACCTGATCAACGCCAAGTTCAGGTAACACGAGGTCATTAAGTAACACCTCTTGCAGTTGAGTCTCTATCTGTAAACTACTGAACTCAGCATCCACCTCTTTCAAGCGCGCCGTGGCGACCAAACGCAAAGAGGTAATACTCGCTTGAGGTTGTTGCCTTTGATAAGTCTCGACGGCACGGTAGATACCCCATTTTTGATGCTGCTGGTTCCCAGAAATAAACAATCGGTCTTCACCCGATAAGAAGCGTTTGCCATCACTGGTCCCTAACACTCGTTGCGCTGACTGGATATCTTGCTGCTCAACCAAGCGGTCAGATTGTAGATACGGTAGAACAAGCCCCTCATTCACGGTAGGTACTGCTTTCTTCTCTGATACACGAATCTTAGGGCTTAGCTTGATTACGGGTTTAAGGCTCAACACAGGCTCACCATTAATCCAAACCAGAGACAATTTATCTCCGGGGTAAATAAGGTGAGGGTTTTCTATTTCAGGGTTTACCTGCCATAGCCTTGGCCACAACCAAGGGCTATCGAGATACATCGCGGAGATATCCCATAAGGTATCCCCCTTAACCACCACATACGCCTCGGGTGCGTCTTGTTTAATGGTTAAAGGTTGCTCACTATTTCCAGCCATAGCGGCAAACGAAAGCGAGGCACAAATAAGAGATAAAGCGGGGAAAAAATGACGCATGACCTAGGTTCCTTGGTCTGAATATATGACATCTGATTAGAGAATTAACTTCAGGATGCTGTCATTTGACCTCTAAAATGTCTAGAATTGAGCCAACAAGGTTTAAGCTGTTTCGGCACAGTTCAATATTTCGAGTGTATATGTCTGTATTACAAGTATTAACATTACCAGATGATCGTCTACGTACCGTGGCGAAACCGGTAAAAGAAGTTACCCCAGAGATTCAAAAGTTCGTTGATGACATGATTGAAACCATGTACGACGAAGAAGGTATCGGCCTTGCGGCAACGCAAGTAGATTTCCACCAGCGCATCGTTGTTATCGATATTTCAGAAACACGTGACGAGCCTATGGTTCTGATCAACCCTGAAATTACCGACAAACGTGGCGAAGATGGTATCGAAGAAGGCTGTCTATCTGTACCAGGCGCTCGAGCTCTAGTACCTCGCGCTGCAGAAGTAACGGTTAAAGCATTAGACCGTGAAGGCAACGAATTCACATTCGACGCTGACGACCTTCTGGCTATCTGTGTTCAACACGAACTTGACCACCTAGAAGGCAAGTTGTTTGTTGATTACCTATCGCCACTAAAGCGCAAACGTATTCAAGATAAGCTAGCGAAGATTAAACGTTTCAACGAGAAACAAGGTTAATAACCGCTGCTATTACTAAATTAAGAAGGAAGTCTACCTTGAGTCAATCTTTAAGAATTGTCTTCGCAGGTACTCCGGATTTCGCCGCCCGTCACTTGGCGGCGTTGTTGTCTTCGGAGCATGAAGTTATTGCTGTTTACACACAGCCAGATCGTCCAGCAGGCCGCGGTAAAAAACTGACTGCGAGCCCGGTAAAAAACATCGCACTTGAAAACAATATTCCGGTTTACCAGCCAGAAAATTTCAAGTCAGATGAAGCTAAGCAAGAGCTAGCAGATTTGAATGCTGACATCATGGTCGTTGTCGCTTACGGCTTATTGCTTCCACAAGCTGTATTAGATACGCCTCGCTTGGGTTGTATCAACGTGCATGGCTCTATCCTACCGCGCTGGCGTGGTGCTGCTCCTATCCAACGCTCTATTTGGGCGGGCGATAAAGAGACTGGCGTGACGATCATGCAGATGGATATCGGCCTAGATACCGGTGATATGTTAAGTATCGCAACGCTGCCAATCGAAGCGACAGATACTAGCGCGTCAATGTACGAGAAGTTAGCGGGCCTTGGCCCTGATGCTCTTGTTGAATGTTTAGCTGACATCGCTTCTGGTAAAGCCGTTGCTGAAAAGCAAGACGACGAACTTGCTAACTACGCGAAGAAGCTAAGTAAAGAAGAAGCGCGTATCAACTGGAGTGATGACGCGGCTCATATTGAGCGCTGCGTTCGTGCCTTCAACCCATGGCCAATGAGCCACTTTGAAGCTGCCGAAAACAGCATCAAAGTGTGGCAAAGCCGTGTAGCAGAGCAAACCTCTGATGAGCCTGCAGGTACTATTCTGCAAGCCGATAAAACGGGTATCTACGTAGCAACAGGACAAGGTGTACTTGTTCTTGAACAGCTGCAAGTACCTGGTAAAAAAGCCATGTCAGTTCAGGATATCTTAAACTCTCGTGCAAGCTGGTTTGAAGTTGGAACTCAACTTTCTTAACCGCTTTTAAAGCTGCCATAAGCGCAGCTTAGAAAACCTTTACGAGGGCAGAGATGCCCTCATGTATTCAAATAAATATTCGGTACCCCTCATGAATGTTCGCGCTGCTGCTGCAAATGTCCTATTCCAAGTTGTCGATAAAGGCCACTCTCTTTCACACGCTCTCCCTGCGGCTCAAAAAACGATCCGCCCGCGAGACCACGCTCTACTGCAAGAGATTTGCTACGGCGCACTTCGTTACCTGCCTCGTCTAGAGTCAATCGCTAACGAACTAATGGAAAACCCGCTTAAAGGTAAAAAGCGTGTATTCCACCACCTGATTTTGGTGGGCATTTACCAACTGAGCTTCATGCGTATCCCTTCACACGCAGCCGTTGCGGAAACCGTTGAGGGCACCAAAACACTGCGTGGTCCAAGCCTAAGTGGTTTGATCAACGCGGTATTGCGTAGCTACCTACGTGACCAAGAAGAGCTGGATGAGAAAGCGGTTAGCCACAATGCGGGCAAATACGGTCACCCAAGCTGGATTCTAAAAATGCTTCAAGAGAGCTACCCAGATCAATGGGAGCAACTGGTTGAAGCAAACAACAGCAAGGCACCAATGTGGTTGCGCGTAAACCGCCAACACCACACGCGTGACGAGTATGTTGAACTGCTTAAAAACGATAACATTGAATACACACTGCACCCAGAAGCGGCGGATGCCATAAAATTGGCCGCACCTTGCGATGTGACTTTACTACCGGGCTTCGATAGAGGCTGGGTATCAGTACAAGACGCAGCAGCTCAGCTTTCTGTAGATTACCTAACACCAAAAGATGGTGAGCTAATCCTAGACTGTTGTGCAGCGCCAGGCGGTAAAACCGCACACATTCTTGAGCACACGAACGACACTGAAGTGGTTGCGATTGACTGTGACATTAAACGCCTAGACCGTGTTTACGATAACCTTGAACGCCTACAACTGCGTGCCGACGTAATTTGTGGCGATGCTCGCTACCCTGAAGAGTGGTGGATGGGCGATAAGTTTGACCGTATCCTACTTGATGCACCTTGTTCAGCGACGGGTGTAATCCGCCGTCATCCTGACATCAAGTGGCTACGCCGTGCATCTGATATTGATGCACTCGCTGAGCTACAAAGTGAGATCATGGATGCAATGTGGCGTCAGTTGAAAGAAGGCGGCACCATGGTTTACGCGACATGTTCTATCACACCGCAAGAGAACGTTCTGCAAGTGAAAGCTTTCCTAGAGCGTACCGAGAACGCAACGCTAGTTGGGTCTGATATCGAAAATCCGGGTCGTCAAATACTGCCTGGTGAAGAAGATATGGATGGCTTCTACTACGCAGTTCTAGTAAAACAGGCATAACAACTAACAGCGGCTAAGAATTTATTTCTTAGCCGCTGTTTCTTTCTAGTGCATTATCGAAGCAAAATGAAATCACTAGAATTACAAAGGCAAAAATAAGAGAAAGGCTATGAAGATCATTATCCTAGGTGCTGGACAAGTAGGCGGGACCCTTGCTGAAAACCTAGTAGGTGAAAACAATGACATCACGATCGTCGACCGTAATGCCGACCGACTGCGTGAACTTCAAGACAAATATGACCTTAGGGTTGTAAACGGCTATGCCAGCCACCCGAACACACTACGTGAAGCGGGTGCACAAGATGCCGACATGTTGGTTGCCGTAACCAACATGGATGAAACCAACATGGCCGCATGTCAGGTTGCCTTCTCTCTTTTCAACACGCCAAACCGAATTGCCCGTATTCGTTCTCCAGAATATCTGGAAGAGAAAGAAGCGCTGTTCAAATCTGGTGCTATCCCTGTCGATCACCTGATCGCACCGGAAGAACTGGTCACCAGCTACATAGAACGTTTGATTCAGTACCCAGGCGCACTACAAGTAGTAAGTTTTGCAGAACAGAAAGTGAGCCTAGTGGCGGTAAAAGCCTACTATGGTGGTCCACTGGTGGGTAATGCACTGTCTGCTTTACGTGAGCACATGCCGCACATTGATACACGTGTGGCGGCTATCTTTCGTCAAGGTCGCCCTATTCGCCCACAAGGCACCACCATCATTGAAGCCGATGATGAAGTATTCTTTGTCGCCGCAAGTAACCATATCCGCTCAGTAATGAGTGAGCTGCAACGCCTAGAGAAACCGTACCGCCGCATCATGATTGTTGGTGGTGGTAACATTGGTGCAAGCTTGGCGAAACGCCTTGAGCAGAGCTACAGCATCAAGCTTATCGAACGCAGCTACACACGAGCAGAGAAGCTATCGGAAGAATTAGAAAACACCATCGTATTCTGTGGTGATGCGGCAGACCAAGAGCTGCTAACTGAAGAGAACATCGATCAGGTTGATGTGTTCATCGCCCTAACCAATGAAGATGAAACCAACATCATGTCAGCAATGCTGGCTAAACGCATGGGTGCCAAGAAGGTAATGGTACTGATTCAGCGCGGTGCTTACGTAGACCTTGTTCAGGGTGGTGTGATTGATATTGCTATCTCTCCACAGCAAGCGACCATTTCTGCGCTGCTTACTCACGTTCGTCGTGCTGATATTGTAAACGTATCATCTCTACGTCGCGGCGCTGCAGAGGCGATCGAAGCGATTGCTCACGGTGACGAAACGACATCTAAAGTCGTTGGCCGAGCAATTGGCGACATCAAACTGCCACCGGGCACGACTATTGGTGCGATTGTTCGCGGAGAAGAGGTACTTATCGCGCACGATAGAACCGTAATCGAACAGGATGACCACGTAGTGATGTTCCTAGTGGACAAGAAATACGTACCTGATGTTGAGTCTCTATTCCAACCGAGCCCGTTCTTCTTGTAGTCTTGTTCTCATAAGTCTTCACGTAACAACGCGCTTAGGCATTAAGCTATGGTCAATTTTCGTCCGATATTATTAGTGATAGGGTTAGTGTTATCAAAACTCGCCCTTTTCATGTACATCCCTACATTGGTTGCCTTTTTTACTGGCACCGGTGGTTTCCTCGAGTTTGGTCAATCGGTAGTGATCACGCACATCGTCGCGTTCATATGCTTGAGTTTAGGCCGTTCAGCTAAGTTCCGACTTGGGGTTCGGGACATGTTCCTGATCACCTCCCTAGTGTGGACAATAGCCAGTGCCTTCGCCGCGCTGCCGTTTGTGTTCATCAACCACATCAGCTTCACTGACGCCTACTTTGAAACCATGTCCGGTATTACCACAACAGGTTCCACGGTATTAAGTGGCTTAGACAGCATGGCACCAAGTATTCTATTGTGGCGCTCTATACTGCAGTGGCTCGGTGGCATAGGTTTCATCGTAATGGCGGTAGCGGTACTGCCGATGCTCAACGTCGGTGGTATGCGCCTCTTCCAAACCGAATCATCTGATTGGTCAGATAAAAGCAGCCCAAGAGCGAAAACCGTCGCCAAGAACATCGTTGCGGTTTATCTAGTATTAACTGGCCTATGTTTGGTGAGCTACCTGTTTGCAGGCATGAGTGTGTTTGATGCCATCAACCACTCATTCACAACGCTCTCTACAGGCGGTTACTCAACCTCAGATGGCTCAATGAACCACTTCTCCAACAGCGCTCACTGGGTGGGCACCGTGTTCATGTTCTTAGGTGGCCTACCATTCCTACTTTTTGTCAGTGCGCTGCGCGGTAGAAAGCTCTCTATCCTCTACAAAGATGCCCAAGTGAGAGGCTTCGCTTACCTATTCTTATTCACCAGTGCTGTGATATCCACATGGCTGGTGCTCAGAGATGGCTACACGGTATTGGATGCCATGCGTGTCTCGATGTTCAACATAGTGTCGGTTGTAACAACCACAGGCTTTGGCTTGGAAGACTTCACTGCGTGGGGCGCACTGCCTACCACCTTGTTTGCCTTCCTTATGATGGCGGGCGCATGTTCGGGTTCAACTTCTGGTGGTATCAAAATCTTCCGCTTCCAGATAGCGATGACTATGCTTCACAAACAGATGATGAAACTGATTCACCCATCAGGCGTGTTTGTTCAACGTTATAACCAACGCCCTGTCAGTGACGACATCGTGCGTTCATTGGTGGCGTTTGGTTTGATGTTCTTTATTACGATTATCTTAATTGCTGGTGGCTTGAGTGCGATGGGTTTAGACCCAATCACCAGTATCTCAGGCGCTATTACTGCAGTTGCCAACGTTGGCCCAGGCATGGGCAGCGTGATTGGCCCGACGGGTAACTTTGCTCCACTGCCAGACGCAGCTAAGTGGTTATTAAGCCTAGGTATGTTGATGGGAAGGCTTGAGATATTAACGCTAATTGTTCTATTCTTCCCAGCCTTCTGGCGACGCTAATTGCACGAATATTTAAGGAAACAGAGATGAAATCATACCTACTTATCGCAAGCGCACTGCTGAGCAGTTCAGCCTTCGCCGACCAAATGGTAACTCTTCAAGATGGAAAACAGATACTGCTGAAAGACGACTTTACGTGGCAGTACGTGGCACAGAAGCAAACGGAAGAAGCAGCGACAACATCAGAGATCGCCGTGCCTGTCGCAGCAGCGCCTGTTATGGCAGTTCCTGTGGCGACTAACGTGCGTGGTACGACGATTGTCGTTGATAGCAAAAAGCCAAGCTTGCAGCTATCTCAGTCAGGAGTTGATGTAGTGCTAGGCGCGAGTCACTATGAAGGTGGTGAGCTGATTATTCCAACCGCGATTACCAACCAAAGCACACAAGCCGTGATCTTAGTATCGGTAAAACTCGACCTGTATTCAGCGAGCGGTGAATTATTAGAAGAGAAAACGGTAGCCATTTGGAAATCGATTAAGCGTATGGCAGATACCTACCTTCGACCAAAAACAGATGCCGAAGGTACTTCCATCAAACTAGCGGTTGAACAGCACCCTGAGTACCAAATCAAAGCTGAAATCGTTGAAGTGCTGACTCGTTAAACCGGAGTCACATATAGATAGATAGCGAAGAAATGGCAAGCGCAGCCCGCCAACACAAACAAGTGCCAGATGGCATGATTGTAAGGGATGCGTTTTGCCACATAAAAAATCACTCCCAGCGAGTAAATCACACCACCGAGTGCTAGTAGCACCAAACCACCCATCTCGATATTCATCGCCAGTTGATACACCACAATCAATGACAACCACCCCATCGCCAAGTAAGTCACCAGTGACAAACGCTTAAATCGGTAGACGAAGGCAATCTTCATAATGATGCCCACCAACGCGATACCCCAAATCACCGCCATCAAGCCCATCGCTAATGGTGTTCTTAAACTCACCAATAAAAATGGCGTGTAGCTGCCCGCGATCAGTAAGTAGATCGCACAGTGATCGAGGGTTTTCAGTAGGCGCTTAGTCTTTTCTGTGGTGATCGAGTGATAAAGCGTGGAAGCGAGAAAAAGTAGGATAATGCTGCTGCCATACACCGCCATGCTCGCAATAGTCAGCATGTCGGCTTGATGGTCAAATGCACGAATCAGTAGCAGGATTAAACCAACCACGCCAAGCACAACACCCAAGCCATGGGTTATCGCATTGGCGTGTTCTTCTATGTCACTGTATTCGCTCGCCGATGATGCAGACATGATTATCCTACTAGAGTAAATGTTCGATTTGCCTAGTATTGCATATTAAGCTTACACGTGTAAGCTTAAATTTTTATGGCATCTTTTATGACATCGATGACGTCTAAACTGTTTGATGAAGCTAAGGTCTCTAAAGCTAAAGAACCAAAGAGCTAACTAAGAAGCGTTGTCTAGATACTCAAGTACCATCTTGCCTGCATCTTGTGGTGACGTATCCAATGGCACACTCAATTGACGCTGCAGCTGACCAATACCTAACAAGCTCGCCAACATACCTTTTGCACCATCGCGATTACGGTCTATCTCAAACCACAATTTAAGCTCGGTTTCATCACGATGAGCCACCACTTCTAGCTCACGCCAGCGACCATGATATGGGCCAGTGGTAGGAACAAACTCAAACTCTTGAACAAATGGCAGTTCAAAGCCTTCTACCGCTTCACACTCAACTTGGCGAATGCGTAAGCCTTGAGCTTCAAGTTCATTAAAAATACCATCGAGAAGTGCATCTGGGCGAACCGTTAAAATATCCTTATCCGATGGGTCAATCGCCATCGCAATATCTAATCCGGTTTCAAGCCATACTTTTGAATCACCAATCGTCACTGGGGTATTCAACGGAACATCAAACTCACACTCGAAATCACGGGTTTCACCCGGCTGAATAACAAAGGCATACGGTAGGCTCCATTTGGCCAACGAGTATGTCTGGTGCATTCGACGCTTTTGACCGCCCTCTTGTCTCTGCGAATTCATGGTGACTTCTTTAACATAACGACAGCACAGATTGAGATCGATGTTGTCGATCTCCTGCGGCTGAGCGCCACCATACACATGCACAATAATGCTCGCCTTTTGCCCTGGATAAAGCACTTCCTGTTGCAATACAGAATCTACCTTGGCAGACCCAATACCAAAACTTGCTAACGTTTTCTTTAAGAACGACATATGCACCTCCTTTAAAGCATCATCTTAAGCCTGAAAGAGGTTCAAACTCAAATATACTGCTCACACTATTTTAGCTCTAATATCGTCTATTTATCACTCAGGCGTCGATCGATAAGTTAGATAGTGATAATCTAAGCCTTGATATGCATGCATATCATTATCCTGATTTACTATTAGGATTGGCGAAAGCCAGACGAGTGACTCTTCAAGAAATTGAGGCGGACCTCATGGTAAATCAGGCCATTAGATTGGCAATGGATATGCCTGACCGTTAGGTAAATGAATGCGCCCAACAGCTGTCAGGTTCTCGCACACCAACCGTAGTGCGATGCGTCGTCGTAGTGGCTTTGTTGCTGCTCCAACGGCAAAGAAATTGGCTCCTACAATGACTCTAGTTCAGAAGACTGCTTTATTGGCACCTACTGCAACAAAAGTAATTAAAGCCGCTTAACGAAAAGCGCAGTTTTTACTGCGCTTTTTTCTTGCCCGCTCTCATATTGAAATGTGTTTACACATTGGTATTCCCTACCCGATTTGATACCTTAGCCACAAATCATTATAAAATTTGTGGAGAAATAAAGTATGAAGTGTCATCGCATTGAAGAACTGCTTGAACTGATGGAACCTGAGTGGCAGAAAGATCAAGAGCTTAACCTATTAGAATTCATCATTAAGCTATCAAAAGAAGCGGGCTACCAAGGCAAGCTTGAAGAACTGACTGACGATGTTCTTATCTATCACCTAAAAATGCGCAACAGCGAAAAAGATGAAATGATCCCAGGCCTGAAAAAAGACCAAGAAGATGATTTCAAAACCGCGATTCTAAAAGCGCGTGGCATCCTTTAACAGCTTAAATGCGTTAAAGCTTAATTGCCTTATCAATAAATTGCTCAACTCTAAAAAGCGACCTCTGGTCGCTTTTTTGTTTCTGTTCGCTATTTTTTCGTCACAACTGTTATGACTTTTGTTGTTAAAGGTTGATAGCGTTAAAGAAATGAGAACAAGATTGTCGCTATAATCGCCATCCATAAGAATCTTCTAAAATAATAAGAGTGAGTGCGATAACAACAAATGCACCAAGCTCAATTTCAACAGGTTCTCTAAACCATACTTTCAAGTAATGTCGTCATGTCCGATTTAACCGGGCAAATAAGCCACAAAAAGGATAGTCCATGAGTCAGGATAAAATCGATATCAAAGATGTGACTCCTAAAACCTTTAACCCAAAAACACATAAAGGTAATGGAGATCGATTTAACCCAAGTAACCGAATCTACGTTCGAGAAAGCAAAGGTAAATTCCAACAACTGCGTCGCTATGGCGGTTGGTTCTTACTTTTACTTTTTGCGCTTATCCCATGGATTCCATTTGGTGAACGCCAAGCGATCTTGCTCGATATCGGCAGCCAACAGTTCAACTTCTTTGGCACCACCTTATACCCGCAAGATCTGACCCTACTCGCAATCCTATTTATGATTGCCGCGTTTGGCTTATTCTTCATAACCACCTTCTTAGGCCGTGTCTGGTGTGGCTATTTATGCCCGCAAACCGTCTGGACCTTCATGTATATCTGGTTCGAAGAGAAGCTAGAAGGCGCTGCAAATAAGCGAAGAAAACAAGACTCGGGCAAACTGACGAGCACTTTAATCCTCAGAAAAACCCTCAAACACATTGCGTGGTGGGCGATTGCCATTGCGACTGGCTTAACCTTTGTTGGTTACTTCATCCCAATCAAAGAGTTAGTGGTTGGCTTCTTTACCTTTAACTCGTCTTTCTGGCCGGTGTTTTGGGTACTGTTCTTTGCTGGGTGTACTTATGCCAATGCGGGTTGGATGCGTTCAATTGTTTGTCTGCACATGTGTCCTTACGCACGTTTCCAGTCGGCAATGTTCGATAAAGACACCTTCATCGTTGGTTACAACACAGAGCGCGGTGAAAACCGTGGCCCTCGCTCTCGTAAAGCCGATCCAAAAGAGCTTGGTCTAGGCGACTGTATTGACTGTAACCTGTGTGTTCAAGTGTGCCCTACGGGGATTGATATCCGTGATGGCCTGCAATACGAGTGTATTAACTGCGGCGCGTGTATTGATGCCTGTGACAACACCATGGAGCGTATGGGCTACGAAAAAGGCCTGATCAACTACACCACCGAGCACAGACTTGAAGGTCATTCAACCAAGGTAATGCGCCCTAAGCTATTAGGCTATGGGGCCATCTTGATCGTGATGCTGGGCTTGTTCTTCGCCCAAATCGCGAGCGTTGATCCTGCCGGCCTAAGTGTTCTGCGTGACAGAAATCAACTGTTCAGAGTCAATAACCAAGGGTTGGTTGAAAACACCTACACCTTGAAAGTGATCAACAAGACTCAAAAAGAGCAAGAGTACAAGCTCGATGTTAGCGGACTGCCCGACTCTATCTGGTATGGTAAACAGACGATTACTGTCGATCCAGGCGAGGTTTTGAACCTACCTATCAGTTTAGGCGCCGACCCAGAAAAACTGAGCTCACCAGTTTCGACAATTCAGTTTATACTCTCGGATAATGAAGAGTTTACGATGGAAGTCGAAAGCCGCTTTATCAAGAAGCTCTGATACCCGCACCTTAGTGCTTGGTATAACAACCCAATAAATGGAAAAAGGCTCAGTAATGAGCCTTTTTTATTCTATGACGATGCAAGCCTTTAACTTTGATAACCTGACTCCTGACTTCATGTGGTACGCACTGGAGAGCATCGGAGTTCGAGCTGAATCTGGGCTACTCGCTCTCAACAGTTACGAAAACCGTGTCTATCAGTTCACCGATGAAGACCGTAAGCGCTACGTCGTTAAGTTTTATCGTCCGCAACGCTGGAACAAGGCACAGATCCAAGAAGAGCATGACTTCGCACTCGAGCTTATCGAACAAGAGATGCCAGTTGCGCCTCCAATGCGAATCAACGGTGCAACCTTACATGAATACCAAGGCTACCTATTTGCACTATTTGAAAGTGTTGGCGGCAGACAGTATGAAGTCGACAATCTAGATCAATTGGAAGGCGTTGGACGTTTTCTTGGTCGTATTCATAAAGCCAGTGCGGGAAGAATATTCCAGCACCGACCGACCATCAGCTTAGATGAATACCTTTATCAGCCACGTAAGATTCTAGAGAATTCTCAGTTTATCCCGACGCACCTAGAAAATGCCTTCTTCAATGACGTCGACCTTCTGATCAAAGAGCTAGAGAGCCAATGGCCGAGCAACATTGAGAATATCCGCCTGCATGGTGACTGCCACCCAGGCAATATCTTGTGGCGCGATGGGCCAATGTTCGTCGACCTTGATGACGCACGTAACGGCCCTGCGATACAAGATCTGTGGATGCTGCTTAATGGCGAACGCCAAGATAAACTGATGCAACTCGATATTCTGCTAGAGAGTTATCAAGAGTTTTGCGATTTTAATACCTCGCAAGTGAAACTAATCGAACCACTACGCGGTCTACGTATGGTGCATTACATGGCATGGTTAGCGAAGCGATGGCACGATCCGGCGTTTCCTTTGGCCTTCCCGTGGTTTAATGATCCGAAATATTGGGAGCAACAAGTACTTGCTTGTAAAGAGCAAATTGCTACCCTGCAAGAGCCACCACTTTCGTTAATGCCTCAGTGGTAACCGCAATCGCAACATACAACTAGATAAAAATTCAAACATAATGGAGATTGGATAAATGAAAAAGCTATTCGCATTTTTCTCATTGATCATGTTGAGCCTTTCAGCTCACGCTGCGAAATTTAACGAAGGTGAGCACTACAAAGTTCTCGATCTAGAAGCATCAAAGAAGCCAGTAGTAACAGAGTTTTTCTCTTTCTACTGCCCTCACTGTAATAGCTTTGAGCCTATCATCCAGCAGCTAAAACAACAGCTACCTGCTGACGCTAAGCTACAGAAGAACCATGTTTCATTCATGGGTGGCAACATGGGTCTGCCAATGAGTAAGGCTTACGCGACCATGATTGCACTGAAAGTTGAAGACAAGATGGTACCAGTGATGTTTAACCGCATTCACAACATGAACAAGCCACCACGTGATGAAGCAGAACTACGTCAAATCTTCCTAGACGAAGGTGTTGATGCTAAGAAGTTTGATGCGGCATACAATGGCTTTGCGGTAGATTCAATGGTTCGTCGTTTCGACAAAGCATTTAAAGATAGCGGCCTTTCAGGTGTACCAGCTGTTGTGGTTAACAACCGCTACCTAGTAGAAGCTCAAGGTATCAACTCTCTTGATGAGTACTTCGAGCTCGTGAACTTCTTATTAAAGAAGTAAGCCATTGATGAAAGGAAGCTTCGGCTTCCTTTTTTTTGCTAGTTCAAAAATCATTATTGATAAATAATCAGCCAGAAAACGCAGTGCTTTACTGATATTAATAACCCGTCCTAAGAATCGGTGGGCAAGGAGCCCTTAAATGAAAATAAAAATAACTCTCTTGGCATTGAGCGTTGCGGCTTCTCCCGCTTTTGCCAAGCTTGCAGACCAACAAGGTTTCAGTGGTGAAATATCTATCAATACCGGAGTCGCCTCTTCTACGTCAAACTTTAATACCGATGCTGATAGCAATCTTTCATCTATAAATCAGAAGGCTTCTTCAGAAAGCTCGTTTCTTGTCGCCCCTTTAGGCAGTGTTGCTTATACCTTTGGTGAGAAGCTAAATCACCAGGTTTACACGGGTACCGCTCGTGATGACGTAGCTACGGGTACTGTTGTGCTAGAAGTTGGTTATAAATACCAGCTTGAGTCTGGCATGGTGATCGACGCGTCACTGCTGCCAACCATTATGTCAGGTGAGACCTGGGCTGATCCGTACAACACCACATCAGCTCGTACGAAGACCGATGAAACTGGCAATGCCTTTCGTTTGAAACTAAGCAGCATTGCGGGCTCAGCTTTCTCGCTAGACATGGCTTATGCGACTAAAGATGTCGACAAGGATGATATTCAAGAGCAAGAGCTCAAACGAGATGCAAATACTCTCTATTTGAAAGGTCAATATCGCCTGCCATTAAGTCGTACCATGATGCTTATCCCATCTATCATCTACCAAACACGTGATGCAGATGGTAAAGCTGAGTCTTACGACCAATTCGGTGGTGAGGTAAGCTTGTTTGGTGGCATGGGGCGTCACCAGTACGCACTAACGGCGGGTTATAACCAACGCTCTTACGATGCCAGCAACCCGATCTACGACAAGAAACGCAGCGACGACAATATCAACCTATTCGCTGCCTACGAGTATGACCAATTCATGGATTGGGAAAACTGGTCGTTTGTTTCACTGGCGGGCTACGGCACCAGCGACTCGAACATTACCTTCTACGACGAGTCTCAATATATCGTTTCAGTTGGCTTGAACTACAAGTTCTAACCTTAGCGAGTATGAACTGCAATCCAACGAAAGCCTGCATCTTGCAGGCTTTTTTCTACTTGCTAGACAGCTTGTGCCGTGAGTTGTTTCAACAATCGATCCATCGCTCGATAGCCAAGCGCTTCTGATAGATGTTTCTTTTCGATCTGCTCGTTACCGTCAAGGTCGGCAATGGTTCGTGCCACCTTAATGATTCGATGATAAGCACGAATCGATAAACCCAATCGGTGCAACGCCGTTTCTAGAAACTCAGCATCCTCACGTCTTAATGGGCAATACTTCTCAATTTCTCGGCTACCTAACAGTGCATTCGATTTATGGTTTCGAGATAACATCAACTGGCGCGCCTGCCTGACCCTTTGCTTTACGACTTGAGTCGTTTCACCGCGGTCGCCACCTTCGGCTAACATTCCTTTTGGCAACAGAGGGATCTCTAACGACATATCGAATCTATCCAACAATGGTCCGGATAAGCGATTGAGGTAACGAAGGATGATCTGTGGGTTTGCGCGAGCTTGATTTCCCTCGTAGTAACCTGTCGGACTAGGGTTCAATGCACCGACTAATTGAAAGCGCGCAGGAAAACGAGTCTTACCCGCCGCGCGCGAAATGATTATCTCGCCCGACTCTAGTGGCTCTCGCAGTGAATCAAGCACTTTACGCTCAAATTCGGGCATTTCATCCAGAAACAGTAAGCCATTGTGGGCCAGAGAGATCTCTCCAGGGCGAGGTACCGAACCACCACCCACCAATGCCGCCATCGAACTCGAATGGTGAGGCGATCGAAAAGGTCGTTGCTTCCAGTTGTATTGATTGATCTCTTGTTGCGTTAACGAGGCCACCGACGCGGTTTCCATCGCCTCGTCATCACTCATTTCAGGTAGCAAGTCACGCAGTCGAGAAGCGAGCATGGTCTTGCCTGTTCCGGGCGGGCCAAGGAACAGTAAGTTGTGGTTCCCAGCAGCGGCTATCTCCAGAGCTCGCTTGCCTTGTTGTTGGCCGATAATATCTTGTAGGTCGCGAAGCACTGAAACATCAGCCTGATGATGTTCCGTTCTATATAGACTAAGCTGAGCCTGACCACACATATCCGCACAAACCTCCAACAAGGTTTGTGCAGACTTATGTGCCCCTTTCCCGACTAGGGCTGCCTGATCGCCATTGTGATGCGGTACGACTAAGCAACGCTCAACTCTGTCAGCTGCGAGTGTTGCAGGCAGCACCCCTTTCACTGAGCGCAACTCACCCGACAGCGCTAACTCACCAATAAATTCATGTTGAGCTATTTTTGATGTGGGTAACTGGTCCGACGCAACTAAAATCCCAAGCGCGATAGGCAAGTCAAACCGCCCGCCTTCTTTCGGTAAATCTGCAGGAGCTAAGTTAACCGTGATTCTTTTGGATGGAAACTCAAAGCGAGAATTGATGATCGCGCTTCTCACTCGATCTTTAGATTCCTTGACCGTTGTTTCTGGTAAACCCACCAACGTAAAACCGGGCATTCCATTGCTGATATGCACCTCTACGGTCACTTCTGGAGCCTCTACACCCACACTAGCTCGACTATGAATTATCGCGAGTCCCATAACTTTCCTTTGTCTTTGATTTAAAAGTATTCGCCCTGGATATTCATTGCTCACCAAAGCGATAAGGTTGTTATATAGCGTGGTGGAATGGTGTTTTAATGTGAAAAAAGAATGACATTTTCCTTGTCATGCAGCAGATTTGTGTGATAACACTAGGGATGTAGACATTTACTGAAGACAATAAACGAGAAAACTCGAATATTATGATTTTTAACGCTCGCATTTACGCACTGATTAACCTGATTATCGTAGTCATTATTAAGACTGCGCGGGGGCGAGTGGGAAGAAAGTAACCACGAATTAGAAAAAACCCCCGCACTGACAAGTCCGGGGGTTTTTTCTAATTTAAACATTCGATTTTTATATTTTTGAGCATTTTCGGCTTTGCCGATTTACAGGAAGAATGGGAGCACAAGATGTGCAGAGACAAAGGAAACAGTTACCAAAATAAAGGTAATACGGGAGAATTCCGATGAAAGGCGCAGAACTAGTCGTATCCGCACTCAAGCAACAAGGAATTGAGACCGTATTTGGTTACCCAGGTGGTGCCATCATGCCAATCTACGATGCACTTTATGACGGCGGAGTTGAGCATATCCTATGTCGTCATGAGCAAGGCGCCGCTATGGCCGCGATAGGTATGGCTCGTGCAACACAAGATGTCGCTGTTTGTATGGCAACCTCGGGACCAGGTGCAACTAACCTAGTCACTGGCCTTGCCGATGCCTTTATGGATTCAATCCCATTGGTTGCTATCACAGGTCAGGTTGCAAGTTCCCACATTGGTACCGATGCATTCCAAGAGATGGATGTGATTGGCATGTCTCTGTCATGTACTAAGCACAGTTACCTAGTGACCGACATTGAAGAATTAGCTCCAACCTTAGCTGAAGCCTTTGTTGTCGCGAAGTCAGGCCGCCCAGGTCCAGTTATCGTCGATATCGCTAAAGATGTTCAACTAGCAGAAGCTCCTGTTAAAACTCTCCCAGAATTTACTCCACCAGCGATTCCTGTTGCAACAACCGATGCTATTGAGCAGGCACAGTACTTTTTGTCTCAAGCAACCCGTCCTGTTTTATACGTAGGTGGTGGTGTTCAACTTGCTAAAGCGACTAATGCTGTTCGTGAGTTCTTACGCCTAAACCCAATGCCTGCGGTAAGTACACTGAAAGGCTTGGGTACCATCGAACGTGACGACCCACACTACCTTGGCATGCTAGGTATGCACGGCACCAAAGCGGCTAACCTAGTGGTTCAAGAGAGTGACCTGCTGATTGTTGTCGGCGCTCGTTTCGATGACCGAGTAACCGGCAAGCTTGATACCTTTGCACCACACGCGAAGGTTATCCATATCGATATCGACGCCGCTGAGTTCAGCAAACTACGTCTTGCTAATGCGCCAATTCGTGGTGACATCAACAAGATCATGCCTCAATTGGAACTAAGCCAAGACATCTCCTCTTGGGTTCACCACTCTGAAGGCCTACGCAGCTCATTCAAATGGCGCTACGACCACCCTGGCGATCTAATCTTTGCTCCACTACTGTTGAAGCAACTGTCAGACATGATGCCAGCAAGCTCTATTGTTTCGACCGATGTTGGCCAACACCAAATGTGGGCAGCTCAACACATTCAACCTCGCGATCCACAGAACTTCATCACCTCTGCCGGTTTGGGCACCATGGGCTTTGGTTTACCAGCCGCCATGGGTGCATCGGTTGGACGTCCTGATGACCAATCGATTCTAATCTCTGGTGATGGCTCGTTCATGATGAACGTACAAGAACTTGGCACACTCAAACGCCGCCAAATCCCAGTGAAGATGGTGCTTCTAAACAACTCTCGTTTAGGCATGGTTCGTCAGTGGCAATCACTGTTCTTCGATGGTCGCCACAGTGAAACCATCCTAGATGACAACCCAGACTTCGTGATGCTAGCGAAAGCCTTCGATATCCCGGGTAAAACCATTACGCGCAAAGAAGAAGTAGAGCCAGCACTGAAAGAGATGCTAGAGAGCAAAACCGCTTACCTACTTCATGTTCTTATCGATGAAGAAGAGAACGTATGGCCACTAGTACCACCAGGTGCTTCAAACAGTGAGATGTTGGAGAACACATAACATGAAAAGATACCTATTAGACATCAAAGCCGATGATAAGCCTGTACTACTAGAGCGTGTTCTTCGTGTTATCCGCCACCGTGGCTTTATTGTTAAACAAGTAGCGGGCACTCAAAACCACGAAAGCAAAGTGGCGAGTGTTGAGATTATTGTAGACAGTGACCGTCCGATCTCTTTCTTGGTAAACCAAATCGAAAAGCTGTGGGATGTGCGTACCGTTGACGTTATCTCGATCAGCCGTAATGAACTACCAAACAATAACTTACAACAAAAGATAAACGCATAAGGAACCGCAAACATGACAGCTAAAACAGCAGACTATATTTGGTTTAACGGTGAGATGGTTCCTTGGGCAGAGGCGAACGTTCACGTCCTGACTCACGCAATGCACTACGGTACTTCTGTGTTTGAAGGTGTTCGTTGTTACAACACACCAAAAGGGCCGGTTATCTTCCGTCACCCTGAGCACGCTAAGCGCCTAAAAGATTCAGCAAAAATCTACCGCTTCCCTATTCCTTACACTGAGGAAGAAATTATGGAAGCGACTCGCGAAACGCTACGCCAAAATAAGCTAGAGTCAGCGTACATTCGCCCTCTAGGTTTCGTTGGCAACGTTGGTTTGGGTGTCTGCCCGCCAGAAAATACCGAGATGGAACTGATCATCGCTGCTTTCCCTTGGGGTTCTTACCTAGGCGAAGAAGCGCTAGAAAACGGCGTTGATGCGATGATTTCTAGCTGGAACCGTGCCGCTCCAAACACGATCCCAACCGCAGCGAAAGCCGGTGGTAACTACCTATCTTCACTACTGGTTGGTGGTGAAGCTCGTCGTCATGGTTACGATGAAGGCATCGCACTGAGTGTTGATGGTTACCTTTCTGAAGGGGCTGGTGAGAACATCTTTGTGGTACGTAACGGCGTGCTATCAACGCCACCAGCGACCAGCGCAATTCTGCCGGGTATCACTCGTGATTCGATCATGACACTAGCAAAAGACATGGGTTATGAGATCCGTGAAGAGAACATTGCTCGTGAAGCGCTATACCTTGCCGATGAAGTATTCATGACAGGCACAGCTGCCGAGATCGTTCCGGTTCGCAGCGTAGACAAAATTACAGTAGGTGAAGGCAAACGCGGTCCTATCACTGAAAAAGTTCAAGCGGCTTACTTTGGCCTATTCAATGGCACCACTGAAGATAAGTGGGGCTGGTTAGACTACGTTTACCCAGCAGACCAAACTTCAGAAAACCAAACGCAAACAGCTAAGTAAGCAACAGCCAAATATTTTATAAGGATTTAAGCAATGCCAATCTATCGTTCAGCAACGACTACCCACGGACGCAACATGGCTGGTGCGCGCGCTTTATGGCGTGCAACTGGCGTTAAAGATGATGACTTCGGTAAGCCAATCATCGCGGTTGTAAACTCGTTCACTCAATTCGTACCAGGCCACGTTCACCTTAAAGATATGGGTCAACTGGTTGCGGGTGAAATCGAGAAAGCGGGCGGTATCGCTAAAGAATTCAACACCATCGCAGTCGATGATGGTATCGCAATGGGCCACGGCGGCATGCTGTACTCACTGCCATCACGTGAGCTTATTGCCGATTCAGTAGAATACATGGTCAATGCACACTGTGCGGATGCAATGGTGTGTATCTCTAACTGTGACAAAATCACTCCGGGAATGATGATGGCTGCAATGCGTCTAAACATCCCAGTGATCTTTGTTTCTGGCGGCCCTATGGAAGCGGGTAAAACCAAGCTTTCAGATCAAATCATCAAGCTAGACCTTGTTGACGCAATGATCCAAGGTGCCGACCCAACGATTTCAGACGAGCAAAGTGAGCAAGTAGAACGCTCTGCATGTCCAACATGTGGTTCTTGTTCAGGCATGTTCACAGCGAACTCAATGAACTGTCTAACTGAAGCGCTAGGCCTATCTCAGCCTGGTAACGGCTCTATGCTAGCAACGCACGCTGACCGTGAAGAGTTATTCATCAATGCTGGTAAGCGCATCGTTGACCTAACCAAGCGTTACTACGAGCAAGATGACGAATCAGCACTGCCTCGTAACATCGCAAACCGCGCAGCATTTGAAAACGCGATGGCACTGGATATCGCAATGGGCGGTTCTAGTAACACCGTTCTTCACCTATTGGCTTCTGCTCAAGAAGGTGAGATTGACTTTGATATGGGCGATATAGACGAAATGTCTCGCCGCGTTCCCCACCTATGTAAGGTTGCGCCTTCAACGCCGAAATACCACATGGAAGACGTTCACCGCGCTGGTGGTGTGATGGCTATCCTTGGCGAACTTGACCGCGCAGGTCTACTGAACAACCAAACTCGCACCGTGCTTGGTCTAAGTATGCAAGAGCAACTTGCACAGTACGACATTATGCAGACAGAAGACGAAGCGGTACTTAAGTTCTTCCGTGCTGGCCCTGCGGGCATCCGTACAACTAAAGCTTTCTCACAAGATTGCCGTTGGGATCGCCTTGATGACGATCGCAAAGAAGGTTGTATTCGTACTAAAGAAAACGCATTCAGCCAAGAAGGTGGCCTAGCGGTACTTTCAGGTAACATCGCCGTTGATGGTTGTATCGTGAAGACTGCGGGTGTTGATGAAGAAAACCTTAAATTCCAAGGTCCAGCAATCGTATTTGAAAGCCAAGATACAGCAGTAGAAGGTAT
This sequence comes from Vibrio sp. 14G-20, assembly GCF_026241515.1. GTDB lineage: Bacteria > Pseudomonadota > Gammaproteobacteria > Enterobacterales > Vibrionaceae > Vibrio. The sequence continues at coordinate 28,490 of NZ_JAPHPW010000024.1, forward strand.
CTTAGCGGGTAAAGTAAAAGCAGGCGAAGTCGTGGTTATTCGCTACGAAGGCCCTAAAGGTGGTCCAGGTATGCAGGAAATGCTGTACCCAACCACTTACTTGAAATCAATGGGCCTAGGCAAGTCATGTGCTCTACTGACTGATGGTCGCTTCTCTGGTGGTACATCGGGTCTGTCTATCGGCCACGCTTCTCCAGAAGCAGCAAGTGGCGGTGTAATTGGTCTGGTTAATACTGGCGATATCATCACTATCGACATCCCTAGCCGTTCAATCACGCTTGATGTACCAGAAGCGGAACTAACAGCACGTCGTGAAAAACAAGATGCATTAGGCTGGAAACCAGAAAACCGTCAGCGTGAAGTGTCATTCGCACTGAAAGCTTACGCGAGCATGGCAACCAGTGCCGACAAGGGCGCAGTGCGTGATAAGTCTAAGCTTGAGGGCTAACTATGAGTGACGACACCTCCAGTCCAAAAAAACAAAGTGGTGCAGATTATCTGCGCCAGATCCTGAGAGCACCGGTTTACGAAGCGGCAATCGTGACACCTCTGCAAGATATGCCACGTCTAAGCGCTCGTATCGGTAATCAAGTTCAGCTAAAACGAGAAGACCGTCAGCCGGTACACTCGTTCAAGCTGCGCGGTGCCTACAACATGGTTTCAAGTCTTTCTGAACAACAGAAAGCCGCAGGTGTGATTGCTGCATCGGCAGGTAACCATGCTCAAGGTATGGCGCTGTCCGGTTCTAAGCTTGGTATTCAGACCACGATTGTGATGCCAAAAACGACGCCGGATATCAAGGTTGATGCGGTACGCGGATTTGGTGGTAACGTGGTTCTGCACGGCAGTAATTTCGATGAAGCAAAAGCGGAAGCGGAACGCCTGTCGGCTGAACATGGCTTCACCTTTGTACCTCCTTTCGATCACCCACTGGTGATTGCAGGGCAAGGTACTATGGGCATGGAGATGCTGCAGCAAAACGGTCACATGGATTATATATTTGTGCCGGTTGGTGGTGGTGGCTTAGCCGCTGGTGTTGCAGTGCTTATCAAACAACTGATGCCAGAGATTAAAGTGATTGCGGTAGAGCCTGAAGACTCGGCTTGCTTGAAAGCGGCACTGGATGCGGGTGAACCAGTGGTACTGGATCAGGTCAGCATGTTTGCTGATGGTGTTGCGGTTAAACGCATTGGTGAAGAAACCTTCCGTCTTTGCCAACAGTACATTGATGGTCATATTACAGTCTCTAGCGATGAAATCTGCTCTGCGGTAAAGGACATCTTTGAAGACACCCGTGCAATTGCCGAACCTTCAGGAGCACTTGCTCTGGCAGGTCTTAAGAAGTTTGCTGAACAAAACAAACTGCAAGATAAGCAACTGGCGACGGTATTGTCTGGTGCTAACACCAACTTCCACGGTCTGCGTTATGTCTCTGAACGTTGTGAGTTAGGTGAGAAGCGAGAAGGTCTGCTTGCGGTGACGATTCCAGAGCGACAAGGTGCGTTCCTAGAGTTCTGTAACATTATTGGTGGTCGAGCGGTGACTGAGTTTAACTACCGCCACAACGACGAAAGCCTGGCGAATATCTTCGTTGGTGTACGTCTACAAGGTGGACAAGAAGAACTCGAACACATCATCAATGACCTGCGTGAGGGTGACTACGCGGTTGTCGACTTGTCTGATGACGAGATGGCAAAGCTGCACATTCGTTACATGATTGGCGGTAAACCATCGAAGCCATTGAAAGAACGTCTTTACAGCTTTGAGTTTCCTGAATACCCAGGTGCATTGATTAAATTCCTTGATACCTTAGGGACTCACTGGAATATCAGCTTGTTCAACTATCGTAACCATGGTGCTGACTACGGTCGTGTGCTGTGTGGTTTTGAGCTTGGTGATGACGATTTGGCTCAGTTCTCTACGCACTTAGAAGAACTCGGCTACCAATGCAAAGATGAAACCGATAACCCTTCCTACAAGTTCTTCTTGTCTTAAGAGTTCGGCCTAAGCATGAAAAAGAGCGAGTTATGATAACTCGCTCTTTTTATTGGGCGGATTCAAACCTAACCCGAATGATCTTCAACGGATCGCATCATTAGATCGCTTTGCGATGATCCAACCAATCTTGGTGAAGCTGTTCACTCGATCCTAAATACTTAACCATCCACTCGATCAACTTATGGTTGTCGTCTTTACGCCACACTAAGCAGCAATGACTCTGAGGGCTAGGTTCAGGCAATATTTTCTCCACCAGCAAGCCTTGTTCAATAATAGGAGCAGCAATATGCCTTGGCATGTAACCCACCCCAACACCATTTTTAAGACACTCTATTGCGCTGTACCAGTTAGGTAATAGAAGACGTCTCTGAATTGCATAATGGCCAGTGTGACGCTTAGGCAGCACGCTGGAGGTATCATCCAAACAGATCGCTGGATATTGACTGACAAAGGCTTCATTGAGGTTTTGTTCTCGCACACAAGGGTGACTGGGTGACATGACAAATGCCCAATCTAACCGCCCCATATCCTTTACTTCAAAATCACCGCCAACCGGAATCGCTGAAGTGGCGCCAATCACGACATCCGCCCTGCCCTGAGCAATCGCCTCCCAAGAGCCGTTAAACACTTCCATGTTGATCTGCAGTTCAGCGAACTCAAAGGTTTGATAAAACTCTTCAATCATTGGCTTCATCTTGTCGAGCTTAACCACGTTATCAAGGGTTAGACGTAAGGTTTTCTTCCAACCACGCGCAGCTCGGCGAGTTTGCGCACTGAGTTCTTCCATTTGCCTCAGTAGTTGGCGAGCCTCTTCAATAAACAGCTCCCCAGCAGGCGTCAGCTCTACTTTTCTTGGTAAGCGCCTGAAAAGTAATACATCAAGCTCTTTCTCTACCTGCCTAACCCCATAGCTGATCGCCGATGGTACTTTGTGCAATTGTTCAGCAGCGGCGGTAAAGCTGCCCAAGCGAGCAACGGTATCAAGCATTTCTAACGAGGATTTAGAGAACATAAGCCTTCAAATTTTTTGATTGATAACTACATATTTTAGCGTTTTATTTTATCAGCTCTGAAAAATAGAATGTCAGCATAAATAAACAGGGACTTTCACTCCTGATTATCTAACAATTTTTTTGATGATAAAAACATCACTACTTTTAGCTTAATGGCATCTTATGAATATTTCTAAATTTCAATTGGTCTACCTTGCAGTACTTTCAATGCTTGGTTTCATCGCGACTGATATGTACCTTCCTGCGTTTAAAGCAATGGAAGTCGACTTTGCAACCGGACCAGAGCAGATCGCCTTGTCTCTAACCGTATTCCTTGGCGGTATGGCACTAGGCCAGCTTCTTTGGGGTCTAGCAAGTGACAAATATGGTCACCGCAATACGCTGGCAGTCGGTCTAGTAATATTCACCGCCGCTTCATTTGGCTTAGCATTCAGTACCGAAGTATGGCATCTACTGACACTACGCTTCATTCAAGCGATCGGTGTATGTGCGCCTGCGGTAATTTGGCAAGCAATGGTTATCAAGCGTTACTCTCAGAGCAGTAGCCAGCAAATTTTTGCGACTATCATGCCCCTAGTGGCGCTATCTCCAGCATTAGCTCCTCAACTGGGTGTATTGCTAGCAGACAGCTTTGGTTGGCACAGTATCTTTATCACATTGACGATAATGGGCGCATTGTTGATCGCAACGACAATGGCTCAACCAAAAGAAGCGCCGGAAGTAAAACAGACATCGATCAAGACTGATATTAAAACGCTACTTAAGTCTAAGCCATACATGGGCAATGTGTTGATGTTTGCATCGGCGTCAGCAGCGTTCTTCGCTTACCTGACGGGTATGCCAGAGATCATGGCTCAGCTGGGTTATGAAGCCAAAGACATTGGCCTGAGCTTCATTCCACAGACAATTGCATTCATGGCTGGTGGTTATTTCGGTAAGCAAGCAGTGAAGAAGTACGGTGATGGTGTGGTACTAAGAAACCTTATCGGCTTGTTCAGCGTAGCGGCGATGCTTATCTTTATCGCATCACAGTGGGAACTGACATCAATCTGGCCTCTACTAGCACCTTTCTGTTTGATTGCTGTAGCAAATGGCGCACTTTACCCAATCGTAGTAAACCGCGCTCTATCAAGTGCGAAACAAAGTCCAGCAACAGCCGCAGGTCTCCAGAACAGTTTACAAATCAGCATCAGTGGCTTATCAAGTGCATTGGTAGCAGCAATGGCTAGCCAAGCACTAAGCGCTACTGGTATTGCGGTGGTTATTTGTTTGGGCGCATTGTGGGTTGGCTACATCATTTCAAACAAAGAACTGTCTGAACACTTCGCTACACCGGATAACTCTCGTGTAGTGGCAGATGAGAAACAAGACTAACTTTTAGTTTCTAGTTTCACGAAAACAAAAAAAGAGCGAGATTACTCGCTCTTTTTTGCATCTAGGATAACTTAGAAAAAGTCAGTAGCAGTGCTATTGGCTCTATCGCAATCATCTGATTTATAGTGAAGCTATTTTTTCTTAACCGGACGCTGCCAGTTGGCAATCTTACGCTCTTTTGCACGGCTAATAACAAGTTCGTTTTCAGAAACATCACGAGTTACTGTAGAACCCGCACCAACAGTGGCACCGTTTCCAATCGTTACTGGAGCGATTAACTGGCTATCTGAACCGACAAATACGTCATCGCCAATAATGGTCTTAAACTTGTTAGCACCATCATAGTTACAAGTGATAGCACCAGCGCCAACGTTTACACGCTGACCAATTTCTGCATCGCCAAGGTAAGTCAGGTGGTTGGCTTTTGAACCTTCACCTAGACGCGTATTCTTCACTTCTACGAAGTTACCCACGTGCGAATTATTACGCATGTCGGCACCTGGACGTAAGCGAGTGAATGGACCAACCGTACAGTCTTCACCAATTGTCGCACCTTCGATTACGCTGTATGGGCGCACGATAGTGTTGTCATCAATCTCACAGTCTTTCAATACACAACCAGTGCCGATAACCACGTTATCACCAATGCTTACGCTGCCTTCGATGATAACGTTAGTATCAATCTCAACGTCCATACCGCACTGCAGTTCACCACGTAGATCGAAGCGGCTTGGATCGCGCAGCATTACGCCTTGCTTCAATAACTTGTCTGCTTGCTCAGCTTGGTAAGCGCGCTCTAGACGAGCCAGTTGAGAGCGGTCGTTCACGCCTTCCACTTCAATTGGGCTTACTGGATGTACTGCTTCAACCGCACGACCTTCGTCGTGAGCCGCTGCGATAACGTCAGTCAGGTAATATTCGCCCTGTGCGTTGTCGTTACTTAGACCAGACAACCAGCGCTTCAGATCGCCACCAGTCGCCACCATAACGCCAGTATTGATCTCTTTGATAAGCTTCTGCTCATCCGTTGCATCTTTCTGTTCAACGATAGCCACAACAGGACCATTACGACGAATAATACGTCCGTAGCCCATTGGGTTGTCTAACACGACAGTAAGTAGCGCGATGCCACCGTTTGGTTGAGCGTCTAATAGGTTTTCAATTGTTTCAGGTGAGATCAGTGGGACATCACCGTATAGCACCAATACTTTTTCATCATCAGCGAAATGTGCAGATGCTTGATCCACAGCGTGGCCTGTGCCGAGTTGCTCAGCTTGCAGTGCCCAGTTTACAAATTCTTCAGCTAGGGTAGCCTTCATCTGATCACCACCGTGGCCGTAAACCAGGTTAATGTTTTGAGCGCCTAGACCATTACATGTATCGATAACATGCTTCACCATTGGCTTACCCGCAAGCGTGTGCAGAACCTTTGGTGTGTTTGAATACATGCGAGTGCCTTTGCCCGCCGCGAGAATTACCGCGCTAAACTTCATTGTAAACCTATCCAACGTTATTTTTATTAAGCCGATATTGTAACCGTTTTTGGCCAAAAAATTAAATCGCAATAACCATTTAACCAGTAGTGATACGTAAAAGATGCATTTTTGAGAATCTAAAAATGCAAAAAGGCGACCCTTAGGTCGCCTTTATCTCAGAGTCTATAATCTTAAAAAGATTAACGACGCTGTTTTGTCAGTTCGATAACTCGTAACTGAGCAATGGCTTTAGCCAGTTCACCGGCCGCTTGTGCGAAGTCTATGTCGCCATGCTGATTTTGGATATTCTCCACAGCCTTGCGTTTAGCTTCTTCCGCCTTTGCTGCGTCTAGCTCTTCACCACGGATAGCTGTATCAGCCAGTACAGTCGCTGTACCAGGCTGAACTTCTACCATACCACCAGAAACATAAATAATTTCTTCGTGGCCGTGCTGCTTAACAATACGCACCATACCAGGCTTGATAGCGGTCAGCAGTGGAGTATGACCATGGAAAATACCAAGCTCACCCTCACTACCGGTCACCTGAAACGTCTCAACAAGGCCTGAGAAAATTTGTTTCTCTGCACTTACAACGTCTAGGTGAAAGGTTATTGCTGCCATATCGCCTCCTAGTTAGCCTTATAGCTTCTTAGCATTCTCAATAGCTTCGTCAATTGCACCACAGTACATGAACGCTTGCTCTGGAATGTCATCGTATTCACCAGATAGAAGACCTTGGAAGCCACGTAGAGTCTCTTTAAGAGGTACGTAAACGCCTGGGTCACCTGTAAATACTTCCGCTACGTGGTAAGGCTGAGTTAGGAACTTCTCAATCTTACGAGCACGAGATACAACTTGCTTATCTTCTTCAGATAGCTCGTCCATACCTAGGATAGCAATGATATCTTTCAGCTCTTTATAGCGCTGAAGAGTAGACTGAACGCCACGAGCGATGTCGTAGTGCTCTTGTCCAACTACCAATGGATCCAGTTGACGTGAAGTAGAATCTAGCGGGTCGATCGCTGGGTATAGACCCATAGATGCGATGTTACGGTTAAGTACAACCGTTGCATCCAAGTGAGCGAACGTTGTTGCTGGAGACGGGTCAGTCAAGTCATCCGCTGGTACGTATACTGCCTGTACAGACGTGATAGAACCAGATTTAGTTGACGTGATACGCTCTTGTAGAACACCCATTTCTTCAGCTAGTGTAGGTTGGTAACCTACCGCAGAAGGCATACGACCTAGAAGTGCTGATACTTCAGTACCTGCTAGTGTGTAACGGTAGATGTTATCAACGAACAGTAGAACGTCACGACCTTCGTCACGGAAGCGCTCTGCCATTGTTAGACCAGTCAGTGCAACACGTAGACGGTTACCTGGTGGCTCGTTCATCTGACCGTAAACCATCGCTACTTTTGATTCTTCAGGTTTTTCGATGTTTACAACACCAGCTTCCTGCATCTCAAAGTAGAAATCGTTACCTTCACGAGTACGCTCACCTACACCTGCAAATACAGATAGGCCTGAGTGTTGAAGTGCGATGTTGTTGATAAGTTCCATCATGTTAACGGTCTTACCTACACCAGCACCACCGAATAGACCGATTTTACCACCCTTAGCGAATGGACAAATCAAGTCGATTACTTTAACACCAGTTTCTAGAAGAGCTGTCTCGTTAGACTGCTCTTCGTAGCTTGGAGCTTCACGGTGAATGGCGTAATGCTCTTCAGCACCAATCTCGCCACACTCATCAATCGCGTCACCTAGGACGTTCATGATACGACCCAATGTCTTAGTACCAACTGGTACTGAGATTGGAGCGCCAGTATTTTCAACTGTCAAACCACGACGTAAACCATCAGAGCTACCCATTACGATTGCGCGAACTACGCCACCGCCAAGTTGTTGCTGAACTTCAAGAACTAGACGTTCTTGTACTTCATTAACATTCAGAGCGTCGTATACACGAGGTACTTCACCCTGTGGGAACTCTACGTCGACTACCGCACCGATGATCTGTACGATCTTACCTGTAGCCATCGTTAATCCTCTAACTATTTAGTTTTACCTAAGCTTAAACCGCAGCTGCGCCTGAAACGATCTCAGAAAGTTCTTGTGTAATCGCCGCTTGACGCGCTTTGTTATACACAAGTTCTAAGTCATCAATAATGTCACCAGCGTTATCTGTTGCTGATTTCATTGCAATCATTCGAGCCGCTTGCTCACAAGCAAGGTTCTCAACCACACCTTGGTACACTTGAGATTCGACATAGCGAACCAATAGTGCATCTAGTAGTGGTTTTGGCTCGGGCTCATAAATGTAGTCCCAAGAATGACTGCGTTTCATTTCTTCGCTGTCTGATTTAGGCAAAGGAAGTAATTGATCGATCGTTGGTTCTTGAACCATAGTGTTTTCAAACTTGTTGAACACTACGAACAGGCGATCTAATTCGCCTTCATCATATTTCTTCAGCATAACGCTTACAGAGCCAATCAAGTCTTCAAGGCTTGGACGATCGCCCAGACCAGAAACTTGAGCTGCTACTTTCGCGCCGCTGTTGTTGAAAAATGCTGTCGCTTTTGAACCTACAATTGCAAGTTCAACGTCAGCACCTTTCTCAGACCAATCTTTCATGTCGTTCATGGCTTTTTTGAACAAGTTAATGTTCAAACCACCACAAAGACCACGATCTGTAGAAACGATGATGTAACCAACACGTTTGGCTTCACGTTCCTCAAGATAAGGATGCTTATACTCGAGGCTACCATTAGCCAAATGACCGATCACTTTACGCATTGTTTCTGCATATGGACGAGTAGCTTCCATTGCGTCTTGAGAACGACGCATTTTTGAAGCTGCTACCATTTCCATTGCTTTCGTAATCTTCTGTGTGCTTTTAACACTACCGATTTTATTACGTATCTCTTTTGCGCCGGCCATCGTTACTCTCCGTTAATGGTATGAGGTGGCCCTAAGACCACCTACCAATTACCAGGTCTGGGTTGCCTTGAAATCGTCAACAAGCTTCTTCAGCTCAGCTTCAATTTCTTTATTGAAAGCACCCGTTGTGTCGATCTGTGTTGCTAGATCGGCATATTGACCACGAGCAAACGACAGTAAAGCAGCTTCAAAGTCTAGAACTTTTGACAGTTCAACGTCTTGAAGGTACCCACGCTCTGCAGCGAAGATTACTAGAGCTTGGTCAAATACAGACATAGGAGCGTATTGCTTCTGCTTCATCAGTTCTGTAACTTTTTGACCGTGGTCTAGCTGCTTCTTAGTCGCTTCATCAAGATCCGAAGAGAACTGAGCAAATGCTGCAAGTTCACGGTATTGAGCTAGAGCAGTACGGATACCGCCAGATAGCTTCTTGATGATTTTAGTCTGCGCCGAACCACCTACACGAGAAACTGAGATACCTGGGTCAACAGCTGGACGTACGCCCGCGTTGAATAGCTCAGTTTGTAGGAAGATCTGACCATCAGTAATCGAGATTACGTTCGTTGGTACGAATGCAGATACGTCACCAGCTTGCGTTTCGATGATAGGAAGAGCAGTTAAAGAACCAGTCTTGCCTGTCACTTCGCCGTTAGTGAATTTTTCTACGTATGCTTCGCTTACACGAGCAGCACGCTCTAGTAGACGAGAGTGAAGGTAGAAAACATCACCTGGGAACGCTTCACGACCTGGTGGACGCTTAAGTAGTAGCGAGATTTGACGGTAAGCTACCGCTTGCTTAGATAGGTCATCATAAACAATCAGTGCATCTTCACCGCGATCACGGAAGTATTCGCCCATCGCACAACCAGCATACGGTGCAAGATATTGCAGCGCTGCAGATTCAGAAGCCGATGCAACAACAACAACAGTGTTTGCTAGTGCGCCGTGCTCTTCTAGTTTGCGAACTACGTTAGCAATAGTCGACGCTTTTTGGCCGATAGCTACGTAGATAGAGAAAATACCAGAATCTTTTTGGTTAATAATCGCATCGATCGCCATTGCTGTTTTACCAGTCTGACGGTCACCGATTACTAGTTCACGTTGACCACGACCGATAGGGATCATTGAGTCAACAGACTTGTAACCAGTTTGAACAGGTTGATCTACCGATTTACGGTCGATTACACCTGGTGCGATAATTTCTACAGGCGAAGTCAATTTCGCTTCGATTGGACCTTTACCATCAATTGGCTCACCTAGCGTGTTTACAACACGACCAAGCATTTCAGGACCTACTGGTACTTCTAGAATACGACCAGTACCTGTAACTTTCATGCCTTCCTGTAGGTCAGCATACGGGCCCATTACAACAGCACCAACCGAATCACGGTTCAAGTTCAGTGCTAGAGCGTAACGGCCACCCGGTAGTTCGATCATTTCACCTTGCATCACGTCCGCTAGGCCGTGGATGCTAAGGATGCCATCGCTTACAGAAACGATAGTACCTTCATTGCGAGCTTCACTAACAACGTCGAAAGATTCAATACGTTGTTTAATTAGATCGCTAATTTCAGTGGAATTAAGTTGCATGCTCCAATCCCCATTAAGACTGCAATGCATCGCTCAGGCGGTCTAAACGACTGCGCGCTGAGTTATCGATGACTAGGTCTCCGGCTCGAATAATAACTCCACTAAGTAGAGTCTCATCTATACTGCAATTCAGCTGAACTTTGCGCGCAAGGCGCAGTTCCAATTTGCTGATAATGCTTGTGCGTTGTTCTTCAGAAAGTTCAACAGCTGAAGTAACTTCAACGTCGATCTCTTTCTCATACTCTTTTTTGAGTATAAAGAACTCTTTACAAACATCAGGAAAAGCCATTAAGCGGCCATTCTCTGCCATCACTTTAATTAAGTTCTGGCCGAATTCATCAAATTGTTCGCCACAAATTACAATGAATACTTCAGCTAATTTTTCAGCAGTCATAGAACCGCTTAATAAATTGTGAACATCATCATTTTGTGCCACTTCGGCAGCAAAAGTAAGCATTTGACCCCATTGGTCTAGCTCACCTTTATCTACCGCAAAGTCAAACGCTGCTTTAGCATAGGGGCGTGCGATTGTAGTCAAATCAGACATATACAGCCCCTTGCTTTAAAGTTTTGCAGTAATGTTGTTAAGAAGATCATCGTGTACATCTTTATCGATTGTACGCTCAAGGATTTTCTCAGCACCAGCTATAGCCAGAGTTGCGACTTGTTTGCGCAGGTCATCACGGGCACGTGTACGCTCTGCTTCAATTTCTGCTTCAGCTTGCGCTAAGATTTTCTGGCGTTCTGCCTGAGCTTCTTCGCGTGCTTCATCAATAATTTGAGCTTTACGTTTGTTTGCCTGATCAATAACCTCAGTTGCAGTGCGCTTTGCTTCTTTCATTTGCTCAGAAGCGTTGGCTTGTGCCAGGTTCAAGTCTTTAGCAGCGCGTTCAGCGGCTACAAGACCGTCAGCAATTTTTTTCTGACGTTCTTCAATTGCTTGCATGATTGGTGGCCATACATATTTCATGCAGAACCAAACAAACAGTGAAAAAGCAATTGCTTGACCTAGCAGAGTTGCGTTCATATTCACAACAGCTACCCCTCGTTAAGAATCAACTACAAAAATTTAATTAACTATTAAAGAGTTAATTAGCCTGCTAGTTGACCAACAAATGGGTTAGCAAACGTGAATAGTAGTGCGATTACGATACCGATCATTGGAACAGCATCCAGTAGACCAGCGATGATGAACATCTTAACTTGTAGCATTGGAGCCATTTCAGGTTGACGCGCAGCGCCTTCTAGGAATTTACCACCAAGAATAGCAAAACCAATTGCAGTACCTACGGCACAAAGACCAACAATGATAGCAACAGCGATTGCTGAAAAACTTAGTACAGTTTCCATTTACGTTCTCCGATTAACATTAATAGTTAGAATAAAGCTTAAAAAATTTTTAGTGATCACTATCTTCATGAGCCATTGATAAGTAAACGATTGTCAACATCATGAAAACAAACGCTTGAATCAAAATAACCAAGATATGGAAGATAGCCCAAGGTAGTGCACCTACCCATTGTAAGTACCACGGTAGCATTGCCGCGATAAGAATAAACACCACCTCACCCGCAAACATATTACCAAATAAACGCATACCTAGAGATAGTGGCTTCGCGAGTAACGAAATTATCTCAAGTACCAAGTTAAATGGAATCATGATTGGGTGATTAAATGGATGCAGTGCCAATTCTTTAGCAAATCCGCCCAAGCCTTTTACTTTGATGCTGTAGTAGATCATCAGAGCAAAAACACCTAAAGCCATTGCCATTGTTATATTAACATCAGCTGTAGGAACCACTTTCAAGTAAGGGATACCTAGCCAATGCTCTGCAGGATATGGTAAGAAATCGATAGGCACTAAGTCCATCAAGTTCATAATTATAATCCAGCAGAATATAGTCAGTGCTAGTGGGGCAATCAGAGGGTTGCGACCATGGAAAGTTTCTTTAACGTTGTCGCCAACGAATTCCACTACCATTTCAACAAAACACTGAAGCTTACCAGGTACACCTACTGTTGCTTTCTTAGCGACTGAGCGAAAAACCCAAAGGAATAACATCCCTGTCAACACCGAAAAAAACAGACTGTCTATATGTACGTTCCAGAAACTTGTCTCCTCTACAAGACCAAACTTAGCTAAAGAAAGGTTTTGTAAATGGTGTTCAATGTATCCGGATGCTGTTGGCGCAGCCATAACTCATCCTATTTTTTATTGTTAATGAAAAGCACTGGCGCAAAGATATTAATACCTAGAACCAGTAAATAGGTCAGTTTGAGGGGAATTAATTCCACCTGCATATACATGTAGACAATAGAGAATAGTAGAACTGTGATAAGGATCTTTAGTGCTTCGCCTGCATAGAACGACGCCGCAACTAACTTAGTTGCGCGAGCTCCACAAAATAGGAAAGCACACACACAAAAAACCACATTCGAGATGACAAAAATACCGCCACCAATCAATGCAGCAAAACCCCAATCAGGATTAACAGCTAAACCTAACCCTATCGCCACTAATATAACCGCGCTAAGCTCGATCAATAACATTTGCTTTGCAAGCACTCGTCCTGGTCTTGCTAACGCCGCTACCATGTATTCGTTCCTCTTTAAGCCCACTTTACCACTCGCTTAAAAGCGTGCTGAGAAATTGGCGAAAATTATACGTTCAGCCAAATTGATTGCAATAAGAATGCAGCAATCATTTACATTTCTGTATACAAACCTACAACTTTTGTAAGAAATTACTTGTTTATTACATAATTGACCTAAATCAATTATCTCATTTAGTACTCTAGTTTAGCAATAAGTTGCTCTAATTTGTGAGGCTCATCAAGAGTAATTGTCACTTTTGACTTACCGCTAACAGAACGAGTAACTGAAACGTTTGCTTGCAATTTTTCCGTGAGTCTTCGTGAAAGTTCGATGGCCTCAGTGTCTTCGGGCTTCGATTCAGCTTCAACGTCTGGTTTTAAGCACTTTTTGACAAGTTGCTCAGTTTGACGCACGGTCATTTTTTTGGTTGCTGCGGTATTCGCCGCTTCAACCTGGGTATCACCTTCAAGCGCAAGCAGTGCTCTAGCATGCCCCATTTCCAGTTGTTTACTGGAAACTAAACCTTTTACTTCATTTTCGAGCTGATTTAGACGTAATAAGTTACTAACGGTAGCTCTAGATTTACCAATCACATCGGCAACCTGCTGATGTGTCAGTGAAAACTCGTTCTGTAAGCGCTCTAGTGCTTGTGATTCTTCGATAACATTCAGGTCTTCACGCTGAATATTCTCAATCAATGCCATCGCGATAGCGGCCTTGTCTTCCACTCTCTTGATCAGGCATGGCACTTGTTTAAGGCCAGCTTGACGAGCTGCTCGCCAACGACGTTCACCAGCAATAATCTCGAACTGGTCGTGCGCCAATGGGCGAACTACGATCGGTTGGATAATGCCTTGAGATTGAATTGATGCAGCCAGCTCTTCTAGCGCTTCAGGCGCAATATCCTTACGCGGTTGATATACACCAGGCTTCAAGCAACCAACAGCCAGTTCGATAAGCTCACCATCAGCCGATAACGCCTGACTATGAGAAGCAACTTGCTGTTTTTCACGAGCCAATGAGCTAGTTGCAAGCAATGCATCTAGCCCTTTTCCTAAACCACGCTTAGACATTGAGCGAATTCCTTTGGTTGGACCTATACTGGGACTTCTTCACGACGCAACATTTCGCCAGCAAGAGCAAGGTAAGCCTTAGCTCCTGCGGAGTATTTGTCGTAGTACATTGCTGGCTTGCCGTGACTCGGGGCTTCTGCCAGACGCACATTTCTAGGGATCACAGTTCGGTAGACTTTGCTACCAAAGTGTTTTTTGAGTTGATCAGATACTTCGTTCGATAAGCGGTTGCGAGGATCGTACATTGTACGTAGAAGACCTTCGATCTTCAGGTTCTCATTTACAACAGCCGCCAGCTTACTGATGGTATCCATCAATGCAGTCAAACCTTCCAAAGCAAAATATTCACATTGCATAGGGACCAATACGGAGTCGGCCGCAGCCATCGCGTTGATTGTAAGAAGGTTTAATGAGGGTGGGCAATCAATAAAGATGAAATCATAGTTATTGCGAATGGATTCGAGTGCGTTTTTTAAACGAACTTCTCGAGCAAACACTTCCATCAGCTTGATTTCTGCCGCAGTAACATCGCCGTTCGCGGCGATGAGGTCATAATTGCCAGATGTACTCCGGCAAACTACCTCATCAAATGGGGTGTCTTCAACTAACAAATCGTAAGCAGTTGCTTCAACTTGATACTTGTCGACACCGCTCGCCATAGTGGCATTACCTTGAGGATCGAGGTCAACAACCAATATCTTGCGTTTTGTTGCCGCCATTGATGCTGCTAAATTAATGCAAGTTGTTGTTTTTCCTACGCCACCCTTCTGGTTGGCAATTGCTACGATTCTACCCACTATGGCCTCGCTGATTATCCCTGACGCGATAAAGTAACTAGATGACGCTCTCCATCAAGCTCTGGCACTTGCAAAGCTTTAATGTTTGTCACTGAACACCATTCAGGTAACAGGTCGATTTCGTCTCTAGGATGTTGTCCCTTAAGAGCCAAAAATACACCGGATTGCTCTTTAGGTAAATGGTGACACCACTCTACCATGTCTGTCATTGACGCAAATGCACGACTGAGCACTGCATCAAACTTTTCTTCTGGTTGAAATTCTTCAACGCGACTTTGAACCGGTACCACGTTGTCGATACCCAGCTCATGAATCACCTGTTTGATAAAACGAATACGCTTACCTAGGCTGTCTAGCAAGTAAAACTCGCAGTCTGGATTCATGATTGAGAGCGGAATCCCAGGAAGACCAGGTCCCGTGCCCACATCGATAAAGCGCTTACCTTGTAAGTGAGTGCTAACAATGATGCTATCTAAGATATGTTTCACCATCATTTCTTGCGGGTCACGAACTGACGTTAGGTTATAAGCTTTGTTCCACTTGTTCAGTAACTCAACGTAGCCAACCAACTGGCCACGTTGTTTTTCAGATACTTCAAGTTCAGCCTGGCCAATCAGGTGATCCAGTTTTTCGCGTAATGCGCTCATTATGCTTCCTCACCTTTTTTCAACAGGCCGTGTTTTTTCAAGTAAACCAACAGAATTGAGATTGCTGCAGGTGTGATACCTGAAATTCGCGAAGCAATACCAATTGAGTCAGGCTTAGCTGTCGTTAGTTTAAGAATCACTTCGTTAGAAAGTCCTTTTACCTTGCTGTAATCGATATCAGCAGGCAGTTTGGTATTTTCATGACGCAGTGATTTTTCAATTTCGTCTTGTTGACGCTGAATGTAACCATCGTACTTCACTTGGATCTCAACTTGCTCAGACGCTTGTTGATCTTCCAGTGCAGGACCAAAACGATCCAATGCGGTTAACTGTGAATAAGTCATTTCAGGACGACGAAGAAGATCTTCACCGCTCGCTTCACGAGACATTGGTGTTTTCAGAATTTGGTTCAGTTGATCAATATCTTCAGATTTTGGATTAATCCAAGTCTCTTTCAGACGTTGACGCTCCTTCTCCATGTTTTCCATCTTCTCGTTGAAACGAGCCCAACGAGCGTCATCAACAAGGCCAAGTTCACGCGACTTTTCAGTCAAGCGGATATCGGCGTTATCTTCACGAAGCAGCAAACGGTATTCCGCGCGAGACGTAAACATGCGGTAAGGTTCTTTGGTACCCATGGTAGATAGGTCGTCAATAAGCACGCCCATGTAAGCTTGGTCACGACGCGGACTCCAGCCTTCTTTGCCTTGAGTAAACAAACTTGCATTCAGACCCGCCATCAAGCCTTGTGCAGCCGCTTCTTCGTAGCCAGTGGTACCGTTGATTTGACCCGCAAAGAATAGACCTTTGATAAACTTAGTTTCGTAAGTCAGCTTAAGGTCGCGAGGATCAAAGAAGTCGTACTCAATCGCATAGCCTGGGCGAACGATATGAGCATTCTCAAAGCCCTTCATAGAGCGAACGATTTGAACCTGTACATCAAACGGCAGACTGGTTGAGATACCGTTCGGGTATAGCTCATGTGTCGTTAGACCTTCAGGCTCAATGAAGATTTGGTGGCTGTTCTTATCAGCAAAACGCATCACTTTGTCTTCAATCGAAGGACAGTAACGAGGGCCAATGCCTTCAATCACACCCGCGTACATTGGGCTGCGATCTAGGTTGGCGCGAATCACGTCATGCGTATTTTCATTGGTATGCGTGATGTAACATGGAATCTGACGAGGTTGTTGAGCTCGGCTACCCATGAACGAGAAAACAGGCGTCGGGTTATCGCCGTGCTGAACCTCAAGCTCAGAAAAATCAACGCTACGCGCATCGATACGAGGAGGAGTACCTGTTTTCAGGCGATCAACTCGAAATGGAAGATCACGAAGACGGTCAGCCAGTGCGATCGATGGTGGATCACCAGCACGGCCACCCGAAGAACTTTCCATACCAATATGGATCTTGCCGCCTAGGAATGTGCCCACAGTCAGAACCACAGCGCTTGCGCGGAACTTAAGGCCCATCTGCGTAACCACACCCACCACTTGATCCTGTTCAACGATCAAGTCATCAACCGACTGTTGGAATAAAGTCAGGTTTGGCGTGTTTTCAAGAACGTTACGAACAAAGGCTTTGTAAAGTGCGCGGTCAGCTTGTGCACGAGTTGCACGAACCGCAGGGCCTTTTGATGCGTTCAATGTTCTGAACTGAATACCTGCATGATCAATAGCTTGCGCCATTAATCCACCCATTGCATCGACCTCTTTTACCAAGTGGCCCTTACCGATCCCACCAATGGCTGGGTTACAAGACATTTGTCCTAGTGTATCGATATTATGAGTAAGTAATAACGTACTTTGACCAGTACGTGCAGATGCGAGTGCGGCTTCCGTTCCTGCATGGCCACCACCAACAACGATGACATCAAATTTTTCGTGATAAAGCATGAACCGACCTCAGGTATTCAAACGTTTTCTAGATTGATAAAAAGGAGCGATATTCTACCTGTTTTCATAGCCTGAGAAAACGTTTTTGGGATTTTTCGAAAAAGCGGTTTTTTAATTAATATAGATAAGATCTTTAAGGAGATCTTTTATTAGATCTATTATTAGGATCGAGGGTATCTGTGGATAAGTCGAAAATGATCAACGAGATCATGGATCTTTTTTGGATCAAAGGATGTGATCTAACTTTGATCAGGGTGAGGATTAGCTGGGATCAAAATGGCTACTTATTCACAGGGGGGAAATAACCTAAAACTTGTTATTTGGATAACTATAGGTTAATCACCGTATATGTATGATCTTATCCACAGAATAAATTGAAAATAGATCGCTAATTTTCGATGTTTTTGAAAAAAAGTTATTCACAATCGCGATGTTCAGAGACAAAAAAAGCGGCATAAGCCGCTTTTTGAAAG
This sequence comes from Vibrio sp. 14G-20, assembly GCF_026241515.1. Taxonomy (GTDB): domain Bacteria; phylum Pseudomonadota; class Gammaproteobacteria; order Enterobacterales; family Vibrionaceae; genus Vibrio. The sequence goes on from NZ_JAPHPW010000024.1 coordinate 46,366, forward strand.
AAGAGAGAGGTTAAAACTGGTCGCTATGATCGTTGAACCAAGCTTCTGCTGCGTCTTCTGGTACCGGAGTTTCCAATACATCGATGGTAAAACAGTCAGAAATAGGCTGAGCACCGAGCTCTTTCATCTGGCTGTGGACTGATTTTCCCGCCAAACAGAAGGTATCGTAACTCGAATCACCAAGTGCCACGACAGCAAAGCGAACCTGGCTTAAATCTGGAGATTGCTGGGTCAATGCGTCGATAAACGGCTTAATATTATCTGGAAATTCGCCAGCCCCATGAGTTGAAGTCACCAGTAACCAAAAACCTTGTTGGGGGATATCATCGTATTCCGGCTGATTATGAAGGGTTATTTCATGACCTTGTTCTTCAAGAAGATCATTAAGGTGATCGCCAACGTACTCAGCACCACCTAAGGTGCTACCTGTAATAATGTGGATCATTAAGCTGTCCTTACTAAAGAAAAAGGCCAGCATGAGCCGGCCTTTAAAGGTTATTTACCAATACAGAAAGAGGTGAAGATACGGCCGAGTAGGTCATCTGAGCTGAACTCTCCCGTAATCTCATTAAGGTGTTGTTGCGTTATACGTAGCTCTTCTGCCAAGATTTCCCCAGCCATATAGCCTTCGAGCTGTTGCTGACCAATATCTAAGTGCTCAGATGCGCGTTCTAGGGCATCTAAGTGGCGACGACGTGCCATGAAGCCACCTTCATTACCACCAGCAAAGCCCATGCAATCTTTTAAGTGACTACGCAGCGCATCAACGCCTTGTCCTGTCTTTGCTGATAGTCGAATCAGAGTTGGATCATTAACATGGCAAATTCCGAGCTCTTCACTGGTTTGATCGGCTTTGTTACGAATCACGGTCATTCCGATGTTATTTGGCAGACGATCAACGAAATCTGGCCAGATATCTTTCGGGTCGGTTGCATCGGTAGTGGTGCCATCGACCATAAATAAAACGCGATCGGCTTGAGCAATTTCTTCCCAAGCGCGTTCAATACCGATTTTTTCGACTTCATCTGAGGCTTCACGCAGGCCTGCAGTATCAATAATGTGCAGTGGCATACCATCAATATGGATATGTTCACGCAGAACATCACGCGTGGTACCAGCAATATCAGTCACAATCGCGGAGTCTTTACCCGATAATGCATTCAGTAAGCTCGACTTACCGGCATTAGGACGGCCTGCAATCACTACTTTCATGCCTTCACGCATAATGGCACCTTGATTGGCTTCTTGGCGAACCGCTTCGAGGTTGTCGATGATAGCTTGTAAGTCAGCACTTACTTTACCGTCAGCAAGGAAATCAATCTCTTCTTCTGGGAAGTCGATAGCGGCTTCAACATAGATGCGTAAGTGAATCAGAGAGTCCACCAGCGTATTAATGCGTTTTGAAAATTCACCTTGCAGCGATTGCAGGGCTGATTTCGCCGCTTCTTCTGAACTGGCATCAATGAGGTCGGCAATCGCTTCTGCTTGAGTTAAATCCATCTTGTCGTTCAAGAAGGCACGCTCTGAGAACTCACCTGGGCGTGCTGCGCGTAGCCCTGGAATGGTCAGAATGCGTTTGATGAGCATATCCATAACTACAGGACCACCGTGGCCTTGTAGCTCTAATACGTCTTCACCGGTAAACGAGTGCGGGTTAGGAAAGTAAAGCGCGATGCCTTGGTCTAGTTCTAAACCATCGTGAGATTTAAAAGGGGTGTACTCAGCGTAACGTGGTTTCAGTACTTTGCCGGTAACTTCAAGCGCAACTTGGGCTGCTTGTGGGCCTGAAACGCGAATAATACCGACGCCGCCACGGCCGGGTGCAGTCGCTTGAGCAACAATCGTATCTGTAGTCATAGTTGTGCCTGCTAGCATGTGAAAGCCAAAAAGGGGCGCTCACGATTAATCAATTAGCTGAATTGTAATCAGCTAAAAACAAAAAGGCGACCTTTTGGTCGCCTTTCTTTATCTCTTTCTATTATCGAACTTACTTAGAATGTAAGCCTTTCTTTTCCAGCGCGCGGTAGATAAGCGTTTGCTGAATCAGAGTTACGATGTTCGATACTAGCCAGTATAGAACCAGGCCTGAAGGGAAGAACAGGAAGAAGAATGTGAACATAACCGGCATAAAGGTCATGATCTTCTGCTGCATTGGATCCGTTACAGTTGTCGGGCTCATCTTCTGGATTAGGAACATTGAAGCACCCATCAGAAGTGGCAAGATGTAGTATGGGTCTTGTGCTGAAAGGTCAGTAATCCAACCGAAGAACGGTGAGTGACGCAGTTCAACAGACTCCATTAGTGCCCAGTATAGCGAAATGAAGATAGGCATTTGCAGAAGGATAGGTAAACAGCCACCTAGTGGATTTACTTTCTCTTTCTTGTAAAGCTCCATCATTTCTTGGCTCATGCGTTGACGGTCGTCGCCAATACGCTCACGCATTGCAGTCAGCTTAGGCTGAAGCATACGCATTTTCGCCATAGAAGTGTACTGAGCTTTCGTTAGTGGGTACATAGCACCACGAACGATGAAAGTTAGACAGATGATTGCCAGACCCCAGTTCACAACGATGCCTTGAATGAACGAAAGCAGAGTATGAAGTGGTTTAGCAATGAACCATAACCAACCGTAGTCAACTACTAGGTCCAGGTTCGGTGCAACAGCAGCCATTTGGTCTTGAAGTTTAGGACCAACCCAAAGCGTTGCTTTGAAGCTCGCTTCGTCGCCAGTAGCGATGGTTTTGTTCGGCATACGAACACCGATGTCGCCTAGGTTACCGATTACACGAGTGTAAAGGTTGGCGCCTGCTTCGTCGCGTGGGATCCAAGCACTTGCAAAGTAGTGCTGAATCATCGCTGCCCAACCTTGACCGTTTGCTAGGTTAAGAGACAGGTTGCGATCTTGCATGTCGTCGAAGCTGTATTTTTTGTAACGCGTATCTTCCGTAGAGTAAGCACCACCACGGTAAGTTGGCATTGTTAGGCTACCACCGTCATCCATTACGTTCTGACGTAGGTGAGCGTACATGCCGAATGTCGCGTTGTTACCAGAGTTGTTGACTACATCGTATTCAACATCCATTGCGTAGCTACCACGCTTAAGGACGAATGTTTTCGTGTACTCAAGGCCGTTCGCTTGGTAAGTCATCGGGATGCGTAGTTCATCCTGACCATCAGCAAGTGTGAAACTGTCTGCTGAAACTGTGTAGCTAGGGCGGTTTGTGCTGCTTAGGTCGATACCTTGAGGACCCACTAGACCGCTTTGAGCGATAAATTGGTGACCTGGTTCGTTCTTAAGAAGAACAAAAGTATCTTCAGAATCGAACTCTGCAGAGTAATCATTTAGATTTGCTTTAACGACATCACCACCAACCGTATCAATTGACAGAGTCAGTACATCAGTTGTTACTGTGATAGTTTTTGCAGAAGCAACTTGGCCCGGAGCTGGGTCTAGATCATCTGCATAAGATGGCGCTGGTAGGGTGCTGCCAGATTGTGCCTGCTCAATCGCTTGTGGAGCCGGGTTCTTAGCTACATTCCATTGTTGGAAAAGTAGGAAAGAAACCAAAGCCAATGCGATTAACAGGATATTACGTTGAGAATCCATCGTTATTTATCTCTGTCTTGTTTTTGGACTGGTGGAACGGGGTCAAAGCCCCCTTCGTTCAAAGGATGGCATTTTAATAGACGTTTGCCTGATAACCAACACCCTTTTACAAAACCGTGAGCTTTCAACGCTTCTATCGCATATAAAGAGCAGGTTGGAGTAAATCGGCAGCGTGGGCCGATGAGTGGACTAATAAACCATCTATAAAAATAGATGGGTATTAGCGCTATCCACGCGAAGGGCGAGACAGGCGAAGCCATAATTTGTCGAGTAGCTTGAACATTTCTTCATTGCTTAAATCTTGCGCGCTCTTTTTAGCTATTACAACATAATCTTTGTTAGGAAGTTTGTGTTGAATGTTACGAAAGCTTTCACGAGTAAGACGCTTGAATCGGTTACGACCCACGGCGGTTTTAATCTGCTTTTTCGGAACGGCTAATCCAAGGCGAGGATTTGAAAGAGAGTTATTTCGGGCAATGATGGTGAAATGAGGGGAGCCAGCTCGATGAGCTTGCTTGAAGACATTCTGATAATGTTCGGGAGTTAACAAGCGTAACTCCCGACCGAAGGCTAGCTTATTCAAAATAATCAAAGATTACTTAGAAAGACGCTTACGGCCTTTTGCACGACGTGCATTGATTGTTGCGCGACCGTTCTTAGTAGCCATGCGAGCACGGAAACCGTGAGTACGCTTACGCTTTAGAACTGTAGGTTGAAAAGTGCGTTTCATTGTAATTACCTTACTGATCAGTAGTTTTAGGTTTTTGTTAAACCCGGCGTGGGCATTTTTTCTCTTCTTTATATAAGAAAGGAAAACCGACGCCTCTCAACAAAGAGGCGGAATTGTAATCACTGTCACAAAAAGTGTCAATGATTGGGTTAACTAAAATTCCGGTCGGGGGATTATACGTAGAATAACTAAAATCACAAGGATCCTTAGTCGATCCCAACCTTATTTAAGAATTTTTTTAATTTTGGATCCTGTGGATTACCAAAAATATCCTGTGGAGATCCCTGCTCGATAATGTGGCCATCGGCCATGAAGATCACTCGGTCTGCGACCTCTCTAGCGAACTGCATTTCATGGGTAACCACCAGCATAGTTTGATGCTGATTTGCTAATTTTTTCATGAGGTTAAGTACTTCACCAACCCATTCAGGATCGAGCGCTGAAGTCGGCTCATCAAACAGTAAAAGCTCGGGTTGTAGTGCCATTGCACGGCCAATACCCACCCGTTGTTGCTGGCCACCAGAGAGCGCGGCTGGGTAGCTATCACCTTTGTCACCCAAGCCAATATCATCAAGAATTTGTTGTGCTTTTTCATGGGCTTGTTGTTTTTTCCAGCCACGAACGGTAATCAAACCTTCAGCAATGTTCTGTCGTGCGGTTTGGTGAGCGAATAGTGCATAGTTTTGGAACACAAAACCGGTCTTACGACGCAGTGCAAGCACCTCTGCCTTAGTGTGTTTCTGAGCATCAACCTTGATGTCATCAATCGAAATTATGCCTTGATCGGCTTGCTCTAGAAAATTCACACAACGTAGTAAGGTAGATTTACCCGTTCCACTTGAACCTATGATGACAATTATCTCACCTTGCTTGATTTCTAGGTCGATCCCTTTCAATACTTCGGTGTCACCAAACTGCTTGTGGATATTTTGTAATTTGATCATCGTACATACGCCTTATTCAGTTTCACTTCGGCCCAAATTTGAATACGAGTGAGGATAACCACCACGCCCCAGTAAATCAGCGCTACCGCTAAGAAAGCCTCGAAGAAGCGGAAACTTGAAGAAGCCTCCATCTGAGCTTTAGCCATGATTTCGGCTACACCTAGGGTGAATGCAAGTGAAGTCGACTTGATCATGTCGATAAAGTAGTTCATCAATGACGGCAGTGCCACACGAGTTGCTTGCGGTAAGATCACTCGGCGCATGGCTTGACTGGTTGTCATACCGACGGAGAGGCTGGCTTCCATTTGGCTACGATCGATACCGATAATGGCAGCACGAATACTTTCAGCCATGTAGGCAGCAAAGTGCAAGGTTAAGCCGATAACCGCGGCGCCAAACGCATCGAGTCCAACCATCCACGGAAATACCTGGGGTAGGCCATAGTAGAGAAGGAACAGTTGTACCAACAGTGGTGTACCTCGGAAGAAGCTAATGTACAACTGGCTCAGTTGGTCGAGTACTGGGATTTTGAATACACGAATATTCGCCAGTATCAGAGACAGTATCAGAGCAAAGAACAAGCCCCAAGTCGCCATCTCCATCGTGGTGCCTAAATACTTTAGTAGTATCGGCAACAGCTCTAGCATGTAATTAAAGTCAAATCCCATAATCTATCTCGTATTTTTATTGGCAGTGTTGTTCTATATGTAAGTACTGTTCTATCAGATTTTTTAATCAGTGCACAAAAGCAAAAAGCCCACCGCTGTATAAAGCAGTGGGCCTTGAATGGAGAAAGTGAGTAATTACTTCTGAGTAATGTCCGCACCAAACCATTTCTGAGAGATACTTTCTAGCGTACCATCTGCGCGCATTGCTGCTAATGCTTCATTTACTTCTGCTTGCAGTTTTTTACCGTTGTCGTTGTCAACGAAAGGCCAAGCGTTTTCAATTGTTTCGAATGGCTGACCTGCTAGTTGTAATGGTAGACCAGTCTTCTTGATAAGCTCTAGTGCTGATAGGCGATCCATTACGAATGCATCTGCACGACCTAGTGCTACATCATGTTCAATACCTGTATCGTAGGTCTTCACATTGATCTTGCCGTCTTTGTCGTAGCTGCGAAGCAGTTGTTCAAAGTTTGAACCCAGGTTTACCGCAACTGTCTTGCCATCTAGGTCTTCGATGCCTTTGATGCTGTCATTACCTTTACGAACGGTAATCTGTGCGCCGTCTACTACGTATGGGTCTGCGAATAGGTATTTCGCTTTACGTGCATCCGTCATAGTAATTTGGTTTGAAATGGTATCGATTCGACCCGTTTCAAGAAGACCGAACAGACCAGAGAAGTTTGCCGTTACGTATTCAACCTTGTAGTCGTTACGCTTACCGATCTCATCCCATAAATCCACTTCAAAACCTTGTAGTTGGTCTTGTTTAACGAAAGTAAACGGGAAGTAGCGACCAGACATGCCGACTTTAACTTCAGTCGCAGCTTGAACAGTAGCAGCAGAGAGTGCGATAGCCGCAATTGCAGCCTTAATCCAGTTATTCATTTGGTAACTCCTTATATTTATGGGTTTGGATGTTACTGGGAAAATGCTCACTAGAATAAATAACCAGATGTTATTAACCATAACCAGATTGAATTCCCAATTTGGGGATAACTAGCAAAGATCCGGGCATAAGTGGATCATTGTGTGAGTAAATTAGGGGCAAGATGTGTGGATCAACCAATAAATTACAAATTTATTGTGAATAACTTGGATCTTATTCACTGGATCTGTGATCAATTGCTGGTGATCTGACTTATCAACAGGTAAAATTAGCGGTCATTTCATATAACTTAAATAGAGTGGGGCACCGTGTCATCTTCGCTTTGGTTGCAATGCTTGCAACAGCTTCAAGAAGAGTTACCAGCTACAGAATTCAGTATGTGGGTACGTCCGTTACAAGCGGAGCTCAATGGTAATACTCTAACTCTATTTGCACCAAACCGATTTGTACTCGATTGGGTGCGCGATAAGTACTTAAATAGCATCAACCGTTTGCTACAAGAATATTGTGGTAATGATATTCCGCATCTTCATTTTGAGATCGGAAGCAAACGAGTGACTGCTCCAAAATCTGAGGCTATCGCCCCAGCTCGTACACGTACAGCTGCCGATGTGGCCGCTGAATCGTCGGCACCTGCGCAGCTGCAAGCACGCAAACCAGTACACAATATCTGGCGTGATGAAGAACCTGTAGCGGTTGACCTTAATCACCGTTCAAACGTGAACCCAAAACATAAGTTTAATAACTTTGTTGAAGGTAAGTCGAACCAACTGGGTTTGGCTGCGGCACGTCAGGTTTCTGATAACCCAGGAACCGCTTACAACCCGTTGTTTTTGTATGGTGGTACTGGTTTAGGTAAAACGCACTTGTTGCATGCAGTGGGTAACGCCATTGTTGATAATAAGCCGAATGCTAAAGTGGTTTACATGCACTCAGAGCGCTTTGTTCAAGACATGGTGAAAGCGCTCCAAAACAATGCGATTGAAGAATTTAAGCGCTACTACCGTAGTGTTGATGCATTGCTTATCGATGATATCCAATTTTTTGCTAACAAAGAGCGCTCTCAAGAAGAGTTCTTCCATACCTTTAACGCGCTGCTTGAAGGCAACCAACAGATCATCCTAACGTCTGACCGTTATCCAAAAGAGATCAACGGGGTAGAAGATCGTCTTAAATCTCGCTTCGGCTGGGGTTTGACGGTAGCGATTGAGCCACCAGAGCTTGAGACGCGTGTTGCGATCTTGATGAAGAAAGCCGAAGACCACCAAATTCACCTTGCGGATGAAGTGGCGTTCTTTATTGCCAAGCGTCTGCGTTCTAACGTTCGTGAGCTAGAAGGCGCATTGAACCGTGTTATTGCGAATGCAAACTTCACTGGCCGTCCGATTACAATCGACTTCGTGCGTGAAGCACTGCGTGACCTACTTGCACTGCAAGAAAAGCTGGTCACTATTGATAACATTCAAAAGACAGTAGCCGAGTACTACAAAATCAAAGTCGCTGATCTATTGTCTAAGCGTCGTTCTCGTTCTGTTGCTCGTCCACGTCAATTGGCGATGGCACTGGCGAAAGAGCTAACAAACCACAGCTTACCTGAGATTGGCGATGCATTCGGTGGTCGTGACCACACGACGGTACTGCATGCTTGTCGTAAGATTGCTCAGCTGCGTGAAGAGAGCCACGACATTAAAGAAGATTATTCGAACTTGATTCGTACCCTTTCTTCTTAATACACAGTATTCTTAACCTTAATAAGCAGAATCTTGGCCACGTACTATTACGCAGTGCCATTTAGACCGTAAGAGCAAGATATGAAATTTACCATTGAACGTAGTCACCTGATTAAGCCATTACAACAAGTATCTGGCGCACTCGGTGGCAGGCCAACGCTTCCAATTCTAGGAAACCTACTGATTAAAGTAGAAGATAACGTGTTGTCGATGACAGCGACGGATCTAGAAGTTGAACTGATCAGCCGTGTAACGCTTGAAGGTGATTTCGAAGCGGGCAGCATTACCGTGCCTTCTCGTAAATTCCTAGATATCTGCCGTGGATTGCCAGATAACTCAGTGATCACTGTGGTATTGGATGGTGACCGTATTCAGGTTCGCTCTGGTCGTAGCCGCTTCTCATTAGCAACATTACCTGCGGCAGATTTTCCAAATATTGAAGACTGGAGCAGTGAAGTTGAAGTGTCAGTGACACAAGCTGAACTTCGCGGTCTTATCGAGAAAACACAATTCTCAATGGCGAACCAAGATGTTCGTTATTACCTCAACGGTATGTTGTTTGAGATTGAAGGCTCTATCCTGCGCAGCGTGGCGACCGATGGTCACCGTATGGCAGTATCTCAAGCACAACTGGGTGCCGATTTTGCTCAGAAGCAGATCATTGTTCCTCGTAAAGGTGTTCAAGAGCTAGTGAAGCTATTGGATGCACCTGAACAGCCAGTAACACTGCAAATTGGTAACTCTAACGTGCGTGCTGAAGTGAACAACTATGTCTTCACTTCTAAGCTAGTTGATGGTCGTTTCCCTGATTATCGCCGCGTAATGCCACAAAATACCACCAAGACACTTGAAGCTGGCTGTGATGAATTACGTTCAGCATTTTCTCGTGCTGCGATTCTATCGAATGAAAAATTCCGTGGTGTTCGCGTTAACCTTGCGGATAGCGAGATGCGTATTACCGCGAACAACCCGGAGCAAGAAGAAGCAGAAGAAGTACTCGATGTGAACTTCGACGGTGACGCATTAGAGATTGGCTTCAACGTAAGCTACGTATTGGATGTTCTGAACACACTGCGTTGTGAACAAGTTCGCATCTCAATGTCAGACGCCAATGCGAGTGCTCTTATCGAGAACGCGCAAGATGACAGCGCGATGTACGTTGTTATGCCAATTCGCTTATAAGCTGCCCTATGTTGACCTACCGAGTCGTGATTGAAGGTTAATATGAAGACGTTATGCCTTTATCGCGCTTAATCGTTAAGCAGTTTAGAAATATTGAAGCCTGTGACATTCAACCGTCATCAGGCTTTAACTTTCTTATAGGGGCTAACGGAAGCGGCAAAACCAGTGTCCTTGAAGCGGTGTATCTGCTCGGACATGGTCGCTCATTCAAGAGTTCACTGACCGGTCGTATCATACAAAACGAGTGTAGTGAGCTGTTTGTACATGGCCGTTTTATGACCTCGGATCAATTTGAGCTGCCAATTGGCATTAATAAGCAGCGCGATGGCACCACAGAGGTTAAAATAAGCGGTCAAACTGGGCAAAAGTTGGCTCAGTTAGCTCAAGTCTTACCTTTGCAGTTGATTCACCCTGAAGGGTTTGATTTACTAACCGATGGACCTAAGCATCGCCGAGCATTCATTGATTGGGGAGTCTTCCACAGTGAGTCGGGCTTTTATGATGCATGGGGCAGGGTAAAGCGCCTCAATAAGCAGCGAAACGCCTTATTGAAAACGGCAACGCACTATCGAGAGCTGAGCTATTGGGATCAAGAATTGGCCCGTTTAGCAGAAAGCATCAGCCAATGGCGCGCTACCTACGTTGAGCAGTTAAAAGAAGTGGCAGAGGAAATCTGTGCGACCTTCCTTCCTGAGTTTGAGATAAAGATTAACTACTATCGTGGTTGGGATAAAGACACCCCATACGCTGAGATATTAGAAAAGAATTTTGAAAGGGATCAGCAGCTTGGTTACACATTTAGTGGGCCAAACAAAGCGGATCTAAAGATAAAAGTGAACGGCACTCCAGTGGAAGATGTCTTGTCACGAGGTCAATTGAAGTTGATGGTGTGCGCGTTGCGCGTAGCACAAGGGCAGCACCTCACCCAAATGACAGGTAAGCAGTGCATCTATTTAATAGATGACTTCGCTTCCGAATTAGATAGCCAACGCCGAGCACGTCTTGCTGAGTGTTTAAAGGCGACTAAGGCTCAAGTTTTTGTAAGCTCTATTACCGCTGATCAGATTGCTGATATGCATGACGAAAATAGCAGGATGTTTCATGTGGAACATGGCAAAATAGAGCAAGGATAATTAGTCAGAGAGTAACTATGTCAGATAATTACGATTCATCGAGTATTAAAGTACTGAAGGGTCTGGATGCGGTACGTAAGCGTCCTGGAATGTACATTGGCGACACGGATGATGGTACCGGTCTGCACCACATGGTTTTTGAGGTGGTAGATAACTCTATTGATGAAGCGCTAGCTGGTCACTGTAATGACATTATTGTAACTATCCATGAAGATAGTTCTGTGTCTGTAAGCGATGACGGCCGTGGTATCCCAACAGAATTGCACCCAGAAGAAAACGTATCAGCAGCAGAAGTAATCATGACGGTTCTTCACGCTGGTGGTAAGTTCGATGATAACTCGTACAAGGTATCTGGTGGTCTGCATGGTGTTGGTGTTTCAGTAGTTAACGCACTTTCTAAGCAAGTTACTCTTACTATCCACCGTGGTGGCAAAATCCACACTCAAACCTACAGCCACGGTGAGCCTCAAGCGCCACTAGCTGTTATCGGTGACACGGATAAAACCGGTACAGAGATTCGTTTCTGGCCGAGTGAAGAAACCTTCACTAACATCGAGTTCCATTATGATATTTTAGCTAAGCGTCTACGTGAGCTATCATTCTTGAACTCAGGTGTGTCAATTAAGCTGATTGACGAGCGCGAAGAAGACAAAATGGATCACTTCGAATACGAAGGCGGTATCCAAGCGTTTGTTGAGCACCTTAATACTAACAAAACGCCAATCATCCAAAAAATCTTCCACTTTAACTCTGAGCGTGAAGACGGTATTACTGTTGAAGTTGCGATGCAGTGGAATGATGGCTACCAAGAAAACATCTACTGTTTCACCAACAACATCCCTCAACGCGATGGTGGTGCTCACTTAGCAGGTTTCCGTGCTGCACTAACTCGTACATTGAATAGCTTCATGGACAAAGAAGGCTTCTCGAAGAAAGCGAAGACTTCAACATCAGGTGATGATGCTCGTGAAGGTTTGACGGCGATTGTTTCGGTGAAAGTGCCAGATCCTAAATTTTCAAGCCAAACTAAAGACAAGCTGGTTTCTTCAGAAGTGAAGTCTGCCGTTGAGTCTACAATGGGTGAGAAGCTGTCTGAGTTCCTAATTGAGAACCCAGGTGAAGCGAAAATCGTTTGTTCGAAAATTATCGATGCAGCACGTGCTCGTGATGCAGCGCGTAAAGCGCGTGAGATGACACGTCGTAAAGGCGCATTAGATTTAGCAGGTCTTCCAGGTAAACTAGCTGACTGTCAGGAAAAAGATCCTGCACTGTCTGAACTGTATATTGTGGAAGGAGACTCTGCTGGCGGATCAGCTAAGCAGGGGCGTAACCGTAAGAACCAAGCAATCCTACCGCTTAAAGGTAAGATCCTTAACGTAGAGAAAGCTCGTTTCGATAAAATGTTGTCTTCTCAAGAAGTCGCAACGCTAATCACAGCACTTGGTTGTGGTATTGGCCGTGACGAATACAACCCAGATAAACTACGTTACCATAACATCATCATCATGACCGATGCCGATGTCGATGGTTCTCACATCCGTACACTGCTACTGACGTTCTTCTACCGTCAAATGCCTGAGCTGATTGAACGTGGTTACATCTACATTGCTCAACCGCCACTTTACAAAGTGAAGAAAGGTAAGCAAGAGCAATACATTAAAGATGAAGATGCGATGAACCAGTATCAAGTATCTTTGGCTTTAGATAATGCAGAACTGCACGTAAACCCTGAGGCGCCAGCATTTGCAGGTGAAGGTTTAGAGAAGCTTGTTCAGCAATACAATGCTGGTATCAAGCTTGTTGATCGTATGAGCCGCCGTTACCCACGCGCATTGGTTCACGAACTGATTTACGTTCCTCGTCTAACGGCTGAGCAGTGTCATGATGACGCGGCAGTTGAAGCTTGGGGTAAGCAGCTTGTTGAGCAGCTAAACGCGAAAGAAGTAGGTGCGAGCCAATACAGCCTTGAAGTTGAAAAACACGAAGAGCTAGGTTTAAGCGTTCCTAAGATTGTGGTTCGTACTCATGGTGTGACTCATGAACACCTACTGAGCATCGATCTTATTAACTCTAAAGAGTTTGGTAAGCTAGCGGACCTTTCTGAAGCACTTGATGGCTTGATTGAAGAAGGCGCTTACATTAAGCGTGGCGAGCGTACTCAAGAAGTTTCTAGCTTCGTTGATGCTCTGAACTGGTTAGTGAAAGAGTCTCGTCGTGGTCTAAGCCTACAGCGATACAAAGGTCTAGGTGAGATGAACCCTGATCAGCTTTGGGAAACCACGATGGATCCTGAAACTCGCCGTATGATGCAAGTAACGATTGAAGATGCTGTTGGTGCTGATCTGTTGTTTACAACGTTGATGGGCGACCAAGTAGAGCCTCGTCGTAACTTCATCGAAGAAAACGCACTTAAAGTAGCTAACCTAGACGTTTAGTACCTTTGATACTTCGCACTTTCGCTTAATTTCTGTGTCAGAGGTGCTTACATACACTCGTATGCTCCGCGCCTCTTCCTTGAACTAAAACGAAACAGCTTCGTCTCAAAAAACTCAATATCTTATTGAAAAGACTGTCAGAAATGACGGTCTTTTTTGTTTTTAAGTGATTGAAAAATATTGGATTGGAAAAATAGTTGAAAACAAACGCTTGAAACTGATTTGCTGAATCCACATATCTAGTTGTGAAGAGGATGACTGTCTTGCTCTATAAGAGAAGAAACAGAACCTTCATAACCGTTGCTAGAGTATCGCTCAATAGAGGATAACTTTGGCAGCACACAATTTAAAAATTGATTCATTGTCATGTCCCAGTGTTGTCGCCAAACGAGGCGAAACCCGAGGAATGCGAATTGAATCTCTTAGCTGTTTACTGGGTCACACACAGGTTCGATCCAAGTAAAATTCGCAGCTAAGACTATTGCTTACTAAAAGGATAGCATTATGAGAACTGTAGATTTCACTCCACTTTACCGCAACGCAATCGGCTTCGATCGTCTATTCAACATGATGGAAGCGAACACATCGAAGAACTCTTCTGGCGGTTACCCACCATACAACATCGAGCAAAAAGACGAGAACAACTACCGTATTACTATGGCCGTTGCTGGTTTTGCTGATGACCAATTAGATCTGACTCAGAAAGAGAATATGCTAATTGTGAAAGGTGAGCGTAAAGCAGAAGCAGAGAAAACCTTCGTATACCAAGGTATCGCAGAGCGCGATTTCGAACGTAAATTCCAACTGGCTGACTACGTAAAAGTGGTAGGTGCAAGCATGGAAAACGGTCTTCTTCATATCGACCTAGAACGCGAAATCCCAGAAGCGATGCAACCACGTAAGATTGCTATTAATGGTAATGGTCTAATCGAAGGCTAATACCCGTCATACTTGAAGCTACAGCGTTGTTGACGTCGTAAATTCCCCCTAATCACATAGGTTCCCTATGCTCATAGGGTTGAATTTTCTAGTCGCCTAGCTGAACCCCCAATTATTTAGGGTATTCAAGTGACAAAAACTATCGGGAAGTAAAAGTGAAAGAGCACCAGTACCTTGAAGAAGGTCGGTGCTCTTTATTGTATTTGGCCTACAGTAACCTAAAAGGTTTTATTACTGTTCTGAGTAAGCCTTTTTCACTTCTTCAGCAATGATATTAATGCCTTTCTGCATCGCTTCATCGTCTTGTACGTAGTTCATACGTAAGCACTGGTGAGCATGATCCCACTCGTCTTCTTGGCCGATAAAGAAGTATTCACCCGGAACAATCAATACGCCACGAGCTTTGAGGCGGTCGTACAGCTCCATGGTGGTAATCGGCAGTTCATCAAACCATAGCCATAAGAAAATCGCGCCTTCAGGCTTGTGGATACGGAAGCGAGGGTCGTCGATCGCTTCTTGTAAAAGCTCAACTGCACGTAGAGATTTATCTTTATAGAAAGGTTTGATTACCTCGCTGCTTAAGCGCAGTAAATCGCCTTTTTCAATCATGTGGTTAGCAATCGCAGGACCAACACTATTGGGTGCTAGGCTGATGATGCCATTCATGTTGGTCAAAGCTTGTGTTACTTCTTCACTCGCAATCACGATACCGCAACGCACACCCGGCAAACCAAGCTTAGAAAGGCTCATGCACAGAATCGTATTTTCATTCCAGAACGGTTCGACATCTTCAAAGATGATATTTGGAAACGGCAGGCCGTAAGCATTGTCGATCAGCAGTGGGATGTTGTTTTCACGCGCCAGTTTATCCAATTTACGTACTTCTTCG
The DNA here is from genome assembly GCF_026241515.1 of Vibrio sp. 14G-20. GTDB lineage: Bacteria > Pseudomonadota > Gammaproteobacteria > Enterobacterales > Vibrionaceae > Vibrio. The sequence continues at coordinate 61,509 of NZ_JAPHPW010000024.1, forward strand.
TCGGTCAGTACGTTACCCGTTGGGTTGGTTGGACGAGATGCACAGATAGCCGCGACTGAGTCATCAACCTTTAGTTGTTCAAAATCGACGTGATATTTGAACTGACGGTTTTCTAGCAGCTCGATCTCTGGGTGGTAAGAGATAAAGATATCGTCATCAATACCCGCGTCGCCGTAGCCGATGTATTCCGGTGCGATCGGCAGTAGGATTTTCTTGTGCGAACCGTCAGGCTGTTGGCCTGCTAGCAGGTTGAATAGGTAGAAGAAGCCACTTTGACTGCCATTAGTCAGGCTGATGTTCTTCTCGCTGATGTCCCAACCATAGGTCTCTTTCAGCATTGCCGCTAACGATTTGATGAAGCTGTCTTTACCCTGCGGACCATCGTAGTTGGCGAGGGCGGCGATGAGTTCTCCACTGGCGAGCATGTCGGCACTGGCTTGGTTAAAGTAATCGAGCATGGCAGGGATAGCTGCTGGGTTGCCACCACCGAGCATGATAGCGCCAGGAGTGCGCAGGCCATCATTCAAATCATCCATTAAACGAGTGATTCCAGAGTATCGATTAAACTTTTCGCCAAACTTAGAGAACTGCATTACTAATTTTACCTAATTCATTGTGATTGCTTGTTACGTGTCATTAAGGCAGACCTTATGTCTGCCATCAGTGTATTCCTTGAACATACCGCAATGTTTTTGCGACGCATAGCGCCAAATGCTCTAACACGTAAAAAACTTCTATAAAGTTTGGTTAATGAGTAACAGCTTGCTTATTGAACGAACCTTTAGCGATAAAAAAGGAGAAGCCTAAGCTTCCCCCTTTAGTTTCTGGTGTTTATGTTAATGAAGGTTTAGTTCGAGCCGGTATAAACGACTAATACCTTGTCATCTTGGTATTGGCGTTCGAACGCATAGTAGCCCTTGCTGTTACGAATGATGTGCTTACCTTGGGCTACCGCTGGGTGGCGTTGGCGGAATTGGCCAAGCGCTTGCCAGTGTTCCAGCAACTCTGCCCGTTCGCCGGTGATTTGATCCCAAGGCATGTCAGAGCGAGTGCCTTGCATTGGGTCGGAGCCTGTTGGGCCGAAATCACGAGCGATTTCATCACCGTAATAGATCTGCACGGCACCGGGAGCCAGCATCAACGCGTTTGCAGCTTTGGTTTGTTTTGCAAAGTCACTGCCGTGTTGTGTCCAGAATAACGAGGTGTCGTGAGATGAAAGGTAACTCAACACGTTGAACTCGCTGTCACTGTTGATCTTGTCTGCGTAGCGCAGGTAGTCAGCATCGAGATCGGATAGACACTTAAGTGCTTTGGGTGCGATATCACTCTGGAATTCAAAGTTGATGATCGAATCAAACCCGTTAGCGAAATAGTCTGATTTCACCACGCTGTGTGCCCATACTTCACCCGTCATCCAGAATGGTAGGTCATCCAACGCTTTGTCTGGGTTGTTTTGCTTCCATTCTGCAAGCGCTTGGTTAGTGCTCTCTTTAAGCTCTGCCCACGCATCTAACTCAACGTGCTTGGCGGTATCGACCCTAAAACCATCAACGCCATATTCACGTACCCAATCCGATAGCCAAGTGATGAGGTGTTCACGAGGCGTTTTAAGTTCATCCGTCGCGCTGGTGGACTTGTTGCGATAGAAATTAGGTAGCCCAGTTGTCTCTGTCGATTCTGTTTTGAAATCGGGTAGGTGTGCCAAAGACATGGTCAGGTTGTTGTAACCCGGAGAGTCATAAGCACCAATGTCGCTGCGCAACCAAGCTTTACCCCACCATTTCTCCCACGCTTCTTTGTCACTGTAAGATATGTAGTTATTGAAGTAGTGCCAGTTCTGGCCTGCTTCTGGTTGCCAATCTGTCCAGTTTTCGCCGAGGGTTTGTTTAGCTTGTTCATCCGTGAGGTTGAGTTTGCCGAAGTCGAACTCTTGCATGTCGGCAAGCGTAGCGTAGCCAGTGTGGTTCATCACCACGTCCCAAACAACACGAATGCCTTTGCTGTGCGCGGTATCGATGAAGGTTTTCAGCTCGTCTTCGGTACCCATGTTGTCATCGAGCTTGGTCCAATCTTGATGGTAGTAGCCGTGGTAGCCGTAGTGTTTGAAGTCACCGCGATCACCGCCGCCAACCCAGCCATGGATCTGCTCTAGTGGAGAGGTAATCCAGATGGCATTGGCACCGAGTGATTCTATGTAGTCGAGTTTTTCGGTTAACCCGGCTAAGTCACCACCGTGGAAGGTGGCTATTTCATCTTGTCCATCTTGGCTACGATTGTAACTGTTGTCGTTATCAGGGTTGCCATTGTGGAAGCGGTCGGTCATCACGAAGTAAACCGTGGCGTTGTCCCAACTAAAATCGGCTTTGGTTTCTGGTTCTACTTTCTCTAGTAGCAGAACACCTTGGCTGTTTTCTGCTGGCTGCATGGTGACGCTGCCGTTGGTAACTGTGACTTGTTTTCCTGAAAGGGCGTCTCTTACCAAGGTGCCATCGTCAAAGGTCTGAGCAACATCGATAGTGGTTGGCTGATCACTAGGAACCGGACAAGCAAAGCTTTGTACTTGTTGCTGCTTTGGCTTTATCTGAACCGTGAGTTCATTGGTCTGTGGGTTGAGCGTAAACTGGTAGGTGTTAGCGCGAAAGACCTTGATGGCGATTTCAGAATTCTCGGCACAGTCGTCTAGACGAAGGGGTTTATTGAATTTGATGCGACTCTCTTCAGCCAAAGCATAGTTAGTACCACAGGTCTTTTGAGCGTCGCTGATAGAGAAGGTATAGCTACCTTTGGCGAGTTCCTGTTCTGCAATTACGGTGCCTTTACCTGATGATTCAAATACGACAGTGTCGTTATCAATTGTCAGTAATAGGTTATTGTCACTGGTTTGGCTGCATGCGCTGAGTGCGAGCATTGAAAGCGCGAGTACTGTTTTTTTCATTGTTCCCTTCCCCTGAATAAACAGGTTATTTATAGCAAACAATGCCCTCTACAGTCTGAGTGCTGTTTCATTCAGTTAATCAATAATACCTCTACAAACAAATGCTTGGTTCACAAAAACAAAAAGGGAAGCTTTCGCTTCCCTTTGGGTGTTTACCGTTAGTTACTCAGAGTATGACTTAGAGCAACTGTCTCACTCGTGCTTATTTTTGCAGTAGAGAGATGTCAGCAATCTGTAGGAACAGGTTACGTAGGTTGTTCAGTAGCGTTAGACGGTTTTTCTTAAGCGCTTCGTCATCAGCCATAACCATCACGTTATCGAAGAATGCATCAACGGGTTCACGTAGATCAGCAAGCTTGCTTAGGGCTTCTTGGTAGTTGCCTGTCGCGAATGCTGGTTCTAGTGCTTCCGTCATTACTTCAACGTTTTCAGCCAGCGCTTTCTCTGCGTCTTCTTGAAGAAGAGCTAGATCGATTTCAGCGGGTAGATCGCCATCGAATTTCGCGAGGATGTTACCTACACGCTTGTTCGCTGCTGCTAGTGTTTCTGCTGCTTCCAGTTCACGGAAATGAGAAACCGCTTTAACACGTTGGTCAAAGTCAGCTGGCTTAGTTGGACGACGTGCTAGTACCGCTTGGATGATATCAACACTGAAACCAGCATCTTGGTACCATGCGCGGAAACGACCTAGCATGAAGTCGATAACGTCAGCTTCTACGTTGTCGTTAGTTAGCTTGTCGCCTAGTAGCTCTTTCGCTTTACCGATCAGATCGGTTAGGTCTAGGTTGTAGCCGTTTTCAACGATGATACGTAGCACACCTAGTGATGCACGACGTAGAGCGAATGGGTCAGAACCTTTTGGTGCTTGGCCAATACCGAAGATACCCACGATAGTGTCTAGCTTGTCTGCCATTGCTACAGCAGAAGATATGCCAGTGCTTGGTAGTGTGTCACCTGCGAAACGAGGCATGTACTGCTCGTAAAGTGCTAGTGCTACTTGCTCGTCTTCACCATCGTGCGTTGCGTAGTGCATGCCCATCACACCTTGAGTATCCGTAAATTCGAATACCATTGATGTCATTAGGTCACACTTAGCCAATAGGCCAGCACGCTTAGACTTTTCAACGTCAGCATCGATTTGCTCAGCAATGTAGCCTGCAAGCTCTGTGATGCGGTCTGTTTTGTCTTTGATCGTACCCAATTGCTTCTGGAAGATAGCTTGGTCTAGTTCAGCAAGACGGTCGATAAGCGGACGCTTACGGTCTGTGTTGAAGAAGAACTCAGCATCAGCAAGACGTGGACGAACAACCTTCTCGTTACCTTCGATTACGTGACGAGGCTCTTTAGACTCGATGTTCGAAACGAAGATGAAGTTTGGCAGAAGGTTCTTATCAGCGTCATACACTGGGAAGTACTTCTGGTCGCCTTTCATGGTGTAAACCAACGCTTCAGAAGGCACTTTTAGGAACTCTTCTTCGAACTTCGCTGTCAGTACTACTGGCCATTCAACCAGAGATGTTACTTCTTCAACAAGGTCATCTTCTAGGTCAGCTGTACCGCCAACCGCAGCTGCCGCTTTTTGCGAATCAGCAAGGATGATCGCTTTACGCGCTTCGTAATCTGCCATTACTTTACCGCGCTCTTCTAGGATCGCAGGGTATTGGTCAGCAGAGTCGATTGTGAACTCTTGTTCGCCCATGAAACGGTGGCCACGGATAGTACGAGCAGAAGCTACGCCTAGGATTTCGCCTTCAACAAGCTCATCACCTAGTAGTACTGTCAGTGTTTTCACTGGACGGATAAATTGAATGTCTGAGTTACCCCAGCGCATTGCTTTAGGAATTGGTAGGCCAGCCAGTGCTTTCGCAGCGATGTCCATCACCAATTCTTGAACTGGTTTGCCAGCCACTTCTTGTTTGAAAAGAAGCCACTCGCCTTTGTCTGTTTTCAGACGGTCAGCTTGCTCAACAGTAATACCGTTACCACGAGCCCAACCTTGTGCAGCTTTAGTCGCGTTGCCTTCAGCATCGAATGCGACAGAAATTGCAGGACCGCGCTTCTCAACGACTTTGTCTGCTTGGCCTTCAGCCAGTGCCGTCACTTTAAGTGCTAGACGACGAGGTGCTGCGTACCACTTGATGCCTTCGTGAGAAAGTTCAGCCGTTTTAAGACCTGATTCAAAGTTAGAAGCAAAGGCTTCAGCTAGGGAACGAAGTGCCGTTGGTGGAAGCTCTTCCGTACCCAGTTCAATTAGAAAATTCTTCGCCATGATTATTTATCCTTCTTACACATTGGGAAGCCAAGCGCTTCACGTGACGCGTAGTACGCCTCTGCAACAGCTTTAGTCAGGTTGCGGATACGAAGGATGTAACGTTGACGCTCTGTTACAGAGATAGCTTTACGCGCATCAAGAATGTTGAATGCGTGACCTGCTTTTAGAATGCGCTCGTAAGCTGGAAGCGGCAGTGGCTTCTCAAGCTCAAGTAGCTCTTTACACTCTTTTTCGCACTGGTCGAAGAAAGTGAATAGGAAATCTACGTCTGCGTGCTCGAAGTTGTATGTTGATTGCTCAACTTCGTTTTGGTGGAAGATGTCACCGTAAGTCACGTTAGAACCGTCTGGTGCTACGTTCCATACAAGGTCGTAAACAGAGTCTACTTCTTGGATGTACATTGCTAGACGCTCGATACCGTAAGTGATCTCACCAGTTACAGGCTTACACTCAAGACCGCCAACTTGTTGGAAGTAAGTGAATTGAGTCACTTCCATACCGTTTAGCCATACTTCCCAACCAAGACCCCATGCGCCTAGCGTTGGGTTTTCCCAGTTGTCTTCTACGAAGCGAATATCGTGAACAAGTGGGTCGACACCAAGAACTTCAAGCGAGCCTAAGTACAACTCCTGGATGTTATCTGGAGAAGGTTTTAGGGCTACTTGGAATTGATAGTAGTGCTGCAGGCGGTTCGGGTTTTCACCGTAACGACCATCGGTCGGACGACGAGAAGGTTGAACGTATGCCGTAGACATTGGCTCTGGGCCAAGTGCACGTAGACATGTCATTGGGTGAGAGGTGCCAGCACCTACTTCCATATCTAGTGGTTGAACAATGGTACAACCGTTTTGTGCCCAGTAATCCTGCAGCGCGAGGATCATTCCCTGGAAGGTTTTGATATCGTATTTTTGCATAGTCAGGTTCGCGCGATTCTTTTAAATGAATGAGAAAAATAACCTCTGAGTATACCGAGATATTGGTAAAGCGAGTAGGGGTAATCTTGTTTAATTAGTGGTCTAAAATGTCGTTTAGTGGATTTTTTTGCCTTTAATGTTTGTTTTTCGGCACAAGTGGATATTTTGATAACTTTGACACTTGTGTTTGAAAGCGTGGGTGATTAAAATCTCGTGGTCTTTGGGGAGTAGCTTACTTATTCATATCCTATTGAATGAGTTCGTCCGTCAACATAATTGATGCAAAATCATCATGGCGTTCGAGGCAACCACCACCTTGGTGGCGCTTAGCAAGACCTTAGACAAGCATCGTGAACCGGGATGGGGCGCGAGGTTTGTCTTTGGTTAAATATAATAATCTCCGTCCCAAATGAGCATGTCGTGAGCGTTTTAGCAATTTCAATTACAACTGTCGCCTTAGCCGAGATCGGTGATAAGACTCAGTTGCTATCCCTTTTATTAGCCAGTCGATATCGCAAGCCGATACCTATTATCGCGGCTATCTTCTTTGCCACCATTGCCAATCATGCTCTTGCTGCATGGCTCGGTGTCGTTATCGCGGATTACTTATCTCCTGAAATCTTAAAATGGGTGCTGGTGGTCAGTTTCATTGCGATGGCGGGCTGGATTCTGATTCCGGATAAGTTGGATGACGATGAGCAGATCTCGAATCGAGGCCCATTTGTTGCCAGTTTTATCGCTTTCTTTATTGCGGAGATTGGCGATAAGACTCAGATTGCGACCTCCATTCTAGGGGCTCAATATTCTGATGCATTAACGTGGGTGATTCTGGGTACTACCATCGGTATGTTGCTGGCGAATGTGCCAGTGGTGATCATTGGTAAGTTATCGGCTGATAAGATGCCTCTTGATCTGATTCGCAAGATCACCGCCTTGTTATTCGTAGGTTTGGCTATCGCAGCGGCTTTCTATTAAGCGGTGGTATTGAGTCTTATTATACTCAACCAGTAGAGTAATGTGTTGTAGGTCATACTCTTACAGTATTGTCGGGTTTATCGAGCGAATGGACATATAACTGTCATACTTGTCATGATATTTTAATCTTGTGAGTTAAGAACACGAGGGCATGATTATGTTGACGCGTTATATGGGTATTACTCCACAAAGCCAAAGTTATCTATTTACCTTTGGTCTTGCACTTACACTATTAGGCATGGTGTTGACGGACATGTGGCTACCAATGGTGGCTGGTTCGATGATCATGACTGGGCTTGCGGTAGAGGCCTGGATTCGAGTGGCGCATATTATTCCTATGCGCAAAGATATCCGAGAAATTCAGCATCAGCTTGAGCATCTGCAAAACAAGTCTAGAAACGAATAAATAAAAAGCCGCTCGTACTCTGAGTTCTGTTGAAGAACATAAGGTACGAGCGGCTTTTTTGATGCTTGATACTCGGTGGGGCGTTATGCCTCCAATCCCTTTCTGATCAAATACTGGTAAGGCAACGTTTCTGTCGCTTGACCTACCAACTGGTGATCCATGAATCGACAAAAGCTCGGGATATCTCGAGTTGTCGAAGGATCGTCAGCTTTTACCAGTAACACATCGCCATCCTGCATGTTTCTAATTGTCTTCCTGACCATCATTACTGGTTCCGGGCAACGCAGGCCTTCAGCTTCTAAAGTATGGGTTGCCAGTTCAGGTTTGAATGTCATGGTTTGTATCTCTATATCTATCTAACGAGTGAATAATACGTCTGCAGAAAAAATATGCAATAAGTGCTTGGCAAACAGAATCATTTCCTATAACTTAGTTAACAAGTTGATAACAACTTGAAACAAAGGCAACTAGCTAAGGAGTGGCGATGTTGACAGGATTAGATAGATTAACAATTTATTCAGTTCTCTGTTTTATTTCTTTCTGTGCGTTAGTTTTACGCTCATCGACAGAGACCTCACTGATGCCTATCTTTGGCATAGTAGCAACGATTATTGGTATTTGGGTAGAGATGCGCCGTTGGCAAGGTATAGCCGAAGAGCAAGAGCACTAACCCGAATACAACAAGAAAATTCCGATACGACAACATTCCGACACTATCCCCAGATTTTCTTGGGCTTCCCCGCATAATTGCGGGATTTTTTTTATCTAAAGCATGCTATAAACAACTTAGTAACTAATGACAGTTATATACAACTAGGTAAGTGGCGTGGAATTAGAAGACATCTATCGTAGAGACCTTAATTTATTGGTCGCCTTAAAAGTATTGATTGAAGAGGGCAGTGTTAGCCAGGCTGCGCTTCGTCTTAACTTAAGTCAATCGGCAACCAGTCGAGTGTTAGGGCGCTTAAGAGAACTACTTAACGATCCGCTGTTTACGCGCCAAGGTCAGCACCTTATTCCCACCAAAAAAGCACTCGAAATCAGTCAGCGTATTGATCAGCCTTTAGAGTCATTCCGCCAACTGCTGAGCCCGAGTGATTTCGATCCTTACTATTGCAGTGAACGCTTTCTGATTGCGACTACTGACTACGCGATGCAAACCATCTTGCCTTATGCATTACCTAAGATTTATGAACAAGCGCCGAACATATCTTTGGAGTTTGCACCGCTACAGCATGAGCATTTGTTTAAACAGCTCAGTACCGAACGTGTTGATATGGCGATCTGTCGACCGAGTGGCAGCGTTGCACCACTTCATCAAGAGGTCTTGGGGCCGGTCGGTGTGTCGTGTCTGTTATCTAAAAATCATCCGTTAGCCGATCGATCGTTAAGCCTTGAAGACTATGTTTCACTCCCGCATGCGATGATTGCGATTAGTGATGGTGTTAAAGCGTTATTAGATAATGCTTTAGCCAATCAAAACCCACGTAAAATGGTGCTGCGTGCTTATCACCTTGAAGCTGCATTAGCGATTGTCGATAGAATGCCGTTGGTGATCACTGTACCAGCCGATCTGGCTTATTTGGTGGCAGAGCGCTATGACTTGGTTGTTAAGCCATTACCATTTGAGTTTATGCCGTTTGATTACTCACTGATCTGGCACTCGCGTTGCGATTCTTCTGCTTCACAACAATGGTTAAGAAGAGTGGTTAAAGAGGAGTGTGGCGAATTGATTCAAAAGCGTATTGCGGATGTTGGCTTAGGTTAACTGGGACTTAGCTTTGGTTTACTCGATCCTAATGACAAAAACACAAAAGGGCTGATTACTATCAGCCCTTTGTTATTTTGTGTTATCCAAATCTAAAGCTGTTGCTTAAGGTTTGATAACTTTATGTTTGAGAATCTATAGTTTAATGACTACGCGACCAGTGATTTGACCGTTAGTGATGTCTTCTGCTGCTTGAATTGCACCGTCTAAAGACACTTCTTTGGTTGCTTGCGCGTAGAAAGACTCAGGTAGCAATTCCGCTAGTTGTTCCCACGCTTTAATACGTTTTTCACGAGGGCACATTACCGAGTCCACACCTTGTAGGCGAACGTTACGTAGAATGAATGGCATTACCGTGGTTGGTAAGTCAAAACCGCCTGCTAGACCACACATTGCAACCGCACCGTTGTAATCAATTTGCGCCAATACTTTTGCAAGTACTTTGCTACCTACAGTATCGATAGCACCAGCCCACAGTTGTTTCTCAAGTGGCTTCGCCGGTTCTTCTAGTTCAGCACGCTCTACAATACGTGTTGCGCCTAGTGATTTTAATAGCTCGCCATTTGCAGAAGCACGACCAGTCACAGCTGCGACTTTGTAGCCCAGTTGGTTTAGTAGAGTGATAGACACGCTGCCTACGCCGCCACTTGCACCTGTTACTAGGATTTCACCGTCTTCTGGTTTGATGCCAGCATCTACAATAGCTTGAACACAAAGCATTGCTGTAAAGCCTGCTGTACCAATAGCCATTACTTTTTTAGCGTCTAGACCTGATGGCATTGGCACTAACCAATCACCGTTTAGGCTTGCTTTCTCCGCCATGCCGCCCCAGTGGCCTTCACCAACACCCCAGCCAGTTAGAACAACTTCGTCGCCCGCTTTGTAGCGTGGGTCTTCAGATTGTGAAACCACACCAGAAAGGTCGATACCAGGAACCATAGGAAAGTTACGAACAATGCGTCCTTTACCTGTAATCGCCAAACCATCTTTGTAGTTCAAAGAAGAGTAACTTACATCAACCTTCACGTTACCTTCTGGTAATTGAGACTCATCAATTTGAGAAACTGACGCGATAGTTTTTTTGTCTTCTTGGTTTAGTACAAGTGCTTTAAACATGATCTGCTCCGTGGGAGGAATATTAGGAAACTGAAGTAACTTTAGTTGAATCACCGAAGAAAAAATAATGAAACATCAACATTGAGTCTATGCATTTTGTGCATAGATGTGGGTGGCGCTTTTTCTCTTGCTAAGTTCGCTGAACGAATCGATACATTATTGGACGCCGAGCAATAAAAAGTGCAGCTATATAAATATAGCTGCACAAAATATTACCCTACAAGTATTACAATCAACGAGCGCTATGGGCGTTCAAATACCGTTGCAATACCTTGGCCTAAACCAATACACATGGTTGCTAAGCCGTATTTCACGTCTTGTGCTTCCATTAGGTTAATCAGGGTTGTTGAGATACGAGAGCCAGAACAGCCTAGTGGGTGACCCAGTGCAATGGCACCACCGTTAAGGTTTACTTTCTCGTCAACCACATCCAGTAGACCTAGATCTTTCGCACATGGAAGAGATTGAGCAGCGAATGCTTCATTCAACTCAATAACACCCATATCTTCAATCGTTAAGCCTGCACGTTTCAGTGCTTTCTTGGTTGCTGGTACTGGGCCGTAACCCATGATAGAAGGGTCGCAACCTGCAATAGCCATAGACTTCACGCGAGCACGAATCTTAAGGCCAAGCGCGTTGGCTTTTTCTTCACTCATGATAAGCATTGCAGAAGCGCCATCAGACAGTGCTGATGAAGTACCTGCTGTTACCGTACCATTTGCTGGATCGAATACTGGGCGAAGCTGAGACAAGCCTTCAACAGTAGTTTCAGGGCGAATGACTTCATCATAATCCAGAGTGAACAGTGAACCGTCTGCCGCGTGAGCTTCTGTTGGTAGGATTTCATTCTTGAAACGACCTTCAACCGTTGCTGCTTGAGCTCTAGCGTGTGAGCGTGCTGCGAATGCGTCTTGATCTTCACGGCTAATACCGTGCATTTTACCAAGCATCTCAGCCGTTAGGCCCATCATTCCTGCTGCTTTTGCTACGTGCTTAGACATGCCTGGGTGGAAATCAACACCGTGGTTCATTGGCACATGGCCCATGTGTTCTACACCACCGATCAGGCAGATTTCAGCATCGCCAACCATGATAGAGCGGGTTGCATCATGCAGAGCTTGCATAGATGAGCCACATAAACGGTTGACCGTTACCGCACCAATCTCAATCGGGAGACCAGCAAGCAAAGCAGCGTTACGTGCGACGTTGAAGCCTTGCTCTAGCGTTTGTTGTACACAACCCCAGTAAATGTCTTCAATCTCGACAGGGTTTACTTCTGGGTTGCGCTCTAAAATGCCTTTCATCAAATGTGCAGACAGATCTTCAGCACGAGTGTGACGGAAAGCTCCACCTTTGGAACGTCCCATTGGGGTACGAAGGCAATCAACAACAACTACATTATTCATTTTGCTATTCCTTTTCCAAATGTGGGTTACAGAGAACTGGCTTGTTGGCTGTCGTAAAAGCTTTCGCCTTTCGCTGCCATATCAAGCAATAGTTGAGGAACTTGGTACATTGCACCTAAGTCTTGGTAGCTCTTCGCCATTTCAACGAAGTTACCAATACCCACACTGTCTAAGTAGCGGAATACGCCGCCTCTGAATGGAGGGAAGCCTAAACCGTAAACCAGTGCCATATCCGCTTCTTGCGGTGTCGCGATGATGCCTTCTTCTAAACAAAGCACCACTTCGTTGATCATAGGAATCATCACACGTTGGATAATTGTCTGGTCATCAAAGTCTTGTGGCTGTTGGCATACGTCAGCCAAGATAGGAAGAATGTCTTCAGAGAAGGTTTTCTTCGGGCGACCGCGTTTGTCTACGCTGTACGTGTAGAAACCGCTGCCGTTCTTCTGGCCGTATTTCTCAGCGACGTAAAGCGCGTCAATTGCATCACGACCTTCTTTACCCATACGCTCAGGGAAACCTTGCGCCATTACTGCTTGTGCGTGGTGTGCTGTGTCTAAACCTACAACGTCTAGCAAGTAAGCAGGGCCCATTGGCCAACCGAACTTACGCTCCATGACTTTATCGATCTTCGTGAAGTCAGCACCGTCACGTAGCAACATGCTGAAACCGCCAAAGTAAGGGAAAAGTACACGGTTAACGAAGAAGCCTGGGCAGTCGTTAACAACGATAGGGGATTTACCCATCTTCGCTGCGTAAGCAACCACACGATTGATCGTTTCTTCTGAAGTATGCTCGCCACGGATGATCTCAACCAAAGGCATGCGGTGCACTGGATTAAAGAAGTGCATGCCACAGAAGTTCTCTGGGCGCTTCAAAGATTTCGCTAACAGGTTAATCGGAATCGTTGAGGTATTTGATGTTAGAACCGTGTCTTCACCAACTAAACCTTCTACTTCGCTCAGTACGGCTGCCTTTACTTTAGGGTTCTCTACTACCGCTTCCACAATCACATCTGACTGCTCAACACCTGCGTAATGTAGGCTTGGAGTAATAGAAGACAGAATACCTGCCATCTTGAATCCATCGAGACGACCGCGCGATAAACGTTTATTCAACAGCTTAGAAGCTTCATTCATTCCTAGATCAAGTGATGCTTGTGCGATGTCTTTCATCATCACAGGCACGCCTTTCAATGCTGACTGGTAAGCAATACCGCCACCCATGATGCCAGCACCAAGCACCGCTGCACGTTCTGTCGATTTGTTGGCAGACTTACCAGCTTGTTTCGCTAGGCCTTTGATGTATTGGTCATTCAAGAATAGACCGACCAATGCTTTTGCTTCTTCAGATTTCGCTAGCTTAACGAAGTGTTTACGCTCTATATCCAATGCTGCATCGCGATCGCTACGTGCTGCTTCTTCGATAGCGATAACCGAAGTGATTGGTGCTGGGTAATGAGGCCCTGCTTTTTGAGCCACTAAGCCCTTAGCCATCGTAAAGCTCATCATCGCTTCTAGTTTGCTTAATGAAAGCGCTGATGTTTTTTGTTTACGGCGTAGCTGCCAATCAAGTTTCTCATTAGCTGCTAGAGAAACAGTGTTAATCGCTGATTCTAGTAGTTGGTCGGTTTCAACAATCGCATCTAACAAGCCAACTTTAAGTGCTTCATCAGCACGACATGCTTTGCCTTGCGTGATAATTTCCATTGCGCTGTCAGCACCGATAACACGTGGCAGGCGCACACAACCACCAAAGCCAGGCATGATGCCAAGTTTGGTTTCTGGTAGGCCTATGCTGGTGGTCTTGTCACCGATACGGAAATCGGTCGCTAAGACACATTCACAGCCGCCACCTAGGGCATGGCCACGCATCATTGAAAGAGTTGGGACAGGAAGGTCTTCGAGCTTGCTGAAGATTGAATTCGCGAATCTTAACCATTCATCAAGTTCTGCTTCTGGCTTAGCAAATAGGCCAAGAAATTCAGTGATGTCTGCGCCTACGATGAACGCGTCTTTGTTTGAAGTTAAGATTAAGCCACGTAATCCAGCGTGAGCATTAAGAGCATCTAACGCTTTATCTAGTGATTCTAAAGTAGCAAGGTCGAGTTTGTTTACAGAGGCTGGCGCACAGAAGCTAAGTTCTGCAATACCGTCTTGTAATTCCTTTACCTGTAAGGTGTTAGCTTGGTAAATCATTGTCTATCTCCATGACATACAATCCACGATTGTTTGAGAGAATCTTGTTATCTTTCTATTATTGTAGAATACCTGGTAAGACCAGTTATCTTAGTCTGTACCTCTGCTTGGTGAATTTCAATACATTTTTTAAACAATTGTTTAACATTGTGCGATGGCACAGATCCTCTAACCCTTATTATTCACGCGTGATACACTTCGCCGCTCTTATTAATTAAGTTAACGATATGAATGAACAGCCCTATTTAATACCGTCTGCGTCGGCTCTGTTTGAAGAAGAGATAAAGAAGAGCGTCTTCATTACTCATCTTGCTCACACTCCAAGTGTAGAAGCTGCTAAACAGTTCTTAGAACAGGTAAAAAAAGAGCATTCATCAGCACGACATAATTGTTGGGGTTTTACTGCAGGGCGACCTGAAGACTCAATGAAATGGGGCTTTAGTGATGATGGAGAGCCATCTGGTACTGCGGGTAAGCCTATCTTGGCGCAACTGTCTGGTTCTGGTGTCGGTGAACTGACGGCTGTTGTCACTCGTTATTCAGGCGGAATCAAGCTTGGAACGGGTGGCCTAGTAAAGGCGTATGGTGGTGGAGTACAACAAGCTCTCAAGCTGCTTCAAACTATCGAGAAAAAAATAACCACAAAATTACGGCTAGAGTTAGACTATGGCTTTGTGCCAATCGCGCAATCCATTATGGCTCAGCATCAGGCTGTTGAAGTCCAAGCGGATTATGGTGTTCAAGTTGAGCTTATTATTGAAATAGAGCTCCTTCAGGTAGATTCGTTTACCCAAACCATGATCAATAAAAGCGGTGCCAAGGCACTGGTAACGAAAGTCAAAGACAACTAGGAAGTGTGAAGCATTTCGCTTCGTTCAATAGCTCATGCAATTTCGCTCAATTATTCGAATCGTCGGATTATTATTAGCACTTTTTAGTGTATCAATGCTCGCACCTGCGCTCGTCGCACTGATCTATCGAGATGGTGCGGGTGTGCCATTTGTGACGACTTTCTTCGTTCTATTATTTTGTGGAGCAACTTGCTGGTTTCCAAACCGACGCTATAAACATGAATTGAAGGCGCGAGATGGCTTTCTCATTGTGGTGTTGTTCTGGACGGTAATCGGCAGTGCAGGCGCATTGCCGTTTTTGATCGCGGATAATCCGAGCGTTTCGGTTACTGATGCCTTTTTTGAATCGTTTTCTGCATTAACGACGACAGGTGCAACTGTAATTGTTGGCCTCGATGACCTACCTAAGGCAATTCTATTTTACCGTCAATTCCTACAATGGTTTGGTGGTATGGGCATCATCGTATTGGCGGTAGCCATCCTTCCTGTTCTGGGTATCGGTGGTATGCAGCTATATCGTGCTGAAATCCCGGGTCCAGTAAAAGACAGTAAGATGACTCCGCGTATCGCTGAAACGGCAAAAGCGCTGTGGTACATCTATCTCAGCCTAACGATTGCTTGTGCAGTAGCGTTTTGGTTAGCGGGTATGAGCTTCTTTGATGCGATCAGTCATAGCTTCTCGACTATCGCAATTGGCGGCTTCTCAACACACGATGCAAGCATGGGTTATTTTAACAGCCCGGCTATCAACATGATTACGGTTGTGTTCCTGCTTATATCTGCGTGTAACTACTCACTTCACTTTGCAGCATTTGCTTCTGGTGGTGTGCATCCTAAGTATTACTGGAAAGATCCTGAATTCCGCGCCTTTATCTTTATTCAAGCAGTCTTGTTCTTAGTTTGTTTCTTATTACTGCTTAATCACCACTCTTATGACTCGTATTACGATGCTTTTGATCAAGCCTTGTTCCAAACGGTATCTATATCAACAACCGCAGGCTTCACCACCACAGGTTTCTCTGAGTGGCCGTTATTCTTACCTGTGCTGCTTCTGTTCTCTTCTTTTATAGGTGGCTGTGCAGGTTCAACGGGCGGTGGTATGAAAGTCATTCGAATCTTATTGCTTACTCTGCAAGGTGCTCGTGAAATGAAGCGTCTTGTTCACCCGCGTGCTGTCTATACCATCAAGGTTGGCGGTTCTGCGTTACCACAACGTGTTGTTGATGCGGTTTGGGGCTTCTTCTCTGCATATGCATTGGTTTTTGTGGTTTGTATGTTGGCTCTTATTGCTACTGGGATGGATGAGCTGAGTGCTTTCTCTGCTGTAGCGGCAACATTGAATAACCTTGGCCCGGGCTTAGGTGAAGTGGCAATGCACTTCGGCGATGTGAATGATAAGGCCAAATGGGTGTTGATCGTATCTATGCTGTTTGGTCGTTTAGAGATATTCACCTTATTAATTTTATTGACCCCTACGTTTTGGCGTAGCTAAGGACAACATTGTGGCAAAAGCTCTATTTTTGTATTCAAGCCGTGAAGGGCAAACCAAGAAGATCTTGAACTATATAAAAGAAGAAATGAATGAGTTCGAATGTGAGCTTCAAGATCTGCACACTATTAGTAATGTCGACTTTGCTCAATACGACAGAGTGTTGATTGGTGCATCTATTCGTTATGGCCATCTTAATAAGAAGCTATATCAGTTCATTGATGCCAACCTTGCTCAGTTGCAATCCAATAAGGTTGCCTTCTTCTGCGTTAACTTAACGGCTCGTAAAGAAGACCAAGGCAAAGACACCCCTGAAGGTAGTGCCTATATTAAGAAGTTTCTTCTTAAGTCACCATGGCAGCCGACTCTAATCGGTGTATTCGCTGGTGCCATCTATTACCCACGTTATAACTGGTTCGATAAAACCATGATTCGCTTCATTATGAATATGACTGGTGGAGAAACGGACACAACCAAGGAAGTTGAGTATACGAACTGGGAAAAAGTCTCTTTATTCTCTAAGAAATTGCAAGAGATGTAAGAGAAAAGCCTACTTTTGAGGCGTTTTGTGCTCTTTTTAATCGAACGAATAAAAAAACGAGAAAAACTTT
>NZ_JAPHPW010000025.1 GCF_026241515.1 Vibrio sp. 14G-20
TGAGGTGATGATATCACCTCTAACTAAGTGACCAAATTCACTATGCCACTACATAAACCTAACCTGTACCACAAAGCAAAAAGAGAAGCTGATAAAAGCCAGATACAACGCAGAACACGACTGTTTAACGGAGCTTTATAATCGCCGTGGCATCACCAACCTTCTAGAAACCAGCATTGCCTATCGCTCACCGTTTGAATTGATGTTTGTCGACCTTGATGGCTTCAAATTAGTTAATGACACTTATGGGCACAGTGTTGGTGACCAACTACTCAAACAGGTTGGTGAGCGTCTAAAACAGTTGGTAGATGAGAAGTGTATGATTGGACGATTTGGTGGCGACGAATTCATTGTGATTGCCCACACCTGCCGAAATCAAAATATCCCACTACTCTGCTCTCGCATCATTGATGCCTTAAACCGAAGTTTCCATATCAGAGGCATCGGCAGTTTGTCTGTCGGTTGCAGCATAGGTACCGCACATTTCCCTGATAACGCGGTTGACCAAGAAACACTGCTAAAACAAGCAGGTATAGCGATGCATCTTGCAAAATCGAATGGTCGAAACCGCTTCCAAACGTTTACCCCAGACTTAGCACAAACCCTGCATCGCAAAGTAGAGATCCGCCATCGACTGGCACGCGCCATAGAAAACGACGATCTCAACCTTCACTACCAACCGATCATGAACACCAATAGCGACAAGGTAAAAGGGTTTGAAGCCTTGCTTCGATGGTCAGACAAAGAGCTAGGTAACATCGGTCCTGATGAGTTTATTAGCTTAGCGGAGGAGACAGGGCAGATTGTACCGCTCGGCAAATGGGTTCTTAACTCTGCACTCAAACAGCTATCGATATGGCAACGTGAGTTTGATAGTGAGTTGATGATGAGTATCAATATTTCGAGTATTCAGATGCACGCGACCTTTGCCGAGCAGTTATTAGCAATGTTGAACTTCTACAATATCCAACCTCAAAGCATCGCCCTTGAGATCACCGAATCTTCCATGATCTTCAAGCACGGTGAAGTCAGACAAGCGTTAAGCGATATTTCTAAATTGGGCGTAGAGCTTCACCTTGATGACTTTGGCACAGGCTACTCGTCACTGTCGATGTTGCATGACTTACCGATTAGCACCGTGAAACTCGATAAAAGCTTTGTCCACGGTTCACACAAAGGGAGCAAAGCAATAGTCCAAGCCACCCATGCTATCTGCGACAAACTGGGGCTAAAAGTAGTTGCTGAAGGTGTCGAAACCGAAACGCAAAAAGCGTTCTTAATCGATTGTGGATACCAGTATCTTCAGGGATTTTTATTTAGTAAGCCAATTCCCTCAAATGAAGTTGAAAGTCAGTTTTTGAGTGGTCGACAATTCTACAA
This sequence comes from Vibrio sp. 14G-20, assembly GCF_026241515.1. GTDB lineage: Bacteria > Pseudomonadota > Gammaproteobacteria > Enterobacterales > Vibrionaceae > Vibrio. The sequence goes on from NZ_JAPHPW010000025.1 coordinate 1,381, forward strand.
TTAAAGACTTATTTATCAATACATTAAGTAATTTGAATATTTCCTAAACAATCGACTGCTGTCCATGTGAACGCTTACGTATGCTTACATAGCGCCTAACAGGAAGAAATCAACATTAAGCTATTGTTTATAATGAAAATCACTTAGAAAATCACCCAGTAAAATACCAAACCATTATACCCACTAACTGTAATGACTTTGGTATTTAGATTACCCTCATTCCGTCCCTTTAGCAGATCAAATCATCGGTAAATATGAACAGACAAAACGGCTTCACTCTCTTAGAGCTCATCATCTCTGTATTAATTTTAGCGATCGTTTCGGCTACAGCTATGGTCAAGTTCTTAGACGTTCAAGGAAGTGCTCGGGCGAGTAAAATACACGATGTCGCAGGTAACCTTCGCACGGGTATCGATATGATCTACGCGAAGTCAGCGATTGCTGGCGTTGAGGATGAGTGCAACTATGTTGAAAAGACGGAGATTGAGACCTACTACGTCTGCCACGGCTATCCAATCGCCTATGTTGACTCACTAAGAAGACTGCTCAATATCGACGCAACAGAGCTTCATGTCATCAACAAAGAAGTAGACTCTGGCAGCAATGCAGAAAGAGTAGCCGCCATCTCTTTCGACACCGAAAACTACACCTATTCGCCAGAAGGAGACTTTTGTCAGGTGCTTTACCAGCCAGAAAAAGAACCACAAATCGTGGTGCTTGATGGTGCATGTTAAATACTCAACGATTGCACGCTTTCATAGTTATCACAAAGCCACCGCAACAGATCTTTGAATATCATGTGGTTACGCTAACATTTGCTCAAAAATAACACTAATTGATCTAACTTGTTACTGCTTACACTTTTAGGAAGTGCTCATGGTATAACACCAACTTCATTCGTATCTTATTTTCATCACTAGCCGATGAATATTTACATGGACACATATTTGATACATATGCCAATAATAATCCCATTAAAATCCTTTAATCAACACCTCATGATAAACATCATCCTTTCCCTATTTTAAATATCCCACCTTAAAGTTTCATTGTTTAAATTCCGTAACAGAATAAATTAAAGTCAATTATTAAACAAATATAATTAATTCTATCATTGATTACTTTAATTAAATCACCAAAACAATACGCCATATAAATTATATTAACATCACATAAACTGACATAATCTAATTTTATCCTGAAAAATTCTGATAAATCTGACACACCGATAAGTTGAATGAATACCACAAGAAGCTACATTAGAAACCTCTAAATCCAGTCACTAAACGCGCCGCGTAGAAGCTGTGAAATGGATAAATACCAAAACAAATGGATAAATCCCCTTTACCCCTTGTAAATCATTGGCTTTCATTTATAAATTAAACTTTTGGGTGAACATCTCCATAACCTTTCATTAAAGCCCAAATTCTGCGATTAGTATCAACATCTTAAGAGAAAATGGTGACATTTTGGTTATATTATTTAGATCGAACTCTTGTGTTGAATGACAATCCCAGCCATCACATATCCATCACGCAAATATAATAACTATCGCTTAGGAGTTGAGCTATGCACTGTTCTTTCAATATAAATAACAATAATGAGAGCTTGCAACTGATCTACAATGAAGAAAAAATATACATAAAAAGAGACAGTAATAAGATATCAGAGGAAACTCTTAATAGTAAAGAGAGTTTTGTTTTCAAATACCTTATTGAACACTCGTCAATATCACACCCTCAATCTGCACGAGATGTTGAAGAATCTTTTAAATTACACTTTGACGAAGAGTTTAGCTTATACGCGTTAAAAAACATTATTGCTTCTATAAGAAAGAAATATCGAAGCTTATGCAAAAAAGCCAAGGTTGATAATAATAGCGAACTTATCTCTAACCTTTATAAGGTAGGTTACTTTATCGATCTCGATAAAAGCTCAACCAACCGTATCGCACCTAAGTACGACATCAACCAGTTCAAGCCCAGCCAGTTCGAGATGTTGAAACTGATGTTCAACATCTATCATCGAGAGCTGATCAAGGCTCTGATAGCCGTGTTCACCGTCTCTTCCTTTTTCCTATTCGTTGTCTACTTTTTCCAAATCCTTTATACGACGAAGATTGCGAATGAATACAGTGAGAACACCAAACACATTGCAGCAGAAGTCATGGACTACGGTTGCGATAGCCACGGGGCTGTGCACTCGCTAAGGCACTCGCTCAACCTTGATTCTGTCGTCATGACCACACCTTATGGCTCCTGCTATATCTCTAAAACACGTTCTAAGATGATAGAGCTCGATCAAGTAGACGACTTCTACGATAGTGCTGACTTTGCCTATTCACGCTTCATAGATACCGAGCATGACATTGAAATAATTGTTCGAATATCTAAACGCTCTATCGAAGCTCGATACAAGAACTCACTATTGCCTCTGTTAGTCGATTCTATCTCCATCCAGAAGAATGGTTATTACATCCTAAACCTTGGCGAAGAGAGTAAATCTATCTATCAAACATCCCTGCCAACCGGTGCGACCATCACCTTCTACAGTGACGATATAGTTGCGTTGTGGATTGCACTTTCTCTGATACTCGCCACGCTGCTTTATCGATCCTATATTCTGGGCTTTGTGATCTACCTGTTTCGTTGGAAACACATCTCCTTTGAAGAAGAACCGATCATCAACACGGAAGATAACAGCGTTCTCTACTACGAGTTGTTATCTCGTGTGCGTAACGTCGGTGTCTTAAGCTTCATCAACACCATGAGACGCACCAATTTACTCACCTTTCATACTATCTTACTCATCGAGACAGTCAGAAAAGCGAAGTTAAATAACAGCCATGAGATCTATGGTGTCAACGTTTGCCCGAGCGCTTTGGTAGGGTCGAACTTCGCAAGGCTCAGAGAGCATTTAGCCGCGATGGAAGCGAATGAGTTTGTCGTAGAGATTACTGAATATTCGAACATTGGCTATGGGTGTGAGGTTATCGATAACATTAAGAATATCAAAAAGCTTGGTATCACCATCGCTCTAGATGACTTCGGTACGGGCAATAACAACATCGAAATCATCAATGTCATCTCTCCTACCTATCTAAAACTGGATCGCTGTTTTGTTAAAGATATCGAGTCAGGAGAACACCATCAGGGTGTATTACTTAATATCTCGGAGATTGGACGCCTATCAAATATCACAATGATTTATGAAGGTGTCGAAACGCGCAGGCAGCAATATATCTTGTGTCAGCTAGGCTACAACTTACATCAAGGTTACCTATATAGCAGGCCTCAAAGTACAACCGACGCATAGCCTAGCCATCACATCCTGTGGTTCAAGCAACAGCAGGTTCTGCTGAGTCTAGTGTGTGTGGTTTAGGGCGAATGGTCGCTCTCACACAAGCTTGAGGCTCTACAGGAAAGTAGGCGTCAATCAACCCTTGGGCAGAAAGCGGCTTATCAAAGTAATAACCTTGTAGTAAATCACAATGGTATTGCTGTAGCTTCGCCATCTGTTCTGGGGTTTCAACCCCTTCAGCCACAACCTTCATCTGGCAAGATGCACCAATATCAATAATGGCTTTCACCAAGGTTTCACTGTGTTGGCTGGAATTCAGTTTGCCAATGAAAGAGCGGTCTATCTTTATCTCGGTGATCGGCAAAGTATTTAGGTAATTCAGTGATGAAAAGCCAGTGCCAAAGTCATCAAGCGAGATGCCAAATCCATATTCTCTTAACCTTTTCAATATTGGCTCGACAATATGCAGGTCTTTGATGAGGATGTTTTCGGTCAGTTCTAGCGTCACTCGGCAAGGGTCGATCCCGACTTCTTCAATGAGGCGGATGACTTTATCGTCGAACCCTTGCTCAAACACTTGTTTAGGTGACACGTTCACGGAAACACAGACGGCTTCAGGACCGTTTGGCATCAAACGTAAGGTATCTTCACACGCTTTCCTTAATACAAACTCACCAATCTCATGAATCTTGCCGATTCGCTCTGCTGCGGGAATAAAATCCAACGGAGACACAAAGCCAAGCAAGCTATTATGCCAACGACACAGCGCTTCAACGCCTTTTAGCTGCTCGGTATGGGAATCCACTTGAGGTTGGTAAAGCACACTGAACTCGCCCTTCTCTAATGCAGTTTTGAGCTGTTCTTCGACTGAAAATCCGTACTTCACTTTCTGATTGATCACATCGTCATAGAAGATCGCATCGCCTTGATTCAGCTCCTTGGCCTTGTACAACACAATATCGGCTTTGGTTAGCAGTTCCTCTACCTCTGTTCCATCATAGGGGTACATCGACACGCCAGCCGAGCACTGTGTCGAGACCGAAGCACCATGAATATTAAATAAGGGTTTGAAGACATCTTGGATTTGTTGGACTTTCTGCTCCGCTTCCACAAGGTCGTGAATACCCGGTAGGCAGAAGACAAACTCATCGCCTCCGAAACGTGAAACAATATCGTTAGCCCCTAAAATTCGCTCAAATCGCAAACCTATCTGTTTAAGGAGCTCATCTCCGCTCGCATGGCCATATTGGTCATTGATACGTTTAAAGTTATCTAAGTCAACGAACACCAACGCCACCAATTTGCCTTCCAATTTCGAATGAGCGATAGCTCGACTCACTTGCAGTTCAAGCTCAGAGCGATTAGGGAGTGCGGTCAGTGAGTCGTGTCTTGCCATATGTTGTAGACGGCGACGGCTATTTTGGATTCGATTGAAGTCGTCAGAAATCCTCTGCTCCATTTGATCAAAGCGCAGCGATATCCTTCGACTAACCAGAGCACTGATAAAAATACAGAGTAAGGTCGCCAGCACACTTAATATAAGAATCAGTCCAAACTCATTACGTGAGTCCAAGAGTAGCTGGTTTTTCCGGTGTTCAATGGAAGCATTAATATTGTTCAAGTACACGCCTGTACCCACTATCCAATCCCAATCTCCGACCTTTTTTACGTAGCTACTCTTAGGACCAATGAAACCTTGTTTATCAACGGTGATGTAGTCAACAAACCCACCCGACTCAGCTTGCGCTAAAACGTCTTGCTTGAAGTTGTTTCCAAGGTCGTCGTAAACATTAAGATCTTGCCCTGTATGAATTTGGTGTGCATGAAGTAGGCTGTCACCATTCTGTTCAAAAACGAACAAGTATCCATTATCACCGACCGTTACCTTCGACAATATCTCAAGAATTCTTTGGTAACTGACTCGTTTAACATCATCGAGAGAAATGCCAGTACCGAAATACCAATCAAAGGGTTCGAACCGACGAATGTAGCTGAGTTTTTCGAAGTGCGTATTGTCGATGTGTGGCTTTTCAAAATCTTGCCCATCAAAGCCAGGGCGAGGCACAAAATAGCGGGAATAAACCCCATTATTCTGTTTAAGAAGCGCTATTTGTTGTTTGATAACCGCCACACCACGGCTATCCGTCGTTTCAAGTTGATTGGTATTTTCTAACTCAGGAGAGCGAGGATGAACCAGCACTGTGCCCTGCATATCGTAGGCATAAATGTAGTCTTTTTTGTCCGCGTAGCTCAGCTTTCTTATTTCGTTAAGAATGAGTAACTTAAGCTCTTCTTCCGGCAGGTGTTGATTCGAGGAGTAGATATTCTGTGCGGCAGTATAGGCTCTATCCAACCGACGAGTAATATGCTTTTTCACCTCGATTTCGACAAGACGTTGAGTGTGCTTTATCTGTTGCGACACTTGCAGAACTTGCGTCTCAATAGAGTCCTTTTGGGCGGAGATGTAGTCTGTTCTGATGAGGTCTACCAATGCCTTGACCTTCTGGTCTACGCTCGTAAACATCGCCACATTCAAGACGATTGCAGAAAAGATGATGATGGTGATCGGCAAATACTTAGTAAACCAGACCAGCTTTTTATCATTAATGTGCAACATACAAACTCAACACTACAGAACAGGATTCCATATAATCTCATTATTTTACTGAACATCCAACTATAAAAGTTAACATTCAGCTAATTTATAGAAAAAGCTTGTCTATCTCAGAAAAAAGGTTAGTGTTATACACATGTATATCACTATGCAGTTTTGATTATGACCGAATGGAAAGACGACCAACCGATCTTTAGGCAGCTTGCTACCAAGATCAGTGACCAAATTCTTCAAGGTGTTTGGTTAGAGCAACAAGCATTGCCCTCTGTGCGTGCCGTTGCTGCCGATCTCAAAATCAACCACCTTACTGTCATGAAAAGCTACCAGTTACTGGTGGATGAAGGCTTGGTAGAGAAAAAACGCGGGCAAGGCATGTATGTGGCCGAAGGCGCGCTTCAAAAGTTGAAAGAGTCTGCACACCAAACTTTCATTAACACACAGATCCCAGCCATCGCTGAGACGCTAGGCATCATTGATATGAGTGTCGAAGAACTCGTGAAACAGCTAGAACAACACATCAAGGACAAGTCATGAGTACTTTACTTTCCGTGAAAAACGTAACCAAAACCTATTCAAATCAAGTGGGTGTCGAGAACATCAGCTTTGAGTTAAAGCCGGGGCAAGTACTTGGTTTACTTGGCCACAATGGTGCGGGTAAATCGACACTGATCAAATCACTACTTGGTGGACACAACTATCAAGGTGAGATTGAGGTCAATGGATACCACCCTATCCACCAGCACGCAGAGCTCATGCAGCACCTATCTTACATTTCAGATGTGAACGTGTTGCCAGAGTGGATGACCGTGAAACAACTGCTTCGCTACACAGAAGGTGTACACCCAAGCTTCAATAGGCAAAAAGCCGAACAGACGCTAAGCAGCACCAACATTAAGATATCTTCAACGATCAAGCAGCTTTCTAAAGGGATGAAGGTTCAACTTCACCTTGCGATCATCATCGCAACCGATACTCAAGTATTGATCTTAGATGAGCCAACGTTGGGTTTAGATCTGCTCTACCGCGATACTTTTTATCGCCATCTACTTGAGTGGTTCCACGACGGCGAACGCGCCATGATCATTGCAAGCCATGAGGTTTCAGAGATTGAACACCTATTAACGGATGTGCTGATTTTAAAACAAGGCCATTGTGTGCTGCAAAAGAGCATGGAAGACATCGAAAACGACTATTTCATTATCGAAGTCGCAAATAACCATTCAAGCGAGATTCAGAAGCTCAACCCACTGACCTCACAACCAGGCCTTGGCACTACTAAGTGGTTATTGGAAGGTCAATACAAAGCGCAGGTTGAATCATTGGGTAACATCTACAACGTGGGTCTCGCAGACCTATTCCTTGCAACACAGACGGAGAAGGCATAATGCACCCAAGTTTTTACATGCTAGAAAAAGAACTTATCGAGCATAAAATTAACACTCGATTGCCTCTGTTTATCGGATTGTGCGGTTTCTTGCTTTTCGTTAGCTTGTTCTTTAGTGGTCAAGCACAACACGACTTTTTCTTCCAGATGGAAGTTAACGGTGACGTAAGTAGCATGCACAGAGACTTCTCACGAGATCTCAATTCAGTGATCTACTTTGGCGCAGGCCTAATTTCACTGTTGCTGTCGACGCTTTACATCCCTAAAACACTGCGTAAAGAACGCCAAGAAGGTAGTTCGATGTTTTGGAGAAGTATGCCTGTATCGAATGCCATGACTCATGCCGTGAAGTTAGGTTTCGGCTTAATGGTAATCCCAGCTATTTGTGCGCTATTGGTTCTATTTGCTGATGTTCTGTTCTGGATTCTAAACCTATCGAGTGAACAACCATTGGCGCTGTTAGTTGAGCAGCAGTCGTTATTCTACGTACTCAGCAACTGGGTGGTGTTCTTTGGTCGCATGCTGCTGGTTGCGTTAGTTCTATTGCCATTAGCAACGATGACTCTGGCGATTTCGCAACTGGTTAACTCTCCGCTGCTTGTCATCTTTGTCTCTAGCTTTGCAATAAAATGGTTGGCTATCGCGCTATTCGGTTTCTATGGCATCAATGACTTCTTTTCGGTCATCGCTTCACTGCCGATGAAAGTGCTGACGACAAGTAACCCATTCAGTGCACTTTCAGAAGTTTCGATTCTGTCTTTAACTATTTACGTACTACTCGGCATTGGTGGTTATCTACTTAGCCTTAAGTTAAACAGAACCGACGATGTGAGCTTGAAAACGCTGTTCCAACGCTAGAGTCATCTGGCTTGAGCCTCAAGGCTCACCAAAGTACAGCGCAGCACACACAAAATCTAAATCAAAGCTTCTGAGAAATCGGGAGCTTTTTTATTGACGGCGTTTTCTTTCAAGGGCAATACGTTTCAATGGTTTGAATAGCAAAAAAGATTTAGTCGAGGATGCGAGTTGATTTTGGTTCGTAAGAATTAGGTGAGTAGAGATAACAAGAGAGGGTATTAATGAGCTGACATTAAATTGCATTGTTGTTAATGCCTGCCAGCTCTTTGGGGATGATTTCTTTAGTCGCCGACCAGATGAAGGTCCTTGAGAGTGCTATTGAAATCGGGTTGTTGCGTTTTACATACCCAGTCGAGGGTTTTGTTTGAAAGCCTTTTCGCTTTCAGCTTTGTAACTTTATAGGTTTAGATATAAAGCTTATTTCTTTGAAGCTTCTTTTGACGTGTCTTTCCAGTATTGGATACGAACGCGATGAAGCTGTGCTCTTCTCATTTTTTTCATAAGGGATATTTCCTTTTCTTTAACTGCTCTTCTTGAGCTATTTTTTATTGCCAACCATTCGAATCTAACGGTGTTTGACGGCCAGATCAATGATACAAATCACAAAACATATAGGGTTTTAAGTACCATTTACATCAAAGTATGACCTAGATATCAACTATGGCTCAATTTAATCCGATGAGCCGTTGTTCGAAATTAAGATTAGTTATCTCAGATGACAAATTCATTTCAGTACCAATACAGTTCCATGATACCTGTTTAATAGACCGGACCAACGCAGATTAAGTTCCCAATAACTTACCTTTCCTATCTATTAACTTATCACCTTCAGCAAGTAAAGTTACGGCGTAACCTAAATTTCAATTGTATTGACCATTTTTTATTCACATTAGCCTATACGACACAAACTCAAAATGGGATTATGTTTGTAACGGACGATGCTTTTAATGGAAAAATCGAGTAATGGGCAAAATTAAATGGACGTAATAATGAGTAAAGTCATTCTACAAGGGCATATTCTTGTGCCCGACACCGACCTAGAAGCGGTCACACAAGCGTTGGTTGTTCATAAAGAACTTACACTGTCAGAACCCGGCTGTATTGTGTTTCGAGTCAGTCAAAGCACACTTCAACCTAATCGCTTTGAAGTTTACGAGGAATTCACGAGCCGTGATGCGTTCGAAGCCCACCAGCAACGCGTCAAAGCTTCTGAATGGGGTAAGATCTCAAAGAACGTGACTCGTCATTATCAAGTCACCGACGTGACCACACCACAATGACAGAGACCTTTGCCGATCGCATCATCACATTGATCAAACAAGATCCCTTGCGAATGCAGGTATTAGAGTGTGTCTCTCTACTAGGTTTACCGCAATGCTATGTTGCCGCTGGTTTTGTGAGGAATCGAGTCTGGGATCACCTACATGGTTTTGACTCCCCTACACCACTCAATGACATTGATGTGATCTACTTTGATCGCAATGACACCTCTTACGAATCCGCTATTCGATACGAAGCCCAGCTTCAAGAGAGGTTACCTGAACTCAACTGGCAAGTTCGTAATCAAGCCAACATGCACATCAGAAACAACGATAAGCCTTACCAAAGCTCATTAGATGCGATGAGTTACTGGCCTGAAAAAGAGACCGCCATCGCCGTAAAACAAAACCACGATGGAAACATCGAATGTATCTCGGCTTTTGGTTTAGAGAGCTTGTTTGATTTGAAAATCACACCGAACCCCAATCGCAGCAGAGACGTGTTTGACCAACGAGTTCAATCAAAAAACTGGTTAACCCACTGGCCTAAGTTAACGGTTGGAAACAGTTAACTGGCAGTCGAATTCAAAGCTAAAACCATTGACTCAAAGTCCAATCAGATCGAACATGCTCCACTTGTTAGCTTATTAACTTAGTAACTCATCAAACGCGCACGGCCACTAACTGCTGCGCCCTCTCGTCATACAGAGTAACGACCATGAACCAACAACACATGTTGCAAGCTCTTGAAGCTTCGCGCCAAGCCCTACCTGATTGCCAACCGAACCCGCCAGTAGGCTGTGTTTTGGTGAAAGACGATAAGGTGGTGTCGGTTGGGTACACGCAAAAAGTCGGTGGGAATCATGCCGAGGTCGAAGCACTGAATAAATATGAAGACGAAACGGATGGAACAATGGAAGGCGTTACCGCTTACGTAACTTTAGAGCCCTGCTCTTTTGTTGGCAGAACACCCGCTTGCGCCAATACATTGGTCAGAGCAGGTGTAAAACACGTCGTCGTTGCCATGCTAGACCCAGATCCGCGCAATAATGGTCGTGGTGTAGCGATACTCGAATCGCACGGGGTGAAAGTCAATATAGGGCAATGCCAAGCGCAAGTGAGCGCCTTTTTAACTCCTTATCTTGGTAAGTCTTAACTCTTAAACAGCCAATGTTATTTCAATTTCACTCGGTAAAGCGGGTTGACTGGCTTATCGACAAAGTATGACCAAATATGATCGTAGACGGCATGTTGGTTAGGGAACGGCGCTAACGCTTTCGCTTCCTCTAAATCGCACCAGCGGTACTCTGTGTGTTCGTCATTCAGTTCTATCGCTTGATTGGGCGGACATACAACCGCAAACACTGGGATTAGCTCAATCACATTCACGTGCGCCTCGTAAAACTGCTCCAGAAACTGTGCGTTATACAAGGCTTCCACTTGAATTTGTGTCTCTTCTTCAAACTCACGAACAATAGCCTGCCAGCCTGTTTCACCAGCTTCAATCGAGCCTGCGACATGGCACCAAAACTCGCCTTTCACACGCTTCATTAATAGCATTTTGGTTTGTCCGTCGATCTCAGAAATTGCGACACCGGATACAATCGAAGTATTGAGTGGAATCATAATGTTACCTTAGGTTGAACAAGAGGGCGGCAAGGCTACCACCCTTCGTTTGGGAAGTTGTCTTCTATGATTAAAAACGAGAGGCCACTCATCAATTTATGACTATCAAGCGCAACTGCTGAGGTTTTGTGCCAAAGAATAAGGCTTATATGTCCAAGAGCAAGGTTTGTATATCCGATAACAACCTTTGTACCCAGTCATTGAGCGATTCTTATTTGAGGCGCATTTCGATAAAGAGTAGAATCGCCGCCTTGTACTGTGTTTAAGCTCTCAAAGCATACACCATAGATCCACAGCCATTTATCACCATGAAGTAAGACGACAATATGCACTCATCAAAACCAACGCACGACTCAGAAAACAGCCACACACCTGAGCATTGCTTCACTCGCTTTCAACAGCCGATCGAGTCATATTCGTTGCCTGAGCGTTTCACCTTCCCGTTCTATTATGAACCGCACCCACTGTGTGAAATCGCCTCGCACCAGCTTCAACAATACCTAGAAACACAAACCGATTGGCAACATGACTTCGGACTCGATTCTGACGCAGGTCGCGGCAAGATGTTTGGTGTGTTGTTAGTAAGAAGCCCAGAAGGTGAGCTGGGTTACTTCTCTGCTTTCTCTGGGAAAATCGCCGACCAAAACCTGCTGCCCCATTTTGTGCCACCGGTATTTGATATGTTGAGCAGCGACAGCTTTTTCCATCAAGACACGGCTGACATGATGGCTGTGAATGCGAAATTTAAAGCGCTGCAAGTGAACGCTGAATACCTCGAATTGTGTGAGCAGTTAGCACAACAGAAAGCACAGGCGGAACAAGAGATCGAAGCACAACGCTTGTTGATTATTGAAGGCCGAAAAACACGTAAAGAACAACGTGAACAAGGCAAAGAAAACCTTGATAAGCAAGCTTTCGAACAGCTCAATAACGAGCTAAACAAAGCCAGTGTTGCCGACAAGAATCAGCAGAAGTACCTTAAGCTCAACTGGGAACAAACTCTGAATGAGCTTCAAGGCAAAGTTGACGTGTTTACGACTCAATTAGCTGAGCTCAAAGAGCAAAGAGCACACATCTCTCATCAGCTTCAACACAAGTTGTTTTCACAATACGCTTTCCAAAATGCGGAAGGCAACGTCGAAGACCTTAACCAGATATTTGAAAACACGCCAAACAAGATTCCACCAGCAGGTTCTGGCGAATGCGCTGCGCCAAAACTTCTGCAATATGCGTATCTGAATGGTTATACGCCACTGGCACTGGCTGAATTTTGGTGGGGCCGTTCACCGAAGTCTGAAATTCGCAAACACAAAAAATACTACGCCTCTTGCCAAAGCAAATGTGTACCGATTTTAGGCCACATGATGAAAGGTCTAGAAGTCGATCCCAACCCATTGCTAGAAAACCCTGCAGAAGGCAAAGACCTCGATATCTTGTTCCAAGACGATCACATCGTTGTGGTACACAAGCCAGCCGGTTTTCTATCCGTACCGGGTAAAACCATCAAAGATTCTGCCTACACTCGCGTTCAAGAAATGCACCCTGATGTTGAAGGGCCATTTGTGATTCACCGCTTAGACATGGCGACCTCTGGCATTCTGATATTTGCCCTCACACGACGTGCGAACAAGAGCTTGCAGAAGCAGTTCATTACTCGTGAAGTCGAGAAGCGATACGTAGCGATGATTGAAGGTGTTCTAACGGAAGATGAAGGTTATGTTCGCTTGCCATTGCGTGGCGATTTGTACGATCGTCCTCGTCAGATTGTCTGCTTCGAACACGGCAAACCTGCTGAAACCAAGTGGGAAGTGATTGAGCGAAACCAAGAAACAACCAAGGTTTATCTGCACCCGAAAACTGGTCGTACGCACCAATTGCGCGTTCACTGTTCACATGAAGAAGGGCTTAACATGCCTATCGTTGGTGACGGCTTGTATGGCAACAAAGCTGACCGATTGCACCTACACGCTGAAAGGCTTGCGCTGCATCACCCAGTCACCAAAGAGTGGATGGAGTTCCAGTTCGACGCAGAGTTCTAAGGGCTCTCGTTAATACCAAGCTTTAATTAGGGAAGCCACGCCGTTTGTGGCTCCCCTTTTCACGTTTCCCATCATTCTCACTCCCTTATTTCCCCTACCTCTTTCGGATATATCTCCACGCTTATTGCACTACATCAAGGTTCACTTTGTTGTGAAGAGTAGGATGCCCCTCTTCTTCTTTCCTTGAGGCCTTTGATATGTCATCAGCTGCTTTGAATTTACAATCCAATACGCAAGCTCCTTCAATGATCGCGCCTCAAGCACTAAGCTTGAAACCACTTACCAACAAGAAGCCAGACTTAAACTCGGCGATGTTGAATCTCATCGAAGAAGTGAAAAACGAACTCCCTCTTTACGAGTCAGAGACGTTTATCTGTGGCCCAAAGGGTAACTGTTCTGGTTGCTCTAAAAAATTGCTAGAGATGGTCGACAGTGAGTTAATGTACTGGGAACACAGTGTTTCAATCGGGCAAGGGCCAAACTTCGAAGAACTGCGTCGTTTTGGTAAACTGTGCAGCAGCGTAAGACGCGGCTTAGAGCGCAATGGCTTGGTAGAAAAGCGCCCAAGAAAAAGATAACAAACTGATTCACAACGACTACAATCTATCGCTCAACATTACAATCTCGCCGATTCACTAACTGGTTGAACTCATTAGCTATAAGAGCGATAATATTTTGTAATACAATTGAGCAGTCAGACAATATCCTAGAAGCTTTCGCCACCTTCTTTAGCGAATCTATCCTTCATGTCTGACGTGCCTTACACCTTCTGAAACACATCATCACATCCATTAGAATCCTTTTCTTGGATAACGGGGAGAGACCTTGAAGAAACCACAACCAGTACTGGGCAAAACCGGTATGCTATTTTTCCTCGTCATCATCAGTGCGTTTCCTCCATTGACCATCGACCTGTATTTGCCAGCACTTCCGCAAATGGTTGAGGTGTTCAATACCGATCAATCCATGGTTAACCTAACCCTAAGCAGCTACTTCGTGACTTATGCCGTCGGCCTGTTGTTCTGGGGACCGCTGAGTGAAAAATTTGGCCGTAAGCCTATCTTATTAATTGGCTTGGCGAGCTATATGGTCGCGAGCGTGATCTGCACAATGACCAACAGCATCGAACAATTGATTGGCGCTCGCGTCTTCCAAGCGTTTGCGGGCAGTGCCATCACGGTTATTGCCACAGCCATTGTGAAAGATCTTTATGAAGGTCGAGAACGCGAAAAGATCATGGCAACTATCATGTCACTGGTGATCATCGCGCCAATGGTCGCGCCTGTCTTTGGTGCCTTCCTACTGAAAATCGCGTCTTGGAGAATGATGTTCGTCACTCTCGCGATTTTTGGTGCGTTTGCCTCAGTATTAGCGTTCTGCTATCGAGAAACACTCGAAACCAAGTACCAAGGTTCTATGTTCCGTTCATGGGGAAGAATGGGCGTGGTCATGAGAAACCGTTCGTTCGTCAAGTTACTGGTTATTTTCTCTATCACACCGATGGCGCTGATGGGCTTTCTGGCTGCCGGATCTTATATCTATATCAATGACTTCGGACTCAGCGAACAACAGTTCAGCTACGCGTTCGCATTCAACGCAATGTGCGCCTCATTCGGGCCAACCATTTATATGAAGCTATCCTATCGAATGCCTGTTCAAAAGGTCATTACAGGATGTTTTGCTCTACTGGCGACCGCCGGAATCTTCACGCTAACTGTGGGTGGCTTGTCACCTTGGTTCTTTGCTTTCATCGCCGCCCCTGCCACTTTAATGGCCATCATAATGCGAGTACCCGGCACTAACTTAATGCTGAACCAACAAGACCACGACACAGGCTCCGCGGTTGCACTGATTCAATTCTTTAGCATGATCTGTGGCTCGCTAGGCATGATCTTAGTTTCAATCCGCCCAGACTCGCTGATCGAAAACCTAGGCTTCATCCAGTTATCCGTCGGCACCCTAGGCGGCTTGATGTGGCTAATGGTTAGAAACAAAGAGTATGTGACGACGAAGCTGAATTAAGGTTGTTAAAATATCTTCAGGCAAAACACGAAGCCGCCCACTTGGGCGGTTTTCTTTTAGATTTAGCCTCGAATAAGGTCACTCACTTTCAACAATCGGCTTTCAATAGTGTGTTCTGTTCAGGCTCATTTTCGTGGGCAGACAAATTCGGAATCAAGAATGCCGCGGACACAGCAGTGAACATTCCTGTCGCTAGTATCAAAAACATCGCTGTAAACCCTGTTGTTGCTGAGTAGACAGAAGAAATAAGCCAATAAGCAATTGGGGCGGTACTGAAGCTCAAAGTATATTTCAGAGCATAGATTCGAGAGCGCCACGCTGGTGCAGAGTAGTGCCCAATCAACCAGTCATTAACGGGGATTTGTGCATAGGTGCTCAGCACCAGCCCCATAAACACGGGAATAAGCCACCAACCTTGTACTGCTGTCGCTAACAGCAAAAACACCAACTGACAGCCCGTAATCACTACCAACAGCTTTTTGACCGACATACGCTCAATCAGTTCTCCAATCGACAACTGAATGAAAGCAGCACATACAAAAATGAACGTCGTAAGAGCTCCTGAGAAGCCAATTGATGAAGTTAGTTGAGTGTTCAACACCTTAGGCAGAGATGTCGTTGTGGTTTGAAAAACAAGGCCACCGACAAAAGCTATCAATCCAATACAGACGATTAGACGAGCAAGCTTATTTGCAGCTAATCCCTGCGCTTTGTCATTCTTGTTCACCTTGTGCTGACAAGCTTTAACGTCGCAAACATAGCTGTAAACCGTACCAACCAAAATACAGACCACGCCGGGGAGGATGAATGACAACCTCCAAGAAAATGCCTGTGATAAATACGCTGTCACTACCGCTGCTAACGCTAACCCCAGGTTGCCATACAAGCCATTAACGGCAATCGCTCTACCCGTTTTTTCGGAAGAACCAAAAACAAGTGCAGTGCCAACGGGATGGTAGATAGAGGCAAACAAACCGATAACACACAGGCCAACGCTAATTTGAAAAGCATCTTGGGCAAACCCAGTCGCAATAGCTGCTGTACCTGTCCCAAAAAAGAATGCCTTCATTAATCCTGTGCGGCTCCAATAGTCGGCAAGCCAGCCTATGGGTAAAGACATCACACCATAAACAATCATTGCAGCACTGCCAACGTTCAACAACTCGGCATAGCCCATCCCCCACTCTAAATGCAGAGTAAGCGCTTCATGATAGAACCTTATTAATCGGTGACATCAGAAGTTTAACTGTCTATGATTTGTCTCATAGACCACAATAAGACAACCTTTTACTCAAATGAGCCAAACACCCAAAGCCATCGGTTCAACGTCAAATGCCATTACCTTGGACATTCATCTGAGACCTGCTGTCGTGGTTCCCAAATCATATTCGAATAGGTTTGTTATCGATTGGCACTTCCACCGTTATCATCAATTAGTATGCGCACGCAGTGGTGTCATGGCGGTAGAAACAGAAAATGACTTGTGGTTGATTCCACCACAACGTGCGGTTTGGGTTCCCGCTTATCAAAAACATAAGGTTTACATGTATGGCGATGCCGAGATGAAGAACCTCTACCTGCATCAAGACATAGACCTCGACTTACCCAGTGAAAGTTGTGTACTCAACATATCAGCCATGCTGAAGGAGATCATCAATCACCTTTCTGAGTATGCCGAACAGGAAGATCAAGATCTCTTCAGCCAGCCTTATCGAAACTTGGTACAAGTGGTATTAGATCAACTGAAAGTCGCACCGCAAGCCTCTGTGAATATTCCGATCCCTTCCGATAAACGGTTAGTGCCGATCTGCGAGGCGATCTTAGAAGATCCGGCAAGCAATCAATCATTGAAGGAGTGGGCTGAGCGAGCCAACGTCAGCAGTCGAACACTGAGTCGTATGTTTAGAAGTGATTTAGGGATGTCATTTATCGATTATCGACAGCAAGCTAGATTGTTTAGCGCGTTGAAATTACTGGCAAATAATCAACCCGTTACGACCGTTGCTTTAAGCTGTGGTTTTTCCAGTTTAAGTGCGTTCAATCAGCTATTTAAACTCAACTTCGGGGTCACTCCGGGTAAGTTTTTCAGTGACCCTTTGTAGAGTACATAGTAATAACAGACACAAAAAAGACGCCGATTACGGCGCCTTCTTATAGATACGAGGTCTCGTTATGCAGTTGCAGTTTGACGAGCTGGATGTTTGATAAACACAGCAACCACAGCCACAATAGCCAGTGCAAAACAGTAGTACGAGTTAGAAACAATCTCTAGTGGCGATAGGTTGAATACCGAACCTAATAGCAACACCTGCGCACCGTAAGGCAACACACCTTGAATCACACAAGAGAAGATATCCAACAAGCTTGCTGAGCGACGCGGAGACACGTTGTTCTCTTCCGCTAGTTGGCGAGCCACACTACCAGATACAATGATCGCTACCGTGTTGTTTGCAGTACACATGTTAACCATAGACACCAAGCCAGCAATACCTAGCTCACTCGCACGACCATTCGCTTGCTTAGAGTGTGAAGAACCAAACGCACGAATCACACCGCTTACCAGGTTAGTCAGGAACGCAAGTCCGCCTTGGCGACGCATCAGCTCACTCAAACCACCAATCAGCATCGACAGTAGGAAGATTTCCTGCATATTTCCGAAGCCTGCATAGATATCTTGAGCGTAATCCGTCAAACCATAGTTCTCAACAGAACCTAGGCTCACACCACCCGCTAGCAGGATACCGATTGTTAGCACAACGAACACATTCATGCCCGAAACTGCAAGAATCAAAATAGTGATGTATGGCAGAACTTTCAGCCACTCAATTGGACCGGTTTCAGGAACCTGCGTTGCTGTGCTGTTGAAAGCAAAGATAACAATCGCAATCAATGCCGCAGGAAGTGCAATACGGATGTTCTCTTTAAATTTATCTCTCATCTCACAGCCTTGCGAACGTGTCGCGGCAATCGTGGTATCAGAGATGATAGAAAGGTTGTCACCAAACATCGCACCACTTAAAACAACACCGGCTGTTAGTGGAATGCTCATGCCTGCTGAATCTGCAATGCCTAATGCAACTGGCGCTACCGCGGCGATAGTACCCATAGAAGTACCCATTGCTGTCGCGATGAAAGCTGAAATCAGAAAGATACCCGGTAGAATCATGCTTGTCGGAATCGCAGATAGACCAAGATTTACTGTCGCATCAACGCCGCCAGAGGCTTTAGCCACGGCCGCAAAAGCACCCGCCAATAGGTAGATCATACACATTGCGATAATGTCTTTGTGACCGACTCCACCCAAGAATTGTTCGATAGCACGGTTCAATTTATCTTTGCTTAGCAACAACGCCAGCATCACAGCAGGCAAAGCCGCAATCGGAGCTGGAAGCTGATAGAACGCAAAATCGACACCTTGCAGTGACAAGTACGTACCTACGCCAATAAACAGCGCAAGGAACACGATCAGAGGGATAAGCGCCACTGCCGAAGGGGCAATTACCGCATTAGAATTTTTCGAATTGGACATGGAACGACAACACAATAGAACAGGAAGGTGAGCAGACTAATGTCACACTTAAGGCTTGTCAACGTCTAGACGTCTAAACGCCCAATTTAATGCAAAGTAATAAGCACACCATTGAACATCACATTATAGAAAAGGCTATTTACTCACCAGTAAATAGCCTTTTGAGAACAGATTGCTTCTCGAGAACCGATAGCTTTCCGAGAACAGATAGCGTTTATGCAGAAGCTAGCTTTGCTTGCTTAGTGCTTTTGCTAATTTAGCTTTTTTCTTGCTTAGTTTTTTTGTTGGAACGTCACTTGGTATTCACCAATGCCTTCGTAGTGGAAGGTCGTTGGCTTATCGAAGCCCATTTCCACGATACCGCAGTATGAACCCGTGATGATTGCTTCACCCGCTTGGAAATCAACGCCACGACGAGTCATGTAGTTGATCAGCCAGTAGATAGGGCTTGGTGGTAATGTATTTGGGTGCTTACCTGCGAATGCTTGAACTTGTTCGCCTTGGGTCACTTCGATATTGATCTCAGCAGAAGTGAACGCTTTTTCACGGTCAATCTCTGGGCCAATGAACAAACCTTGGTTTACTAGGCCGTCAGCAAGCTTTTCGTAGAACTCTGCACCGCTGTCATCAGCAAAACGAGACTGCATCAACTCAAGTGCCATGTGGCAAGAACCGATAGCATCGTTGATTTGCTCTTCGCTGTAACCTTCTTGGTTTGCAGGCAGGCTCTTAGCAAGTGTAAATGCAATTTCAGGCTCAACACGAACTACGTCGTTGTCAGCAAACAGTTCGCAAACTTCACCTTGTTGAACGCTACCTGAAAAGATAGGTGCAACAACAAACTTGTCTTCAGCCAGAGGAAGTAAACACTTCCAACCACCGACTTTGTCGCTCTTGAGATCGATCATTGATGATTGGATCTTTAGCGCATCTTCCAAGTTGTTCGGACGGTATTGTTCGTTCAATCTTGGTGCTTTGGTTCCCGCAACGCGGCGACTCAGCAGTTCTTCAGCCGCTTGCTTAAATACATTTGTCATATAATACCACCTTTAGTTTTATGACCCGTATAATATCGGATTTATTAAAGCTTGAATAGACAATTCAACAACGATGAAGCACCGAAAATTCAGACATCAATTTTCGCATATTCTAGAAGCAAACAACTGAAACTATTTTGATTTATACCAATCACAGTAAGTAAGTGTTCAGAAATAGCGCCGGAAAAAGGTTTGAGAACAAGGCATCATTTTTTGATAAGTAGTTATTCTACAATCAAAAATTATAACGCAGTTATCGAGCGTTTTAACCAGCTAGGCTGACCAGTTATTTACTACGATTGGTATTAGATATAAAAAAAGCCAGTAAGTTCGTTACTGGCTTTTCGATGTATCACTGATGTTCAGGCTTTACTGCCCTTTCAACGTCTTCTTCAAATTCTGCATGAAGTTTCTGAAATGAGGCATGAAATCAACAAACAGAGGGTGTTTTCTATCTTGCATCATCAATGGACCTAGCAAGCGAATACTCACCCCTAGTCGTGCTGCTGATTGCTCGTCTAAGCCGCTGTCTTGTTTGATCTTCTCAACAATCGCGAACATATTTTCTCTGTCTTCAATTTCAAACTGCATGGTTTGAAGTTCACGATCTTCTTTGATGTTCACTTCTTCGATAGTGATACGGTAGTTATTGTGTTTGCCTGTGAATGCTTTCATGTGGATCTCCTAAAATGCTTAAAAAGTGTTTTGGTTAGCTCTTCATGAATCGTTCGAGCTTAGGTTTAACCGTCATCGACATCACGACCATGATCGCAAGGCCAATGGGAAGTGCGGCAATAAATCCATTAAACCATCCACTGGTAAACGCCGATGTATCCGAAAATCCGATGTTATTTGCCGCTGTTACAAACGCCATGATCGACTCCATGATAAAAGCCATAATCAATCCCACGATTAGGTTGCGAGCTTTCTCGCCGTAATTAGGTAATACCTTGGCGACCAACTTAGTCACCAAAGTCATCATTACCATGCCAATTGGCATCATAATCACGACAACTAGAGCTAACGAAGAGAGCCAGTTGCCGATGAATGCCTCACCAAATCCGACATTCATGTAGGTCATCACGGCCGTTAAGCTGCCGCCGATGGTTAGCATTAAGCTCATCATGACCATAATTTTGTATAAAACGGGTGTGCCTTTTTGCTCAGGAAGAGTTGGCGTTAGTGCTGCTTGAATCGTCATATCTATTTCCTGCCTTGAATTTACGAACAATTAAGTTGATAATGTCAACTATAAATATAGTAGTTGATGTTGTCAACTACTTTTCTGAGGATCGTTTATGTCTGATAACACATCGCTAGAATCCATCTTTCGCTTAGTGCACTCTTTGAAACGTCAAATGAGCGAACAGATTGAGAGCTTGGATTCTGAGATCGCCCCCATGAACATTCGTGTCATGAAGATCATCACTAAGAAGTCTCCATGTACGGCTATCGATATCGCGCACTTCTTAAATCGCGATAAAGCGCAGGTCACGAGATTAGTTAACGCATTGATCAATCAAGAGCTTGTGAAGAAGTCTCCAAATCCAGAAGACAAGCGTAGCCAGCTTTTGGTTCTGACCGATAAGGGTGAAGAGATCATGGGCAAAGTCTCGAATATTGATCGAGAGATGCTGCAAAGAATGACCAAAGGCATGGCCGAAGATGAACTAGAACAGTTCCGAAAAGTCGCCAACAAAATGGCTAAGAATCTGGAAAGTTGCTCTAAGTAGAAGAATCCCTTTCGAACAAGCCACTCGTTTAAAAAAGCAAAAACGCCACCGAATCCTACGATCAGTGGCGTTTTGTATATAAGCAGGTTTGATACAGATTAGCAGTATGGCGGCATCAGATTAGATAGCAGTTCGAATTAGGTAACAGCTCTAATTCGATGCCAGTTTCCACCAGGCTTGAACAGGTACTGGTTCTGAAATAACGAGTCTCTCACCCATCACAGGGCTTACCATCTGTACATCTCGTTTTTTACTTATCGCTAAAGCTTGTTCCATTGGGTCTTGCCAGTCGTGCATAGAAAGATCGAACGTACTGTTGTGGATTGGCATCATCACCTTGCCTTGAAGGTCGATGTGCGCTTGAACGCTCTGCTCTGGGAACATATGAATATCTGCCCAAAGCGAGTTGTACGCGCCCGTTTCTACCATGGTTAAATCAAACGGCCCGAAACGCTCACCAATCTCTTTAAAGCCATTGAAGTAACCAGAGTCACCACTAAAGAATACTTTCTTATCTGAAGCGTTAATCACCCAGCTACCCCATAGGGTTTGGTCACGGTCAAGTAAGCCACGGCCAGAGAAGTGCTGTGTCGGCGTCAAAGTAAACTCGATATCTGAGGCTGTTGCTGATTCCCACCAGTTCAACTCAATGATCTTTTCTTTATCCACGCCCCACTTTTCAAGTAGTGATCCAACTCTGAGTGGTACCAAGAATGTCCCCACTTTGTCGGCTAATACTTTAACCGCACCCTTATCTAAATGGTCGTAATGGTCATGACTAATCACCACCACATCAATATCAGGTAATTCTTGTAGTGAGATTGGCGTTGGGTGGAAGCGCTTTGGCCCCATCCATTGCACTGGCGATGCGCGATCACTGAACACAGGGTCGGTCATCACTAGCTTGCCATCCAGCTTCATCATAACGCTTGAGTGACCTAAGCGGTACGCAACGTCTTCTGTCTCTTCGATCAATTGCTCCGCTGTCATCGGCATTAAAGGCAATGCAGCACGTGGCACTGGCTCATTTCTTTCCACAGTTACATACGCTTTCAAGATTGAAAAAATATCAGACATGCCCGATTTGTACTCTAACTCACTGTTAGCAAACTTCTTTGGAAGCTTATCTAGATTGTCATTTGATTGTGAACCTGTGCTTACGATAGCGACCACGGCAAGTACTCCTAAAATCGGTAATAGATATTTTTTCATTGGTATCTCTTCAACCGTTGGGAAAGACCCAACCCAAAAACTACACTGACTAGTTTACATACCAAAAAACAAAAGTAAACCAGAGAGTGTAATTTTTTTATTCATCGAATTCAGAAGTGAAACGCTCCGTATTCCGAACACAGGTCAATGTGACCACCTCAAATCTGCACAAATATCACACAGCACTCATTTCTAAGATTCATTTATTGACCAAAAAGTCAGGTTTTAATTAACATTGTATTTACAAATGAAATTGAATGTTTTTAGAAGGGAATCTAAATTGCAATTGACTATACGAACCAAAGCGATACTGGCGACGATCGTCGCTGCTCTTGCCATTATTAGCGTGATGGGAGTGTATTCATTTCAATCGAGCCGGGCTATTTTGATTGATAGAACCTTCGAGAGAGAACTACCAGCTTCACTCGGCGAGGTGAGTAATGAAGTCAACCTCAAGTTGGAAACTCCTATTCTTGCCTCAAAGATGATGACGCTTTCGCCTTTAATGCAGCAAACCAGACTTTCGGAAGAAGAGCTTCGAACCTATCTCCAATCTGTTAAAAGCGAATTCAACGCAATCAGTGCCTATTACGTTTCCAATGAAGCGAGCACTTACTTTACCCATAATGGCGTACTAAAAACGATCTCTACCAATGAACAAAGCGACCAATGGTTCTACCGATTCATCGAATCCAATCAGCCATTTGAGCTCTCTTTGGATATTGATGCAGCCACCGGAATACCAGCACTGTTTGTTAACTATGTGGTCACACGCAATGGTGAACGTATTGGCGTGACAGGTATTGGCTTAACTCTGGAAAGTATTACCCAACTGATCAGCAACTACAGCGTCGGTGAAAGCGGTATTGTTTTTCTTGTCGATCAACAAGGAATCATCAAGGTTCACCCAGATAAAAACCTAATTGGTCAGTCACTGGACACAGTAGGAATAAAAGCTAGCCAATTAATCGGCAGCAAACAAACCGTCGTTCATGAGGCTATCGTCGAAGGCCAGCCGCAGATCCTTGGCTCAAAAGCGATGCCGGGAATTGGTTGGACTCTGATTACTCAGATTCCCAAACAAGATGTACTAAGTGAATTAAATGGCTTCAGCCAAACCATCATCTTTATGGCCCTACTCATTGCTGCCATCTATACGCCAATCGCAGCATGGGCGACTAATAAGCTATTACTGCCGTTTGTAGAAGTGGCCGAACGACTGCAACAGATAGGAAAAGGTGGTGGTGACCTCACCTTTCGCTTAGATGATTCTCGACATGACGAAATTGGACAAATCGCGAAAGGCTACAATCAATTCGTGCAATATCTAAGTGACTTACTCAAAGATGTCTCAAACACAGGAGTCCAAATCTCTGAATCTATCCAAGGTGTCGATCATATGGCGCAGTCGATGGAGCAAGACATCAAACAGCAAACCAGCCAGATAGAGCAAGTTGCAACAGCCATTCATGAAATGGGTGCCAGTTCTGACGAAATCGCACAAAATGCCAATGGTGCCGCCGACAGTGCACAACATGCAGCGAGTGCGATTAGCATTGGTCAAAAGTCCGTTTCTGTCACTTCAGAAAGCATCGAGCATATGAACAAGCAGCTTGATGACACTACGGAAATTATCAATCAACTCGCTCAAGATGCGAACTCCATCGATACCGTGTTAGATGTCATCAACAGTGTTTCTGAACAAACCAACTTATTAGCTCTTAATGCGGCGATAGAGGCAGCTCGAGCAGGCGAACAAGGCAGAGGTTTTGCGGTGGTAGCAGATGAAGTAAGAACCCTCGCCTCGCGGAGCCAAGCGTCGACCGAAGAGATTCGAGGTATTATTGAAAAGCTTCAGCAACGCACTCAACAAGCCGTGACAGCCATCGAGACCAGCACCACTCTTGGCAGTAATTGTCAGATCGAAGCCTCAAACTCAGAGCAACAACTTTCAAGTATTTCTAATAGTGTCGACGAGATGAATGCCATGAACATGCAGATCGCCTCTGCGACAGGGCAACAATCCAATGTCATCAACGAGATCTCACCGCACATCTCTGGAATTTCTGAAATAGCCAGAGAGAGCGATAACATGATTGAGAAAACGGCTCAGGAGTGCCAACACTTACGCGCCAAAGCAATGCATTTGACGAGTTTGGTTTCTCAATTCAAATGCTAGCTTCAATGAAACACGAAATACGCTGACCACTCCCATTCAAGGTTAGTCAGCCGACCATACATTCTTGAAGTCGGGCCATCCCCAGTTGGTGATGGCGACGTTTTTCAAAATACCTTGGAAACGCACGGTTTGTAGGTGGTGAAACATCGGGACTAACCAATAATCAGAGATCAATGTCGATGCGATAGGCTCTAACTCGGCTAGGTAATTGGGCAGTTCTACCGACGCTTTGTGATGGTCTAAAC
Source organism: Vibrio sp. 14G-20 (assembly GCF_026241515.1). Taxonomy (GTDB): domain Bacteria; phylum Pseudomonadota; class Gammaproteobacteria; order Enterobacterales; family Vibrionaceae; genus Vibrio. The sequence goes on from NZ_JAPHPW010000025.1 coordinate 26,418, forward strand.
GCTGCTTGAGCCAGTCGCTGTTCATGCCTCCCAATGCAGAGTGCAAAACAGGATCGTTCATCAACCACGAGAACAGTGAAGATGGCGCATTGTCGTCTAGGTTTAAGTTACACAGCACCAAGTCTTCTTTTAAATCGCCACTCTGCGAGAGCTGCGCCAGCTCGCGAAAGCTGTAGGTATTCACCTCAACTTCCACCCCATATCGTTTAAGGATGTCTGATACACAGATGGCACAACGATAGAGCGCGTAGTAGTTATAAACGGCAATGCTCATCTTCTTGGGCAGTTGCGCCTCTTTCGAAGGGGTTCGATACAATTTCTGCCAACTTGGCAGTATGTTCTGAGCCAGAGACACACTGAACAAGCCTTGATTTTGTTCCAATTGAGACAAGATAGCTTGTGGATTGGCAAGCCCAGAAACGTACTTACGTTGCTCGTCGCTTAACGGGTTCGCCGCTGAGTTTTGATTGAACAAGATAAACAAACAACCATCTTCAACTCGGCTACGAAGACCATCGGTTTCCGCAGACACAAGTTCTACGTCACTTTTCCCTAACTGGTGAAAACAAGACGAGTCTTCATAAGGTGACACCTGCATTTGGCTGTCGTCGAAGCGAGCACTGCCCGTCATAGACTCTTCAAACTGCCAAATAGTCACTTCATCGGTTAGAGAGCGACAACCATAATAGTGTTCAAATGCGGCAAGCTTGATGCGTTCATTATTGGTTTCGACCACTTTGAAGGGGCCAGTCCCCACCACCGCATGAGACACAGAGCTTAATGGTGATGGCTCACGGGTCACTTGCGCTGCAGGTTGAATCGAATACTTAACGCCAGCCAACAAGCCTGCGAAGCCGGTGTCAGCTTTGGTGAGTTGGAAGCTGATCCTTAACGGCTGCTCACTGTAGACCGAAGCAACATGAGCTAACTCTGTTTGATAGAAAGGTAAGGTTTGCAACGCAGAAAACATCGAAACTAATTGCTTAGCATCCACAGGCTGTCCGTCATGGAAAGTAAGTCCTGGGCGTAGATAGAAAGTCCAAACGAGCTTTTCAGCATCATATTGCCAATGATGCGCCAGTTCAGGCTTCAACTCGCCTTTGCCATTACAAGTCACTAAACAACTGAACACTTGCCTGATCAAAAATCGCTCACTACTACGATGAATATGATGCGGGAACAGGTCTTCGAACTTACGTTTGTAGGTTAATTGGACGTGCAGTAACCCTTCGCGCATCGTCGCACCGGATGTTTCTTGGAGAAGAGAGCCAAACACCGCACGGTCATTATCCAAAATAGAGAGCGCTTTTTCGTACTTACCCTGCTCTATCAGCTTGCTGGCAACATGTTGAGTCAGTTGTTGATTGCTAAAGCGCAATGTCAGGTTAGAACGTTGATTCCTGCCAACTTTTGGCTCCCACACCACCCATTCAGCCTGATGCATCTTGCCGAGTAAGGTTCGTGCATGGCGCAAACTGGTAAACAGCTTGTCTGCTACCTCAGTCAAAGTCACCGAATGTGAGATGTTAGGCTCAAACGAATCCAGCCTAGTGTAGTAACGCATCATGTTTAGATCAGACAAATAATGAACCTTTTAGAAACAACCCTTCCTCATAAAGCCGATTATAAAACACATTTGTCTTAAAGTGACGATAAAAGACAAAAACAGGAACAACCCACTAAAAATTCATCTGTTTATTACTTCCTATTAAATAACCATAATTAATGGGTCAGCAAGGAACTTTGAGTTCCCACCAAAGCCTAATACAAGAGAAGTAATCATCATGAGAAAATACTATCTTAATAAGCTAAAAAGCACCTGTAGCAAGCTCGAAAGAGAAGCACTACGAACACTTATAGAGCTATGTAACTGGCGTTATTAGTACACTTTTAAGCACCGAGTTAACGCGAGTTGAGTACATCCTAATATGCTCCTACCCCCAATATGAGTTAGGTCTCAACTCGCTTTTCCATTCCAAATCCCCTCTCAACCCAGTTGTACCAATCGCTCGCGTATTCGATAAATTTCTGTTGTCGACTCGACAAATTTAATTCGTTTTCTTAGTTAAACGAAAAGCCTTAAGGTTCGCCCCGAAGCAAGCAAGGAGCCTCAGAAAAACTGAAAGCTCAGCTAACAACTCATTTATTTGCAGTTACCAATCAGGTATTAACTAAGGAAACGCCATGCGTATCGCAATTCTTTCTCGCAACGAAAACCTATACTCTACTTCTCGCTTAAAAGCGGCTGGAGAAGCACGTGGTCACCAGGTCGATGTTATCGACACGCTGCACTGTGATATAGATATCGCGAGTAACAATCCGAAGATTCGCTACATGGGTGAAGAGCTACCTCAATACGATGCTGTTATTCCACGTATTGGCGCTTCCATTACCTTTTACGGAACTGCGGTTGTTCGCCAATTCGAAATGATGGGCACTTTTTGTATCAATGAGTCAGTAGCAATCAGTCGTTCTCGCGACAAACTGCGCTCACTACAATTGTTGTCTCGTAAAGGTATTGGCTTACCAAAAACAGGTTTCGCTAGTCGCCCAGACAAAATTCAAGACTTGATCAAAAACGTAGGTGGTGCGCCACTGGTTATCAAGCTTCTCGAAGGTACTCAAGGTATCGGTGTGGTTCTGGCTGAAACAAACAAAGCAGCTGAAAGCGTTATCGAAGCATTCATGGGCCTAAAAGCGAACATCTTGGTTCAAGAGTTCATTGAAGAAGCTAATGGCGCAGACATCCGTTGTTTTGTTGTGGGTAACAAGGTTATTGCAGCAATGAAGCGCCAAGCTGGTGAGGGTGAATTCCGCTCTAACCTGCACCGTGGCGGTACAGCTCAACTGGTTAAACTAACCAAAGAAGAGCGCGCTACAGCAATCAATGCTGCGAAAATCATGGGTTTAAACCTATGTGGTGTTGATATTCTACAATCTAAGAATGGCCCTGTTGTAATGGAAGTGAACTCTTCTCCTGGCCTAGAAGGCATCGAGAAAGCGACGGGTAAAGATGTAGCAGACATGATTTTCGAATTCATCGAAAAAAATGCAAAACCAAACGCTAACCGTACTCGTGGCAAAGGCTGATTTAACGCCGTTAACTCATGATTGGAAATGACATGAACAATAAAATGATCATAGGGAATACAGAAGCACTTTGCTTACCAGAGTTAGGGATAACTGGACTACATACACGTGTTGATACAGGGGCTAAAACCTCTTCTCTACACGTAGACAATCTACTATGTGTAAAAACAGACGGTGAGAACTTCGTGGAATTCGATCTTCACCCAGATGTGTACCACCTAGAAGAGACTGTGCGCTGCAAGGCGAAGCTGAAAACAAGCAAGAAAATCAAATCATCTAACGGCGAAGTTGAACACCGTTGTGTGATTGAAACCATGCTAAAAATCGGCGGTCAGGAATGGCCTATCGATATCACGCTAAGCAACCGTCAAGATATGACTTATATGATGTTGCTTGGTCGTCAAGGCATGAGTGACAAAGTGATTGTTGATCCAGCAGGTGAGTTTCTAATTTCTCACTAATTGAACTGCTCCACAGCTCAAATAGTGAGTCAACAACACACACTAATAAAGGCCAGTCTTTGAGACTGGCCTTTATTATTTATGCCTGTTTTTTTTATCTTTAAAACCAAATCGCCAAACAGATTTAACCAAACCTTTGAGTTTGATTTTAGTCACTCGCCAATGTGTCACTGGCCTTCTTGGTGCACTCATCAACAGATGTTCAAACGCTTGCTCATTCAAATTCACTTGTCCCCCATGGGCCACCAGCAAGGTATCGAGCTTCATGTCATAAATGCGCGATACTGACGCTCGATACTTATTAGGGTGAAAGATAGGAAACGGCGGAATCAGCTTCTTCTTAACCTCGACCATTAGGTCTGCCACATAGGCAACGCTGTGAGATGGGCAATAAACCGAAAGATCTCTGTCGGTATGGCCTGGCGTTTCTAGAACTAGCCAGTCATCAAACCCCGGAATGCTATCCCCATCAGACAGCTTATAGTCCGGCTTCAACTTTCTTGAATACCATAGGTTTGCTTTGGGCTTACCCAATCGGTTTGCCATCCACAGTGCCAATGCCAGATCGGTCAAATGCATCAATATGCCATCGATGCCGTGGTACCAATCTTTATCTCGATTTGCTGCAACCAAATTACAATTCGTGAGTTTTCTGAGCTTATGTGCTGCCCCCGCGTGGTCTGGATGCATGTGCGTAACCACAACCGTATGTAGATCAGCAAAATCACGCATAAGCTCTGTTTCGATGAAAGCCTTCAAATGCGGGATGTCAGCTCGACATGCACCATCAAGCAGCAGCAACCTGTCAGGGTACTCTACGAGATACATGTCTTGGATATAACCTTTAATGGTATGCAGTTGCAAACCCACTCCTTGTGATAAAACAACTGGTCAGACCTACACCATAGCAAACTCACCATCAATTGTGATCATTTTGTTAAAAATAACCTAAACCGAATAGAAAGCTCGAATCAAGATTTCCATTGGTATCCACTAAATTACTTAAATCCAACTCAACTCAGTGCAACGGGAAAAAATTCCAAAGATGATCATCAATTTAATCCGATCATGTGAGCATTATCGAATGCTCACATGATCGAAAACCTTGCTTAATAAGCCTTACACTTTAAGCGCTTAGCACCATTTATCGTAACGACAAAATACGTGATTTGTTGACCTGAGTTATTCGGACTATATATGCGCCTCTAATTTATTGTCTGAGTGCTATACATGAACCAACTAATCGATGCTCTTTCTACCCAAGGCTATTTCGTTTGGGATGACTTCTTAACTCGCGAAGAAGTAGTGGCATTGAGGGATTGCATTCCAGAGAACTGGAAAAAGGCTAGGATCGGCCGTAACGATGACGTAGCACGAGAAGCAACGATTCGTAGTGACAAAATTCAGTGGGTACGCCGTGATATGGGCGAACCAGCATCTCTGTTCCTCGACAAAATGGAACAAATTCGTTTAGAAGCAAACCAAGCATTCTTTTTAGGTCTGTTCGAGTACGAAGCGCACTTTGCTAAATACGAAAAAGGCGACTTCTACCAGAAGCACTTAGACTGTTTCAAAGGTAATGAGAACCGCCGCCTGACTACAGTGTTCTACATGAACGACGAGTGGACAGAGGAAGACGCAGGTGAGCTTGTGGTTTACGATCTAAAAGACAACCACATCGCGACCATTCCACCAAAGTCAGGCCGCTTATTTGTGTTCTTGTCTGAACAGTTCCCACACGAGGTACTGCCGACAAACACAGAGCGATTCAGTATTGCTGGTTGGTTCCGTATTAACGGCGTGAAAGACAACCAACTCGATATCGCACACTAGAACTGAGCCTATTTATACAAGATCTATCTTATTCAGAGCCTCTCTTTTGAGAGGCTTTTTTATTGAACAAATATTGAGCGAGCATTGAACAACAAACCTCTTAAAAACTGCACACAATAAATATCAAAACCATCAATAACTTTTCTCTTAAATAAAATCGAAACGAATCTTTCATATCACTGAAATGGTTTAGCCACGTAAGTGAAATACAGCCTGTTCAAGATAGCTTCAAACGACACCCCACCGTCTCGTTAATACTCAAATTCAATACCTCTACATCGATTTCATCCAAAAGGAAAAGAAGATGAATAAGCTAATTTTGGCAGGCGTTCTTTCGGCAACAGCAGCAATGCCAGCGCTCGCAACGACTCAAGTCACTTGGTGGCACGCAATGGGCGGTCAGCTTGGAGAAACAGTCAATAAAATTGCGACGGACTTTAACGCATCACAAGACGATTACGAGATCACGCCAATCTATAAAGGTTCATACACTGAAACCTTAACCGCAGGTATTGCGGCATATAGAGCCGGAGAGGCGCCAAATATTTTACAAGTCTTCGATGCTGGGGCAGCAACCATCATGAACGCCAATAACGTTGCAAAACCAGTACAAGACATTCTCGTAGAGTCGGGTTACAACTTTGACTCGAACGATTATCTTGCGGGCGTTCGTAACTTCTATGCAGACAATCAAGGCAAGATGGTTGGTATGCCTTTCAACAGTTCGACACCAGTTCTCTACTACAACAAAGATCTTCTCGCGGAAGTAGGTGCCGACGCGCCCAAGACTTATGAAGAGTTAGAAGTTGTCGCTAAGAAGCTGAAAGCGGAAGGACACATTGCGTTTTCTCAATCTCTAACGCCATGGATCATGTTCGAGAATTTTAAGTCTCGTCATAACCTACCGCTCTCTGACCAGAACAACGGTTACGACGGTTTACCGACTAAGATCATGTTCAACACCAAAGACATGATGATGCACGTTAGTAAGATGAAAGAGTGGTCAGATCTAGGTTACTACAAGTATTACGGCAGCGCCTGGGATGCAAACCAAACGCCTTTCGAGCGCCAAGAAGTAGCAATGTGGATGGGATCTTCAGGCTCATTCGGTGGCTTACGTAACCGCGTACCTTTCGAACTCGGCACTACATACCTACCATATTGGAAATCCGTCAACCCTGATGCAGGATTAACCTTCATTGGTGGTGCAGCTCTGTTTGCACTTAATGGTCATGACAAACAACAAGACAAGGGTGTCGCCGCTTTCTTCGATTACCTGACAAAGCCTGAAACTCAGGTTTACTGGCACAAAACGACAGGCTACGTACCAGTAACAACAGCCGCTTATGATTTAGCGAAAGAATCAGGCTACTACAAAGAACAACCGGATGCGGAAGTTGGCGTTAAGCAGCTAAGCCTAAAATCGGGCGAATGGACTAAGGGCTACCGCTTAGGTTACTACCCTCAAATTCGTGAAGTGATGCATCGTGAGTTCGACAATATCTTCGCTGACCGCTCTAGCGTTGAGAACAGCCTAGACAAAGTCGAAGATGAAAGCAGCAAGCTACTAAAACGCTTCGCTCGCACAATGAATTAGGTCGGCTCGTTAGCTAAAGCTGCTTTATTAACTCAGAAGTTTCTGTTTAGAAGCTTAACTAACCAAAGCAGTAAATTACTCCTCACGTCTTGTCAGTACCCTCGAACAAATAGAGTCATGACGAGGCGCGAGGAGATTATTCACTAGCGCCATTTCTTGCTCCCAAAACGACAACTCAACCGGATGCACGCCTTGATATTGCACTAGTGATAACTGTCACTAGCTAGTGGTCAACTTTTAATAACTTTTTGGGATTACCCTGTGGAACGACGTCAACAATTCTTTCACTCTCCGCTGCCTTACCTATTTTTGGCACCTCAGATACTCATCATTGCGGTTTTCTTTATCTATCCAGCGGCAAAGGCAGTTTATCTCTCCTTTATGCTGGAAGACCCTTGGGGCACCTCTTCGCTCTTCGTGTGGTTCGAAAACTATCAAATGCTATTCGAATCGAGCGAGTATCTAAGCTCGATTGGTTTCACCTTAATGTTCGCAATCGTGGTCTCTTTTTTATCGCTTGCCTTAGCGCTGCTGCTCGCCGTAAAAGCCGACAACATCATTCATGGACAAGGGGCTTACAAAGTCACCCTCACTTGGGTATATGCCGTTGCTCCCGCGATTGCAGGCGTTATCGGAGCTTTCCTGTTTAACCCGCACATTGGCGTGTTCACGGAGATATTTGCAGTGGTGGGTTGGGATTTCAGCTTCCAGACCGATCCTGTGGATGCCACGTTGGCTCTGATATTGGTGTCGGTGTGGAAACAAGTTTCGGTGAATTTCATCTACTTTCTGGCTGGGCTTCAATCGATCTCTTACGCCGTAAAAGAAGCGGCGACGCTGGATTGCGTCAGCGACTCAAAACGTTTCTGGACCATTACTTTCCCGCTACTCGCGCCAACTGGATTTTTCCTACTGGTCATCAACCTCACCTACTCGTTCTTTGAAACCTTTGGCGTAATCGACACCATGACCAATGGCGGCCCGGGTGGCGGCACTACGTCGTTAGTGTACAAGGTGTATCGAGATGGATTTGTTGGCGCAGATTTGGGCGGCAGCTCTGCGCAATCAGTTGTGTTGTTGCTACTGGTGCTCACTCTTACATTTATCCAGTTTCGCGTTGTAGAAAAGCGTGTTCATTACTAGCCGACTACAGCTAGGTTTTAACGCGACAGGAGTTATTTATGAAAAGTAATAAGGTCTCTGACCACCTAATTTTAATTGCTGGGATGCTGTTTATGTTGGTCCCTATCTGGCTAATCTTCGCCAGCTCAACGCATAACCCGAACACCATTGTCAGCGAAGGCCTGCAATGGCTTCCAGGCGATAACTTTACGGCCATTTATAGCGAAGCTTGGAACAAAAGCATGGGCTTCAGTGGCGAAGTCACCGCCAGCAAAATGATCGCCAACTCAATGATCATGGGGCTAGGTTTTGCGATCGGTAAGATCATCATTTCGATGATGGCGGCGTATGCTTTGGTCTATTTTAGACTGCCTTATGCGACAGCTTGGTTCTGGTTGATCTTCGTAACCCTGCTGCTGCCATTAGAAGTGCGCATTATCCCCTCCTATGAAGTTGTCGCAGGGCTTGGGCTGCTTAATAGCTATACAGGGTTGATTCTACCTCTGATCGCATCCGCCACCGCGACGTTCTTTTTTAGGCAGTTCTTCAAAACCATTCCCGATGAATTGTTAGAAGCCGCACAATTAGACAACGCAGGCCCGTTTCGATTCTTTGTCGACATCTTACTGCCACTGTCTAAAACCATGATCGCCGCTATCTTCATCATCATGTTTGTAGTGGGTTGGAACCAATATCTTTGGCCAATCATGATGACCACGGACGAAGGCTACAACACCATCGTGATGGGCATCAAACAAGTACTCAACAACATCAATGAAACCAGTTTACCGCGCTACGACTATGTTTTTGCCATGGTGATTTTAGCCATGTTGCCACCCGTTTTAGTGGTGGTTGTATTTCAGCGTTGGTTTGTAAAAGGGCTAGTAGAAAGTGAAAAATAATAACGACACAAATCAAATGAACGATACCGCATTCAATCACTCGATGAGTACAAGATGTCTCACCCAGCTTCTCCGCAAAAATCAGAGGACACCCCGATGCCAAAGTTAAAACAAACGTTAGGGCACACCCAAGCCACTCACAACCATACGCACAAAGCAGCTACCATGTTAGGCATCAAAAACTTGGTAAAGACTTATGAGAACGGTCATCGTGCAGTGAAAGATGTCTCGCTTGATATCAAAAAAGGTGAGTTCCTTGTATTGGTTGGTCCTTCGGGCTGCGGCAAGTCTTCAATTCTGCGTTCTATCGCAGGCTTGGAAAGTATCTCTGGCGGTGAGATTCACTTGGGTGGTCGTCGTGTTGATAACGAAAAACCGGCACTGCGTGATATCGCCATGGTCTTTCAGAATTACGCGCTCTACCCTCACATGACGGTGTATAAAAACTTGGCTTATGGTTTAAAAAACCGAGGTGTCAGCCAACATGTGATTGAAGAGAAGATTGAGAAAGTCGCCAAGACACTCAAAATCGAAGAGTACCTAGACCGCAAACCAGCAAAACTTTCTGGCGGCCAACGCCAGCGTGTTGCCATGGGACGTGCGATCGTACGCGACCCTCAACTGTTCCTGTTTGATGAGCCTTTATCTAACCTCGATGCCTCGCTGCGCGCTCACATGAGATTAGAAATCAAAAAGCTACAACGCGAGCTAGGCGTGACCAGTGTTTACGTGACTCACGACCAAGTCGAAGCCATGACACTAGCCGATCGAATCGTGGTTCTCAACAAAGGTCAGATAGAACAAGTTGGCACACCAAGAGAAGTCTACCACCAGCCTGCCAGTACCTTTGTGGCAAGCTTCATTGGCAGCCCCGCGATGAACTTCTTAACTGCCACGCTCGATGATGGCTATCTTGAAATCGGCGATCAACAAATGTATCTGCCAGAGTACGCTCACGTTAAAGATGCGACTATCACGCTTGGCATTCGCCCTGAACACTCTGAGGTTTATTCCGAATTGAAGATGAACACCTTGCCTCTCGAACTGCGTATCAGTGTGGTTGAGCCGTTGGGGCCGAATCAATTAGTTCATGGCGTTGTTAACGACCAACCCTTTATCGCCGTCACGCCAGAAACGACACTATGCCAAGTACTGCCGCTCGGATTAAGCATCGATAAATCCAACCTGCATATTTTTGACAGTCGTGGGAAGCGTATTCAGCCGAATAACGTGACTTCACAAGAGTCACGCGAAGAGACGACAAGCTTAACGACGGCTCTCGCTTAATCGAGTACACTGATATTTAATGCGTTTTTACGGTGCGTCTTTAAGAAGGATTAATTATGTCGTCTATCATCGTAGGTCATCGGGGTGTAGCAGGTACTCACCCAGAAAATACCAAAGCAAGCATTGAACAAGCCGCTAAACTTGGCTTGAAATGGATCGAAGTAGATATTCAGCCAACTCAGGATGATCAACTTGTGGTTTGTCACGACCACACCCTTGAGCGCTGCAGCGATGGCAAAGGACGTGTCGACGAACACACCCTTGCAGAACTGCGTCAACTTGATTTTGGCAGTTGGAAATCTCAGCAGTTCGCTGGTGAAAGAATATTGACGTTGGAAGAGTTACTCGCGCTTGTTGAGCAGCATGATCTCAGCGTGAACTTAGAGGTCAAAGTCGACAGTCGACATCAAGCGCCTCATGTCGTTGATTTGCTGCATACCGAGTTGATTCGTTCAAATCTAGACACCGACAGAGTGCTGCTTTCAAGTTTCAGCCACCAAGTGGTTTCTGAAATGGCTCGTCATCTGCAGAGATACCGCGTAGGTGTGATCACAGAGCAACTGACTCAAGCTGACTTGATGTTGATTGACGAGGTTAAAGCGTTCAGCTGTCACATGAACTACGAGCATGTAAATCAGAGCGATCTTGATACACTCGGTGAAGCAAACATTCAAACATGGTGCTACACCGTAAACGATCCCTCTCACTTCAAATTCATCTCAAAAGTAGATGCCATATTCACTGATTTTCCGAATCAATTCACCCTTATAAATTGACCAGGAAAATACTGCAAAAACAACCCCGAGAAACTTTAAAATTAACTCTCGGGAAACCTTAAAATTAGGTAGCAAACACAAGTGAGTAGGAGTACATTCCGCTACTCACTTGGTTTCATTAGCTCGCTCTATTTAGACAGCTTCATTGGTTACTTAATTTATGGATCTCATTTTTAGTCCAACCTTCCCAATTTTGGGTGCAATCTTCATTTTCGCCGCTATTGTTCGTGGCTTCTCAGGTTTCGGTTTCACCTTAGTGGCATTGCCATTAAGCGCGCTATTCGAGCCTGTTATCGAACTGGTTCCTGTCTTCATGTTGATCGATCTCCTTGGCAATGTTCAATTACTGCCTAAAGTTCGAAAACACGTTAACTGGCGCTGGGTTTTAAAGGTATTTATCCCTTGTTTTGCCTTCACACCAGTCGGCTTACTTCTGCTTAAATCCGTTAGCCAAGACACGATCATCTTGATCATCAGTGCCTTCATTTTTTCGTCCGCACTAATGATATACAAAGGCTTTCAATACAAAAGTGAACCTAAATTTGCTCCCTATATTCTAGGTAGCTTTGCGGGAGTAATGAACGGCGCGGCATCAATGTCTGGGCCTCCAATTGGCACTCATGCATTAGCAAGCCCAGTCGCTCCGCACATCGCCAGAGCAGGCCTGATTGCATTTTTTGTATTGGCGGATTCCACTGCGTTTGTTTCCGCATCCATCGCAGGATTGGTCGACCGTGATGTAGTGTGGTTGACTCTAATACTCTTACCAAGCAGCATGTTTGGCGGCTACGTCGGTTCTAAACTATTCGAAAAGTTTGGCGGAGAGAAATTCAAGCCGGTGACCATTGGTTTGCTTATAGTGATTGCCATATTCAGTGCAGGGCGAGTCTTACTGTAACGAGCTTGAGAAGGTTTGAAGTCACTCTATAAAAAGAGTTCTAGAAATGGGTGCCAATATCTACCATTCGATATGGATAGGGGTACCCATTTTTACGAGTTGAATAAACTCATCCATGTCTTGATTAGTTAGTGCAATACAGCCATCTGTCCAATCAAAGCTTTGAATGAAGCTCGGTGAACGATGCTCACCATTCTTAATACCGTGGATTTTGATATTCCCTCCAGGATCTACATCATTTTGCTCTGCCCACTGCCTATCCGAAGGTTGCGGATAGCTAATATGTACTGAGCGATAAAAGTCCGACTCTTCCATCACATAATCGAGTTGGTATTCACCTTCAGGCGTTCGGTTGTCCCCTTCAAAGCGTTTATGCCCTTTCGGTTGTTTGCCTAGCGCAATACGAAACTCCTCAACCACCTCTTCACCTTTTAGCAGATACATTCTACGTTTCGATTTATCGACTTTGACTAAAGTGACTACTTGCGACAGCGAATCTATCTCAGAAGCGCTATCCGGTACGTTGTAAAACTGTCTAGAGGAGCTTTGAGGTGGACGTTTCAATGACCCTTGAGAAAGCTGAGCAACCTTTTCATCAGACCCACTTTCCAGAACATCATCCACAATAATCACATTCTTAGAGTTTGAGCTCCTGGAAGAGGTTGAGTTAGAAGAAGACGTTGAGACACGTTGAGAATAAGCCGGTGCCGACTCAAATATGATGGTTTCAATCGCGGTCTCGTCAGAGATTATTTTCTCGACCACGACCTGCTCAGCATTCGCGTTTGAAGCCATAAACAGTAAACACAGTGATAAAGGCAAAAACAGATGCACCTTTAGATCTCCTCAAAACGCATGGACATAGTTCGCGACTGAGTTTCCATTCCTAACGACTCATAAAAACCTTGAGCTTGTTGGTTAAACTCCATCACCTCTAACCTAAGTTCTATCGCCCCTCTCGCCTGAGCCCATTGATTAAACGACTTCATTAACGCTCGACCAGCACCTTTGCTCTGAACCTGATCGTTCACCACAATCGTATTCACCCTTGCCACTTTGTGCGGCTGAATAAAACTGACACCTTTGTTCTGCGTTACCTTACCCGCTAAAAAGCCAACCACTTGCCCCTCATCCACCGAAACAAAGAAAGCGCCAGTCGGGTCAATCATTAAGCCTAGCCAATACTCTTCACTGTCGGCCAAACCTTGTGACGCTGGCGCAAATACCATAGGAGCACCAAGATGATGTTGACGGTTTATCTGCTCAGAGAGCGCTAAGATCGCGTTAATATCAGTTACCTTGGCCGTCCGGATTTGCATATCATCACCTTATTTGAATTCAATAACACCTTAGCAAAAATGGCTTAGTTGTGCACCGTAACACTGGTCAACCCAGACGTTCTGTGAAGGCTGATGATTAATATTAGGCACTAAGTTTAGGGAGATTGTTCCGTAAATCTCGGACACATTGCCAACCGTTGAGTGCTACTATCTCTGCAGAATCAGTACACTAACGACGAATAACGACTGGATACCTATATGATTAAATTCGCTGTAATTGGAACCAATTGGATTACACAAAAGTTTGTTCAAGCTGCTCACGAATCTCAATCGATGCAACTTGCTGCGGTTTATTCTCGAAATCTAGATAGCGCGGCACAGTTCGCCCAAGAATTTGACGTTGAAACGACGTATGACTCACTCGACGCATTGGCCAATGACAACACTGTTGAAGCCGTGTACATCGCTTCACCGAACTCACTACATTGCGAGCAATCTATCTTGATGATGGAACACGGCAAGCATGTCATTTGTGAAAAGCCTGTCGCGTCAAATATTGATGAAGCCACTCGAATGTTTGAAGTCGCAGATCAAAACGGCGTGGTGTTGTTTGAAGCGTACAAATCTCAGTTTCTACCGAACTTTAAGCAAGTTCAACTTGGGTTAGAAAAGATTGGCAAAGTACATAAGGCACACATCAACTATTGCCAGTATTCATCGCGCTACCAAAAATACCTAAACGGCGAGAACCCAAACACCTTCAACCCAGCTTTTTCTAACGGCTCATTGGTCGATATTGGCTTCTACTGTGTTGCCGCGACAGTCGCGCTATTTGGCAAACCTGAAAATGTCCAAGCTTCAGCAAAGCTGCTCGATTCAGGTGTGGATGCGCATGGCTGTGCGATCTTCCAGTACCCTGAGTTTGACGTAACGCTTGCTCACTCCAAAGTCAGTGACTCTTATGCGCCAAGCGAGATCCAAGGTGAGTTAGGGGCGATCATCATCGATCACATCGCTGAATGTACTGACGTTCAGATTCGCTTTCGTGATGGCACGGTAGAAAACCTCACTCAAGCACAAAGCGAAAACTCCATGAGTTACGAAGCGCAGGCCTTTGCTAGTTGCATTGCTGGCGACAACACAACAAAAGCGCAAGCCCAACAGCGCGCTTTAACGGTTGCCAAGTTAATTACAGAGATGCGCCAACAAGTTGGTGTCGTTTATCCAGCGGATAAATAACGTCACAGCATAAGTTAACAACCTGATTTTTAAGACATACTGATTTATACATAACTAATTTTAATCTTTACGACAAATAACCGGATTAGTTGATTGGGGTGCCATCTGTTTAAATCCGCGTTCGATATCTATCGTATTAATTTAATTTATTGAAGGTGTGTAAAGTGTTTTCAGTTGATGATCGCGTTGTAGCAACAAAAGGTGTTGAACTAGGTGAAATGGTAGTAACTGGCCTAAGTGCTGGTGGCGGCTACGTTCACGTTACAACGGTAGAAGGCGCAATGACGCTTACTTACCCAGCACAAGATCTTAAAAAAGCATAGTTTAACCACTCTGCCCTTTTAGTAGTCACTCTACTAAAGGTAACAAAATTGAGGCTTTGGCTGACTTCACTCTTCTGCATTAGAGTGAGCAGCCAGAGCCTTTTTTATGCTTGCGATTTCTGAATAGCCTTCCCATTGGTTTACTCGTTGAAGTAAAACCGAATCCAACAGACAATAGAACGAATCAAAGAGTATTTACACCAGGTACTTATTGCCCGTTGATGCCTACGGTTGATAGATGCTTAATGTTTATTGGTGCTAGTATTCGCAAGACTTTCTGATACATTAGCATTATCTTATACTAATAATGACCATGAATGAGGGAAGCTATGAAGCTTTACATTTACGACCACTGCCCTTTTTGCGCAAGAGTAGCCTACATTGCTCAATCTCTAGGCTTGGACATAGAGCTTGTCTCTGTCGATTATGATGACGCCCAAACGCTTATCGATCTTATCGGTAAAAAGATGGTGCCTGTTTTACAAAAAGACGACGGTTCTACCATGGCTGAGAGCCTAGATATCATCGCATACTTCATGGACTTAAAATCAAGTGACGAACAACGTGTACCATCAGAGCAAGTCACTGTGTTCCAAACTCGCGCATTCCCGCTAAGCCAGCGCATCGGTTTACCACGTTGGTGGAAACTGGACCTTGCTGAATACCAATCACCAGCAAGCAAAGAAGCGTGGCGTGCAGCCAAAGAAACCGAAGAACTCAACTTCGATAAGCTGATTGAGCAAACACCGCAGTTTGTTGAGCAGATAAACCCATTACTGAAAGATGCCGAACTCTTACTGGATCTAGAGAGTGGTGAGTCATCGCTGCCTCTAATCGATCAAGCGGTGTATTTCTCTATGTTGCGCGGTTTCTGTGTAGAGCCAAGCATCATATGGCCACCAGCGCTAGAACGTTGGTTAGAGAAGCAAAGTGAAACCCTAAAACTGTCTCTGCTTCGCTAATTCGCTAATTCGCTAATTCGCTAATTCGCTAAAAATAGCATGTAACAAATAAAAACGAGAATCTCACCGAATGAGATTCTCGTTTCTTTATACACTCAATTCTCTTTATCAGAGCAAGCGTCTTCTCAAGCCTGTTCGCTCCAAGATTCGTGTCGAGATCTCTTCAACCGACAATGAAGACGTGTTGATGTAAGGTATCGCTTCTCGGCGGAACATCGCCTCTACTGTTTGTAGCTCATACAAACATTGCGAATCACTCGCGTATTCACTGCCCGCTAAACGGTTCTCACGGATCTCTGTCAGCCTTTCTGCATCAATAGTTAAACCAAACAGCTTGTGTCGGTAGATCTCAAACTCAGGCAGCAGCTTCAAGCGTGCTAAATCATCATGGATGAATGGGTAGTTCGCTACGCGTAAGCCAAATTGCATTGCCATATACAAGCTTGTTGGCGTCTTACCGCTTCGAGATACACCTAACAAGATTATGTCGGCTTCTTCCAGCCCTTTGAGCGTGATGCCATCATCGTGCGCGAGTGTGTATTCAATCGCAGCAATACGGTCGAAATACTTAACCGAATCTTTGTTCACACTGCGTGAGCGTTGCAGTTTAGGTACAGGTGCCATCTGAATATCATCCTGAACCTTCTGAACGATACTTTCCAACACGTCATAGCAGTGCGCTGGTGCTTCAAGCAGCTTAGCCTTGATATCTGGAATCACGATTGAAAAGAACACCAATGGTTCGACTCCATTATCACGATACGAAATTTCGATCTCTTTTAATAAATCAGAAAGTTTGTCCTCACTTTCCACAAACGGAAAGGTTTTTTCATTGGCTTTGAAAGGGAATTGACCTAGAACAACATGCCCTAAAGTCTCACATGTTATGGCCGTTCCATCAGAAACATAGAATACATCACGACTTTGAATATCAATTTCCATTTTTTATTTAATGTTTAAAATTA
This sequence comes from Vibrio sp. 14G-20, assembly GCF_026241515.1. Lineage (GTDB taxonomy): Bacteria > Pseudomonadota > Gammaproteobacteria > Enterobacterales > Vibrionaceae > Vibrio. The sequence continues at coordinate 43,153 of NZ_JAPHPW010000025.1, forward strand.
TTTTGAGTAGGATGGGAACCATAATATATATAACAAAACCCTGCTGACTATTACGTCCCCCGCAGTTTAAAAAAATAATTTACATTTTTTTAAACTGATACGTAATCGTTTGCCTTTAAATCCCTACAATGCTTGCTATGTTTCTGGAGAAATAAATGCAAAATAATACCCTATGGTTCAATGGCCTATCCATGGAAGATGTCGACAAAGTCGGCGGTAAGAACGCCTCACTGGGCGAGATGGTTTCTAACCTATCCAATGCTGGTGTTTCTGTACCTAATGGTTTTGCTACCACTTCGTATGCGTTTAACGACTTTCTTGACTATAAAGGTCTTGATGAGCGCATCCACCAACTACTTGATGAACTTGATGTTGAAGACGTTGACGCACTGCGTAAGACAGGTGCAACGATTCGACAGTGGGTTCTAGACGCCCCCTTCCCAGAATCACTAGAGCAAGACATCCGTGATAACTACCGTGAGCTAATCGAAGACAACGAAGAATTGTCTGTAGCTGTGCGTTCATCTGCAACTGCAGAAGACCTTCCAGATGCTTCTTTCGCAGGCCAGCAAGAGACCTTCCTTAACGTGAAAGGCATCGACGCTGTACTAGAAGCAACCAAGCACGTTTACGCTTCTCTGTTTAACGACCGCGCTATCTCTTACCGTGTACACCAAGGCTTTGACCACCGCGGCATTTCATTGTCTGCGGGTATTCAACGCATGGTTCGTTCAGACAAAGCCTCTTCAGGTGTGATGTTCACGCTTGATACGGAATCAGGCTTCGACCAAGTGGTGTTCATCACTTCTTCTTGGGGTCTAGGCGAAATGGTTGTACAGGGCGCTGTGAACCCAGATGAGTTCTACGTTCACAAGCCAATGCTAGAAGCGGGTCACTACCCAATCGTTAAGAAGACGTTTGGTTCTAAGCTGATCAAGATGATCTACTCAACCAACCAAGAGATTGGCAAGCAAGTTGATATCATCGACACCGATACGCAAGAGCGTAACGAGTTCTCACTGAACGATGAAGAGATCAAAGAACTAGCAAAACAAGCGATGATCATCGAGAAGCACTACCAACGTCCGATGGATATTGAGTGGGCTAAAGATGGTATCGACGGCAAACTATACATTGTTCAAGCTCGCCCAGAGACAGTATGTTCTCAAAGCGACCAAAACGTTATCGAGCGTTACGAGCTAAACAACAAGGCCGATGTCTTGGTTGAAGGCCGTGCTATCGGTCAACGTATCGGCTCTGGCCCAGTTCGTCTGGTTGATTCTCTAGACCAAATGTCACTGGTTCAAGAAGGCGACGTATTGGTAACAGACATGACAGACCCAGACTGGGAACCTGTGATGAAGAAAGCCTCTGCGATTGTCACTAACCGTGGCGGCCGTACTTGTCACGCAGCAATCATCGCTCGTGAACTAGGCATTCCTGCAATCGTTGGCTGTGGTATAGCGACAAGCAACCTGAATGACGGTGACACCGTGACAGTGTCATGTTCTGAAGGTGAAACTGGCTACGTTTACCAAGGCGAACTCGACTTCGAGATCAAACGTTCTGAGGTTGATGAGTTACCAATGCTACCAACCAAAGTGATGATGAACGTGGGTAACCCAGATCGCGCATTCGACTTCGCACAGATTCCAAACGAAGGTGTTGGCCTTGCTCGTTTAGAGTTCATCATCAACAAGATGATCGGTATTCACCCGAAAGCCCTATTGAACTTCGATGCACAAACTGACGAGCTAAAAGCAGAAATCAGCGAACGCATTCGTGGCTACAAAGATCCAATCGATTTCTACGTAAGCAAGCTGACAGAAGGCATCGCGACTATCGCATCTGCATTCTGGCCTAAGCGTGTAATCGTACGTATGTCTGACTTTAAGTCGAACGAATACAGCAACCTAGTCGGTGGAAAAACGTTTGAACCGCATGAAGAGAACCCAATGCTGGGCTTTCGTGGCGCATCTCGTTACATCTCACCAGTATTCGAAGACTGTTTCGAGCTAGAGACTCAAGCGATCAAGCGTGTTCGCAACAAAATGGGTCTTAAGAACGTTGAAATCATGATCCCATTCGTTCGTACTCCAAGCGAAGCAGCATCGGTTATCGACATTCTGGCAAAATTCGACCTTCGCCGTGGCGACCAAGGTCTGAAAGTCATCATGATGTGTGAACTACCATCGAATGCAATTTTGGCTGAAGAGTTCTTGAAGTACTTCGATGGCTTCTCTATCGGTTCGAACGACATGACACAGCTGACACTTGGCCTAGACCGAGATTCAGGTGACGTGGCACACCTATTCGATGAGCGTAACCCTGCTGTGAAAGCGATGCTGAAAATGGCTATCGATGCGGCAACCAAAGCGGGTAAATACGTAGGCATTTGTGGTCAAGGCCCATCTGACCACGATGACTTAGCGGAATGGCTAATGGAACAAGGCATCAGCTCTGTATCCCTAAACCCAGATACGGTTATCGATACATGGTTGAAGTTAGGCAACGTTGCTAGTAAGTAACCTTATCTAATCGAGATGCGAACAAAGCCAGTCATTGCGACTGGCTTTTTTATTTACTGTATTTCAATACAAGATATTGAGCACTTTAGAAGTAGTATCTAACGCCTACCCAAGCTTCCGTCTGCCACTCACTTGCCATAGACACACCGTTCACATCGATATCGCCTTTGGTGATGTCATAACGAGTATTCAACCACCAAGTACGAGCACTGTTCATTGGTACATTCAGTGACGTTTTCAACGAGAAGTTTTGCATGTTGATATCGCTGCCCGATAGGTCTTGCCACTCTGGCACCAAAGAAACATAAGCACCAGAATCACCTAAGTGCTTCGCCGTGATCAGTCCAAGTGAATAACCCGTTAAGTCATCTTTAGACGAGTTCATAGCGGGAATTTCCATGCTGCCCGTCATCAAACCAGCTCTTGGAAAAACCAAGAAACCACCGGTATAAGCCGGATTGATCGCCACAACACCGCCGACCGACAACAAGTCATTTTTAATGCTTGTGCGTGTATTAATGTAGTCTAACGACAGACCCACTTTAGGCGCGGCTTTAGTTCCAGTCTCGAAAACATGGAAATACTGGATTCGCGAGTTGCTGTATTCCGAACCAAAGTCGTTCGGATCGCGTTGTGATTCGTTATTATCATCAACAAAGGTCGCTTCTGCGAGTAACGCAAACTGCTGACCGTTGTCCATACCACCAGAAACCTGTCCCTGAAATTGAATATCAGAACTACCGCTCACCATCAGCGCAGTCTGTGTATAAACCTTAGTCACGTCTGCAGGGTCGATAACTCGCTCTGATTCGGCATAGACCGGAATCGATAAACCTAAGCTCAATGGAATAATAAGGGCAAACTTTTTCATTATATCTCTCGAAAGTCGTTTGCTTCTTCCTTGAAGCTTGAAAGTCCTTCTCTCTCAAATGGGTTGTTATTTATCAGCAAGTAGTTTTGCAGCGGAGCGCATCAACGCAGGGCCTTTGTTCTCACCAAAGCCAGAGTGGTAAGGGTTGTTCGAGAACATCACGCCAACAAAATCACGCTCTGGGTCGATGTAAATGAACTGACCAAGGTTGCCACTTTTCGACATTGCACCGTCATTGAAGATGAAGTCGAATTGGTAAGCGTTGTAGTCCGCTTTTTCGTTGTAGGCATGCAGTGAGCTGCTCTCTTTGCTGGTACCGACAAAGGCTTTTGGATCGCCGCCGTTGCGAATACGATCAATCACCGCTTGCGAGATAACCGGCTCGTCCGCTACCGCTGTCCAGCTTGGTGTAAACAGAGTGCCCCAGCGCGCCATGTCTTCGACTGTGGTCGACACCAAACCAACGGCGATCGCCATGCCATCAGGCGTTAGGTTAAATTCCATCGATTGGCGAGCATGTACTTTCGACCAAACACGATCTTCGAACACTTGAGTCCATGTTTTGTTTTCGATGTTCTCCACCATTTTGGTCAGTACCATGGTGTTGATAGAGGCATAACGGAAATGGTCGCCCGCTTTCTCGCCTTCGATCTTCTGAGCGCCTTTAGCCACATTCATCCATGTTTCCACTTCACCTGTTTTGGCTCTTGGCGAGTTGAATGAAGCAGCAAAGAAACGTACAACGTCAGAATCTGGGTTTAAGATCGATTCAAGCGTCTCTTCGTTATCAAGCGCGGTAGACATATTGAGCACCTGATGTACCGTGATATCTTCCCAGTTCGTGCCTTTCAGTTCTGGAACATAGTGAGTGATGCTTTTCTCTGGGTCGACTTTGCCCTCTTCCACCAGCATCGCGACGACCGTACCAACCGTAGTTTTAGCCGTTGAAGCCCAAACGTGACTGTCTGTCGGACTCATACCCGGATACGCTTCGTAAACAATCTCACCTTTGTGAATTAGCATGAAACCTTGGGTTCTGAACTGTTCGTCAGCAAGGTATTCCGCCATTGTCAGCTCACCTTTGGTGTCTGTTTCAACCTTTAGCTTGGCAAGGCGTGGATCAATGTTTTTAACCAGTGGCTTGTAATTCTCGCTCGGTGCAGCAAACGCCGTTGGCATGAACTCACTCATGTGCAAGTTGTAGTAAACACTGTGGTCACCACCCATTTGCCAATGGAAGTTATTGAAGTTTTCTCGTGCTGAAGCAACAAAAGCGGGGGTAAAAGATTGTTGAGCATCTTTCACCGTAAGGGTCACCGCAGCGCCTTCGACTTTCAGTGCTGCTTCAACTGGGTTCTCTGCAAAAGCCATGTCTGCAAAGGCAAGTGATGACACAGCAAGCGATGAAATCGTCAGCGACGAGATAATTAGGGCAAGGGGCTTAAGTTTCATATTCTTCTCCTCATTTGGGTTGGAAGAAGTATATGGAGTTGCGCTATACTTAATTAGGTCATTTGGTGACATTTAGAGGCAAACTCAGAAAGCTATGAAAACTAAGAAAGCATCATCGAACACCACCAACATTTTGCTGAGCTCTACCAGTAACATCGCGCCCTATATTCAATACTGTGAAAAACGGTCACTAGACTGGAGCTCGGTTGCTATCGAATGTGGACTGCCCATTGAGCTAACACACTCCAACCAGTGGCTACCGACTCAAGACTTGATTCGCTTTATTCATGGCTTGGAGAGTAAGTTTGGTTATTCGATTGGGATTGAGGTTGGTCGTAAAGCGTCTCTAGAACAATTGTCGCCAGAGTTAAGCCGAAAGATTGACCAATGCACATCACTTGAGCAGGCAATACGTTGTTTGATTACTGAGATCTCTACCTTGAGTAATCACGTCACCATGTGGACAGAGAAACGAGATGGGATGTGGTGGCTATGTCATCGCAGTTGCTATCACCCTTCTACCGCGGGTTTTGAACAATCTGAATGGTTTCGCACGCTAACTGTAATTAGCTTGTGTCGTAAATTCATCGAGAGCATATGGCAGCCATCACACGCGAAGCTCATCTCGACAAACAACCGTGAGCGCAAGTTACCCAAACATTTCTTTAATTCGGATATTCAGTTTGAACAGCAATATGGCGCGATCACCATTCCCTTACCCGATGGGTATCGTGCTATCTCTGAGCAAGACACGAGTCAAGATTGGCATCAAGCCGTCCAAGCCTTGATTAACACGTATGCGACCTTGCCGTGGTTCAACATTGAGTGGTTTGCGACCATGCTCGGTATGACCAAGCGGACACTGCAACGCAACCTTAAGAGTAAGAACATCTTGTTTAAAGATGCTAAAGAACAAGTGCGGGAGATTAAAGCGAAGCAACTTCTAGAAGAAACCGATCTCTCTGTACAAGAGATAAGCTGGCAGCTGGGTTACAGTGATTTGAGTAACTTTAACCGCGCCTTTAAAGGCTGGACTGGCATCACGGCACCAAGTTACCGGAGTCGAAATAAAAAAGTCCGGTCAAATAACCGGACTTAATCGCAGATCTCAATATCGCTTCATCACTCTAATAGAGCTCTCGCGTTATCGCCCTGCTCGTAGATATAGAGGCTGACGCGAGACAGTATGGTTATCTCTTCCATGCTGACTTGAAGTGAGTTCTGCCCTCTTCCTAGATTCGCTCTTAGGCGGTTAACGAGTTGTTGAACTGCCTGCAAATCATCTCTCGCTTTTGGCACGCGAGTATTCATAAAGGTGAACCACTTTTCACTCATGTTACGACTTATCTTGGCGAGCACTTCGCTGTTAGTAATGGTAAATGCTTTATCAAGGTTGCCTCCGTCGCGAAGGATGTCATAGATGATGTGGCCGTTCTTCTTCGCCACCATCATGTTCTTGGTATTGAGTTGCAGCTCGCCAATGTGTCCATTGGCCATCTTTAAGAAGAACTTAATGTCTTTGTAGCCAGCGTCAGTTGCACCACAGTTAAATTTAGCGTTGTCGCCTTGGCTAGTACCATAACGATCTTTCATCGCAGATTGGTGATGTTTCAGTTCAACAAACTCTTTGGTCAGAATGATCATCGCTTTGGCAATGATCATATCTTCCATCGTCTCAAATACGATAGTCATACGGGCTGCATCTTTCAGATCACCAATATCGTAATGACGTTTACGATTGGTTATCTTGTCTAGCGCACCATGGAAGTCTTTTACACCTAAATAAGCACCGGGTGGTTGTTTGAGTGTTCCGTTACACACCGAAGCCACCTTAACAGCAAACTCTCTGAGCGCCTCTTGCGCTTCAACCGTTTCCATAAACATCATGAAGAGCTGCTTCTTCTTGAGCGTGGCGTTGGCGACCTGATTTCGAGAGCCAAAATCGAGATTCCCGTTTGCTAGCTTCTGACTCGATGTTTCATCCAGATAGTTATGGATCTTCTCTTTCTGAGTCATTATGTCGAGAATCACCTGATCTTGCTTTTTATTGGCGTCATTCAGGTAATCGAAGTTTTCGACCTTCTGTTTTAGAGCTTGTAACTTCTGTTGGTAATCTTTGACGTTAACTAAGCGAAAGCCCTGCGACATGATGCCTGCTGGTTTATTTTAGCGAGTACCTTCGCTTTGTTCTTCCTAACTTGCTCTTGGCTGATCTGAATTTCTTCTGTTGTCGGCATATTTAGGTTCCCTCTCTAATATGCAGTTAAATTTGTGCTTGCTGACTCGCAATTCTTTTCCCTACAACGATATTAGTTTATGGATTTGATAATTACATTAAGCAACAACGATAACCCTATAAAATAAATAAGGTTTGAGAGGTAGTTCCATAAAGTCAAAGCAAAGAATGCTCTAACTCAACTGAACTCTGAGTTAAGGAATATACCGAGATCCGGTAACAATTATTGGTATCGAGCTGACCTTACGTTATCCTTTACGCAATTCTTCACAGACAGGCTTTCCCTACAGTGAACCTATCTTCAAGACCAATAAGACAGATATGAATTCTACTACTGCAACTCCCTCGCCTTCCCTTGGCCGACAACTCTATACCATGACATGGCCAATGCTGTTTGGGGTGCTTTCCCTGATGAGCTTCCAACTTGTAGACAGTGCCTTCATTGGTCAGCTCGGCGTTCTGCCGCTTGCTGTTCAAGGTTTCACGCTTCCAATACAGATGATCATCATTGGTATTCAGGTTGGGTTAGGCATTGCAACCACGGCTGTCATTGCGAGAGCCATTGGTGCCAATGAGAAACGTTACGCTAAACAACTGGGCGGGTTAGTGATTGCGATGGGCAGTGTGAGTGTCGCGCTTTTCTCGGTCATCATCTATCTGCTTCGTGGACCTATTTTACAGCTGCTCGATGCGCCGCCGACTGTATTGCCGATAATTGATTCTTACTGGATCTATTGGCTAGTCAGCTCTTGGACGGGTGCTCTGCTCTACTTCTTTTACAGCGTGTGTCGTGCCAACGGTAATACCATGCTACCCGGTTCAATGATGATCGCGACTAGCATCATCAACTTGATATTGGACCCAATCTTCATCTTTACGCTCGACATGGGTATCAACGGCGCAGCGATTGCGACTATCTTGGCGTTCGGTGCAGGCATCTTTATCGTGGCTCCCAAAGTGACCAAGAAGCATTGGATGACATTCGATTGGAACGACCTTGATATTGGCAAGAGCATTCGCTCTATCGGCAATATCATGGGCCCAGCGATGATCAGTCAACTTCTGCCGCCAGTCTCTTCTATGTTAGCGACTAAGCTGCTTGCGAGTTATGGCACTGCAGCCGTTGCAGCTTGGGCTTTAGGGTCTCGTTTTGAATTCTTCTCCATTGTGGCTGTGCTAGCGCTAACGATGTCGATGCCACCTATGATTGGTCGCATGTTGGGTGAAAAGAATCTTGGAAACATACGCAGTCTTGTGAAGATTGCCGTTACCTTCGTGTTAGGTTTCCAACTGGTCATCGCATTAGTGACTTGGTCATTCTCTGGCGGGTTAGCGAATCTCATGACCAGTGACAACGAAGTATCAACGATTCTGAACTATCACCTACTGATCGTACCAATCAGCTTAGGGCCTTTGGGTATCTGTATGCTGATGGTTTCGATTTCTAACGCTTTGGGCAAGTCTTACACCGCATTAACGATCTCTGCACTGCGCCTGTTCGCTTTCTTCTTGCCTTGCTTGTGGGTTGGCTCTCAACTTGCAGGAATTGAAGGCCTGTTCTGGGGTGCGATGGTAGGTAATGTACTTGCCGGTACCTGTGCATGGTTTATGTACCGACGCGCGCTTGGACAAGTAGAGGCTAAGCTAGCCAGCTAATCCGTTATTAAATTAGAAAGAACAAAAAAGCAGCCACTTAGGCTGCTTTTTTAGTTATCTAAGTTCTGATTTACGATCCTTCCGCTGACTATCCTCTGTTAATGAAGTCCCTTCGATTAAGCCTTCCTTACCACCAAAAAAAGAATACCGACTGGTCATCATTTTAGTCTCAGAATTGCTAGCTAGATTTCCTTACATAAGAAACATCAATTGAGCCGATTTTTATGCCTTCTTAGAACTTGTCCTAGATCATTAAAGTATTCGAAAACGTAGCCTGTGGTTTTAAATATGTAAACTTTGATGGAGTTTAAGAAATTAAACCATATCGAAGATGGTTTGGTGATCCTGTTCAAATTACGCTCTTAATTTAAGTTAAATTTTCGTTATTTGTTGATGTTTTGAACGTTATTTACGGTTTACAGAAGTTTACTGCATCTTGTTCAAATACCACCAAAGGAGTAGATTTCAGTCATTGAGTTCAAAAATGTAAACCGAAATCATGAATGTAAAACAAGTTCGATTCACCGATGAAGACAGAGAATGTTTAAGCAATTACTTTCGCTTAGCGGACACAATTGCTGACTTGATTGGCCCTTACTGTGAGGTGGTCATTCACTCCTTTGAAAGCTTAGAAAACTCTGTCGTGAAGATCGTCAATGGCCATCATACCGGTCGTGAAATCGGCTCACCTATCACCGATTTAGGTTTACGCATGTGGAGTACATTCGAGAAAACTGGCGAAGTTTCTCCAAAGAGCTATTTCACCAACGCAGCAGACGGTTCCCTACTGAAATCGACCACCTGCGTGCTGGCAGGTCCACAACAAAAGCCGATTGGCATGCTGTGTATCAACATGAACTTATCTTTCCCATTCCCAGAAATCGTCAAGACGCTGATGCCGCAGTGCAATGTACCTCAAACCATTGTCAGCGAGACCTTCAGCAACAATGCGAATGACGTCATTCAGCAAGCATTGAGTTCAGCCATTAAAGAAGTTGACCAAGACGAGACGATTTCTTCTAAAGGTCGCAATAAAGCCATCATCCGTTGCTTATTTGATAACGGAGTATTTGAGCTAAAAGAGACGACTACACAAGTATCAGAGCAGCTTGGGATCAGCCGTCAGGCGGTTTACAAGTTTATCCGTGAATTTAAATCAGAATAAAACCAATAATTTAGGAGTTACATCGTGAAACAGATCATTGCCACTGAACAAGCACCTGCAGCTATCGGCCCTTACTCACAAGGTACGTCTTACGGCGACATGGTTTATACATCAGGCCAATTACCTCTCGTTCCAGAAACCATGCAGTTTGTTGATGGCGGCATCAAAGAGCAGGCACGTCAGTCTCTAGAAAACTTAAAAGCTGTATTAGAAGCGAGTAATGCGGGACTGGACACAGTGCTTAAGACAACCTGCTTCCTATCAGACATGGAGAACTTCGTAGCCTTTAACGAAGTGTACACAGAAGTGTTTGGTACAGAGAACGCACCTGCTCGTTCTTGTGTTGAAGCAGCAAGATTACCAAAAGACGCATTGGTTGAAGTTGAAGCCATCGCATACAAAAAATAACCGACTTAGTTATTAATGGGTATCACAGGAGATTCTCATGAGCGTTTCATTTATTGGATTAAGCATACTGTTCTTTGGGTTCTACGCACTGCTGTCGAACTTCAAAAAGCAAAAGAAAAGTTTTAACTTCCGCGTACTGAGTGCGCTTGCTGCTGGCTTACTGTTCGGTGGCGCGATTCAACTTGTTTTCGGTGTCGGTAACGTTGCAACATCTGGCTTCGCTGAACTGATTTCAGTGTTCGGTAAAGGCTACATCAAACTTCTACAAATGATCGTTATCCCGCTCGTATTCGTGGCGATGATCTCTTCGATCATGAACGTTGAAGGCGGCGGCGCGTTATCTCGTATCGCACCAAAAATCATCGGTATTCTACTTTTCACTTGTGCAATCTCGGCGGCCGTTGGTATCGCAAGTATTTACCTATTTGGTATCGATGCGAACGCTCTAGTAAGCACAATCGGCACAAACAGTGCAATTGAAGCTCGCGGTGATTCACTGGTAGCAACACAAGATGCAATGGCGAGCAGCGGTCTATCTGGTATGGCTCTGTCTATCATTCCAACCAATATCTTTGACATGCTAACGGGCTCTCAACGTACTTCTACGCTATCAACTGTACTGTTCGGTATGTTCCTTGGTTACTGTATCCTTCAAGTGAAGAATCGTAAGCCTGAGAAAGTGCAAAACTTCGTTGATTTCATCAACTCTGCAAAAGAAGTTGTGCTGTCAATGGTTCGTGAAATCCTGAAGCTAACGCCTTACGGTGTATTCGCTCTGATGACCACGTTCATGATGACGAACGACCTGTTCGCACTGGCAGAAATGGGCCGCTTCCTTCTAGCAAGCTACGTAGCAATTGGCGTGATGTTCGGCATCCACTTCGTGATGGTGTCAATGTTCGGCCTGTCTCCTGCTAAGTTCATGAAGAAAATCTGGCCAGTATTGGTATTCGGTTTCGGTTCTCGCTCAAGCATGGCGGCTATCCCACTAAACGTTGAAACACAAACTCAACGCCTAGGTGTCGACGAAGAAACAGCAAACATGTCAGCGACATTCGGTACCAGTATCGGTCAGAACGGTTGTGCGGGTATCTACCCTGCAATGCTAGCAATCATGGCGGCACAAGTGATGGGCATGCCAGTTGACCTAGGCTTCATCCTACAACTGATTGCAGTTATCGCGATTGCTTCATTCGGTATCGCTGGTGTGGGTGGCGGTGCAACGTTCGCAGCAGTAGCAGTACTGACCATCATGGGCCTAGACATCACAGTAGTAGCGATTCTGGTGTCTATCGAAGCTCTGATTGACATGGCTCGTACAGCGCTAAACATTTCAGGCTCTATGTTGTCTGGTGTTCTAACCGCTAAGAAAAACGGCTCGCTAAACACAGAACAATACGACGCTGACGTTACAGCGACAGTATCAAAAGAAGCAGCAGTATAATTCTCAAACTTAATTAAGAGCACTCCACGTGGGTGCTCTTCTGTTTTTCCTGAGTTCAGGTTATTTAGGTAGTAAATATGAAAGTTGTTGTTATAGGCGGTAGTGCCGCGGGTATGAGTTTCGCAGCAAAATACAAACGTAATCAGCCATCAGACGAAGTCATCGTTCTAGATAAGCGTAGTTACATCTCTTTTGGAGCATGTGGTTTACCCTATTTCGCAGGTGGCATGTTTGATGACACAGAACGAATGATCTCTCGAACACCAGATCAAGCGATTAAGTCAGGCTTAGATGTACGTGTAGAAACCGAAATGGTGTCGTTCGACCGCAATGAAAAGCAAATTACGGTACGTCACCAAAATGAAGAAAGCGTCATCGATTACGATATGTTGGTCATTGCAACAGGTGCGCGACCAATCGTTCCATCATTCGGTGAATTCAATCCAGAACACGTATACACACTAACCACCATGGAAGAAGGCTTGGCGGTTAAAGAAGCGCTAAAGGATAGTAACAAGAAGCGTGTGTGTGTTATTGGGGCAGGCTTTATCGGTCTGGAAGTCTTCGACGCTGCACACGGCTTAGACAAACACGTGACGATCATCGAACGTGAACAGCACATCATGAGCCGTCAGTTCAGCCCAGAGATCATTGAAGTCGTTGAAGGTGCGATTCGAGAATCCGGTGCTGAGCTAAAAACAGGCTGTAGTGTATCTGCGATTCGCGATGCCGAGCAAGGTGGTTACATTGTAGCAACCGATAACGGCAACGTAGAAGCCGATGTCGTGATCCTGTCACTCGGTTTCAAACCAAATACAGAAGCATTCGAACTGCCAAAAACTGCAAACGGCTCTTTGCTGGTAAATGAACATGGTGCTACTGAAGACGCTTACATCCACGCAGTCGGTGACTGTGCCGTTGTCCATCATATGGCACTAGGTAAGCCTGTTTATGTTCCTCTAGCAACCACAGCCAACAAACAGGCGCGTATGATGGCGGACAAGCTAGCAGGTAAAGATACCTACATGTCAGGCTTCTTAGGTTCATCTTGTTTGAAAGTGCTCGACTACGAACTAGCCTGCACTGGCGTGAATGAACTACTGGCGAAAGAACACAACTTAGATGTGAAAGTATCAACGATTTCCGATAAGAACCAAACGGATTACTACCCTGGCCAAGAAGACATCAAGGTTAAACTGGTTTATCACCCAGAGACTAACGTTCTTCTAGGTGGTGAAATCGTAGGCAAGAAAGGAGCAGTTGGTCGAATCAACGCACTAGCTGTTGCCATCACCGCGAAAATGACAACTCAACAACTTGGTTATATGGACTTCTGCTATGCGCCACCATTTTCCCGCACATGGGATGCACTGAACGTGGCAGGTAACGTCGCCAAATAGGCTTTACTAGTCGCAAAGACATAAAGCTAAAACATCAAAGCAGAGCCTGAGCGCTCTGCTTTTTTAATGTCTAGACTCTATGAAACCCATAACTCAATAAGATAACGAATTACTAGTGTTTTTGAGCTTTCTTTTACCAAATTCAAGACAAAAAACCGCTGATTTATCAGCGGGCTTTCCAATGACTGATGTTCTAAATTGACATCCCCCAGCGAAAAAGCGCAACGAAGACGGTACGACTACGCTTACCTTACGCCAAAACCTTGCCGAACATAACTTGAAAAGTTGCACACCAGCCATTACAAGCTACCCTTCCTACAGTAGGTCGGATCACATAGGACGAGCCTCTGCGCATGGCTTGTTATTGGAACATGGAATATGAGTTAATACTTTCAACGAAGAGTTAACAGAAAATTTCCCAAAATTGACCAACCTTAGGTAAATGAAAATGAATAATCTCACCATACTAAGCGCACTGATTGGCAGCTGTCTTTCATTTGGTGCACTAGCTGATTCTGTACTGATCACTAATGTCGATGTCTTTGACGGCGTCAATGAAGAACTGACTGAAGACGCAAATGTGTTGATCGTAGACAATCTAATTAAAACAATCTCAACAGATGACATCATTCATGAAGGTGTTAAGGTCATTGATGGCAACGGTAGAACGATGATACCGGGTCTGTCTGATGCTCATACTCATATAATGTGGACCGATGATATCGAAACTCTCATCTATGGCGCACCCGAAGGTTGGTCAGGGACCCTTGCAGGTGTCAACGCAGGCGAAATGCTGCAACGTGGTTTCACTACCATTCGTGACAATGGTGGTCCAGCTTTCGGCTTGAAGAAAGCTATCGACGAACACATCGTTCCTGGGCCTAGAATTTTACCCGCTGGAGCGTTTATTTCGCAAACATCAGGTCATGGCGATTATGATCAGCGCATGTTTTACATGTCACCTCACTTTACGGGCCAAATCGACAAAGCCTACATTAGGGGTTGGACAATAATTGCTGATGGCGTACCTGAAGTACAAAAAGCATCACGAGATGTGTTTCGCTCAGGCGCTACTCATTTAAAAATCTTTGGCAGTGGCAGCATCACAGGCGCTCATGACCCATTGGATGTGACTGAGTATACTTATGAAGAACTCAAAGCTATTGTGACCGAAGCCGACAAATGGGGTACTTACGCTGCTATTCATGCCTACAGTGATGAGGGCATACAAAATGCTATCAAAGCCGGTGTGAAAAGTATCGAGCACGGTTTATTTGCATCTGAAGAAACCATGAAATTGATGAAAAAAAATGATGTCTGGTTCTCAACTCAATTTTTAGCTTTTAGCCTGCCTCCAGAGAAAGCGGGAATGAAAGGTGATTCAATCCCTAAATACCTAAAAGCGCAACAAGGGGCTCAAAATGGGTATGAGCGTGCGAAAAAGATGGGATTAAAGATGACCTTTGGTACTGATATCCTAGGCTCTCTAACACTTCACCGTATGCAAAACCGTGAATTTATCGCACGCAGCAAGTATTTCACGCCTTATGAAATCTTAAAGCAAGCAACATCACTCAATGCAGAGCTATTTGAATTATCAGGAGAGCGCCACCCTTACAAAGAAGGAAAACTGGGTGTAATCCAAGAAGGCGCTTATGCTGACCTGTTGCTTGTGGACGGAAATCCACTTGAAGATATATCCATCTTAGCGCTTCCTAGTACAAACCTAGATCTGATCATGAAAGATGGGGTTGTATATAAGAATCAATTAGACAAATAAAGTCTTTAATCGAACGCAACAATTCGAGTTCAATCCACTCCGCCACCTGCTCTATCAGGTGGCTTTTTTGTCTATTTACTATTCAATTCTATTGTGCCAATAGAAATGCTTAAGCAAATGATACGATCCTACAAACAGTATTTAAGAATCATTAGATTCCTGACTATTGTGATGTTTATATCCACTAAAGCGATTAGGTATGCACCTAAATCTTGAGAACAAATTATGAAAAGTATTATTTCGATTCAGTCTCACTTTGTGAGCGGGCATGTCGCCAATAGTTCAGCCGTTTTTCCTATGCAAAAAATGGGGGTGGAGGTTTGGCCTATTCATTCCGCACAAATCTCAAGTATCACAGAGCGAAAAAATAGCAGCTCAGAACAAAGTCGTGGTGCAAAGGAAATTCACGCACGAATGGACGGTCTTAAAGACACAGGAAAGTTAGTCGATTGTGGTGCAATACTGGCTGGATATCAGGGGAGCGGACTTCAACATCAAGCCATTGTTGACGCAGTGAAGCTCGTAAAGGAATGCAACCCAGAAGCTTTATTCATATACGAACCCGAGTTTCAAATCGATGAAAATTCGCTTGATTCCTCAATTAAAGCGCTCGATGTTATCACACAGACGCTGATTCCGATGTCCGATGCCGTAATATTGAGCGAACGCGAACTGAGTGAGTTAACACAACTCAATGTTGAATCTCTGGACGAAGCCGTCACTTCATGCGAAAAGGTGCTCAAGACAGGGGCAAAGATGGCAATAGTAAAGGGCCTTGACTGGTTAGAAGCCGATACCTATAGCCTACTGCTAACAACACGCTATGCCTCATTTATTGCGAGTTTACCTAAGATCAATTTTGATGAAAAAGTACGTGGTATTGGCAACTTATTCTCTGCACTTTTTACTGCAGGTTTAGTCAGAAACATATTACCACTAGAGTCTTTTCGTCATGCGTTAAATGCCGCTTACGGTGTCCTAGAAATAACCAATGAACAAGGTAAATATGAGCTTCAAATTATCGATGCACAATATGAGTTTGTAGAGCCAACTCATGAGTTCGAAGTAATAAAAGTTAAGTAGATCACTAGCGTCCACACCTTATAACTTGGGAAGAGCATCCCGCTGGTAATCAAATATAGGTCGTTCTATGCAGTCTTCGCACATCAAGCGTTTAATACCGTATCGATATTAAACGCCATGTATCTGGATGGTCTTAGTTCAATTAAAACGATACATATACGTTCAACTATTTAGCTCCTCTAGCACGTAGTCGATATATTCTTGTAATGCACCGAGAATCGATTCTCTGATTTTTTCCAATTTAATTGAATGTGGACTCCAAAGTGAGATTGGGACCTCTAAACTTTTTTTCCACTCGCTAACTTCTAACTGAATTAAATTTTGGTTAACGTATTCTGATTTTATAACTGATCTAGGAAGTAAGGCCCAACCGTGACCAAGCTCTACCAGTCGTATTACTACAGAATGTTGGTCTATTGCTTCATAGTTTGGTGAAAGTATGACTTTATCGGACATCCCCTCTTCAATCAAAGATTGCAATACTAATTGCTTCGTGCTTTTTAGCTTAACAAGCATCTCCTCAGGAGGGGTGCGTGAAAGCTCACTATTTCTTGCCCCAAACGGAATAAAAGAGAGTGTTTCTAAATATGTTGAGTTAAAGCTATTAATCGCTGTACTGTCATAAACGTTCACTATCCCAAAATGCAAATCGCCCGATTCAATTCCTTGTTTGATTTTATCTTTCCCGCAGACAAATAAATTAACTCTGAGGTTCGGAAAGTCTTTGGCTAACTGCATTCTAATATCAGCAATTGCAATTTGCGGGACGAAGCTACAATACCCGATGTTAATTGATTCTAAATCGCCAGAAGCGAGATTCATCGCCAACTTATCAAACGTTTTTAATTGCTCTACTGCTTGCTTTGCATATCGATACAACGATGTGGCTTCTTCTGTTGGCTCCACCGAACGGCCCACTTTAACAAACAAAGTCACCTGCAAAGTATCTTCTAGATTAGTCACGACCTGACCTATCGTACTGCGATGTTTGTTCAGTTTGACTGCGGCTTTACTTAAGGATTTTTGTTCGTATACAGCAACAAAAGTGGCCAACTGTTCAAGGCTAAAATTCATCATATCTCCATTCATTTTTCTATTACGCTGCTAAACCTGCATTAAGCAATTGTTTTGCAATTAAGAAAAAATTTATAACAGCACATTGAGTTTCGTTTATTCACTTATCAATACTATGTGCGAGATTTTTTTTGTCCAGTTTCATCCTACAAACGTTAGTTAGGGGTCAGGGTAATTCTTTGTACCATTATCACGTCAACTGATTAACCACTTAGGAAACTAAAATGACACTGAATAAAAAATTTGCACTAACGGCTCTTGCTGCACTCACTCTTTCTAGCACTTTCGTGATGGCTGAAGAAGACCACGACCCTTCAGATGTTGCAAGAGCGACGACCTCTTTCACTGTTGGTGCAACCAATAACGGCGATGTAAAGGGAGCGCTAACGTATGCATTTTCCGTTAACGACACTCAACAAGGCATGGTCGCTGTAGAAGGCAACATGGATAAAGAAGGAAAGTACTCAGATGCTCGTGCTCAATACTTCCATGTATTCAACTTTGATGACCCGACAGTACCAAAAGTCGCAGCATCTCTCGACCTTATCGATAACGCTTCAATGACGACTGCTGCGCTGGGTGCTGTTGTAGCGATTACACCCGTAGAACAGTTTTCTATGTATCTAAGAGGTGGCGTTTTAGGCGGAGAATACAGTGACGCAATGACCCGTAAATTCGGTGTGAGTGACAACTCAACCGTGGGTGGTATGGCTGCGGGTTACTTTACAGTTAAAACGGGTAGCGATGGCACCTACGTAATGGTAAGCCCTGAATACTCCTATACTGGTGGCGATATCGAAACCAGCACTCTAAAAACCTCTTTACGCATTGGTACACCAATGAACGCTGCAAAAACTCATTGGGGCGAATTCCGTGTAGAGAATACCTACGGAACAATGGAGTCAGAATCAATGACACTAGACGTCGATGACACCGTCGCGTGGTTTATGTACAAGTCATTCTTCTAGACAAGCAATAAAACGGATTGGTTATAGCTCTGTTGTTCATAACCCGTCTCCTTTCAAGCTATATGTATTCTTGCAATTCGCATTGTAAATGAAATGCGTCACGTTGATTTTAAGAAATAATCATTCATCGAGGTCATAATGAAACCCACTTTTCGCCTATCTGCAACCGCGACAATGCTAATGTCAGTGATGGTAATCTCTACAACCGTATTTGCTGCAGATAACACCAATGAGTTTGAAGATCTTACAGTGATGAGAGATACACCTGTTGAGCAATCTCACTTTGACTCTTGGAACGCAACCAAAGCTCATTGGCAGGAAGAGTACGGACTCCAATTGGGCGTTGATTACAATATGCTTGGATTAACAGCAACGGATGCGCTAGGGGATTCTTCAGCAGCGTCAGGGGCGCTTAGAGTATATGGTCAATGGGATATGGTACATACCGATTCAGGGTCAACGGGCGGTATCGTGTTCAAGTTTGAACACCGACACAAATATACCGACTCATCGCCAAAAGATTATGGTTTAAAGGATTTAGGCTATCTTGGTTTCGCACACTCTTTATACGGTGATCAAGGTTTTAGAACGACACATCTATTTTGGCGTCAATCTATGCTTGATGAGCGAATGGTGGCCTATGCCGGATTTTTGGATATGACTGACTATACCGATTTTTATGCTCTAGCCAGTCCATGGAACGATTTCAATAACGGTGTTTTTACGACAGGCAACGGTACGATTGGTGGCCTTCCTGATGGTGCTCTAGGGGTGATGCTTGGTGGTTTTATGACTGACAATGTATACGCTTCAGCGAGTATTCTTGATGCGAAGGGGAACGCCTCTGACCTCAGCCAAGGTGTTAAAGACTTCTTTGACACTGGCGCGACATGGAAAAGTTTAGAAGTTGGTTATACACCATCGAAAGAGATGCTGTTCATTGATAACGCTCACATATCTTTTTGGCAGCGTGATGCGGTTGGCAATGATAAAGAGGGGCACGGTGTCAGTGTTTCAGTCTCCGGCCTTATAAACAATCAATGGCTTCCGTTTGTTCGAGCGGGCTGGGCGCAAGATGGTGGTGCCATGTATGACGCATCAATTAGCGCTGGCTTTGGTTATATTCCAGCTAGTCGTTCAGAGGATATGATTGGGCTCGCATTTAACTGGGCAAGTCCAATGGCAAGCACATTTGGTGATATCGATTTCGACGATCAATACACCGCAGAGCTATATTATCGCGCTAAAGTCACGCCTTGGCTTCAGTTGTCACCTAGTGTTCAAGTTATGAACCACACCGCGATTAACGTCGATGCCATACAATCAGGTGATTTGGCAAACGCACTGATAAAAGATAAGACCGATGTCGTATTTGGATTGAAGGCTCAATTTCTATTCTAAATGAAGCGTCACTAGAAAAGCGGCCCCAAATACTAGGGGCGCTATCATCTGAATGAATTTAAAAGGCATATCTCTATGATTTCCAAATTTTTGTTACACATATCCATTTTGATCGCTGCGATATTAAATGTTTCGCTTGCAAATGCTGGTCAAACACTTGAGTGGATAGATCTTATTCCTGAGCAGGAGCGAGCTGCATACCTATCAGGATACGATGCCCAAATCAACCACAATGGACCGCAGGCGAAACAGAGTGCTATTGGATCAGTTCGTCAGGATTTAGATGGTAACGAGGTCACCATTGCTGGATTCGTTATTCCCCTTGAAGGCACAGAGTCGAGTGTAACTGAGTTCTTGTTGGTTCCTTTCTTTGGAGCCTGCATACACGTGCCACCGCCACCCGCTAACCAAATAATTTATGTTAAGTTTGAAGAAGGCGCTCCGGTGACTAAACTATGGGATGTCGTTTACGTAACAGGCGAACTGTCGACCAAAACTCTCGACACCGACCTAGCAACAACTGGGTACTTGTTAACTGCTGAAAGCCTGAGTGAATATAAAGAATAAGCGGAAAAATAAGGACAAGCGAAACAAACAAAAGGCTTGTTCTACTAGTTTACGAAATGGGTAAATAACCCCATAATTGGGGACGGGCTTTCTAATTAATAGACAAATAAGATTGCCCTCAGCAGTGGTCAGCACTCAATACACACGAAAACGCATAAACTCATCGAGTCCGCATCATAAAATTCTCAGCTAAGTGTTGGTGCTTGTTCGAGGAAATCGAACTTTCACAACTGTTCAGCACCAGTAAGCCAGACTAGACACTTCATTAAACTCTACGAACGTTAACCTACCCTCTACGAAAATAAGCCATCCATAATACGCTATAGCCCAGTGAGGCTTTGTTGCGTAATTCAGTTTAGAGGCAGAGCAGCCCCATTTCGTGTCTTTCT
>NZ_JAPHPW010000026.1 GCF_026241515.1 Vibrio sp. 14G-20
AGCTGATCAGATCGTAGGTTCTTGATTTAGTTCCATTGAATTACGCAACAAAGCCACTCCAAGCCGCCAAAATTCTAAAATGGAACTACAACCCGCCATTGCATCAATGGTTAAGAAAGGCAGGACTTAAGTTAAGGCCGCCTTATTATGTGTCTTTTGGACGAAATGTAGTGGTGCGCTTTGTCGAATTCTTTGTCTTTTTCCTTCCTTTGATATCGCTGTTAAGTATATCGAGAGAAGGAGTGACCTTTTCAAACTTGCTGTACGAATCATTCATCGCTGGTGCATTTTATTCTGTTTTTATGAGTGCGTATTACCTTTGGACATATCGGAAGTGCGATCTGACAAATTGGGAAGAGTTGTAAGCTAACAAAGCGATATAGAAGTAAGAACTATCGTTGAATTCAAACAAAAAGAGCAGTCACGAGGCTGCTCTTTTTTGTTTGCCAGTCTACATTTATACGATTATGTATATGAGTATGTTGATGAAATCTTGTTGTTTAACGGGATTCACTGCTATAGCTAAATGTATCTTGTTTGATTCAACGGAATACTATCAATGAGTGGTTTATGGATCCTTTAACGCAGGGCGTATTAGGCGCTTCTTTGTCACAGTCGGCAAGCAAAAAACAGAACTTGGTTGTCGCTGGGGTATTAGGTCTACTCTCTGGATTGGCTCCAGATTTAGATGCACTGATTAAGTCACAGACTGATCCTTTGTTGGCTTTGGAGTTTCATCGACAATTTACCCATTCACTCTTCTTTATCCCCATTGGCAGTTTGATCTGTACTTTGGTTTTGCATCATCTCATTGCAAAAAGGCGCGGGCTTTCTTTCAAACAAAGCTGGCTGTTTTGTACTCTAGGTTACGGCACTCATGCACTGTTAGACGCTTGTACCACTTATGGCACGCAGTTGCTTTGGCCTTTGACCAACGCGCGTTTTGCTTGGAATACCATATCAATAATCGATCCTGTTTATACGCTTCCCATCTTAATTTTACTTGTGTTTGCAACGTTGAAACGAGCACCTTGGCTAGCACGCGTCGCATTTGCTTGGGCTTTGGTTTACCCAACGTTAGGGATGATTCAGCGAGACAGGGCAGAGGCGATTGGGTGGCAATTAGCGGAAGAAAGGCAACACACGCCGATTCGATTAGAGGCAAAACCGAGTTTTGCTAATATCTTGGTTTGGAAAGTGGTGTACGAAACAGAATCTCGATACTACGTAGATGCTGTTCGAGTCGGCACCTCCGTTAAAACCTATCCTGGAGACTCTATTGTTAAACTGAATGTGAGTCAGGATTTCCCGTGGCTTGACCTTAATTCACAACAAGCAAAAGACATTGAGCGTTTTCGCTGGTTCTCAAATGGTTACGTGGCACAAGACCCAATAGATGAGCTGCGTGTTATCGATGTTCGATATTCTATTGTACCAAACCAACTCAAAGCGCTTTGGAGCATCAAGTTGTCTCAATCTGCCGATGCAGAAGCACATATAAAATACGAAACCCACAGGGACAACACACCCGAATCGAGACAGATCTTCTTAGATATGTTGAAAGGTAATTAATGGTTAGAGGTCTAGAGAGTAAAAAGGCTGAGTCAGTAATCTGCTCAGCCTTTAATTCATCGTTGCTCTATACAGCCATCGTTGATTGACTGATTAAAGGTAACGGTTTCTCAAGTGATCCTTGAAGTACTGTGCATTCAAGGTTTCACCTGTTGCGCCTTTCACCAAATCATCAGTAGTTAGTAGGCTGCCTTTGCTCCAAATGTTCGACTCTAACCAAGTGAAGATAGGTGATAAATCACCGCTTTCAATCACTGAGTTCACATCAACCGTTTTCTTCATTGAAGCCATGAACTGAGCCGCGTACATCGCACCTAGTGTGTAAGACGGGAAGTAGCCGAATGCGCCGTCTGTCCAGTGGATGTCTTGCATACAGCCATTAGTGAAGTTGCCTTGAGTGCTTAAACCAAGGTAAGACTGCATCTTAGTGTTCCAAAGTTCAGGGACATCAGTATGTTTGATTTTGCCGTTGATCAGGTCACGTTCAATCTCGTAACGTAAGATAACGTGCGCTGGGTAGGTCAGCTCATCGGCATCAACACGGATGAAGTCTTTCTTCACGCGAGTGTAGATCTTCTGGAAGTTATCTTTCTCAAATTCTGAGCCTGAGAACTGTTGTCCTGCTAGGTTGGCTAAGTGTCCGATGAACGGGTCGCTGCGGCCAACTTGCATCTCGAAGAACAGAGACTGAGATTCATGGATACCCATAGAGCGAGCTTCACCTGCTGGTTGGCCTGTTAGGTGTTTAGGTAAGCCTTGTTCATAACGTGCGTGTCCTGTTTCATGGACGATGCCCATTAAGCTTTGAACGAATTCAGCTTCGTCGTAGCGAGTCGTGATACGCACGTCTGAAGGTACACCACCACAGAATGGGTGAACACTTTCATCTAATCGGCCGTGTGCGAAATCGAATTGAAGTAGCTTCATCACTTCTAAGCCAAGTGCTTTCTGTTTCTCTGTCGAGTAGACACCAGATGGCGCGTTAAATTGCTCGCTCGATTGCTTTTCGATCACTTCGTCAATCAGGCTTGGCAGCCATGTTTTAACGTCTGCAAATAAGATATCCAGTGAAGCAGAGCTGGTGCCTGGTTCATAGATATCCAGCATCGCATCATAAGGGGTTAAGTTAGCGGCATCTGCGCGGATTTGTGCTTCTTCACGTGATAGCTCAACCACTTCACGCCAGTTCTTTTCAAAACCAACCCAGTCGTTTTCTCCACGTTGGCTACGCCATGCATGTTCGCATTTTGAACCCGCTAGAGATTTCGCTTCAACCAGTTTTTCTGGAAGTAGGTTAGCTTGTTGCCATTGGCGTTTTATTTCACGAAGTGACGATTGTTGCTCGTTGTTCAGCGCTTCGTTTTCAGCGTCTGCAATCCAATCGCCAAGCTGTGGCTGAGTCATTAATCCGTGAATATGAACAGAAAGCTCGGCCATCGCTTCGCTACGAGCTTGGTTACCGCCAGCTGGCATCATTGAAGCTTGGTCCCAACCACAAATCGAGGCTAGGTGTTGAAAGCGTGAACATTTTTGAGAGTGTTCGACTAGTTTTTTGAATGCGCTCATTTGACTACTCTTAATTTGGTTTCTTTAAATGACCCATAAGGCTGCATCAGTTTAAGGGGCATCTCGATGTTTGGTACTTTGAACTTGGTCACTTCACTTTGTTTCTGAGGCTGTTCTTCTCAGTAGAAGATATAGCCTAAACAAGGTAGGGCAGTGATATGCCAGTAATTTACTATTTGTTAACAAATTAAACTGTACCATTGTGCACAAAATCAGTGAGTTGTATAGTTGATGGCAATTGTTGCTTGCGAATTGTTCAGATACACGGTATTGATGATAGATCGCTGAACAAGAATGACAATGATATGGATATTTTGAACTTTGAGGCATTTCTGATTGCCATCACTATTTTAACGCTAACGCCGGGTTTAGATACGGCTTTGGTAATTCGCAATACGAGCCGTTCTGGCTTATCTGACGGTGTGATGACCAGCTTTGGTATCTGTAGCGGTCTATATGTGCATGCCTTTTTCTCTGCTGTAGGTATCTCTGCAATCCTCGCCCAATCCGCTGAACTCTTTCAAGCCGTTAAGATGGTTGGTGCGGTTTACCTCATCTGGCTTGGCTTAAGCAGTTTGCGAGCTTTGATGAAAAACGGTGGCGGTTTGAAGGTAGGTGAACAAGCTCATCAAGTGTATAGTGCGAAACGTTCTTTGCGTGAAGGCTTTCTGTCTAACGTTCTTAACCCAAAAACGGCAGTTTTCTATCTGGCCTTTTTACCTCAATTTGTAAACCCTGAAGGTTCGCCTTTATTGCAATCTATGTTGATGGCTTCGGTCCACTTTATGATTGCGATGGTATGGCAGTGTGGTTTAGCTGGCGCTCTTAATTCTGCTAAAAACTTGCTTAAGAACGCGAGTTTTATGAAGTGGATGGAAGGTGTGACTGGCATGGTGCTGGTAGGGCTGGGCGTTAAGCTTCTGATGGAAGAACCTACCTAAGCTTTTGGAATATAAGCTATCTCAATCATAATAAAACGCCCGCAGAATATTGCGGGCGTTTTGATCGTTCAGTTCTTATTATGCTTTAGCAGCTTCACAACCTTTTGAAGACGTTAAAGGTTTGAAGAATAGCTTTGTTTCTTCGATAACAACGTGGCGCAGCAAGATAAGCCCGATTAGGTTCGGAATTGCCATTAGGCCGTTCACGATATCGGCTATTATCCAGATCATGTCGAGCTTTAAGAATGCACCAGAAGCAATCAAGGCGATGAAGATAATCTTGTAAGGTAATACTGCTTTGGTACCTAGCAAGAACACAACACAGCGCTCACCGTAGTAGTTCCAACCTAAAATTGTTGTAAACGCAAAGAAGATTAAGCCTACAGAAACCAACATAGGGCCAAGGGTATCTGCATTCAGACCAACAGCGAATGCGTGAGTGGTCATCGCAGCGCCAGAAAGGTCAGTTTGCCAAGCGCCTGTTAAGATAAGCGCCAGACCTGTCATTGTACAGATGATGATGGTATCGAAGAAGGTGCCCGTCATAGAGACCAGCCCTTGTTTCACGCATGAGTCCGTTTTTGCTGCTGCCGCCGCCATGGGTGCACTACCTAGGCCTGACTCATTCGAGAATACACCACGAGCGATACCTGATTGGATAGCAAGCATGATGCTCGCACCAAAGAAACCACCAGTTGCTGCCGTGTTGGTAAACGCAGAGGTCACAACAAGGGTAATGGCATTCAACAGTTGGTCTGCATTGGAAACCAAAACACTCAAACACGCGACGATGTACATAATAGCCATGGTAGGAACGACTTTTCCTGCCACCTTAGCGATAGATTGAATACCACCAAGGGTTACCACTGCCACTAATATCGTCAGAACAACAGCAGACATTTCACGCGAAGCGCCAAATGATATTTCAGTTGCATCTAAGATAGCGTTAACTTGTGGGAAGGTACCAATACCGAAGCAGGCAACACCCAAAGCGAACACAGCGAACATCACCGCTAAGATTCTTGAGCCAACACCGTATTGAAGGTAGTACATAGGGCCGCCAACCATTTCGCCATTGCTATCGGTTCTGCGGTACTTAACAGCAAGTAGACATTCTGCGTATTTGGTCGCCATACCAAATACAGCGGCAAGCCACATCCAGAATAGGGCACCAGGGCCACCAATCTTGATTGCGGTCGCTACACCAACGATGTTACCAGTACCAATGGTCGCTGAAAGTGCGGTACACAAAGCGGCAAAACTTGATACGTCACCCGTACCGGATTTGTCTTTGCTGAATACCATTTTTAGCGCGGTTGGGAGGTGTCTAAACTGGAGTAAGCCTAAGCCAAAAGTAAAGTAGATACCTGTACCCACTAGCAGAATAAGCAGTGGTGGTCCCCAAACGAATTGGTTGATGGTTTGTAGTGTAGCTTGTAGGTGGTTCATAGATTCCCCTTAATAAATTAAAAAATTTAAGGAGAAGAGGGAAGGCAGTGCAGATCACAGGGATCGGTAGCACTACTTAATACATACGGATTTCTAGATAGAATTCTTTTGTTAATTAAGGCTTGTTGCTTTCCACTCCTCTGTCCTTTTGCCTGAGAGTTTCACTTAGCGAATCACTTATAGATAAGTAACGGGCACTAAGCTTGCTCCTTCGGCGACCGATCTAACGGTTCTCTCCAGAGGTTCCTCCAACGACAGTCCTCACTTTTCTGGATTTCTCCAGCATAAAGCACCTGAAAGATTTACTTCTTCGGCGGGTCAATCTAACTAAATGTTAAAATTTAGTTAAAAACCACTCTCCTGCAGTCTTCATCGGAACAATTACCTAAATAATTAGGTAATCTGTAGGCGTATCCTAGATCATATAAAATGTGATGTCAGCTACAAAATATCTGTTTGCACAAATATTGTTCAACTAAATGATCAAACAACGAGTCTCTGACGTAACTTGCTTATTTAAATGGTATAAAATAGGGAAACAAGGAGGAGTTATGACTCGATTAATAGCGATTGTTTTTTTATTGGCTTTAGCATTTGTATTGTTTCGTTACCGGACCAACGAAAAACTGCAAAAATGGGTAGTGATAGTTATCGTTAGCAGCTTCCTTTTGTATACTGCCAGCTTGATGATTTCGGAGTTAACTCGTTAAATCTGTCTGTGAGCAGTTGAGATGAACGTGTTAGTAAAGCTCAAGTGCTTCTGACTTGAGCGACAGGTTTAACTGAACCTACACAATCAGTATTTGCATTAGTGCCAGTGACCGCGTAACGTTAAACATATTTTTGGGAGTACCCGCTAGTGAACCAGCAATCTGGACAAAGCGAACAAGATGAAGTGGTTGTTATTGAAGAACGCGATAAGCGCAGTCAGCTCTATATCGGCATTGCGGCGGTTATAGGTTTAGCTCTGGGTGGCTTAATCGGTTCGACAGTGACGGCCTCGAAGTGGGAGTCCACTTATCAGGTACTCGAAACCCGTTATCAAGAAGTGCGCGACAGTAAAACAGAATTGATGACGTCGGTTGAAGCAAAGGTGGCAAAAGTCGATACCGAGATCGACGCAAAAGTAGAAGTTGCGCTAGCGAAACAGGCTGAAGAGCACCAAAAAGAGCTCCAAGAGTTAGCGAAACAATCTGCAGTTTTAGAGAAGGCGAACTACTCACTAGAACAGCAGTTAAACGAACAAAAGCAAACGCTAGACAAAACCGAGCAAGATAACCAGAAGCTAAACCGTCAGGCGGATATGCAGTCGACCTTGTTTGAACGCTCTCGTGAGCTGTTCCGTAAAGAATTACAAATATCTCAAGAGCTTGAAAAGCTTGAGAAGGAAAGAGACGAGCTTGAAAAAAACCTTGGTTCACTTAAGAAAGCGTGTGACGTGTTCTTAGATGGCACTTCATGGGATGCGAAGTCTGACGCGTGTGAGAAGCAAGACAACGCAAACTCTCGTCTAAGTGATATCAGACAAATGATCGAAGTCCACACCATGGATCTCAAGCAAATCAAAACGCTAACCGAAGAGATGGGTTTATAAACTCAAACCTTTAATTCATTTGTCTTTAGCTGCAGCTATTCAAACGCCCACATCATGAAAATGGTGTGGGCGTTTTTCGTTCCAGATTAATTTTGTAGGGGAGCTGCGCAATGTATGACTAGCTAGGAGAGCCAGACATTGAAGATCCGTTTTCACACTATTACCAAGCTATTCGTGATTAGAGCCGTAAAATGGTTTTAATATGTGACTAATTGAATATTTTGGTGACTTTGCACGCATATTTATAGGGTTGAGAAACAGCATAATAGCGATGTTCTAGGATGAACACGCGGTCTGTTGTCATTCTGTGATTAGACCATCTCAATGGACAGGGATTAAACTATGAATGAATATCTGTGTGAGAACTGCACCGTAGCCTATTGCTTCGATGATTGTAATTCGCCATTAGCGCAACGTGAAATGATTGAAGTAGAAGAGCTGGTGGATCGCAAAAAAGTAAACCAAGACCCTGAACGGCTTGAACAAGAAAATCCAGATACAAAAATCCCTACGAGCTAAACCTTAAGCTCGTAGGGATTTTAGATAAGTTGCAGTACTGTTCTCGCTTTCTCAAGCAAAGGGTATTACAAAAATTTTTAGAACAGCGTTATTCGACGATAACTTATTGATGAAACACTATTTATCGTAAGTCTTGATTTCGCCTGATTTCACACGGGCAACAAATGATTGCAGTTCTTTCTTCACAACCGGCATCAAGAAGTACAGACCAAGAATGTTGAAGATAGACATTGCAAAGATAGCCGCATCAGAGAAGTCGATTACCGCGCCAAATTGAATTGTCGCACCAATCACAACAAACACACAGAAAATCACTTTGAAAATTAGTTCCGTTGTTTTGCCTTCACCAAATAGGTAAGTCCAAGCCTTAAGCCCATAGTACGACCAAGAAATCATGGTAGAAAACGCAAACATGATTACCGCGAGAGCGAGTGTGTATTTGAACACTTCTGCCGTTTCAGTAAACGATGCCGCAGTAAGCGTTACACCCGTTAAACCAGAACCATCGAATGGACCTACGTTTAAGCCGGCGATAGTGATAACCAATGCGGTCATAGTACAAATGATTACCGTATCAACGAACGGTTCTAATAGTGATACTAGACCTTCGGTGATTGGCTCTTTTGTTTTAACCGCTGAGTGAGCGATAGCTGCTGAACCTACACCTGCTTCGTTCGAGAACGTTGCACGCTTCAAGCCTTGAATTAACGCACCAATGAATCCACCAACAACACCTTCACCAGTAAATGCACCTGTAAAGATTGCGCTGAAAGCAGGACCAACTTGATCGAGGTTAGAGCCGATAACAATCAGAGCCATACCGATATACAGAGCAGCCATCCAAGGAACAACTTTTTCCGTTACCGATGCGATAGAAGGCATACCACCAACAATCACAGAGAAAACTAAAGAGGCAAGTACAAGGCCAGTGATCACACCGTATTCACTTGGTACATCAAATGCGTAAGTTAACATGGCGTGTGCTTGGTTAGCTTGGAACATGTTACCGCCGCCCAGTGCGCCCAAAATACACATTAATGCGAAACCAATAGCGAGCACTTTACCTAGTCCGCCTAAACCTCTTTCACCAAGACCTTGGCTGAGGTAGTACATTGGACCACCCGAAACAACACCTGAAGGTAGGATAGTTCGGTATTTCACACCTAAGGTACACTCACAGAACTTAGAAGCCATACCCAGAAGACCACACAAGATCATCCAGAATGTCGCGCCAGGACCACCAATCGCAAGTGCAGCACCTACACCGGCAATGTTACCAAGCCCGACAGTACCAGAAAGCGCTGTTGTTAACGCTTGAAAGTGAGAAACCTCGCCATCCTCTTTCGAGTTAGGGTCGGTATACTTACCTTTGATAATGTCTATCGCCATGCCAACTCGTTTAAATTGAACAAAGCCAAAATAAACAGTAAAGATGATCGCAGCGAGTAAGAGCCAACCAACAATCACTGGAAAGTTAGCTTCACCAATCGGTACACTTTTAAATATCAGCCCAACGAACCAACCTGTGTATTCGTTGAAAAATCCATCAACACTTTGACTTAAGTTACTGATCGTTTGGTTAAATGATCCTTCTTCTGCAAATGCACTGGAACTAAACAATAATATAAACCCAAAAAATAATTCACGTATGTTTTTCATGGTTTTCCCTGTCTTTTTAATAAATTATGTTTGTTGCTGTTGTGTTTGTTTTCTATTTGATTTGTATATTTTCAGCGGTATATCTACTTCATTCGACGGCAACATAAACGGCTGTAGCTAGGTCGAAAAACGAAACAAATATAAGTACTGTTCTTGCTTTATATGGATATCCTTTTGGTATGTGCACCAATAAGACTATGGTATTCGGCCCGTCAAGACCTGCTGATAATCCTATACATAAAAATAATGCGAACAAAGAGATTTTTACAATAAATTTACAATTGTTCGGGTTTTGTCATTGTTTGGGAATAAGTCGACGCTTTTTAGACTGGAAAAGTATATGCAGTAGCTGTTATAGCGACGGGCTAAGGTGAATTATAGTGGGGGATCACAGGGAAGTCGGCGAGTTTGAATATTCGATATGTGCTTGGGAAGCGTTCATACAATTGATGGCTTAAGATGGAATCAGGCGAGAGGGTATTAAAAAGGCCCTTTATCAGAGCCTTTTTAATGGTTTACGATGAGCATGAGCATGAGCATGAGCATGAGCATTAGGCTTAGCGTTTAGAGACTAGTGCTACACAGCCCCAGTGATACGTTTACTCGATTTGTGGTAGAGCTTGAGCGCCAACAGCGAGCCCCATAAAACGACTTGTCCCCATAACAATGTCCATTGAGACGCCACTTCTTGCCAAGATGCACCCATCTGATTAAGCGCTAAGAAACCTTGGATAGCCGGTGTGCTTGGGAACAGCTGTGATAACAGAACTAACCATTCAGGTATCATTTCAACTGGCCAGATAAAACCTGAAGAGAAGATCAGTGGCATTGAACTTATTAACACCACAACCGTGACTAGTTCTCTTCGTGGCACTAGTTCACCAATAAAAATCCCGATTAAACAGCTGGCCAGTAAGAAGGGCAGAAGTAAGGTTAAGATCTGTGTTGTTGAAGCGAGCAGATTTATCCCATACATCGAAAAGCTTGCGCCGAAATAGTACATCGACAACAAGTAATAAATGCCGACTAGGGTACAACAGCGAGCAAGCATCAATTTCGCTGGAGAGGTTTTACTCCAGTAGCCAAATGTCGATTGAGCGTTTTGGGTTGCCCCAACTAAACCTGAAGCCATGGCTAAGGTTTGTTGCAGGATCAACACAAAGACGGCTGGAACTACGTAATCGATGTATCCCATGCGACTATTAAACGTTGGTTTCAGGTTCAAGCTGAATGCACTGTAGCCTTTGGCTGCCGATTCTAAAGGCACACCTTCGACTAACAAGTGGCTAACCTTAACTTGCGCAGCTAACGTGCCTCCAGCTTTGGCAAGCCCTTCAACAATGGTTCCGTATACCAAGAAGTAAGAAGCATCGCCAGCGTAAGAAAGCGTCGGGCTCTTACCGAGCAGCAAGTCTTTATAGAAGTCTTCTGGAATGACGAGGAATCCGCCAATTTCTTGGTTAAGTACGGCTTGTTTAGCATCGGCGATGGTCGAGTCTCGACGGACCAATTCGATTTGAGAGGTGGCATCCACCATACGTTCTAATTGGTAGCTGCTTTGACTCTTATCCAAGTTCACAACGGAAGCTTTAAGCTGTTGAGGGACTTGGTTCGCGTAAGGCAATGGATACAAGAATGAATAGAAGACCACGCCACCAAATACCGTAAGAAGCACGACAGGATTGCGCAGTACCGCTAAGAGTTCTTGCTTGAGCAGTTGAGTAAAGCTCATCGTTTTACTCCTTGTTGTGCTGATGCATCTGGCTGTGTTGACGATGTTGTTTTTGCAGATAAAGCTGCTTTTGCTGATTTTGTAGATAGATCTGATTGCGCCAAGTGTTTCTTAATTAACAACATCACCAAGAAAGCAGGAACCGCGTACCACAACATAGAAGAAAGGCTGATCAAAGACTGTGCCGCGCTCACGCCATAACTAGACTGTGCTGTTTGTACTTCGATGTAATGACTCACTGGCAACAAGCTTCTCCAAATTTGAGCTGCCGTGTTCATGTCTGTTACTGGAAAGGTAATGCCCATGAACGCAAAACTTGGTGCCGTAAATGCGCCAGCGAAACTCATCGCCCTTGCAGGATCAAG
This sequence comes from Vibrio sp. 14G-20, assembly GCF_026241515.1. GTDB lineage: Bacteria > Pseudomonadota > Gammaproteobacteria > Enterobacterales > Vibrionaceae > Vibrio. The sequence continues at coordinate 11,398 of NZ_JAPHPW010000026.1, forward strand.
TGTTAAGAAGAAAAACAAACAACCCATGATGATACAGCTGATCACTGTAAGCAGTTGGGCAATGGTCAATGCTATAAAGCTGCCGTTAAACGGCCAGTCTAAGAGCACATAGAACCAAAAGCTAAACGCGATACCAAACATCAAAAACAAGACAAGGTAGGGCGTTAATGTTGATGCGAGTGACTTCATCGGGGCGTTGGATAACCAAGCGTGAAGGCCACGAGCTCTAACGTTCGCCGTCAAAACCAATATCGTGCCCACTACAATCATGATCTGCCATAGTGCAGGAATAACCGCAGACACCAAGAACTGAGCATAACTGGTGTTCTTGTTGAACAATGGCGTGATCTGGCTTTGCACTGTTACTGCTTGGCCTAATGCTGATTGCACCGTGGTATCACCGTGTGACAGCTGTTTAACGACTTCAAGTTGCGCGTTAAAAGTCCCTTGAGCCTGCAGCAATGCAGAGTTCACCAGCTTACCGATCAAGATAAATTGGCTGTTATAGAACACAGACACTTGCGGGTTCAAACCGAGTAGAAGGTCTCGGTCGAAGTGCCTTGGTATCACAACGTAACCATAGATATCTCGTTCGATCATCGCTTTCGCCGCATCACTCGCCGAGCTGTATTTCTGAGTGACTTGCAGCGTTGGTGACGCATCAACAAGACGTGTGAACTGTTGCGAGATTTGACTGTGCTCAAGATCAACAACAGCCACCGGTAAATCACGAGCGATACCTTGTGCAAATATAAGCCAAATGCTTGCAGCAAGAAGTAAAGGAATCCAAGTTAGGCAAGACAACAACCATTTATCTTTACGAACAATAGCCCATTGCCTTAGTAATGGGATCGTCACTTTGTGATGCTCAGTTGATTGCGAGCCTGTAGATCGGAAGTTAGCAGACATAGGTCACCTAAAGCTCAACCACAAGGCTCATACCCATTCGTAGTGTCTCGCCGGTATCGACAGGTTGCGCTTCTACTTCAAAAGTTCGTAAGTCGAAACCTTGTGCTGCGTCTGTTGAACGCCAAGTCGCGAAATCACCCATTACGGCGATGTGTGTGACTTGGAAAGTTAGTGACTTATCCAAAGCCGGTAGGTATGCCTCAAACTGGCTGCCTTTCTCGAAATGCTTAAGCATATCTTCACGCACATTGAGTACTGCCCATGCATCGTTGGTGTCGATAACAGTCACAACAGGGAAACCTTGTGGTGCTAGCTCACCGCTGCTCAATAGAACTTGAGATACTTCACCATTAAACCAACTGTGGATCTGTGTGTCTTTTGCGTACGCTTCAACTTCTGCTACTGCACCCGCCGCCATTAATGCTTTTTGAGCAGCAGCCACCTTAGTCTCGTCACGAACACCTTCTTGCGCTAATTTGTACATTTGGAATGCGGCACTTTCAGTGTATTTTGCGGCTTGCCATTGTGTTTTGGCTTCATCACGTTTTTGTTCTGCGACAACGCCATCGTTGTAAAGGCTGTTTACACGTTGGTACGTTTTGTCCATCAGATCAGCTGCAGCCTTGGCTTTCAGCCATTGATCTTTGGCTGCTTGGATCTGTTGAGTACGCGCGCCATTCTCTGCTTCTTGTGCTAATGCACCAGCGGCTTTCTGACCGGCTTTTGCTTGCTCTAGCTTCGCGTCAATCTCAGGGCTAAGAAGAGAAAAGATCAATTCACCTTTCTCAACAGAGTCGCCTTTGCGCACGAATACTTGGTCAATTCGGCCAGGTACTTTAGAAGAGATGCTGTATTGCTGTGCATCGATTTGGCCTTGAAGCTTAACCGGTTGAGGCTGATACGCTTGGTAAAAACTGTATCCGACCCAGCCAATAATGCCGATACCAACTATAGCTAGAAGAAGGGGCTTAATAGGTTTCATGAATTATCCTTTTGACTGGCTAGCGGTGTCTGTTTTTGATTCGAAATCAGACGTAACAGAAGAGGTTAAGTAACTTGAGTAAGCATTCATTTCGCTGGTAAGCGCCAAAAGCTTGTTGAGAGAGATTAGATATTTGAATCGCGCAGCAGATTGCTGGGTTTTAATACTCGCCAGATATAGCTCGGCATCAACCACTTCTAATGAGTTAGAAAGCCCTTGAGTGAACGCCTTTTTACGAAGCGATAGATTCTCTTCAGCCAAAGAGAGGCTTGAATTGAGGCCTTGAACCTCTTCAATCGCTTGCTTTGCTTCAAGGTAAGTCTTTTGAACCAACACGGTTAAGTCTTGCTTGGCTTGTGACTTAAGGAATTGAACCTGTGATACGGCACTGTGAGCGGCGGCGACTTTGTCGGAACGGCCAGAAGTGTCAAGTAGCGGTACATTCACACCAATGCCAACTAACCAATCGGGTTTCATTTCACTGGCGAGAGAGTCATCTTCGTAAAGGCTGTAATCACCGTAAAGGTACACTTCTGGATAGTATTTACCTTTCTCTGCCTTAATTAAGCTGCTTGCTTGTTTCTCTTTTGCGTCAAGTATCTTAAGGCCGGGGTAGGTCATGAGTGTTTGGTCAATGAACACGTCCATATGAGGCAGGTTCTTATTGATAAACAGTTGTTCAGAGGGGTCTACACTTTCACTTTGACCAAGGATCTGAGTCAGCGCCAATTGAGCAATTTTGAGATCGTTTTGAGCTTTCGCGCGCTCTACCATGGCTTTATCTAAAGAAGCATCGGCTTGCAGACGTTCTACTCGTGCGATCTGTCCTTGCTGTTCAAGCTTAATGGCGAAATCACGGTGTTGAGTTAGGCCTGCTTCAACGGCTTGTCGCGTTTTCACGACGTCTTCCGCTAAGATCACCGAGAAGTAATACTTACTTAAATCTTCGTAGCGAGCTTGTTTCTCCATCAACAGTTGGCTTTGCGCTTCTTCGCTTTTACCTTCTGCCGCATTTTGCGCAGCGGTAATTCGACCACCTGTAAAGATAGGCCACACCGCACGAATGGAAGAGCTGAAGATATCTTGTTCGGTAATGGTGGAGGTTACACCGCCAAGTAGGCCAGCAAATCCGGGTGGCATTGGAAATGGCAGTCCACTCAAGCTATCTGAAAACTGCTCACCATTGATGGTTACGTCACTATCAAGGTGCGTGTAGTTAGCCCCCAAGGTGATCGAAGGCAGATTAAGGCTACTTGTTGAGTTCTGAAGGTGTTGATAACGTTCAACGTTGGCTTGTTGAGCCGCAAGTGAGTTGTTGTTTTCTTGTAATATTTGCCACGCTTCAGAGAAAGTGAGCGAAGCAGCATAGCTTGGCGCCGTGAATGTGCTGAGTAGCACACTAGCGAGCGCAAGGTATCGGAATTTTGGTTTGGTCATCTGCATTAAATACCAATTAGAGTATTAACTCTAATGTTAACAGGGCGATAGTCATTTGTCTTGAATAGATTGTCTCATATGAATGGAAATTCTCATAACTCGTTAATCAAGTGTAAATAAGATTGAGTGACGTGAATATCAAAGATAAATGAAACTTAAAAAGCACGCAGAAGCGTGCTCTTTAAGTTCAGTATAGAAGTGTTTTTACAAAATGAAGTAGGTTATTTAAAGCTAGGACAATGGTGATCGGCGCGCCACACCAATTGTCTTGAACCTTGCATTGTTTGTAATAAATCTCTACCTGACATTTGAGGGAATGCTAACAACACCTTGAGATCGAGAGGGGAGGTGCCATCTTTCTCATAGGCTCTTACGTGAGTAAAAGTCGATTGTAAGTGTTTGAACAGCATAGTCTTAGTAAGACAAATTCCAAAGTTATCGCGTTTCATTGCCTGGTTTCCTTTTCAACAATGTTTATACGTTATGTTTTTTATCCTGTTTCTAATGGACGTTGCCACTGATCGATACTTCCAGCTCATCAATGTTTTATTATTGGGCGCTGATTTGATCAAGCACCTCTGAGTTGTCATGCTGGCCTTTAGTGTAAATTAGGATGTGTGAATGAGGTTAGACAGATAACCTGTTTGTTCAACAACCGTAGCGCAGAGCGTGCAACTTTTAGTTATAGATACGTCCAGTGAGCGAAGGCTTGTTGTCTTTTTGTTAATCGAAATTTCGATTTAAAGCGCTGTCAGAAAATCATGACTTATGACTTGGCAACAATAAACTTCTTCATATGCAACCATTATAATTGTATTTATTTTAAACAACCTAAAAAACACCTAAAAGCTTAGTGATCTAGCTCAATATTTATTCGTTTATTTTGGCTTTTAAGCTAAACCGTTCTAAAAGTGAACGATTAATCGAAAGGAACAACGTACCGGATTATCAGTTAACAATCTGCTCAATTATTTAGTTGAGTAACAGTCACAAATTCGCGTACCTAAAAAGGTCATGCAATTAACTTGGTGTTAACATTGTTCGTCTAACGTTAGGGACGGTGGAATATGAAATGGAGCAGTATCAGTTTCCGTAAAAGGTTACTGATTATCATGACGGTCACAGGCCTTGTTGAACTTTTGATTCTTGCAGCGGCTGGTTTTTACTACATCAAACAATCTCAAGAGCAAGAGATGGGTTTGAAAGCGTTAGGTGTTGCTGAATTTCTATCTGAATCGCCACTTGTCACCAGCATTATTCAAGAAAATGGAACGTTGGACCCTAATGGCGTTCCCTACGTTCTGTCTGAAGAAACCCAAGTTAAGTTTCGTAACCTTACTCAGCTCATTGGTGCGGCGTTTATCGTTGTGGGAGATGATAAAGGTATCCGCCTGATTCACCCTTATGATGACAGGCTCGGTAAACCCATGCGTGGTGGTGATAACCAAAAAGCATTGGTATTGGGTGAGTCTTATGTGTCGACAGCCAAAGGATCACTTGGTTTTTCAGTTCGTGGTAAATCCGCGGTAAAAGACACCCAAGGGACCATTATTGGTGTGGTGTCAGTTGGTTACTTATTGGATTCTTTGCAAGATCGAATCGAACCCTATTTAGCCTTTTTGATTGTGATGGCGTTGCTGGTGGTTGCGGTCAACGCTTTGATTTCGAGTTATGTATCTCGCCGTTTTCAACGCGCTATTTTAGGCTTTGAGCCTGAAGAGATAGGCCGGTTGTATGTTGAGCTAGATGTAACCATGAGTACCGTGAAAGAGGGCATTTTGAGCATCGATAAGCACGGCATTTTGCGTTCTATTAATAAGAGTGCCTGCGATATTTTATCGATAGACAGGGATAAAGCACTCAATCAACAGCGCCTTTCTGATGTATTGCCAGGCAGTGATTTAGAGCAACTGTTATCAACCGGCGACACCGACCACGATGTTGAGTTGTATTTAAACAATAAGCGAATCATTGCTAACCGTAGCCCAATTATAGTGGCGGGTGAAGTGGTCGGCGCGGTATCCAGTTTCCGATTGCGAAATGAAATCAACGACTTAACAGATCAACTCTCACAAACCAAAGAGTATGCTGATCTACTGCGTTCACAAACTCACGAGCACCAAAACAAGCTCAACACCATCAGTGGTTTGATTCAGATGGGCGAATTGGATTCAGTTCAGCAACTGATAGGCCAAGAAACGGAGCACTATCAAAGCTTGATCGCGTTCTTGCGTGAGACCGTTAAAGACCCGCTCATTGCAGGCATGCTTTTAGGGAAAACGGAGCGCGCACGAGAAATAGGTTTGGAGCTCAAGGTCGAAGAAGGCTCAAGGCTTGAAGCTCTGCCTCGCTGGTTAAACGCTGATGACGTTGTCACAATCCTTGGCAACCTGATTGATAACGCCTTTGATGCAACGATGACGGTTATTAAGCTAGAGGGACAAATTGCGCCAGCGCGTCGGGTTATTGAAGTGTCAATCAGTGATTTTGGTAATGAAATTATCGTAGAAGTAGAAGACAAAGGGTGCGGTTTGCCGAAAGAGTTGGCGACCAAAGCACTCACCGAAAAAGGCGTATCGAGCAAAGCGAAGCAAAATCGTGGTGTGGGTTTGTATCTGATAAAGCAGCTGGCAGACCGATATCAAGGGCAGCTTGAAATGGTCGATAACCACGATTTTGGCACGCGAATGACGGTTTATCTGCCAAAAGAAGAACAATAATAATTAAGCACGAAGCGATCTTGTGAAGATCATCGTGACGGAAAAAGCATGCTTAAAGGAAGAACATAAATGAACGCAATCACGAGAGTCATGGTCATTGAAGATGATATTGCGATTGCAGAGCTACACCATCGTTATTTAGAACAGATGGGTGGCTTTGACGTGGTCGGCATTGCCACCACACAGTCTGAAGCGCTGATGCAACTGGACATCTTAAAACCTGATTTGGTGTTATTGGATGTGTATCTGCCGGACGGGTGTGGGCTCGATATTCTTAATCACGTAAGAGGGAGCAATCAAGGCTGCGACGTTATCTTGATTACTGCTGCTCGCGATGTGGATACACTGCAACAGGCAATGCGCGGTGGAGTGGTCGATTATCTATTGAAACCTGTGATGTTCCCTCGCTTGGAAGCGGCGCTGAAAAAGTATCAGTCACAGCAGCAAGAGTTTGAAAGCGTGTCTGACCTTAACCAAGGCTTGGTCGACAAGATGTTGCAAGCGAATGCGAAAGCAGATTCAGCGAAAGTATCGACGTTACCTAAAGGGATCGACGGTGTAACGCTCGACAAGATTCGTGCGGTCTTTCAACAAGCTGACGCGACGAATATTACGGCTGATGAGGCAGGTGAACGTATTGGTGCAAGCCGAACCACTGCAAGACGCTACCTAGAATTCTTGATCACGACGGGTGAGTTGGTTGCCGATTTAAACTACGGCACCGTTGGTCGTCCTGAACGTTGTTATAACAAAGCGAAAAGATAAGGCAGTGCGAGAAGCTATATTCATCCGAAGACGCCTTTACATTCCAAATAAACTGTAAAACCAGTTGAATAAGCTGGTTTTAGTTTCCCTTTTAACATCCGCAAGTCACTCCACAGACCAGATGCCATTCTTTCTTGACTACAATGTTTGAGAATGCCGATTTGCTGCTATTTCTACCTTTGTGAACTCAGCTATCGATTAGAATTTGTTCGAAATGAGTCAATATTTAATCGATTGCTTTCACAGTGGTTGATGTAAATCAAATACTCATAGACAATACTGTCCCGAATAGAGGTGATAGCATTCACCCTCGTTTACCAAACGCATTCTCAAATTTAATAGGCGCTTACTATTGATGTAATAGTTAAGACCTATTATCTATTTTCGTATGTCGCTGATACCTTTGGCGAATACTAAAAACCTTGTTTTTATAGGAAAGATGATGGTAATACCTGAAAACAGCAGCATCGTTATTTTTGGTGCGTCGGGAGATCTAACTTACCGCAAGTTAATTCCTGCTTTGTACCACCTGTATGCTAGCAATCAACTTCCAGAATCCTTTGCGATTCTTGGAGTGAGCCGTACTGAGTACAGCGACGAGTCTTACCGTGAGAAGCTGAAGAAGTCTCTTCAGGAAATGGAAAAAACTGAGCCAGAGACGCTGAATGCATTTATTGAACATCTGCATTACCAAGCGATCAACACTTCAGATGTAGATGATTACGCTCGTCTAGCACAACGTCTGGATAAGCTTGAGCAAGACTACCAATTCGAAAACCATAACACATTGTTCTACTTGGCAACCCCGCCAAGCCTTTACGGTGTGATCCCAGCAAACCTTGCTGCACATGGCCTGAACGATGAGAAGAACGGCTGGCGTCGTCTTATCATTGAGAAGCCATTTGGTTACGATCTAGCATCAGCTCAAGCGCTGGATGAAGAGATCCATCATCACTTCCAAGAACACCAGATCTACCGTATCGACCATTACCTTGGTAAAGAAACGGTACAAAACCTTCTAGTGCTTCGTTTCTCAAACGCGATGTTTGAACCTCTGTGGAACCGTAACTTCATTGAATACGTTGAAATCACAGGTGCTGAGTTTCTTGGCGTAGAAGAGCGTGGCGGGTACTACGACGGTTCTGGCGCCGTTCGTGACATGTTCCAAAACCACTTGCTACAAGTGTTAGCAATGGTTGGCATGGAGCCACCTGCACAAATCAATGCGGATTCAATTCGTGACGAAGTGGTTAAAGTACTTCAGTGTCTGAAACCACTGGAAGAAGACGACCTGCGTAAAGATTTGGTTTTAGGTCAGTACACAGCATCAGACGTTCGTGGTCAGCATTTGCCTGGTTACCGTGAAGAACCGGGTGTGGCAGATGACTCTCGTACTGAAACGTACATTGGTCTTAAAGCACACATCAACAACTGGCGTTGGAATGGGGTTCCTTTCTACGTACGTACGGGTAAACGCTTACCAACGCGCGTAACGGAAATCGTGATTCACTTTAAGAACACGCCTCACCCAGTGTTTGGTCAAGATGCACCTGAGAACAAGCTGATTATCCGTATCCAACCGGATGAAGGTATTCAGATGAGCTTTGGTTTGAAAGAGCCAGGTGCAGGTTTCAAAGCAAAAGAAGTGAAAATGAACTTCTCTTACTCTGACTTACCTGAAACTCAGATGCTAACGGCTTATGAGCGTCTTCTTCTTGATGCACTGAACGGTGATGCGACTCTGTTTGCACGTACCGATGCAGTAGAAGCATGTTGGAAGTACGTTCAACCAATCTTAGACTTCAAGCAAGATCCTCAAGCACTGTTTGGCTATGCTTGTGGTACTTGGGGCCCACAAGAAGCAGATGAACTTCTGCAACGTGATGGCCGCGCATGGCGTTTCCCATGCAAAAACTTAACAGACACGGATTACTGCGAACTATGATCAATCACAAGATCTTTGCAACGCCTGAACTGGTTGTTGAAAACCTAGCAAATGAAATGAAAGCATACAGCGAGCAGGGCACACCTGTTCATATTTCACTGTCGGGTGGCAGCACGCCAAAAATGCTTTTCAAGCTTTTAGCGCAGGCGCCTTACGCTGAAGGTATTCAATGGAATAACCTTCACTTCTGGTGGGGCGACGAACGTTGCGTTGCACCAGACGACGCTGAAAGCAATTTCGGTGAAGCGAATGCATTGTTGTTTACTCAAGTAAACCTTCCTGCTGAAAACATCCACCGCATTCGTGGTGAAGATGAACCTAAAGCAGAAGCAGAGCGTTTCGCAAAAGAGATGGCAGACGTAATCCCAACTGAAAACGGGACGCCTGTCTTCGATTGGATTCTGCTTGGTGTTGGCGCAGACGGTCACACAGCTTCACTATTCCCGGGCGCAACGGACTACCAAGATGAGAACCTATCAGTATTAGCTTCTCACCCTGAGTCGGGTCAAATCCGTGTTTCTAAAACAGCGAAAGTTTTAGAAGCAGCAAAACGAATCAGCTACCTAGTACTAGGTGCAGGTAAAGTTGAGATCGTTAAAGAAATTCATACTACTCCTGCTTCAGAGTTGCCTTACCCGGCAGCGAAAATCCAGTCTAAAACTGGCGAAACAGAGTGGTTCCTAGATTCAAATGCAGCAAGTGCTATCGCATAAGTGCGAATAGCCGCAAGGAGATAAAATAATGAAAGGTGATATCGGTGTAATTGGCCTAGCGGTAATGGGTCAGAACCTTATCCTAAACATGAACGATCACGGCTTCAAAGTTGTGGCTCATAACCGTACTGCTGCTAAAGTAGACGAGTTCCTAGAAGGCCCAGCTAAAGGTACTAACATTGTTGGTGCTTACTCTCTAGAAGAGCTAGTTGAGAAGCTAGAAGCGCCACGTAAAGTGATGCTTATGGTTCGCGCTGGTGACGTTGTAGACACGTTCATCGAAAACCTAATCCCACTTCTAGACGAAGGCGACATCATCATTGATGGTGGTAACACTAACTACCCAGACACTAACCGTCGTGTAGCGCATTGTCGTGAGAAAGGCATCCACTTCATCGGTACTGGTGTTTCTGGTGGTGAAGAAGGTGCTCGTTTCGGTCCTTCAATCATGCCAGGTGGCGCGGCTGAAGCTTGGGAAGCGGTTAAGCCAATCTTCCAAGGTATCTCTGCAAAAACTGACGCTGGTGAGCCTTGTTGTGACTGGGTTGGTAACGACGGTGCTGGTCACTTCGTTAAGATGGTACACAACGGCATCGAATACGGTGACATGCAGCTTATCACTGAAGCATACCAGTTCATGAAAGATGGCCTAGGTATGTCTGCTGACGAGATGCAAGCAGTATTCGCTGACTGGAACAAAACTGAGCTAGACAGCTACCTAGTTGAAATCACTGCTGACATCCTTGGCTACAAAGATGAAGACGGTGAAGCGCTAGTTGAGAAAATCCTAGACACTGCAGGCCAAAAAGGTACTGGTAAGTGGACTGGTATCAACGCACTAGACCTAGGTATCCCACTGACTCTAATCTCTGAGTCTGTATTCTCTCGTTGCCTATCTGCTCTTAAAGACCAACGTGTTGAAGCTGAAGCTTTGTTTGAGAAGACAATCACTCCAGTTGAAGGCGACAAGCAAGAATGGGTTGACGCACTACGTCAAGCTCTACTGGCTTCTAAGATCATCTCTTACGCTCAAGGTTTCATGCTAATGCGTGAAGCGTCGAACGAAAACGGCTGGGACCTAAACTACGGTAACGTAGCACTAATGTGGCGTGGTGGTTGTATCATCCGTTCTGCATTCCTAGGCAACATCCGTGATGCGTACGAAGCAAACCCAGACATCGCGTTCCTAGGTTCTGATGAGTACTTCAAAAACATCCTACAAGGCAGCCTAGTAGCATGGCGTAAAGTAGCAGCAAAATCTCTAGAGTCTGGTATCCCAATGCCATGTACGATTTCTGCGCTATCTTTCCTAGACGGTTACACAACAGCACGTCTACCAGCGAACCTGCTTCAAGCTCAACGTGACTACTTCGGTGCTCACACTTACGAGCGTACTGACCGTCCACGTGGTGAATTCTTCCACACAAACTGGACTGGTACAGGCGGCGACACTGCTTCTACAACTTACGACGTATAATCGTTAGTTAGAATCAGTAAGAACGTGTTTGTTCTTTAAGCTGTAAATAGAAAAAAGGATGCCAATAGGCATCCTTTTTTGTTGGCTTCGATTTAGCATAAGTCATTCGAAATTCACTCAGGCTAAGCCATCATAGCTTGAGGTTTTACATCGTCGTTGTATTGCTCTCGAATTGCCATAAAGTCGTCTAGGTTCTGTTTAAGGGCCTCAACACATTCAGGGTCGAACATCGAACCGTTGTGCGCTTCAATGTACTCCATGACTTCATCGAGTGACCATGCGTGCTTATAGGCTCTTTTACTCATCAGCGCGTCAAACACATCCGCGAGCGTTACAATTCGTGCTTCAAGCGGAATCGCAGTATGACTCAAACCATCGGGTAACCCCGAACCATCAAACCGCTCGTGGTGATGACGCACAATATTCTTAATGAACTGAATTTCATCAGAACACATAGAGCAATGATGGGAGAGTGACACCACATCGTTAATCATCTCTTCACCATACAAGGTGTGGTTGTTCATTATGGCTCTTTCTTCTTCTGAGAAACGTCCCGTGCTGAATAACACGTTATCTGGGATTCGGTACTTACCAATGTCGTGAAATGGCGCATATAAGCGAATACGGTGAACGAACTGATGGGTAATCGAATTGTTACTGTGCGAAAGCGTACGTGCGAGCTGCTCGCTGTATTTTCCCATGCGAATCAGATGTTCTTTGGTTTCAGGGTCGCGCGCATGTCCCATGTTTAGAGCGACCGCTAAAGAGGATTGAAAATGACGCTGACGTTCGAATAGTTGTACAAACAGGTTCGAAATCGCTTGAGTGAGGTAGGCGATGTCGCTTTGGATTGTCTGCTTAGCAAAAAAGTCAGTGCATGATGCGTTGATGAAAACGAATCCGAGGTTACTCTCTTGGTAGTGGATTGGAGTTGTATAGCTACTTTGGTGACCGAGCTCGAGTAGATGAGAGATTTGCTTCGTCGGATTGATCAAAGAGAGGTCATCAACAATTCTAGTCTCCAATGATTCAGCCAGACGACTCAAAGCGGAGTTGGGTTTGATTTCTTGTTCGATGTAGTGGTGCTTGACGTTTTGGCACAGTGAATCTGATACAAAATAATTAGATGCTTTATTTTCACTGCATAGCACCACGGATAGCCGAGATAGTATGGGGTAGTGTTCACGAGCTAGCTGGAACAGATCATCGACAATGGCGACGATGTCTTTGTCTTGGGCCGCTGCTCTACTGAAATGTGAGTAGTCAAACATTTGGCAAGCCAACCTTTACTTATAATTATGTCATTGTTTAATCCGGTCTTTTACCGTTTCGATATTCAATAAAACCATAGCATTGTGTTATTAAGATGTAATACTGCGTACTGAAAAACTTTAATGTCATCACTAAATACATGGATTTTGCATACGGTTACTATAAGTTTTGTTAGGTTAAACCAGTTTCATATCTTTTGCGGGGGAGTTTTGTTTGAAGAATGTCTTAGTCTGTATAGCGAGCTAAGGTAGGGTGTTAAGTGACCAATTCGAAATTAATTTCAAAGATAAATAGGATAACGAGTATGCTTTATGCCATCATAAAGGCATAAATAAGGGCAATGGATGTAATGCCCAAGTGATTGAGCTAGAAATGGTCAGTGATGACGGTGTTCTAGAGTAAATTCAAGGCCTTTAGTTGCCTTGAAAAAGGTAATGTTATGACTGAAGAAGAAAGAATCGAACTGCAACAAAATAACCCGCTACATGGCTTAAAGCTTGAAACCATGATCACTGAATTAGTGGACCATTATGGTTGGGAAATTTTAGATGCGGCAATGCGTATGAACTGCTTTAATACTAAGCCTACAGTGGCAAGCGCAGTTAAATACCTGAAGAAAACCGAATGGGCTCGTGAAAAGGTTGAAAACTTCTACCTTTACCGTTTCAAGCGCATGCCTAAAGCATCGGACATTGAGTACCAGATGCCTCCGCGTTCACGTACATTCCGCCATGGGCTAGAACCTCGTGAGCCAATGGAACTAACGGTTGAGTCTATCCAAGCTTCTCAAGCTAAAGCTGCGTCTGCGTTTAAAGAGCGCCGCGGCGGTAACGGTCGTAATTTCCGTCGCTAGCAAAAGGGCGTCGTTAATAGAAATGCGTCGCTAAGTAAGGCTATCGCTAATAGAAAGCCGTCGAAATAGCCTAATCAGCTAAAGCGATAAGCATAAAATACAAAAGGAGCCTAAGTGCTCCTTTTTTAATGCGTGAAGCTTTAGCTTTAGTCGTTCGTCTTAAGCTTCACGGTTCTTTCTTTGATTCTTCCAAAGGTCAACGCTATAGACAATGGCGCTGATCAGTAAGAATAGCGCTGACACAGAAAACAGAGCGGGCATTTTTAGAATCCACGCGAATGTGGCAGCAAGAAAAGCGACAAAGCAAATGAGTCGACTTGATGACATGACATGACCGAGTTTAATGTTCATAACGCCTCCTAATGAAGTCTCACTTTCGACAGGAGAATTATCCCACTTTCCATAAAAGAAAGGCTAAAAAACAGTCTAAATTGTTATCAAATTTACTAATTAAAGGACTCGTCTCACATATATCGACATGGCTATTTTATAAGCAATAAAATAGCGAGATAGATAATGCGAGAGTCAGCTTTCCCGCTGTGTTTTCCAGTTAGAATTAGATTCAGTCTCGGGTTTAATTAGTGTCAAACCGACTTAGCATAAAGCCTAGTTAGTATAGAAAAAGTAAGCGGTGATTAAGAAACTCGCGATGATCACTGTGTTACGAACATACTGTTGTGGGATTCGGCGAGAGATTTTTGCTGAATAGTAACCACCGACCAATGTCCCAAATAAAACGGCCATGCCTGACGGCCAATCAATCGAACCATTCATAACAAAGAACACGATTGCTGCGAGTGATGCACATGCCGATACCAACAATTTGATGCCATTCATCACGTTGATATTGGTATATCCAGCCAGTGCCAAGTAGCTCAATGTCACAATGCCTAAGCCTGCATTAAAATAACCACCATAAACACACACGATCAAAAGTAATACGGCGGAAAAGAAGGCGCCTGCGCTGGTGGCGTGCTTATGTTTAGCGGTTACTTTTTTTAGCCATTTATTGAGCGTGCCACCAAAGGTAAAAAGTAGAGCGGCGAACAACAATAACCAAGGGACGGATTGAGTAAATAGCGCTTCTGGTGTGTGTAGTAGTAAAAATGCACCAATGCCGCCGCCTATTACACATAACCCGACAACGAGTTTGAGTTGTTTGGTGCCAGATTGAATGTCATGGCGCAGTGCATAAGCACCACTGATGTAACCAGCGCATGAAGCAAAGGTATTGGTCGCGTTGGCCGCTATTGGTGGAACACCAGCAAATAATAGAGCGGGGAAGGTGATGAAGCTGCCGCCGCCCGCAATTGAGTTAAGCACACCGCCAATCACCCCTGATAAGAATAGAATCAACCAATCCATAGTTTTAGAATCCAATACGTTAACTAGCTGGTTACCTTACTTGAATTTGTTATGAATATCAGCGCCGAGTGTGTTGTAAAGGTAGGTTTGTGAGTTTGCTACCATCTTTAATCGCTAGTTCTAATTGAGGTCCTAAATGAAAAAAGGAGCCAATGGCTCCTTTCGTTGAGGTTTCGTTGAATTGGTAGAGTTTTACACTTCTACTGGCTTCGATTTAAAGCTTCTAAATAGTTTTACTAAGATTGGGCTAGATAGTACCAGCACAGCCAGAATAGTGAACGTCATCGTGATTGGTCGTTCCCATAGGAAGCTGAGTTCACCATCACTGATCATCAGTGCGCGTCTCAAGTTCTCTTCCATCAAACCACCTAATATGAAGCCAAGCAGTAACGGTGCGAGTGGGAAGTTGGCCAGCCTTAACGCTATCGCCGCCATCGCCACAATGAGCATTACAAACACATCCATCGTGTTGAAAGATACCAAGTACACGCCAGTGATTGAGAAGAAGATAATCATTGGTAGGAGTACCGTTCTTGGTACAGCAAGCAGTTTAGAGATATATGGGATCAACGGTAGGTTTAAGATAACCAGTACAATGTTACCAAAGTACATAGAGATAATTACCGACCAAAATACATCTGGATGTTCAACAAACAAGCGAGGACCCGGTTGGATACCATAAGCAATCAATGCACCTAGCATGATAGCTGTAGTACCAGAGCCCGGAATACCAAGTGTCAGTAGTGGAACGAATGAACCACTTGATGCTGCATTGTTTGCTGATTCAGGTGCAACAAGACCACGAATACTGCCTTTACCAAATTCTTTCTGTTTGTCTTTTGGCGCGAGGCTACGTTCCATACCGTAACTTAAGAAAGCGGCAATCGTTGCACCAGCACCAGGTAGAACACCGGTAAAGAAACCAAGGATCGAAGAACGAATCGAAACGGGCGCGACTTCTTTGAACTCTTCTTTAGTCACTTTCATGCTGCCAATATCGGCCATCTTTTGGCTTTCTTCGCCGCTGGTGTCTTTCTCAGGTTTCAAAATACCCATTAAAGTTTCACCTAAAGCGAAGGTTGCCATTGCAAGAAGTAGGAAACTAAAGCCGTCCATAAGATCCGTTAGACCAAATGTGAAACGTTCAACACCAACACCTTTATCGATACCTACCGTTGAAAGCATCAAACCTAAGATGGTCATCATCCACGCTTTGATAACCTGTCCTGGGCCTGCAAACGCCGCAACAGCTGATAAACCTAATAGCATTAGTGCAAAGTAGTCAGAAGACTGGAAGCTCAATGACACGCTTGCTAGAGCGGGTGCCGCGATCAAAAGCATGATTGCTGAAAGCGTACCGCCAGTAAAAGAAGAGTAAGCTGCAAGGGCGAGTGCTTTACCTGCTTGGCCTTTTTGTGCCATTGGGTAGCCGTCGAACGCTGTTACCACAGTAGAAGAACAGCCCGGAGCGTTGATTAGGATTGATGACGTTGAGCCACCAAATACCGCGCCGTAGTAAACACCTGCCATCAAAATAAGACCAGAAGATGGGTCTAGGCCATAAGTGATAGGGATCATCAGAGCAATGGCTGAGATTGGACCTAGTCCCGGCAGCATCCCGATGAAGGTGCCTACGAAACAGCCCACGATTACCATCATGATGTTCATTGGCATCACAGCGGTAGAAAGTCCTTGTAAAATTCCGTCTAACATAATGTTATCCCTACCAAAGAGTGAAGATTAAACCAGGCTCTAGGTAGATATCTAAGCCTTGAGTTAAAAGAAGAAAGAACGCGATAACGAAAGGAAACGACGCGCCAAACAAGATAGATTTACGGCGCTCACCCAGTAGGTAGAAGCCCGCCAATAGGAAGAAGCTTGTTGCTAGAACGAAGCCAAGATATGTCAGTCCAACGCCATAAAATGCCATTAGCACTAAGAAACCAATCAGTAGTTTCCAGTTTAAAGGTGCGGTTTCACATTTAAGCTTTTTGTCTGGCTGACCAGTCACAAGCAGAATCAGCGACAACCCGATACCGATGAAAGTCAGCAGGGTAGGCAGTGTTCGCGCGGTAAAGGGTTCATATTCATCACCGGGAAACAGCGGAATCAGGGTGGTTTGGTAGCCGTAGCACAAGCATGCCAGCATAAAGATCAAAGCTCCGAGACGATCGCCTGAAAGCAAAGATTCCTTACTGAAAAATTTGGTTGGTAAGTCCGACATATCCAACTCCATTTGGGTGGTGTAGAAAAGTAAAAAACCGTACATGAGCGAGTCAATGAAATGTCTGGGATCACTAACCGAAGGTAAGCGAATTACGATGCTTGAGCTTAGCAAGCCACTTGCATTTACAACGAATCAGCAAGCGTGAGTAATACGTCTACGAATAAACAAAGGAGTTTGAAGTTAACTCATGTACGGCGAAACAAGGAAAGAGTAAGAGGGCACAAAGTCCCTCTATCGTTGTTGGTTATTTCAAGAAACCAAGCTCACGCATTAGGTCGCCCATCTGTTTTTCTTGATCTTCTAGGAAGGCGTAGAAATCTTTGTCCGCTTTGTAGTTATCGATCCAACCGTTACGGTCACGAACCACTTGCCACTCATCGGTTTTGTACATTTTGCCTAGCGCTTCATTCCACTCGTCGATTTTCGCTTGGCTAGTATTTGGAGCCGCGAAGAATCCACGCCAGTTAGCAAATACTGTTTCGTTGCCGTATTCGGTTAGTGTTGGAATGTCTGGTGCTGCTTCAAGACGTTTTGGAGCTGTTACCGCCAGTACTTTTACCTGTCCAGACTTAGACATCTCTAGTACTTCACCAAGGCCAGTTGAAAGCAGTTGGGTTTCACCAGAAAGCAGTGCAGCCATCGCTTTACCGCCCGCATCGTAAGCAATATAGCGAACCTTCTTCGCATCAAAACCTTCGCCTTTAAAGGCTGCTGCAACAACAAGGTGATCCATGCTGCCACGAGCTGAACCGCCAGCAATTTTTACTTTACGAGGGTTGGTTTCGAATTCTTTTACTACGTCTTCCCACGTGTTGTATTTAGAATCTGCAGAAGCAACGATTGCGCCGTAATCGGCAATGGTTGCAGCAACAGGTGTTAGGTCACGGAAAGACTGTGG
Source organism: Vibrio sp. 14G-20 (assembly GCF_026241515.1). Lineage (GTDB taxonomy): Bacteria > Pseudomonadota > Gammaproteobacteria > Enterobacterales > Vibrionaceae > Vibrio. Next base: position 28,961 of record NZ_JAPHPW010000026.1, read on the forward strand.
GAAAATACCCGTGAGAGAGCGCACAACGATAGGTGTTGAGTTCACCATCAGCGTGTCTTCTTGGCGTTGAGCCGTTTCAATTAGGTGTGCAATGGCTTTACCACCGCCGCCACCAGATAGGTTTTGGAAAGAGACATTTTCTACGATGTCTGATTTCACCAGTACATCACCAGTACCACGAGCTGTCATATCCCAACCGCCGCCAGCGCCGCCAGGGATTAGGAAGTGGATTTTCTCTACGTCAGCAGCAAAAGTGTTGAAAGAAAAGGTTGCTGTGATGATAGAAGCCGCAAGAGTAGGTTTCAGTGCCTTGAACATGGTTCACGTTCCTTATGTAGGGGATCTCTTCAATGGAGAGAAACTTATGTTTTATATCCAGCTACTAAATACACGAATAGGGTATTGCTTAGTAGATGACGTTAAAGTTAACGGTGTGTTAACGAAATGTCTGTAATGCGGTGATATTGAGAATAAAGAACATTGGATTAATATTGTTCATAAAGTTCACGGGGAGGTGGCTGTAGGATTCTTCTAGCAATAATAACTAGGTTTTTCTTGAGTTTATGTGAACAATTTTTTTGACTGTTGGTCGCTTTATACTGCTGTGTATCATTAAAGAGGGTACTTATTGCGACACAAAGAGTGATATGGAGAGGCGCTCTTTAATATATAGAATAATATGTTGCTAGGTGTGCAGTGCTACTGTAATAATATGATTATAGCTGGCACGTTACATTTCTGAGCTAGTGGTTATTCAAGGATCGAATAATGACAGACAAAAAAATTTCGTTACGATTTACTGTTGGAGGAATGTTTTTACTCGCGACATTTCTTACCGCTGTTGTTGCGGTTTCACTGCAATATTACTTCAGTAAAAAAATGGCGACTGAGAATACCCTATCAAAGTTGACGATGGTGTCCCAAGAGCTGAGTAACTATATCGGCGCGGTTGATTCTGACGCAGCCAATACCGCGCGTTTACTTTCTTCAGTGAAACGTTCTATAAGTAACAAAATATCGAAAGAAGAGTCGCGTAGTATTCTTTCAGAAGCAATTAAAGATAATCCTCTGTTTTATAGTATTTACATTGGCTCATCTAATGAAAACTTCTTCCAAATTATTAATCTAGAATCTGCCCCTGTCGTTAGAGAAAAAATCGGTGCACAACAAACGGACCGTTGGGTTGTGGTTGAGATTCATAATATAGGGGAGGAGCGCGTCCGTACGACGAAATATTTTGACCAAGAGTTTACGCTAAGAAACTCAACTACGGAGCAGAGCAACTACCTTCCAACAACCAGGCCTTGGTATGTTTCTGCCAATGTTCAGTCGGTCGAAAAAACTCAGCCATATCTTTTCCAGCATTTACAAATTACCGGGCAAACTTATTCTTTAGCGTTTGATTCGAAAATCGAATCTGAAGTTCAACATGTGATTGGTATTGATATTGTGTTGTCTTCTTTAGCTAGCAAACTATCAGGTACGGCGCTTGGCTTAGCAGAAGACAGTAAGGTTGAGTCTTTCTTATATTCGAAATCGGGTAATATTATTGCGTCTAACCTCAAGGTTAACAATCAGGAATCGGAGTTTGATGTATCAACATTGATGCTATCGTCTGAGCAGCAAGCCTTGGTTAACGATACCCCTCCGCTGTTAGTGTCTAATCAAAATGATTGGGGGCCGATGGATTTTTCAGTGGCGGGAAAACCAAACGGCTATGCGATAGACCTTCTTAAAATGATTGGTGAGATGACAGGGATCAGGTTTGAATTTGTTAATGGTTTCTCTTGGGGCGAGCTTGTCAGTAAGTTTCAAGAAGGAAATATTGATGGCCTGCAATCGGTTCAACATTATAAAAATAATGGCATAGATGGCCTATACACGACTCCAATTTATGAATTGCCATTTTCTATCGTGACAAGGGTCGGCGCGAAGGTTGTCACTAATTATGCCGAGCTTGAGGGTAAAAAAGTTGCCATTTTATCTGGGTGGTCAATTATTCCTAAGTTGAGAGAGGATTTTCCGAACATTGATTTAGTTGAATTTGAAAACCTAGAGTCTGCATTTAATTCAATTGAAAGCGAAGAGAACTTTGCTTTCTTAGAAGCAGAACCCGTACTCTCGTTTGCATTAGATAGGTTTTTCCAGCCAGGCCTTGTTGTCAATGGGACTCTAGAAGATCTAAAACAGAACTACTCAAACCAATTCCATTTGGTGCTGCAGAGCAAGCATAAACAATTGCTCCCAATCATTGATCAAGCTATCAGTAAGTTAAGTGGTGAACAACTTGATGCCTTAGCGAAAAAGTGGCTGCATGATACCGGCTTTAATACGAATACGACGGTTCCTTATACTGAACTTTATGATTTGACTAAGGAAGCAACGGTTGAAGGCAGTATGGTAAGGGTAGAGTTGAATGGCGAGATCAAGCATCTCTATTTAAAGAAAATAGACACGGGCGAACACTACTCTGAGTATTTTGCGGTATTGATTCCCGAATCTGAAGTCTTCAGTACAGTCAATAAACGTCTAGCAACCTCTGTTGGTGTAACGGTGTTACTGATGAGTTTGACGTTGCCTATTGCTTGGGTTTTTGGTGCGCCGATAGTGCATCCAATTCGCCAATTAGAGGAAGAGACTCATAAGGTTAAGCTGCGTGATTATGACAACGTGACAATTCTTGATACTCGAATCAAAGAAGTGTGGGAATTATCTGTTGCCGTAAAAGATATGGCTATGGAGATTAAACGACATGAACAGATGCAAGAGGCGTTTGTTGAGTCGTTTATCAAGCTCATCGCTCAAGCGATCGATGATAAGTCCGCTTATACGGCAGGGCATTGTAATCGTGTACCAGAACTCGGTTTGATGCTGGCTGACGCGGCTGAAAAATCGCAGTCTCAACACTTCAAAGATTTTGAGTTTAAAAATGATGATGAACGTCGTGAGTTTAGAATTGCGGCTTGGCTTCATGATTGTGGCAAGATCACGACACCGGAACACATCGTCGATAAAGGTACGAAGCTTGAGGCCAACTACAATCGAATTCACGAGGTGAGAACACGATTTGAAGTACTTTGGCGTGATGCGGAAATCACTGCTTTGAGAAAACAACTTGAAGGTACGCTATCAACGCAACTGATAGCCGATGAGCTTGCGGCAACGAAACAGCAGCTACAAGATGACTTTGCCTTTATCGCGACATCGAACGTTGGTGGTGAGTTCATGAGTGACGACAAAGTTGCTCGTATTCGTTCGATAGCTGAGACGACTTGGACGCGTAACTTTGATGATCAACTTGGTTTATCACCGATAGAGGCGTTGAACCGAGAACCGAGTGCAAGTTTACCTGCGACAGAGCCACTGTTAAGTGACAAAGCAGAGCATATAGTGAAAAGAGATAGGCCGTTAGAGTTTGACCCGAAATATCAAATTAAAATGGATGTGCCGGAGCACCTATACAACTTAGGCGAAGTCTACAATCTGAGCATTGCACGTGGCACGTTAACTGCTGAAGACAGGTTCAAGATAAATGAGCATATGCTTGGCACGATTAAGATGCTTGAGAACCTGCCATTCCCGAAAGAACTAAGCCGTGTTCCTCGCTATGCTTCGACGCACCACGAAACACTCAAAGGCACAGGATATCCAAGGAAGTTGACTGGCGACGATCTTTCAATTCCAGAACGTATTCTGGTGATCTCCGATATTTTTGAGGCATTAACCGCTGCGGATAGGCCGTATAAGAAAGCGAAGCCGATTAGTGTTGCTGTCGATATCATGTACAAAATGGCGTTGGACGAGCATCTCGATATAGAACTGTTTAGGTTGTTCCTAACTAGCGGGACACATATCCGTTATGCCGAAACGTATTTAAAACCGGAACAGATCGATCATATAGACCTATCAAAATATGTAGTTGAAGGCGTCGCTGCTTAACTTTGCCAGAAAGCATGAATGGCTGTTGACCTCACTTCATGTAGTGAGTTGGGGTTTCTCCGGTGTGTTGCTTAAAGAAATGAATAAACGCACTGTCACTGGAGAGCTCTAACTCGTGGGCAACCACAGAGACACTCTTTTTTTCTGACAATTGCTCAATGGCACTTAACAGCCTCCATTGTTGACGCCAAGCTTGGTAAGGCATCCCCGTTTCTTTGATGAATAATCGGCTAACGGTCTTGCTGCTTGCTCCAATATGCTTGGCCATTTCATTGAGTGGTTGAGGTAACTGTGTTCCTAGTTTTACTTTTTGTAACCACAACGCTAATCGTTTATCTTTGGGTAAAGGTAGCGTTAGCTCGTTCCTTTCTGCGTAAGAAAGTTCCTCGCAACACAACGCCAATGTGTTTTGTTGCTCTTCACTAGGTTTATCCCAATCCCAAAAAGCCATTCGTTCGATCAACTCCTTTAGTAGTGGTGTGACGTTAAGAATACTTAACTCTTCAGGCAAGTTTTTAATGCGAAGAGGATCAAAATAAAGCGAACGATAGGCCACGACATTGGTCATGGTTGCACAATGCTCAATTCCTGCGGGTATCCACGCAACTTTGGTGGGCGGCAACACACAATGCATTCCGTCGAGGGTAATACTGATGCAACCATGTGGTGCAAATAACAATTGTGCACGGTTGTGTGTATGCATACCAGAATCGTGCCTGCCGACTTGGGCGGCAATGCCGACAAAGGGATAGGGCATTCCATCAACATAAAAAGGTGTGTTGTCATCGATTAACATTATTTGTCCTTATTTTGATATTTGTTGTTCTACTGTTGATATTTGAACATAAATGAAATCCATATACTTCTCTTATTCCAGTTTTAGAAGAGAATAATATGAATAAAAAAACCCATATGGGACTGATCATCGTTCTGCTGATGTTCCCCCAAATTGTTGAAACTATCTACAGCCCAGTATTGCCGCACTTAGTTGATTATTTTGGTGTATCAATGGCAAGCGCTAGTCAAACCTTGTCGATTTACTTTATTTCTTTTGCTATGGGTGTTGTTTTTTGGGGACGAGTTTCTGATCTTATTGGCCGAAGAAAAGCGATGTTGTGTGGTTTGTTTACTTATGGCGTTGGTTGCCTTTTAGCCATCACGGCAACTCAATTTGATATGGTCATGATTGCGCGGGTTGTTTCAGCTTTTGGGGCGGCGGTAGGCTCAGTTATTGGTCAAACAATATTGCGCGATAGCTATGAAGGCAAAGAGCTAGGGAAAGTGTTTTCGCTAGCAATTGTTGCAGTATCAATCAGCCCTGTTGTTGGTTTAATGTCAGGAGGATTGATTGCTGAATATTTTGGACACTTAGTGGTGTTCAGTTTATTGCTTGTCATGGCTTTTATATTGCTGATCGTATCGGCCTTTTCCTTACCCGAAACGAAACCTGCTGATACTAAAACAGTCAGCTTTATTGGTATTTTCACGGTAATGCTAAAAGATAGAGATATTTGGAAAAGTGCGATTCTTGTGGCTTGCTTTAATGTCATGATGTTTAGCTATTATTCTTTAGCGCCATTTATGTTCAGCCAGTTTGGCTTAAGTTCCATTGAATTTGGTTACAGTGGCGTGATATTAGCGGCAGCATCTGTTTTAGGAAGCTCGATGAATAAACGATTGCTAGTAAAAGAATGGGGTTCCCAACGACTCATTCAGATCGCGGTGTTAATCAGCTTTATTGGGGCTATTCAGGTGTACTTTTACCAAGACAACCTTTGGTTTCTATTAGGAATGGCTGCTGTGGTTGTAGGGTTTGGTATGGCAAGTCCTAATATATTTAGTACGGCGTTGGTCAATTATAAGCACCAAGCAGGCACGGCCGGGGCGGTTCTAGGGTTGTTGTATTACTGTTTAATTGGTGGGGGATTAGGGCTTGCTGGTGAGATTGGTAACTTAGGGGTAGTGCTAATAGGAATGTCTTTATTGGCAAGCACTATGTTGATGTCTCGTGATTAACCAATTTTGAGAGTGTTAATCTTGTGAATAATAAAGAGAGGCGATCATTGCTTCTCTTTTTTTTTTGGTCTAAATCGCTGATGAGTAGAAATGAATACTATATCTAAAAGGTGGATGGCAAATTGTCGACACATCGATTTCGAATAATTGTAGGGTAAGTAAGAGTTTGTTGGGTCTCTCCTAGCTTAATTCATTTATTAACAGTTGGTTAAGTCATTTTTGGTGTATTTTCTAACAAACTTTATCGTCTATAAAAAACACTACCTTAGTCTAAATTGTCGACAATTATCTTGATTGTCGACAATTTAATCGTGTATTTTATGTTCATGTTATGAAATTGTTGGCAATTAAGGTCGGCAATCAGAAGTGAGCAGCGTGAATATGAATACTGCGATAAAAGATCTCACCTTAAGTGCAAACACGAAAACACGTGTGAGCGACAAAGAAAACACCAAGTCGGAAAATCTGACAGAGTATCTCGTTGAGGCGATTGTTAACGGTGAATTAGCACCGGGCAGTAAGATCTCGGAACCTGAGCTAGCTAAACGCTTCGAGGTTAGTCGAGGGCCATTACGTGAAGCGATAATGCGTGTAGAGGGGCTTGGCCTAATTGAACGTATTCCTCACGTTGGAGCGCGAGTTATTACCTTTTCCGCAGACAAGCTGCTAGAGCTATATGCGGTGCGAGAGGCATTAGAGGGAATGGCGGCTCGATTAGCGGCGAGACACATCACACAAGAAGAGTTGATTGGGCTTGAAGGCTTATTGTCGACACATTCTAAACATATCGATGAAGTCGAAGGTTCTTCCTATTTTCATCAACATGGGGATTTCGATTTCCATTACCGAATTATTAAAGCCAGTCGCAATAGCAAGCTCATTTCGCTGTTGTGTGATGAGCTTTACCACCTACTGCGTATGTATCGCTACCAATCGCCTAGGGCACAGTCTCGACCAAAAGAGGCGCTTGATGAACACAAATACATTCTAAAAGCCATTCGTAACCGTGATGAAGAGTTAGCGGAAATGCTGATGCGAAGACACATCTCGGGCAGTCGACTGCTTATAGAGCAACAAATTCAATCCAAAGACCTTGGTTAACAGGCTACTGATATTTGCCAGCGGATCTGCGTTGGCGAGAGCTAAACATCAGTAGTTATAAAGATTAGATAGAAATAAACAATTAACAGGGAGCGTCATTATGAAGTTATCAGCAGGAGCAAATTTCCGACAAGCTGTGAAAGACAAAGATCCATTACAGATCGTCGGCACTGTGAATCCGTATTGCGCGATGATGGCAAAGAACTTGGGTCATCAGGCGATTTATTTGTCTGGTGGAGGCATCGCCAATGCGTCTTATGGCTTGCCTGATTTAGGTATTACGACATTGAACGATGTATTGGTCGATGTTGAACGTATTACCAATGCGTGTGATTTGCCCTTGCTGGTGGATATCGACACGGGCTTCGGTGGCGCCTTCAATATTGCACGAACCATTCGAGCGATGGAGAAAGCGGGCGCGGCTGCTATTCATATGGAAGACCAAGTAGCTCAGAAACGCTGTGGTCATCGACCAAATAAAGCAATTGTTAGTCAGCAAGAGATGGTCGATAGAGTCAAAGCGGCAACCGATGCTAGAACCGATGACAGCTTTGTGATTATGGCTCGTACCGATGCTCTGGCCGTAGAAGGCATAGACAGTGCGATTGAACGCGCAATTGCGTGTGTTGAAGCGGGTGCGGACATGATTTTCCCTGAAGCGATGAACCAGCTGGACCAATACGTGAAGTTCTCGGCGGCGTTGAAATCAGCAACCGGTAAGCATGTTCCTATCTTGGCCAACATCACAGAGTTTGGACAAACACCACTCTACAACTGTAAAGAGCTGGCGCAATCTAATGTCGACATGGTGCTTTATCCACTTAGTGCATTCCGCGCGATGAACAAAGCCGCAGAGAATGTTTACAAACACTTGTTAGTTGAAGGCAATCAGGAAGCTCTGTTGGATTCAATGCAAACCCGTAAAGAGCTGTACGAACACCTTAATTACCACGACTACGAGAACAAGCTTGACCAGTTGTTTTCAAGTGAAGAATAAATCCAACTTCAATTAATAAAAATCAACTTAATCCAATAACGTGAAATGGTTAGTCGCCATATCCAGTTCCGATTTTAATAAAGCGTCGGACATATAAATAGTCAGCACCAAAGAGTGCAGGCGGCTAACAAAGAAAAGGAGTTCAACATGTCTGTATCTTTGAGTGATAAAGCAACTGTCGACAATGCGTCAACGGCGAACAACAACGTAGACAAGAATGAAAGCGCAAAACCAACACCAACAGGTACTTCCGCGATTGGTGGTGCAGGGCTACGTGGCCAAAGTGCTGGAACCACCGCGCTATGTACCGTAGGCCAGTCAGGAACGGGTTTAACTTATCGTGGCTATGATATTACTGACCTTGCTAATCATGCTCAGTTTGAAGAAGTGGCTCACCTGTTACTAAGAGGTCATTTGCCCACTGAAAAAGAGCTCGATGATTACAAAGCCTTGTTAGTTGGCCTGCGTGGTCTGCCTCAACCATTGAAAGCGGCCTTAGAACTGATACCTGCAGGTGCTCATCCTATGGATGTGATGAGAACGGGTTGTTCAATGCTAGGTAATTTAGAGCAAGAATCTGACTTTTCTGAACAACTGCCTGCGACCGAACGTATGCTGGCGCTTTTTCCTGCCATTATTTGTTATTGGTACCGCTTTAGCCATGATGGCGTGCGAATTGATACTGAAGATCAAAGTGAAGCCTGTCTGGGTGGCTACTTCTTGAAAATGCTAACGGATAAAACACCTAGTGAACTTCATAAGAAGGTGATGCACTGCTCGCTAACGCTTTACGCAGAGCATGAGTTCAACGCATCTACTTTTGCTGCTCGTGTGTGTGCATCAACGCTGTCGGATATCCACTCTTGTGTCAACGCAGCGATTGGTACGTTGAGAGGTCCTTTACATGGCGGTGCGAATGAAGCGGCGATGGAAATGATCCAAGATTGGAAAACCGCCGATGAAGCAGAAACTAACATCATGCAGATGCTTGCTAACAAAGACAAAATTATGGGCTTCGGTCATGCCATTTATCGTGAAAGCGACCCACGAAATGCTCTAATCAAGCGTTGGTCAAAAGAGCTAGCTCAAGAGGTGGGTGATAAACAGCTTTACGCCGTTTCAGAACGTGTTGAAGCGGTTATGAAGCGCGAGAAAGGCTTGTTCTGTAATGCTGACTTCTTCCATGCATCGGCATATCACTTCATGGACATCCCAACCAAATTGTTTACTCCTATCTTCGTTATGAGCCGCCTTACGGGTTGGACGGCACACGTATTCGAGCAAAGAGAAAACAATCGAATTATTCGTCCAAGTGCAGACTACACCGGGCCAGAGCATCAAGACTGGCTACCAATCCATTTACGTTAGTCCTCTATATCGAGCCGACTTATATCTCGAGGTGACTGTTATCTTCATGTGATAAGGCCTCGAGAACCAACGAATAGAATTTAACAGATAATGGTGGATGTATGTCTGATGTAAAACTTGAACAAACTCAGTACCCTGATAAAACTCAGTACCGGAAACCTTTACCCGGAACCCATTTAGAGTATTTCGATGCTTGCGAAGCGGTAGAAGCGATATCTCCGGGCAGTTATAAAACCTTGCCTTATACGTCGCGAGTATTAGCAGAACAATTGGTAAGACGTTGTGAACCTGAAACCCTTAATGACAGCTTAAAACAGATTATTGAACGTAAGAGCGACTTAGATTTTCCTTGGTATCCTGCGCGTGTCGTGTGTCATGACATTCTAGGTCAGACCGCTTTAGTTGATTTAGCTGGCTTACGCGATGCGATTGCCGATCAAGGTGGCGACCCTGCCAAGGTGAACCCCGTTGTCGAAACTCAATTGATTGTTGATCACTCTCTGGCAGTGGAACATGCAGGCTTTGATAGCGAAGCCTTTGATAAAAACCGCGCGATTGAAGAGCGCAGAAACGAAGACCGTTTTCACTTTATCGAATGGTGTAAAACTGCGTTTAAGAACGTGAGTGTAATTCCTGCGGGTAATGGAATTATGCACCAGATTAACTTGGAGAAAATGTCTCCAGTGATTCAATCTAAAGAAGGCATCGCGTTTCCTGATACCTGTGTCGGCACCGACAGTCATACTCCTCATGTTGATGCTCTGGGTGTTATTGCAATAGGTGTAGGTGGTTTGGAAGCTGAGACTGTGATGCTCGGTCGTCCGTCTATGATGCGTTTGCCAGACATCGTGGGCGTTAAACTGACGGGTCAACGACAAGAAGGGATAACCGCAACGGATATTGTGCTTGCGATTACTGAGTTCCTTCGAAATGAAAAAGTGGTTTCTAGTTACTTAGAGTTCTTTGGTGAAGGTGCTCGTGCACTGACTATTGGCGACCGCGCCACTATATCGAATATGACACCAGAATACGGCGCGACAGCAGGTATGTTCTATATCGATGAACAGACCATACAATACCTAAAGCTGACAGGACGCGAGCCTGAACAGGTTGAACTAGTTGAGCTATACGCTAAGCGAACTGGCCTATGGGCTGATGACTTAGATTCCGCTCAATACGAACGTGTGCTTGAGTTTGATTTGTCTAAAGTTGAGCGAAATCTTGCGGGGCCTTCGAATCCTCATCGCCGTTTGCCTACCCGCGAACTTGCCCAGCAAGGTATCAGCCAAGCTTCTTGGAAAGAGCAACACGCTGAACAATATTCTGATGAACAAATGCCTGATGGTGCCGTCATCATCGCAGCGATTACCTCTTGTACTAACACCAGTAATCCAAGAAATGTGGTCGCCGCAGCATTGGTGGCTAAGAAAGCCAATCAGCTTGGATTAGTTCGTAAGCCGTGGGTGAAAACGTCATTTGCGCCGGGCTCTAAAGTTGCCAAGCTCTATCTCGAGTCGGCAGGTTTGCTTCCTGAGCTGGAACAATTAGGATTTGGTATCGTCGGCTATGCGTGTACGACATGTAACGGAATGAGTGGGGCGTTGGATCCTAAAATCCAACAAGAGATCATCGACCGCGACCTGTACTCAACCGCAGTGTTATCGGGGAATCGAAACTTTGATGGTCGAATCCATCCATACGCAAAGCAAGCCTTTCTAGCGTCACCGCCATTGGTGGTTGCTTATGCTTTAGCGGGTACGATTCGCTTTGATATCGAAAAAGACAGCCTAGGTACAGACAATAACGGCCAACCAATCTATCTAAGTGATTTGTGGCCAAGTGATGCAGAAATTGATGCGGTTGTCGGTGAGCATGTGAAACCGCAGCAGTTTCAACAGATTTACATCAAGATGTTCCAGCCAGACGAGGAACAGGTGACTAGTGAGCCGCTTTATGATTGGCGACCTCAGAGCACTTATATACGCAGACCTCCATATTGGGAAGGGGCACTGGCTGGTGAGCGAAGCCTTTCTGGTATGAGACCTTTGGCGATCTTAGGTGACAATATCACCACGGATCATCTATCGCCTTCAAACGCGATTCTAGCTTCGAGTGCGGCAGGTGAGTACTTGGCGAAAATGGAAGTGCCGGAAGAGGACTTTAACTCTTATGCGACTCATCGAGGAGATCACTTAACCGCACAACGAGCAACCTTTGCTAACCCGAAGCTGTTTAATGAAATGGTGAAGGACGCTGGAGAAGTCGTGCAAGGTTCATTAGCAAGAGTTGAACCCGAGGGTCAAGTTACGCGAATGTGGGAAGCGATAGAAACTTACATGATCCGCAAACAACCCTTGATTATTGTTGCTGGTGCCGATTATGGACAAGGTTCATCACGTGACTGGGCAGCTAAAGGGGTGCGCTTAGCGGGTGTTGAAGTGATTGTTGCCGAAGGCTTTGAACGAATCCACAGAACCAACTTAGTTGGAATGGGCGTGTTGCCTTTGCAGTTTAAAGCGGGAACCAATCGCAATACCTTACAACTCGACGGTACCGAACTTTACGATGTGTACGGCGACATTGAAGCAGGTTCTGATTTGGCTCTAGTCATCACTCGTAAAAACGGTGAAAAGCTTGATGTTCCAGTAACCTGCCGATTAGACACAGCAGACGAAGTGAACGTGTATAGCGCTGGTGGCGTGTTGCAACGTTTCGCCAAAGACTTTCTCGCCCAGTAGGAGCTTGTGATGAACACTAAACAGATAAAAGTGCCTGCGACCTATATGCGGGGAGGAACGAGTAAAGGTGTCTTCTTTAGCTTGAATGACTTACCTGATTCAGCACAAGTTGCTGGAGAATCGAGAGATAAGTTGTTACTGAGAGTCATTGGCAGTCCAGACCCTTATGGCAAACAAACCGATGGAATGGGTGGTGCAACATCGAGTACCAGCAAAACCGTGATTGTTTCGAAGAGCAGTAAAGCCGATCACGATGTTGATTACCTCTTTGGTCAAGTGGCAATAGACAAGCCGTTTGTCGATTGGAGTGGTAACTGCGGAAACCTATCTGCAGCGGTAGGTCCATTTGCTATTCATAGTGGCTTAGTCGATTCAAACCGTATTCCAAAAAACGGTGTGGTCGAGGTACGAGTATGGCAAGTGAACATAGAGAAAACCATCATTGTTCATGTGCCTATCGTTAATGGTGAAGTCCAAGAGTTGGGTGATTTTGAACTCGATGGTGTCACTTTTCCCTCCGCTGAAATCCAAGTCGATTTTCTAGACCCAGCTGATGCGAGTGGCTCCATGTTCCCAACGGGGAATGTCGTCGATTTTTTAGATGTTCCTGAATTGGGGTGTATCAAAGCGACTTACATCAACGCTGGTATACCGACCATTTTTGTTGATGCGGAATCGGTGGGATATCAAGGTACTGAGCTTCAATCGGATATCAACAGTGATTCGAAAGCTTTGGCATCGTTTGAATCCATCCGAGCACATGGCGCAGTTGCAATGGGACTTATCGATTCCTTAGAACAAGCGGAATTACGTCAACACACACCGAAAGTCGCGTTTGTTGCTAAGCCTCAAGCGTATCAAGCTTCAAGTGGTAAATCGGTTTCAGCTGACGATACCGATCTTCTGGTACGAGCTTTGTCTATGGGGCAACTGCATCACGCCATGATGGGCACAGCTGCGGTCGCCATTGCTTCAGCGGCGAGTGTTCCGGGTACGTTAGTTAACTTGGCAGCCGGTGAGGGTTCCCGTGATTTTGTGACTTTTGGTCATCCATCGGGAACCTTAAAGGTGGGTGCTAAAGCTCTGCAGACGGAAAGCGGTTGGAAAATAGAAAGGGCGATAATGAGTCGTAGTGCCCGAGTGATCATGGAAGGTGCCATTCGTGTGCCTTTTTCTAAGTAAAGCGATTGTCGTGATCAGTTAAATGTTCCGAAAACAACGCTGAGAGAAGAGTGCACCCAAGTGAACGGCCAAAAGCTAGGCGCTTGGAAAAATGGATAAATCATGGAGGAGGCACTATGTCTGCTACGAATCGAATGACTAGAAAAACAGATTACATCACCGAGTATCAATGGGCGAGGGAAGACCCAAATTCGTTTTGGGAAACACAATCACAAGCGATAGATTGGTTTGAGTCACCAAAAACGATCTTACAAACTGACGACAACGGCATTGAACGCTGGTTTCCTGATGGGGTGATGAACACCTGCTGGTTGGCGTTGGATTATCATTGTGAACATGGTCGTGGTGATAAGGTCGCGCTGATTTACGACTCACCCGTTACGGGTATTAAGTCGTCTTACACCTACAATGAGCTTCGCGAACAAGTGGCTAAGACCGCTGGTATGTTGGCAGGACAGGGCGTAACCAAAGGCGATCGTGTGGTTATCTACATGCCGATGATTCCTGAAGCGGCAATGGCAATGCTAGCCTGTGCAAGGTTGGGCGCAGTGCACTCTGTGGTGTTCGGTGGTTTTGCGCCCCACGAGCTTGCGGTTCGAATTGAAGATGCTGAACCTAAAGTCTTGATTACCGCCTCATGTGGTATCGAAATCAACAAAGTTCTGCCGTATAAACCGATGGTTGACCGAGCCATTATGGATAGCCGTTGGAAGCCTGAAAAAGTCGTAGTGTTCCAAAGAGAGCAATGCCTTGCAGAGTTAAACAACGAACGTGATTTGCATTGGCAACAAGCCGTTGCAGGCGCTGAGCCTCATGAGTGTGTGCCCGTTCTGGCGACAGACCCGTTATACATTTTGTATACCTCGGGTACGACAGGTAAACCCAAAGGTGTTGTCCGTGATAATGGCGGCCATGCGGTTGCCATGAAGTATTCGATGAGCACTATCTACGATATGCCGCAAGACGGCGTGTTTTGGGCGGCTTCCGATGTGGGTTGGGTGGTTGGGCATTCCTATATTGTTTATGCGCCACTGATTCATGGTTGTACTACGATTCTGTTTGAAGGTAAGCCAGTCAGAACGCCAGACCCAGGCGCATTCTGGCGAGTGTGTGAAGAGTACAACGTCGATGTGTTATTTTCTGCTCCAACGGCATTTAGAGCCATTAAGAAAGAAGATCCTGAAGGCGAGTTGCTCACCAAGTATGACTTATCATCGCTCAAGTCGATTTTCATGGCTGGCGAGCGTTTAGATCCGCCAACATTGGATTGGGTTGAATCTCATACTAATAAACCGGTTATCGATCATTGGTGGCAAACAGAAACGGGTTGGGCTATTTCTGCCAATCCAATAGGGCTGGAATCTTTGCCTGTAAAAGCGGGTTCTTCAACCAAGCCAGTACCCGGTTACCAAGTGGAGATTCTCAATGAGTTGGGTGAAATCGCACAAACGAATCAACAAGGGTTTGTGGCACTCAAACGACCATTGCCGCCTGGTTGTTTACCCACGGTATGGCGCAATCATAATCGGTTTGAATCCGGCTATTTGAGTCAGTTCCCGGGCTATTATGTTTCTGGGGACGGTGGCTATCTTGATGAAGATGGGTATCTATTTATCATGGGCCGTATCGACGATGTGATAAACGTAGCGGGACACCGTCTGTCGACGGGAGAAATGGAAGAGATCGTGGGTGGTCACCCAGCCATTGCAGAATGCGCGGTAGTCGGGATTCATGATGACTTAAAAGGGCAGCTACCTCTTGGTCTAGTTGTTCTGAAAGATGGCGTGAAGGTTGATGGCGAAGATCTTCAAGCTGAGCTAATCGGTAAGGTTCGAAATGAGATTGGTGCTGTCGCATGTTTTAAGCAAGCCTTAGTCGTCGAAAGGCTACCAAAAACTCGCTCTGGCAAGATCTTACGAAGAACTATCCGACAAATAGCCGAAGGTGAACAATACGTGGTGCCTTCAACTATTGATGACCCAACAAGCCTAACGGAAATTGCAGAAAAGCTCGGTAAATAAAGGCTAGGTTGAATCTGAGTTGTGGCTTGGTTCTTTAAATAGCACTTAGTTTGATGAAGTATAACTAGGCGTGATGCTTCATCTAAACTCTGCTTTATTCATCTCCGAATGCATCGCATTTACTATGACCTCATTATGAAATACAAATAATGAGGTCTTTTTATGCGAGCTTACTTTTTGTTGATTACTTTACTTGTTAGTGGTGCTGCGAGCGCCGGTATTTCAAAGGATGAAGCGAGTAGAGCGCTGCTGGAGGCTTTAAGCCACCCTAAGATATTTAAATGTGTCTCCAAGACGGGTGTCGACTTGTATCAAGCCGTGTTTGATATTGGTGTTGGCTATGAGGCAGACCCAATTAACTCAAAGATGATTGTGAATTCAAGGAAAGGCCGCTTTGAGTATCAAATTCTAGGCGCAGTGAAATCACAAAGAGCAGGTGAAACCGTTGTGCTTACTCGCCATGTCGGAGACGGTGTTCAAGTTGCGGCCATGATTGATGAGGAAAATGGCAAGATACTCGGAATAGGTGATAAACATCATTATCGAGATTGCGGTGTAAGGCCGCCCGCTAGCGTAGTGGATATGCAGAATTTTTGGTCGCAAGGATAAAAGCTCAAGATAAAAGTTGAGATAGATACATTGTAGAAAGAAGAATTATCGAAGCGACCTTAATGGTCGCTTTTTTGTTTTTGATGGAGCAATTCGTATCAAAGGCATATGTCACGCTTTAACTATGTGTTGGTTGAATGATACATAGCTGAACACTATGTATCGTCTAAAGTTAGCTTTATTTATCTCGATAGCGCTTCTATTTAAGATGACTTCATTCCAAACGAAGAACTAAGCGAGACTCCTATGAAATTCACTAAACCTTTCCTTTTAGCGACACTGATTGTGACTCTTTCTGGTTGTGCATCACCAGCAATGGATAACGAAAATGAAAACGCAGCGCGTAACCGTGGCGCTGTGGGTGGTGCTTTACTAGGAGCGACAGCTGGCGCGTTGACTGGAGACGCGAGCCTAGCCGTTAAAGGCGCGGCTTTAGGTGGTGTGACTGGCGGTGTTGCGGGTTCTATGAAAGATACAGACGACGCGCGAAATGCTCAACGAACTCAAGTGACGGCAGACGGCCTAGCACAAGACAATCGTACTGACGCTGAAAAGCGAGTTGCAGAAGTCGAAGCAGAAATTAAGCTTATTGAACTGGAGCAACAGCTTGCTGACCTCAAAGAAAATAAAGACGACAACGGTGCATAAAGTCAGCTCTCTGATTCACGCTTAATCGATTCAATTTAAATCAACAATGGTCACTTTATGTGGCCATTTTTGTATTTAAAACACTCAGTTCAAACAACGAATTAATTCAATAGCTTGTATAGATACTCACTGCAAGTAAACTAGACTCTGTTTAGATATTAATTGGGTTTAAGAAGCGTACTTGTCATGAACGTCACTTTAAGGGCTGCAAAGCATACCGATCTCGAACAACTTAACGAGTTAATGTTCGATCTGCACCACCATCATCACATTGCCTGTCCTGAGCATTTTAAAACAGCAGAAGAGATAGAACAGGAGAAGAGTATTGCAAGATACTTAGATGATCCTGAGTGCTTGGTGTATGTGGCATTAAGAGGTGAACTGATAGTCGGTTTCATTTCGGGACATTTTTGTGAGCTTATTTCTACCGTGAGCAAACCGGTTCAAATGGGCAGTGTAGATGAGCTTTTTGTTTTGCCTGAATATCGAAAAGCAGAAGTCGCCCAGATGCTGTTTAATCGTGTCGAGTCTACTTTTGAAGACTACGGCGTGACTCAGGTTTTTGTTGAGGTTTGGGACTTTAATTCACCTGCCAAGGACTTCTATCAAAAAATGGGGTTCACACCTCACATTCAGTGGATGAGGAAGGCTTTGAACAAAACATAGACAGCGATTTTATGTGGATTTAATTACAATAGGGTCTGTTGACCTTCCGCGCTGATTTTTGCAGCACTTTGTGGGGAATTCATACAAGGCAGAGGCTTTGACATATAGCTAGCCTAGATGAAAACCGATAATGCATTAGAAATGAACCACAAATGCTGCCCGAAGGGTTCGGCTAAAACCGTTTTATTCTTTGTTGAAGACTATTTGCTTAGAATGACTAGGCTACATACTCTTCGCCGCGCCTAAAACGATTTTATCTCGAACAAAACTTCACCACAAAAGATCAGCAGACCCTAGGCTCGATGCATTAGCAGTCTTTTTTCTTTCTATTATTTTTTAGGTAAATTCGTTGGTTATTCGATATTTATTAGTTCTTATTATTTCTCTTTTGAGCACTACTTCCGCTTGGGCGAGTAACACCTTGCCTGATCATATTGCGGGCGCCTTATGTGTAGTGCGTGCTGATAACCAAATCGTGTTGGTCGATGAACTGATCACGGGTCAATTATCTCTGCCGGGCGGCACGGTTGTTTCTGGTGAGCCGCCAGCGATTGCAGCGCAACGTGAAACTTGGGAAGAGGCCGGTTTGTCTGTCACCGTTGGTGATGTGTTGGGTTACACCGACAGCGCCGTTGTGTTTGATTGTGTCTCTGACTCTGAAGTGATCAGCTATCAAGCTAGAAATGAGCTAGGTGGCTTTGAGCTTCCTATTTGGTTTGCTCCTCACTATGGAGTCGAGGTCAGCAGAGCGATGTTACTTCCTCCTACTGAGTTAGAAGCAAACCAATACCGTTACCCAGAACAGTGGTCTGAGATTAACGAACTGTTTCTCTCCGCGACGGATCAGCCAGTGACTTATGTGACTGAGCTGGTGGGCGCTGCGCCGAAAGTTCACCAAGTTGAATTGAGCTGGATTGTGTCACTTCAAAACACGTTCGATAATTTACCGAGTGTGTTTTCTAATACGGTACTTTTGACTGACTTACTCGCAAAGCCTTGGGTTTTCATCATCATCTTGCCGTTAATTGCTTGGCATTTTGGCCGTAATTTCGCATTGAAGTTTGGTTTCACGTTGATATCAGTGACACTGCTTACGCTAATCGCGCACCAAGGCTTTGGTTTCCCACGTCCGCACGCTTATCTTCCAACGTTGAAATTGGTGATGAGCAGTGGCTATAGCTTTCCAAGCCAACTAGCGGCTCTATGGGTTAGTTTAACTTTGTTGGTGCTTTGGAAGCTTAAACGCCTGTTTGAGCAAAAATCCTTGTTGATTGTGCTCGCAGGTCTACTTTGGATTATGTTGTTTAAGTCTTACTCAGGCAGTGCTTTCTTTAGTGATGTCTTGATGGGAGGTATATTAGGTGCGTTAACAACGTGGCATATCGTTAGGTTGGACACCAAGCCTGATGTTGATATCAGTGTGTTATTAAGCTCTAAAGGTGTTTGGTGGGGGCTGTGCCTACTATCAATTGTTCTAACCGTTATCTGGCCACTGCCAACCTTCTCATTCTGGGTGGCTATTTTGATGACGATTGCTTGTTTGGTGACGTTAACGGATTCAAAGCCTTTGGTCGGTCAGTTCTCATTCAAGGTCGTGGTTGGGGTTATTGCGATGTTACTGGCCGGTAACCTGTTGATCAGTTGGGCAGCGAGCTTTGTCTCTTTTAGTGGCATCGCTTCATTTATTGTCGAAACGTTACGTTTTCCAATATTGATTCTATTTGGTGTTGTCGCATTCCGTCTGCCTTGGGCCAGGAAATAGTTAAACCACTCGTGTAAAATAAAAGAAGGCTGTGCACTGCACAGCCTTCTTTGTTTCAACGATACGATTCGAATGCTTACGAGTTGAAGATAAACTTTTCAATCGCAACAGCTACACCGTGGTCGTCATTGCTTGCTGTAATGTAGTCAGCTAGCTTCTTGGTCTCTTCCATTGCGTTATCCATTGCAATCCCTAGTCCTGCGTACTCAAGCATATGGTGGTCGTTTTCAGCATCTCCCATACAGATCACTTCTTCGGCTTTAATACCTAAGTGTTTAGCAATCGCTTCAATACCCACACCTTTGTTTGAATTTGGATTTAAGAACTCTAAGAAGAAGGGTGCACTTTGCACGATCGTAAACTGAGTCTTAAGTTCTTGTGGCAACTTGCTGATGATTTCGGTCAACTTGATTGGCTCAGCAACAATCATGGTCTTGATGATTTCGTGATCGTCTTCTAGTTGAGAAAAGTCGAACTCGGTAATTTTTAAACCATTAATGCGCGCTTCAATGCCAGTGTATTCGTTGTTCTCTGGCGTAATTAAACCATGAACCTTGCTGAATGCATGAATGTAACCACCCAGTTGTTTAGCGAGTGCTGCGATTTCTTTCGCGGCTTTACCATTGCTGATCTCGCTGTGAATGATCTCTTTTGTGGACACATTCTGAACCATAGAGCCGTTGTAGAAGAGCACAAAGTCATCTTCGCCGTTGATTGATAGCTCATCTAGCTTACTCTGCATGCCTTCTAAAGGGCGACCAGAAGCCAGAACCACTTTCACACCTGCAGCTCGAGCTTTAGCAATCGCGTCTTTGTTCTCTTGAGAAATCACTTTTTCACTATTAAGCAGTGTGCCATCCATATCAAGAGCAATCAGTTTGTACATGTTGTTCCTTACTAAAAAATTAAAAGCTAACAAAATCTAATGGACGAAAGGATAAGGGAACTTGAAACTTCAGGCTAGGGCTTTGATCAACTCATTTATCAGTACTCATTTGTTTGACCAAAAGGGGGAAGTGCTTTAAGGTCTGCGGTTGATTAATTTCATCAAATGATTGAGCTGAGGGAAAGTTGTACAAGATTAATGAAATGTTTGAAACCATTCAGGGTGAGGGCGTGTTTACTGGCGTCCCCGCTGTTTTTGTTCGTCTGCAAATTTGCCCAGTGGGCTGTTCTTGGTGCGATACCAAACAGACCTGGGAAGCGTTGCCAGAAGATGAAACTAGCCTTGGCGATATTATGGTTAAGACAGAAGATTCACCAACTTGGTCAGCAATTGATGCTCAAGGAATCGTGAATGAATACATCAAGCAAGGTTACACGGCTAAGCACATTGTGATTACCGGTGGTGAGCCGTGCATTTATGATCTTGTTCCTCTTACTGAAGCATTTGAGCAGCACGGTTGTCGCTGTCAGATTGAGACTAGCGGAACATCAGAAGTTAAAGCCACATCGGATACTTGGGTTACGGTGTCACCGAAAGTGGCGATGAAAGCGAAACTGGAAATCTTAGATAGCGCCTTGCAACGTGCTAACGAAATTAAGCATCCAGTAGGCACAAGCAAAGACATCGAACAGCTTGACGGTTTATTGGAGCGAGCAGCAGTTCCTAACGACACTGTTATCGCTCTGCAACCAATCAGCCAAAAAGACCGCGCTACTCAGCTTTGTATTGATACCTGCATTGAGCGCAATTGGCGCTTATCAATACAAACTCACAAATATTTGAGCATCGCATAGGTTGTATTTTTGCTGGGCAAGATAAGTCGCTAGTAGAAGGTTCTCGTAAGGATTTAAGATGAAAAAAGCAGTGGTAGTATTCAGTGGTGGTCAAGACTCAACAACATGTCTTGTTCAAGCATTAAAAGAGTATGATGAAGTTCATGCGATTACATTTGATTATGGTCAGCGCCATAGACTCGAGATTGAAGTTGCTGAGTCATTGTCGAAAGAACTTGGTGTGAAAGCGCACAAAGTGATGGATGTGACTCTGTTGAATGAACTGGCTATTAGCTCTCTGACTCGTGACGATATTCCTGTATCTCATGAGCTACAAGAGAATGGTTTGCCGAACTCATTCGTTCCTGGTCGTAATATTCTTTTCTTAACGCTGGCAGGTATTTACGCGTACCAAATCGGCGCTGAAACCGTGATTACAGGTGTGTGTGAAACAGATTTCTCTGGCTATCCTGATTGTCGCAATGATTTTGTAAAAGCGATGAATTCTGCGCTTGTACAGGGCATGGACAAGAAGCTTGATATCAAAACACCACTAATGTGGCTAAACAAGGCTGAGACATGGGCGTTAGCAGACCAGTACTCAGCACTTGAGCTTGTTCGCAATAAAACCCTGACTTGCTACAACGGTATCATCGGTGACGGTTGTGGTGATTGCCCTGCATGTGAACTAAGAAAAGTTGGCCTTAACGATTACCTCGGTGATCGCGAATGCATTATGGCGGAGTTGGTTCGCAAACAGACCGAGAATAAATAACATCAGGTAAGTCGATCGGGTCGTTATAAGCATCGATGATGCAGTTTCGGCCGTTGCTTTTAGCTTGATAGAGTGCTTGGTCAAGCACTGAATACAGGTCATCAAAGTCACTTAATGCGTTTGAGGTTGCTAGATAAGCAAAGCTCGCGGTTACATTAAGTGACTTTTTGCTTTCAGATAAGAAGACAGTGCTTGAAATAGCGTAGTGCAATTCTTCAACGCGTTCTCGTACCTCTGATGGTTTGGTATCGGTTAGCATTATGACAAACTCTTCACCGCCTAAGCGACCAAACAATTCACCCTTCATTAAGTGCTTTCTAATTTGCTTACTAATATGGACCAGAGCTCGATCTCCAGTAGGATGACCATGTTCATCATTAATCTTCTTAAACTTATCTAGATCGAACAACACAAGCACATGCCGTTGTTCCGTCTCTTTACAGCGTTTCACTCTTTTGATTCTTCGAATTATCTCAGTCCGGCTATATGCGTTCGTTAAGCCATCAATTGCTGCTTTTGCACGAACTGTTTTGTTTACCAATACCGTAAAGCTTGCAGCGCAAATCAATAGAATGACAACGATGTTGTACATCCACCTTT
Source organism: Vibrio sp. 14G-20 (assembly GCF_026241515.1). Taxonomy (GTDB): domain Bacteria; phylum Pseudomonadota; class Gammaproteobacteria; order Enterobacterales; family Vibrionaceae; genus Vibrio. The sequence continues at coordinate 51,102 of NZ_JAPHPW010000026.1, forward strand.
GATGTTCCATTTTTTCAATTTGAACACGGTCGAGTTTCGCCTGATGTGTCAGGAAAGAGTTTTCAAGTTCTTGTTCATATTTGGCGTGAGTTAGGCCGAGCGCTTCGAGTGCGAGTCGATTGTCAATGTCTCTAGCTTCCATTTGTATTGACGAGTATTGCTGGTAGAAATAGAAAGCTTGTTGGTAATCGCTGAGTGATTGATGAATATCAGAAAGCTGCAAGAGTGACAGGGCGATGTATTTACGCCTTGTTACTTGTTCCGATAATTCTAATGCTTGTTGGCCATAGTTGAGCGCTTCTGTTAGCAATTTCTGTTCTTCGAACATATCGCTGATCGCCAAGTAAGCATTGATGCGAATGACATCATTGCTCAGTTCGCTCGAAGCTGAAAGAGACTCGACTAAGTAGGTTCTCGCCGAATCATAGTCTTTCGTTTGAGTGTACGCTTTTCCTAAGCCAAGACTTGTTAGTGCGATACCATAATTATGCGACGATGAGATCAGCAGTGTTCTTGCTGTCTGAAAATTGTCAATTGCTAGATCACTTTGCTCTTGATTAAGGTAGAGATCTGCAAGGCTGTGATGTACTTGTGCTTTCATTAAATCTGAAGCGTTCGCTCTGAGAATGAGTGCTTCCTCTAGATACTCCGCTGATTTTTCATATTGCTCTAATTCTTTGAGTAAATTACCCACATCGTTATAAATCCCTGAAATATCATGCCCTTGTGGGAACACGTTTATCAGTGATAAGTAAGTGTCTAATGCTGATTGATAGTCACTGCGGAAATGGTGATTGTTTGCGATGACTCGATAAGTCCCGAACTTTGGTAATACGGGGTCAGCGATGTCATGTAAATCTGACTGAAGTGCAGAGCAGTAATAGTTCGCTTGATGGTATTTAGCTTGTTCGTTAAGCGATCGGCATAGTTGGTACTTTAGTAACGCTTTTCCAGTCAAATCACTGCGAGATTGCATTTTCGCCAAAAGTGCTAAAAAACCTTGTTGCGCTTCCTTATATTGGCCTTTACCGTCTTTCATCAGAGCAGAAATAAACGCGGTTTCTATCGCTTGGTAGTCACTGTCGTTTGAAGCGATTCCGTAGAACGGTTGATCTCGGTGGCTCATGTATTGATACAGAAGAGATGCAAGGTAAAGCTTGTCTCCGTAAACTGTTGAGCCGACATAGCGTGTTTGCAGCATGTTTAATGCGCGCTCAGGGGAGTGGTTTAAAGTAGAGAGATAAAGCGCGTTCCAATCGGCATTTGGAGTAGCATTGACGTCTAACTTGGAGGCATAGATTGATGAATTGTGGTCACGATCTAACGTTGATAATTGGCTGTAAGAATTAAAACTAATGAGAAGCAGAAAGGTAATAAAAACGGAGTGGATCACGAGAGACTATCAATCAGATAAAGAACGATATTCTATTATTAATTTGACATTGCTTCAAATTTTGAATGATGTGGCTATGAGGTTATGCGAGGTAGGTCTCTTATTTGTTGATATTAATCAGAGGTATATCGGTCGCACGATTCGCACGACCGATATCGGAAATTAGATGTATAATTTCGCTAGGTCAGAAGGCTCAAGTTCTTTGCCTTCTAAAGTTGCATTCCAGTTAGTACCAACAAGAACGCCGTCTTCAGCAAGAGTCAGTAACCAATCTTCTACAAAGATATCTAGTGGAATTTCTAATACTTCGAAGTCAGCCCACTCTTCAACGTTGTGAGTTTGAGCATCTTCTTTTGAAGACCAAAATGGCATCACTTCACTGTTTTCGAATTCACTTGAGTCACATGCTAGCCAACCTTCTTCATTGCGAAGGCCCCATACCAGTTTAGTTTCTTGTGTTTCAGAAACGAAAAGTTCTAGATTTGCTTGAGTATCAGCTGTTAGTTTGCTCATGGATTAATTCTCTATGTTGATAACGGGGCAAGATTAACATTATAGACGGCTTAGGTACATGCTATTCAAGGAATTATCACCATACTGAAACGTCAACTTAAGATAGCGATTCAGTATGGTGAAAGTAGTGTACAAGCTACTTTTTGATTTTGGTGAAAATGTGCCACTCTTCTTTAATGTTACCTTTAAATCCTGCAACAGAAGCGACAACCTTCCGATGTAATGCGTGATTGATTTGGGTGTCATCACTACTAAAATCAGAATCACCGTGACCGACGATATTCACTCTCGACGGTTGAATGCCATTGCTGATAAGTGCGCGCCTTACGTGTGATGCTCGGTCTTTTGACAGCTTTAAATTATGTTCAGCATTACCCACTTTACTCGCGTAGCCTTGTAATTCAATCGTCGTGCCCTCGTAACGCTTCAAAAATGCGGCCATTTGGCGTATCTGACTAAGAAAGGCAGGGTTAATTTCTGTAGAGTTATTGGCGAAGAGTATATGAAGCTCTCTTTTCTCTGATGACTCGAAATATGAACCACAACCGTCGTTATCGATCTCAGCACCAATTTGTGTGTCGGGACATAAATCTCGCGCGTTGATTACACCGTCATTGTCATCATCTTGAAGGTCGTAAATTTGAGTAACAGGTGGAAGGGCACGATATTCAAATTCGTCCTCGTTGTTTTCAGCTAAAGCATTGGCAGATACAACCATGAAGCAAAGCGATAATACGGTGTTGGTAAGCTTCATTAATATTCCACCTTTTCATTCCATTCTTCTGGGATCTCAACTCGTAAACCGATGAGTAGGTTACCAGTTGCGTTCATTACGCGATATTTTGCGTATTGCTCGTCATATTTAGCATCTAAATAGCCTTTACGAGCTTCGAATAATTCATTCTCGGTGTTAAGCAAGTCGAGAAGGGTACGTTTACCGATGCGGTACTGTTTCTCATATGAGATAACCGTGTCTGATGCCGAGTCTACGTGGTCAGATAGGAACTCTTTCTGCTGAACCGTTAAATCAAGTGCGCTCCATGAAAGACGTAGACTCTCTTCTACGTTGCGGTAAGTGCTTTCACGAAGATCTTTGGCTTTGTTGAGTTGGTAGGCTGCACTTTCCGCGCGGTCTTGATCCGAACCACCGTTGTAAAGGTTGTATCTTAAACGAACCATAGCAGAAAACTCATCGCTGCTGCCTTCTGTACCACCGGCGTCATCACGCCAAGTTTGTGCGGCTTCAAAAGAAACAGTTGGGTAGTTGGTACTTTTAGATTGTTTGTATTGGAACTTCGCTGAGTCAACATCGGCTTGTGCAATCTTGATGACTGGATGCTGGTTAAAGGCTTTTGCCAACGCACCATCAACCGTGTAAGGAATTGCGCCAGCATCTGCGCGAGGGAAAGTTAAACCTAAAGGAGATTGACCTACAAGTCTTTTAAATTGTGTATGCGTATCAAAAAGGTTGTTTTGAGCCGCGAGTAGGTTGCCGTGCGCTTTCGCAATACGAGCTTCTACCTGTGACATGTCCGCCGTCGAACCAATACCTGACTCAACACGTTTACGAATATCGCTATATATCTCTTTGTGCGTGGCTAGGTTGTTTTCAGACAGGGAAAGCACTTCATAGGCTTTCACTGCGTCAAGATAAACTTTTGTGACTTCTAAAGCGATGTCTTGCGCGTTAGATAGTAGTTGATAGCGTACAGACTCTGCATCTGCGGCAGTGCGGTCGATGTCATTTGATGTATTAGCACCATCCCATATCAACTGGGTCAACGTGATCGTTGCTTCTTTTCTAGTCAGATCTGTTGTGTCTTGGTTTGTAGCAAGATCAGTATGTTCGTAACCAATGCCACCATCTAAGTCTATACTTGGTCGATAAGCACCACCAGAAGCATCGTTAAGATAACGCTTACTGATATATTCATTATAAGCACTTTTGATTTCAGGGTTGCTTTCCAACGTAAAAGCAACAGCTTGCTCAAGAGTTTGTGCAGCAGCAGGAAAGGTCAGTGCTACAGCTAGTCCTACGGTCGTCGTTTGAATCCTATTCAATTTGCATCTCTCCAAAATGAGTCACACCCGAATCTTAATTTTGCACGATAATATACAAAATTCAGATGAACCGCCAAAAAAATTACGATCGCTACAACTGGCGCTCATAAATGGTTGTAAAGTTGTTAACCGATCGCTGTGCGTATTATGATGTTTTGATGCACTTAGAATACCTATTAATATGTCAATTATTTTCCTTTAGCACAATAACTTATATCAAATTTAGAGGTGCTTTGAGTATTGGTATGTGTGACCATTGTCATCATGGTGTATACGGCCTTGTTAAAATATGCATTCATAACTATGAATTATATAGTGTTAGGTGTTATATTTTATCTAATATTATAAATACAATGTCACTATTTTGACGTTTTGATTGAGAAATGGGTTTTAGGGGTTTATATGGATATGACAGTATTGAATGCGAGCGGTGTATTAGCACTTGGTCAACGCATTGTTGTTTCAGTAGATGGTACAATTAAAGTCCTAGAAGACGGCCAACCATTGCAAGCGGGGGATGTCATTCTTGAATCCCAAAGCGAAAACTCTGAGTCTCCAATTTCAGTCAAGCGTTTTTCGCCTGAAGATGGCGGTGAAGTAGAACTAGACCAAGACATTGCAAATATCTTTGCGGCTTTAGAAGAAGGTCAAGATCCGACGGAACTCGGAGAAGAGTTTGCAACAGCCGCCGGTGAAAGTGGTTCAAGCTTAGTGAGTAGCGGGACCATTGAGCGCGACGGTGAAGAAACTATTCCAGGCACTGAATTTGTAACGACGGGCTTTGAAGCGCTGGGTATGTCTCGCACCCAAAGCCTGAGTCTTCTTGATGCTTTTCGTTCGGATAACCTAGGCACAGACAGCGAGACCATAGGTGACACAACGGCTCCAGATGCGCCAACACTGACACTTGATACGGACTCTGGCTCAGCGGCGGATGACTTCTTAACCAACGACGGCAGCTTCACAGTCGGCGGCACAGAAGAGGGTGCGACAGTCGAATACCTCGTTGACGGAAACTGGACGACAACCGCACCAGTGCCAACGGAAGGTGATAACACGATCACCGTTCGTCAAACCGACGCAGCGGGTAATACATCAGGCAGCAGCGAGCTGACGTTCACTCTAGACACAACAGCTCCAGATGCGCCAACACTGACACTGGATACGGACTCTGGCTCAGCAGCGGATGACTTCTTAACCAACGATGGCAGCTTCGCAGTCGGCGGCACCGAAGAGGGTGCGACAGTCGAATACCTCGTTGACGGAAACTGGACGACAACCGCACCCGTACCAACGGAAGGTGACAACACGATCACCGTTCGTCAAACCGACGCAGCGGGTAATACATCAGGCAGCAGCGAGCTGACGTTCACTCTAGACACAACAGCGCCAGATGCGCCAACACTGACACTGGATACGGACTCTGGCTCAGCGGCGGATGACTTCTTAACCAACGACGGCAGCTTCACAGTCGGCGGCACCGAAGAGGGTGCGACAGTCGAATACCTCGTTGACGGAAACTGGACGACAACCGCACCCGTACCAACGGAAGGTGACAACACGATCACCGTTCGTCAAACCGACGCAGCGGGTAATATATCAGGCAGCAGCGAGCTGACGTTCACTCTAGACACAACGGCGGCAAGCCAAGATGATGGCTTGAACAGCATCGTGTTCGACGATGACTTGG
>NZ_JAPHPW010000027.1 GCF_026241515.1 Vibrio sp. 14G-20
CGGATGTTTGACAACCGGGGGAATCCATGTAGCCGCGTTAAGTAGTGAGCAACGCTACCATGAAACTTAACCAGACCACCATAAACACGGAAACCCAACATTAGCACCAAAATCGCCAAGCGTTGGGAATCTGTCTTAAACGCTTGTTATATTTTTTTTGACCTGTCAATTTCGGAAAATAGCGAAAAGAAAAAATCCTGGAATAACTGCAAGCAATGAAAACTAAAACCTTCTTTTATAAATACTTTAAAATCAGGTTTTAACTCTAAAAATTGTGACTGTTCAACGTAAGAGATTAACGATGTATTTCCTGACTTTACAGTTCCTTCACTGTGCACAAATGCATTTCTAATTTGTTGGATCCGTTGTATCTCTAACCAAACATCACTACAAGGAAAGTTAATCTGCACAACTTTCTCTAGATATTTTTTGGATTTATCTATTATTCCATGTGCTGATAAGTCTGAAAGTTTTATGGGATGCTCGATATTTTCTTCAAATATTTCACACACTTTATTTAAACCGTTTTCCAGAATCGTATATCCACTAATTAACTCAGACTTTCTCTGGATTAGTGGAAAGGTAACTGACAAGTCAAAAAAATCATCTTCTCTATAACACTTGAAGCCATTCGCATCCAACTCACTCAATTGTTCAGTTATTACTAAAAGCTCTTGGTTAAAAGAATCAACTTCAGACGCTAATAACAACTCAACTTTTTTAACATGATCTTTATAGAGATCTAATTCTTTTATTAAAAAGCTACAGATTGAAGAAAACTTCACATTATTTTGCATATTAGGCTAAATCCTCGTAAAAATATAACGCCTGCATAACACGTTTACTACCATGCAAATTAAGCCTAAAATTACCACTTAATATGGTAAACTCAAAGAAACCTAGAATGCCGAATGTAGAAAATCGTGTTGATGCATTTATTATATCGTGTACTTAATTTTTAACTGGTACTGCAAAAAGAGTATCAATATACGCGTTAACTGGCTCAGGTAATAAGTCTTGAGGATGATCGCCACCCAATGTTGCAAGTCCGCTTGAACCATCAATAATCGCCGAGCTTAGTTCAACATTATTTTTAATATCCCAAGTTACAATTTTCACTTCAACTTTATCAGCTTTAGCCGACCATTCCGTTGCACGATCTTCCCAATGCATAATTGTTGGGTAAAACAAATAATCTGAACCATTACTTTCAGCAAGCTTAATCGATTCTTTAAATGATCCAGCTTCGTTAGCAACAGTGATATCGTTCATTTTAGTGAGTAAGCCAGATTTAATAACATTACTTAATAATACGCCTGAACCTTTATAGTCTTTCTCGCCATAACGTCCATCCTCTGATAATGCGATATAAACAGATGAACTAGCTGGTATTTTATTAACTACTTCAGTATTAGAAACATTTAAATTATGAGAGTCAGCGCAGCCCGCTAGAGTAGCAATAAAACCTAGAACCAATAATTTTTTCACAATAGTATCCTTATAAGAATTAGGGTTAAATATTACCACACAATACAGTTACCCAAAAAACGATATAACATTTTAATATCGTGCCAGCACGAATTGGTGCATTCAGAACACCTAAAGAACTATATATAACCAACTGAAAATTATACATATAATTAATTTTAGAACTAATCCCTAGTTGAAAACCGTGCAAGCACATATTACTTCCGATTCAAGGCACATTATCAATCAAAAACCTCCCTGTAGTTCTCTACTATTCAATAGCTTAGAAATAGTTGAACAATATAACTGTCATACTCATAAAGTGCAATGCACTTTATTGTGAATTCTACATTTACTAACCAATTTAGGTCAAGGTGATTGGTAAGAAAAATCATATCTAGAAGATGTAAATTCGGTCTAACGTTGGCTATGAGAGCGTGGAAGTTGCGTATCTTATACACTTAAAAACACGCTCTTCAGACTCATTCTTCAGTGCTTTTATTTTGTCTATTAGTCCATCTAGCCCTTTGCGGGATGGAGTGATAGGTCCGCACGCTTTAACTGCTGCTTCAGTTTGAGTAGATTTGGCCATGATTAAGAAATGATATCTACGCTAGATCAAAGATATAAATGGGGTCAGGTCCCTTTTTTGCTCTGACACGAAAGGAGCATTTATAATGCTAAGGATTACCAACTGTCTCGACAAGTAATCACAAATTCAAGACTCTGACTTAAGCTGATTTTCGACATTTACTGGCGACATCGCAACTTGCAATGCGCAGGTTGCGATGTTAGTTAATACCTTGTTTTAAAATGGATATTAGATCTTTTTAGGCTAATTTCTCCCCAACCCTCCAGTACAAATAACATTTTAAAACGCCCTCCACAGTACAGAATTCCATGGAAGGCTTTTCATCTTAGCGTTAGGTTAGATGTTGTCAGATAAGAACTGAATGACTCTGTCGCTGGCATCTTTACTATCTGGACAGTGACCAAATTCATCAGATATATAGACTTCTCCCTTGCTAGATAGTGCAGCGGTTTTCTTCACATCGTCTGGCATCGCAACAGGGTCTTTTTTTGTGTTGATAGCGAGAAGAGGCACATCAATCCTCGTCTTTCCATCAAACAGCCCTTTGTTGTTAAGAGAAAACTGAGGAGCCATTAGTTCGAAGTAAGACATATCTGAAACATCGCCACCAATTCTCGCAATGAAAGAATCTGATGACATTCGCGGGATAAACTTGAGTGTTTCAGTTTTGCCGATTGGTCCATCGACTAATGCGCATCGAGCAACAACGGCCTTTAAGCCTTCCTGGTTAAGCGCAAAATCCAAAAGAGATGGGCCTGCGCCAGAGGAGCCTAAAACTCCGATACGAGTGCTATCCACAATTTTATTTGAACTAAGGAAGTTAAATGCCGCGACATGGGAAGCCCGCTCATAACCAACTTCTATATGGTTTTTATAATCTAGGCCTGCACCTGGGATATCAAACGTTAATACGGCATAGCCTTTGTCGATTAACGGCTTAATACTGTGTTTGTGTTCGATTAGTGTTTTATCAACGCCGCCCGACCACATTATTGCAGGCAAGTTATTGGACCTTGTCGTTGGAAGGTGTAAAAGACCAACGATGCTTCGTCCGTCCTCTCTCTTCATCATAACCTTGTGCACCTTTTCACCGCGTATTGCTGCAGCTGTTAGGTACATTTCGACCGCTTTTTCCATTGCGACAATTTCATTCGGGCGTTGAAGGTTTGGGTAAGCAGCAACCAGATAAGCCGTTGATGCTCGATCGTAACTCTCCGCTAGATTATCCAGACGAGCTTGAACCTCAATGGCTTCTGCCGACTGGGTAAATTCGTAAGTCCAGAAACCTTGTCTATTCTCATTGTTACTGTCTAGCAATCCATCTGCTGTGCTCGATTTAAGACGCTTCACAGTCGACGTAAAATCGGCCTTTTCTAATCCCATTTTTTCCCATTCATCAACACGAAGAGAGCGGTAAAAGTGGTCTTGGTTTTGCGCTAGATCCGACTTAAAAGCGGTATGCGCTGTCATATTGTCATCTTCCGCAAACACTGGTGTCGCTGCCGCGCAAGAGATAAGGCTCGCGAGTAGAATTTTCTTCATATCGATCTCCTAGAACTTATATGTCGCGCCAACACCAATAATGAGCTCAGATTTTTCGTAAAACTCGATGTTTGATGTTGTCACGTCGTAGCCTGCAAGCGCGTTGAATGAAACATTCTCCCAGCCCATTAATTTGTCAAATTCGTATGCAGCAAAAGTCCCAATTTTGCTGTCTTTTTGTTTTTTATTAAAAAAGGCGTGCGTACCATCGAAGCTGACTGAACTGTATTTTCCTGATAGAGCGAAAGCGTGGCGACCATAAAATGCTTTGTACGTTAGCTCAGTGCCAAACTCGGTATTAGACATCGCGTCACCATCGGCAGAGAATGTTTTATACAATAGAGAAGGTTCAAGGATCGAATTAGAACTTAACTGATGAGTGTATGAAATCTTTGAATAGATGCCATCGCCATTTCTATCCAAGGATTTAATGGCTGAGCCAGTTTGGGAAGAACCTGAACTTTCTTCATCAAGTTCAATTGTGTAATAGGCAAAGTCCGCAGAAAAATTTGAATCTAAAATGTTGTCGTACTTTGCACGATAAGCACTACTTGAGAAATCGGTCACCTCGCGGTCATCACCAACAATAAATGGGTCTGCCCATGTTTCGCCACCTAAAGATGGTAGATAAGAAAGTGCAATAGATGAGTTTTCACCAAAGCCGTGCTTGTAGCCTAGCTCTAAAACGAAATCACCGACTGCCACATCTTCTCTAGATGTACCAGCAAACACTTGGTGATTGTTGTCCAAACCGAATGTGTAGCGAATTTGCCCAAGAGGAGCGGCAGCCAACCCCGACTCCGATTCCCCTTTGGTATTCAAGTCGCCCGTTTTTTTCTTTGTATCAGTGTTGAAGTTTGATGTTTCAGAGGTCATTCCAATTAGACCTGACACCTCGCCACTGAACCCAGATTCACCAAGCTCGTTTGCGTTAACCGCAAAAGATACTGACAGTGCAGTAGCCGTCAAAATTAGTTTTTTCATACGTTCTTTTCTATCCTTTTTGAAATAAAAGTGCAATGCATTTTAAGTGAATGATGATAGGCAACGTGTTGTGAAAAATAAGTGAAATTAAGCGCATCTGATGACTCATTTAAAGTGACATCACCATAAAAATGTCCATCGCAACGTTTCGGATAAAAGGCACCTAGTTAAACTGCGTTATATGAAAACAACTCACATTGTCCCCATAAGTGGGCAGCTATGTTTCTATTGCTTCTCCGGTTTAGTTGTCTAACTGTTGAGAAAGCTAAAATGACTAAGCATTTTTCTTGACTTAGGTTGTCTAGATTTACCATTTTTCCCCTCTGGGATTTTTATTTAGTTGCATGTTTTTTAAATACACCTTGCTCTAAAAAAAACATTATTATAAGGTGCGATGCACTTTATGTTGGAGGGAGATTATAGTTGAACGAGCTTAATGAATTATTAGAATCACTGAAGCCCTTCAATACAGGAACCTCTGAAGCGCACGAAGAATTTCGGGCAAACAGAGTACTTTCACCGGAGGAGCTCCTGTGTTTGATTTATCACGATTTGAAATCTTGGACTAAGGTCGAGCCTAATTCGGCCTCTGAAAAGCTACGAGATGCGCTTTACGTGCAGCTTAAACAAGCGCTTCCCGGTATTGAAAAAACTGAAAAGCCTAAAGATGTTGATATTGGTTGGATAATACAAGAGCACATCTGCGCAGAAACGGAAGATTACTCTTTTGGTGTTTACGAAGAGCCTGCTCTACTGCGTGTTCTTGTTCAACCGGGTCAGCCGATCCTCCCTTGCTTGGAAGATGAAGCTGTAGATTGCCAAACAGAGACAGAGCGATTGATGTCTAATTGCCCAGCTTTTGATCTAACGGATTCCAACAATAACGTTGAACAGTGCTTATTGGCGTTCTTTGACTATTACGCCTCGGCGCCGAAGGGAACCTTTCACTTAGGCTCCAAGCTCATCGATGATGTGGAACATTACATTACCGGTGACCTGGGGGGAGGGCGTTTATTCACTACGCCAGATGGTGAAGGTGGAATATCTGACAGTGGTGTGGTTATTGCGACCTTGATCATGTTTGATTTAGCCAAGCTCACAGGCGTGAGTGTGGTTGACAGTGATGATGCCTGCTCGTTTGAATGTATAGAGACCGAAGTAGGCAGTTACTACGAATGCACAACTATTGGTGATATAGCGTGCATATTGAATGACGTAAAATACAGAGTAATGAAAAATGATGAAAACGACCGCAGATGTTAAGCAAGCAGGTCATTGCCTATTTAGCATCCCACATGACGATACCTATCAGTTGGAGTACCCATACTTTGTTGACTTCTTCGCCAACAAGTCAAACATAGGCTTACCAGAGTTAATTGTTGGCAGCAACATGGTTTATGGATGGATGCCAACCATACTGAAAATCAAGTCAATTAATTTTGAACCTGCACTTAAGGCTTTGAATAAAGCAAACGGTGGAGAAATGCTAACGGATGAGGACTTCAAAGCCATTGTTGCGGTTGTAAACAACTCTTTAGTTGGTACTTCTAAGTTGCTGCACTTTGTAAATCCTGCCATTTATCCGATATGGGATAGTCGTGTCAGCCTTTGGCTTTTAGGCTCTAAAAGTAGCTCTCAACTTAACAGTATTCCCAATTACCGGAGTTACATGAGTTTGTGTGAACAATTGACTAATGATGATGAATTCCTGAAATTAACCAGTCAGTTTGAACAACATATTGGTTATGCCGTTACGCCTGTTCGTGTTGCTGAGTTAATCATGTTTACCTCTGGCAGAGTGTAGGCGGCACTTTTTTGCGTCTCTGGACTTTAGACGCTGTTTGCAACAATTTTCCGAGTATTCAAGCGGAAGATGTCAGAGAGGATTGAATCTAAGCTTTCAAAAGGGAAGGCTTAGCTCTCTTGGGAAACTGAAGCGCCGGCGTCGTTTGATGACGAGAACCAATACGCAAAAGTCTCTCGTAGCAGCGATAAGCGAGGGCTTATGGTTGAGCTAAGCAGATTACCTGTCGAGGTGTACGATGAAATCGTCCAATTTATCTAAGTTTTATGGGTTGTGCCATTAAGTGAGATTTTACAGACGACGAGATGATGCAACAGAACCTATTACAATAAATATACATATAAATGCTTATAATTGGTTGGCTTTTTCATAATCTATTGCTTAGTGGTCATGAACATTTAACCATCGTACTAACCAATTTTTCCTTCAATCACTTGGTGTCAAAATAAATTTGAGTCAACGAAAATAAGTTTGACCGTTTATGGTTTAAGGGTTTATTATTGCCCACAAATAAAGTGCAGTGCACTTTATTTGTGAATGTAACACGATATAAGCCATTTAAACTAATAAAAAATAGTGAATGAAAATATCTAACGGCGGGATTAAGAAACGTTTTTTGTGCTATTGAGACCTCCTAGGTTCCGTTTGGGTTTGCACTATCTGGCAGTAATTACATTTCATTACAAGTAGTTACATGAAAGTCGTGCTAGATGAAGCCAGCAGTGAATAACTATTAATTCAACTAGAAACTATCGGAATACACACGGTAAAACGAGAAGAAAAGCAATGTTAAGACTCACTCGAAAGGTTGGCCAATCTCTAACCATCACTGACGAAAACGGCACAATCGTAATGGAAGTAACAGTGTGCAAGATGAGCAGTGGACAGGTTGGCCTTGGTATCAGCAGTGACCGCGAAAAAGTAAGATCTATCGCACCGAAACTATGACGTCAGAACAAACGGAAGCATTAAATAATAACGCTTTCCCCAATAGAGACTCCGGCCCTTTGGCTATTAAATCAAAGAGATGAAAAATGAAAAAGCTACTTATCGCACTTGCCATTATGGCACCAATGTCTGCTAACGCTGGTGCACCAGCAAACGCAGGTAAAACATTCGCTCAAATAACAGCCTGTCACTTGGCTAGAGAGCTTGATGGCGGTGAAAAAGCTGGAGCTAACTTTGCAGTTATTGAAAAGTACAAAGTTGGTAAAAAAGGCGAGTGGTGGAAAAACCAAATGAAAAAGGCTCAAAAGAAGGAATTTCGCCGCTTGGATGACACCAACAAGTTAGAGCTAGCGATTATGTGCGGCATCATCAGGGATAAGTACCTTTAATGACACTATATGAATGCCTATTAGCGCTAAACATGACAGTGGGAGTAATCGTTATCTTATCTATTGTAGCGCTTTACCGATTTATCAAATTAAACATTGAGAACAACAACAGACACTAGAATGGAAAAAGCGCTTATGTGAGTTGCAACAATTCCTTAAGTGGCCGGTAACTCCTTTTTTATTTGGCCATTTAAAGTGCAGTGAACCTTAAGGTCGGGTTTATGTAAAAATGACCGTATTTATCACTAGCGCTTTATCTACTCCAATCTCAACAGAGAGTTACCTGGTTAGTGGCAGTCACAAGAACGCAGACGTGAGCACGGTTAGCTTCGACGTCGACGACTGCTGGTAACAACAACAGGATGGTAAGGGAACACCATTCACCAAAATTATTATCAAGTTGGCAAGTTCACAAATGAAAAAACTAACAGTCGCAATCACCGTTCCTTTTCTTTGCCTGGTAGCAAGCCAAGTAAATGCAAAATCTAACAAAGGTGTGAGCATCTATGACGACACTTACGTCATGCAGACGTACACCACGGATATAAACCAAGCAGTTTATGACGAGGCCTATGGTAGCGATATGGATGAGCTTAAGGAAATGGAGATCAAATACCAATTCTCACTATCTATACCTGTAGTGCAACTCAAGTACAGTTCGCTAATGGCTAGCTATACACAATTGTCATTATGGCAACTTGGTAACAAAGAAGCTTCAGCACCGTTTCGTGAAACCAATTACAAGCCCCAACTATTCATGATGCACCAGGGGAACTACGGTCCATTCAATAGCATCGAGTATGGATACCGCCACCAATCCAACGGCAAGGATGAGGGTACAAGCCGCTCCTGGGATATGGGTTTCTTAGCTCTAGAGCGAGTGAATACAAAGCTCGAATACGGATTGCAAGGTTGGTATGCGGCAAGTCTTAGTGATAACCCGGATATTAAAGACTTCATACCTCCCTATGAGATTTGGGCGAAATACCACTCAGGCATTGGCTACATAAAGATCAAGTCGGCGTACAACTTCACTACTGATAAGGGCCATGTTGAATTGGGGTACACACTTCCTCTTAACAAGTTCATTGGCCTATATGCGCAAGTGTTCGAAGGTTATGGCGAGTCGCTTATCGATTACAACCACCGTCAAACAAGAATTGGATTAGGTGTGACCATAGCGCCGGATCTCAAGATTTTGTAAACACACAAAGTAACGGAATGGCTTCACCCCGCTATGGTCGATAGACCAAGCAATTGACTACTTACAGAACGGGAAGATCCACGAGTTTGTATCCAACCGTGACGACCAAAGGTTTGAGAAACGTTGAGCATTGAACGAATACACCGAAATTGGTGGGAGCGCATTCTTTTGACTGCGAAATTTAAAAACTCCCAAACGGGGGAAGTAATAAGGATTTGGCGCTTTTGAAATTAAATATCCATAAACCGAGCATTCAGCAAGACATTAAGAACGCAACCAGCTTTATGAACGGAGCTCTTAAAAATCAAGGCTTAACAGCGAGGGTTAACGGGCAAAGCCAGATTGAGGTTAAGACCAACAACGGCGTAGTTCTGAAGCGCATCGAGGGCGCGGAAGTGGCTAAGAAAATGAATGGGGTTAACATTTATGTTTAAACAAAAAAATAATGGCTTCACGTTAATCGAATTGATTGTAGTAATCGTAGTTCTTGCAGTGCTAGCCGTGTCAGCTCTGCCGCGCTTTCTAAATATTCAAGATGACGCGAAAGTCGCTGTCATGGATGGCGTTAAAGGTTCATTGAGTGGTGGAGTAGGCATAGCTTACGGAAAATTGGCAGCGAATGGACTGGAAACCAAAACTTATACAGGACAGCCAAGTGGTCTCGATCCAAACTATCCAGACCTAACTGATATATTCCCCGACTGCACTACCGCTAACTGTGCATTTTATCGTGGCTACCCAAGTGCAAGGCGGGAGTCTCTCGCTATTGTGATTGGTGGTGTTGGTGAGGGGGAAGACTTGAATTTTGCTGACCTCGATGAACAGTTCGTCAACATCGATGGTAAATTAGCAATGCAGATAGCGATTACTGACGCCAAAAACATCAATAACAAGAAGTTGGTGAGTGGGAGCTGTCACGTGCTATACGCAATGTGGCTTAATGCTAATGAGCCACCAATAATCGAATTGGTGGGGTGCGAGTAATGTACTTGTTGTGATATGTCACTATTTTTACTAGAAAAACCGCTCTTAGGATTAGAAGGCCCAACACTCAACCATTATAACGGACGATCCTGTTGAACAAGTTTTTATTCACAACTCCCTGTCGCCCCATACGCATACGCACTAGACAATACAACAGAACCATCGGTTGTCATCAAATATTATGAAGAGTATTACATCACCTTCAATACCTAGCACACCTGACGATCACGATATCAAACACGACTAAGTACCCTAAGCCAAGTATGTATCGAGCTCTAAGGTAGTTGTTTTTGCTTAATTTAATCATTTATAACTCAGAAAATGAATAGGTAAGGTTAGCTAACCAATCTAAGAAAACTTATGGTAATTGCTAAAATAAAGTACAGCGCCCTTTATTTTAAGGTAAGATGTACTCTTACAAACATGTATTACTCGCAAAACCAAAAGAAACATAAAAATGAACAAGACAATTTTATCCGTAATGCTTACCACAGCCCTCGTTGGCTGTGGCTCTAGCGATGAGAAGCACTCGACCCCTCCAACTCCAGCTCCAACTATTGTAACTGGCGTTGCTGCTACAGGTGCGCCTATCTATGGTGAGATAACAGTTTTAGATACGAATGGAACAACGCAAGAATACGCGGCAGTAGAAGGCGGTAATTTTAAGTTTGAGAAAAGCAGCATCGCAGCCCCTGCAATTGTTAAAGCTGTGGGAGCAGCTGGAGGTGGCAGTCATGAGATCTACTCTCTTATCTTAACTAATCATCAAGAGATTGGCGTATCGAACATTACCCCTTTCACGCACATCTTGATCTCGAAGATAACAGGTAAGCCCGCAGATGAGGTTTACTCTGAATTCAACACATACAAAGCAGAGCTAACTATTGAAGCTCTCCAATCTGCACAGCAAGAACTGAAACAAGTTCTCAAACCGCTTCTTGATGGTGCGAATATTGCTGACGATTTTGATCTTATAAGCTCAGAGTTTGAAGCTAACTACCAAGATATCGATGCTATTTTGGATTTAGTCGACATTACGATCTCTAATATCGGAGCAACGCTGACCTATAAAGGCGATACAGACTACTCAGTAACGCTGGCTTGGAATGAAAGCTGGAGCAATAAATCTTTTCATAACGGCGCAGTCGAATTAGGGCCTGAAGATATCAAAGAGCCGCTTACCTACATCGTTGCAGCTGACAGTATTCTTGAATCTATGGTTATGCAAGAAACAAAGGATGAGTACTTAAAGTACGTTCACGAGGATGCGTTTTGGTTTGGGCAACCAAAGGAAGGTATGTTTGAGCAGCTCAAATCCATGCTCCCGAATGAAACAGACCCGATGAACCGCTATCGTGACTTTGTGATACAAGAAGTTGCCGATGATGACTCTTATCAACTGGCTTACACTGAGTGCTATCAAGACTCTCCTTTTGCAACATGTGGTCGTGCAAAAGCATGGTTTGCTAAGAATAGTGATGGTCAGATTCAGTTTATGGGTCGTAAAGATAAGCTACCTGTAAGCGTATCAGCAATCATTAAAGTGGGATTCTTTAACCCACACGACCGTACTCAAGGTAACTGGGCGATTGAAGTAGATGCCTTTCCGGATGCAAACACCGTTTGTGGCAAGATTCCGTCTAATTATGACAATACTTCGTGGTTTGCGGGTGTTCCAAAACTCGCAAAGATTTCGGATTACATGGAATTAGAAACGGTCATTGTTTCTGGGGATGGCATTGATGGCAACATTAACTTGGATAGTATTTATAAAGAAGTGACCGACGGAAAAATCACTGGATGTCACCTTGTTGATAGTAATTACGGTTATGTTCGATGGGATAATCAGTTTATGCCATACAGTTTAGTGATTGATGGCTATAAAGTTGCTCCTAACTCAGTGATTAATGACAACGCGAAATACGAAGTCACATACAAATATAAAGATGGCTCACCAGACACTAACGAACAAATATCTATTGGTAAGGGAAAGCAATCGAGTGATGATATGAGTAAATACATTGCTGAGCTGACCGACAGCCGTGCGAGTAGCGGTGATTTCTATATGAGCTGGACTCGAGAGTCTAAACTAGCGACGGATATCGATGTATGGGTTCAAGAGGTTGGTCAATCTGGGACTCAACGAGTGGCAGTTCCTGACGGAAAGACATCTGTCAGTGCGACAACCTTCAATGAGATTAAGCAAGCTACATTAGTTACGTTTGACGAATATGGTCGAAGTATTAGTGTTGGGTATACGTTTGAAGAATAACACGTTATTCAATTAGGATAAGACGACTGTTGCTCACACCGACAGCATCTTGATTAAAGAAGCCTCCATACCGGAGGCTTCTTTGTGTGCAAGTACAGCAGAGAACTCGATGTAACAGACAACCACAAGGAAAGTCAAATGCCTTGTCGTTGTCTTCGATGGGTAGCTTGTTTGAGGAATTAAATTTTTTCTCTTTAGCCTAAACAACAATATCTATTTGATGTAGCATAGATATCATTTCTTAAAAATGTCGAATCATGGCCAAATCTACCCAAGCAGAAGCAGCAATTACCCGCCAGAAAATAATAGATGCCGCTTTTAAAATATCAATCGAGAAAAGTTTTGAGTTCGTCACATTGGGTGAACTTGCCAAGCTCGTTGGCATCACCCGCTCTGGCGTGAATTGTCATTTTAAAAAGAAAGAAGACCTCATAAAAGTTCTTGAACCTATTTTTGCAAAGATGCTAGTAGCACCCCTAGATTTTAGTTCGACCGACGCATTTTATAAGTCATGGACGCAAACTCTAGATAGTGACCCTAATTTTAAAGCAGCAGTTAAAGCGTGCGGGCCTATCATTCCATCTCGTAAAGGGATTGATGGGTTAATAAATAAAATTGAAGCGCCAAAAATAGAAGCAGAAGAGTGCGTTTTTAAATGTATAGGGTACGCAACCTATACGCTCTCATAATATTTGTCATTGGTTGCGTTCTCTAGTCGCAACGGTGAACGTAAAATGTTTCGTCACTCGCTGTTTTCATCGTTATACGTTCCAAGTAACTCTCGAGCTTCTCGTGTCTATGCTTATGGGCCGCAGAGTCCTTGATTATCTTTATGACCTGTTCTAAGGCTTTGATTAGATCGTCTTTGTTGAGCGTAATCCCCACTTGACCATCTTTGATTCCGTGAGTGTCAGCCATGAAAGTCAATACTTCTGCAGAGACACCTCCAATTCTCGCAAAATAGTGAAGTAAATGCTGACATGAGCTGTCACAAATCGAAAAGCTCAAGAACTCAGGGTGGCCAGAGTTTAGGTCAAACATCGATTAGGCAGCCTTTGTGGCATTAAATTTTTTTACCAGTTGTTGATGGCCACTTTTAGCTATCTCCCAGGTTGGGTAACGGTTATGTAATTTGATTTTGTTGCCACTGAAGATAATTGTTTCAAAGAACTCCGGCGTATAACCATCAGTTCTATGATCAAGGGATAGGAACGCGGTGCTAATCAGCACCTCGCCAATGCGATCTACAGCGAGAGCACAACCTAAACCGTTACCGCTTTCTCTTAGCCATGCCTCGTACTCTTCCTGAGTCGCTTGTATTACTTCCTTTCTCTTATCTAAAACGTGTAGCATTCAATTGCCTATAATGTTGGCCGAGCTTTTTACTCGTTCGCATAACTCTCTTGCAGATTAAAGTGCACTGTACTTTATTTGGGTGATTATGAACTTTAATCCCAAACCGGTCAAACAAATATGAATTGAGTATCGGTTCAATAATACCTTTATGGAGGCATCATTAGGTCAAGCTGATATCCAAATAACACAATTGGTCAAATCGTTCGATTCGTTTATAATGAACGAAAAGGAGAATGTTATGCAATCACTTACAGCTAATACAGCTAAAACCAAATTTGGCGATTTGTTGATGAAAGTTCAACGTGAACCCATACAAATCAATAAGAACGGCTCGCCAGTTGCAGTGATGATGTCTTGTGAAGAGTATGAGCAACTTGAAGCCATGAAATTGATGTTCGTTAAATCACGCTTCGAACAAGCAGAAGCCGATGCTTTATCAGGTAACCTAGTCGATGGTAACGACTTCATGAATGCACTGGACCAAGGTAAGTTTGATTAATGACGCACTATAAGCTTTCTTCTGCAGCGCAATCTGATCTCATTGAGATTCGTCGCTATACATTAGAGCGATGGGGGCAAACACAATGGACCGCTTATTTTTCAGAATTAAAGCAATCAATGGAATTACTGGCTAGCAATAAGTTGCTCGGCATAGCGGTTTCAGAGTTGAGGCAAGATTACTTCCGTTTTCCTTTAAAGCACCATGTGATTTATTACACTCGAAAACAAGAGCACATCATTATTGCAGCGGTTCTTGGTAAGCACATGTCTCCGGCTAAGCACTTTTCATAGCTATCTTAGCCCTTTAGATAACTTGGGGTTAATCCATTCTCTTCATATAATCACGCGGCGTACTCGACGCTTCATCGATTAGTTTTAATCTACCGAAAGTCACCCCCTAAACTAAAACGCCTTGCTTACCCCTTAAGGCTGTATCCGGAATTTGTTAACCACAGGTGAACAAATTGAGCAAGCAGATCTAGAAGCCTTGGATTTCAAACTGAATAAAGTTGTTAGTGTTGCTGTTCCTAGAAACCTCGATTTTAGTACCATCAAATAATTCCGAAGTAAGTTTAGTCTCGGTAACTATATGCTCAAATAAACAGCGCTAACTCCAATTGTTGGTGCTGTTTTTACTTTCCTCTTACACTCTTTTCTAACATCGAACCTAGTATCAAATTTCTCTTTGTTATACAGGCAAGTCTCTCATTATGAAGAACTTCTTCGATAGCGAACTCATGCTCTCTAGCTCTTTGAATTTCGTTTTGCTATCGCTTGGGCTAACGCTCCTTTTTCATCTTCCGATTTGGTGTGGGTTCAACTTGAGCCGACGCAAATGGAAGCTTATGGATTATTTATGGCCGTTCTTGGCGGGTATCGGGATGCTGGGTGCAGTGTCTGAGATTCGTGCGAAAGTAGCGGGTGATTGGGTTGAAACAGAACAAACCAGAGCGGTAGCGATTTTAGAGTCGGTTCAGCAGTTTTCTTTGGATAAGCTGAGAAGTGATACCTGCACCGGTCAACCATCTTTGGATAATCACGCTCAGCACCATGAAGCGTGTTTGTGGTATTTGAATACGGCAATCACGTTTAAAGATGTCGATTTCACCTTGCTACCGAATGCATTGGATTTTACGGTCCCTGCGCCGAGCGTGTCGCTGGTGGAAAGCGACGCCGTGTGGGTGGATGGTATGTTGAGCCAGTATGAGAAGCAGAAAAACCAATACATAAAAACCAGAGAAGCGCAGGTGAAGCAGCCATTAGAAAGTATCTTCTGGTATGTGAGTCCTTACTTAGTGTGTTTCGCTATTGCGTTGCGTTTGACGAAAGTGACCGCAGAGCTCAAATTAGATAAGTGCGCATAGTTTGAGCACCTAGTTCTTATACCCAGATAGAAAAGGTGAAGTAATGAATGTGAGTGAGTTTTCTCGGTTGGTGGGTTTGTCCGCCCATACGCTTCGCTACTATGAAAAAATCGGCTTGTTGAAAAATGTTCAACGGAATAGTAGCGGTCATCGAGTCTATACATCGAAGGACGTTACCTGGATTGAGTTTGTGAAGCGGCTGAAAGACACCGCAATGCCACTGGATGAGATTTTAGAGTACGCAAAGCTAAGGGAGTTAGGGCCAGAATCGGCTTCGCAGCGCCAAGTGTTACTTGAACAACATCAACAGAATTTGCGAGCCCATATCGAAGAGCAGCAAAAGCACATGGCAGCGTTGGAAGAAAAAATTAGTTTGTATCGAGATGGAAAAGTCCGTTGACTTAGAGTCGACTCTAACTTGTAAGGTGTTCCTGTGAACTATAAATACAGGAACAGACTCATGAATCAATCACGTTTCGACATTGGCTTAGAAAGACTTAATCACATCGACGGAGAAGCAGGGCAACAGGTTATCGAAAGCCTGCAAGACATTTGCCCTGATCTTGCCAAGTATACTATCGAGTATCCCTTCGGAGACATCTATTCACGCCCCGGTTTGGATTTGAAATCACGAGAGATCGCGACCGTGGCTGCCCTGACCGTACTCGGTAATTGTGCCCCTCAGCTTAAGGTGCATTTGAATGCGGCACTCAATGTCGGATGCAGTAAAGAAGAGATTAAAGAAGTGATACTGCAGATGTCGGTGTATGCGGGATTCCCTTCGGCATTAAATGGCATGTTCGCATTTAAAGAGGTGCTTGCGGAGAGAAACACAGCTTGAGATAAATAGAAAATATAGTCTGAAAAGGGAGCGTCAACTTTGCTAAGTTGCGCTCCCTTTTTATTGATCGGCTGAGTTTTAAAAGTCGTAAACCTGAAGGTTCGCGGTTCTTTAAGACGACATAGACAGCGCGAACGACAACAAAATAGGCAAGGTGACCACACTCAGGAAGTTGCCGAACAACACCATGGACGCGACTTTAGGCGGCTCGACATTGAAGCGTTCTGCAAACAGGTAGTTCATCACGGCGGGTGGCAGCATGGTGAACAGCACCATCATTTGTAAATGCAGCGTTGGCAGTGGGATAAAGAAGTAGATGATGGTAAAGGCTATGGCTCCTGTAAACAGCGATTGAGCCGTACACAACAAGCCGACTTTTAATCCGCTTAGCCTTAAGTTGACCATTTGCGAGCCCAACGACAACAGCATGATAGGCACGGCAGCTTGGCCGAGTAGCGATGTCGCTTCATAGATTGGATTCCACACTGCAATGCCAGATAGGTTGAGCGTCATCGCTAATGCAGCCGCTAAGAATATCGGCATCTTGAGGATCTGTTTGATCGGATTACCTTCACTCAACAGCGCCAAGCCAACACTAATGTGCACGCATGCCGACACCACGAATAGCAATACAGCAGGGGCTAATGCGCTCTCGCCAAAGGTATACGTGAACAGGGGAATTGCAAGGTTGCCACTGTTGCGGAACATGTGTGGCGGAGCCCAAGCTTTGAAGTTGAGCTTAAAGATCTTACAGATTGGAATCATCAATAGTGCTGGCACCAACACCGCAACCAAAGAAGCGGTGATGAGTGGCAGTTGTTCGGTGTCGAGAGGCATGGTGGTCAGCGAGGCAAACACTAGCGCAGGAATACAGACATCCATGTTGATGCGATTGATCGGTTTGAAATCGGGCTTGAGCCAACGACCCACCGCAAAGCCAGCACTGGCTAAAGCAAAAACGGGAAACAGAATGCTGACGACCTGTTCGAACATAGAATTCCTTTCTAGATTGAGTGCTTCCATTTAGCTGAGAAACGAATGTTTTAGAGAGACGCTAAAGTGAAGTATGAAGTCGAGATGTATAAACATTAACCTATCAATATAATGACTTGGCGTCACCGAAGATCGTTGTCTGTGAGCGGTTAATTTATATTTCTTTGAATGAAGCACAAAAAAGACCAGTGGCATCAGCAACTGGTCTTTAAAGGCTAGATAAATCTGGACGGATTTTTAATTAACGACGGCTGTCGCTGTCTAGCGATTGTTACTCGGTTTTCAGTCTAGCTAACGAGCTTCTTGTAGTCTTTGAAATTCACATCGTAGGCTTTCTCACCGTAGATGTAAGTCTCGCTGACGGTTCTGTCGTCACCCAAACTCATTAGTACAAATAGTTTTTCTTCAAGCTTGGTGGCTTGTTCCATTCTGAAGCGCATCAGTTGGGTGGCGTGTAAGTCGAGTACCACGAAATCTGCTTCTTTACCGACTTCTAGGTTACCAATCTTGTCTTCTAAATGGAGCGAACGTGCGCCGCCTAGAGTTGCTAAGAACAGTGATTTGGCTGGGTGCAGTTTCTCTTGTTGAAGCTGCATGATCTTGTAGGCTTCGCTCATGGTTTGCAGAATTGAGAAGCTGGTGCCTGCGCCTACATCGGTACCCATGCCGACACGAATGCCGTGCTCTTCCATTTTCGGTAGCTTGAATAAGCCCGAGCCCAAAAATAGGTTTGAAGTTGGGCAGAAGGCGATGGCAGAATCGGTATCCGCGAGGCGCTTACACTCGCAGTCTGATAAGTGAATGCCGTGCGCGAATACCGAGCGTTTGTGCAGCAGACCATAGTGGTCATAGACATCTAGGTAACTGTCGCGCTCTGGGAACAGCGATTTCACCCACTCGATCTCTTTTTCATTTTCTGAAAGGTGAGTGTGCATGTATACGTCTGGATATTCTTCTAGCAGTTTGCCAACGGTAGCCAATTGCTCTGGTGTACTAGTTGGCGCAAAGCGAGGCGTCACTGCATAAAGCAAACGGCTGCGGTTGTGCCATTTCTCAATCAGTTCTTTGGAGTCAGCGTAGCCAGATTCTGGAGTGTCGGTGAGGTAATCAGGCGCGTTGCGATCCATTAGCACCTTACCTGCGATCATACGTAGGTTGCGCTTCTCAGCTTCTTCAAAGAAAACGTTAACCGACTCTTTGTGTACGGTACCGAACACGAGTGCTGTCGTGGTACCGTTGCTCGCCAGTTCGTCTAGAAATAGCTTCGCTACCTTGTGTGCGTAGACTGGGTTTTTGAAACGTTTTTCTTCTGGGAAGGTGTAGTTCTCTAACCAATCGAGTAGCTGCTCACCGTAAGACGCGATCATCCCCGTTTGAGGGTAGTGGATGTGCGTATCAATAAAGCCAGAGGTGATCAGCTTGTCTTTGTATTCTTTTACTTCGAGTGTTTTAGGTTGGCGAGCCAATACCTCATCGGCAGGGCCTAAGTCGACGACATGGCCGTTCTCAACCACTAAAACACCGTCTTCAAAATAATCGTAAGACTCATCGATACCGACGTCTTTTGGGTCGGCTACGCTGTGTAAAATGCTGGCGCGATAAGCTTTGCGTTGCGTTGTCATGTTTACTTCCTTTTAATGACTTCAGCGACTTAATGGCCACTGAAGCTTTGCGACTTTTATTAGGCGATCTTCTCTTCCAATGGTGGTTCGCCTACATCGCTTGGTTGACTGTGTTGATCGGTCAAATCCTGATTTCGATATTGTTTGGTTGGGCGCTTTTGTTCAAGCGCTTGGCCTTGATAGTGTGCGATCAGTTCACCCGCAACCGATACCGCAATTTCGGCGGGATGTTTGCCATTCACGGCGCTAATGCCAATCGGGCAAATCATGGTTTCGATTTGTTCTTGGCTGTAGCCACGTTGCTCTAAGCGGAAGTCGAACTTTTTACGCTTAGTGAGCGAGCCGATCATGCCGAAGTAACGGCTGTCTTCACGGTCGATAATGGCTTTAGTTAAGTCGAAATCAAGCTGGTGGTTATGCGTCATCACAAGGTAATAGCTGTTCGGCGGCATGTGTTTTACTTCGCCGACTGGATCGTCTGAGACAAGCTTTTTCACACCGTGCGGTAGCGTTTCAGGGAACACTTCTTCACGTTCATCAATCCAGGTCACGCGGAAAGGCAGGGTTGCGACAATGTGCAGTAGCGCTTTGGCAACATGGCCAGCGCCGAACAACACAAGGTGATTCTGCTGAGTGCCAATCGGTTCAAAGCTTAACGTTGCCATTCCGCCACAACATTGGCCTAAACGAGCACCGAGGTTGAAGCGTTCCACTTTGAGCGATTTTTCGCTGGCAATCAGCATTTCACGCGCCATTTTAGTGGCCACATGTTCAAGGTGACCACCACCAATCGTAGCGATGATTCGGTCACGAGTGACAAGCATCTTGGTACCCGCATCACGCGGCACTGAGCCTCTGTCTTCAAGCACTGTCACCATCACACATGGTTCGTAGTTCTCTTCCAGTTTTGCCAGTTCGTGAATCCAATTATCCTTAAACATATGTCCTCCTAAATCCCTTCTGTATTTCCTACGCTAAACGAGCGATATGAGCCCTAAGCCGTTTCTGATTGTGCATCGACCGAAGTCGGGGCCGTTTCAGTCACTTCCTGAATCGCCATCAGAATGCGTTCTGGCGTTGCAGGAGTGTTGAGCTTAGGAATCGCACCATCTACAGCGACATAGCTAATCGCATCTTTCAGTGCGCTCCATACCGACATACCCAACATGAAAGGGGGTTCACCCACGGCTTTCGAGTTGAAGACGGTGTCTTCTGGGTTGCTGCGGTTTTCCAAAAGGTGCGTTCTGAAATCAATCGGCATATCAGCAATCGCTGGGATTTTGTAACTCGCTGGGCCATTGGTCATTAAGCGGCCTTGCTGGTTCCATACCAGCTCCTCTGTCGTCAACCAGCCGACACCTTGCACAAAGCCACCTTCAACTTGGCCGATATCAATCGCAGGGTTCAGTGAAGCGCCCACGTCATGCAGAATATCGACTCGCAGAATCTTGTTCTCGCCCGTGAGAGTATCGATGATGACTTCTGAACAAGAGGCACCATACGCGTAGTAGTAGAACGGGCGGCCGCGCGCTTTCTCGTGATCGTAATAGATCTTTGGAGTGCGGTAGAAGCCCGTGCTCGATAGCGAAATTTGGTTAAACCAAGCCAGTTCAACAAACGAGTTGAAGGTCATGATTTCATCGCGGATCTGTACCATACCGTTCTTAAACACCACTTCTTCAGGCCACACTTTGAAGTGCGAAGAAGCGAAGTCGATCAGGCGCTGCTTAATGGTTATTGCGGCGTTTTGCGCGGCCTTACCGTTGAGGTCGGCGCCCGATGAGGCTGCGGTTGGTGATGTGTTCGGAACTTTGTCTGTGTTTGTAGCGGTGATCTGGATACGTTCGACATCGACTTGGAACTCCTGTGCAACGATTTGTGCCACTTTGATGTTCAAGCCTTGCCCCATTTCCGTACCTCCGTGATTCAAATGAATACTGCCATCGGTGTAGATATGGATGAGCGCACCTGCTTGGTTCAAGAAAGTCGCAGTAAACGAGATGCCGAATTTCACTGGCGTGATCGCTAGACCTTTCTTCAAGATAGGGCTTTGCTTGTTGAACTCAGCGATTTCTTTACGACGTGCGTGATAGTCACTGCTGCGTTCAAGCTGTTCGGTTATCTCAGGTAAAAAGTTGTCTTCAACGGTTTGGTAGTAATGGGTTACGTTACGGCCTTCTTCGCCGTAGTAGTTCGCCTTACGTACTTCCAAAGGATCTTTTTTCAGGTAACGCGCAATCTCATCCATGATGTGTTCGATAGTCATCATGCCTTGCGGGCCACCAAAGCCACGATACGCAGTGTTCGATGCTGTGTTGGTTTTGCATCGATGACCAACCACAGTTGCATCGCCTAAGTAGTAAGCGTTGTCTGAGTGGAACATTGCACGGTCGACGATAGAGCTTGATAAGTCTGGCGAGTAACCACAGTTACCTGCAACGGTAATGTCGGCACCTTGAATCACACCATTGTCGTCAAAACCGACTGTGTATTGGTTGTAGAACGGGTGGCGTTTACCGGTTTGCTGCATGTCTTCACTGCGCAGCAGACGCATTTTGGTAGGTCGGCCTGTAAGGTGGGCAATCACCGCTGCCATACACGCAGGAGAGGCTGCTTGAGTCTCTTTACCACCGAAACCACCACCCATACGACGCATATCAATCACGACTTTGTGCATCGGTACGCCAATTACTTCTGCAACCAGCTTTTGAACTTCGGTCGGGTTCTGTGTAGAGGTGTAGACGATCATGCCGCCATCTTCGGTTGGCATTACGCTACTGATTTGGGTTTCTAGGTAGAAGTGCTCTTGGCCGCCGATCTCTAGGTCACCAGAGATCACGTGTTTCGCTTTTTTCAGTGCTGCTTTTGAGTCACCACGCTGTTGAGTGTGGCTTTCTGTTACGAAGTGCTCTTTCTCTAGCGCTTCTTTGACATCAAGAATGGCAGGTAGCTCTTCGTATTCAATAATCGCTGCGTGTGCGGCTTTGCGTGCGGTTTCTAGATCGTTGGCTGCTACAGCAATCACGGGTTGGCCGTAATATTCTACTTTGCCGTCAGCAAGCAGTGGGTCACCCGGTAGGATTGCACCGATATCCAGCTCACCCGGAACGTCTTTGGCTTGGATAGCAATGGCTACACCATCAAATTCGTAACACGGTGAAACGTCGATCTTAGTGATCTTCGCGTGTGCTTGAGTACTCAGGCGTGCGTACACGTGCAGTTGATTGGGAAACTCTAGGCGGTCATCAATGTATACCGCTTCGCCCGTTACTTGTTTGGCTGCACTGTCGTGTTTAACGCTCTTACCCACGCCAGTTTTTAGGTCTTGTTTTGCAATGGTAACCATCTCTTCGTGGGTCATCGCATGCTTGTTTGAATTAGACATAAGACGTTACCCTTGTTTCGATTTGGTTGTTTTTATTCTGTTGTTCAATGAAGTAGCGACGCAGCATGTTTGCCGCCGACAATGAACGGTATTCTTGGCTTGCACGGAAATCAGATAGCGGTTCAAAGTCGTTATACAGTTCTTGCATCGCTAACTTAATATTAGCGTCTGTCCATAGTTTGCCTAATAACGTATTTTCACAACGGGTTGCGCGCTTAGGCGTTGCAGCCATACCACCAAAGGCGATACGAGCGTGTGTTACCTTGCCATCTTCGACTTGAATATCGAACGCGCCACATACTGCAGAGATGTCATCGTCTAAACGTTTAGATAGCTTGTAAGCTCGGAAACTGTCATTGGCTGGTTTAGGGATGATGATTTGCTCAATGAATTCACTCTCTTTTTGAGCTGTCACCTTGTAGCTGATGAAGTAATCTTCGATCGGCATGATGCGAGACTCATCCCCACAACGCAGTTTGATTTTTGCATTAAGCGCAATTAGCAGGGGAGGCGTATCACCGATAGGAGAAGCATTGGCAACATTACCGCCGATGGTGCCTTGGTTACGTACTTGCAGTGAAGCAAAGCGGTGTAACAGCTCACCAAAATCTGGGTAGTGTTTTTTCAGCAGTGAGTAAGAGTCACTGATTGGAAGGTTGGCACCAATGATTAAGTCGGTGTCTGTCTCTTCACATACCTTCATGTCTTCAACAAGGTTTACGCTGATCAGTGTTTCAATCTCACGATGGAATTGCGTTACTTCCAGTACTAAATCCGTGCCGCCAGCTACCAGCTTAGCGTTCGGGTGGGCTTGAAAAAGCTTGGCCAGCTCATCAGTGCTTTTCGGGGAAAAAGCGGTGAGGTGACCAAGGCGTAGGTTGGCTTCGGTGTCTTGAATACCTTCTAGCTTCTTGATGGTGTTGCGTTCAAGTTCAGCAAATTGGTCGATCAAAGGTTGGTCTGTTGAGAGCGACATCGCGGCATCAACAATAGGTCGATAGCCTGTACAGCGACATAGGTTACCCGCCAGTGATTCCATGACGTCTTCTTTGCTCGCATCGGGTTTGTTCTTGCCTAGCGCAAACATTGACATGATGAAGCCCGGCGTGCAGTAACCACATTGTGAACCGTGAAAATCAACCACAGCTTTCTGTACAGGGTGCAGTGACTTATCTCGGTTTTGTAGATCTTCTACTGTGATTAGCTGTTTTCCGTGCAGCGCTGAAACGAACGTAAGGCAAGAGTTCACCGAGCGGTATTGCAGCTGTCCATCCACCACTTCACCTAAAACGACGGTACATGCGCCACAGTCACCCGACCCACAACCTTCTTTGGTACCGGTTTTATTAACCTTGGTACGAAGGTAATTGAGCACTGTCATATTCGGCGACAGATTGTCTTCACGTCTTATTTCCTGATTGAGCAAAAAAGTAATCAAGAGACCTCCTTGTAAATCGACATTGTTCCATGTGTATTCTTTTTGACTTCTAGGTCAATAATTATCCATCCTGACCCTGCGGTCAACTATTTATTTACAAAAATGCAACAACAAAGCGCCAGTTAGGATTGTATACAATCTTATTTTATTTTTAGGGCTATGTTTTATATGGGGTTTTACTAGAGGCGTTCAGTTTTATGCTGTGAATTAATTGTTGGCTATGTATACAAAATAAAGGCAAGGTTTGTGGCGATTGTGGAATTGTGTAAACGAGAGCAAATTCGTCATTTAGGTCTGAATGGGTGGTAGTTAGAGGTGAAAATGAACCGATCTTTTTCTTTATTCTACTGGGGAAGGTATAAAAAAGAGAAGTAAACACAGAGGCTTACTTCTCTCCCGTCTTGTTAACAAAAAGTTGTCAACAAAAAGATGCTAAAAGAAGGTTGGTAACAAACAATTGCCAGCGGTTCGTTAGATAGGTCGCTTGTTACGATTTGCTTTTAAGTAGATCTGAGAACACAACATGCAGATCACTAGACGCTGTGCTGCTGTCTAGGTTGAGCTTAGATCGGATGTGACTTAAATGTTCTTTCATTAAGTCAACCGCCTGTTCTTCATCGCCGGACTCAATGGCATCAAGCAACCCTTCGTGTTCATCCAAAGAACAGTTTGAGTGATTACCTGTTTCGTATTGAGCGATCAGCAGTGAGGTTTGCGACACTAGGCTGCGCTGGAAGGCAAGCAGTGGTGCGTTTTCTGCCATTTCTGCCAGTTTGATGTGGAACTCACCAGACAAACGTAATCCAGAGCCGTAGTCACCTTGGTCAAAGGCGCAGTTCTCTTTTGCGACCAATTTTCTGCACTCGTCGATTTGAGCTTTGGTTGCGTTTTTTACGGCAAGCTCTGTGATTGCAAGCTCCATAACTTCACGTGCTTTAAATATCTGTTTGGCTTCGTCTACCGTTGGTGCTGCAATCATGGCCCCTCGATTTGGACGGATCACCACAACTTGTTCTAAAGAGAGGCGCAACAAGGCACGGCGAATGATAGTGCGGCTAACGCCAAAGATTTCTGCTAGTGCTTCTTCGCTTAATTTGGTGGCTGGTGGCAGCCTTTGTTCTAGTATCGCGTCGAAGATATGGCAGTAAACAACATCGTCTTGAGTCTGGCCTGTTACTTTTGTTTTTACACCTTTGGAGACAGAATTTTTGAGAGCTGTCATAGAGATAAGGACCCTTGTTTAGTCGAGTTGGGTTGGTCGAGAATAATTCATGAGTGTTACTCTATATTGTATACATTTATCTATACAATGCCACCGGATGAAAGTGCGATGCACGCTTATTTGTTAATGACTTATAACATTTAGTTTGCAGTGAACTGTGTGCAATCTAAAGCTTTAAGCCATTCTTCTTGAACTAGACGCGATTATCGCCACAGCTGTAGGCGACGATCTGGCTTATTTCACTCAGGGTACGACCTGATTGCTGCTGCCACTCGTTGAAAGCCTTACTTGCCGCGACTTGTGCTCGCTTGGTATTGCGACCGCTATCGACCACATCAGTGCTGCGTAGGTGCGCTTCCACGTCAGAAGATAAGATGAATGTGTCTTTGCCCATTTGGCGCAAGGTGTAAGCACCTGTGTTACCACCTAATCGCTTGCCGTGTTTCTTCAGGTAATCCCACAGTTCTGTAATTCGCTCTGATGGCCAGTCGGCAACCATTTGTGAGAAGGAATCTGCCTCACGCTTGGCATTGTGGATCATCATTGCGTTGGCAGGGATGGTCATCACCTTAGTGAGGTGGCGAATAATGCGTGGATCTTGCGCTTTCTGCTCCCACATCTCATTCGGCAGCATCAGCATCTTTTCGATGTCGAACTCAAAGAACACTTCTTCAAATTGCGGCCATTTCTTCCTCACTACATTCCACGAAATACCACACTGGAATACCTTTTCGGTAAAGGCTGCTAGCCAACGGTCATCGGTGATTTGTGATAGCTGGGCTTGCGATAGAGGTGCTCGAACAATCTTTTCGAGCTCTGCTGCGCCACCTTTACGATGAGCTGCTCGTTGGTAAATGGTGTCGAATTTTTCTTGGGTCATGGAAGGTTCCAAATTAATACGATTTTCTAAGATATAGGGTCGAATCTGGCAATTAAAACGATTCTGTTAACTAAAGTAAGTCTGTTAATTAAAACGAACAAGCCGACTAAAACACGCTAGCTGAGCTTTAATTCCATTTGATACAGAGGCCAGGTGTTGCCATTGAATTCTTTGCATTTTGGTTCTTTGTCGACCACTTGAAAGCCCGCTTTGTCGTAGCAACGTTTTGCACCGATATTCTGTTGAAATACCGCCAAGCTGATTGTGGTGACATCAGGGATTTGTTTCGCAGCTTCTAATGCACTTTCTATCATGGATTGCCCAAGCCCTTTGCCTCGTTGGTTTGGGTGAATAGCCACTCGGCAGAATCGAAGTTCACTGTCTGACATACGTTGAAACTCCATAAACCCGATCAGTTCTGAGTTATTGCCGTTCGAACTCAGTTCAGAGAGAGCACTAGACACAGAGAAGGTATATAGCTCAACTTGAGGCTCTTGAGAACGTTCGATGATGGAGGCGGCTTCTAACGGCCAACCAAATGTTCGTCCGCCCCATAGTACGTAGTCTTCGAGTGATGTGAACCAAGTGACGATCTCGTCGGCATCGGAGGCTTTAAAGCGGTTTATGTCCATATCCTTGTCTCTTCCTTATCGCGTGTCTCTTTTTCTAAACCGTTAAACTTCCGCACCCAACTGTTCAAGAAAGCCACGCATGTAGTCGGTGCGCTTGTTGGCTTCTAACTTAGCAGATTCTGTATTCATGGTTTCTGCTAGCTTAAACAGCTTCACGTAGAAGTGGTCGACGCTGTAATGCTTGTCATCTAAGTCACGTTGGTTCGCAAACGGGTCTTCGTGATTATACAGCTCTGCGTTAAAGCTCTGACCCACGTACAGGCAGCGAGCAATGCCAATCGCACCGAGAGAATCAAGGCGATCGGCATCTTGGACTATCTGAGCTTCTAAGGTTTCAGGTGTGATGTTAGCGCTATAGCTGTGCGTGACAATGGCATGATGGATCTCATCCAGATAGAGCGCGGGATAGTCGATAGACTTGAGGAAAGAGATCGCTTTGTCTGCTGCCATTTGCGAGCTTTGGGCTCTGTCTGGGTGGTTCTTAGGAAAGGTGAAGCAATCGTGAAGATAAGCGGCGGGTAAAACGACTTCAAGCTTAGCCTGTTCTTGTACACACAAAGCCTTAGCTGTTTTGACGACGCGCTTAATGTGGCTAATGTCGTGCGCGGCATCTTGTGTCATTTCTTGTTGTGCAAAATCAAGCAGTTGGTCTTCAAACTTTTCCTTCACGCGTCTCTTTCTCCCTATGTAGACGTTAGCAACCTTGTTGATCACCTAAGCATTTATGTCACATCGACTTTAACAGTTTCAAGCGCGAGTTTTTATCTTTTATAAAAGGAATGGCAACAAAAATACCGACTCTGTGAGTCGGCTTAATAGAGAGGCTTGTCTACGTATTTTAGGACGAGACAGATAAAAGCATTATCAACGGTAGCGAGAGCCTAAGCTGCAGCTTGTTGAAGCTGTGCTAACACATCATGCAGAGAAGGGCTGATGGTGTGTCCAAGCGCTTTTACTTCGTCACATGGCTCTACTAAATCAGGGATCTGGAAACTGATCATGTTAGCTGCCATCGATGCGCGAATGCCATTGTTTGAATCTTCAAATGCTAGGCAGGTTTCAGGTGCAACACCTAGGCGCTCAGCCGCCAGCAAGTAAATCTCTGGGTGAGGCTTGCCGTGAGTCACTTCGCAGCCTGTGCTTAGTGAAGTGAAGTAAGAATCTAGGCCTGCTAGCTCAAGCTTCTTCTTGGCGATATCTAGCTGAGTGGAAGTTGCCACCGCGATTGGAATGTCATTTGACTTTAGCCATTCAAGCAGCTCGATCACGCCATCTTTTACCGGGATCGCTTGGTTTTTAACAATTGCACTGTAGCGGGTGCGCCATTCATTATTCAGTGCTGGGTAGTCTAGGTTTTCACCGTAGCCATTTCGAAAAATCTGTTCGATGGTTTTTGCGTTACAGCCAATGATGCCAAGATAAACATCTTGCAAAAACGGAACACCTTGCGCGTGACATGCTTCTTCAAATACCTGCATACAAAGTCGCTCGGTGTCAAGCAGCAGTCCATCCATATCAAAAATAGCAGCTTGAAAATTCATATCTGTGGTTCTTAATGTGTTGTCATCGTAAGGGCGGGTATTTTGACACAGTGTTTTGGGATAGGCGAGTTAGAGTTCAGTAAAACAGCGATAATTGTATTACAAAATTTTAAGGGGACAGGCGCAATCCGTTATTGGCTTCTGAATGGGTGATAGCGTTTAGTTATGATATTTAAATTTTATAGATTCAGGCGTTCTAAAAGAAACAATGAACATCAGAATGCATAACAATCCTTGAGTTTCACCTGAGTGAAAAATTACATTTTCGATACTTAATCGCCCGTTATCGTGACCCTAATCTTATAAAAAACAATCCATTAAAACGCTCAATAATTGTGTGACATACCAATAAGTAAAGTACTGAACATACAGACAAAATATCACTAGTCCACATTTTTTAGCAGGGTTGCTTATGTTGTATTTTGAGTTTCTATTTTTACTTGTCGTTCTCTATATCGGTTCTCGGTATGGCGGTATTGGTCTAGGGGTTGTTTCTGGTATTGGTTTGGTGATTGAGGTCTTTATCTTCAAGATGCCGCCAACATCCCCACCTGTTACCGTAATGCTGATCATTCTCGCGGTGGTAACCTGTGCTTCGATCCTCGAAGCGGCCGGTGGCTTAAAATACATGCTCCAAGTGGCGGAAAGGGTACTAAGAAAGAACCCGAAACGCGTCACCTTGATAGCTCCGTTTGTGACTTACTCGATGACTTTTCTATTGGGTACTGGCCACGCGGTGTATTCCATTATGCCTATCATCGGTGATGTGGCATTGAAGAACGGGATTCGTCCTGAGCGTCCAATGGCAGCGGCTTCAGTCGCCTCGCAACTTGCGATTACCGCATCGCCAATTTCGGCGGCAGTGGTGTACTACCTAGCACAACTTTCAGATATTCAACATTCCATTACTTTGCTTTCGATTCTGTTAGTAACGGTGCCTGCAACCTTGTTCGGTACGCTGTTACTTTCTCTGTACAGCTTGAAACGCGGTAAAGAACTGAACGACGATCCTGAATACCAAGCGCGTCTAAAAGATCCTGAGTGGAAAAAACGCATTGAAAGCACTACTGCGACTTCTTTGGATGAAGTTCTGCCTACTTCGGCTCGTAATGCGGTATTGATTTTCCTACTTTCAATTGTCGTGATTGTTATCGTGGCGATGGTACCTGAGATCAGAACCATCGTAGACGGCGACAAGCCAATCAAGATGTCGGTGATCATCCAAATGATGATGCTCTGCTTCGGCGGTATCATCTTGCTGGCAACCAAAACTGACCCTCGTGATGTACCAAATGGTGTGGTATTCAAATCGGGTATGGTGGCAGCAATTGCTATCTTCGGTATCGCTTGGATGTCGGATACTTACTTCCAATACGCAATGCCTCAGTTCAAATCTGGCATCGTGGAAATGGTAACCAACTACCCATGGACGTTCGCACTAGCGCTATTCATCGTATCGGTTGTGGTGAACTCGCAAGCAGCAACGGCACGTATGATGTTACCTGTTGGCCTTGGCTTAGGATTAGATCCAGCACTGCTTATCGGTTTGATGCCAGCAGTTTACGGCTACTTCTTCATCCCGAACTATCCATCAGATATCGCAACGGTTAACTTTGATGTGTCTGGCACCACCAAGATTGGTAAGTGGTACTTCAATCACTCATTCATGTCGGTGGGTTTAATCGGAGTGGTCGGTGCATGTTGTTTAGGCTACGCACTGGCTCAGATTTTTATCGCTTAATCTGTTAACTAAGTAAAACGAAAAACAGCGCCTATTTGGGCGCTGTTTTTGTTTGTTCTGTATTAATTCACTACTGTGCTTCGAAGTTAGGTTTCGAACTAATAACCAATATTAACGTGGCTCAAAAGCCAAAGACTGAATAGCTTCTTCGATCGTTAGGAAGTGGATCTTCATTAGGCACACTTCTGCTTTCTGGAACTCGTGATTTCGAATCAGTTTGGTCACGCTTTCAATCGAATACTGGTCTGCTCGTTTCGCTAGAGACAGTTGGTTTGAGCTCGATTGAAGTGCGTAGCTGTCACCTTCAGAATCGATGAGGTAATCCTCTTCGCCCAAAATCATGTCTGAGCATTCGGCTTGAAAATCTTGTTCGGACGCGACGTAAATAAGCTCATCATCACCGTCGAGTTTTACCAAAGATGGCCAACTGATCATTACTGCCTCTAAATCATGGATGTTGAAGTTTGATTTCCGACTATAAACACTTTTCGTTGATGGATCATCTCTAACCTCTAACCTCTAACGACTCGAAGGTTACTTACTTAAAGATCGGCCCAACGGCGCGAAGTAACCTTGCAGCGCTTGATAAATCTCTTTGCGATGCTTGAGGTCTGGATAGATAGGGAACATATCCGGCTTGGTCGTGCCATCGACTAAGTAAGAATTCTCGATATCTGAACAGGATTCAATCGTAGCTTCAAAGGCTCGCGCCATCATTTCTGTTGGTAGTGAGAAGTAACGAGCCGACGTTGCCTTGTCTGCAATGACACTGCGTGCAACGTAGTCGTGTTTATCTAGGTTGTTGTCACTGAGTAGTGTGGCATCGAATACAGACATCAAACTCTCGTTTAATGGATGAGGTCGCACCTTTCTATCGTGTAGCCAGCAGTCACTAGCAAACAAGATGTGTTTTCTTGGGCCTGAGGTATCACCAATCTCAAACGCCTTTTCGGCAATGTAGTGGTCAAATGCATGCCAGAACTCATGCGCTAACGCACCAGCACCTGCGTTTTTAGCGAGGGCTAACTCTCTTTGGTTTGGCGCGTAGTGTGCTTGTACACCCTTTCTGCCACCACTGCCGAACGCCAAA
Organism: Vibrio sp. 14G-20; assembly: GCF_026241515.1. Lineage (GTDB taxonomy): Bacteria > Pseudomonadota > Gammaproteobacteria > Enterobacterales > Vibrionaceae > Vibrio. The sequence goes on from NZ_JAPHPW010000027.1 coordinate 30,793, forward strand.
CCTAATGTGCCACGCAGGCCAATCGCTTCTGGTGGCAAAGCCAAGATGTAAGCCAAGTCGGCTAGCGAGTCGAATATCAGATTCGCAGCGAGCTCTTTCTCTTCTTTCGTCAGTCAAGCTCCCACACGAATGCTGCCCATACCGAAGGTCTGTTTGATGTCCATGAAAGACACCTGATCGCCATGCCGATAATCTGGGCCTTTGCGAGTCTTGTACTTAAAGTGAGTTAACTTCAAAAGAGTCCTTAGAAATGGCGGTAGATGTAGCTCAGATCGTTGTGTGCGCACTGAGTTAAGCTGAGAAAGTTAACACCTTTGTGACTAAATTACCGAACAAAATTAGCTTAGATTGAGCTCACGAGCTTCCCATGAGGTTGGGTTTCCTTCACGAGTCAGCGGAAACAGAGACTTGTCTGGTTTGGCATAACTTAAGCGGTGAAGCCTTTGAGTGACATGGTAGCTGTCTAGCCCTGAAATCGTGACTAAATCTAGCGCTTCTAAATCAAGGTAGCCATCCGGCATCACGGCACGTTTGGGTGCTTGAATCGTAATGACCTCTCCAATCAACATTTGCGTTTGATTGCTTTCAATCGATATCTGTTCTTTCAAAACTAACCCTATTTTGAGACTGCTTTCTAAAACAAATGGTGCGGGGAACATGTCGTCATAGTAAGGGGTGAGCCCGACGGCTTTGAATTCGGATGCCGACTTTGGATAACGAGCCGAAGTTTGATGCGCTTTCTGAACAAAATCAGCGCCGATACTGTTGATGGTGAAGTGTCGAGTTTCTAGGATATTCTCTAATGTATGGCGACGGCTTTCTGCTGGCCGAACTATGAAGCCAAACAAAGGTGGATTCGACCCTAGATGAACCACAGAGCTCACCACAGCAAGATTTTCTAACCCTTGTTTATCACACGTACCAATCAGGTTTGCGCTCTTGAACCCCGATAAGGAGTTAATTAAGCGAGCGCGCTCTCGCTGATCCATCGTTTGTATATCTTGTCTTGAAAGGGTCATATCCTTCATATCTTCTCTTCTTCTCATTTTTGTTTTCGACGACTTGTTCACTAACCAAACCATATTTACGCGGAAGCCCCCTCTAACGATCAGCTGAGCGTGTGCCTTTGCATAGATTTACGTATGTTGACGTCGCTTTACATCACGCAAGCTAAAGTAATGATGTCGTCTTTATGAGTGTTAAAAAATGAAAACAGTCCGCAATATCCTCTGGGCAATGATTGCCATAATGTCAGCCTTTTGGTTTGCGATGGAACCGCAACTCTTCGCTTCAAGCAACGTATTTGAATGGCGCTCCGCCATGATTCAGTACTCGGGTATTTTGTCTCTGATGTTAATGTCCATCACCATGGTTTTGGCGATGCGTTTGCCTATGGTCGAGAATTGGCTCAAAGGTATGGATAAAGCGTATCGAGTGCATAAATGGCTTGGTATCGGTGGTGTAGCGATGGGTGTCACGCACTGGTTGTGGTACCAAATCCCTAAGTCACTGGTGACGTCTGGTGTATTGGATAAGCCTGTTCGACACAATGGTTCAGGGCCACAAGCTGTGTTGACTGGTTGGGAAATGTGGGTCAACGAACTGCGCGATATTGCTCAAAGTATCGGCGAGTGGGGCTTTTATCTATTGCTGGTTTTACTTGTGGCGTCACTATGGGCGGCAGTGAAATACAAACCGTTCAAATTGTCACATCGCCTGATGTCGGTCGCGTACCTGTTTATCGCTTTTCACTCGGTAATACTGCTTAAACGAGCGTATTGGGGAGAGCCGATTTATTACCTAACTGTGGCATTTGCTTTGGTTGGATCTATCGCTGCGATTTACAGTTTGTTGGGTTTGGTTGGACGTCGTAATCGTCACTCTTCGACCATTGCTTCGACTCGCTACTTTCCACAGGCTGAAGTGATGGAGCTGGTGTTAAAGCCGGATGCATCTTGGCAAGGTCACAAAGCAGGACAGTTTGCTTACTTGCGTTTCGGTAATGAAGATCCGCATCCGTTTACCATTGTTTCTGGCAGTGAAGATTCAGAACTGCGTTTCTTGATCAAAGAGTTGGGTGATTTTACCAATGGCCTTTATGAGCGAGTGCAAGCGGGCGATGCGGTTACGGTTGAAGGACCCTATGGTCGACTTGATTTTGACCTAAGCAAACCTCAAATTTGGATTGCGGGTGGTGTCGGGATTGCTTCTTTCTTTGCTACGCTTGAAGCGCTCAAAACAGAGCAAGATCATCCGCGTATCGAACTGTTTTACTGTACTCGCGGTGTTGATAAGCAATTAATCGATGAGTTGTGGCACCTGGCACATGAGGTTGGTGTGAAGTTAACCGTGATAGACACTTTACATTCACCGCGACTGAACGCCGGAAGAATTGTCAATCAATGCGGTGACCTCAACGAATACGAGGTGTATTTCTGCGGGCCAGAGTTGTTCTCAACATCGTTGAAAAAAGAATTAGACACTTATCAGTTTGATATTGAAAAGCACTACCACGAAGAGCTGTTTGTGATGCGCTAATAGTTGTCAGTTGATGAATTGAATGGGGAAGCATCTCTGGGGTGAGCTGTGGCTGAGAACAGACGGTTTAGATTTAATGTTTGATAACTGATGTTTGATAGTCATAGCCACAAGCTTCCGACCAAAAAGGTGCGAACTCATTCAATTTACTATTGCAGCGGTTTGCTATTGAGCGATACCATATACGGCTATTTCTTTGGTAAAGATTCGAATATGTCAGATGAAGAACTCGCACTAGAGTGGATGCGCCAACAAGCTCATAAAGTTGATCCCTACGTTATAGATCCATCTTTTGATGAATGCGTTGAGTTGCTTGAACCTGCTTTTAAGAAGGGCAAGAGTGTCGCGCAACTAAAATATCTGTTATCAGAAGCGGATCGTAGAGCTGGGGCGGCAGAGCGTAAACATGCAGCCTTAAAGTATGCCAAAGAGAAAAGCCCAAATGCAGGTCAGATCCTGCGTCTGCAAAGCAAGCTTCAACAAGTTCAGCTGGCACTAAAATTAGCGACCGGCGACAACAATATGACCATATCCCAGTTCTGTGCGGAGTACGATGTTTCCAAGCGAGACGGTAATACGGCATGGAATGAGAAGTTAGTTGAACAGGGTAAAAGAAAGTAGCGGCATCAACGAATTTATGCCTTTTCAACCACGGCCAGAAAAGCTAACCTGACTTCGAAAACATTCCCACTGTTGGTGAGAATGCTCTGCATTTAAAAAGCCTGAAACTTCATCTCAGGCTTTGCCTCTGTTTTTCCTAATTGATGCTCACTTAATGGTTACCTTCGCTTCAATGGAAGACTTTAATACGCTTAAGCTCAATCATAGGCTCGTTTTTATTCGTTGAGCAATGTGCGCGATACACTATTTTTCGCCCATTAATCAATTTCACTTGTGACAAAGTTATCATAATTATGCACTTTCGGTAACGTTCCCGAAAGTATCGATCTATCATCCACCCAGATACAAAAGTGAAGTAATCAACACGACTGATTTCTATTTCTTCTTCGATATAGAGCTTGTACATCAAAAGTATAAGCCGAAATGCGCTTACGAATTATTTTGGGAACGTTTGCAAACAATCCAAAACAATTAACGTGAGAACATTAGAATGAAACTACACACTTTAGCGGTTGCTGTAACAATGGGGCTAATGACTACATCGGTATTAGCAAGTGAAGACGTTGCAGCATTAGAGCAACGTATTAATGAATTAGAACAAAGAGTTGCACAAACGGAGCAGGTTTCTACCGAAGCCAATGAAAAGGCTTCTTCGTTTGAGTTTCACGGCTATGCACGCTCTGGGTTATTGATCAACGACGACCTAAACGGCGCGACAGGTACTGGTCCTTACATGACAGCGGCGGGTGCGATTGGTGCGCCTATTGGACGACTTGGTGTGGAAGATGATCATTACGTTGAAGCGAACTTGATTCATAAGCGTTTTGCGGATGATGGCTCTAGTGCCTTGTTTCGTATCATGTTAGCCGACAGTACTGAAACAAATAACGAATGGACAGCCAGTGAAAGCCAGTTGAATGTACGACAAGTGTATTCCGAACTGAACCGTCTGAGCATGTTCTCTGAATCTGAAGCGTTTTCTGAAGCAACGTTTTGGGCGGGTAAACGATTCGATCGCGACAACTTTGATATTCACTTTTTCGATTCGGATATTGTCTTCTTATCAGGTACTGGTGCGGGCGTTTACGATATTCAGATGAGCGATAACTGGAAAGCGAATTTCTCAATTTATGGCCGAGATTTTGGCGAAATTGATAGCTCATCAACAGATGTAGAAAACTACATTGCAACCATGAATAACCGCATTGGCCAATGGCAAGTGATGTTGAGTGGCATGACCTCAGCAGACAACGATAGCCGCTTAAATGGCGCAGCTGAAAGCGGTGTACACGCAATGTTTGCGTACCATGGAGACAACTTCTTTGGCCTGAGCGAAGGCTTCTCTAAAACGGGCATGTTAATGGGTAGCGGCTTAGGTGCTGAGCTAAAAGGCATAGGTTCAAATGGTGATCTACTGGATGACGCGAAAGCCGTTCGCCTGTTTAGCTACGGTGTTACTCGCATTGGCGACAACTGGCGCTTAGCGCCTGCATTAATGGCAGAGCATAGCCAAGACCGTTTGAAGAAGAATGACGAGTTCACATGGGCTTCTTTAAACGTTCGATTAGCTCAAGAGTTCACAGAAAACTTTGAGATGGTTTACGAAGGTTCATTGCAGTACATGGATTTAGACAACTCGACAGAGCAAGCAAGCGGCGGTTTCTACAAAGCGACAGTTGCACCAACACTGAAGCTTTCAACTAGCACTGGTTTCTTTGACCGACCAGAACTGCGTTTCGCTGTGAGCTATGTGGATTGGAGTGAAGACCTGAATGGTTACTCGATCAGCACTGAAGCAGATGCTGCAACGATGGGAGAGGGCGGCGAGGTTCTGTTTGCACTGCAGATGGAAACTTGGTTCTAATTGCCTGATATATCGTTTAGATAGAGAGTGTTACTCATGATGTGATAGTCGCATCATCAAATGCCAACCTTATCGTTTCAACTCGAAGGTTGGCATTTTTTCATCTTGGGATAACTTGATCTCTGAAATAAATCGCTAGCAAGACTCTCGGTCAATAGTGGTGAAGGTCAACACCATCTTACTCATTTCAAAGCCTTTTTTCTCAATACGGTCGAGCAGCAGCTTGGCTCCATTTTCTCCGGCTTTATCAAATGCATAGTTAAACGTAGACAGCGTTGGTGTGCATACTGAAGCAAGTTCATCGTCACCCACGCCGAGTACCAAGACATCCTTTCCTGGAGCGAGGCCAGCTTCCTGAATGGCTCTGATCGCACCGATTGCGATACGGTCAGTTGCGCAGAACAGGCCATCGAGCTTGGTGTGCTCTTTTAGAGACTGTTTAGCCAGTTGGTAACCTGACTCTATGGTGAAGTCGCCACGGGCGTGAAATTGCAGTGTGAGGTCGTTAAATTGAAGCGATTGAGCGAAGCCTTCCGATCTCATCTTATCAACCGCAATATCATCGCCTTGCACGCCGATGAATCCCATATGCTTACAACCTTTCGCTATGAAGCGATTACCCGCTTCAAACCCTACGCGAGTGTCGTCGTGCACAATGCTTGGGATGTTAAACATTGACCCATCTTGACCAACCAATATTACCGGCACAGCAGAGCTTTGAATCGCTTTGACTAGTTTGTTGTCGAGGTGGGTCGCGTACAGGATGATACCTTCAACGCGTTTTTGGTTAAATATCTGAATATATTCAAGTTCTTTATGGTGTGTTTGATGTGTGCTCGCTAATAAAACATGCATGCCCGCTTGCTCTAAGATGGCGGTTAAACCATCGACACCTTGAGAGGTGGCATGGGAAGAAACCCTAGGAACAATCACGCCAACCAGGTTGGTTTTTTGAGACTTTAAGTCTTTAGCGACTTGGTTTGGGAGATAGCCACACTCTTCAACCGCTTTACGCACCTTCACCTTGGTCGCGTCTTTTACGCCATACTCATCGTTGATTACTCTTGAGACCGTCGACTTGGAAACTCCAGCGAGACGAGCGACATCATGAAGACTAGCCATTATTCATTATCCATTTGTATTTTTAGTTTTGGGATTGTTTGCAAACAGAGCATCAAATTTTCCTGTTATTAGGAGATTTTAACCCTGTCTTCTTATCCTAGGGAGATAATTTGAAGATCATTCTCACAGTATTGAGCAGTTATCTTTGATCATTTGTTATTTCTAGGCAAAAATTTGTTTTGCAAACGTTCCCGAAAATTCAAAAGCTCAAATGATAATCCAATGGGGTATGTAATGAATTATCCAAAAATAGCAAAAGAGCTGCTTTCTCTATTAGGTGGTAAAAGTAATATCACCGCACTTGCACACTGTGCGACTCGTCTGCGTCTTGCAGTCGCAGACCAAGATAAAATTGATGAACAGGCGATTGATAACCTAGAAGGGGTTAAGGGCCAGTTTAAAGTAGCAGGTCAATATCAGATCATCTTTGGCTCAGGTATCGTAAACCAAGTTTATGCTGAGTTGGCTAAGCTGACTGAAATGACGGAAATGTCGACCAACGATGTGGCGTCTGCAGGTGCTGATAACCAAAATATCCTGCAACGTGCGGTGAAAGGTCTGTCTGATATCTTTGTACCGATCATTCCGGCGATTGTTGCTGGTGGTCTTTTGATGGGTATCTACAACCTATTGACGGCTCAAGGCTTGTTCATTGATGGCAAATCTTTAATCGACGCTAATCCGGGTTTGACCGACTTAGCAAACATGATCAATACATTTGCTAATGCTCCTTTTGTGTATTTACCTATTTTATTAGCATTTTCAGCGAGTAAGAAGTTTGGTGGTAACCCATACCTTGGCGCGGCTTTAGGTATGTTGATGGTTCACCCAGACTTGCTTAACGGCTGGGGCTTCGGTGGCGCATCGGTTTCGGGCAGCATTCCAGTTTGGAACATTTTAGGTTTCGAAATCGAGAAAGTGGGCTATCAAGGTTCAGTACTGCCCGTTCTTGTTTCTGCGTTTATTCTAGCGAAAGTGGAACTTGGCCTACGTAAAGTTATTCCTTCGGTTCTGGATAACTTGCTAACGCCGCTACTGGCTATTTTCGTGACTGGCTTACTGACATTTACGGTTGTGGGTCCATTTACACGTGATATCGGCTTCCTACTAGGTGACGGTCTTAACTGGCTATACAACAGCGCTGGCTTCATTGGCGGTGCGGTGTTTGGTTTGATTTATGCGCCGTTCGTTATTACTGGTATGCACCATAGCTTTATTGCTATTGAAACTCAGCTGCTTGCGGATATCGCAACGACTGGCGGTACGTTCATCTTCCCTATCGCGGCAATGTCTAACGTGTCTCAAGGTGCAGCGGCACTGGCGGTTGGTTTCATGAGTAAAGATAAGAAAATGAAAGGTATCGCGATTCCTTCTGGTGTGACCGGTTTGCTTGGTATTACTGAACCTGCAATGTTTGGTGTGAACTTGAAGCTTCGCTACCCGTTCATTGCTGCGGTTTGTGCTGCTGCGGTTTCAAGCGCATTTATCACGATGTTCAATGTGAAAGCACAAGCACTGGGTGCCGCGGGTATTCCTGGCATCATCTCAATATCGCCAGAAAAAATTGGCTACTACGTGGTAGGTATGATTATCGCGTTCGTGACTGCCTTTGCACTGACCGTTGTTTTAGGTTTGCGTGAGAGCAGCAAGCAAAACATTAAAGCAACAGCGTAACGTTTCTCCCTAGAAGTGAAGCCCCCCTTTTCACTTCATTTCTTAAGCTTTGGGGTGCTAGCTAGGTGATTTGGCTTAGCTAGCCTTTTTAAATTTTTACATGACAGCGTGAAGTGTCACCTTGCTTTTGGTTGCTACTGCTTTCGGTTGTCATGATTTTCAGTTTTAAGGTAAGAAAGATGAATCAAGTTTGGGTAACTGGAGACGCCGTCGTCGACCTCATTCCGGAGACTGATGCGACATTATTGAAATGTCCGGGTGGTGCGCCTGCCAATGTCGCGGTAGCGATTTCTCGCCTTTTAGGCAAAAGCGCATTTTTCGGCCGAGTGGGTAACGACCCGTTTGGCACTTTTATGGAAGTGACTCTGCAAAAGGAAGGTGTGAATACCGAGCGTTTGGTGAAGGACCCTGAACAACGCACATCAACCGTGGTGGTTGATCTTGATGACCAAGGCGAGCGCAGTTTTACGTTTATGGTTAAGCCAAGTGCCGACCAGTTTATGTCTGTTGAAGACATTCCCGAATTTAAGAAAAACGAGTGGCTACACGTCTGCTCAATCTCTTTGGCTAATGAACCAAGCCGAAGCAGCACCTTTGAAGCGATCCGACGCATGAAAGCCGCGGGCGGTTACATCAGCTTCGATCCAAACCTTCGTGATGAAGTGTGGCAAAACCCATCTGAAATTAAGTCTGTGGTCATGAAGGCGGTCGAGCTGGCTGATGTGGTTAAATTCTCAGAAGAAGAACTGGATTTCTTAACCGATTCAACGTCGATGGAACAAGGTTTGGCTAACATTGCAGATCTTAACAACACGCTTGTTCTGGTTACACAGGGCGCGAAAGGCGTTTGGCGAGTATTTGAAAACCAAGGTGTATTGATTTCAGGTCGCTCAGTGACGCCAGTGGATACTACAGGCGCTGGCGATGCTTTTGTTGGCGGTTTACTTGCAAAGCTTTCTCAACATGAAGAGTGGAATAATCAACAAGTCGTTGATTCTGCAATCCTGTGGGCGAATGGGTGTGGTGCATTAGCAATCACGCAAAAAGGTGCGATGACGGCACTTCCAACGCAAAACGCTCTTGCTCAGTTTATTACTCCTGATCAAATTGTCATCTCGGCTCAGTCTAATAAACAAGGCATCTCAAGTGCGACAAACACTGAGGAGAATGTATGAGTTTGAATTCGAACTGGACAGTAGAGCAAAGGTACTGTCGCGTAGAGCAGATTTCTCAAGACAGTATGGATGCGATGGTAAAACAGCGTAAGCAAGATTCTGGATACCCTGGTTACCATATTGCTCCCAAATTTGGCTTGCTGAATGACCCGAATGGTTTGTGTTATTTCAACGGCGAGCATCATATTTTTTACCAATGGACGCCGGTTGGCCCTGTTCATGGCATGAAGTATTGGTATCACTTGTCGACAAAAGATTTTGTTCACTTCGAAGACCATGGCATTGGACTGCATCCAGACCAAGACTACGATTCTCATGGGGTTTATTCTGGTGGAGCTCTCGTTGAAAACGACGAAGCTATTTTATTCTTCACGGGAAATCATCGTGATGAGAACTGGGAAAGGTCCTCAACTCAGTGTTTTGCAAAGATGTCTGTCAAAGGGCAAATAGAAAAGCATGGTGTGGTTATCGAAAATGAACACTACACAGAACATTTCCGCGACCCAAAAGTGTGGAAGGACGGTGACGATTACTTGATGGTTGTTGGGGCTCAGACCCAAGAAAAACGTGGTTCAATGGCGCTGTACAGAAGTCGTGACCTCATGAACTGGCAGCATAAAGGTTCTATTCAAACTCGTTACAACAATCTTGGCTATATGTGGGAATGCCCTGACTTTTTCGAGATAGATAACCAGTCAGTGATGTTGTTTTCTCCACAAGGTGTCTCTAGCGATAATCCGTACGATTTTAAAAACATTTACTCAGTGGCTTACATTGTTGGTGATTGTTTGAATTTAGATTCGATGGAATTTGAAAACCATCAAGATATCGCGCAGCCTGATTACGGATTTGATTTTTACGCTCCTCAGACTTACTTAGACGATTCAGGTCGTCGGATCTTGATTGCTTGGGTAGGCCTTCCTGATATCGACGCTCCATCTGTAGTGCACCAATGGGCGGGTATGTTGTCATTACCACGCGAGCTTCACATCCAAGATGGCTATCTGGTGCAGTCGGCTTTACCTGAATTGAAAGCGCTGCAAGGCGAAGCTGTCGTGGTTGAGAGCGTTCTTGAACTGGATACAACCAGCTTCATGGTTGAGCTCGAAACAGGTACGGACGAATTTGAGTTTACTCTTGCCAACATCACGGGCGAGAATATCGTGTTCAGTGCCACAGAGACGGAATTCATGCTTGATCGCAGCAAGATGTCTCAACTCTACGCGGAAGAGTTTGGCTCTGTGAGAAAAGCACCGAGGTTGAGCACCAAGCAAATCATCGAAGTTTATGTTGATAAGTCAGTGATCGAGATCTTTATCAATGGCGGTAAACATACAATGACCAGTCGTTTCTTCATCGATGATTTGAGTTCATTGTCGATGACCGGTGATGTAAAAACCGTTTACCGCTCGATGAGCCCAATTAAAGGGTTGGACGACTAAGCTCCGTTTATCTCCATCAAAATAGCCGCTGATCAACAGCGGCTTTTGTTTGGTCTGCGACATCACTATTGTGCTAACTCTCTGACTTTGCCCATTCCTCGCACATAAAGTTCATTTAGATCGAGCAATCAACGCTAAGGTCGAATGTTATTAAAGCTGACCTTCTGCGTACCATCTCCAGTGTTCTCTAACTCCACTACATCACCTTGATAGTAATACGGCTCCATTGGCATCTCGCTATTGGTTGGCCTTGCGTAGTGAAGTACAGCGGGTTTACCTTCCTCTTGTCGAGCATATAAATAGCCAATCAAAGCGTGTTCAAATTGATGGTAACCATTGCCCCAATGAAAAGCCTTTGTGCGTTTAGGTTCAAGCCCTACGCCGCCATATTTGTGGTCGACCCATACATCATGAAACGTCGGTAGCGTGTATTGCAGGATTTCTTTCATCGAACCATCGACAAGCGATACCGTCATCGCAGCTTGGTCGAGCTCTGCCCATTCCCATGATGACGCCCAATTTGTGTTTGGTCTGCTTTGCCAGCCTGTAATCTCTTGTCCTTGCCAAGCTTGCTGAAGTTCATCGCCAAAGTATTGAGATACGCTCACAAACTCTTTTTGATATTGAGCTTGGGCTAAGGTGTGCTTCATCCCTTTGATGCCAAACTCTTTCCATTCAGAGTTATCCAGTGTTTGTCCAGTAAGGTAAGTCATCCAATATGCTTTGATAGTGTGTCCAAAATCGTTGTGATTGGCATTCGGCATCTTGGCTGCTTTGCTGTGAATGGCACCGTAGAAGCGTTGTTCATCTTCAGAGTGGTAGTGCTCGACCATGGTTTGCGTGAGCCAATTCAGGTCATCAAGCCATTGTGTCTTGGTGGGCTCTTTTAGCAGGGGAGCGACTAACAGCATGTAACCGTTAATCTGATCAAGTTGCGCGACCAATTCACGCTGTGTGGCTTTGCCATCTTCACCGTCAGCAAGTACCCAAGCAAGACCGCTGTTGTCGTTAAGTCGATATTTATCAAAGATAAACGTTTGTTGGGCAATGAGCGCTTCCTCTACCTGTTTGTCTTGGGTCAGGTAGTAGTACATCGCTAGGCCAACTAACGCATACGCTTGATCTTGAGCCGTTCGCTGTTGCCACTCAAGTCCCGCTTTGCCGTCTTTGGTGAAGCTTATAAAACCGCCATTTTGCTGATCTTCTAAGTGTTCAATGAGGTAGTAAGCCCCTTGTTTAGCGAGCGCTAATGCTTGTTTGTCTCCGGTCAGATGGTAGAACACGCCATAGGCATAGGTTTGACGTGATTTCATCCGTGTGAACTCTTTGCCAAAGTGCGGCGTGATCCATCCTTTGTCTAACTCAGGACAAACGTTGGCCACATCAAGCAATGTTCCATCATCACAGCGGAAAGTGGGGAAGTTGCCTATCAGTTCTCCCTGAGCACTCGGCATTAGCCAATAAGGTGCAAGCCCTTCTGAAGCATGATTGATCCAGTCTTCGCCAGAGGGAAGGGTGAGATTGGCAGATACAGCGAAACTGGTAACGCTGAGTAATGCGATAGAGGTTCGTAACATGATGTTTATCTTAACGAATTGGATTTTGTTGAATATAAACAATCAGGTCTGCACATTGTGGTTCGGTGATCACAATCGACTACATTATTGTGGTTTATAGGAAGGCTCACAGAGTAGTGAGCCTTGAAAGGGAGCGGTGTTTTACACAGGTTCGCCCGCTTCGTCTTCTTCAACCACATCAGTTTCTAAACTCGCCTCGGCCAACCATTTCTTTATCGGCGGACTATTCAACACACGTTGTTGATACTGTTGGGCTTTTTCTGAAAGCTGGATGCCATAGGTTTCTACGCGTAGCGCCACAGGTGCAAACATGGCATCGGCGATCGACCATTTACCGAACAACCATCCCTCTGGGTATTGTTCCATTTGTGCAGACCATATAGCGTCGATGCGAGCGATGTCTTTCAATGCGCCATCACTGAGCGTGAGCTTTCTTTTGGCTCGGCAGTTCATTGGTAACTCATTTCTGATGTTAAAAAATCCAGAGTGCATTTCTGCCGAAATTGCACGGGCGAGGGCGCGTTCAGCAATGGAAGTTGGCCATGCCGCACCATTCAAATAGGCATCGTTAACGTATTCGAGAATCGCCAATGAATCCCACACCGCAACATCACCATCGACTAGGGTTGGGACTTTGGCTGTCGGTGTCACTTTCGCTAACGTGTCGTAAAAATCTGAGGTGAACAGCTTGAGTTTAATAATGTCTGCATCGAGGTTGTAATGGTCGAATATGAGCCATGCACGAAGTGACCAAGTTGAGTAGTTCTGGTTTGCGATATAAAGCTGCATAAGTGCTTCCTTGCGTTTAGTGGGTATGCATTTGAGCTTAGGGGATTGTATTGCGGCGCACTAACGGATAATTTTGATGACAGACATTAATAAAAACGATGGGTGGTGATTTCAATATGGATATTGATGCTTTGCGAGGCTTTCTCGCGTTCGTGGAAACAAGCAGTTTCACGCGTGCCGCAAAACAAATTAATCGTACCCAGTCGGCATTCAGTGCGCAGATGCGTAAATTAGAAGAAGAGCTTAACGTGACCCTTTTTCAAAAAGAGGGGCGTAATTTAGCGCTTACTGAAGCGGGCTTAGCACTGCGTTCTCATGCGGAGCAGCTAGTCGCACTCCACAATACGGCATTAAAACAAGTGAAGCGTTATGAGGATAAACAGCCCTTGAGGTTAGGTTGCCCTGAAGACTATAACGACACCATTCTGCCGAAAGTCATTCGTGTGTTGCAGAAAGCAGAACCTACCTGTTCCATTCAAGTATTCAGCTTACCAAGCATTACGCTCAGAGAGTGGTTGGATGATGGCCGATTAGATGCCGCGATTGTGACCAGAGCACCTGACAGTGAAGAGGGTTATTGGCTGACCCATGATGTCGGAGTGTGGATAAGCAGTTCTGATTATGTCTTGGATGACTCCAAGCCTGTTCCATTAGCTCTATTTCAGACTGACTGTAAATACCACGCTGCGGCGGTAAATGGTTTAACTAAGCAGGGGATACCCTATCAATTATTAGCCTGTAGTAACACGGCTTCAGCTCAGCGCGCTATCGTAAAAGCAGGGTTGGCGATTGGAGCTATGGGTAAGCTCAGCGTCACTCCGGATCTGAAAATTCTTGATGATATGCCACCATTGCCTTCGGTCGATATTGTGTTGATCCTAGCGAGCAAGCACCACCCAGTATTGGATAAAGAGGTGCTTAATCAACTTGTGGAGTTGGACTCTGATTAGGATTCTTTTTCGACGGCCTGACATGGCGAGCCAAAATACGGCTTCGCTCTTGTTTTACCTCGGTCAGTTTTCGCCATGACCATAAACGCACCCGCGCTTCTTTTGCGCTAGTGTCGAGATTGACGACCGGATTAAGGTAAGGGGAATCTGGTTCAAGCTCGTACATCATGACTTCCATAGGCGTCATCTTCCAAGGCTCAAACAGAAGTGGGGTAGGTATGCCTGAAAGCTCTGGTACCCATTTACGGATGAAGTCTCCATCCGAGTCGTGCTCTTGTGCTTGCTTGGTTGGGTTGTAAATCCGGATGGTGTTGATGCCGGTTACTCCAGCTTGCATTTGAAACTGTGGGTAATGAATGCCGGGTTCAAAATCTAGGAACAGCTGCGCTAAATGAGTGACACCATCACGCCAGTCCATATTCATATGATGAGTGAGAAAGCTCACCAACATAGAGCGCATGCGAAAATTGATATAACCCGTGTGATGTAGGCAGCGCATACAGGCATCGACCAATGGCACGCCCGTTAATCCCACCTTCCATGCCTTCAAACATGCTGGATCTTTCACCGTTCCCTTCTGTAATAGTGCTTCGTAAGCGTAATTGATGCAGCGAAATTCCATCGCGCATTCCGATTCAAACTTCTGCATAAAATGACAGTGCCAATGAAGCCTTGAGGAAAGAGCAATCAAGCTGCGACGAAATCCCGCGACTTGCCAGTGCCCCAATAGGTGTTGATAAACCTCACGCAGCGATATGTTGCCCCAAGCTAAATATGGAGATAGACGTGTACAGGCATATCGCGAGGCTTCTGGGCTTGAGATGCTGCGGTAGTAATCTCGACCACGGCGATCAAAGAAGTCGTGTAATGTTGTCCATGCCAGTGCACTTCCACCCGTTTGTATGCCGTTAACTTTGGTTAACCATGCTTGTGGAGGTTCCATAGCGAGTTCAAGTTCTTCAGCATCAAGGGTATGCAGTGATTCTGTCGTTAACTGACTTTCTTCTATGGGAGCACGCATCACACTGTTCCAATGCTTGTCCCAACCGATTCTGTCTTTCGACCCTCTAACCACAGCGCCCTGTGCGAACTCTTGCCAATGGATGTTGTGCTCTTGAAACCAGTTAGATATTTGCTTGTCACGCTCAAAGGTGCAATTTAAACCTATCTCTTGATGGGAGAATACACTTTGGATGTGGTAACGAGTTTGGATCGTTTCGAAGCAGTCTATAGCACTGCCATGAAGTATTGAAATCTGATGTCCATGCTTTTTTAATGACTGGTTCATGCATTGCAGCGACTGCCAAACAAATCGCCAATGTCGCTCAGAATAGTGAGCATTGTTTAACAGCATGGGTTCGAAAATGTAGAGCAATATCGTTGGGTGTTGATCTGATAAAGCGTGTTGTAAAGGTGCGTGGTCGGTGAGTCTTAAATCGCGCTTTAGCCACACTATGTTGATTGTTTGCATTTGAGCCCTCATTCGTTTTGAAGCATTACGAGTCAGAGGGCAAAATGTCTCACTGGAAGTGAATTTATTTATTGATAACGAAAGGGCAGATTAGGATCTTCCATGGTGATTATTGGAGGATGCCCAAGCTTTTCAGTTTTCGATAAATGGTATTTCGGCTGATGCCAAGTATGCGTGAAGTCTTGCTGATGTTGCCTTGGTTGGCTTGATAGGTTTGCAGCAAGGTTTCTTCAACGGTACTTTTTAAATCAGCATTTGGCTTACCTTCTATGATACGAGAAGCTGTAATCTGATGATGTTGATTATCTTGCGCTAACGACGTGAGGTGTTGAGCAAGATGGCTAGGTACATGTTCGAGTGTGAGTAGCGGTTCATCACTCGCCAGCAGAGCGGCGACCTTAAGTAAATTGTCTAATTCACGTATGTTGCCCGGCCAAGAATAGGCGCACAGTAAGCTCATTAAGTGCGGGCAGATTGTTTGCTCATCTTCGGCGTATTTACGATGAATGTGCTCGATTAAGGCGTGTTTGTCTTGTCGGTGTTGCAAGCTTGGCAGAGTAAAGGCCAAGCCATTCAGGCGATAAAAGAGATCTTGTCGAAACTCTCCAGTTGCGACTAACTGTTCTAGGTTTTTATGCGTCGCGGCGATGATCTGACAATCGACTTGGTAGCTCTGATTTGAGCCAACAGGCACTACGGATTTGTCTTGCAGAACATGCAGCAATCGGCATTGAGCTTCCAAAGGCATGTCGGCTATCTCATCTAGAAATAAGATCCCTTTATCTGCCTGGCGGATCTTGCCTTGGAATCCTTTGTGGCTCGCGCCAGTAAAAGCCCCCGGCGCATAACCGAATAGTTCAGATTCAATAAGATCTTTAGGCAGCGCACCGCAATTCACCGCCACCAAGGGCGATGATTTACGTTGGCTCTGCTTGTGTAACGCCTTAACAAACTCGCCCTTGCCGACGCCTGTTTCTCCTAGGATTAATAGGCTAATTCCTTTGTCGATGACCTTATTGGCTTGCTGCCAAGCGTGTTCTATTTGTTGCTCGCCATGGTGTAAATCACACGATGCCGAAATAGAGCGCGTGCGCTTGGTAGTAGTTCGTTTGAGGTGCTGTTTTTCAAATACAAAGGGTGCATCTAATGAGGTTCGGTTGAATAGAGTGTCGATGCACTCACCGACGATCGAGGTTTGATCCAGCAGTTGAGAGGCGACCTGATTGTGCGCTACCACTTCTCCGGCTTCATTGGCTATCACAATCCCTTGCCAGCCACTGTGTAATAAGGACTTTTCACATGCAAGGTCGATTCGAGTAGTGCCTTGTGGGATATGACTTAATAGCTGATTTTCAATAAGCTGAACCATATTTTGAACCAGCAGTTGCACCGAACTGTCGTGTTGCTGCTGCTCGCTAGTGATGTCCAATACGCCAACCATTTGCCCTTGATGATCAAATACTGGGCTTGCTGAACAACTGATAAACCGATGCTGGTGGATGAAGTGCTGCTCGCCAATGATGGTCACGGGTTTGGCTTCCACAATCGCAGTGCCAATGGCGTTGGTGCCCTTGAGTTGTTCCTGCCAACACGCTCCAGAGCTTAGCGCAATCGAAGTCAGCTTTTCCTTAAACCGCTCTTGCCCCCAACTTGCCAGAATCACTCCTTCAATATCGGTCAGAATCAAACGACTGTCGGTGCGTGCAAACATCTGGTTAAACAGAGGCAGTGCATTGCTCTCGACGATTTGAATCAAGCTCGATGATTGTTGGCGTCGCTGCTTAAGAATCGACTGTGGCAGGCGAATATCTTCGGGTAGTCGCCTCTGTTTTAGCCCCGCTTCTGTGCTGCGGTGCCAAGAGGACGAAAGCCAATCTGAGGTGTTTGCTTGTTGAAGGTGCATGACTGTTCCATGTCGTAACAGTGAGGGTGTACCAAATTGGAACAGTTGAACACTGGAGTGGTTTCCATACGGCCGTTCAATGCCAACTCACTTTGGGTTGTAAATGTTTGGTAATCATAGTTTTACAATTTATTAACAACAAGTTTTGAGGTTGTGGCGTGTGATTTGCGTTGTTCTTGCTGTGAAGAAAACACGAAGTATCAGTGTTTTAAACAGAAAGAATAAACATGGGCGTCTTGTCATGAGTTCTTTTTTCAAGAGAAGTCGCCATAAAATTAAGACAGCTCTCGCTCAATAACGAACAACAAATCAAAGAAGGATCTAACTATGATTTACGCACAGCCGGGTAGTGACAACGCAGTAGTGAACTTTAAAGCCCAATACGACAATTTTATTGGTGGCGAGTGGGTGAAGCCTGTCAGCGGCGAGTATTTTGATAACACGTCCCCCGTGAATGGTCAGGTGTATTGCCAAGTCGCGCGCTCAACCGAGGCAGACATTAGCTTAGCGCTCGATGCGGCGCATACAGCTCGTGCAAGTTGGGCTGCGACGAGCGTTACTGAACGTTCGAACATCCTGCTTAAAATTGCCGACCGCATTGAAGCTAATCTAGAAGAAATTGCAGTCGCTGAGACGTGGGAAAACGGTAAGCCAGTGCGTGAAACCTTAGCGGCAGACATCCCGTTAGTTGTCGATCACTTCCGCTACTTTGCGGGTTGTATTCGTGCTCAAGAAGGCAGCGCAGCAGAGTTAGATTCAAACACCGCAAGCTACCACTTCCCTGAACCAATTGGTGTAGTAGGGCAGATCATTCCTTGGAACTTCCCGATTTTAATGGCGGCTTGGAAGCTGGCACCAGCACTGGCAGCAGGCTGTTGTGTGGTGATGAAGCCAGCCGAGCAAACACCGACATCGATCTTGGTGATGATGGAGAAGATCGCCGATCTTCTGCCTGCAGGCGTGGTCAACATCGTGAATGGTTTTGGTAGCGAAGCAGGCCAAGCGTTAGCAACCAGTGATCGTTTGGCTAAGTTGGCGTTTACTGGCTCAACTGAAGTTGGACATCATATTCTGAAATGTGCGGCTGAAAGCTTGATTCCATCAACGGTTGAACTGGGCGGTAAGTCTCCAAACATCTACTTCCCAGACATTTTTGATCATGAAGACGAGTACCTAGACAAGTGTGTCGAAGGTATGTTGCTGGCGTTCTTCAACCAAGGTGAAGTGTGTACCTGTCCATCACGTGTGTTGATCCACGAATCGGTGTACGACAAGTTCATCGCGAAAGTGGTCGAGCGCGCTCAAACCATCAAGCAAGGTAACCCGTTAGATACTGACACTCAGGTTGGCGCACAAGCCTCTCAAGAGCAGTTTGATAAGATTCTGAGCTACCTAGAGATTGGCCGCCAAGAAGGCGCGAAAGTGCTAACCGGTGGTGAAATCGCGCAGCAGCCAGATGATCTGGGTAATGGTTATTACATTCAACCAACCATGCTCGAAGGCAACAATAAGATGCGTGTCTTCCAAGAGGAGATCTTCGGGCCTGTTATTGCGGTCACCACCTTCAAAGATGAAGCGGAAGCGTTAGAGATTGCCAACGATACCGAATATGGCTTGGGTGCTGGCGTTTGGACGCGTGATGCAAACCTCGCGTATCGCATGGGTCGAAACATCGAAGCCGGCCGTATTTGGGTGAACTGTTACCACGCTTACCCAGCACACGCGGCGTTTGGTGGTTACAAGAAATCAGGCATCGGTCGTGAGACACATAAGATGATGCTCGATCACTACCAAAACACCAAGAACCTGCTGATCAGCTACGATACTAATCCGCTAGGTTTTTTCTAAACTAGGCTTTTCTAAAATAGACATGTTCTAAAGATAGCTTTCTGAATTAGAGAAAATTAACAACGCAGTCGGCTTAAGAAAAACAAAAAGTAAAAGTAAAACGCCCAATTCAGTGAGTTGGGCGTTTTTATGTTTGAAGTATTCTAGCTTTTCGAAAAGAAGATCTCGGGCTTGTGGGTTGGGCCGTAGTTGCCTTCGAGTTGAGTCAACTCCAGACCTTGTTTGCCAATCAAAGAACCAACCATTTGGCGGTTGAACGGGTAGTTTTCAACGTTGTTGATGAACTCTTCTACATCCACCCATTTTGCTTCTGCAATTTCATCGGTGTCTTGAATCGCAATCTCTTGAGTTTGGGCGATAAGGTGGCAAACAAAGTAGAGGTTCGATTTTCCGAACTGATATGGGTGGCGCGTTGCCATGCCAACTACAGACACGAACGTGGCTTCGATACCTGTCTCTTCTAATGTTTCTCGAACCACAGATTCTTCAATGCCTTCACCAAGTTCAATGTGGCCGCCAGGTAATTTGTAGCCTGTCATGCCATGCTCTTTGATCATCAGCACTTGGTTGTGCTCGTTGGTGATCAATGCGCCTGCGCCCAAGGTGTGGGTAGGGATGAAAGGCACAAACTCCACAATCTCGGATTTATGAATCAGCGTAATTTCGTTTTCTAAGCAGTTGTGAAACACAAAGCCAAGTTCGGTCGCTACCGGAATGAGGTGTGAAAGCGAAATAGGCAGACTAATCCAAATAATACCTTTGTTATTCTGCTTCGAAAATTGGGTGATCTCGCTAAGTTCGGCGTTGAATGAAGCAGCATCTTGAGGCGCTGTCTCTGGGTCAATGATGATGCCGTTAAATTTGTCGAGCGTAAATTCCACGGGTGATCCTTTTTTGTTTTTGATTTATTGGGAGTCGAGCATAGGTGGAGCTTATAACATCTGTAGAGCTTATGACACCTGCATGGTTTGTGAGATCTGCTTTGCTTGTAAAGCTGGGGGGATCGAAACAAAAACTGCGCTTGGAAGCCAAAGCGCAGTTTTAAAATAGGGTCTATTGGGGTTCGGCTCTAACGAATATAGTTTGCATTAATACTCACGTACCAGTGCTGAAGCTTGCCGTCCGATTTTTTGATCCACAAATCGTTGGTGTAGCTTTCGATCTTGCCGTTAACCGTTAGGCTGAATGTGTTCTCATCGAACTCACCAAGTTTTACGAACTGGTCTGTCGTAATCAGAAACGGATCCATGTCATCCACGCCAACCACATCTGAAATCACATAGTAGTGATAAGTGAGCGGCTTGCTCGCATCATTCGGATTGCTACGATACGCCACAAGCTTGAACGGTTCCGTTAATGGAACGTCGAGCGTTTGCTTGTCCATGGTCGCTGGAATCGGGATAAACAGCCAAGCGGTAAACAGACCGCTCAGTAAAACCATCAGGAAGAAAAGAGTCTTAATTGCTTTCATAGCAACCTTCAAAATATGGGGGATGTTAATGGGGCTATGGTAACTAGGGTGAGTAAAGATGCAAGCTCTGTTCTTACTCTATCTTATCTCCGCTTAACCTAGCGCAAAGAAAGCGGTTTGGTTAACTCGAAATGGAAACACGAGTGCTTAAGTATAGATTATGGCTCTAAGAAGATTCGTTATTTGAACCAATCGGTGGTTTTAACCAGTCTCTCGAAACTGTGTAAGTAACTGTCACGAAATGACCTATATAGAGAAAATTGAATGCGATAAGAATAACGCATGAATATTTTTTGAGCGTTTTCTTATGCATTTAAACCCAAGGTTAAGCGGTGACTACCATTCTTATGTCGATCATTCATTCCGCATCGATTGTTCACTCGGCTCTAATCCATTTGGCGCACCAGAAATCCCTGAACATGTGGTTAAAGAGATAATTCACGGTATTGATAAATACTACTGTCACAGGGAGCTTTCAGAGCTGACTTATTTAACTCGTCAGTTTATTGGGATTGAAGACTGTCGTATTACCTACACTACTGGCTCTCTCGGGGCGCTAGAACTTATCTTCAATAAACTTATCGATCACAGCAATCGCACCATGATAGGTATTGGTCCTCAGTTTGTTGAAGCAATATCAGAGTTCAATTTGGTTGGCGGAGAATACCAGTCCATCAACATGTTTGATTATCAAAACGAGTCTGATCTGTTTGGTGTGCTGGCCTCAAAAGTCAGCAGAGAAAGGCCAGCCTTGGTTTATATCGATAATCCCAACAATCCAACGGGTCGAATCTACGACAGAGCTCATCTGGTCGAGATAGCAAAAGTATGTGAGCGTTCTGGCTCTATTTTGATTGTCGACGAGGCCTATGGTGAGTACCTGAGTGCAGAACAGTCTATGCTCGATCAAACCTTGGTCTTGGATAACTTAATTGTTTTACGCACTTTTTCTAAAGGTTTAGGCCTAGCTGGGATTCGATTAGGTTACTTGGCTAGCAGTGAAAACCTAACTTCAGCGATAGAAGCCGCGGTGAGCGTGTTTACGCCCACTTATCCTTCGATAAAAATCGCATCGGCGACCCTACCCAATGCGAAACACTTCCTAGAAACCAACCGCAGCAAAACCGAGTATTTTAAACAGCAAATGATCGGCTTGTTGTCTGTACACAATATTGATGTGCTGAGTACATCAATATCAACGCCAATTATGTTGTTGAGGAAAAAGGGAGCCAACCTTTCGAAGCTATTTGAGAAGATTGGTATCAAGACATGTTCCGGTGTCGACTTTGCCATTACGTGTGATGCGATGACCGAAGAGTATGTTCGATTACGAATTGTTGGAAATGATGTGGATTTAGAGGAGTTAAAGCAGCGGATTCAGCAGCTATAAATCAATAGCTATAAATCAACAGTTATAAAATCCGTAGGCACAAAAATGTATGGTCCGCCCCGTTATTGCAACTACAATTGAGTAATAACGGAG
>NZ_JAPHPW010000028.1 GCF_026241515.1 Vibrio sp. 14G-20
TGTCACGCCGGGGGTCGCGGGTTCGAGTCCCGTCCACTCCGCCACTTATTAGAAAAGCCCTGCTAGAAATAGCAGGGCTTTTTTACATTTCAAGAAAAGTGTTTTGCCCTTCGGCCGAATGAGTCCTACAAAGGGTTTGCCTAAAGTCCGCAATCCCGTCCATTCCGCTACTTATTAGAAAGCCTAGTCTGACGACTAGGCTTTCGTCGTTTCTGGGGTATGAGTTTTAACTCTTGGTTTTGACTTCCGTAAAAGGTTGTTTTGGCTAGTAATCGTTGAATCGACGATTGATTAGAAAGCTGTGTTAGCAATAGCAGAGCTTTGCGATTATGGGCTCTAACATGACAAATTGATCTTAATAAATAAGTTAGCAGGAGTTTTCTAAGTAGCTGTGGCTTCTTAATTACTTCTGTTGAGTGATGATTAAGCCGCGCTTTAAACTTCGGAGTTTTGCTGTGTCTCAGAATTGATTTCGTCTAGAGTCTGAATACATTTACTTCTTCAATCTTAAACCAATAGGTTGGTTACGGAGGTAGGTCGGGTTTACGATATCCAACGCTTTGAGGTACATTACTGAAATGTAATTTTCATCTAATGATTCCAGTTGCTAAGTCCACTGTAATCTAGAGCTAATCTCTATCAAATGACAACTACTGCGAAACGTCTTTTCTTTCGGTACAAATCCAACCAAGTTATCTGATCGTTATGCCTTCAAAAATCTATATAAAGGTTGTCAGTCAGCTCAAATGGATTCTAAACAGCTTGTTTTATAGTTTGCTAAAACTACATACGGATAGATCTAACGTATCCCTCAGTGTTTTTTAGGAAACCTTGCGGGGGATTTCATGAAGATTTAACCTCATGACTTAAAATCAGTACTTATAAAGCATTAATAGCATTTGAAAACCCATGATCAAGATGTGTGACTTATGGATTGTTCCAAACTAGGTAGGTCTTATTAAAAATGGAAGGTGCTTCGGTCAGCAATAAGCTGGGTGTGGAGAATGGATTTGGATTGAACACTTTTACCATCGTCCCTAGTGTTTGCTTATTCGTACTGAGCAAGTTACTTAAGGTAAACAGTAGATACAAAAAAGCCGATGCTAGGCATCGGCTTCATGTTAGTTGTATCAGTTTAAGCTGGTTGAACGAGAGCGAGTGCCTTACGAGATACTTCGTGCGCTGCCTTCGTTAAGTTTTGCTTTTCTAGTGCATCAGATAGGTATCCGTAATCTGATACGTTTGAGCGAAGTGCTAGTGCTTTCTCGAAGTGGGTTTGTGCTTCTGCCCACTTCTGTTCTCTTAAGTAGAACTGAGCCAATGCGCTGTGTGCTTCGGCATTGCCACCATCTTTACTGATGGCGCGCTCTAGCATCACAACGACTGGGTGGTGATCGGCAAGGTTAAGCTCAGGAAGCAACATGTAGAGCTCATTTGAACCACTCTTCGCAATGTTCTCTTTGATCACTGTGAAGGCTTCTGAGTCAGCTTTGCGAGCGATCAGTTGCTTCACAAAGCATGAAACAAGGTGAGAGCTTTGTTTCTGCTTTCTTGAAAGCTTGTTCCAATGGCTGATTAAACCTTCGCTACCTTGCTGCTGTGCCACATCGTGAAGCAAGCCGCATTGTGCTTTTTGTTCTAACTCAACTTGCTCATCAGCCGTAAGAAGCTTGTTTTTAGCTAGCTTAGGCGTTAACTCTAGTAATGGCTGCCAGAGTTTAAGCTGAATGTAGGTGGCTTTTAATAGGCCAAGTACAGCGGTGTTATTAGGATATGTACCTTTTAAGGTCGAAAGTGTGTCGAATGCGGCTTCGTAGTTCGACTCACTGATCTGTTGTTTTGCTTTAGTTAGCTCAACGGCCAGTAGAGAGTTCTCTTGTTGGCTAGCGAGCTCGATGTACTTATCACGCTCACTCGTATTACCTTGTTCATGAGCAGCTTGAGAAGCGACTAAATAACAAAGCAGAGGCATGTCGTGATGATTAGCCCAACGAGTTACTTTCCTCTCTGCGCCTTTCCAATCACCTTCAAGAAGCTTGATGATGCCTTCATTGGTATAACGACGAGAGCGTTTTAGTTTACGAACACTGAACCAGTTCCAAGTCGTTGAGCTTGCGTACATAAGCTTTTTGAATAGGTACTCCAAGCCGAATAGAGCAGCTAGAAGAGCAATGACAAATATAACCAGTGTTGTCACACTCATCTCAATGGTCTTATTTGCTATCGAAATCAGGACATAACCTTGTTGACCTGAGAACTGGGTACCGACAACTAGTCCGGCACCTAGAACGAGAAAAAGAAAAATCCAGCGAATCATTATTTCTCCTCCGTGGTCATAACGGTCACTTCACGACGCAGGCGCTCACGTATAACATCTGACAACTCATTTTGAGACTCAAGTTTTACAGGGTATTTCACAGAGATATTCTGCTCACTTAACTGTTTAATCGCCTTCTCAAATTCAATCACTGAGTTGTTATCTTGGTTTAGGTACGCTTTCGACCACTCGCTAGCGGTATTAAGTGCTGCACTGTAGACATCACCTTGCTCTTTGTAGACAGCGCGAATTGCGGTCTCTAATTTGCCCTTGATATTCTCACGTAGGTAGAAGTGTTGCTCAGGAGAGAGTAGAGGGATGACTTCGCCATCACGACTACGGAAGGTGATGAAGTTTTCTGAGAAGTCTTTCATCGACGTCATCAGGTTGTTCTGCCAATCATTAATATCTTTCGATACCGCTTTTTTCTCAACAACTGCAGCTTCTGGAAGAATTGCATTGGCAAGCGGTAGCGTATCGACTTGCTGTTGTAGACTTGTGATGCGTAGAACTAAGCCATCGCGGTCGATAAGAGGGATAGTGCGAAGCTTAGTAATGTCATTGGTCATTGATTGGCGCAGTGATACTAAGCTTGGGTCATTTAGTGCTGCGATACGTTGATCGGCGCTTTCCATTAGTTTAGTTGCGCTAACGGCATCATGCTCAAGGAACAATTTACGACCTGCTAGTTTTACTAGGTAATCGGCTTCAGCAAGCAACCAGTCATTTGGTCGACGGCCTTTAACGTCAGCTACTGCTAACTGCAGACTTTGAATACTCTTTTGTTGCTGGGATTGTACGACCTGAGTTTTCTCCACGGCGTGAGAAGCTTCTTGGATAGTCTCTTGCTTGATGGTTTGCAGGTCTTTATTTACTGCAGATTGGGTATTTTGCAGTTGTGTTTGAAGAGCCGAGATTTGAGCCGAGTACTCAGCGCTCTTTTGCTGCATTTGAAATGCGATACCGCCACTGAAAATAATAGAAATAGCGATCGCAATAGCGCCTAGTTTGACACCGCGCTTACCTTGCTTTTCTGCTTTCTCGATTTGCTCTTTATGCTCAGCTTGAGGCTGTTCACTTTGAACCGTATTTGACGCAGAGGCATCAAGTTTTCTTTCAGGCTGTTTTGTCTCTGTAGATTCAGCTTTTTCGTTTTCAACAACTACTGGCTGAGTGTCTTGTTTTTTTTCAGGTTCAATATGCTCATTATTTTTTTTGCTTGTCATGCTTATTTCCTGTTTCTAGCTAGGGCCGGAGAGCAGCCAGTAATATTTGGTTCGTAGCACTGTGAGTATTGGTTACGTTCGAGAAACCGAGTTGTTGTGCTCGTTCTACTATGCGCTGGCTTGGGACAAATAGTTGTCTTGTTGAAAGCCAAGCCAAATACTCGTCAGGGGTTATTGAGCAGAGATACTCCAATTGTTCCTGACTAGTGATGACAACTTTTGATGTATTTTGGTTTACCCATGTTTGATAGGTATTGTGGTCGTTAATGGGAATATATTCTCTACGGTAGGTCTCACAATAAGAGACTTGTGCACCTTGATTGAGTAAAGAATCTCTAATGAGCTCACGCCCACCATTGCCACGTAGTATCAAAATGGATTTATTATCGACACCATTAAGTTCAGTAAGTTTAAGAAGATGTTCACTATCACTCACTTGAGGATAGTTTACTTTTTGTTTACAGACTTTGCTTAAAACGTGCGCAGTTTTTTGACCAACGCCAAGATAAAGCGGCGAAGTAGGCCAAATAGATGAGGTTTTGGAAAGGATGCTTTGAGCCGCGGTCACAGCATGGTGACTGACTGCAATAATGATATCGCTGTTATTGAGCTGACTGCTTAAATCCGCAGAGTCTGGATTATCAACGATACGAATAAGCGGATGATGGATTGCTTGAATCCCTTCATCCGCTAGTTGTTGGCAAAGCGATTGTCCCTCTGAGCCGGGACGAGTTACCAACACTGTCATGATTATTCTTGGTCTGCGTAAAGCTTGGTTAAGATTTCTCTCGCACCGTCATCCAGCAGTTGATTAGCCAGAGTAACACCCAGTGCTTCCGCATCTTTACGAGGGCCAGAGATCTCGCCGCGAACCATTTTAGAACCGTCAGGTTCTCCAACAAGTGCGCGCAGCCAGATGTTGTCGCCATCTAACAGTGAGTAGCTACCGATAGGTACCTGACAACCGCCTTCTAGAGTTAGGTTCATTGCACGTTCGCAAAGCACGCGATCGGCTGTGTCTTGGTGGTTTAGTGGTTCAAGAAGCTTAATCAGACGTTCATCATCAAGACGACATTCAATGCCCACAGCACCTTGGCCTACAGCCGGTAGAGACTGTTCTGGTTCGATAAAGCTACGGATACGCTCTTCAAGTTCTAGACGCTTAAGGCCAGCTGCCGCTAGGACGATAGCATCGTATTGGCCGTCATCGAGTTTGCCTAGACGAGTACCAACGTTGCCACGTAGTTCCTTGATGATTAAGTCAGGGCGGTATTCTAATAGCTGACATTGACGACGTAGGCTACATGTTCCCACGACAGCACCTTGTGGTAGCTCATCAATGTTGTTGTAAGTGTTTGATACGAAGGCATCACGAGGATCTTCGCGTTCACAGATCGTTACCAGACCTAGACCTTCAGGGAAGTCGACAGGTACATCTTTCATTGAGTGAACCGCAAGGTCAGCACGACCTTCTAGCATTGCCACTTCGAGTTCTTTAACGAACAGTCCTTTACCGCCAACTTTAGCAAGTGGTGTGTCTAGGATGATGTCACCTTTGGTCACCATAGTTACCAACTCAACCTCTAAACCAGGGTGAGCAGCTTGCAGTGCATCCCTTACAAAGTATGCCTGCCAAAGGGCAAGAGGGCTTTTTCTGGTTGCGATACGGATTGGTGCTGAATTTGTCATGGTGTTTCCGATATAGGTTCTGTAATAGCCTAATCCTACCATTGTGAGGCGAAAATTCTTACTGTTTGATCATTCCATGCTTTGATAGCTGAGAGATTTTCATGAGTTCACCAAAATAGTGTGATTGGTATCTCATTTGAAACATGGGCTATTATTAGAAATAGTCAATAAAGAGGACACTACGGCGCCGTGAGTTTAACTTTCTGTCATCAAGGAATTGGCTAGTATGACGGGTTCCTTTGCTTTACCATCAGGGGTAAAAGTGTTAAATTGATCACGTTTTGTTGCTGCTTTCGTTCAGTAACTAAACAGAAGTGCATTTAATCTCAAACCAAGGACTTACCTTGCAGGCTTACACTCAGACTTTGATTCAACGATTAGACAATCTAAATCAGCAGCGCATTGATCGTGCGTTGGCGTTGATGAATGTCCAAGGCCAGCGAGTTTTTAACCTAATCCCCGCACTTCTTCATTTCAATCACCCAATGATGCCTGGTTACTATGACCAACAAGTTCCTTTTGGAATTCGTAGCTTCACGTTTAATGAATTCCAAAAGCAATTTGTGTCTGATACCGAATTAACGCTTGGCGGAAAACTTACCAAGGCTGCTGAACCTGCAATCCTTGGTCTGTACACCATGGGTAGTACCTCTTCTATCGGTCAAAGCACCTCAAGTGATCTGGATATCTGGGTATGTGTTTCTCCTGATATGGATGGTCCAGCGCGCGATAGCTTGACGAACAAGTGCCTGCTGATTACCGACTGGGCTGAAACCTTAGGTGTTGAAGCTAACTTTTTCTTGATGGATGAACAGCGCTTCCGCTCGAACCATTCTGAAGAGATGACCGGTGATAACTGTGGTTCTTCACAGCACCTGTTATTGCTTGATGAGTTCTATCGTTCTGCCGTTCGTTTAGCTGGCCAACGCTTGTTGTGGCAAATCATTCCGCCAGAAATGGAAGAGTGTTATGACCAATACGTTCAAGGCCTATGTCAGGATGGTTATCTTGATTGTTCGCAGTGGATCGATTTCGGCAAGCTGAATCGCATTCCCGCGGAAGAGTACTTCGGTTCAAACCTGTGGCAGCTTTATAAGAGTATCGACTCACCGTATAAGTCGGTGTTAAAGGCGATCTTGCTAGAAGCTTATTCGTGGGAATATCCAAACACCCAACTCTTGAGTATCGATACTAAGCGCCGCTTCTTTGCGGATGAACCTGATCTGTATGGCATGGATAGCTACTATCTGATGCTAGAGAAGGTAACTCGCTACCTAGAGCGTATTAACGACCACACTCGTTTGGATTTGGTGAGACGTTGTTTTTATCTTAAGACCCACGAGAAGTTGTCGCGTGAAGCCGGTATCGGTTCTGTTGCATGGCGTCGTGAAGCCTTAACCGAGATGACTAAGTCTTGGAATTGGGGACAGGAAACCATTGCTGAGCTCGATAACCGCCGTAACTGGAAGGTTGAGCAAGTTAAAGTGGTGCACCATGCGCTGCTTGATGCCTTGATGCTGAGCTATCGAAACCTGATTCAATTTGCACGTCGTAACGACATCACATCGGCAATCAGTCCACAAGATATCAGTATCTTGGCTCGTAAGCTTTATGCTGCGTTTGAGGTGTTGCCGGGTAAAGTGACGTTACTGAACCCGCAAATATCTCCGGATCTGCATGAACCTGACTTGAGCTTTATTGAGGTTCGCCAAGGGCAATCCAATAAAGCGGGTTGGTACTTGTACAAACAACCATTGATTGCGCACCGTATTCTTGGCCAACCTTCGCTTGAGCACCATGAGTACTTAAGTAAGCTGGTTGCTTGGTCATTCTTTAATGGATTGATTACTGAATCGACACGTTTGCACTCTGTGGTTCGTGACGCTCACATTGATATCGATAAGTTCTATCAAATGGTGAGCGATCTGCGTAATACCTTCTCTTTACGTAAGCGCCGCCCAAGTATGCAGGCACTGGCGAGCCCATGTGAGATAAGCCAACTGGCGATGTTCATTAACTTCGAAAACGACCCGACTTCTGAGTTGAGTGGTCGTGCCTTGAAGGTTGATCTGAAGAATGCAGATATCTTCAGTTTTGGAGAAGAAGGTAAGAGCTTAGTCGGCAGTGTCGATTTGGTTTACCGTAACTCTTGGCATGAAGTACGTACGCTGCATTTCCAAGGTGATACGGCAATGCTAGATGCACTTAAGACAGTACTTGGCAAAATGCACCAAGATGCGTTGCCGCCAGAGTCGGTTGATGTGTTCTGTTACAGCAAAAACCTGCGCGGTGTGATGCGTAACATGGTGTATCAGCTGCTCGCTGAGTGTATCGACTTACGACTAAAACCGATTGAACCAGAGAAACGTCGTCGCTTTAAGGCTATCCGCCTAGCTAACAAGATGTTTGGTTTGTTCTTCGAGCGTCGTGGTGTGTCGGTACAGATGTTGGAAAACTCGGTCGACTTTTATCGTAGTATCTCAACTAACAAGTTGAAGGGGTCACCTTTACTGATGCTCGACAAAGAGCAAGAGTATCAATTGCCAGAAGTGGTGGATGGTTTTGCGAGTGAGGGCTTAATTCAGTTCTTCTTTGAAGATACCGACAAAGGTTTCAATATTTATGTATTAGACGAGTCGAATCAGGTTGAGGTGTATCACCAGTACAGCGGTGAAAAAGATGAGATGATCGCGAGTGTGAACTCTTTCTACACGTCGGTAAAAGATGAGTCGAAGATGTCGTCTAAGTTGATTAACTTTAATCTACCTCAGTACTACCAGATCGTTCATCCTGAAGAGGGCAACTCTTACGTAGTGCCTTACCGTAACGATGCGACGTTAGCTTCTCGGAGTTCAAAGATAGTGAACATCTAGGCTTATTAAGACTGATTGATATTAAAAAAGGAGTGATTGATTCACTCCTTTTTAGTTTTGCTTACAAATGATTAGACCCAATCGATCTCTTCACCTGCGTGCTTCACGCATTCTTCTTTCACCATCTCAAACAGCTCCATGCCCGTCTTAGAACATGTCCACTTGTCGTCGATTAATTTAAAGTGGAAACCACCAGATTTAGACGCCAACCAGATTTCTTTCATTGGTTCTTGGCGGTTAATGATGATTTGGCTGCGGTTCTCAAACTCCAGCGTCATCACGTTACCAGTCACTTCGTAATCAATATCTGCCTCTGATTCATCGATAGCTTCTTCGATATTTTGCATCTGTATATCGACCAGCTGATGAAATTCAGTCTCGTTCATCCTTTCTATCCTATTGCTTTTCCTGAGTGTGGTGCGATTATAGGGGGCATTGAGTTAATAATCACGATATGCAAAATGAAAAAATTAATTACTGCTCTATTTATGATGTCCGTTATTGGACTTTCTGGTTGTGGTCAAACGGGTCCTTTATACGATCCTGATGAAGTTCAGCAGACTGAACAATCACAATAAGTGAAAACACGCAGAAATCGTTATTTATAAGGGATAAGAACTTTGGATTACTTCAACTATCAGGAAGATGGCCAGCTTTGGGCTGAGGACGTCGCACTTTCACAACTAGCAGAGCAATATGGTACACCGCTGTATGTATATTCTCGTGCAACATTAGAACGCCACTGGAATGCGTTTGATTCATCGGTTGGTGAGCATCCACACTTGGTGTGTTATGCCGTTAAAGCTAACTCGAACCTCGGCGTATTGAACACTTTGGCTCGTTTGGGCTCAGGTTTTGACATCGTTTCTGGCGGTGAGCTAGAGCGCGTGGTTGCTGCAGGTGGCGATCCAGCGAAAGTTGTGTTCTCTGGTGTCGGCAAAACAGCCGCTGAAATGAAGCGTGCGCTTGAGTTGAACATTAAGTGTTTCAACGTAGAGTCTGAACCAGAACTAGAGCGACTAAATAAAGTGGCTGGTGAGCTTGGTGTTAAAGCGCCGATTTCACTGCGTATCAACCCAGACGTTGATGCCAACACTCACCCTTATATCTCTACTGGTCTGCGTGATAACAAATTTGGTATTGCCTTCGACCGTGCTCCAGCTGTTTATGCGTTTGCACAAACACTCGATAACTTGTCTATCCACGGTATTGATTGCCACATCGGCTCTCAGCTAACGGATATTGAACCTTTCATCGATGCAACCGATCGTCTGCTTGCACTAATCGACCAACTACGTGCTAACGACATCAACATCAAACACCTTGATGTCGGTGGCGGTTTGGGCGTGGTTTACCGTGATGAATTACCACCACAACCTTCAGATTACGCGAAAGCTTTGTTGGCTCGCTTAGACAATCATTCTGATCTAGAGCTGATTTTCGAACCTGGAAGAGCGATTGCTGCTAACGCTGGTGTATTATTAACGAAAGTCGAGTTCCTGAAGCCAACTGAGCACAAGAACTTTGCCATCATCGATGCCGCGATGAACGACCTAATGCGTCCAGCGCTTTACCAAGCTTGGCAAGATATTGTTCCAGTAAGCCCACGTCAGGGTGAAGCGGTGACTTACGACTTGGTTGGCCCTATCTGTGAGACGGGTGACTTCCTAGGTAAGGATCGCGACCTTGTTCTTGAAGAAGGCGATCTACTGGCCGTTCGTTCTGCTGGTGCTTATGGCTTTGCTATGTCATCTAACTACAACACTCGTTCGCGTGCGGCTGAAGTTATGGTTGATGGCGATAAAACTCACTTGGTTCGTCAGCGTGAAGAGCTTACGAGTCTGTGGGAACTTGAAAACATTCTTCCGGAGTAATTTTAAGCGTTATGCACTTCCACTTTTCTAAAATGCATGGTTTGGGCAATGATTTCATGGTCGTGGACTGCATTACTCAAAATATTTTCTTTTCTCCAGATTTGATCCGTCGTTTGGCGGATCGTCACACTGGCGTGGGCTTTGATCAGCTACTTGTGGTTGAGGCTCCCTATGATCCAGAAACTGATTTCCATTACCGCATATTCAATGCGGATGGCAGTGAAGTGGAGCAGTGTGGCAATGGTGCACGTTGTTTTGCACGATTCGTTCGCATGAAAGGCTTAACGAATAAGTACAGCATTAACGTCAGCACCAAGAAAGGTAAAATGGTTCTCAAGATTGAAGAGAATGACCTGATCACCGTGAACATGGGTATTCCTGAGTTCGAACCCGGTAAGATTCCATTCAAGGCCAAGCAGCCAGAGAAGACGTATATCCTAAGAACGGATGTACACACCTTATTCTGTGGTGCGGTAAGCATGGGTAACCCACATGTGGTTACCGTGGTTGATGATGTCGACACGGCTGATGTGGACACCTTGGGCCCACTACTTGAATCACATGAACGTTTCCCTGAGCATGTTAATGCTGGCTTTATGCAGGTCGTTAACCGTGAAGAAGTTCGCTTGCGTGTTTACGAACGCGGCGCGGGTGAAACTCAGGCATGTGGCAGCGGAGCGTGTGGCGCAGTTGCAGTGGGTATCACTCAAGGCTTACTGGCTGAGAATGTGAAGGTTCGTCTACCAGGCGGTGACTTACACATTAGCTGGCAAGGCCCGGGTAAACCACTGTTCATGACTGGCCCTGCAACGCATGTGTTTGATGGGCAACTTTCTTGCTAATAACGATCCAAAACAAATAGATTCATAAAAATAAAGGATAGGTTTTGTCTTACGTTGAAGCCGACGCACTCACCGCAGAAGTGGTCGCGGAATATTTACGTGATAACCCAGATTTTTTCCAAGACCGAAAAGATTTGGTTGATCGCCTTGCTATCAATAACGTTGAGCAGGGCGCTGTTTCTCTGGTTGAGGTTCAGCTTAAACGCCAGCGTCATCGAATCGAAGAGCTTGAAGAAGAGATCACTGGCTTGATGTCGTTGGCGGCAAATAACGATAAAACCTTCTATGAGTTTATGGACCTGCAAGCGCAAGTGCTGAAATGCAGTGATTTCATGCAGGTGATAAAAGCCGTTGAACAAAAAGCGTTAGATCTTGGGCTTAAGGCTCAGGTTCGAATTCTTTCGCAATCTGGCTTTTATCAGTTGAGTGCTGAGGGTTACTCTAAGTTTTCGCTTAACCACTTCAACGGCAAAGATGCTTATCTTGGACGCTTGAGAAAAGCCGACAGACACGATT
The DNA here is from genome assembly GCF_026241515.1 of Vibrio sp. 14G-20. GTDB lineage: Bacteria > Pseudomonadota > Gammaproteobacteria > Enterobacterales > Vibrionaceae > Vibrio. Next base: position 11,338 of record NZ_JAPHPW010000028.1, read on the forward strand.
TGTTTGGTGATTATCCAGTTCCAGAGCTAGGCTCTTATGTAGTACTACCACTTGCTAAGCAGTCTCCATTGGGGTTGCTCGCCTTTTCTAGTGAAGATGGCGGACATTTCCAACCCCATATGGATACGCTCTTTTTACGCCATTTAGCACTTGTTGTCGCTCATTTGGCGGACACCTTACCTTGGCAGATAAATAATGAGCCTAGAGCCCAAAATACCTCTTCCTAACAGCCTTCAAAAGCCACTTTCTCGCTTCTATGAATATCTCCGAAGCGAGAAGGGACTCAGCCTACACACCCAACGTAATTACAAACAACAACTTGAAACCATGGCCGGTCATTTAGTCACGCTAGGGCTGAAAGACTGGGGTCAAGTCGATGCGGCGTGGGTCAGACAGCTGGCCAGTAAAGGCATGCGTGAGGGAATGAAGGCGAGCAGCATTGCAACGCGCTTATCTTCACTGCGCAGCTTCTTTGATTTTCTTGTGTTGCGTGGAGAAATGACCGCCAATCCAGCCAAAGGTGTCTCAGCACCTCGCAAACAACGTCCTTTGCCTAAAAATCTCGATGTCGATGAAGTGGGTCAACTGCTTGATGTGAATGAGGACGATCCATTATCGATTCGTGACCGAGCGATGATGGAAGTTATGTATGGCGCGGGATTACGATTGGCCGAACTGGTCGGTATCAACCTGAGAGATGTGTTGGCTCGACAAGGCGAAATTCGAGTGATTGGTAAGGGTGACAAAGAACGCAAAGCGCCTTTTTCTGGTTTAGCCAAAGAGTGGGTCGATAAATGGCTCAAAGTCCGTGGTGAATTGGCTTCACCGGGTGAAAGCGCGCTGTTTGTCTCTAAGCTTGGGACTCGTATCTCTCACCGTAGTGTGCAAAAGCGTATGGAAGAGTGGGGCAAGAAGCAAGCAGTCGCGAGCCACATCAGCCCGCATAAACTGCGTCACTCGTTTGCAACGCATGTGCTTGAATCAAGCCAAAACCTTCGTGCTGTTCAAGAGTTGCTTGGTCATGAAAACATCTCGACGACCCAAGTGTATACCCACTTAGATTTCCAACACTTAGCACAAGCTTATGATCAGGCTCACCCGAGAGCTCGTAAGAAGAATAAAGATTAGATTTAAGGGGTTATTATGCGAATTTATCGAGGGTTAAAGCCTATCAAAGCCATGACCTTTGACTTGGATGACACCCTGTATGACAACTGGCCTGTGATCATGAAGGTTGAGAAAGAGATGGCACAGTGGCTATATCAAAAGCACCCAGTGTCGGCTTCTTTATCGCTCGAAGAGTGGCAGGGCATTAAGCAGCAAGTCGCCTCTGAAAACCCAGCTTTAAAACATGATGTCACCGTGTGGCGTGAAACTCAGATTAAAAGCGGTTTGCTGCAACTGGATTACTCTCTGCAGCAAGCAGAACAAGCAGCTCGAGAAGGTATTGAGCATGCCTTGTGGTTGCGTAATCAAGTCGATGTGCCTCAAGAAACGCATCGAGTGATGGCAGAACTTAGCCAACGCATTCCTTTGGTTGCGATTACCAATGGCAATGTCGATCCACATAAAATTGGTTTAGGGCAGTATTTTCAACTAATCCTTAAAGCTGGCCCAAACGGTAGAGCAAAACCTTACCCAGATATGTTTGATAAAGCGCAACAATACTTAGATGTTGATGCCATCAACATTCTTCATGTCGGCGATCACCTTAGAACGGATGTTTACGGAGCTAAGCAAAATGGCTTCCAAGCATGCTGGTTTAATGACATTGGTTCCAATTTATACCTCTCTTCGAAGGCGAGTGTGCTGCCTGATGTTGAAATAGAGCAACTTAGCGATCTCATGCGACTAATTTAAAGACCTCTGTAAGCTTATTGTGTCGCATTTATGATATTGAATTGTTACATTAGTCGCAATTAAATGCCTGTTTAGGCTAGGATAATTGGCGACTACTTTTTATCGATTCATTTCAGTCATAGCAGTGGTTGCGGGTTCTTCACTTCACTCTATTTCGATCAAGGGTTGGCATGCAAACATTTACATTTCTCGCAAATACTGAGGAGCTATTTAAATCTCAATTTGATCAGCGAGAGTGGTGTGACAGCAAACAATATCTTATTCAACTTTTCTCTACCCAATCTTCTGATATGGCTCGTCGAATCGCGAGTGTTGCTCTCAATCGCCTAAGAAATGCCACCTTAATTGGCCAGAGTGCTCGTCATGTTATCTGTGACAATTGTCTTGAGAGTCGTTGTACCTTAATCATTATCAGTGAGTTTAATGAAACCCGTTTAACCTCCGCGGTTCAGCCTTTTACAGGCAACCCAAACCAAGACAGCCAAGAGCTCGCTTCTCAACTAGATCTCTCGAAAGATGCGAAAACGGTCATCAGCCTATGCGATCAGGTTGAAGGTCGTGATTACCCTATCTATAGCGCCTTTGAAAACCTACCCTATACATTGCCTGTTGCTGGTGGCTTGTGTCATGAGAATGAATACGGGCGTTGGGTTATGCATAATGAACAGACCTACCAACACGCTTGTGTGGCGGTGGCTCTGACTAACCCCAGATTGAAGGTTTGGTCAGATGCCTATTCTGAGTGGAACCCGATCGGGATGAAGCTACGAGTCACACATGCAGTTGGAAATCGCTTATACGCGTTGAATGACAAGTCGGCTATTGAAGTATTCAAACATTACCTTGCGGATGGCAAAGACCTTCCTTTTAGCCAGTTGATGAGCTTTCCGCTTTATCGAGAACTTGGTAGAAAGAAGGGTATCTCGACGCCGCTACGTATTAATGATGATGGCAGTATCGAGTTTGATAGCCCATGGCATGTCGGTGAAGAGGCGCAGTTTTGTTATAACCACCCCTCTTTGACAGCGGAAAAGGTGCGCCACGGTGCCGAGATGCTAGCCATGCATCAACCGGAATCGGTGATCATCTATAACTGTGTCTCTCGCCTTGAGTTTATTGATAGTAAGGTCGAGCTGAAACCATTTGAAGGGATAGTGAACACGTGCGGTGCTTACTGCATGGGTGAGCTATACCGCAATGAAGACCGCCAAGAGATACTGCACCACAGCCTGACTTATATCGCTATGCGCGAGTCTGACGAGATTAAAGAGTTTCGTTGTGAAGATTTTCAGTGTGGCTCTACAGTGTCGCCATTGCTTAACCTTGTTAGAAATGCAGTCGCTGATCTCGACAGTATGAATACTCAGATGGAGAAGAAGCTCCATCAACAAGCGCGCCGCTTAACCGAGAGCTATCGTATTGACTCGCGTACTGCCTTACCGAACCGTATCGTATTGAAGGAGCGCCTTAATACGATTCTGTTCAGTGAACATCTGCTGACCTTAAAGCTAACCAACTTCCATCAGGTTAACGAGAAGTATGGTTATCAAGTAGGGGATCAGCTACTACTCGATCTGTCTAATCACTTTATTGAGCGATTGCAGCTTCGTGTCGTGAAAGAGCCTTGCGTGAAAGTGGAGCTATTCAGTATTGGTGTCGGAGAGTGGGCGATTATCTTCAATGCCAGTGTAGGTAGTGCGAAAATAAAAGAAGGGTTCGTTGAGTTTGCAGATGACATCGAACACATTAATTTTGAGCCGTATGGTTTGGCTGATATTGATTACCTGTCAGTTTCTCTGTGTGGAGGCTTTGCTAGTCGTTGTGACTTCTTAACCGACAGCGGTGACGAGATCTTATTGAAAGCGATCGAAGCTCGACGTTATGGAGTGCGTAATAACACCCATATTACTAACGCTAAAGACATTCAGGTGAGCGAGGAAGATCGCAAGGAACAGCTTGGTTGGTTGAGCTGTGTAAGTCGTGCGATTTTAGATCAGAACATCATCACCTACTCACAACCGATTGTGGAATCGGGTACACACGAAATGATTGGCCAAGAGTGTTTGGTCAGAATCATGGAGTCGGACGGTACCATTGTGCCTCCAGGAAAGTTCTTACCTATCATTGCTGATACGCATCTATACACGCGTCTTAGTCGACACATGATTAAGAGCACGATCGGCTACATGGCGGATAAGCAGAGCTCGTTTTCTATCAATCTATCCCCACAAGATTTATTGAGCGATAAGACGCTCGAGGTTCTTGAGGCTGCGATAAGTGGTATGAACGATCCCACTCGACTGGGCTTAGAGGTTTTGGAATCTGAGCAGATCAAAGATTATGGCCGCATGATTGAGGTGTGTGATCACTTCCGCGCACTCGGGGCTAGAATCATTGTTGATGACTTTGGCTCTGGTTATTCCAACATCGATGAAATCATTAAGCTAGAGCCGCAGATCATTAAACTCGATGGCAGCTTGATTCGTAATATCGATAAAGACCAAAAGCAGAGAAATATCGCTTCTCAGTTGGTGCGCTTGTGCCAAGTGTTTAACGCCAAAACGGTTGCTGAGTTTGTCCATAACCAACAGGTTTGTGAGATAGCAGAACAGATGGGTGTCGATTATCTACAAGGTTATTACTTTGGTGAGCCTAAGCGACTGTTTTAGTTGTTAAAGCTTTCAGTATTCTAAAACTACTGGATACAAAAGCGCTCAGCCGCTATTAATGACTGATTTTCAGGGGAGTGAATGATGTCTAGCTAACCTCACATTATTCATAAGATGATCGTAAATATTCCGTGCAAGCCTTATCTATAATAAGCACAATAACAAATCATTAACGCAACGACTAATGTGAATATGCAGTCGACCTCTCTCCTGATACAAGACATAGAACAAACCCAACGTGAATTGGAAAAGATAGATTTTCATCAACATGAAAAGCTACTGATTCAGGTGTTTTCGTCTTTCGAGAAAGGTGCGGTTTTGGCTGCTTGCCAAGTGATTCAATCGACTTTTCCTAATGCCAAGCTGATTGGTTGTAGTGCTAACCACTACATCAGCCAAGGTGTCATTCTCCATCAAGGTCTCTATCTCATTGTCACTCGCTTTGAGGCGACGTCTTACACCTGTGGCGTTGTCGAATATAGCGAACAACCATTGCTTGATAGCCACGCCATGTGGCAACAACTTGAGTGCAATGATACTACTCACAACATCATCTGTTTCGCAGATCGCTTGCAGATAAATGACCGAGATCTATTTTCAGCGTTTGAGCAGTCGAGATATTCATTGCCGATTTGTGGCGGTGCATCGACAATCACAGATAATGGGCGTTGGGTGATGCTAGACGGCATTTGCTATGAGAATGCCTATGTGATGTTAGCTCTGCACAGCGTTGAGTTATCAATCACCAAGGGTTACTACACTGAATGGAACCCTATTGGCCGGACTTTTCGAGTGACTGGTGCTCAAGATAACCGCTTGCTGGAATTGGACGGTATTCCCGTTCGCCAACTCTATAATCGTTACCTCGCTGATGGCCTTGAAGTGCCTTTTGAACAACTGCATAACTTTCCCTTGATGGTCGGTGACCCGAAAGAGCAAAACATTCACTTACCACTAAAGGTAGTAGAAAGTGGAGAGATTGAATTCAGTGGTCAGTTCCAAGTAGGCGATGAGGTTCGGTTTTGTTACGACCATCCATCATTGACCTTAGAACAAATCCGACTGGGTGTTCAGCAGATCGCCTCTCATAGACCAGAACAGTTCTTTATTTACAACTGCACCTCTCGCATCGACTTTATTGATGGCAACCAAGAAGTTGAGGTTTTCCAAAAATTGGCAGACAGCTATGGCGTTTACTGCATGGGAGAGCTCTATCATGAGAATGACCAACAACGAATCTTGCACCATAGCCTTACTTACCTCGCGCTTAGAGAAGGCGAGGGTAAGGCTGTGTTGCCATTAGAGACACAACCTGCGACCAATATATCCCCTCTGTTTTCATTGATCCGAAATGCATTGCTTGATGTCGATGATATGAACAACAGCATGGCGAGTAAGATTCAGCAGCAAGCCACCGCATTGACGGCGAGCTATCGAATTGATCGTCGTACCGGTTTACCCAATCGAAGTGTGTTGCGTGAGAAGTTGTCGAAAATGAGCAGTGATAGCCACTTGTTAGCTTTGAAGGTCACGACCTTTGGTCAGATCAATGAGAAGTATGGTTATCGAGTGGGTGACAAGCTTCTGCATGATTTGAGTGAGTACTTTCAAAAGGCACTGTGGCAGTTTTTTGATAAGGGTTGCCAGCTCTACAGTATCGGTATTGGTGAGTGGGCGGTGGTGTTTGATAGCTGGGCGAGCCAAGAACATATTCATCAGCGATTCTCGGAATTTGCTGATCAAACCGAGCATGTGAATTTTGAGCCTACCGGTTTACCTGATATTGATTATTTGTCGGTGTCTATTTGTGCGGGTGTTGCCAGCCGTCGAGATTTCCCGACTACCTCTATTGATGACTTATTGTTGAAGGCGATTGATGCGAGGCGTAGCGCAGTCAGCCAAAACAAACACCTAGTGAGCGCCAAGGCACTCATTCAATTGGAGAAGCATCGCCAAGAGCAACTTGGTTGGCTGTCGTGCGTGAGTCGCGCGGTGCTTAATCAGAATATTGTGGCGTGTTCTCAACCGATTGTCTCAGCACACAGTCATCAGGTAGAAAGCTACGAGTGTTTGGTTCGAATTGAAGAGGACGGTCAGCTGATTGCACCGGGTAAGTTCTTGCCAATCATTGAAGGAACCCATCTCTATACACGCCTCAGTCGTCAGATGATAACGCGCACCTTTGATTTTATGAGTCAGCGAACCGATTCGTTCTCAATTAACTTGGCGCCACAAGATTTTAGCAATGAGAAAACCATTCTCCACCTTGAGCAAGCCATCAAAAAAATCAGCCACCCACAGCGTATTGGTTTAGAGGTGTTGGAAACCGAACAAATTCAGGATTACGGTCGCTTAATCGAGGTGTGCAATCACTTCCGAGATCTTGGTGTGAATATTATTGTCGATGACTTTGGTTCGGGCTACTCGAACATTGATGAGATATTGAAACTGGAACCACAAGTGATAAAGCTTGATGGCAGTTTAATTCGTAATATTGATAAGGATAAAAAACAACGAAAGATAGCCCAGCAGCTGGTGAGCTTATGTCAGATTTTGAATGCTAAGACGGTGGCGGAGTTCGTTCATAACGAGCAGGTGTGTCGTATTGCTGAAGACATGGGTGTCGATTACCTGCAAGGGTATTACTTTGGTCAACCTCAACGTTTGTTTTGATGGAGCGAGCGTTTCACGTGAAACACTGGTTGGTTAAATAACGATGTAAAAAGGGTGAGCTTATGGCTCACCCTTGTTGTTTTCAGTATCTGTCCCATCCTGAAATGTGCTTATTGCCTTCGCGCATGCCTGCTTGGTCTATTTGAGAGTATGGCCACACTTGTCGGCGTGGAAAACTTTTAGATACTGTTGGTAGTAGTCATCAATCAGTTTGGCAGGTTCGCTTTCACCTAAAGACTTGAGTAGCTCAATGCCTACTTCACAAGTACACAAGTGGCCGCTGTCTTGATTGCGGCGCAAGGTGTATGACGATTCCGTCGTGATATCGAGATGGATTTGAGGAATGGTGTTTAACCACGCGCTCTTGTTGAGCATTTTCTTCGCTTCCTGCCATGTGCCATCCAAGATGATAAATAACGGCTTACGATCTCCGGCTATAGATGACACGGCCTGCTGGCACTCAATACTGTTGTCACTTGGAAACAGCAAAAAAGGCTGCAATGCTTCGTCTTCGAGTAAGGCAATCAGCTCTTTTGGCGGTGTTTTTCTTTGCCACACAAAGGATTGACACTGTTGAATAGATTGCTCAAGCAGCTTTCCGGTATTGGTATCACGCGACAGTTCATTCTCATGAGTGAGCAGTACAAGATCGATTTGGCTTTCGACACTAGGTATTAGGTGACAAATACATTGGTGAGTGAAGCCACAACCAGGGCAAGCTTGTTGGTTACTCATGTTTACAGCTTCACTCCACTTTGTGCGGGTGAGATACCATCAGCAAACAAAACCACGTCGCTGATATCTGCATCATCTGCAACTGGAGCGACACTTGGGTTTAGCGGGTAGCTGACACCAGAGTATGACAGTGTGTGTTTTGCAGGTGTTGCACCGCCGCCACTGACATTGAAGATCAGATCTTGCCAGCCGTGGTTTTGCGATTTACCTAAGCGTATGTCGCCCTTAACCAGTGTCACTCGGCTATTGAAGCGCCAGTTATCTTGATGGTTTTCGAAAATCAGCAGTGTACAGCCGCCAGAACCACACCAATCGAGTTGGGCAAACAGCTCTTCTTTGCCGTCGCCGTTGAGGTCGTAGGTTAACCAACGGTATTTGGTGTCGTCAGGTGAGCTGTTGTTGATCTTAAAATACTCGCGGATCGCTTGGTCGACTTTTGGATCAAGTTGATCACTGGAGTTGACCTGCTTTGCGGTTAGATCAACGTTAGCAGTGGTGTTTACTTGCGCTTGTGCACCCTTAGCTTCGAATAGCACCAGACCGCCGTTGGCAATCGGATAGACAACGTTGCCGACTTTCTCTTTTTCAGCGATCAGCTTGCCATTATCGAGTGTGAAGATGCGCTCGGAGATCAAATACTGTTGCTGGTGGCGAGTCATCACCACTTGTACCTGATTTTGGTTCAGTTGTTGCCAGAAGCCCTGCTCAACAATAGAAGGGTCTCCATTGCTGTATGAATAAGTCGTGATAGCACTGTGGTCATCGTTGAGTTCAAGGTTGATAGAGAACCCTGAGTTTTGCGTTGAGCTAGCGAAATAGAGTCCGCTCCAGTCCAGAGTAGAGTCTTGGTTAGATACTGTTGCACAGCCGTTGTACTTGCTGTCATTAAGGTTGAGTTTCGCTTCCCAACCATAGATCGAATCGCTCATGCCGTCGCTACAACTCTCTTTCGTGAGGTTGAGTTCGCCTTGCGCTGATTGTTCTTGTAGCTTGTAGTCACGAGTGCTTGGAGTGGTGCGGCTAGATTCAATATCGAGGATCTGTGGCTCTTCGCCCATTTTGGTGTATTTCAGCTGGTCTTTATCAAAGGTTGCTGACCAGAAGGGTTCATTACCGAACACACGAGTAGAACGCAGTGGTTGATCGCAGCGCTCTGGGTTCTCTGCGGTTAGGATGTTTACTTGGTCAACCACGAAACGTGCCGTGAAATCTGCGTTGTAACCCGTTTGGCTTGGCACGGTTAGGTGTCCAATCAGCTCGCCATATAAAGCTTGGTAAGGCCTCGTGGAGAGCCCTTGTGCTTCTAGTGCTAACTCTGGCGATAAGTCTAACCAGTATTGTTGCTGGCTGCCGCACGGAGTGAAGGTTCGGCTTTCGTGACCAACTACCACCTGACCACGCATGATGAAGGTTTGTGGTTGAATGCTCAGTGGCTCATCCAAGGTTGCTGGGGGCTGTTCAGGTTGTTGCGGCGTATCAGGTGCCGTAACACAGCCTTGTAGAGCGAACGCGACTAGCCATGTCACTGGGTTTTTCATTACCTTCATGTTATATCTTCCTCGGAGCAACCGTTAATTGGATTTATTATGGCATATTGGTTATTTAAAACAGAACCCGACACCTTCTCTATTCAGACTCTGAGAGTACAAAAAACCTCTTGTTGGGAGGGTGTACGCAATTATCAGGCTCGAAATATGATGCGTGATGACGTCAAGCTTGGAGATTTGGTGATGATATACCACTCATCATGTAAAAAAGTTGGCGTAGCGGGGATCGCTAAAGTAACCAGAGAAGCCTACCCAGACCACTTTCAGTTCGACCCTGAGAGTGATTACTACGATCCTAAGTCTTCACCCGATAACCCACGCTGGATAATGGTTGATGTCGAGTTTGTGCGAGTGACTGAGCGCTTGATTCCTTTAGCTACGCTTAAAGCCATGCCTGAACTCTCCGAAATGCCACTGGTAAAACGGGGCAACCGCTTATCCATCATGCCGGTTACTGAACAGGAGTGGCAGACTATCTTAAGCAAAGAAGTGTTAGGTTCTCGATAGCCTTAGAGAGAGCTTTTTGCGTAAGGTTCAAAAAAGACAGCCAGTTGGCTGCCTTTTTATTTATTCGGATTTTTTACTAGATTAGATTAAAGCAGGTGCTTTTCTAAGTAGTGCGCAACGGCATCGTCGGCGTTGCTGCCAATCACTTCATTGTCAGGCAGCGCTTTAAGTACTTTTTCATGGGATGTGCCCATCACTAAGCCTTTACCTGCCATTGATAGTAGTTCGACATCATTCATGCCATCACCAAAAGCAATACAGTTTTCTAGCTCAAGGTCGATAGATTGAGCCACGGCTTGTAGCGCATCACCTTTAGAGACTTCTGCAGCCATCACTTCCAAGCACCAAGGTGTTGAGAAAGCGACATTCAATTTTTCACCAAACAGAGCGTTGAGCTCATCTTCAAATGGCACAAGGTGTTCATGTGATTTATTTGGGTGAGTACAGAAGATTTTAGCAATGCCTTCACTCGGTGCGGTATCTGCATCGTACAGTCGGTATGTGAAGCCTGTTTGATCGTGAAACTTCTTCATTGTTTCGTCATCACGATTCAGTAACCACTCATCGTTCATATAGATATGGATGAAGATCTCCGGGTCTTTCTTAAACACATCCACAACACTTTGCACTAATTCCGCAGGGATGTTCTTGGCATACATCAGATTGTCGTCTTGGTCATGCACGCGAGCACCATTCGAGGTGATCATGTAAGCAGGAATGCCCGTTTGTTTGCGAATACCAGCAACATCAACATGGTGACGACCTGTTGCGAAGATAAAGGTATAACCTTGTCCGTGTAACTTCGTGAGTGTTTGCTTGGTAAAATCGCTTAACTGATGGTTGGGAGCCAAAAGCGTACCATCTAGATCAGAGGCAACAATTTTCACGGAATCTTTTAGTGCAGGAATACTCATTTAACCCTCATTGCAAAATGCTTAACCAATATTGACGCTAGCCAGCGCTAGAATCGTTTTAACTACAATATCTCTAGGTAGAAATTGTATGCCAAATTCATGCAAGAAAAGAGGGCAAAGCTCACTTACTTCTCTTCCTCTTTAGCGCCTTTCTCTTTTGTCCGTTACTTTTCTTGTTAGCACGCCAACGCTAAGCAAAAAACTGAGCAATGGCATCCAATGTTGGATTGCGATACTCATCTTTCTCAAACAACACTTCATGCCTAGAACCTTCGATGACTTTAAACTGGCAATCCGAGTTGGTTTTCTTCAGCTTGTTGATGAACTTCACTTGAGCATCGTTACTGACAATCTTCTCTTCCCCTGCTTGAATCAAAAGCAGTGGGATTTTGATTTGGCGAGTTTGCTGGATAGCTTGCTTGGCTGCCATTAACCCTTGCCACACCCAGCGTGTGCTCGGTCCACCTACCTGCAAAGAGGGTGACTCTTCATACAAACGGCGGAACCACTGATAGCGAACCTTGCTGTGGCTCAGTAAGTTGTTTTCGAAAGGCTTCGAGTAATACGCTTGTTGGCCCGGCGCATAAGTTGGTGTGGCGTGATACGCGGTAAGCACCTGTCCGACAACCATCGCGATAGGTTTTAGATACCATTCAGTGTTGATGCCAAACATCGGCGCACACAGGGTTACCTTATCAAAGGGGTGCTCCGGATGAGTCTGTAGGTAGCGAGTCGCGATGGTGCTGCCCATTGAATGCGCGAGCAGGTAGCGATTGGAATACTTACTGAGATCAAAACTGGCAATGACGTCAGACATGTCAGATGCATAATCATCAAACTCATGAATGTGACCAATGTCAGAGTCTGTTACCATACGTTCAGACTGGCCTTGACCTTGGTGGTCAAATGAATAAACGTCATAGCCTTGTTGATAGAAATCATAAAAGAGTTCTTGGTATTTTTGGCAGCACTCAATGCGGCCATTTGAAATAACAATCGCCTTGTTGTGTGTCTCTGAAGTCAGGCCACACCAGTACAGCTTCTTTTTACCGGATGTTGTTACATACCCATCTTTTCGTTGTTGCCAAAGGGTGGGGATCGGGTGTTTAATCGCTTGCTCGAATTGAGGTTCTTGCGTGTACGAAATCGGGGCGCCGCTGTGGTTTTCCATGGGAAATTACCTGAACTGATGCGTGTGAGAGCTTTATTGCTACTAATGTTGTTAGATTAAAGAACTAGTAAGGAAATGCAAATGGATACTCATGTTTGGCTTGCTTATGTCGTCACGGCGATATTGTTTAGTTTGGCTCCGGGTTCAGGCACCGTTAACTCAATTAGTAATGGGCTAAGTTATGGCACTAAGAAGTCACTCGCGTCGATCGCAGGCTTACAGCTCGGTCTTGCATTCCACATCATGCTGGTGGGGGCGGGCATTGGTGCATTAGTGGCTCAATCCGCGTTGGCGTTCACCATCATCAAATGGGTGGGCGTGGTTTACCTTCTTTGGTTGGGTATTCAAAAGTGGCGTGACAACTCTAGCTTAGTGGCTTCACAAGAAAACTCGATGTTATCGAGTGGTAAGCTGCTTAGAAATGCGGTGCTGATTAACCTGACTAACCCAAAATCTATCGTGTTTTTGGTGGCTCTGTTCCCTCAATTTATCGATCCAACACAGCCGCAAGCACCGCAACTGTTAGTGCTCGGTGTTACAACGGTATTCATTGATAGCGTTGTTATGTTGGGCTATACCTCATTAGCTTCACAAATGGGACGTTTTATTCGTTCAGATCGCATAATGGGTAAGATAAATAAAATCTTTGGTGGTATGTTCATGGGCTGCGGCGCATTGCTCGCTGCCGCCAAAGCCTAATCAAAGCAATAGAGTTATAGTTAAACCAATTAGAGTTATCAAGAAATGACCGCTACCTACGTTGCTCGACAACCTATCTTAAATCGTAACAAGAACACGCTTGGTTATGAGTTGCTGTTTCGTGACGGAGAAAGGAATGCCTATCCAGCGCATATTGAGTCTAACAGAGCAACGTATCGTCTGATTGTTGAGAACTTCTTGTCGGTTGGGCTTAACCCTTCGATCCCTTCTTCACGCTGCTTTATTAACTTCCCATATCAAAGCCTAATTCGTCGGTTGCCCTTGAGCTTGCCGAAAGACAAGGTGGTGGTTGAGATCCTTGAAACCTGCCAACCGACCGACGAGTTATTAGAAGCCGTTAAAGATCTCTACCAAGCGGGCTACATGATCGCCCTAGATGACTTTACTTCGACGCCAGAATGGGAACGTTTCCTCAGATATACGCATATTGTTAAGCTCGATATCATGCAGATGGGCTTAGATGAGGCGTGTGATTTGGTTAGGGCGCATCAAGGGAAGAAATTTAGCTTTCTTGCTGAACGAGTCGAAACCGAACAAGAGTACCAGCAAGCAAAAGAGGCGGGCTTTAAGTTCTTCCAAGGCTATTTCTTTAGCAAGCCGGAAATCATCAAGACTAAGTACATCAGCCCAGAGCAAGTGATTGCCATGGAACTGTTCCAGGAAGTGTGCAAGCCAGATGTCGACTTTCAACGTGTCGAGAGCATCGTCGCGAAAGATGTCGCCTTGTCTTATAAACTACTGCGCTTTGTGAACACCATGTCGCCTCGTCTAGAGGTGACCATCTCTTCATTCCGTCAGGCTTTGGTGTATCTAGGGCAAGAGAAACTGAAAATGTTTGTCTCGCTGGCGGTGGCGTCTTACGTCTCGGATAAAAAACCGAAAGAGTTGTATGGTTTGTCTTTGCAGCGTGCACAGTTTTGCCAGCGTATGTCTCGTTATCAGGCATTTGAAGGACATACCGAGCAAGCCTTTATGATTGGTTTGTTCTCGTTGCTGGATGCATTGCTCGACCTATCGTTAGAGAATTTAGTTGAGCAACTGCCTTTGTGTAAAAGTATCAAGGTGGCTCTGCTTCGTCGAGAAGGGCCATATGGTACCTTGCTCGCGCTTGAAGAGAGTTTTGAGCATGCCGATTGGCAACAAATTGATGAGCACTGCGCTGATTTAGGATTAAGCGTGGATCAGGTCAAAACGGAGCTTACTGAAGCTCGGCGCTGGAGCCATACCGTTACTAACCAGCTCTGATTTCCTTTTGTTAAACTTTAATGACAATTGAAACGCACGCCTTGACGTGCGTTTTTTTACAGTTAAAATATACGCATATCCATATATGAGTATGTAGTTATGCTTCCTCACCAATTTTTTAAATTACTGTCTGATGAAACGCGAGTGCGTTGCTTAATGCTGATTGTGCGCAATGAATGCCTTTCTGTTGGTGAGTTGACTCAAGCATTACAAGAAAGTCAGCCAAAGATTTCCCGTCACCTAGCGCAGTTGCGCTCAAATGGCATTTTGACGGATGTTCGCCAAGGGCAGTGGGTGTTTTATCGCCTGTCACAAGATTTACCGGGTTGGATGCTACAGTTAATTGATGACCTTATCGCATCGAACTGTTTGAAAACTGAATATCAACAAGACACTGAGCGTTTAGAAGCAATAACTTTACGCCCTCAATGTTGCGTTTAATTGAATATTTTTAGATTCACCACTGACTGAGAGAACACACAATGACAGTTAAAGTAGGTATCAATGGTTTTGGTCGTATTGGCCGTCTAGCACTTCGCGCAGCATTCGATTGGGCAGAGCTAGAGTTTGTACAAATTAATGATGTAGCGGGCGATACCGCAACGTTAGCACATCTTCTAGAGTTCGATTCAGTTCAAGGTCGCTTTCACCACGAAGTAACTGCAGAAGGCGATGAGATGATCATCAATGGCCAGCGCATCAAGACCACACAAGAGCGCGACATCGATGCGATCGATTGGTCTGGCTGTGATGTGGTGATTGAAGCGACGGGTGTTCACCGTAAGACATCTTTCTTAAACAAATATCTAGAGCAGGGCGTGAAACGTGTTGTGGTATCGGCGCCAGTGAAAGAAGAAGGCATCGCAAACATCGTTGTTGGTGTGAATGACGCTATCTTCGACCCGGCAGTACACAAAATCGTAACGGCAGCTTCTTGTACAACCAACTGTCTCGCGCCAGTGGTTAAAGTTATCAACGAGAAGCTCGGTATCGAGAATGCAGCCTTTACCACGATTCACGATCTAACCAACACGCAAACGATCCTTGATGCGCCCCACAAAGACTTACGCCGTGCACGTGCATGTGGCATGAGCCTTATCCCAACAACAACGGGTAGTGCTAAAGCGATTGTTGAGATCTTCCCAGAGCTTGAAAACCGCATTAACGGCCACGCGGTTCGTGTTCCACTAGCGAACGCTTCTCTGACTGACATCATCTTCGAAGTGAAGCAAGACACAACAGTAGAAGAAGTTAACGCGATGCTAAAAGAAGCGTCTGAGAATGAACTAAAAGGTATTCTTGGCTTTGAAGAGCGTCCGCTGGTTTCTATCGATTACAAAGGTGACCAACGCTCAACCATCGTGGATGCACTATCAACGATGTTGGTAGGTAAGCGCATGGTTAAGATCTACGCTTGGTACGATAACGAGATGGGTTACGCGACACGTACCGCTGAGTTAGTTCGCACTGTCGGTTTAGCATAAGCCTGCGTACTTAAGAAATAGTAGAATCTGGAGATTACACAATGACACATCCAACATGGCAACTAGACCTAGAGCAAGGTGCGCTAATCCTGACTCCATGCCCAGGTACAAAAGAAGCAACGCTTGATGCATCACTGGCTCAGCTAAAAGAGCAAGGCGTTAAAGCTATCGTGACAGCACTTGATGACCATGAGCTTGCAAGCAAAGACGTGGCGGCACTTGGCGAAAAGACACGTGCGCTAGGCATGCAATGGTTCCAGATCGAGATCGAAGACGATTGTGCGCCGGGTGCTGATTTTGCTGCGAAGTGGCAAGCGGCTAGCCCTGAGCTACATAACATCGTTGATAACGGCGGCAAGGTTGCGATGCACTGCATGGGCGGCTCTGGTCGCACTGGTTTACTCGCTGCACACCTATTGCTAGAAAAGAACTGGGATCTGAGCAAGATTGTTCAAGAAGTACAATCACTTCGTCCGGGCGCATTTACTAAAGCCATTCAGGTTGAGTACATTAATGGCGTAGCTTCTGCGTAGCTCTTCATACTTGAACCTGCAGCGTTGTTAACTGCGCAAGTTCACCGGAACGCCGGCCGTCCTAATCACATAGAACACCTATGCTCATAGGGCTGAACTTGCTTGTTGCCTAGCTGCAACTCCAATTATTTTGAGTATAAGTTAAGTGGAAAGTAAGAATTAGAGCTTTTGGATACCTATGATCTAAAAGCTCTTTTTGTTTAGATTGCAGAGATAGCGTTATGTTTTCAAATCTAAGTAAGAGCGTTCGCCAATACATGTTGGTGACTTTTAACTACTGGAACTTCACCATTACTGATGGTGCACTTCGCATGCTGGTGGTTCTGTATTTTTACGACCTTGGTTACAGTTCGTTAGAAATCGCCTCACTGTTCCTTTTCTATGAATTCTTTGGTGTGGTGACTAACCTAATTGGTGGCTGGTTAGGGGCTCGTCTTGGCCTCAATAAGACCATGAACATCGGCTTAGGCATGCAAGTTGTCGCCTTGGGTATGCTCGCGGTGCCAAGCGCAATGTTGACCATCCCTTGGGTGATGGCTGCGCAGGCGTTGTCTGGTATCGCTAAAGATCTCAATAAGATGAGTGCCAAGAGCTCAATCAAAACTTTAGTCCCTGATGAACAGCAAGGCGCGCTTTATAAGTGGATTGCGATTCTAACCGGATCTAAAAATGCACTGAAAGGTGCTGGATTCTTTATCGGTGGCTTACTGCTTTCGACGATTGGTTTCCAATACGCAGTGCTAGCGATGGCTGCTGTGCTGACATTGGTCTTCATTGGCAGTTTGGTGAGCTTAGAAGCGGACATGGGTAAAGCGAAAACCAAACCCAAGTTCAAACAGATTTTCTCTAAGTCTGAATCCATCAATATTTTGTCGGCTGCGCGTATGTTCCTGTTTGGTGCTCGTGATGTGTGGTTTGTGATTGCTTTGCCGATTTACCTAGGCAGTGTGTTTGGTTGGGATCACTCATGGGTTGGTGGTTTCTTAGCGGCTTGGACTATCGCATATGGCTTTGTGCAGGGCATTGCACCTAAGATTACTGGTAAAGCTCAAGGCAAGGTGCCTGATGGACATGCAGCGCTATTATGGGCGGGTGCGTTGGCTATTGTGACCGCTGGTATTGCTTATGCGGTACAGATTGGTTGGCAACCAGAGCTCGTTATCGTGGGTGGTTTGATGGTATTTGGTGCCATCTTTGCGGTGAACTCATCACTTCACTCATATTTGATTGTGAGTTATGCGAAAGGCGATGGCGTTTCTCTTGATGTCGGTTTCTATTACATGGCAAATGCAATGGGCCGTTTGATTGGCACTATCTTGTCAGGGTTGGTATTCCAAATGGCCGGTTTGTCTGCGTGTCTGTGGGTATCTTTTGCGTTCTTAGCGATAACGACGGTGATCTCTCTGCGTTTACCTAAAGTGCCGCAAATCTCAGCGGCATAAGCTTCAGCCGCATGAGCTAAATTCGCGATAAGCCTCTCCTTTAACACTAAGCTGACTTGGTATTTATTCCGGTCAGCTTTTTTATTGCTATAGTAGAATGATTGAATATTAATCAGGCATTTACATGAAGCAGCGAATTCTCTTTTTTGATTTAGCACGATGTGTCGCGGCCATAGCAGTTATCGCGATTCATGTTTTGGCGCCTTATCGGAATGAATTAGGCACCATTCCTTTCGGTGAATGGCTGACCGCCATTACGGTGAACGGTTTTAGTCGTTGGGCGGTGCCGGTGTTCATATTGATTACTGGTGCTCTGATGCTGAGTGATCAGCGCCCGTTTGACGCCAAGTACTACCTCAAGCGTCGTCTGGGTAAGGTGCTGATCCCTTTCATTGTCTGGTCGCTTTTCTATACCTACCTATCGGGTTGGTCTGCGATGGGCTTTGATGCTGACGTTAGTTGGGATGTGCTACTCAATAGCTATCATCACTATACCTACTATCACCTTGGCTTCTTTTATTACTTTATCCCACTCTACTTTGTTATTCCGTTCTTGCAGATCATGGTCAGAAAGTACGGTGATAAATCGGTCTATGCCTTTACGGCGGTATGGTTGTTCACAACATTACTGTTCTTACTGAAAATCGATGGCCCTTGGAGCCACGAATTGTGGTTGTACACCGGGTACTTACCATTGGGTTACTTGCTGTATAAGATTGTGCCACTTAACAAGATGACAGTTGGCGTGAGTGTGTTACTTGGTGGGTTAGCGTTACTGACTACGGTTTACATGGTGGTTGATGCAAGCTTGGTAGCAGAAGAGTACACAGTAGGGCGTTGGTTATCTTACAAGACGTTGAATACCGTATTAGCGGCGAGCATGGTGTTCATGGTGTGCCGTTACTATGGTGAAGGGTTGTCTGAGAAGAGCAATCAAGTGGTTGGTTTTATCAGTAAACACAGCTTAGGTATTTATCTGCTGCACCCGATTTTCTTATGGCCAATGAAAGAATTCGGTTGGTACCAAGGACACCCTGCGTGGGTTATTCCATTATGGATTGTGATCAGCGGAGCTGGCGCGTTATGGATGAGCTGGTTGGTGTCTAAATCAGAGAAAACGCGTTGGTTATTGCCTTAGCGGTGAGTGCTAAGGCTTTCTGATGGATTGCTTAGAAGATACAGTTGAGGCGGCTGACGTTTAGCGCTTCAACGCAAAGTGTAAGAACTTATCGCCTTGGTAGGTTAAGGTTCCTTTGTCGCCAGGGTTAAGGGCGTGGAAGTAGTGGATTCCGACTTGGAATTCTCGCTTCGGACCAACCACACCACGTTGAACGTAAATCCAGTACTCTTGATCTTCTTGGCCAGATTCTGCGTCAGGAAGGTCGATGGATTGTTTGTCTAACACCGTGACATTCACTTTCTTCTCTGGCGCATTTTCACCTTGCGAGTGTTTTCGATAGAAACCAATAAATACCCAAGCCGCAAGAGCAGCGAGTGCAAAGATGGCAAAAAAGAGTGAGTTAGGCATATAACCTCCATGTAGTCGTGATGGTTATTCTAGTCTTTCAGGCAATAGGGATATGTGTTTAAAGCCGTTATTCGTGAACTGTTGTAAGCCAAGCTGATTATTTTTCGGCAGACATCACATTTAATGGCCAGCTTGGGATAAAGCATTGTTATTTATTGTCTCTTTCTCTCGTAAATAACAGTGATTTTGTATAAGAATAGGGAAATGCTCGACTAGAATTATAGTGTGGAGTGGGAGGGCCAAGATGACCGATATTGAAAAAGTGGTGACAAGAACTCGCAATATAGAGAAATTATTGAGGCTTCAATATCATGCCGAAGGCGAAGGATTGCATGAGCTTGTAACAAGCTGTGAAGAAAGGCTACCGCACGATATGGTGAGCAAGCTGCGCTATATCGCAACGTGTCGTAACAAGGTAGTCAATGAACATGAGGCTAAGTTGGAAGACCAACATAAGTTCATCGTGATGTGTAACGACTGTGAGAAGGAGCTGACTCCACGTAGTGGTCGTTTTATCTGGCGAGTTGCGATCTTACTGATGATGGCAATGACTTTAGCTGCCGCTGGTTTCTATTATGCAAACTGGGATGTGCTAACACTGCATCTGTTTTCGAAGTGAAAAAATTGAACAAAAAAAGGGACGCTTATGGCGTCCCTTTTTTTATCTGTAACTTGCTTAGTACATCATCGGTAGTGTCATTAGACCTACAACTACCGCGATCATTACAAGTCCTTGTCTTTGCGAAGATGAAATCATAACACTACTCCTAAATTTGGTTGTCTCTCGCTATGTTTTAAAGAATAGCCCACTTATAGGTTTAGATCAAGAATTACTTTCGAAAGCCCTAAAAGTGGTAGAAAACTATTGGATATTGACTTGTTTGAGGCTGTTTAACTGTATTTTTCAGTGTGTTCTTATTTTGTTCGTTGTGATTCATGTTTGTTCTTATTTGATTTAAGTTGCTGTTTTATAATGGTTGTTATGTGTGATTTATATTGTTAAAGGTTGTTAAACTGTATTAATGGGGTCTGGTGGCTTCTAGGTTGGATTTGGTTTTGTTTGTGCGTTTTTTTCTTGGTTCTGGTGGCTGATTTGACAAGGAGCTAGGAAAATCCTGACAAATAGGAGCTGAATTAACGCAAGTTGCTTACTTTACAAAGCTAGGTGTATTTGAGGTTTTTAATTCATGTTTAATTTTCATTTTAAACATTTAAGTTAATGTATTTGTTGGTTTTTGTTGTTTGTTTTTCTAATTTTAAAGTGTGGTTTTTGGCTGTTTTTGATGGATTTTTGCGATTTGTCTAGGTTAGAAATGACCAAAATGAAAAGATGGGCGCTGTAAGGTGATTTTCGATGAGTTTAACGAAGAATCGCTCTAGTTTTAAACGAATCATCGTTATCTCCGCGTAATTGTCATGGCTTCAACTGAAAGAGACTCTTTTTAGTGGAAGCGTAATCAAGATCCAATTTTGAGGGGCTGAGGCTTTACATCAACACTCGTGTGCCTAGACTGGCGACGATTTAAAGCAATAGGGCAAATGGTATGTGGAGTTGGTTGGCGGTTTCCTTGTCTGGTATCGGAGCAATAGCAGGAACGAAACATGGACATATCGGTCAGGCCTTATCGTATAAGGTTTTTACCTTTGTATTATTAGCGACCATTGCTTTAACTCAATCTGTCGTTGCTGATTTTACCTATTGGGTCGTTGCTGGGTTGGCGGTCTCTGCGATCGCAGATGTCTTGCATACTATTACTCAAAGACGTCCTCTGCATTTTGTTTGCTTCTTGCTGGCTCAGCTCTGTTACAGCAAAGCATTTTGGCTACAGCTATCAGGGGAAATGGTCTGGTGGTTGTTCGCACTCCTGTTGGCGGCTTGTGTCGTTGCTTTTTTCTTATTACTGCCTCGCTTAGACAAACTCGTCTTTCCTGTGGTTATCATGGGTATCGTGCTTATTCAGCTTGCATGGGCTTCTGGTGAGCTCTGGTTGCTTGATCCTCAACTGTCGCATGCGGTCGGTTTTACTGGTTGTGCCGTGTTGCTGCTTTCGGCATTGGCATACGCGCTAAATTTCTATCGTAGCCCAATTAAGGGTGCCTACTTTTGGGTGACGGGCAGTTACTTTCTGGCGCACGCTCTCATTGTTGCTTCCCTTACCATTTAGGGGAGAGCTCACTTAACTCTGAGCTACATCAAAGCAGCTCAGATGAAAGTGGGTACTCTACGTCTAGTTCATTAAACATGAGATAGAGTTATGACTACCGAAATTCATGCACACAACATTTTAAACCTACTGAGTGAAAAGCCACTGACTCGTGAAGAGTTGACGCAAGAGCTCGCTCAAAAATATGGCGCAGAAGCGCGTTTTCATACGTGTAAACTGAACGGTCTGGATTTAGATGGATTGCTGAAGTTTTTCCTGAAGATGGAAAAGGTCGTGGTTCTTGATGACAAGCTTTGTACCAATCGCGAGCGCGTGTGTAATCATTGATCTTTAGTAGGCACTGAGTTTTAGATATTTTTGGTTTCAGAGCCTTTTGATCTTCAGATATTGGGCGAGTGGATGAGAGGTTTTGACTCCACTCCTATATTTATTTTCGTATCACTTCCCTCTGTAAATTCCCTCTTAACGATGCTAACTACTGTGTTCGAAAATCAATGTGAGGCTGTTATACTCCGCGCACCTTCGCTTTTCGAGACCAACTTATGGAAATCTTATCTGCAGCAACCATGCTGTTTCTTATTATGGACCCGCTTGGTAATCTACCAATTGTGCTCTCTATCCTTAAGCATCTCGATCCGAAGCGTCGCCGTATTGTTCTTGTTCGTGAACTGATGTTTGCACTGATTATCTTGCTGTTGTTCTTGTTTGCTGGACAAAGCATTATGAACTTCCTGCACGTACAACCTGAAACCTTGAGTATCTCAGGTGGTATTATTTTGTTTATCATCGCGATTAAGATGATTTTCCCAAGCGCAGGTAGTATTACAGGCCTCGCGGCAGGTGAAGAGCCGTTTATTGTGCCTATGGCGATTCCGATGATTGCAGGCCCGTCAGTGATTGCGGCATTGATTCTGTTGTCGACCCAGCATCCTGACAACATGCTAGAGCTCTCAGCTGCTGTGATGCTGGCTTGGGGCGCGACCTTCTTTATTCTGATGTTTAATGGCTTCTTCCTGCGAGTACTGGGAGAGAGAGGTCTTAAAGCCATCGAGCGCTTGATGGGCTTGTTGCTGGTTATGCTGTCGACGCAAATGTTCCTAGATGGTGTAAAGGGCTACATGGGCTAACATCAGTATCAACGATGAATAAAAAAACGCCGCTCAAATGAGCGGCGTTTTTGTCTTTACTGTTTCTGTCATGATGTTTTCTGCAGCTAAGCGTCTTATATCTGAGCTTAAGCTCGATTACATCATGTGTTTGCGTCGGATATCGAGTAGGGCAAAGACTCCGAAAATCAATATTGACCACTTCTCCCAACGTGACATCTCGATCTTATCGCCGAAAGCACCGATAAAGATCAGCATCTGCAGGCCGTGCATGAAGAACAAGAATGCTGTCATGATATAAAGCGCAATTGCAGCATTACCCGGGAACGGGTAGAAAATATTTACGATTAAGATAAACCAAACAAAGGCGATGGCTGCTTTTGCTAGTGGAAGCAAGAACTTCATTCAATAACTCCTATTCTTCACTGATTCGATTGAACAGTCGGTAGCTTGACTGTCCGGTGGTCTTATCGCGATGCAATTCCCAGTTCTCTGGCATAGCTTCAAGTTTCAGTTCTTTCTCTGTCTCGACGTAAATGATGGCATTGTCTGCAAGCCAACCGTTACTCTCAAGCAGTTGTACTGTTTCTGCCAGTAAGCCTTTACGAAATGGAGGATCAAGGAAAACCATATCGTAAGGAGTGCCCGGTTTCTTAAGGAAAGAGATAGCATCAGTATTCACGACATTAATGTTGTCTGCCTTGAGCTCTTTCGCATTATCAGAAAGCTGTTTAGCCGCCTTTTGGTTCATTTCGAGCAGTGTCACCATTTTTGCTTGGCGAGAAGCGGCTTCAAAACCTAGACCGCCAGAACCGGCAAATACATCCAAGCAAGTTGAATGTGGGATATCTTGAGCCACCCAGTTAAAGAGTGTCTCTTTTACTCGGTCAATGGTTGGGCGTAATCCTTCTAAATCATGAACGGGCAGCTTTCTACCTCTCCATGAGCCACTAATAATTCGAACAAAGCCTCCGGATGGCTTTTTTTGTGATGTGTTTTGCTGGCGACGTCTTACCATAGATTTTTTGACCGCTAATAAAGTGATACTATACCGAGCCCAATTTAAGTGGGTTCGTGTATTAAATAAATTTACAATGACAAAGTGTATCAAGCTAAAAGCAAACTTATCACTGCTTTGTCATTTTTCTTTACTATTCGTTTGTACAAGCTTGTATTGTATAACAATAGCAAAGAGTCGACGTGTATTAAGTCAATACAGCTAATTAGTAGATCTAGGAAACTCCTCTGATGACGGAAAAAAAGAAGCGCGGATTATTATCGTGGCTTGGTTTTGGTGAAGAAGAACAAAGCCCAAAAACTCAGAATGAAGCGAACGTAGAAAACGTTGAAGATCAAACTGAAGTTGAATCACAAGTTGAGGCTGAACAGGTCGCGCCTGAAGCTGAACAAGCTAAGCCAATTGAATCTAAGTCAGTTGAACCTGAGCAAGCGCTTGAAGAGACTCAACAAGAGCAGCAACCTGTCGCAGCAGAAGCAGAAGCAGAAGCAGAAGCAGAGCAGGAAGAAGTGTCAGCTCCTCAAGCTAAGGTTGAAGAAGTACAAGAGAAGCCGACAGAAAGCTTCTTTGCTCGCCTTAAGCGCAGCCTAAGCCGCACTAAAGCAAACATCGGTGCAGGTTTCTTTGGTCTGTTCAAAGGTAAGCAAATCGATGAAGACCTGTTTGAAGAGCTAGAAGAGCAACTTCTGATTGCTGACGTGGGTATGAATACCACCGTAAAAATCATTGAAAACCTAACAGAAAAAGCATCTCGCAATGACCTAAAAGATGGTGAAGCTCTATATGGTCTGCTCAAAGAAGAGATGGCCGATATCCTAAGCCAAGTTGAACAGCCTCTTGTGGTTGATACCACTAAAACACCTTACGTTATCTTAATGGTCGGTGTGAACGGTGTGGGTAAGACGACCACTATCGGTAAGCTGGCGAAACAATTCCAAGGCGAAGGCAAAAAAGTGATGTTGGCGGCAGGTGATACCTTCCGTGCTGCAGCTGTTGAACAGCTTCAGGTTTGGGGTCAGCGTAACAATGTGCCGGTTATCGCTCAACACACTGGTGCGGACAGTGCTTCTGTTATCTACGATGCCATTGAAGCCGCTAAAGCGCGTGGTGTTGATGTCGTGATTGCCGATACGGCAGGTCGTTTGCAGAACAAAAGCAACTTGATGGAAGAGCTACGCAAGATCGTTCGTGTAATGAAGAAGATTGATGACTCTGCACCACACGAAATCATGCTAACGCTCGATGCAGGTACTGGCCAGAATGCTATCAGCCAAGCGAAACTATTCAGTGAAGTGGCTCCAGTAACGGGTATTACACTGACTAAGCTAGATGGTACGGCGAAAGGTGGTGTAATTTTCTCAATTGCAGACCAGTTCCAGATACCAATCCGCTACATTGGTGTGGGTGAAGGTATTGATGACCTGCGTCCATTTGAATCTAAAGACTTCATTGAAGCACTATTTAGCCGCGAAGAGTAACGCGCGTAGCAAAGTGGTTTATCCTTAACCTGCTACCGTTTTTAAATTTGATATGAGTGATCGTAAGAGGAATTTTCGGTGATCAAATTTCAGCAAGTGAGTAAAGCCTACCGAGGTGGAAGACAAGCGCTCCAAAAAGTGGACTTTCACCTGAAACGTGGAGAGATGGCTTTTTTGGGTGGGCACTCTGGAGCTGGTAAAAGTACCTTGCTGAAGTTGATCTGCGCGATAGAGCGTCCAACCGATGGACGTGTTTGGTTCAACGATCACGATATCACTCGTATCCCAGCCAAAGATATTCCTTTCTTACGCCGTAATATTGGGATTGTTTTTCAAGACCATCGCTTGCTGATGGACCGTTCGATTTTCGATAACGTCGCTCTGCCTATGCGTATTGAATCTATTTCTGAAAACGAAATAAAACGTCGAGTCAGTGCTGCGTTGGATAAAACTGGATTACTTGATAAAGCCCGTTGTTTGCCAAGCCAGCTTTCGGGTGGTGAACAACAACGCGTGGGTATTGCTCGCGCCGTGGTTAACCGCCCAACTTTGCTTTTAGCCGATGAGCCGACCGGTAACTTAGACCCTGAATTATCTAACCGCGTATTGCGATTGTTTGAAGAGTTCAACCGCGCAGGTGTGACGATCATCCTAGCGACGCACGATATCGGTTTAGTGAACACTCGTCCTCAATACCGCCATCTTGAATTAAACCAAGGATTTTTGAGTGAGGTTGAAGACTATGGCCGCGAATAAGCGCATCAAGAAACCTCAATCTAATCGAGCAGCAACCCGCGCTTCAAGCGACGGCTTCTTTGTTGTTCACTGGAAACAAGCCAAGTCATCGTTCTCGCAAATGTGGCAGCGCCCGTTAGGCAACTTGCTGACTCTTGCAGTGATCTCTATGGCGTTGGCGATGCCAGCTTGTTTGTACCTATTGGGTAAAAATGTTGGGGAAGTGGCGCAAGATGTCACTAGCCCGTCACAAATAAGTGCTTATATAGAGGATGGCATTCCTGAGCCTAGAGTTATGGTGCTTAAGGATGAAATCGAAAGTTGGGATCAAGTTGAGCTGGTGGAGTACATCTCTCCGCAACAAGGGCTTGCAGACCTCAGCCAGTATTCTGGTTTTGAAGATGCCCTAACCATCCTCGACGATTATTCACTGCCAGGTGTGTTGGTGATTACACCAAGCGTACACAGCGATACCCTAATTAAAGAACTGGCAGGCACAGTTAAACAACAAGAATTAGTGACCGATGTTCGTCTAGACGAAGATTGGTTAGCGCGATTAGATGCGATCAAAGCATTAGCGGCTGTCATCGTGATTACCTTAACGGTATTGATGTTGGGCGCGGTATTTCTGATTATCGGCAATACACTACGATTTAATGTGTTGGCGCATAAAGAAGAGATTCAAACCATGAAGTTGATTGGTGCGACCGACAGCTACATTCTTCGACCATACCTTTATTCTGGGATGTGGTTTGGTGTTTTAGGTTCGATTAGCGCTTGGGTAATGACGGCATTGATTACCGTATTACTGAACAGCGCAGTGGATGATTTGGCTCAGCTATACGACAGCCACTTTCGTTTAATTGGCCTGAGTTGGGATGAATCTTTACTGCTTTTGATCGTCGGAACCCTGCTTGGTAGTGTGGCTGCGAAGCTTTCTGCACAGCGTCACCTAAAAGAAATTGAACCAATTTAGGTGAATAGAGTCATATTTAGACGAAAAATAGGCACTTCTTAACCAGTTTTTGCCTTGTATAGATGAATTGATTATGCATAATTACTTCCCCCTCCTTGAAACCTGTTCATTTTAGGTTCAAGATTGTCGGGTTTTAATAGATGTATTACTCCAGATCAGAGATTGATGAGGAACCGAATGGCAAACCAAGCGTATCAAATGGCTTTAGTCACACAAGATAGTTTAGATAGCTATATCCGTTCAGCGAACAGCTACCCAATGCTGACACCTGAAGAGGAACGTGGACTTGCAGAGCGATTACATTACAAAGGTGAGATCGATGCTGCGAAAGGCTTGATCCTTTCCCACCTACGATTCGTGGTGCACGTTGCAAGAGGCTACTCTGGCTACGGGCTGCCAATGGCTGATCTCGTCCAAGAAGGTAACATCGGCTTGATGAAGGCTGTTAAGCGCTTCAATCCAGAAGTTGGTGTTCGTCTCGTCTCGTTTGCTGTTCACTGGATCAAAGCTGAAATCCATGAATACGTTCTACGTAACTGGCGTATCGTTAAAATTGCGACCACTAAAGCACAGCGTAAACTGTTCTTTAACCTTCGTAAGTCTAAAAAGCGTTTAGGTTGGTTCAATAACGGTGAAGTTGAGACGGTCGCTCGTGAACTGGGTGTTGAGCCTTCAGAAGTTCGTGAGATGGAATCTCGCTTAGCAGCACAAGATGCGACGTTTGAAGCGCCTATGGATGATGATGACGGTGGCTCTGCTTACACTGCACCAGTTTATTACCTTGAAGACAAGGCATCAGACGTTGCTGAGACGGTTGAAGCCGCTAACTGGGAATCTCATACCAATAATCGTTTAGGCCTCGCATTGAAGAGCTTAGACGAGCGTAGCCAACACATTGTTCGCTCACGTTGGTTAGATGACAACAAATCGACACTGCAAGACCTTGCCGATACTTACAGCATTTCTGCAGAACGTGTTCGTCAGTTAGAAAAGAATGCGATGAAGAAGTTGAAGCAAGCTGTTGGTGACTTCTAAAGGCAGATAAGCCAGAAGCGATAAAATAAGCTGAATTTGAAAAGGCCGAGATCGAGAGATCTCGGCCTTTTTATTTTCGATCGATTTCTCAACTTTTGCGATCGAAATTTGCAAAATGATTTTGTGGATAACTCTGTGAGAAGTTTATTCGTCAGTTGTCTAAAAGCAGGGTGTAGTAAGGCTTTGTGAGGGTTTTTGATGTGGGGATATTTTTCATAACACCCACAGTTAGATCAGGATCATCACTACATGTTGTGGATCTATTTTAAAAAAAACACTTTATTCACGCAATCCACAGATTTATCCACAAACGGTGTAAAAGTGATCGCTGGTGGATAACCTTATTAAGTGGATGTGATTGTTAGCCTTGGGATAGGTTACAATGGCAGCAAAGTAAATCAGCATAAAAGAGAAAGTCATGGACCAGTTTAAACATATCGATGTTAAAAGCGCTCAAGCCCTTTTAGAACAAGGCGAAGCAAGACTTGTCGATATTCGTGACCCGCAGTCTTTCGCGGTGGCTCACTCAAAAACAGCTTATCACCTTACCAATGATACGATGGTGTCGTTCATGGATGAGGTAGAGTTCGAACAACCTATTTTAGTGATGTGTTACCACGGTATTAGTAGCCAAGGTGCTGCACAATATTTAGTGAACCAAGGCTTTGAAGAGGTATATAGTGTTGATGGTGGGTTTGAAGCCTGGCATCGCGCAGAACTTCCAGTGAACGCTGGTTAGTTGCGTTAAACGTTTCTCAGTATAATGAATAGGAAGTGATAATGATTAGACTGATGGTGTTAGATAACCCGCGTCTTGCTCAAGCATTTATTGATTACATGGCTTCTCGCCAGATCCCTATTCAAATGTCTCCTGAAGGTGAGGGGCGTTTTGCTCTTTGGCTTCTTGATGGCCAATTTCAGGTTGAAACTGAAGCTGAGCTGAATCGCTTTCTTGCGGAGCCCAATCATAAACGCTATCAAGCGGCGTCTTGGGACATGGCAGAGACCAGAAAGAGCAACTTCCATTACCACACGCCAAGTTTCATGGGCATGATCAAAGCCAAAGCAGGCCCTGTGACACTAAGCCTGATGTTGGTGTGTGTGGTGATTTTTGCGCTACAACAGATCGGTTTTGGCCAAGCTATTTTCAATGCCCTGCATTTCCCAGCGGTGGATGGACAGCAATGGCAATTGTGGCGTTGGTTGAGTCATGCCGTTCTGCATTTCTCTGTTATGCACATCGCATTTAATATCTTGTGGTGGTGGCAGTTAGGTGGAGACATCGAGAAAAAGCTAGGTAGCCTCAAGTTACTTCAGATCTTTGCTATATCTTCTGCGCTTTCTGGCGCTGGGCAGTATTGGGTTGAAGGAGCAAACTTCGGCGGCTTGTCAGGTGTTGTTTATGCTCTGGTTGGCTACTTATGGGTTATCGGTGCGAAGGCGCCGCAACTTGGTTTAGGCATCCCAAGACAGATTGTCGGCTTTATGTTGGTGTGGTTGATACTTGGGTACATGCAACCATTTATGACTATCGCCAATACTGCGCATTTAGCTGGCCTAGCCGCTGGTGTGATTATTGGCTTTATCGATGCAATGAAAGCACCAAGCTCGGCAAGAAGTTAATTCATCTCTTCTAGTGAGTAGCCAAACGGTAGAGACAAAAAAGCGGCCAGATGAGCCGCTTTTTATTTGGATTCGTTTTTACATCATTATTACTGATAAAGGTATTTGGTAAACAGTAGGTCAGCAATGAGTGTTTTGCCTGTTTCAGGAAGCAAGACCTTGTTGAGATGCTCGACTAAAGTTTTTCTTAAATCTTCACGACCAGATAGAGATTTAATTGTTTCTTCGTTTTGTTTGCCGAGCAATTCAATCACAGCATCACGAATCAGTGGCTGGTGGTGCTCAATGGCTGCTAAGTCGTTACTATTCGCAACCATAATATCGAGACGAACCTGAATGTAGCCCAGTTTTTTACCTTTAGTGTAAAAATTGGTGGTCAGGTCAGGCTCTAGCGTGAAGTAGGCTAGTTTTGGTGCCGATTCCTCTTCAGCGAAACTTGATGCTGAAAAGAGTAGGGTAATCGCAAGAAATATTTGGGCTACATAACGTTTGTGCATATTTGTGACTTTTCTTTAGTTTATTCGCGATATTCGAAACGCATTAGTCTTGTTACAATGAGCGGTCTAAATCTAAATACGTTTACAATTTCGAAGAACGCTTTAATTTTGTTCGAAAGTTGAAGCTTTATTGTACGTGTAAAGTCACCTATTGAATACTAGTATGAATCAGCCAATATCGCTGTATCTTAATTCGTTAATGAATGTAGATTGGCAAAGTACAGAAACATTTGATTTTCCTAATAAAACCACCAAAGAGTGGCTTATGGAGCAAGGTTCTCTTTCCCGCAAGTTGGGGAAGTGTTGTCAGCACCTGTCTGTTGAGTTGCTTCATAATCAAGTTGTAGAACGCTCAATGTTGCAACAGGACGAGGAACATCTTTTATCATCGTTTGATTGCTTACTGCGTAAAGTGATTTTAAAGGGTGATGATGACCCGTGGGTATTAGGTCGAACCTTGATTCCCCGAGTCACATTAGAAGATCATCAGCACTCCGACCTTTCTCAACAAGGTAATGTCCCGCTTGGATTAACCGTTTTCAGTGCTGAGAACGTGGAGCGAGATGCGCTGCAAGTCGGTTGGGTTATCGCAGGTGATGAGCGATTACTCGCACGTCGTTCTCGATTATGGATGAACCATAAACCGATGCTTGTGGCAGAACTGTTTTTACCTACGTCACCCATTTACTCTAAGGAGAGTGTGTAAATGTTTGCCACCAAAGCGAAGGCGTACTGGCAATTAACGCGAATGAATCGCCCGATTGGTACTCTGTTACTCCTTTGGCCGACTTTGTGGTCGCTGATTATCGCCGCACAAGGTATGCCTGATTTTGATGTCTTGGTTGTTTTCGTACTCGGCGTCGTGTTGATGCGTTCAGCTGGCTGTGTGATCAATGACTTTGCGGACCGTAAAGTGGATGGTCATGTTAAACGCACCAAGCAGCGTCCATTACCCTCAGGTTTGGTTTCCAGTAAGGAAGCGATTCTGCTCTTTTTAGTGCTAGCCGTAGTTTCATTTTTGCTAGTACTCACCATGAATCCACTGACCATTAAGCTCTCATTTATTGGTGTGGGTCTGGCGTTCATTTACCCTTTCATGAAGCGTTTTACACATCTTCCACAGTTGTTCCTCGGCTTAGCGTTTAGTTGGGCGATACCAATGGCATGGGCTGCACAAACCAACGAACTACCAAGTATTGTTTGGTTTATCTTCGTTATTAATGCTTTGTGGACGGTTGCTTACGACACGCAATATGCGATGGTAGACCGAGATGATGACCTGAAGATTGGTATTAAATCGACGGCTATTTTATTTGGTCGCTTCGATAAGCTTATCGTCGGCTCTTTGCAACTTGTTACTCTAGCGATGCTGATTGTGTTAGGTATGCACTACCAATTGGGTGATACTTTCTATTGGGCATTGTTAGTTGCAGGCAGCTTGTTTGTGTACCAACAACATTTGATGCGTCATCGTGACCGAGACTTATGTTTTCAAGCTTTTCTCAATAACAACTATGTTGGCATGGCCGTAACGGTCGGTTTGTTCGTTACCTTCTGGTAAGCATCAGTTTTTATCAAACGAATATTCAAGAAAAAGGCACCCAGTGGGTGCCTTTTTTGATCGCGTTGAATTTGCTATCAGAGCCCTGCTATATACAGGAATTACTCGGCTTGGTGAATACTCTCTTGAATCGTCAGACGAACTTCAGGGTAAAGCATCGAGTAAAGAAGCTTAGCGAATTGCTGAGTCTTCTCTAAATCGCAGTTGCCGTCGTTATCTAGGTACTGTTGCTGCTTCAACGTTGCGAACATAGAAGCAAACACGCCTTTATCGAAGAATTCGGGAGCATTGATACCATGCAGTCGACCAAGTCGCTGTGCGATGTCTTGGCTCTTCTGCTCAAGGTCAGATTTGTCCAGTTCAGGATTCTCTGCCAGCAAGTTTAGAGCAATAGAGTAGCGCTGTAGCGTTTCTGAAATCGTACGGCCTAACAGCATAAGAGCTTGGCTGTTCGATTGGTTGATAGTCACTTCATTGTCAGACACAACAATCATGCCTTGGCTAACAAGCTCATCAATGATGTTTGATACTACGCCTTCAAGCTGTGATTCGTCGTAGCTTAAGAATAGTTCTTTCTTCAAGAACGGATAAATTGCTGCAACATTCTTTTGAATCGCTTCAATCGATAAACCGCGTTGACGAATGGTCATCTGGGCAATTAAAGATGGCAGAGCGAACAAGTGAATGATGTTGTTTCGGTAGTAGGTCATCAGAATTGACTGGTGACGGTCTAGCGAAATAATGTCGCCCATTGAGTCTGATTCAATCAAGAACTTGTTCAGTGATTCAGCATGTTTTACCAAATCTTCAGCGCTGTCTTTTGGCACAGTGAACGTTGCTGAATATGGAACGTTCTTAAGCAGTGATAGGTAGCAATTGATCTGAGAAACCAAAGAGTCACGAGACAATGCACGCTGTCTTGAGGCCAATAGCGCCGTTGCACAAAGGGTCAATGCGTTGGTCGCCGCGGCATCGTTAATGTGCGTCATCATTTTGGTCGCCAAGTCATTAACCACCGGGTTCATCCATTGTGGTTTACTGGTGCCCATTGGGTCGATGTCTTTGGTCCATTCTGGCGCGTGCTCGTTCAGGTATTGGTTCAGTTGAATCGGCTCACCGAAGTTAACGTAGCCTTTACCAAAGTTACGCAGCTTACGAATGGTACGAATCACTAAGCTCGCGTTTTCTTTCTCTTTACGCTTGCCACGAAGTTCTTTCGCGTAAGTTGCCACTTCCATCACGTGTTCATAACCAATGTACACAGGAACCAAAGTAACAGGACGGTTCATACCACGCAGCATTGCCTGAATGGTCATCGCTAGCATGCCCGTTTTCGCTTGCAGAAGACGACCCGTACGAGAACGACCACCTTCACTGAAGTACTCTACTGAGTAACCTTTAGCGAACAATTCCGCTAGGTATTCACGGAAAATCGTCGAGTAAAGCTTGTTGCCTTTGAAGCTACGGCGAATAAAGAACGCACCACCATGACGGAAAATAGGACCGGCAGGGAAGAAGTTGAGGTTGATACCTGCAGCGATGTGCGGAGGCACCATGCCTTCATGATAAAGCACATAAGAAAGCAACAAGTAATCCATGTGGCTACGGTGACAAGGGACGTAAACAATCTCGTGACCATCTTGAGCCAATTTACGAACCGTTGAAGCGTTGCTGATATGCAGGCCTTGGTACAACTTATTCCACAACCAACCCAGAATTTTCTCACCGCGTTTAATTAACGAGTAGGAGAAGTTAGCTGCGATCTCATCCATGATGTCCTGAGCTTCTTTGCTCGCTTTCTCTATGGAAATATTTTTTGCTTCAGCTTCGTCTTCTATCGCCTTCTTGATTGCTTCTGATTTGAGTAGGCGATCAAACAGAGCTTGGCGGCTTGGCAGGTTAGGGCCTGATGCAGCAAGCTTTTGGCGAGAGAAGTGAATACGTGCCACTCGCGCTAATTTGTGCGCGATGGTGCTGTCGGTGCCATGTGAGTTAGCCATGTAACGTAGAGAAACCACTGGGCTGAAACGCACCAGACAATCACGGCCTGCTAGCAATACCGCTTTTGATTTCTCTAAGCCATTCATTGCCTGGAGGTAAGGCTTCTGATTATTCTCTTTACCAGGTTTACGTCCCCAAAGCACAGTGGCAGGGATAACTTGAACATCGAGCTCAGAGTCTTCAGCATGCAGTGAAAGCAACTCAGAGAAAACTTCAATTGAAGAGCTTGGTACATAATCATCGTCTTGAAGCAGAGTTTTGCGAGAAGAGATAAAAACATAGCGTTGCAGTGATTTGCCGTTGATTTCAAGCTTGCTTAATGGATCAGGTAGACCTAATTCAAGTGCATGCTTTTGCAATGTAAGAATGTCGACACTTGAGCGAAACGGTAAGGCGTATACAATCGGTTTGCTCAAATCAATGTTCAAATCCTCAACAGGGTTTGAAGGAATTGATGTGCCCTTTACCAATACGGATAAAGGTAGCTTCATTAATGAACGTGAAAAAGATTGTCCAGAAGACATATAGGTTCACTGCCTCAATAGTTATTTCAATGTGCTCAAGCGTATCTCTATTTCTATGATGAAAAAGGATAAATCCTATGAGTGAAATAGGGATAAGCCTAGGCGTAAATTTAATCGATGCAAGAATACCAGAAACTGGTCTAACCTTTTAATGGAAATAGTCATATTGCCGTTAAGTTTGTGGAAAATCATTCATCAACTGATTGAGTATAGAGTTAAAAATGACCAAAAAATCAAACACCGGATTAAAACGCATCATAAAAGCAGCAGGCTTTTCATGGCAAGGCCTCACAAGTTCGTTTAAAAGCGAGGCTGCATTTCGGCAAGAAGTGTTCATGGCAGCAATACTGATTCCACTAGCATTCTATTTGGATGTAAGCCAAGTTGAGCGAATCTTGATGATCTCAGCTGTTGTGTTAGTGATGGTTGTCGAGTTAATCAATACCGCGATTGAAGCAGTTGTTGATCGAATCGGTAGTGAGCATCATGAGCTTTCTGGGATGGCGAAAGATGTCGGCTCAGCGGCTGTTCTCATCTGCCTAGTACTAGCGGGTTACGTATGGCTAGAGATCCTATTTTTGTGATTCTTGAAAAATGAACTAAAAACAACCAATTGCTTTGCTTTTGTTCAGTTACTGGATATACTCACAGTCAACTGTATAAAAAGACAGGTGAATCATGAAGCCGTTAACGCCCCGCCAACAACAAGTTTTTGATCTTATCAAAAGTAAGATTGACGATTTCGGTATGCCACCGACACGTGCAGAAATTGCACGAGAACTAGGCTTCCGCTCTGCTAATGCTGCAGAAGAACATTTAAAAGCTCTTGCTCGTAAAGAAGCGATTGAGATTATCCCGGGTGCGTCTCGTGGTATTCGTATTTTGCTTGAAGATGCAGCAAATGAGGAACAAGGTTTACCATTAATCGGTCAGGTTGCCGCTGGTGAGCCTATTCTGGCTCAAGAACATGTAGAAATGCATTACCAAGTAGACCCAGGTATGTTTAAGCCTCAGGCTGACTTCTTACTTCGTGTAAATGGCGAAAGTATGAAAGACATCGGTATTATGGATGGTGATCTACTGGCTGTTCATAAAACACAAGACGTACGCGACGGTCAGGTTGTTGTAGCTCGTGTTGATGATGATGTAACGGTAAAACGCCTAGAACGTAAAGGTTCAACGGTTCTGTTACATGCTGAAAATGAAGAATTTTCTCCAATTCACGTCGATCTAGAGTCTCAACACTTGTCTATTGAAGGACTGGCTGTTGGTATTATTCGCAACACCGACTGGATGTAGTCAGTACAAAAAGCTTATTGATATTTATTCTCAATAACTTGTTATTGTAATTGATATTCATTATCATCTTCTTTGTCGAGATACAAGGAAGATGATGATGCCAAATCCAACCAAACCTCAAATGAAGCCGCTTATTCGTAAGCCGCGCTCCTCTGTTCAAAAGGCTTCTTCTGATCAAGGGTCTGCACATCAAGAATTCCAAGTTCCGACGAATCTCGTTCAACATCTTTGGTTTCGCAGTCGCGAAAGCCTTGCCGATGACGGCCTAGTCTATGACCCTATCGCAGCTCAAGCCTGCAAACGCTGCCAATTAGCACCAGAATGTCTTACTGGTGAACTCGACCAACAACAACTCCTTTACGCGACACTGACTCAACTTTGTGATTCTCAAGTTCAACAATTTTTATCTCATAACCCAGATGCTTGGATTATTAATGTGGGAGCAGGGCTCGATACCCGTTTCTACCGTTTAGATAATGGCCGCTGTCATTGGGTTGAGCTGGATGTAACCGAGAATCTGCTTTGGCGACAACGCCTGTTCCACAAAAACGAACGTTATCGTTTGGAGTGTGGCTCTGTTGATGACCTGACTTGGTTAGATGAACTTAACATTCCAGAACAAGCTTCGGTGATGGTGGTGTGTGAACACGCTCTGCTTGATTGTAATGAACAGCAGACAGCGCACTTTATTCAGTCATTGAGTCGTTACTTTACTCATGCACACGCGTGTTTAGTGTTAGCTGGAGACAAAAGCTCGAGTTCTCTTGGGCAAAAGCTCGGTTCTGGAAAGTATGCTCACGGGTTGTCTTCACCAATAGACAGTGTTCTCAATTGGTTGCCATGGGCGCAATGGGTTAAGTCATTTTCACCATTAGAGCAGCAATGTAATCGTTGGAAGTTGTGGCAGCGATTGTTGTGTAAGATTTCTCAGTTTAAAAAGCGTTTAACTCCTCAATTAGTACTCGTTAAATGGTAGCGCTAGCTTCTTCTATCAACACATAGTTTGGTAAAAGCTAACCAATACACAAAGTACACAACATAGTGAAAGCCCACCCACTAGGTTAAACTATCGCCTCTAAACTAAGAGGTGATCGTGAAGCTATTTAATCCCCAAATTATTTTTCAAACGCTATCCAATCAGGCGATGCACAAAAAAGTGCTGTTGCTCGCAATCCCGATGGTTCTCTCTAATATTACGGTTCCATTGCTGGGCTTAGTCGATGCGGCGGTTATTGGTCATCTAGAGCATTCTTGGTATTTAGGTGGTGTGGCATTAGGCGGCACTATGATCAGTGTGACCTTTTGGTTGCTTGGCTTCCTGCGTATGTCGACAACAGGGCTAGCCGCACAATCCTATGGTGCGAATGATGGCAAGCAACTTGGCTTAGTTTTTGTGCAAGGCGTGACTATGGCCTTAGGGTTTGCTGGTGTCTTTTTGCTTTTACACAGTCTAGTCGCCGATTTAGTTTTCTCATTGAGTAGCGCCAGTGATCAAGTTAAGCACTATGGTCAGCAATATTTCTCAATCCGCGCTTGGAGTGCACCTGCTGCGCTAACTAACTTTGTTATTTTAGGCTGGCTGCTCGGGACTCAAAATGCCAAAGCGCCCATGTGGATGGTGATTATAACCAACGTCACCAATATCGTTTTGGATATCGTTTTTGTTATCGGTTTAGGGTGGCAAGTGGAAGGTGCTGCATTAGCATCTGTAATGGCTGATTATGCTGGTCTAACATTTGGCCTGATTTGTGTTTACCGAATCTGGGCGAAGAAACAGTTACCATCGCCATGGGATCTGCTTAAGAAAACCAGCCAAGGTTTGAGTCGTTTCGTGAAACTGAATCGCGATATCTTTCTTCGTTCATTGTGTCTACAAGCGACTTTCACTTTCATGACTTTCCAAGGTGCAAGCTTTGGCGATGATGTTGTTGCGGCCAATGCCGTGTTGATGAGTTTCTTGATGATCATCTCTTATGGGATGGATGGCTTTGCCTATGCAATGGAAGCTATGGTCGGTAAGGCGATAGGCGCGAAAGACAAAGATGAACTAAACCAGTCATTGATTGGTACTTTCTTCTGGAGCTTCAATATTTGTTTAGTACTGACCATAGCGTTCGCAATCGCTGGCTCTGGCTTAATCAATATGATCACCACAATCCCAGACGTAAAGAGCCAAGCCGAGGTGTATCTGCCATGGCTGATTGCGATGCCATTGGTGTCTATGTGGTGCTTCTTGTTGGATGGTATTTTTGTTGGGGCCACTAAAGGCAAGGATATGCGCAATAGTATGTTTGTTGCGACCTGCAGTTTCTTCGCGATTTTCTATTTAGCATCAGGTTTAGAGAACCATGCACTGTGGCTAGCGATGCTGAGCTTTATGGCAATGCGCGGAATTGGTCTTGGTGTGTTGTTTGTTTCTCAGTGGAAGAAGGGTGAGTTTCTCGCTTAGCTTACTTAGATAGCTCAGTTCAGGGAGCAACAAATAGAAGCTGTACAGGAAAAGGGGTATTTAGAACATCATGATCTAATTACTACCATTATCATATTATTCAGTATCTTAAATAAAAACAGCAAGCTCATGGCTTGCTGTTTATGTATTTGGCCTATAGGTGGTCAAATGCTCCTGTTGGTTCTTTATTTAGAACAAACGGTTAAGTCCGTTAAGTGCTGCAACACGATAAGCTTCTGCCATCGTTGGATAATTAAAGGTGGTATTTACAAAGTACTCGATGGTATTTGCTTCACCTTTCTGTTCCATAATCGCTTGGCCGATATGGATGATTTCAGCAGCACGCTCACCAAACACGTGGATACCCAAAATCTCTTTGGTTTCACGGTGGAATAGGATCTTCAAGCTACCAATATCTTTACCGGCGATTTGAGCGCGAGCTAAGTGTTTGAATGAAGAACGTCCCACTTCGTACGGTACTTTCGCAGCCGTTAGTTCTTGCTCGGTTTTACCAACAGAACTGATCTCAGGGATGGTGTAGATACCTGTTGGGATGTCTTCAATAAGGTGGCGTTCAGCTTCACCTTTGACAATCGCCTGTGCAACGAATCGACCTTGGTCATAAGCCGCACTCGCTAGGCTAGGGTAGCCAATCACATCACCTACTGCGTAAACATGGTCAACATTGGTTTGGTAATTGGTGTTTACTGATACTTGCCCACGAGAGTCTGCTTCTAAGCCAACCGCACCAAGGTTTAACTTATCGGTATTACCGGTTCGGCCATTGGCATACAGTAGGCAGTCGGCGCGCATTTTTTTGCCTGATTCTAGGTGAATGATCACGCCATCGTCCGTGCCTTCGATTTTCTCAAAGGTTTCGTCGTTCCGAATCACCACGCCGCTGTTCCAGAAGTGGTAAGAAAGCGCATCCGAGGTTTCATTGTCTAGAAATGACAACAAACGGTCACGAGTATTGATAAGATCGGTTTTGACACCCAAACCGCGGAAAATCGACGCGTATTCACAACCAATAACGCCAGCACCATAGATGATGATGTGTTGCGGATCGTGTTTAAGAGAAAGAATTGAGTCGCTGTCGTAGATACGTTCATGCAGGAAGTCGACGTTATCTGGTTGGTAAGGGCGAGAGCCTGTCGCGATAACAAATTTGTCTGCACTGTAGTGTTCTTCAGTACCATCACTCTGTATCACCGAGATGGTGTTGGTATCGATAAAACGAGCCGTACCGAATACCAGTGTGCATTGGTTACGATCGTAGAAGCCTTGGCGCAGTCGAGTTTGCTTATCGATGACTGATTTAGCATGACCCAGTATGTTGGAGAAGGTTGAGTGAATACTTTTGTTGTTCTGACAAAACAGCGGGTTGCTGTTGAATTCAATAATACGACTCACGGCATGACGCAGTGCTTTTGAAGGAATGGTTCCCCAGTGAGTACAACCACCACCAACGCTGCTCTCTTTTTCAATGATTGCAACGTTCAACCCGGCTTTGGTTAATCCCATCGCTGCCCCCTCTCCCCCGGGGCCACTACCAATTACGATTACATCAAAGTGGTTGGAGTGCGGCATAGATATCTTCCTTGTTATATTTGATTAACATTGCTTTAGCGAGATTTTAACTGATTCTGTTCTTGGGTACATGAAAAGGGCATCAGAGAGTCGGTGGGATCACGCAGTGTTATCGAAAAAATAATATTTGGTATGTCGTATGTCTCCAAATGACAGTGTGGATATTGAAATTTTTTCTTCGAACGTATTTACTTCGGTACGTGAACAAAGAGGTGTGTTTAGTGTCTGTCTTATATAACCAGAGTGCCTTATATAAAGAAGTGATTCGCGTTATATTAAACAGAGAATCAGACATGCCTGTTTAGGCTGTAAAAGAAGAAATTGATAAAGTATGAAACCAATGGGCATTCGCGCACAGCAAAAAGAAAAAACTCGTCGTAGCTTAATTGATGCAGCATTTAGCCAACTCAGCGCCGATCGTAGTTTTTCCAACCTAAGCTTGAGAGAAGTCGCTCGTGAGGCTGGAATAGCACCGACTTCCTTTTATCGTCACTTTAAAGATATGGATGAGCTTGGCTTAACCATGGTTGATGAAGGTGGTTTATTATTACGCCAACTAATGCGTCAAGCTCGTCAGCGTATAGCAAAGGAAGGCAGTGTGATTCGCACATCGGTTGAAACCTTTATGGAATTCATTGAAAGCAGCCCAAACGTATTCAGACTGTTATTACGAGAGCGCTCAGGAACTTCATTTGAGTTTCGTGCAGCGGTAGCTCGTGAGATACAACACTTTTCTGCTGAATTAACCGAATACCTGATAACGACAGGCATGACAAGAGATGAAGCTTTTACTCAAGCAGAAGCCTCGGTCATATTGGTTTTCAACTCAGGGGCAGAAGCATTAGATTTAGATCGACGTCAGCGAGATGAATTGGCTGAACGCTTGATCATGCAATTACGAATGATGGCCAAAGGGGCTTTTTGGTATCGTAAAGAACGTGAACGTAACCGATTAAAAGGCGGGATTGAATAATGTCGAATGAAAATAATACTGCAAACCGTGGTTCTGAAAGAAAGACACTCGTACTTGCTGTTGTTGCAGGTGTGTGTGGTGATGCACTGTTATCTTGGGTAACAATGAGCGAAGTGGGCTTCTCTATTTTCCCGCTAATTGCTTTAGTTTTGGCTGTACAAGCGCTTTACCAAGAATACCTAACGAATCCAGTATCTGAAGATATTCCATTAGTGGGTTTAGCTTGTTTCTTTGTGGGTGCATTTGGCCACTCGGCGTTTGTGAAAGCACAACATCCTGATGCAGGTTCAAACTTCTTTGCGATTATTGTCGCTATGTTACTGCTCGCTTGGGTAGGTAAGAAGCTAGGCTTTATCGGTAAAACTGCTTAAACCAACGTATAAATAAAAAAAACGAGCCAATGGGCTCGTTTTTTTGTATCTGTTGTACTGCCTAGAGAGCCAACACCTATCATTTAAGGTGTTTAGATAGCACAGTGTAGCGAGTCTTACTAAAACGAACGGTCCTATCTTTGGGCCGTTTTTGTTT
>NZ_JAPHPW010000029.1 GCF_026241515.1 Vibrio sp. 14G-20
CCAACTCCGTTATTACTTAATTGTAGTTGCAATAACGGGGCGGACCATACATTTTATATCTGAACATGTGACGTTACTTTTTCCATGACCGAATATACCCTCGAAAATCAACCACTAGACGACTGGTCTAATTTAAATTATAGTCCCACCTATGAACGAAAAAACGAATGACACACGCCTGCATGTTTTAGATGTTGGCTACCAATTAATAGTGAACAACGGCTTTAACGGCGTTGGCCTATCGCAATTGCTTAAAGAAGCGGACGTACCGAAAGGATCGTTTTACCACTATTTTAAATCTAAAGAGCAATTTGGCGAGGCGTTGATTCAACACTATTTTGAAAACTACACTACTAAGATTGAAGCAATTTTAGTACACGGTGAAGGTAATCATTATCAGCGAATCTTGAGCTATTTCTCGCTATGGGCGAAGACCGAAAACGGTACCTGTAATGCTCATAAATGCTTGGTCGTTAAACTCAGTGCGGAAGTTTCTGATCTCTCTGATCCTATGCGTCAAGCGCTATTAAAAGGTGCTGAGAAAGTGACGAATACCATCGAACAGTGCATTGTCGGCGGTATTGCAGATGGCTCTATAAAGGTTGAAGACAGCCAAGAAGCAGCTCAGAACCTATACTCAATGTGGTTAGGCGCAAGCTTATTAAGCAAACTGAGCCAGAGCTCCCATAGCTTACGGTCGGCTTTGAGCCTTACCGAACGAATTTTAAAGGGTGAAAGCCACTAACGCGCACCGCGTTTTATTGGCTTTAACTTGATTCAACTTGCTTTAACTTAAAACAAATCACCCGCCCTCTATCCATTTGATGACGGCGGGATTTTTTAGACAACAAGACTAGACGACTGGTCTAATTCTAAATAACATAATATAAAATTAAGGACATCCAATGACTCAACAAGACAATCGCCGCATCGTATTGGCTTCTCGCCCAGTTGGCGCACCAACTCAAGACAACTTCCGTTTAGAGACAGTAGCCGCACCAACAATCAAAGATGGCGAGATGTTACTTCGCTCGGTTTACCTTTCTCTCGACCCTTACATGCGTGGTCGTATGAGCGATGCGAAATCTTACGCAGATCCAGTCGCTATCGATGAAGTGATGGTAGGTGCGACCGTTTGTCAGGTTGAAGAATCAAATCACGCTGATTACGAAATTGGCGAGTGGGTACTGGCTTACACAGGTTGGCAAGATCTTGGTGTGTCTAACGGTGAAGGCCTTATCAAACTAGGTAAACAGCCAACTCATCCTTCTTATGCGCTTGGCATCATGGGTATGCCTGGCTTTACCGCTTACATGGGCTTGCTGGATATAGGCCAACCTAAAGAAGGCTACACGTTAGTCGTTGCGGCTGCAACAGGTGCAGTAGGTGCAACCGTTGGGCAAATCGGCAAACTAAAAGGCTGTCGTGTTATTGGCGTTGCAGGCGGTCAAGAGAAGTGTCAGTACGCAAAAGAGGTACTGGGCTTTGATGAATGTATCGACCACAAAGCGGATGACTTCGCGGAGCAATTGGCTAAAGCGTGTAACAACGGCATCGACGTCTACTTTGAAAACGTTGGCGGCAAGGTCTTCGACGCAGTAATGCCTCTGCTTAACACAGGGGCTCGTATTCCTGTGTGTGGCCTTATCTCTCAGTACAATGCAACATCACTTCCTGAAGGCCCAGATCGTATGTCTAGCCTTATGGGCACTCTTCTGGTCAAGCGTATTAAGATGCAAGGTTTCATTATCTTTGATGACTACGCACACCGTTACAACGAGTTTGCTGTTCAAATGACAGAATGGTTGTCTCAAGGCAAGATGCACTACCGCGAGCACCTAATTGAAGGTCTAGACGAAGCGCCAAAAGCATTCATGGGTCTATTAGAAGGACAAAACTTCGGTAAGCTTGTTATCAAAACTAACGAAGCAAAATAGCTCAATCAGCTGAAACATAAAATAGGCAGAATCATGATTACTTTGCATCACTTAAACAAATCGCGTTCAAAACGTATCATCTGGCTGTTGGAAGAGCTTGGTGTGGATTACCAAATAAAACCATACCAACGAGACAGTGTCA
The DNA here is from genome assembly GCF_026241515.1 of Vibrio sp. 14G-20. Classification (GTDB taxonomy): domain Bacteria; phylum Pseudomonadota; class Gammaproteobacteria; order Enterobacterales; family Vibrionaceae; genus Vibrio. Next base: position 2,080 of record NZ_JAPHPW010000029.1, read on the forward strand.
CGTTTCTAGCACCACCAGAATTGAAGTCAGTTCATCCGTTGGGTAAATCTCCAGTCATTGAAGACGATGGCGTTGTGATCAGCGAGTCTGGTGCTATCACCGAGTACCTAATCGACAAATACGGCCAAGGCAAGTTCGCACCAGTGCGCGGCACAGCTGACTATGTAGAATACTCACAGTGGCTTCACTTCGCTGAAAGCTCTGGTATTTTGCCAATGCTGCTCAAAATCTTTGTGATGAAAGACGGTTGCGAGACTAATTTCCTCGGCGGCTACGCTGACGATGAAAACCAAAAGGTCTTAACCTTTGTCAACGAAGCACTTGAAGGTAAAACCTACCTCGTTGCTGATACTCTGACGGGTGCAGATTTTATGATGTCGTTCATCGTAGAAATCGTTGGTAACTTTGGGGCAACTGCGCTTTACCCTAACATTGCTAAATACGGTGAGCTTTTAACAAGCCACCCTGCTTACCAAAAAGCAGAGCAAGTAGAGCTAGAACACTCGAACTGATCGAGTTTCAATCAAGCTCGTCCGTTCTTAGAATAAGTACGAGCAACTAAATGAAGCCAAAGCCGATTTATCTTCTGCTTTGGCTTCTCATTTGTCTTCATTTCGACAACAATACCGAACTCTAACTGAACAGCCATAGAGTTTGATCTAAATGCCAGCAAACCTCGCTCAATACACACCTCTAAACCTAGCCGACGCGAATGCAAAGTTATCGCTACCGACTCGTTTTACGTTCCCGTATTACTATACTCCGCACCCTTTGTGTGAATTAGCGATGCAGCAGCTTCAACAATCTCTGATTGACTGTGGTGTGAATGAAAGATCGCAAGGTAACCTCTATGCCGTTCTTCTGGTTCAACATCCTCAAACCCAAGAGTTGAGTTACCTTTCTGCGTTTTCGGGCTTGCAGTTAGATCCGGCTTTGGTCTCTCAGTTAAACAACATTCACTTTGTTCCACCAGCCTTCGATTCAGCACAATTTCAGTCTAAAAATAGTGTGAACCTTGCTCACCAGTTGCAACTAGCGGACGACATTGAAAAGCTACAACAGTCGCACAACCTAGATGCATTATTGGTTGAACTTGAAGAGTTAAAAATCGAATCAGCACAAGCTATCGAAGCCTTTCAGTTAGCAATGGCCGCGAACAAAGCTCAACGTAACAAACTCAGAGAACAAGCTAATCAAGAGAAAGCATTAGGGAATCTAGAGTCAGCGGCGAGTTTACTTAAACAACTGGGCAATCAAAGTAGCCAAGAGAAACGCGATCTAAAAGCACTTCGTATTGAGTGGAAACAGAAGATCGCAGAACGCCAATCACAAGTTGATTTGATTGAAAGCGAAATGAAAAACCGTAAGCAAGAGCACCAAGCAGTTTCAGAACAGTTGGAAGCTCAACGTCTCTCTCACTATCGCTTTATCAATCAAGCCAAGCAATCTAAGAGTTTACTTGAGCTACTCGATGGAAAAGACGCGCTGGAAGGCTCTGGTGACTGCTGCCTACCTAAGCTGCTTAACTTCGCTTTTGAACACGGGTTTAAGCCGTTAGCATTGTCTGAGTTTTGGTGGGGATTGCCGCCAACGGATATCATTCGACAACACGGAAACCTTTACCCTGTTTGTCAAAGTAAAAGCTTCGAGATCCTCGAACACCAGCTGAGTGGTATTGGACTAGAAGATAACCCGCTTATCGTGAACCCTGCTGTAGGTAAGTCTTTTGATATTGTTTATGAAGACGACGAGATTGTGATCGTAAATAAGCCTGAAGAGTTCTTGTCGGTTCCCGGTAAATTCATCGAAGATTCAGTTTATACCCGTATTAAAGCGCGTTACCCCGATGCAACAGGCCCTTTGATTATCCATAGACTAGATATGTCGACATCTGGATTGTTGATTTTGGCACTGACCGCAGAATCCAATAGACACATCCAGAAGCAATTCATCGATAGAACCGTAGAAAAGCGTTACACCGCTCTGCTTGATGGTGAAATCCACGGTAAATCTGGCGATATTAGCTTGCCCTTACGCGGCGACATCACAGACAGACCAAGACAACTGGTTTGCCACCAACACGGCCGAAATGCAGAAACTCACTGGCAGGCGGTGAGCACTCATAATGGCAAAACCAAGGTTCACTTGTACCCTAAAACCGGGCGAACCCACCAGCTGCGAGTGCACTGTGCTTCTCCATTAGGGCTTGGTGTTCCAATTCGTGGTGACGACTTATACGGATACAAACGCGAGCGCTTACACCTGCACGCTGGCTACTTGAAGTTGATTCACCCGACAACCGGTGAATGGATGGAGTTTGAAGTACCTTCTGAGTTTTAAGCTGTGCTTATCGTGATAAAACTATTACCGAGCTAAAATTTTTGTCTCGTTAAACGCATCAGGGTTCTAAATCTGCTTGAGATATAGAACCCTGAAATTTAATTTTTTAATGTGTTTATCACAGCTCGGTAACGTACTTTCGTTACTCATTTCAATATTGCAGACGCTTAACCCATCACATCTGTGCGTTGTTCCACACATTCGTAAGAGCCCATTTCGAACTCACGACAGATCCAAGGTCGATTTTCGTAAATAGTACACATCAGTGTTTCTCTATCTACCGCAGAGCACCAACCGTCGTCTAATCTCAGCATGGTTTCGCCACCCCACTCGTCATACGCAATATGCTCTTCAGGAACACCTGTATCTGTGATGATCATAACTTCTAGGCGACAACAGCATGCCTGACAATTGGCACAGGTTACTTCAGGTTCGGTTACGTTCTTAATCTCTATCGTCATAAGTGACTACACTGCTAAATTTTGCGTATAGTAATCGAAACCGCCCGCTACGGCTAATAAAGATGATGCGACGCGGTCTTTTCATTGATGTATAAATCACAATGGGCGTGGTGAGTGAAGCACAACGCCCATAATATTTCGGCTTTTTAGCGCAGCTGATCGCCACTAAATCTATCTAGAATAGGTTCGCAAAAAACAACTTAACATAGTCCATTAAGCGCTTGAACAAACCGCCCTGCTCAACCGCTTCCAGCGCGATCAAAGGCTGAGTTTGAACATCTTCACCATCAACGGTGTAATGAACCACACCTAAAGTTTGACCTTCTGCAATTGGAGCTTTCAGTTCAGAGTTCAGCTCGATAGACGCAGTCAACTTTTTACTGTCTGACTTAGGCAACGTGATAAACGTATCTTCAGCAACACCTAGCTTCAATGTATCTTGACCACCAAACCACACTTTCTCTTCTGCCACTAGATCGCCGCCTTTATGCGGGTTTAGCGTGTCGAAGAAGCGGAAACCATAGCTCAACAGTTGTTTGCTGTCTGATTCACGGCTCTTAACGCTTGATGCGCCCATCACAACCGCGATAAGTCTCATCTCACCTTGTGTCGCTGAACTCGCCAAACTGTAGCCAGCACCAGAGGTGTAGCCCGTTTTCATGCCATCAACTGTTAAGCTTCTATCACGCAACAAGCCATTACGGTTATGCTGTGTGATGCCGTTGTAACTGAAAGATCGCTCGCTGTATAAGCCATACACATCCGGTAAATCACGAATAATGGCACGACCGAGTAGCGCGATATCGTAAGGAGTCGAATAGAGATCGTCAGCGTCTAAACCATGTGCATTGGCAAAATGGGTGTTTTCTAGCTTCAGAGAGGTAGCCCAAGAGTTCATCAGGTCGACGAATGCATCTTGCGAGCCCGCAACGTGTTCCGCTATCGCAACACTTGCATCGTTACCTGATTGAATAATCAAGCCACGGTAAAGGTCCATCATCGCTACATCGGTATTCACTTCGATGAACATTTTTGATGAGTCTGGGAATTTTTTTGCCCATGCATTCTCACTGATTCTTACTTGATCATCAGCAGAGATGTTGCCTCGCTTCATCTCTTGTCCGGCTACATAGCTGGTCATCAGTTTGGTTAAGCTTGCTGGGTTTAATTTAGTGTGTGCGTTTTTTTCTACTAGCACATCACCAGAATTAAAATCAATTAACACATACCCTTTTGCGCCTAGGCTAGGTGGGCTTGGTACTATAGAAGGTGCTGCGATAGCTGTGCCACTTACCATCGCTGCGTTACTTACAATGAATATACTTAATAGAGGGAGAGAGTATTTGGAAAACAGTTTCATTGAATCAAACCTAAGTTAACGTTTTGTGCAGTATAGACAAATGCTAGTAAAAGAAGCGCGAACTTTACGTTGCTTTACGTATTTGTACCGTTCGTTACAAATAAAAAAGTATAATCTGCGATCTGACCATATTTTCAACAGCTAATATTGACCCAACGAATGCGTCCAATACTTAATTCTATCGATCAGGCATACGTCTAAATAACATTTCAACAAAGCCAGTAATTCGCTGTTTGCTCTCGCTTGGATCTAAGTCAGGTTGGATGCCAGACTGTGCTAGTGCTTGCCATTGTACGGCCTGAGAGTTAGGCACGAAAAACGCAATGTACAACGATCCTTTCTCGGCGACCTTTCCGTCACCATCATAAAATGGCACCCCTGTTGAAAGCTTAATCGCGTCGAAAATCGAGTCATCATTTAACTCTGATTCTTCGGCTAATCCAAAACCGATAACAACATCACCAGCTGCACCAGTTTGACTTAGCTGATAACCTTTCGTAGCGAGTTGATCTTCAATCGCATCACGCACCAAATCGGTTACTACGGTCTCATCGTATTTTTGAGAAAGGTACACCTGCTCTGATTCAGGGTGCCACGAGTACGTCATCACTCCGTGTTCCATGAACTCAAAATCACCACTGGTGACCACACCATAATTGTGCGTTGGTGGGATTTCTTGCGTGGTGCATGCTGTCAGCCCAATAGCCATCAAAGCTAACACAGCAATTTTTCTTATGCTTTTTGTTTTATATATGGATCGTTTTATCATTCGCGGCTTCCTTACCTATATAAGAATAACTATCAATTTACCCTCCAACATAAATAGTAATTATATTAAGAGAAGTGTCATTAAACGTTTGCGTAATCGCTAACCTTCACTTCTGTCCGTTTTGGGGGTTTAATCACAAAAACAGAGTTGGTATAGTTCATCCCGTTAAACAAAACCAGACCATTCGAGGCACGGAGCTTCCTCAATCATCTCATGAAGAGAAGAATTGGTACCGACAAAGTATCGGCAAATTTAAGAGGGTCAAACAATGGAATTCAATATGGTTGAAATTTTAGGTTACGCTGCGTCTATTATGGTCGCAATTTCATTAACAATGAAAGATATCGTTCGTCTGCGTGTCCTTAACTTTATCGGTTGTGCTCTCTTCACAGCTTACGGCATCATGATTGACGCATGGCCAGTTGCTGCAACCAATGGTTTTATCGCTTGTGTAAACATCTACTTCCTTGCAAAAATGCAAAAGGAAAAAAAAACGGAAGCGATGAAAGCAGCGAAAGCTTAAATTAGCGATTCGCATTTCAAAAAATTGTGAAAAAGCCCAAACGGTTCCTCTCGTTCTACTATGAACAGAAGCACAGTTTGGGCTTTTTTATGTCTGTCGTTTATCTATCGTTTTAAAAGCTGCCTTGAGGTGACTTAACTGAAAGTAGTTCAAGTATAAGCAACGCGATATTCGTTCTCTCGATACATCTGAGTGTTATTTCGGCCAGCCTCTTTGGCTTGGTAAAGCGCTTTGTCGGCTTTTTCGATTGTGCCTTCTATCTGAAACAACACCTGAGCATAACAACATCCCGCACTTACAGTTACTGGCGCTACCAAGCCTTGTATTTGTTCGACTCTGCGTCTTAACGCTTCAGACAATTCGAACAACTGACGTTCATCACAATCAAACGTCACCAGAATAAATTCTTCACCGCCATAGCGAGCAATCAAGCGATGATTATTTGTAAACTGCTTCAAGGTTTTTGAGACCGCACAAATCACACTGTCACCCTGCGCATGTCCGTGTCGGTCATTCACCGACTTGAAATGATCAATATCCAGCAAAATTACGCCAACGCCTTGTAATGGATAAGGTGAGTTATCCGATATTCTCAGTTTAATCTGTTCAATGAAACTGCGCCTACCATAAAGTCCAGTAAGGTAATCAAGGCTCGCCACATCTAAGATCTTTAGGTGACGATGCCGCAGGTAAAGCACCAGAACCACAATAATACTCAGGAGACTGACGACCAATGTCATCAAACTTGCCAGCAGTAGACTGTGATTTTTGTTGAGCTCTTGTTCTAACACACCCGCCGAAATGACCCAATTCAGGTATGGATAAAACTTATAGAAGATGTTTTTGCTTGTCGTGCCATCTTCCGTGGAGATTGAGTAACTAAAGTGACCTTCAGGTTCAGCTACAACCTTATCAAGCAGCAACTCTGAAGAGTCTTCAATCAAGGCTTTTAAATGCTGGTGTTCAAAGTTAGGTTGAAGAACTAACTCACCCTGTAAATCAACGATATACACATAGCCACTATCGCCATAAGAGTACTTTCTCAACTTGTCTTTAAGCGCTTCAAGATCAACCAGATACATCAGTTCATCTTTATAAGTGGTCGCCACCAATGTATTACCACTCGGCAGCCTCACTGAATATGCAACCTTGGCACGTTTACCGACTTCATGTGGATTAGCATGAGAATACTGAGTCATTCCTGAATTTAAACTCAGTTGTTGTTGAATGTGGGTTAAGTGTGCACGATTTTTCCCTTGTAGAAACGGGTGATATAGATGAACACCTTGGGGTGACATTAGATAGATATAGCCTGACTCTCCGATCACCAGTTCATTGGCAATTCGGATGACCTCGTCGACTTCTTGTTCTGGAGTGACACGCTGTGTGTGGGAGGCGACAGTATCAGCCACACCTTTGAGATAGGTTCTTATCGCTTCGTTAACTGTGGTGTCTACGATGTCGTAGCTCGCATTCACAATCGTACGAAAGAAGAACTGGTTAGATTCTAATAATGATTCTTTCGTTCGATTGAATTGAACAGCAGAGAGGATCAGAGAAACTACGGCCAGTACAATTGAAAAACTAAGAATGTATTTACGTCTGACTTTCAAGATGACCCCGTAGCTTTTAATTTTAGGGAACGCTATTGTTTTTTGATAAGCAGACTGTTTTATATCATATATTTTATTTTTTACTGAACGAGTGTCGATATTTTGAGAGATTTCTATACACAATCTGTGACTTATAGCAAAAACGCCGAACTGAATTCAGTTCGGCGTTTTGATTTTACGTTTGAGTTGTATGTTTAAATTACACTAACAAACTGATAAATAGACTCAAAACCATTCGTATTTATTATCTATAAATACATGTTCTAGCGTTAGATTAAGAACATACCTGAGTCCAGCTACCATCACTGCCAGGTTCAGAGCTTGTCCACCAGTTAGCTTGGTAAATACTACCGTTGTGAACGACTTGATCACCCGTGTTTGCATGGCTTGGATTACCTGCCCAATCTTTCTGAGGTAGATCTGGGTAAACCGTTAAACCTGCAGTGTCACACGTACCAGGGTTTGTACCACCGTCGCCAGGGTTACCACCACCAGAGCTGATGTCACCTAATGGTAGATCGGGTTGCTCGAAGCTAAATGCATAATCGACGCCATTCACGCTCACTGCATAGTTTGCAGGGCCTGAAATTGGCAAGTAATATACCATATCTAGCTCATACACACCGCCAGCAGGAAGCTCTTCCCATGTCGGCAAAGTAAACGCCACTCGGTGCATGGTTCCGTCTAATCCACCGATGTTATCCGCACGAGTATGACCTGAAGCAATCACAGTCAAACCACCACCCGATTGATCTTTCGCGTTATCAGGCGCTGATACTGGAATGTCGAACTGGAACTCGGTACCACCCGGAAGTGCTTGACCAGTGTTGTTTGTAAACGTGATCTTAGGATTGATTGGGTAGTTTTGGTCACCGACTTTGAAGCCGCCAACTGATACCGTAATATCTAGTGCTTCTGTCGGGATAGCGCCCGTCGCTACCTTGTTTCCGTATGGGGTCGCAGACTTAAACTTGTCGTAGATAGCTTTCGTCATGGTGTTACCCATATGGAACTCACCGTTACCGCTGTTACACGCTTGTTCTGTCGTATCGATTGAAGTTCGGTTGCCACTTGCATCGAGTACATAACAGTTATAATCCCCTGCTAGTTCCCAGAACATGATGCCACCGATTTCTTTATCGATAACGTAGTCTGCTTTCACATCGATAGACTGCTTATCTTCCGTAGAAAGGAATACGCCCTTCTCTGCATTCCACAACCAAGGTGCAACCGCCACGCTGTCGTAGTTACGCGTGTAAGTACCCGTTAGAACATCCGTTGGATCGTTGACAGGATCAAGCTTGTAAGCATCCGCATAAGAACCCCAAATACCTTTCTCTAGGTTCTTCGCATGCCACATTGGGTTGGAACCCGCACCCATCTCGTTGCCCTTAGGATCGGTATCGTGCCACATGTTGTCGATACCAATTGCACCATGACCACAATTGTTCTTCTCACCTTCACCTGTACCTGCTGAACATTCGGCTTGGTTTGGAAGTGCAGCTCGGCCCCAAAGACCATTTTCGCCACCTGTCACACCTTGCCAGCCACGAGTGTAGTAAGGCACACCGATGTTAATACGACCTGCTGGCATTGAACCACGGAAGTAATGGTAAGCCCAATCTGTGTTCAGGTAACCGATACCACCGTAAGCCGCAGTGCCGTATACATTCCACTGTGCTAACTCTGAATCTTTACCTGTATCAAACAAGGCAGCGTTATGACCAACATGATCGTTCCACGCACCGTGAAGGTCGTAAGACATGATGTTGACGTAATCTAGGTACTTGGTGACATCGAATGTTTCCATACCGCGCAATAGGTAACCAGAAGAAGGAGCCGCGATAGTTAACATGTAATGATTGCCATCTTCCGCAGACGCCACGTCAAGCTTCTCACGCAGCACTTTCATCAATACTTGGTACGAAGCCCATAGGTACTGACGACGTGGTTCCATGAAGTCTTTGTCGTATGGGTTACCAGCACCCGCCATTGAGGTTGGGTATTCGTAGTCAATATCTAGGCCGTCGAACTGGTATTTACGAAGCATTTCAACCGCTGAAGTCGCGAATGTTTCGATACCTTGATGATTGATAGAGCCGTCAGCATTTGTCGTCATGGTGTAGAAACCACCATCAGCAACTCGACTGCCATCAGTCGCGAAGTGACCACCGGTTTCAGCCCAACCACCGATTGAGATTAACGTTTTAACGCCGTGTTTTTTCTTCGCTGTCGCTAGCGCACCAAAGTGACCTTTGAAGCCTAATGCAGGATCAACTTCCACACCCGGCCACTCTTTGCCAACCGCAGCGTTTTCAGGATCATTCACATCACCGACATTTACTTTGCCATCGGAGCCAATACTCACGAACGCATAGTTAATATGTGTGAGTTGTTCCCAAGGGATATCATTCACTAAATAAGCCGCTTGTGGGTCGTCCCCTGCACGCCAGCTTGTGAAGTAACCAATCACACGACGTGGGTGATCCGCGCCCATCTTCTCACGGCCTTCATCATCGTAAATCGTACAGTAAGGGACATCGATACCTTGCGTTTGATACAAGCCATCAGGTCGACATGTGCTCACCGTTGGAGCGCCGTTAACTGTCAAAGAAGCCAGTGCTGAATCCGCCGTTGCACCTTGGTTGTCTGTCGCTTTCGCGTAAACCGCTAAAGAGCCTGCTTGAGTGGTTGTGTAATCTAGCGTGTATGGGCTTGTCGCTGCTGTCCCCACCAGAGCACCCGCTACGTAGAAATCAACCTTATCAACCGTGCCATCGCTGTCTGCAGCCGTTGCTGTCAGTGTGACGACACCACCAACATCCACAGATGTCGCTGAAAGGGCTACTGAAACTGTTGGTGCTTCATTACCTGGTTGTGCTGAATCAACAGAAACAGAAACCGCGCTTGCAACACTTGCTGCGCCTTCATTATCCGTTGCAACAACTGAAACTTGATGGTTACCAGACGTTGCAGCCCAAGCCGCCTCAAATGGTGCCGCTGTCACTACTGCAACCGAAGAACCATCGACAAAGAATTCTACCGAAGCAACACTGCCATCAGAATCCAGTGCTGTTGCGCTAAGTACCACATTATCGCCTTCAACAATCACATCGGATGCGGTTGGCGCTGTTAACGAGGAGGTTGGCGCTTCATTTGGTGTACCACCGCCTCCATTGCCGCTACACACATCTAGCTTTTTCCACTGTGCATAGTCACCTTCAAATTGGCTCGGGTTGTTGTTTTGATTCCAGTAATTTGCCGAGTACGCGCTGCCGTCATGTGAAACCTGATCACCACCAGTGTACACCGTGGCAGAATCCCACGTTTCTAACGTTGAACAATCAACAGCCGCATAACTGTTGAACGCCATTAAGCATGACGCGGTGAGAGTACTGAGTGTAAAAACCTTCTTGGCCACTCTTCCTTGGTTTAGGTGCATGTTAGCTATCCCTTAAGTTGTTGTTTCAAGATGTTTAATCTAAATGGCATTTTCCTCACCACTTAAATCTCTTCGCAAAACAACTGTAGGTAACAGCGCCAATTAAACACCTAAAACATTCGGTATTTATAAAATGACTCGCATTAATTTGTTTATAGCATGCAATGAGTCGACACTTATTTTGCACCAACAACTAATATTAATTTATTTCGGAAAGCTAAAAAATAATGTCTCAAGAATCGGAAATGTGATTTGGATTCGAGAAAATAATTCGTATCAAAACTAACCAAAAAGTAGTGATTTAAAGGCGAATTGGGATTCTTTTGGGAATTCGCCCACTTTTTGATAACAAATGTGTTAGTATCGGCGGCTTTTTTGACGAACCTCACATTTCTATGCAAGTGTGGGAGAAATACATAGGCTTGAAAGAGCCAAATATAGCGAAGAAATAATGTCCAACTTGACGCAAGTCGCCAACGAAAACATCAACGCAGAATCTACTTCTATCGATTTCAATAAAGCTCAATCTTTGGGTGAAAAACTGGAACTCGGAAACCCAGTCTTTTGGCTTAGTGGCAGTTTTTTAACCCTCTTTGTCATCCTCGCTTTCACCAACACCTCCGTGTTGTCCGAACTTGTTAACATCGGCTTTAGTTACTCAACTAAGTGGTTCGGTGCTTTCTGGCAAGTCCTATTACTACTCAACTTCATCATCGGCTTAGTGCTTGCACTAGGGCGCACAGGCCACGTTCGTTTAGGAACGCTTGCCCTCCCTGAAATGACCACCTTTAAATGGATGTCTATCGTCCTATGTACGCTGCTAGCTGGCGGCGGTGTGTTCTGGGCAGCAGCAGAGCCAATTGCTCACTTTGTTTCAGCTCCACCACTTTATGGCAACGCTGATCCTCAAGCGATGGCGTTTAATGCTCTATCACAATCTTTCATGCACTGGGGTTTCCTTGCATGGGCAATCTTAGGTGGCTTGTCTTCTATCGTGTTAATGCACCTGCATTACGACAAAGGCCTTCCTCTTAAGCCTCGCACTCTGCTTTATCCAGTGCTTGGCGATAAGGCTATTAACAGCTGGGTGGGTAATGTAGTCGACGCATGCAGCATTGTTGCTGTAGCCGCGGGTACTATCGGCCCTATCGGTTTCCTTGGCCTACAAATCAGCTACGCATTGAGCGAACTGTTTGGTATTTCAGACAGCTTTGCTACTCAAAGTGTCGTTATTATCTTTGCCATCGCTATGTACACGCTTTCTGCTTTGAGCGGCGTGAATAAAGGTATCCAACTAGTAAGCCGTTACAACATCATCTTGTCTGTGTGTCTAATCGGCTACATCCTTCTTGTTGGCCCAACGAGCTTCATCGTTGACGGTTACCTGCAAGGCATGGGCGAAATGGTTGATAACTTCATCCCAATGGCGCTTTACCGCCAAGATACGGCGTGGCTAGGTGGCTGGACAGTATTCTTCTGGGGCTGGTTCTTAGGCTATGGTCCGATGATGGCAATCTTTATTGCTCGTATCTCACGTGGCCGTACCATTCGCCAAATGATCGTTTCTATTAGCATCGTTGCACCACTTGTGACGTGTTTCTGGTTCAGTATCGTTGGTGGTAGTGGTTTAGCGTTTGAATTAGAGAACCCAGGTGTTATTTCTAGCGCGTTCGAAGGGTTCAACCTTCCAGCAGTTCTTCTAGCAATTACTGCGCAACTGCCGTTCCCTACTCTGATCGCGATTCTGTTCCTTATCCTGACGACCACGTTCATCGTGACGACAGGTGACTCAATGACTTACACAATCAGTGTAGTAATGACAGGCACAACAGAGCCGAACGCAGCAGTACGTACCTTCTGGGGTATCATCATGGGTGCGGTAGCTATTGCACTTATCTCGATGGGCTCTGGCGGTATTTCTGCCCTACAGTCGTTCATTGTGATCACAGCCGCTCCTGTATCCTTCATCTTGCTGCCGTGTTTATGGCACGCACCGAAGATTGCGAAGCAGATGGCAAGAGATCAAGGCATCGCCTAATACCTAATCCGATTTAGTTTCGGGTAGCGTGTAAAACGAAAAAGCCACTCAAGTGATTCACCTGAGTGGCTTTGTTTTATCTGTTGGTTACTTGAATTGACGAAGGTTATTGCTACCGATAGTTCGGCTTATTGAAACTTCTCACCCGCAGCAACCATAAACGACATCTCAACCAATAGCTCTGGGTTGGCCAGTTCAGCTTTTACACATGCACGGCTTGGTGCGCTGCCTTCAGGGAACCATGAATCCCACACTTCGTTCAGTGCATCGAAGTTAGCAAAATCCGTTAGGTAAATAGTCACCGACAATACGCGAGATTTATCACTGTCGACCAAACTCATCATTTCTTCAGCTTGATCAAAAATTTGCTGAACCTGACTCTTAATTCCTGCTGATGTATCCGTCTCTGGTACTTCAACAAAGCTTGCGATGCCATTAAATACAGTGACATCAGACCAACGCTTGGTCGGGTTAATTCTATGGATTTTCACGTGCGATTCTCTTCTTATAATTAGGATTTACGTCAACGTAATCTAATCCAAATTCCTAATATTGAAAACAAAAATTAGAATGGACCTCTTCCTGCTTTAAAACTCCCCTTTGCAACCAACCACTTTTCGACTCCACTTGTGAAGACCTAAACCAACGCTCACTAAAAAAGATTAAGTATTATTCTCACAGCGAAATTAATTTTGTACTCATGCGGTCATATTCAGGGATTTTATTAAATGGAGTACTTTTATGCATGTTCAAACCTATGATTTAAAACAGACTAATGTGGGATATAACCTTGGAGTGGTTGGCGTAGCATTAGTGCTCGCTTGGATTGGTATTTACAAGTTTACGCCAACCGAAGCGATGCTCATTGAACCGTTAATCGCAAATCATCCTGCAATGAACTGGCTTTACAATCTGTTCTCAGTACAAGCTGTGTCTAACATGGTAGGTGGCGCGGAGATCATTGTCGCGATTGGATTGATCGTTGGATTTAAGAAACCGACAGTTGCCTTCTATTCAGGCATCGCTGCAGCGGCTATCTTTGTTGTGACACTCAGCTTCCTAATTACAACGCCAAATGCTTGGAAAGTATCGGATGGCATCTTAGTCACTAACTTCTTCCTAGTGAAAGACATCCTGTTCTTGGCGATTGCTATAAGCGTAATCGAACGTAACAAACCTCAGAAGTAACCGTAAATCTATAAGTGGCCGTAACTAGAAGTAACCTTAAACCTTGAAATAAAAAGGCTCGAAGCTGGCTAGAAGGACACTGCCAGCTTCTAATGTATAAAGTTTACTCTGCACTCGCATCGTGATTGAAGCATTGTCTCGTTACCAAGCCCCATTTTTCGTCCTGATATTGATCTTCCACGTAGTTACCTGATGTGTAGTCATTCACGACCTCTCTCCAGAACTTAACAGCATGCTCTGCGCCGAGTACTTGCTTGATCTCCCAACTGCCTTTTAGATGTTCAAACAGCTCACAGATAAACCGTTTCCCGACTTTGTTTTTTCGAAAATAAGGCACGACATAGAAATCGCAGATCTCAAACTCGTTTGGCGCTTTGGTTTCAATAGCGGTTAACGCTGCAGGAACTCCATCAATGTAGAGTAAGTAACCCGTTACGGTCTCACCAAGCGTCGGGTAAATCTCAAACAAGCCATACTCGTCTGGTTTATCTCCGATGATCTTAGAAAACTCGGCTGCATAACCCTGATATAGATTCGCGTATACCTGTTGATTACCACTATAGACTGTCACAATATTCATAAACTGATCTCTGTATTGTTTCGCACCACAGTTGGTGTGAACTCATCTTGTCTAAATCTATTATCGTATTGATCATAGGACAAATAATAAATATCAAACATTCGCTTAAGAAAGTATCGCTTTACGGTAATAATTGGCGTTTTGATTTTGTCCTTTGAATACTGCGTAATTCTCTACATGTTCAACTAAGTCAAAATCGGCCTTGGATAAGATTTTGTTGGAACCAACATTACCCACGAATGCATAGGCATCAACATATTTAAGATTTGTCTGTTCCGCCAAGTAGACTAGAAACTGCTTTACTGCATTAGACGCAATGCCTCTTGAAGCAAAAGAATGACCAACTCGATAACCTAGTTCTCCACTTTCAGTGCTCTGGTCGATATCACGAACGTTGATTCGTCCACAAACAGTGCCATTAACGTTTTTGATCAACATAGGAATCATCTCGCCATTGTCATACGCTGTTAGAAAGCTCGTTACTTGTTCGGCAACACCCGCATTGGAATAGAAACGGTCTTCCCGAGCTGGGACAAATTGCTCAAACCACTCTCTATTTTCAACTTCAAACTCTAATAAAGCACTGACATCGCTTTGGTGAAGTAAGTGTAAAAATACATCCATAACTAATCCCCTACACTTATTTAATCTGTCATGTTCACCCTAATAATAAAATCACAAACAAGCCGAAGCAAATGTGTGTGAGCCTTCAAGTCAATTGGAGTGGTGATAGTTGGCAGTAGATTAAAGATTCCACAAGCCTATTTACTAAAACAGTCCAACTAACACAACTGACAACAGCACCCCACCAATAAAACTCGGGGCATGAAATAGGCGAGCTTTAGACTTTACGTACTCTTTCTGAAGATCTTCTTGGTAAGTTTTAACGGCGAGTTCTTTTACGTAATTATTTTGCATAATAAGCTCCTTCTTAATCAGTAAGAGAAGCTTAAGACTTGAAGTTAGGTTGAGGTAAAGAAAAATTTCAGATTAATTGAACACGTTAGTTTTGTTACTCGAGGATTACCCTGAAGACATCGTTATTCACACCGCCAACATCCACTAACTCCCTCGGCTTCATAACAAGCGAGGTGTTCAGTTGTCGTGTTGAACGTGGCTCTTTCATTTCTCGAATCACTAATATATCGACAAAATAACCTGAGTTTTGCTTTGATATTGAGCCTGAAAACGTAACGCTTTCAACCCTATCAGCGAGGACTGATTTGAATGTTTTATCTTCCAAAATACCCGCGGATATTGATGTATCACCATAAAATAGCGTGATGGTTGTTGGGTCGGGTACCAACTCTTGATTGGACGAACACCCTATGAGCATAAGGCACAGCAGTAAAATGGCTCGAAATTGCATAAACTGGTTTCTTGATTACGTTAAGCGTCTGTTTTTCATATTAAAACACTTCAACCTTATAAATACCATATTTAAGGGATAAGCTTAGGCGGGTCGCTTCTATTGATTTGAGTAATGAGGTGAGCGAATCAGATCACGGCCTGTTTAGAAGCTAAAGCCGAGATCTGATCGATATTATCGAGGGTTTAAGCAACTACGTCTTGTGGTGGTGTCCCTTCACAGTTAGAAACGACTGCATCAATTTGAATTAAAGCATTCATAGGAATCTCTGAAACCCCTACCACCGTTCTTGCCGGTAAGTCAGCGTTAAAGAACGTAGTGTAGATCTCGTTCACCGCATCAATATCTGAAACATCTTTAAGCTGAATATTAATTTTCACCGTATCGTCCATGCTGTGGTCAACACTTTCAATGATCGCCTTAATATTTTGTAGGCACTGTTCAGCTTGCTCTTTTATGCTACCAGCAACCACCTCATTGGTTTTCGGATCTACAGGCAGTTGACCAGAAATATGGTTGTAGTGAGAAAAAGCAACAGTGTGCGAATAAGCCATAAATGGCGCATCAACCGTATTATTAGCTTCGATAACCAGTAAGCGAGTGTCTTCTGGCAGTTGTGGCGGCGTGCCATCGCCATGTGAAACAGACGTATCGATTTGAATTAAAGCGCCCATTGGTAGGTCAGCGGCATTAACAACCGTTCGTGCTGGCACATAACCTGGGAAGAACTTAGAGCAAACTTCATTCACCTTTTCTGCATCTTCAATATTTTTAAGGTAAATCGTGGTTTTAACCACATCATTCATGACATGACCGATGCTTTCTAGAATCGCTTTAATGTTTGATAGACATTGTGCCGTTTGCGCTTCGATACCACCATCAACCAACTCACCTGTGGTTACATCGATAGGCAATTGAGCTGAAAGATTATTATAGTGAGAAAAAGCCGCGGTCTGAGTGGACACAGCACTTTGAGGCGCATTATCCGTATTTCTTGAGACCTTAACTAGTGCGCAAGGTGCTTGTGGTTTAGTGCCTTCGCCGTTTGAAATAAGCGCATCCATTTGAACTAAAGCGTCACTGTTCGACAGCGCAGCGACACCCACGACTGTACGTGTAGGAAGACTGTTGTTGAAGAAGTTTTTGTAGACTTCATCAATAGCATCGATATCAGAAATATTCTTAACGAAAACATTAATCTTCACGACATCATCCATAACATGGTCGATGCTTTCAACAATGGCCTTAATATTATTTAAGCATTGTGCTGCTTGGTCTTTAATATCACCAATCACAACTTCACCTGTTTTAGGGTAAACGTGATATCCATCAGACTCTCAGTTGACTATAAATCAGTAAGTTACAGCATAATTAGTCATCACACGACTAAATATCCGCCATATTTGGCTTTATCAACAGCTAAATTCTCTTTAATTTTTAAACTATTCAATAATCTTGAATACTCTCTCAGATAATTCTATGAGTCATTCCAAAAATTTAGCTACTGTTTGATAGGTTGTTCACAATAAAACAGCCTTATTATCAGATTCATTGAATTTACATTAATATATACTGAATAAAATCTTAAGCTATTTAACTAATTATTTTAGAAGGCTATTTTATATAAATACGTTAATAAGATACTCGACAATCAAATACCAACTCACTAAAAATACCTACAATTAGATACATTAACTCACTTAATTCAACAATACAGCAGTGTTCGTTCAAGGTATCCGATAAGTCAGCCTAGGAGTAGCCACTGTAATTTTCAAAACATTAACGACGAGCACCTAAGAAGCTTGACCATTTGTCTTTTACTTCAGGCGTTAAATCTAGCGAGAATTCGTAGCCTAAATGGTTTTCACGTGTGATCTCAAAACCTAGATGCTTGTGAAACCGCACCGACAAGTCATTAAGACGTAGGACATTACTCACTAACACAGTTGAGTGTTTGTTTTTTAGGTTATCGGCAATGGAGCGAAACAAAGAAAGGAAAGCGGCCTTACTACGATAGTTTGGGTGCACCACAAACATAGGCACAAACCACTGACCATCGCCTAGATCACGCAACGTCGTATAGCCAATTAACTTATCTCCACGGCGATATTCAAACAATAACCCTTGCTCAATTGATTCAGTTCGTGATGCTAAATATACATCTCTGTCGATTGGAAACCCGGCTTCTTTAGAAATAACCTCTAACGTGAGCATGTCTAGTTCCAAATACTCTTCCATCACTTCCTTGTCAGCTAACATCTTATTGGTGAACCTTTAAATATCATAGATGCACAAAACACACTTTAAGCTAAAAATCCCAAGCATTCAGTATCGTTGGACTCATTTACTTTACTGGAACTCAGAGAAATTGCAGAACAAAGCAAGCAATGAAAGCGGGTAAACCAGCGATGAATAACACTAAGCCTGTCTGGTAATTCATTCGGTAGTGTTCTTGTTGGTCTTTATCAAAGTCATGCCCTTCGACCATTTTGTAGACTTTATCTGTTATAGGGTCATCAAGACGTGTCGTCTTACTATGAACACCACCTTCCCACATTAACTTCGCTAGAACCCAAATGACAATGACCACAAAAAACAGAAAGTCGACAAGTCTTGTCGTGGCAAAGAAAGGAAAAAACTGAGATAGCGCTAAAACAACCAATGCTGCTGTTAAATTAATTAATGCTACTTTCTTCAATAAATCGAGCAAGTTACCTCCTAGAGAACGTACGTAATTTAGGTGTTCTTCAATGACTATGGTCTGTACATCAACAAATATTTATAAAATAAATGCCTCTCGATCAACCAAAAGGTACGTGTGATATTGCACAACATGAAGTGCCGCACGTTTCGGAACGTAAATATTGAGTAAAGGCTAAACAGCTCTAGGGGTTGTGTTGAAGTGGCGCTTAAATTCGCGGCTGAATTGGGATGGGCTGGAGTAGCCGACTCGGCGTGCGGCATCGTTTATTCGTAGGCCTTCTAACTGGATCAACTCTTTGGCTTTGTTGAGCCTTACCTTCTTCAAATATTGAAGTGGTGATTCAAAGGTGACGTTACGAAAAGCATTATGGAAAGCAGACACACTCATGTTCGCTTCATCGGCCAACGATTGAACGGTAATGGTTTGGTCATACTCTTCATGTACTTTAGACAGTGCTTTGGCAACACGTGCGTAATGGCCGTCGTGATGGGCAAGATCGAATAACACACGCCCTTCTGAACCTGTGAGCGCACGATAAACAATTTCGCTAACAAGCGCATCGCCCAGTATGTTGGCTTCGATGTCGCAGTGCAGCGTTTTGATCAGTCGCGTAAAGCTTTCTAGCATCCTACCTTCCATAGGGGTCGACTCTAAACCACTCGAGTTCTGCTTATGTTTATTGCAGTAACTTTCGAGAAAGCCTTGGTCTTCCAGCTTTTTCACTAAGCTGTGTAAACGCTGAGAATCAATGTTAATAGACAAACCAAGCAAGGGTTCTCCATCGACGGGTAAGGCTTCGCACTCTAGTGGCATTGGGACACCAACGACAAGGTAATCGCCCGCGGCATAAGTAACAGGCCTTTCACCGATATAGATGTTCTTTTTACCCTGCCCGAGCATGATGATGCCAGACTGATAGGTAAAAGGTTGGCGCTGATTACCACCACTGCTTCGGTAAAACCAGACACCCTCGATCTCAGTTTCTCTGATCCCTTCGAGATCATCCCAACCTTTGTATTCAACGTAAGACTGCATTAACTGAGCGAGTGTATTCATAACTGGTGATATTCCATTCAAGGTGCGGAGTGTATTTGCACAAAAGCCCAAAAAGAATAACAAGTTTGTAGAAATAGGCAATTAATTTGGAGGAACTGGCCTTCACCACCCTAAATTCCTGTACTAATATGCAAATATAGAAATTGAGCAACGAATCAGAATAAAAAATCTAGCTTTACACAAGGAACCTACAATGCAATTTACTTATGTTAACCCTACAGTAATCCACTTCGGCCAAGGCCAAATCAACGCTATCAGCCAAGCGGTTGATACTTCAAAGAAAGTACTTGTCATCTACGGTGGCGGTTCAATCAAGAGCAATGGTGTTTACGACCAAGTAGTCGCGTCTCTTAAAGATCACGCTTGGATTGAGTTTTCTGGTGTTGAAGCAAACCCAACGAAAGAGACGCTAGACAAAGCCGTCGCTCTTGTTAAAGAAGAAAACGTAGAATTCATTATCGCTGTTGGCGGTGGTTCGGTAATCGATGGTTCTAAGTATGTGGCTGCAGCGGCTAAATACGACGGTGACGGTTGGGACATCCTAACGGGCAAACACCAAGTAACAGAAGCAACGCCAATCGGTGCAGTGTTAACGCTTCCTGCTACAGGTTCTGAATCTAACATGGGTGCGGTAATCACGCGTAAAGCGACTCAAGAGAAGCTGGCTTTCCTTAACCCTGCAGTACAGCCTAAGTTTGCGGTAATGGACCCAGATGTAATGAAGTCTCTACCAGAGCGCCAATTAGTGAATGGTTTGGTTGATGCTTGGGTGCACGTGTGTGAGCAATACATCACAATGCCAACAGACGCGATGGTTCAAGACGGTTACGCAGAAACATTGCTTAAAAACCTTCTTGTACTGGGTAAACAATACGACGAGCGTGACAATGACGCATGGCGTGCAAACCTAATGTGGACAGCAAACCAAGCGCTTAACGGCCTGATTGGTACGGGTGTTCCTCAAGATTGGGCAACACACATGATTGGCCACGAGTTCACAGCACTATGGCACGTAGACCACGCGCGTTCTCTTGCGATTGTTCAACCTTCACTACTTCGTAACCAAATCGAAGCGAAGCGTGGCAAGCTAGAGCAAATGGGTCGTAACGTATTTGTCCTAGATGCGGGTGCTGACTTGGCAGAGCGTACTATCGATGCAATCGAAGCGTTCTACCACAACCTAGATGTAGCAACGATGTTCGACGGCTACGAAGCAACTAAAGCGGCCGCAATCGACAACGTTGTTGCTCAGCTTGAATCACACGGTTACCTGCAACTTGGTGAGAACCAAGCAATCACGCCAGAGAAAACACGTGAGATTCTAGAGTCTGCGATTCACTAAGCTCGTTAAAGCTTAAAGAAAGCCGAACAGAATAGGATTACAAAGACAATTTGAACAAGTGAAGAGCCGTAAACAAGATTTATGGCATCACACTGAACCAATTACTTTGGCCCTACGTATATCAAAAGCAGCGTCCATTTTGGGCGCTGCTTTTTATTTGCCCTACAAGATGCTATTAAATTCTCATAAGTCCCTAATTTTATGTGCAATCATATTTCTATATTGTTAAGGTAAACCTGTCTCTTTACTAGGTATGAACAACGATTTGAACAATCTCAAGGAAATGGTTAAGTTTAAGTCACTTAACAAGTGGTATGGTGATTTTCATGCCCTAAAGGATATCGATTTAAAGATTGAACAGGGAGAAATAGTGGTGATTTGCGGACCGTCTGGTTCAGGTAAATCAACCTTGATCCGCTGTATCAATCAGCTAGAACCCTTCGAAAGTGGCGAGCTTTCCGTGCTAGAACAAGCGCTTCCGTGTAAGTTCAACACGCCAGGCCAAGTCGGAATGGTGTTTCAGCACTTCCATTTGTTCCCCCATCTCACTGTGCTCGAAAACCTGACTCTGTCTCCGATTCGTACGCTCAAAAAAAGCAAAGAAGAAGCAGAGAAAACGGCAATGCATTATCTCGAATGTGTGCACATTGCCGAGCAAGCCAATAAATACCCAGCTCAACTTTCTGGTGGCCAACAACAACGTGTTGCGATTGCTCGATCTCTTTGTATGAAGCCAGAACTGCTATTGTTTGATGAACCAACATCTGCTCTTGACCCGGAAATGATCAATGAGGTGCTTGATGTGATGGTTGAGCTTGCAAGTGAAGGGATTACCATGGTGTGCGTGACACACGAAATGGGCTTTGCGAAACGTGTTGCCGACCGTGTCATATTTATGGATGAAGGACAAATCGTGGAATCCAATACGCCACAATGTCTATTCGAGAATCCTCAACACGAGCGTACTCAAGCGTTCCTAAATCAGATTCTGACTTACTGATGCTGCTTAAAATTGTAAAACCTGCCCTATCTGCATTGGTACAAATTGTTGTGCTCGCGGCCGCTGTTATCTGGATCCTCGATTCTGGCGCACAAGCCATGGGATACAGCTGGCAGTGGGAACGCGTGCCCGACTACATCGCCTTTTATGAAGACGGCGAATGGTGGCCTGCAGAATTGATGGAAGGGCTACTCGTCACCATCAATATCTCTTTGATTTCTTTGGTCGCGACGCTGGCTATTGGTTTAACCACAGCCCTATTACGCAACTCTAATTCTGTGGTTGGGCGAGCCTTAGCCACCAGCTATGTCGAGTTGATTCGTAATACGCCGTTATTAGTACAAATCTATTTACTTTATTTTGTGTTCGGTCCCGTACTAGGGCTGGATCGCTTTAGCACGGCTGTTTTAGCCCTGGCACTTTTCCAAGGGGCGTACACTGCCGAGATATTTCGGGCCGGTTTAAATGGCATTGCTAAAGGACAATTTGAAGCAGCTCAATCTTTGGGCTTATCAAAGACCTATACTTATTGGGATGTGATTCTTCCTCAGGTGATTCAACGCACGTTGCCGCCTTTGACGAATGAGGTTATTTCCCTTGTCAAAAACTCTTCGATTGTGAGTGTCATGGCGATTTTCGACCTGACAACCGAAGCCAGAAACATTGTTTCTGAAACCGCGATGCCATTTGAGATCTGGTTCTCTGTGGCGATCATTTATCTCGCACTTACACTTTCACTTTCTGCCGTTGCAGCTTGGCTTGAGCATAAGCTCGGAGCTAACTGGCGAACACAATAAGGATTTATCAGCATGAAGCTATTTAAAACCGCAATTACAGCTCTACTTGCGCTTGCCGTAAGTTTGCCTGCACTTGCTTCTGAAACGCCTAACCTAGATAAAATCAACGAACGTGGCTCTCTGCGTGTTGGTATGTCGACTTTTGTACCTTGGGCGATGCGTAACAAACAAGGTGATCTTGTTGGCTTTGAAATCGATGTGGCAAAACGCCTAGCTGAAGATTCAGGCTGGAAAGTTGAATTCGTACCGACGGCATGGGATGGCATTATTCCTTCTCTACTGTCGAACAAGTTCGATGTGATCATCGGCGGTTTGTCTATCACTGAAGCGCGAGCTAAGAGTGTATTGTTTACTGAACCATACTCTCACTCAGGTGTTCAACTAGCAGCAAACAAAGAATTGGCTGAAGGCTTTACTCAAATCTCTGATTTCGATTCTCGTCGTGTGAAAATTGCAGCACGTCGCGGCGCATTCACGGTTCAAGTGGCTCGTGAAACTTTCCCGAAAGCAAAAGTGCTTCAGTTCGATGACGATGCTCAAGCGTTCCAAGAGGTGCTAAACGGCAATGCACACGCGGTTATCGCATCTAGCCCGAAACCAGAACACGAAGCGATCAAAAACGCAGACACGCTATTCATTCCATTTGAAGAACGTCTTTCTAAAGGCAACGAAGCCTTTGCTGTGCGCCTTGGCGAAACAGACAAAACTGAGTTCTTCAACGAGTGGATCAAAGCACGTACTGAAGACGGTTGGTTGAAAGAGCGTTACGAGTACTGGTTCTCTACTCTAGATTGGCAAGATCAGATTGCTCAAGGTCAGTAATCGACTGCCAATTAAACGCTAAAGAACCAATCAAGGCAGTACCTTGCTGGTACTGCCTTTTAAGAAACACTCGAGATAGCTATAAACTCATAGCCACCTCTCACAACACATTAATTATCATCGTTTAAACAGGAATGACGTGAGTAGTACTAGCGCATTATCAACGCCCAAGCCCAACCTTCACACGAAGCCTTGGTATCAACGCCTCAATCTATTAGATGGAGTGTTGTTTGCCATCATTTGTGCGTTCGCAGGTTGGCTGTATTATCGCTCTGCTGTCGGTATTAATTATCAGTGGCGATGGGAAGACGCGTTCACGTTAATCTTTATTCCACCGTCTCAAGGCAGTATTCCTTATTTCTTCCAAGGCTTGGTCGCAACATTGCGTTTGAGCTTATGGAGCATGGTGTTAGCACTCTCTTTCGGCACACTGTTAGGGGTAGCAAGACACTCTAAGATCGCTTTATTCAAAACACCGGCACTGCTTTTCATCCAGTTGGTTCGAAACATTCCACCATTGGTGTTTGTGTTTATCTTTTACTTCTTTGTGTCTAACCAGTTGATCCCTTTGCTTGGTTTAGAAACCCTTTTACGTGAACACAATGGTGAAATTAACGCTGTTCAAGATTTCCTATTCGGGCCTGCAAACCTTTGGGAAAACTTAGCGTCTGGCGTTATCTGTATTGGCCTGCTCTCTTCCGCTTATATCGCTGAGGTTATTCGAGCCGGCTTAGAAAGCATTCCTAAAGGCCAATGGGAAGCGGCCGACTCTCTCGGCTTATCTGCATTCTCTAAGTATCGATATGTGGTTGGCCCACAGGTATTAACCGCAATCACGCCACCTTTAGCAGGTCAGGCAATTTCTCTAGTAAAAGATACCTCGATTGTGTCGCTGATTTCGATTCAAGAAATGACATTTGTTGGCACTGAAATGGCGAACTCTTCGGGTTTGATCTTCGAGATCTGGCTGATTGTTGGCGCGGTTTACTTCGCGTTATGTTTCACCCTTTCGCGTATTTTCAAAGTCATTGAACAACGATCGAGTGTTTACCTTAACCGCTAGTGTCATTGTTCATTTAGACGTGTATTCAAGCGTCTGTTAGATGCCAACATAGCCACCTAAGTGATAATATTCATCCACTTACCCTGATTGGCTTAACCCATTGACCAGTCAGGATTAATTGCTTGAAAACTCTCTACTGAAACACAGCAAACCCATCATTTAGACACTATACTTGAGATATCAAATTCCATTGGATCTTCTCAAGGACTTCACTCAGCATGGACAATCATAAAGAAAGAGCTTTTTACGCCGTTGTTGGCGCATTGGTTGGAGACGCCGCTTCCATGGGGCTGCATTGGTTGTATGACCAAGAGAGGATCTTACACGTGGCGGGGTTTGAACCGGAATTTCGCTCACCCAACCAGTTCGATTATCAAGACAAAGGCTACTTTGCCCACCAAGGAAAAACCGCTGGCGATAAATCGCAATACGGTGCTCAGTTATTGGCGATGGTCGATAGCCTAGTCGACAATCAACACTACGACGAAGCGAGTTACATTAAGCACTTCCGTTTCTGGTTTGATTTTGGTGGCAGTTGGCAAGGTTACATTGATAAAGCGACTCGTATGAGCTTGCTGAACATACATCAACTAGAGCTAGCAGATGCTCCAATTACAGCCTGTGGCGCAGATGACACCCAATTACCTGCGGTTTCAAAACTGATTCCTTTGGTGGCGTGTACCTACACCTCTCACACCTTACCGGCTATGGTCGAAAGTGCGGTTCGAGTCACTAATAATAATGATAAAGCAGTAGAGTGGGCACAAGCCATCACCCTACTGATTCAAGCCGCGATACAAGGCAATTCACCATTACAGTCAGTAGAAATGGTACGACAAACCTGCAGCAAGTTTATACACGATCAAATCGATGAAGCACTGGCTGAGCCCGAACTTTCCATAACAGATGCCGCGAAAAAGTTCGGATTACATTGTGAATTGAGTGCCGCGTTCCCACTACTGATTCGCATTATTGCTGGCGCTCAGAGCTTTAAACAAGGCATTCGTGACAATATCTTATGTGGTGGTGATAGCTGTGGACGTGCAATTGTGATTGGCGCGGTATTAGCGGCTTGCTTCTATGAAGAAGACGGCGCGATTCCAACAGAATGGCTAAACCAAGTCGAACTCAATGGTGGTGTCTTGTCTCTGCCAATTGAATAGTGTTGTGGAGCCGTATTAACTGCTCAGACAATCAAAAACTAAAGCCTCTTGCCGTACCTGAACGAGATGCGTGTGAGGTGTATTGTTCATCAAATACGTTATCGACTCCAAAGGTATCAGACAATCCGTCAACATTTAATGGCACCCATTGAGCGTAAAGGTTATGAACATCGTAACCTTCTTTGATTGGCTGACCATCGAATACATTGTCTTCGTCTTTCACAAACATCGAGTTCCAGCCAAAGATCGTTTCAAGCGCTTCAGACTGGTAATCCAGAGTCAACGTGATGCTCACCCATATCAATACTGCGACCATTGCCACCCGCGACAGCGCCGCCTGTGTCTTTGTTTTTAGTATCTGAACGCACATAAGACAGTTTGCTGTTAAACATCTCGTAGTCGTAAGACAAGCTTGTCGTAGAGACGTTAACCCAGCAGTTACTTGCTCAAACCTTGTCTCAAATGCCGATTCAATGTTGCCAAGAGTGCACTTCTGGAGATACAAACATCAGTCCATCAAGCACCAACTCAAAAGGCATACTTCAGGACGTTGGATTGGATGAAAACGATAGTAACGTTTCAGTGGCAAAAGGTTTCGATGCCAAGATAGAAGACATCATCAGCCAAGTCATCTCACCCGATGCAGCGAACCAGCATGTTGCACTTGGCTATGGACTTTATATGATTGTTCTTCACGGTTTGTGGTTCGGAATTGTCGCAATGTTATTTACTTCGAATACGTTGCAGAAGCATTTATTGCGAGCAAAAAAAAGGCTCAATCAAGCGTGTGGAGTTGGATTGATAACATTCGGGGCATTGTTGGTGGTTAAGTCTTAAACCACATTCAAAGCTATCCCCCAAAGCCCACAATCTAAAGTTCAAAGCCACTTCATATCATTTGAAGTGGCTTTACCATTTCACTATCAGGGAAGATGGTGTTGAGTTGCTTTTCTTCTATCGACAGATGCTGGTTCAACACACCTTTGATTACACTTCGCATATCAGTCGTTGGATTAAGGTCTCGGCCTTCATAAAGCTGACTTTGGCTTAAACCTGGCCAGTTTGCGATAACTTGTCCCCCAGATTCGCCTGAACTCAACATGTTTGAAGCCTTATTAACCATCGCACCACCCGCAACCAACATGACGTTACCTGTACCATGATCGGTGCCTTTTGTACCGTTTTCCTTAGCCGTTCGACCAAATTCACTGGCGGCGATGATCACCGTGTTATTCCAGCGTGACCTTAACGATTCCTTAAGTGCTGCTAACCCTGCATCCAAAGTTTTAAGCTGGTTACTCAACCTACCATTAACGCTGCCTTGATTGGCATGCGTGTCCCAACCACCTAATTCTAATGCTGCGATGTTTGGCCCATTTTCAGCAGACAAGATGTCGCCCGTTTTACTCATCAATGACTTAAATTGTTTGCCAACGCCTTGGTCACCCACCAACTCATCTATCTTCATGACGCTTTCAAAGTTGGCTGACAGCATTTGATCACTTTGGAAGAGTTCTTCAAGTAGCTCGGTTTGTTTGTCGCGTGTTTTCAAGCGGTTTGGATACCAACTTGCCACGGTAGATTCACCCTGCATGATGAGCGGCAGCCCGGAATCAATCGCAATTCCATCGTATTGGGAGGAACTCAGCGTGAGTAAACGGTTAAGCCACCCTTCGGTATTAAAAGGATCGGAAGTGCCGTTTTCTAATATCTTTTGTCCATCAAAATGAGAACGCTCGCGATAAGCGGTTGAACAAGCATGAACAAAGCTGACTTCTTTATTTTCATACCATTGATGACAACTTTTAAGCGAAGGGTGTAACCCAAAGAAACTATCTAGCTTAAGTAGTTGCTTAGTCTTCAAGCCAATATTCGGTCTTAGATCTGCATAATCAGGATCAGCATGAGGTACCACAACGTTTAACCCATCCATCGCGCCACGCAGTGATATCCAAACAAAGATATTGTCTGAACGTGTTTTGGCAAAGCTTGGAAATGGCAACATCGCACTCACACCAACAGCTGCGGCAAGGCCCATAAACTGGCGACGATTAATACTTTCTAGGTCGTGATTGTGTGGCTCATGACTCTGCGACTTCATATTCTGCGAACCGTTTGTCTTTTTCATACCCACTCCTAACGATATTGAAACTGTGGGCTTAACCACAACAGGGAAAGTTGCATTGCAGCGCTGTCGGCTTTGCTCAATACAATTTGAGTATGTTCATCAATCGCATCGCCATATAAAGCTGCGATCACGTCATCTACTACCACCTTTGGTTTTGTACCCGAGGCCTTAGCCGACTTTATCGCGATTGAGGCTAGCCGATTAGCGACTTGCATACGCTGGGTTAATGCCGAAGGGCTGTTGTAGTCTCTGTCTTGATCCGACCATCCTGCAGGTGAACCCGGTTTAAAGGGTGGTTGGCCTAGTGTGTTGAGAGTGTTCAGCGCTTGCTTATCGTTAAGAGGAATGTCGGCACTGCGAAGTACCGCAAATAGCCACTCTTTCGGCGGTCTGAACCGATTGGGTTTGGGTTCGTTTGCCTCTTTACTCCCCAGTAACAAGCGGTAAACAGGCAGCAAATCCCCATTACCCTTTAAGTATGCAGCAACCATCTGTTCTGAGAGATCTTTAGGCATGTCACCAATAAAATGCTGGCAAAGCTTATCAACCAAATGTTTCGCTGTGTCTTTGTGGGTAGCTAGGGTTTGTAAACACGACTCGCCTTGTGAGATCCCTGATTGGGAGTAGGATTTTCCAAGTAAGGTAATACTGCCGGGCTCATGGAGATTATTAGCAAATCGAAAACCAGCATTTGGGGATTGGAATTTAATACCCCACCCCGAAATCGCCTTAGCTAAGGCAATAACATCTTGTTGGGTATAGGAGCCATCAACACCAAGAGTATGAAGCTCTAGAATTTCACGAGCGAGGTTTTCATTCAGTCCCTTATCACGGCGCTTACCGACTTTTGAGTTAGGCCCAATGGAGAGTTGATTATCTAGATACAAAAGCATGGCTGGATGCTTTGAAGATGCCATCAGCATGTCGCTGAAATTACCATTCCAATGTTGGCGAATCACATCGTTTTCGATGCTCGCAGCTAAGGGCATCAGCTTTCGGTTGTCGACCGAGATGGCAAAATGGTTACTCCAAAACTGAATAATGCGCTCTTGAAAACCATAAGGTGTTTCAACGCTTTGCAGATGGCGAGCTTGAGCTTGTTGTTGGTAGTGAGTACGAAGAAAAGACTGTGCCTCTTTCTTCATTGCTTGCATCTTTTGCTCATCACCCTTGGCTTTCTTTCGCTGTTCACGATTCTCACCAACGGTTATCAGGATAGATTCGGTTGTGGGTAAAGCGTGAATGGACTGATGAACAAATGGCTTTTTATCCAACTGTTCTAAAGGTGAATAATAGGCTGTTTGACCTAATCTAGGCCCAAAACCAAACCTTTGCTCACCCACGATTTTTGAAGTCGGGTAATAATTCATTGCACACTCCCTTACGCTCGATCTGTTCTAAGTGTAATCGCTTAGTTATCAAGCATAGGGAGCTTTACAAGGTTTTACGTTAGATGGGTGTCAGGTGCCTATCAAGTTACAGACACGGTTTGACCATTTTGAATGAATGTCTATTTACGCCACATATATACAAACTGGTCGCTTTGAGAGGTGATTTCAAAACCAAATCTTAAGTAGAGCTCTCCAACGCGATTACCTTGCAGGTAACATAACTCAACTGGCTTACTTAGCTTGTCTGCGTGAGCTAAGCAATCGGTGAGGACTTGGCTACCAATGCCCTTGCAATGATATTCAGGTAATAAAAAGAATCGGCAAAAGTAGAAATAGTCACCTTTGTCTTGCAGTAACACACTGCCAATCGCTTTGCCCTGATATTCAATGATTTCAGGCCTTTCTTCCGCCCACTCTTCTGCGTGTATATCTCGTTGAACTTGCTCATCCCAGCCAAAAACAGCTTTGATTGGCTCAAATTCAGCCGCCTTTTTAGCTCGAAAAGAAATTCATAATCTGATGACTGAGCAGGTCTTGTCGAATACTCCAAAATATCTCCAACAATAATCGATGAACTATAACCAAAGAAACCACCAATGGTGGCTTCAATTTAATAAAGTCTCGCTAACGGAAAGTAAGCGAACATAAGCAAGTGCCATGCTTTAGTGTTCATTTTGGGTCTAGCTGATAACGCAACACCTCTTGCTGATCTTGCTGATCTTGCTCTGAATAAAAGGTATTTAAGAACTGGCCGCCGCACTTCTCAATCACTTTTTGCGACGCAACATTGTCGCAGTCACAGGTAATAATAGCGCTTTCGATAAGTACATGACGCTGAACCCAAGACAGCATTTGACTGGCGATACCTCGCCCTCTTGCTTGTGGTAGAGTCTCATAGCCGATGTGCCCGATAACGTCATGAATGTATTCACTGGTGCCGTGACGAACTCTAATCACACCAATAATCTGCTCAGACTCAATACAAAAATAAGTGGAAACTGGCGTCCACCCTTCAGGCAAACACTCACCTTTTGAATAAGCGATTCGCCTTTTTAAATACGTATCGCTACCATCAGAAATACCGGTATAGATTTCGAGTCCATCATCAATACAAGCTTTTACATAATGGTGGAACGCATTCGAGTGCGCCATGCCGGCTTTGACTATATCCATATAACTTCTATCCCTACCTAATGCTCGTCTGACTATTCACTAAGCCCAACGCTAGGCGAAATGCATGGTGTATTCTTGGTGCCCTGTGTGCTCGTCTGCTTGTTCACTTACGATGTTAAAGCCTTGAGAAAGGTAGAACCGAATGGTCGCTTGATTCTCTTTGTACACATTCAAAGACAAGTTCGGGCATTCAAGCTTGGCGTGGTGAATAAGCTGCTTACCAATACCACTGCCTTGATGTTCTGTACTGACAAAGATCGCCGCTAAGATCCCTTCATAAAGCGAATAAAAGCCACGAACCTCACCGTCTACTTGATACACGTAAGTTGTTGATGCGGGAATATATAGGTCGCGCATATTGCCCACTTGTGACTCCCAAAATGCAGGTGCCATGAAGTCATGCGCCTTTATCGAGGCGGTTAACCAAATATCTAAAACAGCTTCAATATCAGCTGGGTTGTACTCTCTAATCATCTTAATTCTCAGGCAATTAACATTGTTTAATAGGCGAACCAGTATGCCAAGAAGCGACTTAAACCTATTGAAGATTTACGACAATGTCCCAGTCAGAATTATTGAACGGCAATGATAGATCAATACCATTGGCCGCTATTGCTTCTTAACGTACTTCGCCGTAACGAGCATTTCACCGCCACCATCCAGCTTGCAATCTAACTGGTGATCTTTACCTTCATTGATTCGTCTGATTACCGCTTTAGTGCCGATTTTCAGTACAGAAGAGCTGCCTTTGATTTTTAGATCTTTAATGAAGGTAACTTTATCGCCACTTTCCAATACAACTCCATTTACGTCCTTAACACGCGCGGCTTCTCTTTCTAAACGCTCTTCTTCTGGGTTCCACTCATAGGCACACTCAGGGCAGATTAGGTTGTTTTGGTCTGGGTAGACATATTCAGATTGGCATTGCGGACAAGGAGGTAAAGACATACGTTAATACTTCATTTAAATAGAATTTGTCCCCATTTTAATGACTCTTGTCAGGCTTAGCGAGCACAAATCGAACCAATTTTCGGCAGCGTAATTTAACGTAGAAAAGAACAGCACCTAAAACGAACAAACACAGCCGTTAAGCTGTGTTTGTTTAAAGACTGGATAACCGGAACGGATTAACGCTCTACTTTTGGTGAGTAGATCGAATACGCGGTGATTTGCCCTGCCACAATCGCGGAGAACATAAACAGTGCCGATAAACCAATACTCGGGATCGGCAAGATAGACTGCTCGAACACCGATTGGCTGGCACTCACCAGCACGCGGCTACCCGGAACCAAAATGATAATGCCTTGCACGATGTAAATAGACCCCGTGAGCTCCATTTTTTTAGCAATCCAAGTCCCGTATAAAGTGATAAGAACTGTGGTTACCCAAGTACCGACAACCCAACCACTATCAAAACCTAGATAGAACGGGCCCCACATACCAAGAACCGCAACTGGTAAGCCAAGCAAGATGTCTTTAGGGCGCGCATTGAACATCACACCGATAGATACAGAGATCAGCACCAAGCCAGATATATGCATCCACATTGGTACCGCATTGGTATAGTCGATGGAGACCGCTTGTCCCCATATCGCTTCACCAATATTGAGCCCCATGATTATCCCAACAAACAGCTTTATCAGTGTTAAGGCACTCTGCCCTAATAAACTGGTACCCGAGACGAGATCGTTAAACGCCAAACATTCTAATGCGTTAGCTATCGATAATCCGGGGACGAACAAGACGATCGAGGCGATACACAACGCCCACACCGGAATCGGCAACCCTGTACTTGCCAGAAACGCCACAAAGATACCCGTTAGCAGTGCCGAGATGAATTCAACCGCGATAGCGCGACGTGAATGAAGAACTTGCTGACAGACCCAAACCATCAAACCCAATAACGCAGAAAAGCCAACCGCTTCCAACGTACTGCCCACCAGCATCAAATACGCAGGCGGAATACCCATATTGGCAAGTGCCGTCACAAATTTAGAGTACCCGACAGGCTCTGGTACAGGCTCACTGCTCGGTTGGTTAATACGAATGATGGTATTTGCCAACAAACTCAGGTTAATTGACGCAGGCTTTAGACGCTTAAGAATAACGGCGTTGTTATCGTCTGGAAATTGATAGTTAATCGCAGTTGGCGTAGCTTGGATCATCACATCCACACCATGCTTTTTTGCATAGAATTGGGTGTATTTCTCTAGCTTGTAAGGAGCACAACCACTGCGGTGAAGAGTGTCACCAATTTCAACAATTTTGTTAATTCGGAACTGAGAAGGCATGGGTATTTTAGGGGAGACAAAATGTGCGGCAAATGTACCAAACGATAGTCGGAATGACGAGGCTTTTGCGTGAATTATCAACTGAACTCGTTACTTTTTTCTGCAAAGGCTTAGAAGTCTCTATAACTCTACTCATTTGGGATTAGTTTACTGAATGCTTTGACCGACTAATAAGTAAGTTAAATTTATGCATTCAGATTGTTATTAACGAACGCCAAAACACGAATAAAAATCAGTTTATGTTAACACTCCAAATACCTTAATTTTCATTAGATTTATGACAACTGAGCACCACCAAAGCAGGTTTATAAATTAAGGTGTATTTATCGCAAAAAGCAGCATGACATTTACTATTATTGCTCGCCCTCCTTTTAACGAGATTTTAGTCACATTTTATTCACTCTCATAACGCCAGATATGATTGAAAAACTAGCGGAGTGGTGGTTATGCGAGCACTTAGAATAAAAATGAAAGAAAAAGGTTTCGTTTTCAGTTAGATGTGGCATTATCAAACTCGTTAAGACGATGTGCGTACATCGTATAATGGCTATTACCTCAGCCTTCCAAGCTGATGATGCGGGTTCGATTCCCGCTGTACGCTCCAGTCTTCTTGATGCCTCAGTCTTACTCTTAAGACAGTGTGCGTGCATCGTATAATGGCTATTACCTCAGCCTTCCAAGCTGATGATGCGGGTTCGATTCCCGCTGCACGCTCCAATCCTACTTAGGCTTTATTCAGCCGAAACTCTCCCAAAGATCAAACGCTTCAATATCAATTTTATTGTCTCTAGATAAATCCGTTAACTCACTCTATTGCTTCGTATTTTAATAGCTAATACCACTGTTCTACTTTTAGTCGTTTTCGAAGTTGTTCCAATTTAATAATCTTGGTCAATATCCGAAAACACAGTTGTGTTAATGTGCGCGCATTAGCAACAACCAAAAATAATTAAAAATGTTTAAAAGCAATGATTTAACAATAAACATCGAAGCAATCAATGTCGCACTGTCAAAAGTCGAAAATGCGAACAAAATTCAGCTTAATACGTTGAAAGGTTATGTGAGCAGCGAACCAGAACAGGCCGTGCTTGCGTTTCGTTCTTTGAATGAAGTGGACTCGATCGACGACAAGCTTAAGAAGATCATGTCAGAGTTACCGCACCTGAGCGGTGAGGCTCACCACCTACTGGAAACGTCGATCCTATTACAGTAGTGGCAAAGAAAGATAAGTCTCAGCCAGCACATATGCGTGAGTTAAGACTTATCTTTAATCTTTCGGCTTTGTCGCCCTTAGTTATTTAGTACCTGTCTATTTAGGTATCTAGATATCAATTAATGCCTAAAGCGTTACCGACTTAACCATGCCTGCTTCTGCGTGCCCTGGAATATTACAGGCAAACTCGACGTGATTATCACCATGAAAATACCAAAGCATGTGCTTCGCTTTACCCGGTTTCACCGTCACTGTACTGCCAGAATCATGGTGGTGGTTGCCCATCTTCTTCATCATTTCACGATGCTCTAACTGCTCCGCGGCAGAACCAATCGAGAATTCGTGGTCTATCTTGCCTGTGTTCATCACTACAAACTGCACCACGTCATTGGGCTCAATATCGACCTTGTTCTTAAACGTAATTCTCATGTCGTCACTCAGTAGAACATGAACCACTTTATCGGGTTTCGCGCCTGTTGCTGGCATACCCACTTCAGACATGCCTTCCATATCCATCATTCCATCCATGTTCATCATCATTGAATGGTCCATCTTCCCATCCTTCATCATGCTGTGATCCATTTTTGAATGATCCATCTCCCCATTTTTCATCATTGAGTGATCCATATTTGAGTGGTCCATTTCAGCAAAAGCCGTTGCAGTAGTTAACGTCAGTGCAATCGCAATAAGTGTCTTTTTCATGATCGTTCCTTAGATTAATTCAGTTATTTATTTGTTAGTTTCACATGTTCATGTGGTACGCCCTTACCCACTCTGTTTTGGCAAGTAAGGACTAATAATCAATACGTTATTTGTTTGTCTCGTTTTGGCTGTGCGTAATCTCACGCTGTTTCCAGAGCTTAAAGATTGCAGGCAACACCAGTAGGGTAAGCAACAGTGCCGACGCCATTCCGCCTATCATCGGCGCGGCAATTCGTTGCATCACTTCTGAGCCCGTACCCTCGCCATACATAATTGGAATGAGACCAATGATCACCGTAAGAACCGTCATCATCACAGGGCGCACACGCAGTCCTGCGCCTTCTCTAATGGCATCGGTTAGATCAGCTTGTTGAAGCGTTTGTTGGTTCTGTTCTGCATCGAGCTTTTTGTAGTGCCATGCTTGGTTTAGGTAGACCAACATGATCACACCTATCTCGACCGCAACGCCTGCAAGTGCAATAAAGCCAACACCCACGGCTATCGAGAAGTTGTAATTGAGGTAATGCATCAACCACAGTCCACCCACCATAGCCAAAGGAAGTGTTGCCATGATCATCATCACTTCACCGACGCGGCGGAAGCTTAGGTAGAGCAACAACATGATGATGGCGATGGTGATTGGCACAACGACACTCAAACGCTCCTTCGCGCGCTCCATGTATTCGTATTGACCAGACCAAGCGAGCGAGTAACCCGCAGGTAATACAACTTGTTCGGCAACGACTTGTTGCGCTTCAGCCACATAAGAACCTAAGTCACGCCCTTCGATGTCAACGAACACCCAACCATTAGGACGCGCGTTCTCCGTCTTTATCATTGGAGGCCCATCTTCATAACGAATATCCGCAACATCAGAAAGAGCAATTCGCGCTCCATTTGGTGTCACTAACGGCAGGTTCTGTAACTTGACGACAGAATCACGATAGCTTTGTGGGTAACGTACATTGATTGGGTAACGTTCTAGCCCTTCAACAGTTTCACCCACATTCATCCCGCCGACCGCAGTCGAGATAACCTGTTGCACTTCTTTAATGCTCAAGCCATATCGCGCAGCAGAGCGGCGTTTGATATCTATCGTCACATAACGACCACCAGCCACACGTTCGGCATACACAGAAGCCGTACCGCTAACACCATTTAAGATAGGTTCCAGCTGAGAACCAATATCTTCAATCACGCTCAGATCCGGGCCTGCGATTTTGATACCGATTGGGGTTTTAATGCCGGTCGCTAACATGTCGATACGGGTTTTGATTGGCATAACCCACGCATTGGTCAAACCTGGGAACTGAATCAGATCATCAAACTCTTTGCGCAGCGACTCCGTAGTGACACCGTCACGCCATTCGTCGCGTGGTTTAAGCTGAATAACCGTTTCAATCATGGTCAGTGGTGCTGGATCGGTTGCTGTCTCTGCTCGACCAATTTTTCCCCAAGTAGTTTCCACCTCTGGAATGGTTTTGATGAGCTTGTTGGTTTGTTGCAACAACTCACGAGCCTTACCTATTGAGATGCCCGGATACGTGGTTGGCATGTACATCAAATCCCCTTCGTCCAAAGGAGGAATGAACTCACTACCAAGCTTACTGGTTGGGTAATAAGCAGACACCATTAAGCCAAGTGCGATAACAATCATCACCTTTGGATATTTTAAGCTGAGGTTTAGAAGCGGTTTGTACATCGCCACTAGGCTACGGTTTACTGGGTTTTTATGTTCAGGTAGCACGTTGCCGCGAATGAAATAACCCATTAGCACAGGCACAAGCGTGATAGCCAAACCCGCCGCTGCCGCCATCGCATACGTCTTGGTAAACGCAAGCGGCGAGAACATCTTGCCTTCTTGTCCTTCTAACGCGAACACAGGCACAAAGCTCAAGGTAATGATGATCAGCGAGAAGAACAGTGGCGCACCAACTTCTTCAGCCGCCTTGCCAATCACCTGCCAACGGTTTTTATCAGTCAGAGGCGTTCGTTCTATGTGCTTATGAACGTTCTCTATCATCACTATGGCACCATCCACCATGGCACCAATCGCAATCGCTATTCCGCCAAGAGACATGATGTTGGCGTTAATACCCTGCCAATGCATTACGATAAACGCACCCAAGATACCAACTGGTAAACTTAGTGCGATAACCAACGACGAGCGGATATGGAACAAGAACAATGCACACACGACGGCGACCACGATGAACTCTTCAGCCAGCTTCTTCCATAGGTTTTCAACGGCTGAATCAATAAGAGTTGAACGATCATAAGTCGCGACAATCTCGACACCATCAGGTAAGCCGGCTTGCAGTTCTGCGAGCTTGGATTTAACCGAGTCGATCACTTCACTGGCATTTTCACCAAAGCGCATCACGATAACGCCGCCAACCGCTTCGCCCTCACCATTGAGTTCAGAGATACCACGACGCATTTGCGGGCCAAGGTTAATGTCAGCAATGTCGCCCAATAACAGAGGAGTGCCCTTGTCGGTCACTTTTAGC
Organism: Vibrio sp. 14G-20; assembly: GCF_026241515.1. GTDB lineage: Bacteria > Pseudomonadota > Gammaproteobacteria > Enterobacterales > Vibrionaceae > Vibrio. The sequence continues at coordinate 39,118 of NZ_JAPHPW010000029.1, forward strand.
GGCAGAGATTGGATGTCTTCAATACTTGTAAGGTAACCCGTGGTGCGAACCATGTGCTCGGCTTCGGCAATTTCAACCACTGACGCGCCGGTTTCTTGGTTACCATCTTGGATAGCCTTATTGACTTGTTGTAGCGTTAGGTCATAAGCACGTAGCTTGGCCGGATCTATCTGAACCTGATATTGCTTCACCATGCCACCGACAGTCGCGACTTCAGACACACCATCAACAGTTTGAAGCTCGTATTTCAAGAACCAGTCTTGCAAACTACGAAGTTCCGCTAAGTCGTGCTGACCGGTTTTGTCTTGCAGAACGTAGCTGTAAACCCAGCCCACACCAGTTGCATCGGGTCCTAATGTTGGCTTGGCACTTGATGGCAAGTTAGGAGCCACTTGGCTTAAGTACTCCAACACTCGTGAACGCGCCCAGTACATATCGGTATCGTCATTGAAGATGATATAGACATAGGAATCACCAAAGAACGAGTAGCCACGAACCGTTTCTGCACCCGGAACGGCTAACATCGCCGTTGTGAGCGGATAGGTCACCTGATCTTCGACTACTTGAGGCGCTTGCCCCGGATAGCTGGTTTTGATGATCACCTGAACATCAGAAAGATCTGGAATAGCATCGACGGGCGTATTTTTAACGCTGTATAAGCCGCCAAATACGATGGCTACAGTGGCAACCAGCACTAAGAAGCGGTTGCTAATAGACCAGCGAATGATTGCATTGATCATAGTTCGCCCTCACCCGTGCTATTCGTCGGTTCGAGAGATTTGAGCACATAATCAGAACCTTGCTTCGCCACTAGAAACCGAATGCTTTGACCTTCGGCAAACTCGGATAAATCAAGGTCTTCACTTACTTGGAAGTTCATCTCCCCCGCTTTCCAATCCCACTCGGGTACTGGCTTGTGATTTACCGTGATCATGCCAAAATCTGCCATCAACATGGTGATGTCTCCCTTCACCCACACTTCGCCCGCCATTTGATGCTCGCTCACTTTATAATCAACGACTTCATACTGGCCTGATTCCGTTTTCATCATTTCAAAATCAACCACTTGCCCACGCTTCACGTCAGCCATATCTAAGCCTTCAGCAAAGGCGAAATTCATCACCATGCCCGGCCAATCCCATTCAGGAACAGGTTGGTGATTGATGGTCGCCATACGGCTGCCTTGCATCACATCTGCAATTTCACCTTTTGCCCACACGGTTTCAGCCTCTTCCTCAACGCCATTGATGCGTGACAGATCAGCAGATTGGCTCGATTCAGAATCCAACATAAAGTGCGCAGAAGTCACGATATGTTCACCTTGTTCAAGCCCTTGCAACACCTCGATCTTCTCGTCAGCTTCACGCCCGACTTCAATGCGTGCTGAACGGTATTTACCCTCACCTTCGGACAACACTACTCGTGTCATGCCACCAGAATGAATCACCGACGATCTTGGGATAGTAAGAACAGATTCATCACTGATTGGCTTCAACGCAATATTGGCGAACATGTTCGGTTTTAGCTCGCCATTAGGATTCGAGAACTTCAAACGAACGCGTAAAGTTCGAGTTTTTGGGTCAAGGATTGGGTAAACGTAATCGACATTACCTAACCACTCTTTGCCGGGAATGGCATCTAGAGTCATCACCGCATTGCTGCCTGATGAGATCCAGTGAGCTTGGCGCTCAAACACTTCGGCATCAACCCACACCTCGTCTAGAGGGCCTGCGCTGATTACCGCTTGCGCAGGCGAAAGATAACCACCCTCACGAATATTGAGGCTAGCGATAACGCCATCTGCGGGTGCTTTAATTTTTATGGTTTGCGAGGCTTTACCTCGGCGAGTGATCGAACGAATCTGATCTTTATCGACACCCAAGGTGATCAAGCGTTCAGTGGATCCCTGGACCAACCCTTTGCGACCCGTTTTGTATGCACTAAGTAACTCTTCTTGTGCCTTAACCAGCTCTGTAGAATAAAGTGTGAACAGCACATCGCCCTTATTCACCTTCTCACCAACAGCATTGATATAAAGCTTCTCAACCCAGCCTGCTGCTCTTACGTTGGTTTGCCACAATGTACTTTCATCGAACGCCACGTAACCCACGGTTTCAATACGAGGAGACAACGCTTCAAAGTTAACTTTTGCTGTTTTGACACCAAGATTATTTTCTACTGACGGGTCGATATACACAGTTCCCGCCTTGTCTGCTCCCGCACTTGAGTCATCCGCATAAACAGGAATTAAATCCATCCCCATAGGCGACTGACCCGGTTTGTCTCGCTGATAATTTGGGTCCATAGGCGCAACCCAATACAGAGGTTCATTACTTTCGTCAGCTTTAGATTCAGCTCCTTCAGTACCTGCCATCGATGACATATTATGTGCTGACCCAACAACAAAGTGATTCACACCAAAACCCAATGCACCACCGACCAACAAAGCGATAGTCGCTACTTTTACTGTATTCATTGTCTATTCCTTTACTGATTGGCTGTTGTTTTGAGTTACGGTGGGGTTGAGTTGCGGTTGCTTAACTTGGTAGTCAAAACCACTGACCAGTGAGGCCAGTTTGCTATTTACGATGTTGAGATCAGTGATTAGGCGTTGCTGTTCAAGCTGGAGTGCTAGTTCATCCGCCGTTGCTGCAATAACATCGTTAAATTGTGCGGTGTTGTTTTGATAGCCTCTTTCCACCGCACTAATTCGAGCGGCAGTTTGAGGAAGCAAAGTGCTTTGGTAGCGTTCTAAACGCTGGGTGAGGTTCGCCTTATCAACCAATAATGCATTCACTTGCGCGTTCATTTGGGAAAGTAAGGTGTCTTTTTGGGATTTAGCTGCACCGACTTGGTACTGAGCCGCCGACAAGTTCTTATCCTGTCGGTTACCCGTAAACAAAGGGATATCGACAGTAAGATAAGCACTGACAAGATCAGAGGCAGGTTCGCCAGCCATGTTGTTCGCTTGTCGATGGGCATACATCACTTCCACGCCAAACTGAGGCGTATACGCTTGCTCAGCTAGCTCTACTTGAGTTTGATTAGATGAGATAGTCGCATCTGTGATCTTGACGAGCGGATGATCCGTCAACAGTTGATAGTGCTTGGTTGAATCACGGTTAGTCGCCAGCTTGCTCTCCAATAACGACCAATCAATGTAGTTGGTCGCATGAAGCCTCCCCTGAGGATCAAGAGCCTGAGAGTCAATCGCTTGGTTCCCTAACCAATCAGAACCGAGCCACTCAGACAGTTGAGAGATCAGACGGCGTTGAACTTGCTGATTGGCTTGCAACTTTTCATCGAGCTTGCTGACTTGAAGCTGAGCATTAAGCAGATCTTGAGCTTCGCTTTTACCAATCGAGTAGTTGGTTTGCACATAGTTTTCTAGCTCAACCAAAAGGCGTCGGTTTTCACGCATAACACCTTCTGCGACTTTCTGGTAACCCAATTCAAGCCAAAGCTGCGTCATGCTGTTAGCAACGGTAAGCTCACGAGCCTGCACTTGAAGCGCTAACCCATCCGCTTGCTGACCGGCTTTTTTCTGCTGAAGATCCAGCGTATCGCCACGTTCAAATTGCTGCATTAGACCGACCGAAATATTGGTCATCGGGTCTTCATCAAACTGGAAGCCATCGACTGGCAGACCGCCAAATCCGACTTTTAGTTTCGGATCCATCAAGGTTGCGCTGGCAATACCGGTTTCTCGCATCGCTTGTGACTGAGCAAAGTACTGCTTGCGGTTACCGTCTTGGCTTAAGGCTATCTCAATCAATGTATTGAGTTGCTGTGTTGATCTCTGTGGATCGGCTTGTGTTGAAGTAGGCGCAGCAGCTAAAGCACTGGCCGAAATAAAGGCAGTACTCGAAACAAAGGCAACAGCAACCACGACACTCGCGTTTATTTTAAACACGGAGGTTGTTGGTTTTATATTCACAATGAATGTCCATATCTAGCGTTAAATAACGCATATAAAAGATTGGCGTATCAGATTTATTCCCCTGATATCGCTATGTTTTTAGATATAGATTTATGCGGTGGGTGGGCGTAGTAAAGATTGAGCGCGTGCGACTTTCTGGCCAATAGTGACAGATTGAAAACGAGCGAATGAAGAGATAAATGGATTAACAGTTTGAACAGCCTGAATAGGGTAAGAAACTGTAGAACAAACAGAGGCACAGCAGTCGGAACCAGAACAATGGTTTCCCATCATGTCGCCACAATCTTCGCTCTCTGGAGACATATGACACTGAGAATCAAATGCCTGAGCATCCATATTGGTGTGTTCAGCGTGTGATTCGGAGCTTACGACGTGGCATTCCGCCGCCATATCATCCGCCAAAGCATCACTATGGTAACAAGCGGACTGGTTCGAGCCCATTTGAGACATCATCACATTGGTCATCATGATCGATGAACTTGAGGCATAGCTAGACACCAACATCGCAACGATGCTGAAAACAGTAATCCAAGTTGTGCGGAGTGTGTTTGTCATAGCTTACCTTTAAATTTATACGGTAATTATAGAGGTTCCCCTTAGGGTAAGGTCAAGTTGATTACTCAATATCTTTGGCCAATAGCCGAATGAATATTCAACACGCTTTACACTAAAGTGAGAGAGTCGTTTGATTTAAGGAAATTTTCTTTAAAAATTATCTCATTAGCTCGCTAAACCTCGATCTGTGTATTTTACTTAGATAAGAATAATAGAGATTCACGGATGAAAAGATGACTAAAAAAAACAGCGTCAAAAAAAGCGAAAAGCTCGATAAAAAAGAGCAACCTAAAGCCCAATCCTCAGAGGCTGTAAAACAGGCAAAAAAGAAGAAAGTCCGATTACATTCAAAACTCAAGATTAATGTACCTCTGACTCAGTCTTTAATGCTTATTCTACCTTCGCTAGCAAAACACGCGTCAGCCGAAACTATGACACCAACTGATGAGGCAACTTTGGCTCATCAAGATTCCACCAACAATCAAGAAAGTGCAGTTCATCAAAGCGCTGATATTTCTAAAGACGAAAATCAAAAACCAATAACAAGAAATATTCACGATTCAGATGCTATTGTTGGTCAAGAGTCTCCTTCTATGGAAGGTGAAACGACGCTAAGACCTTCACATCACCTTTCTAGCTCGTCACACCCTCAAGCACATTACATCCCCGCAAGTTCGATTCCTTCTATCGAATCGAGAGGCATAACGACACCTACTAACAATGTTCCTACAACACCGAGCCTACCAGTAACCTTTACTCCGGAAGTGATCAAAGGAATATATGGGGAACTGCACGTTGATTCGGGTGGTAAGTACACCTTTGTATTGAACCCTCTTTCACCTCAATACGTTTTGCTACACCAAAATCAACCCGGCACAGATAAGTTCGTGCTGCATTTATCAAATGGGTCTAGTGTTGTCGTTCAAATACCCGTTACTGGTAAGCAAGACGTTCCTACCATTTCTGGGGATTTGCACGGCATAGTGACCGAAGATAGCAACGTGGATTCTCAAGGGTTACTGAATGCAACAGGTAAGATTGATGTCATTGACCCAGACCATGATCAAAGCTCTGTGCTTGCTGAAACGATTACCGGGAAATATGGTTCATTAACTATCGATTCTAATGGACATTGGCAGTATCAAGTTGATAACTCTCTTTCGAATGTTCAAGCGTTAACTACAGTCACTTCATTGCAAGAAAGCTTCACTATTCACACCAAAGATGGCACTCCTCAAGCGCTTGAAATGACAATTGGCGGTAACGATGACAATGCAATTGTGTCTGGCGTCGATGCTGGCTCAGTAACAGAAGACCAAACGACACAGGTTCACGGTCAACTAACGGTCACTGACTCAGATCTTGGGCAGGATCATTTTCAAGCATCACTACTGACAGGTCAATTTGGCACGTTAGTTCTATCAAAAGACGGTGCGTGGACATACAATTTAGACAACGGGAACCCAGCCGTTCAAAAACTGGCCCAAGGTTCTACTGCAACAGACATCATCACCGTTCATTCAGCCGACGGAACAGCACATCAAGTTACGGTAACGATTAATGGCACCAACGACCAAGCCGTTATTACTAGTAGTACTGCCGGTTCACCAAACTCATTTGCTGCGATTCCAACAAATCTAGGCTCTAACCACGTTACCGAAGATTTAAACACTACTGTTGTTGGTCAGTTAAACATCACTGATGTTGACTCAAATGAAGCGCACTTCTCTAACTCTGACATCAAAGGCGTACTAGGAACTTTGCACCTCAAAGATGACGGTGGGTGGCGATACGATCTCGACAATAAAAACCCAAACGTTCAGGCTCTAGGGAAAGGAAATTCAGCAACCGATACCATTACTATCCACTCAGCAGACGGCACTCCTCATCAAATAACAATTACGGTGAACGGTACTAACGACAAAGCAGTGATTGGTGGAACAAGCTCAGGAGCTGTCACCGAAGAGTCACAGTTACAAACCTCTGGAACACTCACCGTAACGGATGTCGATACTGGCGAAGCACATTTCTCAAACACCGATATTGCTGGTGCTCTTGGTACCCTTCACCTGACTGACTCAGGTAAGTGGACTTACGACCTAGATAACACCAATCCAACCGTTCAAGCGTTAGGTAAAGGGGCAACAGCTACCGATACCATCACCGTTCATTCTGCCGATGGTACACCACATCAAATTACCATCACCGTCAATGGCACTAACGACAAAGCGGTAATTGGTGGCACCAATACTGGAGCTGTTACCGAAGAATCTCAACTTCAGACCTCAGGTACACTTACCGTGACGGATGTCGATACTGGCGAAGCCCATTTCTCAAACACCGATATTGCTGGTGCTCTTGGTACCCTTCACCTGACTGACTCAGGAGCGTGGACGTACGATTTAGATAATACGAACCCAACAGTACAAGCCTTAGGCAAAGGCGCTACTGACACCGATACGATTACCGTTCATTCGGCAGACGGCACACCACATCAAGTTACCGTTACAATTAACGGTACTAATGACAAAGCGGTAATTGGTGGTACAAGCTCCGGCGCAGTAACGGAAGAAACTCAACTGCAAACATCCGGAACGCTAACCGTAACTGATGTCGATACTGGCGAAGCGCACTTCTCGAACACCGATATTGTAGGTTCATTGGGCACCCTACATTTAACTGACTCGGGCTCTTGGACTTACGACCTAGACAATACAAACCCTACTGTTCAAGCGCTAGGAAAAGGAGCAAAGGCAACCGATACGATTACCGTTCATTCAGCAGACGGCACGCCGCATCAAGTTACCGTCACAATTAACGGCACCAACGACAAAGCCGTGATTGGTGGTACTAGCGCCGGCGCAGTAACAGAAGACACTCAACTGCAAACATCCGGAACGTTGGCGATTACTGACGTCGATACTGGACAAGCACATTTCTCCAATACCGATATCGCAGGAACACTAGGTACATTACACCTAACCGATTCAGGTTCGTGGACGTACGATCTCGATAACACCAATCCGAAAGTTCAAGCGCTTGCACAAGGAGCTAAGGCTACTGATACTATTACCGTGCACTCAGCTGACGGTACGTCTCATCAGGTCACTATCACTGTAAATGGTACCAACGATACGGCCGTCATTGCGGGCACCGACTCTGGTGCAGTCACTGAAGAGTTGCAACTACACACCTCTGGAACACTCACCGTAACCGATGTTGATACAGGCGAAGCACACTTCTCCAATACCGATATCGCTGGTGTTCTTGGGACCCTTCATCTAACTGACTCAGGTAAATGGACGTACGATCTAGATAACACCAACCCAACCGTTCAAGCGTTAGGCAAAGGTTCAACGGCAACGGCAACGGATACGATTACTGTACATTCCGCAGATGGAACTCCTCATCAAGTGACGATTACAGTAAACGGCGCTAACGACAAAGCAGTGATTGGTGGAACAAGCTCAGGCGCGGTCACCGAAGAATCTCAACTTCAGACATCGGGTACGCTAACTGTAACTGATGTTGATACTGGTGAAGCGCACTTCTCAAATACCGACATTGCTGGTGTGTTAGGTACTCTGCATCTAACAGACTCAGGTAAATGGACGTACGATTTAGATAATACGAACCCAACAGTACAAGCCTTAGGCAAAGGCGCTACTGACACCGATACGATTACCGTTCATTCAGCAGACGGCACGCCGCATCAAGTTACCGTCACAATTAACGGCACCAACGACAAAGCCGTGATTGGTGGTACTAGCGCCGGCGCAGTAACAGAAGACACTCAACTGCAAACATCCGGAACGTTGGCGATTACTGACGTCGATACTGGACAAGCACACTTCTCCAATACCGATATCACTGGTGTTCTTGGGACCCTTCATCTAACTGACTCAGGTAAATGGACGTACGACCTTGATAACACCAACCCAACCGTTCAAGCGTTAAGTAAAGGGGCAACAGCTACCGATACGATTACCGTTCAGTCGGCGGATGGAACGCCTCATCAAATGACGATTACAGTAAACGGCACTAACGACAAAGCAGTGATTGGTGGTACAAGCGCCGGTGCAGTAACGGAAGAATCTCAACTGCAAACATCCGGCACATTGACGATTACTGACGTCGATACGGGACAAGCACATTTCTCCAATACCGATGTTGCTGGTGCTTTAGGCACGCTCCACCTCAAAGATAATGGTGCTTGGAGTTACGACCTAGATAACACCAACCCATCAGTGCAAGCCTTAGGCAAAGGTTCAACGGCAACGGATACGATTACTGTACATTCCGCAGATGGAACTCCTCATCAAGTGACGATTACAGTAAACGGCGCTAACGACAAAGCAGTGATTGGTGGAACAAGCTCAGGCGCGGTCACCGAAGAAACTCAACTGCAAACATCCGGTACATTGACAATTACTGATGTTGATACTGGGGAAGCACATTTCTCCAATACGGATGTTACAGGTGCTTTAGGCACGCTCCACCTCAAAGACAATGGTGCTTGGACTTACGACCTCGATAACACCAACCCTAAAGTGCAAGCGTTAGGACAAGGCTCGACGGCCACCGATACAATTACCGTTCATTCGGCGGACGGCACACCCCATCAGATTATCGTCACAATTAACGGTACCAATGATAAAGCGGTGATTGGTGGTACGAGCTCCGGCACAGTAACGGAAGATACTCAACTGCAAACATCCGGCACATTGACGATTACTGACGTCGATACAGGACAAGCACATTTCTCCAATACCGATATCGCAGGAACACTAGGTACATTACATCTAACCGATTCAGGTTCGTGGACGTACGATCTCGATAACACTAATTCAACCGTTCAAGCGTTAGGCAAAGGCGCGACGGCTACTGATACTATTACCGTGCACTCAGCTGACGGTACGTCTCATCAGGTCACTATCACTGTAAATGGTACCAACGATACGGCCGTCATTGCGGGCACCGACTCTGGTGCAGTCACTGAAGAGTCGCAACTACACACTTCTGGAACACTCACCGTAACCGATGTTGATACAGGCGAAGCACACTTCTCCAATACCGATATCGCTGGTGTTCTTGGGACCCTTCACCTGACTGACTCAGGTAAATGGACGTACGACCTAGATAACACCAATCCAACCGTTCAAGCGTTAGGTAAAGGGGCAACAGCTACCGATACCATCACCGTTCATTCTGCCGATGGTACACCACATCAAATTACCATCACCGTCAATGACACTAACGACAAAGCGGTAATTGGTGGCACCAATACTGGAGCTGTTACCGAAGAATCTCAACTTCAGACCTCAGGTACACTTACCGTGACGGATGTCGATACTGGCGAAGCCCATTTCTCAAACACCGATATTGCTGGCAACTTGGGGACTCTGCATCTGACAGGTTCAGGTAAATGGACGTACGATCTTGATAACACGAATCCAACCGTTCAAGCGTTGGGCAAAGGAGCAACCGCTACCGATACGATTACCGTGCATTCAGCTGATGGCACGCCCCATCAGGTAACTATCACCGTCAATGGCACTAACGACAAAGCGGTAATTGGTGGTACGAGCTCCGGCACAGTAACGGAAGATACTCAACTGCAAACATCCGGAACGTTGACGATTGCTGACGTCGATGCGGGTGAAGCGCACTTCTCTAATACGGATGTTGCAGGTGTTTTAGGCACGCTCCACCTCAAAGACAATGGTGCTTGGACTTACGATCTCGATAACACTAATTCAACCGTTCAAGCGTTAGGCAAAGGCGCGACGGCTACTGATACGATTACCGTTCATTCAGCAGACGGCGCATCACATCAAGTGACGATTACAATTAACGGCACTAACGACAAAGCCGTGATTGGTGGAACTAACTCCGGCGCAGTGACGGAAGAAACTCAACTGCAAACATCCGGTACATTGACAATTACTGATGTTGATACGGGGGAAGCACATTTCTCCAATACGGATGTTGTTGGTGCTTTAGGCACACTCCACCTCAAAGATAATGGTGCTTGGACTTACGATCTCGATAACACAAACCCACAAGTGCAAGCCTTAAGCAAAGGCACTACTGCCACCGATACAATTACCGTTCATTCAGCTGATGGC